>NZ_VWMY01000001.1:0-232001 GCF_008905045.1 Streptomyces albicerus
GGCGGGCTCGGCCTTCCGCCGAGCCCGCCACGCCGGCTCCATACCGGAGCCTGACCCCGTGTCACGCCGTCAGCGCTGCAGTGTCAGCAGACCCGGACGGTAGGGCAGGAGGCCGTAGTCGCCCCCGGAGTTGGGGCTGCGCCCCTTGCCGCACGACTTCCCGCCGTATACCGCGGTGTACTACTACTTCGGCAAGTGGCGCGACGACGGCACCGACCAGGCCATCCACGACCTGTTGCGCCGGCAGGTGCGCGAGAGCCGCGGCCGCGGCGAGGACCCGTCCGCGATCGTGATGGAAACCAGACCGTGCACGCCTCCACGAATGCGCCGCAGGAGACGACCGGGCTGGATCCCGTCAAGAAGAGCCGGGGCCGCAAGCGGGGCATCGCCACCGACGTCCTCGGCCTGCTCATCGCGGTGATCGTGGTGGCTGCGGACAACCCGTCGGTGACCAAGGGCTGGGCCGACGCCGGGTTCAAGAACGCGGTCATCGACCACGGCCGCACCCTGGGCATCGACATCGAGGTGGTCCAGCGGGATCCGCATACGAAGGGTTTCACGCCGGCGCCGAAACGGTGGATTGTCGAGCAGACCTTCGGCACCCTGCTGCTGCACCGCCGTCTTGCCCGCGACTACGAGACGCTGCCGGGGAGTGCCTGGATGGGGACCGTGGCGCCGGACGTCGGTACCGCCATGGCGATGTAGAAGATCGTGATGAACAGCCATCTCCGACATGAGCGTGCTGCTGAGGGCCAGGGTCTGTTCCCGGGTCGCCCGCAGTAGCGGGCTGTGGATCCTCAGCGTGCCCATGTCGCTGTGGATGTAGCCGAGGGCGTGGTCCACCTGGCCGCTGATGACATTGGCGGCGAGCATGCCGCAGACGACGAGGACGAGCGAGTAGGAGAAGGCACTCAGGCCCAGGCCACTGTGGGAGAGCGGATGCCCGTCCCCGACCTGTGCCACGGTCGGATCGGTCAGCAGCAGGAGCACGGCAACGGCCAGCTCCGCCTGAGCGGTCAGCTCCCTGCCTACCTGCGCATAGTCCGACTGGCCAGCACGGTGAGTGTCGGGCGGACGGCGTTGCGCGCCGCCTCGGGGCTGGTGAGTGCGGCGACGGTGAAAGTGTCGCGGGGCGACGAGCGCGCCGAACAGCTTGCCCTTGCCGAGCTCCTCCGTCACCTCCTTCTCGTCCACCACCTTTCAGTCGATCCTGTGTCCACCCTGGGAGGACTTTTGATCGACTGGACGATCCGCACTCCGAGGTCGGTCTGCTGCCACCGGCCTTCGCCCCCTTGTCCGCGCTGGCCAGCCGATGAGCAGCTTGTGGAGGTGACTGGCGGGGTCGATGTTGGACTGACGTAGAACACGGTGAACAGCAAGTGCCACGACGCCTACGACCACGTCGCTGACGATCCGCAGACGCTTCGCGCGCAGTACGCGAAGGCATGGATGTCACTCATTTCCAGCTCCCGTCCGGTGAAGAGCAGTTCAGCACGAGGAGTCGCCAGCGTCGTCGCAAGCCAGAGCATCACACCGATGGGGAGGTGTCCCCAGCGGACGCGGCCACCGGAAGCAGCGCCGGCCGCTTGGCCTGGCGGCCGTCGCCGGAGGAGCGGCCACGCAGGCGGCGGCCGACCCAAGGGCCGAGGAAGGTGCCGGCCCAGCGCACTTCGGCACCCACGGTCCTCCAGACAGAGATGTCTGTCCCCTCGGCCGGAAGGGGAAGGGTCCACTTGTCGTCGCTGCCCGGCAGACCGAGCGCCTGGGCCACGGCAGCCGCGATGCGCGTGTGTCCCAGCGGGCCGGCGTGCAGCCGGTCAGCACTCCACAACCGCGGATCGGTCGCCGCCGCGTGCGCGGCCGTCTCCGCCACCACCACGCCGTGGCGGTCGGCGGCCTCCCGGATGCGCGTTGAGTGCGAGAACACGGTGACCGATCGGGCGGGCCAACGGCGTGATACGCCCGACATCGGGAAACATGAGGGTCGCGACGGTGGCGCCCTGCGCGGTGAGGGCGGCGAACATCGCCTCGACATGGCCGGCCACCTCGTCGAGGTCACAGCCCGGGCGCAACGCATCGTTGGCCCAGCCACCACGGTGGCGAGGTCGGGCCGCATCGCGAGAGCCGGAGCCAGCTGCTCGGCGCGCACCTGACCGGCCTTACGGCCGCGCACCGCGAGGTTGGCGTAAAGCAGGCCGGGGCTGTGGCGGGCGACCCGCTCGGCGAGCCGGTCCGCCCAGCCCCGAAGACCACGGACGTCGTCGCCGTCCCCGAGCCCCTCGGAGTGACTGTCGCCCAGGGCGACATAGCGCAGATACCCACTGCTCGACACGGGGCCGCCCGCCTCTCGTCAACGCTGCTGATGGAAGTGGCACACGGCCATCGCTAAGCAACTAGGCACCTAGTCGCATTGTTGAATATGACGATAGCTGCGGGCTCACCTTCCTGCAAAGTGACGCCGCTCAGGCAGGAGCTGAGGCCGTCGAGGGCGGTCCACCGCCGCAGTCCTCCGCCTTGGTCCCGCGCCGACCTCACCGCCCATTTCCCTCTTCAGACCTGAGCACCGACCACGGTCTGCGCTGGCACCTGAGCGCCCGGGTCGTCAACGGCATGCACAACGGGGACGCGGTCGGCTTCACCACCGCCCGCCGTTTCGCGCCTAACCGCCCGTATCGGGTCGCCTTCAACGGTGGCGTCCACGGCCCGGGCGACAACGCCTACTGCCAGGCCGCCATGCCCCCGGCTCACCTCCGGCTCTTAAGAGCCGGGGACGGAGTTCACCCGGCCGATCCGGCCGGGAGGGCCCGCCGGCGGCGGCCGGGCGCTCGGAGCCGGCCCTGTCGAGGGGTCAGACGAGGGAAATAACGACCGACTTGGTCCTCGTGTACGCCTGCAGCGCCTCCGGCCCGGATTCGCGTCCGTAGCCGGACTGCTTGACGCCGCCGAAGGGCACGGCGGGATCGAGCATGGCCCAGTCGTTGACCCAGACGATGCCGGCGTCCAGTCGCGCGGCGACCCGATGGGCGCGCGCCAGGTCGGAGGTCTGCAGACCGGCGGCGAGTCCGTACGGCGTGCTGTTCGCCAGCGCGATCGCCTCTTCCTCGGTGTCGAAGGGCTGAACCGTCAGCACCGGGCCGAAGATCTCCTCCTGGACGGTGCGGGCGTCGTTGTCCAGGCCGGCGATGACGGTGGGCTTGAAGTAGTAACCGCCGTTGAGTTCCAAGCGCTCACCGCCGACGACGATGCGGCCGCCGTCCTCGACAGCCGCTTTCACGAAGCGCTCGACGTTCTCCACGTGCCGCTCGCCGGCCATCGGCCCGACGACGGTGGCCGGGTCGAAGGGGTCGCCGACGGGGACGGCCGGAACCGCGTCGGCGAGAATGCCCAGCGTGGTGTCGTACAGGGACCGGTGGACCAGCAGCCGGGGTCCGCCCATGCAGAACTGTCCGGTGTTGAAGACGAAGGCCTTGATGATCGCGCCGATCGCCTTCCCGACGTCGGCGTCCTCGAAGACGATGTGCGGCGCGTTGCCGCCCAACTCCATGGTGACCGGCTTGAGTTGTTCGCCGGCCGTGCTCGCCGCCAGGCGGCCGACCCTCGTCGACCCGGTGAAGGCGATCTTGTCGACGCCTGGGTGACGCACCAGTGCCTCACCCAGGACGGGGCCGCTGCCGGTGACGACGTTCACCACTCCCGCGGGAACGCCGGCGTCGGCGAGTATCTCCGCCATCAGCAGCGCGCTGAGGGGGGTCTCGTCGGCCGGTTTGTGGACGATGGTGTTGCCGGCCGCCAGGGCGGGGGCGACCTTCGACGTGCTCAGAATCAACGGGAAGTTGAACGGGGTGATCGCTCCCACCACGCCGATGGGCTCCCTGCGGGTGTAGGCGTGGGCGGGTATGGGGAGCTGCCGCGTGGCTCCGTCGAGGCTCTGCGCCAGCGCCGAGTAGTACTCGTACGTCTCGGCCACGGTCTCCACGTCCACCCCCCGGCTGAACGAGACGGGCTTGCCGACGTCGAGGCTCTCGACAGCGGCGATCTCGTCCGCCCGGTCGCGCACCAGGTCGGCCACCCGGTGCAGCACGCGGGCGCGCTCGCGGGCCGGTGTCCGGGGCCAGGGCCCCGCGTCGAAGGCCTCGCGGGCGGCGGCCACCGCGGCGGCGACATCCGCCCCGTCGGCCTCCGCGACCGTGGTGACGACTCTGCCGGTGGACGGGTCGACGACGTCGCGCCGCTCCTTGGACTCCGCGTCCCGCCAGGTTCCACCGATGAAGAGACTGCCGGGTTCGATGTGCGGTCGCGGCACGCTCATGGCCCGCTCGCCTTCTCGGTGCGGCGCGCAGCCGTCACCGTGCTCACGCCGGTCGCGCCACTGCGACCGGCAGGTTTTCGGATGATGTCCCAGCGGTGACCGCCTGGACAGAGAACCGGGAGGCGAGCGCCGGAAGTAAGGACGAATGACGTATCCCGGGCGCGACGTTCGGCCTTGCCAGGTCGGCCTGCTGTCGAATGGCCCGCCTCAACGGTCCGCGCTAGTACCGACCCGGCGGCTTTCCGTCCGATGGACCGAAGAGAGTCAGGACATTCGTCGCTGTACCCGAATACTTGAACTATCAAGAATTGAACCAGGCGCCCAGCCGAACCGGCGGCCCGTCTTGGTTTCAGTGGAAGGACGATCGATGACAAGCTCTCTCGCACGCAGGCAGGTTCTCGGCGCGGGCATCGCTCTGGGAGCGACCGCCCTGGTCGGTGGTACGGCACAGGCTGCCCCGGGCACCGCCAGATCCTGGCCCAAGGAGTTCTCGCTGCCCAACGGCTGGGGGCCGGAGGGAGTCGCGATCGGTTCCGCGCCGTACGCGTACTTCGGATCGATCGCCACCGGCGGCGTGTACCGGGTGAACCTCACGAACGGCAAGGGCAAGGTGGTCCACCGCGGCCTGGGACGCATGACGGTCGGGCTGAAGGCCGACTCCTGGGGGCGGCTGTTCCTGGCGGGCGGCAGCAGTGGTGAACTGCGGGTCGTCGACGCCCACAGTGGTGCGCTGCTCGCCAACCACGTGGTCGCCGGAGAGAACAGTTTCGTCAACGACGTCCTGCTCACCCGCGACGCCGCCTGGTTCACCGAGTCGTTCAGCGCACAGCTCTTCAAGCTGCCGCTGGGCAGGAAGGGCCGCATCGGCGCCCCGGAGAGCCTCACGCTGAGCGGTGACTGGGTGCAGTCCGGTTTCACGTCCAACGGCATCTCGCTCACCCCCGACGGCAGCGCCCTGCTCGTCACCAACGCGGCCGCGGACGGCGGCTCACTGATGCGCGTCAACCCCCGCACCGGCGTGACCAGCAAGGTCGACCTGGGTGACACAACGCTGCCCAGCGGCGACGGGCTGGTGCTCATCGGCCGCACTCTCTACGTGGTCCAGCCCAACCCCAACCAGGTGGACGTGATCCGGCTCAACCGGTCGGGCACTAGGGGCACTGCGATCGGAGTGATCAGGGACGACCGCTTCGACCTGCCCACTACGGCCGCCGCCTACAAGGGTCGGCTGTACCTTCCCAACTCCCGCTTCACCACCCCGGACCGGGATGAGAACACCCCTTACAACGCGGTGTCCGTGCCGTTGGTGTGACGTACGACCGGAGTACGGCTGGACCCCGCCCACTCAAGGCCGGCGGGGTCCAGCGGTACTCGCCGTTTCTATCCGTGCGTCGTGATGGTGTGCGCTTCGGTGAAGGAGAGCAGGCCGTCCGGGCCCATCTCGCGTCCGATGCCGCTCTGGCGGAAGCCGCCGAAGGGGGCTCGGTCGTCGCATGCGACCGCGTTGGCGTGGTTGATCCAGGTGGTGCCGGTGCGCAGCCGTTCCGCGAGGCCCGCCGCGCGGGCGGGGTCGGCGCTCCAGACCGAGGAGCACAGTCCCGACCAGTCGTTGTTGACCTGGTCCAGTACGGAGTCGACGTCGTCGAAGGGCAGGATCGGCAGGGCGGGGCCGAACTGTTCCTCGGTGACGATTCTCAGGCCCGGGTCGGGATCGAGGACGAGGGCGGGGCGCAGGAAGTGTCCTCCTGAGGAGGCGGCGTTGGGGGCCAGGGTACCCAGTTCGCGGATCTCGGCTCCGGCGTCGGCCGCCTCGGTCAGCATGGCGGTCACCTTGTCGCGCTGGGCGGCGCTGTTGAGCGGGCCCATGGTCGAGGCGGGGTCGGTTCCCGGGCCCACGCGTTGGGTGTCGAGGGCAGTGGCGAGCGCGTCGACGAGTTCGTCGTAGCGGGAGCGGTGGACGTACAGCCGTTTGACGGCCATGCAGACCTGGCCGCTCGTCAGGAACGCGCCCTGGACGAGCCGTCCGATGTGCTCCTGATCGAGTACGGCGTCATCGAGGACGATCGCGGGGTCGTTGCCGCCGAGTTCGAGGGTCACCGAGGCGAGGTTCTGCGCGGCGGCGGCCATGATCTGCTTGCCGGCGGCCGTGCTTCCGGTGAACACGATCTTCCGGACGCGGGGGTCGGTGAGCAGCGGGGCGACTGCTTCGTTGCTGCCGGTCACGACGTTCAGGACGCCGGCGGGGAGTCCCGCCGCGAACAGTTCCAGGGTGCGCACCATGGCCAGCGGCACGGTGGGCGGGGGCTTGACCACGGCCGTGTTCCCGGCAAGCAGCGCGTACGGCAGGCTCGCGCCGAGGATCGCGATCGGCCAGTTGAACGGGACGATGACGGTGACCACGCCCATGGGGAGCCGGTGGATGTGCGAGGTCAGCGGCGGGCCGTCGAGGTGCCTTACCTGGTCGAGGGAGTCGACCAGGTCGATGGCCGCCCGGGTGCGGGCGACGAAGACGCTCATCTCGATCTGGCTCTCGAGGGAGATCTTGCCGTTCTCGCGGGTCATCAGCGCTGCCCGGTCGGCCTCACTGCCGTCGAGAAGGGTGAGCGCCTGGCCGATGATCTCCGCTCGCCGGTGCGCGGGCATCGCCGCCCAGCTCGGGAACGCCGCGTCCGCGGCGGCTACGGCCGCCCGGGCCTGCTCGACGGTGGCTGCGGCGGCGTGACCGACGATCTGCTCAGGGGCCGCCGGGTTGTGGACGGCTGTCCAATCGTCGGTCTCGACGGTCCTGCCGCCGATGAGCAGTCCCGTCCGGACCGGCGCCGCCCGGGTCTCCGCCAGTGCTGTGGGGATTCTTTCGGACATACAACTCTCCAGAGGATCAGGTGTGCCCCACCGTTCCGTGCCACAGTGCCGTTACGTGCCACTGAGCGTGCAGGACGGGGATGACCAGGAAGCGGGAGAAGGAAGGATCTGTGACGCCTGGCGGACAATCATCCGCATGGCGGACAGTCTGAGGTCAGCGTCACTTCGGACGCTTGTCGGTGTCAAGCCCTTGGCTGCGGAAGCCTCGCGGTGAACCACTGTCCGCATCACGGACACGCATTAGGCTGACCGGTGGGAACCCGCAGCTCGACCGCAGCCGAGGAGTCACGTGCCACGCCAGGGAGCAGGACCGGACTTCATCGAGGCATTGGCCCGAGGGCTTGAGGTCATTGCCGCGTTCCCGCCCGGCCAGCCGCAGATGTCGCTGGCGCAGGTCGCCGGCGCCACCGGGCTCGCCAGGCCGACCGCCCGCAGGATTCTGCTGACCCTGGAAGAACTCGGCTATGTCCGCTCGTGCGAGTCGGGATTCGCGCTGACCCCCAGGGTGCTCGAACTCGGGGTGGCCTACGTGCGCTCCATGGGCTTGTGGGACATCGCACGGCCCCACATGGAGCGTCTGGTGGAGCGGACCAACGAGTCGTGCTCGGTAGCTCAGCTGGACGGATCGGACATCATCTATGTGGCCCGGGTGGCTGTCCCGAAGCTCGTGACCCTGTCGGTGCAGATCGGAACGCGCTTCCCGGCACTGCAGACCTCCCTGGGAAAGGTACTGCTGGCGGCCCTGCGGGCCGATGAACTGAAGCAGGTGCTCGCCGAGCCCTCGCGCTCCGGACTGACGCCGTGCTGGCAGCCCGCCCCCGGCGAACGCGACGCGGTCCTGCGCGAGGTGCGGGCACGCGGATGGGCGCTGACGGACCAGCAGTTGGCGCCCGGTATCCGGTCGGTCGCGGCCCCGTTGCGTGACGGCTCCGGTCAGGTCATCGCGGCGCTCAACGTCAACTGCCACGCGGCCGAGACATCGGTCGAGCGACTGGTCGAGGAGTATCTGCCACCGCTGTTGCAGACCGCGGGAGACATCAGCGGGGATTTCGCCCGCATCGCCGCGGTGCCTCAGACCTGAGAAGGAGCCCCGGCCCCTGCACGAGCCTGAGGACCGGGAGAGGGACCGCGGGCGCATCACGCTCCTTCAAAGGCTGCCAAGTCGAGGGGTGTGGGCCTGAAGTCCTGGAGCCGGTCGGCATAGGCACTGGAGAAGAGTTCGGCGACCGACTCGGCGGTCCAGCCGCCCTGCCGGAATCGCTCCTCGGCCTCACCGGGGTGCGTCCACAGGGCGATCCGGTCGCCCCCGGCGGCGATGGCCTGTCCGGTGACGTGGGCCGACTCCTTAGACGCCAGATACACGATCATCGGCGCCACGTCGTCCGGCGATCCGAGACCCTGCCGCCGGAGGGCCTCGGGTACAGGCTCCCCCGCGTCGACCTTCGCCACGAGGTCACCTATCCGGGGCATGGTCGCCACCATGCGCGTCAGCGCGGTCGGCACGATGGCGTTGACCGTGACGTCGATCTTCGCGAGTTCGACGGCCCAGGTGCGCGTCATCGCGACGATCGCGCCCTTGGAAGCCGAATACGCGGTCTGGCCGAAGCTCGCACGCTGCCCCGCCGGTGATCCCACCAGGATGAGCCGACCGCCCTCGCCCTGTTCACGGAAGCGGGCCGCCGCCGCGCGGCCGCAGGTGAACGTACCGCGCAGATGGCTGGTGACGACGAGGTCGAAGTCGTCGTCGGTGGTGTTGCGCAGGGTCCTGTCGCGCAGCGCACCGGCGTTGGTGATCATCACATCGAGCCGGCCGAACTCGTCGACCGCGCGCCGCACCAGCGCGTCGGCGAAGTCGGAACCGCCGACCGCGCCGACATGGGCGACGGCTGTTCCACCCGCGTCCGTGATGACGTCGACCGTCTCCGCGGCCACGTCGGCGTCCAGGTCGTTCACGACGACGGCGGCGCCCGCCGCCGCCAGCGTGCGGGCGTAGGCCCTTCCCAGGCCTCGGCCCGCACCTGTGACAATGGCGACTTTGCCGTCGAGCATGCTGTCCTCCTGAGCTGGGGGTCGGTACCCCTGAGCGTAGGAACGCTCCGGGCCCGGGAGGAACCCGCTGATGACGGCACCTGCGGCGGACCTGTGTCCTGAACCGCCCAGGACATCCGTCGCGGTCAGCCCTGCGGCGGGACCAGACCCTGCCGCACCGCGAACAGCGCGGCCTGGGTCCGGGAGGTGAGCCGGAGTTTGCGCAGGACGTTGCTCACGTGGGTGCGGGCGGTGCGCTCGCTGATCACCAGCTCGTCGGCGATCTGCTGGTTCGACCGTCCCTCGGCGACCAGTACGAGCACGTCGCGTTCCCGGCCGGTGAGCGAGGCCAGCCCGGTCGGTGGCGAAACGATCTCCTGGGTCAGTCCCCTGGCGACCGCGGGGTCGAGGAAGACCTCGCCCCGGGCGGCCGCGCGGATGGCGGCGACCACCTCACCCGCCTCCGCGTCCTTGAGCAGGTAGCCTGCGGCTCCCTGGGCGAGCGCCGCGTGGACGCGTTCCATCTCGCCGAAGCTGGTGAGCACCACGACCCGGAGACCTGGGTGGCGCTGCTTGATCACTCCGATCGCCGTCGCTCCGTCCATCCTGGGCATGAGCAGGTCGATCAGCACCACGTCCGGGAGTTCCTGGTGGGCGGCCATCGCGTCGAGCCGGGTGAGCGCCTCCTGTCCGTCGGCGGCCTCCGCAGCGACCTCCATGTCGTCCAGGACCTCGAGGTAGGCGCGGATCCCGCGGCGTACGACGGCGTGGTCGTCGACGATCAGGACCCGGATGGGGCGGGGTCCGGTGTCTCCGGAAACGGCACCGCCCGCGGAGTGCTCCGTGAGCCGTCCGGCTCCGTGTCCGGGGGCTCCGGCACCCGTACGGGCAGGGGTATGACGACCCGTACGGCCGTACCGCTCTTCCCGGATCTGATCCTCATGGCGCCGCCCCATCGTTCCGCCCTTTCCCGCATGGTCGTCAGTCCGTAGCCGTGGTCCCAGTGCGCGCCGGTCGTCCGCCCGTCGTCCTCTCCTTGCCCCGAGCCGCCGCGCCCGCCGGATGCCGCGAGTCCGCAACCGTCGTCACGGACGCCGGCGGTCAGGGTGTGGTCGCGTACGCCGAGGCGGATGGTGACGGTGGTGGCCTCCGCGTGTTTGACCACGTTGTGGATGGCCTCGGCGACGATCCGGTACATGTCCTCCGCCAGGTCGGGTTCGACCGCGTTCAGCTCCGCGCCGAACAGCAGTCGGAAGCTGAGACCCGTCCGGTTCTCGGTGCTCTTGACGAGTGCGCTCACCGCCTCTTCCAGGCCGAGCCGGGTGGAGGAGGTGGGTCGCAGTTCGTGCACCATCGCCCGAAGGTCGGCGAGGACCGTCTGCGACAGGGCCCCGACCTCCTCCGCGAACTGCCGGACCGCCTCCGCCGGCACCGGCCCGTCACGCGCCCCCAGCACTCCGACGGCGTTGGCCTGCATGCCGATGGAGAACACGTGCTGGACGATCGAGTCGTGCAGGTCGCGGGCGAGGCGCTGGCGCTCGTTCCGGCGGGCCCCTTCACGTTCGCGCTGCAGCAGCGTGGCGTAGTCGACGGCGAGCGCGGCCTGCTCCGCCATGGCGGCCAGGAACTCCAGCGTTCGGCCGCCGATCTCCTGACCGGGTGCGAAGTACGCGTTGAGCACCCCTTCGGGTCGGCCGCGCGCCATCAGCGGAACACTGACGAAGGAGTCCCAGTTGAGCTCCCCGAGGTAGGCGTGCAGCGGTTCCCAGGCCGGATCCTCGCGGATCTGGGCCCACCGGTGGGGGACGACGATCGGTTTGCGTTCCCGCAGGGTGTCCAGCATGCGCAGCCGGGCGCCGCGGTCGCGGCACTCCAGCAGCCGGTCGAGGAACGCGTCCCAGTGCCGTAGCCCCGCCGAGCCCATCAGCCGCAGTTCGCGGCCCGTGCTGTCCAGGATGAGGATCTGCACGCCGGCCAGGCCGTCGGTCTGGACGATCTGCCGGGCCACGGCGTCGAGGGTCGAGCCGAGCGAGCCCTCCGAAGCAAGTGCGATCGACGACTGGGCTATCGCCGCGATCCTGCGCTGCCGGTGCCACTCGTCGGTCACGTCGCGGAACGACACCACCGTGAACTTCGGGTCGCCCGGCAGGCCGCGGGCCCGGTAGGCGAACTCCCGGCGGGTCCCGGAGGCGGGCATCCAGTGAGCCACGCGCTCGTCCGACTGCTCCTCCAGCAGCCCTGCCCGGCACGCGCCGGTGGCCCCTTCCGCCAGCGCGAACGGGGATGCCCTACCGAGCAGGTCGGCCTCCTCGGGTGCGCCGCACATCGCGACCCCCGCGGGGTTGAGGCGGACGAACCGGCCGACGCAGTCCAGTACCGCCAGGCCGTCCGGCGCGACGGCGGCGACCTCGTCCCACCCCACGGGTGATGCGGACATGACCGACCTCCTCATCGTCGTCGTGATCGGCGGGCGTTGGACCCTGCTGTCGAAGTCCGCCGTGATGCCGATCCGACGCGTTGGATTCGCCGTGCCGGTTCGCCACGCGGATGCTCTGCGTCAGGAGAACGCGTCAGTCGGTGAGCGGACTGGGGCGACTCGCGATCGCCCCAGCATCGTAGCCCGGCGGATTCGGAGCGGATCTACGTCATTCGTCCTGTTCACCGCCCTGTCGAAGCGCCGAGCCGGTCGAGTCATTGCACGCGTTCCTCAAGGAGTGCGCCCCGCCTACGGTGAGGAAGAAGCGCCCCGTGGATCGCTGCTCCCCCGAGACATCCACGGGGCGCTCCGGCCGCGCCCGGCCGTGCGGTCTGCCCCCGCCCCGAGGACGAGGAGGTCCTGAGGTATGGACGTGTCCATCGGCACGATCTGGGAGGCGGTCTCCCGGGCCCTGCCCGACGCCGTCGCCATCACCGAGCCCGGACGTGACACCACCTACCGGGAGTTCGACGAGCGCGCGTCACGGCTGGCCGCCGCGCTGGAAGCGGCCGGGGTGCGCGAGGGCGACACCGTGGCCTGCTACCTGTTCAACGGTTCCGCCTACCTGGAGACGGTCTTCGCCGCCTTCAAGCTCGGCGCCGTCCCGGTGAACGCCAACTACCGCTACACCGGCGAGGAACTCACCGAACTCCTCACCGACGCCGACGCCGCCGCGCTCGTCTTCAGCGGCGCCCTGGCCGACCGGGTCACGCACGCCGCCGGACACGTACGCACGCTGAAGCTGCTGGTGAGGGCGGGCGATCCACCCGCCGACGGCCCGGCCGGTCCCTCTGTGCCCGAACTGGAAGACCTGCTGGCGGCCCACGCACCACGCGAGCCGCAGCCGCGGCCCGGATCGGACCGGCTCTTCATGTACACCGGCGGGACCACCGGCAAGCCGAAGGGCGTGGTGTGGCGGCAGAGCGATCTGCTGCACTCCCTGGTGGTCCCGATCTTCCATCCGCTCGGTGTCACCGAACTCCCCGCGACGCTCGACGAGGCCGTGGCCATCGCGATCGAGGCACACCGTGAAGGTCGTGCACCGACCACCATGCCCGTCGTACCGCTCATGCACGCCACCGGGCTGTTCAACACCATGGGCGCCCTGATGGTGGGCGGCCGGGCGGTCACCGCGCGGCAGGGCGGCCTCCATCCGGAGAACGTCTGGCGCACCATCGCCGCGGAGCGGGTCGAGACGGTCATCGTCGCGGGCAACGCCGTGTGCCGACCGCTCGTCGACGAGCTGGTGCGGGCGGAACAGGCCGGTACGCCGCACGACCTGAACTCCGTGCGCAGGGTCCTCAGCTCCGGCACCGCTCTCAGCGATGTGCTCAAGAGCGCGCTGCACGAGCGCGCCGAGGCCACGGTCATCGACGCCATCGCCTCCAGCGAAGGCGGTCCCTTCGCCTTCGCGATCACCTCGTCGGTACGCGACCTGCCCGCCCGATTCTTCCCCGTGCCCGCGACAAGAGTGGTCGGCCCCGGTGACCGGTTCGTCGAACCCGGCAGTGACGAGGTCGGGAACCTCGCCTACTGCGGGCCCATGCCCCTCGGCTACTACAAGGACACCGCCAAGAGCGCGACGACGTTCCGCACCATCGACGGGGTCCGGTACGCGATCCCCGGCGATCTCGCCCGGATCGAGGCCGACGGCGCGATCCGGTTCCTCGGACGCGGCTCCGGCGTGATCAACACCGGCGGGGAAAAGGTGCACCCGCAGGAGGTCGAGAACGTCCTGCTCTCGCACCCCGCGGTGAAGGACTGCGTCGTCGTCGGCGTCCCCGACGCGACCTGGGGAGAACGGGTGGCAGCCGTCGTGGCGGTCCCTCCCGGTACCACCGCCACCGGCGAGGAGCTGCGCGACTGGGTCCGGCGCAGCCTCGCCGGCTACAAGGTGCCGCGTTCCGTCGTCCTGACGGACGTCCTGCCGCGCACCCCCACCGGCAAGCTCGAAGTCGCCTGGGCCAGGAAGACGGTCCAGGACGCCGACGCGGGTGCCGGCGACGGAATGTGACAGTCGAGTGCCTGAAGCCCTGAACGGGAACGGCGGCAGGGCACATCGTGCCCTGCCGCCTCGCCGTGCCTCAGCTCGCGCGCTCCTGGCGGGCTTCGAGCGCCCGCAGCGCCTCCACCACGGTCGCCACCTGGTCCCGCATGGCCGTTTCGGCCGCCACCGGGTCCCCGGCGGCGATCGCCGCGCTGATCCGCCGGTGCTGGGGCAGCGACGCGCGGGCCCGCCCCGGGACCAGGGACAGCATGAACTGGTGCCGGACCACCTGGGCCCGCAGTCGTTCGACGACCTGGTTGGCGGTCTCGTGGCCGGCGATGTCGCGCACACCGCGGTGCAGACGGGCGTTGAGGTCGCTGTACGCCATCAGTTCGCCGTCGGCGACCGCCCGAGCCATGTCCGCACCGATCGCGCGGAGCTCCTCGGCCTGCGCGGGGCTGACCCGCTCCGCCGCGCGAGCGGCGATCAGGCCCTCCAGGACCATCCGCACCTCCGTCACCTCGACCGCCTCAGCGAAGGAGATCTCCCGGACGCGGGCGCCGCGGTTGCGCTGGATCTCGACCAGGCCCTCCGTCGCCGGCTGCCGGAGTGCCGACCGCACCCCGGAGCGGCCGGCGCCGAACTGTTCGCAGAGGTCCGCCTCGATCAGGCGCTGTCGCGGCACGTAGTCACCGCGCAGCAGCGCGGCCCGGATCGCACCGGTGACGTCGTTTTCCACAGAAGCGCTCACGGTGTGCGGTCCCCATCCATCACAGGTCCAGGGCGAGAAAGCCGGCGGTCAGTCCTGGTAGGTGACGCCCAGTTCGGCGAGCCTGGCACGGAGCCCGTAGTAGTCGACGCCCAGCGTCCCGGAGCGCAGGACCTCGCGCGTCGCTGCCTCCTTGGCGATCCGCTTCTCGGCGAGTTCCGCCGCTTCTCCGGCCTCGGCGAGGGGCACCACGACCACGCCGTCGTCATCGGCGACGATGACGTCACCGGGGTGTACGGACACCCCGCCCAGCGTCACGGGCACGTTGACCGAGCCCGGGGATGCCTTCACCGTGCCCTGGGCGGACACCGACCGGGCCCAGACGTGGAAGCCCATCTCCCTCAGCTCGGCGGTGTCGCGCACCCCGGCCGCCGTGACCAGCCCGATGACGCCCCGAGCGGCGAGGGAGGTCGCCAGCAGATCGCCGAACATGCCGTCCGTGGACGGCGAGGTGGTCGTCACCACCAGGATGTCGCCGGGCCGGCAGGCCTCCACGGCGGCGTGGATCATCAGGTTGTCCCCCGGGTGGGAACTCACCGTCACCGCCGGGCCGGCTATGCGCACGTTCCGCTGGTTCGGCCGCAGACCGGTCCCCGCGAAGCCGCGGCGGCCGATGGCCTCGTGGACGGTGGACACCCCGGCCTGCGCGAGCCGCGCGACGACCTCGGACCAACCTCTTTCGTCCCGCACTCCTCTCGCGAAAACAGCGCTGCGGAACCGGAGCTCGTACGGCACCGGTCGACGCACCCCTTCGCACTCGATCCCAAGGAGCCCCTCATGACCCACGACACGTCCACTCCGCCCGAGGGCGCGCTGCTGGTCGTCAGCGCGCACGCCGGCGACTTCGTCTGGCGGGCCGGCGGCGCCATCGCGCTGGCCGCCGAACGCGGTCAGCGTGTGAAGGTGCTGTGCCTGAGCTTCGGCGAGCGCGGCGAGTCCGCACGGGCCTGGCGGGACGGCCTGCGCCTCGACGAGATCAAGGAACTGCGCCGCACCGAGGCCTCCGACGCCGCGGCCGCGCTGGGCGCGGAGATCGAGTTCCTCGACGCCGGGGACTACCCGCTGCTGGAGACACCGGAGTTGGTGGACCGTATCGTGCGCGTGTACCGGGAGGTGAGCCCCGCGGTCGTCCTCACGCACACCCTCGCCGACCCCTACAACGGCGACCACCCGGCCGCCGCCCGCATGGCGCTGCAGGCCCGCGTGCTGGCCCAGGCGGTCGGCTACGACGCGCCCGGCGAACCGCTCGGCGCTCCCCCGGTGTTCTTCTTCGAGCCGCACCAGCCGGAACAGTGCGACTTCAAGCCCAACGTCCTGCTGGACATCACTCCGGTCTTCGACAAGAAGCGCAAGGCCATGGAGTGCCTGGCCGCCCAGCAGCACATGTGGGACTACTACACCGACCTCGCCAAGCGGCGCGGCGTCCAGCTGAAGCGCAACGCCGGCCCCAACCTCGGCCTCTCGCACGGGACCATGGGCGAGGCGTACGTGCGGCTCTACCCCGAGACGACGGGGGTGCTGGCATGACGTCGGCGACGCACATCTGGGTGCCTTTCCGCGACACGTCCCTGTTCGTGGAGTTCGCGCGGGGGGCGGACGACCCGGACGGCGCCCCGGGTCACCAGGAGCTGCTGACCGACGTCGTCCCGTCGGACGGCGTCACGCGGGACGACCGTTACGGCGAACCTCTGTGGCGGGTCGACGCCGAACATCTGCACGCCGTGGTGGAGGTCCTCTGGACCACGGACCACCCGCTGCACATCCACCTCGACCAGACCCCGCGGCACGTCCGGGAGCCCGGCGGGCGCGACGAATGACGTAGGCGGGTCGTGACCTTTCGCCGTCCGGGTCCGGTCATTAGCGCGACGACCTGCGCGTTCCCCCCCGACTAGCGTCGACCGTGCCACCGCACCACCGACCGTGCCGAGGAGATGACGCACATGACGAGCTCGTCGACCGCCGCCCTGGACGCGCTCCCGCTCGGGACGGCAGCAGCGGCGACCAGCCCGGCGCCACGCGAGACCGAGTACGACGGCACAGTCACCGTCCTGTCCCGGCGGACGGCGGCGGACGGTGTCACCTCATTGCTGCTCGCACCGCACGACGGTGTACCCCTGCCGCGCTGGCAGCCGGGCGCGCACATCGACGTGGTCCTCCCCACGGGCGCCGTCCGCCAGTACTCGCTGTGCGGCCCGGCGGCCGTCACCGACTGCTGGCGCATCGCGGTGCTGCGGGAGCCCGACGGACGCGGCGGATCGCAGTGGATCCACGACAACGTCCGCGAGGGAAGCGAGCTGCGGATACGCGGCCCGCGCAACAACTTCCCGCTGCGGCAGGCCAGGCGGTACCTGTTCGTCGCCGGCGGCATCGGCATCACCCCCCTGCTGCCGATGATCGCCGAGGCCGACGCGGCCGGGGCCGACTGGTCCCTGCTGTACGGGGGCCGGAGCCGCGCGTCCATGGCGTTCCTGTCCGAGCTCGAGGGCTACGGCGAGCGCGTGACCGTACGGCCGCAGGACGAGTACGGCCTGCTCGACCTCGCCGGTCACCTCGGTGAACCCTCCCCTTCCACCCTGGTGTACTGCTGCGGCCCGGCCGGGCTGATCGACGCGGTCGAGGCCCACTGCGCCACCTGGCCGGCGGGATCGCTCAACGTGGAGCGGTTCGCCGCGGCCCCGGGGCAGCACTCCGGTGACGGCGAGGGCGACGAACCGTTCGAGGTGGAGCTGCGCTCGTTGGGGGTGACGCTCACCGTGCAGCCGGGACAGTCGGTACTCAGGGCCGTGGAAGCGGCGGGCGCACCGGTCATGTCCTCCTGCGAGGAGGGCATCTGCGGGTCGTGCGAGACGGCCGTCCTCGAAGGTGAGGTCGACCATCGGGACTCCCTGCTCACCCCTGACGAGCGGGCCGCCGGCGACACCATGTTGATCTGTGTCTCCCGTGCCCGCGGCGGCCGCCTCGTCCTGGACCTCTGACCGGACTTCTGACCGGACTTCTGAAAGGAGAGAGCCGCCATGCTCACTCAGCACGTCCGCAACGGCTGGTACCTGGGAGCCTGGTCCGACGAGATCGGCCGGACCCTCACGCAGCGCTGGATCACGGACCTCCCGGTCTGCTTCTACCGGCTGCCCGACGGAACCGTCGCCGCGATCGAGGACCGCTGCCCCCACCGCAAGTACCCGCTGTCCCAGGGGCACTTGGACGACGAGGGCATCCTCCAGTGCGACTACCACGGCTACCGCTTCGACGGTCAGGGTGTGTGCGTCGGGGTCGCCGAGCAGGCCGACCGGCCCAAGGCGGCCCTGCGCCGCTTCCCGCTGGTCGAGCGGGACGGCGCCATCTGGATCTGGCCCGGCGCCCCCGAACTGGCCGATGAGAGCCTGCTGCCCGACACCTCGTGGCTCACCGATCCCGACTGGACCCACGTGCACGGCGTCGTCCCTCTGAAGGCCCGGCACCTGCTGCTCCTGGAGAACCTGCTCGACCTCACCCACGAGACGTTCCTGCACCCGACGAGCATCGGCAACGCCGCCGTCGCCGCCACCCCGATCGACGTGACCGTGGACGGCGACCGCGTCGGCTTCAGCCGCCGGATGGTCGGCATCGAGGCCCCGCCGTTCTACGAGAAGTCCTGCGGGCTGACCTCGCCGGTGGACCGCTGGCAGGACGGCGACTTCTACCCGCCGGGCATCTTCGTCCTCAACATCCGCGTCGCGGCCACCGGCACCGAGGAACCGGACGGCTTCCACATGAAGGTGCTGTACGGGATGACGCCGGGACGCGGCAACGAGACGCACGACTTCTACGCCCTGGGCCGCGACTACCTCATCCACGACGAGGAGTTGACGAAATTCCAGCACGAGCAGCAGCTCGCGGTGATGCAGGAGGACGTCGACGCCCTGGAGGCGCAGGAGGTGATGTACGCCACCGATCCGGGCGGCAATGCCGAGTCCAGCATCAGGTCCGACCTCGCCGCGCTGCGCGGACGCCGCGCGGTGGCGAAGATGCTGGCCCGCGAACAGCAGGGTGACAGCGCCCCGCGCACCAGGGCATCCGCATGAGCGGCCGCCACGTATTCGTACTCCTCCACGGAGCGTGGCACGGCGGCTGGGTCTGGCAGCGGGTGGCACCACTGCTGCGCGGGGCCGGGCACGAGGTGCACACGCCCACGCTGACCGGGGTGAGCGACCGCGCCCATCTCCTCACTCCCCAGGTCGGGCTCACCACGCACATCCAGGACGTGGTGGCGCTGATCGAGGCCCACGACGCCCGGGACGTCGTACTCGTCGGGCACAGTTACGCCGGTCAGGTCGTCACCGGCGTCGCGGACCGCATCCCGGACCGGCTGGCCAAACGGGTCCATCTCGACGCCTTCGTCGGCGACGACGGGGACGCGGCGATCGACCTGCTGCCCGACCGCATCGCCGGGCACTACAGGCATTCCGTGTCCGGGCCCGGCTTCGGCTGGCTGATCCCGGTGCGCTCGCTGAGCGTGCTCGGCGTCGAGGACCAGGTGGACCTCGACTGGCTCGGTCCCCGGCTGACCCCGCACCCGTGGCTGACGTACACCGAGCCGCTGCGGCTGACCGGCAAGGCGGACCAGGTCGCCGGTGTCTTCGTCGAATGCACCGACTGGATGCGGGTGTTCACCCCGCAGGCCGAACGCGCCGTCGTCCGCGGCTGGCCGGTCCACGAGATCGCCACCGGACACGAGGCCATGGTCACGGCCCCCGGTGAACTGGCCGAACTGCTGCTGGAGATCGCCGCAGCCTGACCCCCGTGAAGGAACGCCCGTATGGAATTCCTCGTCCGTACCGAGAACACCCTGCCCCCGGACACCCCCGACGACGTCCGCGAGTCCCTGCGCAAGGGCGAGCGTGAACGGGCCATGCAGCTGAGGGAGGCGGGCATCCTCAAGCGACTGTGGCGGGTCCCGGGCCGAGGCGCCACGATCGGCCTGTACGAGGCGGCCGATCCGGCGGAGCTGCACGACGCCCTGGTCTCCCTGCCGATGTGGAAGTGGATGGACATCACTGTGGAAGCGCTCGCCACCCATCCGCAGGAGAAGGCACCGTGACGGGTTCGGACGGCGACGGCTCCCGGGTCGCGGTCGTCACGGGCGCTGCGGGTGGCCTGGGGAGCGCCATCGTCCACAGGCTGACCGCGGACGGGTTCGCCGTCGCCGCACTGGACATCGCCGAACCGGACGGTACGAGCGGGGTCGTCCCCGGGGTACGGCACTGGCGCTGCGATGCCAGCGACCCGGCGGCGACCCGCCGGACGGTGGACGAGATAGTCCAGGCGTACGGCGGTGTGGACGTCCTGGTCAACAACGCCGGTCTGCTGTCCGGCCGGGCCAGTCTGCTGGAGACCACCCCTGAGGAACTCCACCGCTTCTTCGACGTCAACGCCGTCGGCCCGCTTCTCATGGTGCAGGCGTGCGTGCCGTGGCTGCGCGAGAGCCCGTACCGCGGGCGCGTCGTCAATGTGGCGTCCCGCACCTTCTTCACCGGCGCGCCGGGCCAGATCGCCTACGTGGCCGGCAAGGGCGCGCTCATCGGCATGACCCGGGTGATGGCGCGCGAACTGGGCGAGCACCGGGTCACGGTCAACGCGGTGGCGCCCGCCCAGGTCGCGACCCCCGGGACCCGGGCGCACTCCGGCGACGAGGTCTTCACCGCGACCATGCGGCAGCAGGCGATCAAGGAGTTCGTCACCCCGGAGCACTTCGCGGGGCTGGTCTCGTATCTCGCCTCCCCGGACGCGGCCATGGTCACCGGCCAGACGCTCGTCTGCGACGGCGGCGGACTCCTGCGCTGACCGACACGGCACACCATGGAAGGAGAGCAACGGGATGTCGTCCAGCAGCACGCCGAAGGTCCCCGGCACCTACGTCTTCGACGCCGCGGAAAGCCGCCGCGGACAGGCCCTGAACCGGCTCTGCGGTTCACTCAAACACGCCGAGAACCGGGCGAAGTTCAAGGCCGACGAAGCCGCCTACTGCGACGCGTACGGCCTCACGGCCGAGCAGCGGGACGCCGTCCTGCACCGGGACTGGAACCGGATGATGGAGCTGGGCGGCTCCATCTTCTACGTCTTCAAGCTCGCCATGGTCGACCAGAAGTCCATGCAGTACCTCGGCGGGGTCTTCACCGGCATGACCACCGAGGAGTTCGCACAGGCGCTCAAAGCGGGAGGGCGGAGCTTTGGCTGAGGTGATCTGGGGACTGGCCACCTCGCACGTGCCGTCGATCGGTGCGGCCATGGACCACGGAAAGACCGACGATCCGTACTGGAAGCCGCTGTTCGACGGGTACGCGCCGGCGCGTGAGTGGATGGCCCGGCACACCCCCGACGTGGCGGTCGTCGTCTACAACGACCACGCCAACGCGGTCGATCTGAGTGTCACGCCGACCTTCGCGGTCGGCACGGCCCCGTCGTACACAGTGGCCGACGAGGGGTGGGGCAGCCGCCCCGTCCCGGTCGTCACCGGCGCCCCGGAGTTCTCCGACCACCTCGTCGAAGGTCTCGTCGACGCGTCCTTCGACATCACGGTGTTCCAGGAACTCGACGTGGACCACGGCCTGACGGTGCCGTTGTCGGTGTACTGTCCCGACCCCGGTGAAAGCTGGCCGTGCGCGGTGGTCCCCCTCCTGGTGAACGTCATCCAGTACCCGCAGCCGACCGCCGCCCGCTGCCTGGCTTTGGGCCACGCGCTCGGCGCGGCGATCCGGTCCTTCCCCGAGGACCTCAAGGTCGCCGTCTTCGGCACCGGAGGAATGTCCCACCAGCTGGCGGGCGCCCGCGCGGGACTCATCAACCAGGACTTCGACCGGATGTTCCTCGACGCGATCGAGCACGACCCGGAGAAGCTGGCGGCGCTGACCCGCGAGGAGTACATCCGCGAGGCCGGCTCCGAGGGCATCGAACTCATCATGTGGCTGATCATGCGCGGTGCGCTGGGTCCCCGGATCCGCCGCGTGCACGAGACGTACCACGTGCCCGCGTCGAACACCGCTGCCGGGATGGTGCTGTTCGAGAACCTGAGCGCTCGTTGCTGACGGCTGTCCGGTGGCTCATGCGCCACACTCCACATCACCGCCGGGAACCGGTGACATCCTTCTGCGCCTGTGCCCGTCGTGCGGCGGGCCCCTCGTGCGTGTGGAGCACGAGGGGACCTTGTCTCACGCCGTCAGCCCAGTTCGGCCAGCGCCTTCGCCGCCGGCGCCGCGCGGTGCTCGATCCGGCGCGCCGGGGCGCCGTCCGGCGGGGCGACGATGGCTTCGTCGATGCTCAGCGCGGCGTACTCGGCCATGGCCTCGGCGAAGCCGTCGAGCGTGCCGCCGGGGTCCATGTAGAGGACGGTCTTCCTGATGGTTGTGTAGTCGCGGCCCACGTCATCACAGTGACCGCGCAGCACCTTCAGCTTGTGCCCGACCTCCTCCGGACTGGAGACGAAGAGGTTGCAGGCGTCCGCGTACCGGGCGACGAGCCGCAGGGTCTTCTTCTCCCCACCGCCGCCGATCATGATCTCCGGATGCGGGGCGCTCACGGGCGCCGGGACGCAGAGCGTCTAGGCCAGCCGGTAGTGCCTGCCCTCGAAGGGGCCGTTGGCCTGCGGGTCCCACATCTGCTTGCAGACGCTCAGGGTCTCCTCCAGCCGCTCGAAGCGCTCGCCGGTCGGCGGGAACGGCACTCCGAGGCCGGTGTGCTCACGCTGGTACCAGGCTGCGCCGAGTCCGAGGACGGCCCGGCCGCCGGAGAGCACGTCGAGCGTGGTGACGATCTTGGCCAGCAGCCCGGGATGGCGGTACGTCACCCCGGTGACGAGCAGGCCGAGTCGGGCCGTCGAGGTGTGGGCCGCGAGATGGCCGAGGGTGGTCCAGCTCTCCAACATGGGCTCCGTCGCGGTGAGCCCGTACCCCTCCATCTGGAAGTAGTGGTCCATGACGGAGAGCCGGCTGATGCCGGCCACCTCCGCGCCCGCCGCGGTCAGCTCGGGTCCGAGGGCGGCCGGGCCGTCGGGGTGGTCGAAGCGGGTGATGTGTACGCCCAGTCGCATGGGGTCTTCAGTTCAGTCGGCGCGGTAGCGGAGTCCGTCGAGGAGCAGATCGAGCATGCGGCCCGCGCGGTCGCGCAGCCCCTTGTCGGTGGTGATCAGCAGGATGCCGCCGAGGCTGAAGCCGACGTCGAGAGGGTCGACGTCGGAGCGCAGGACGCCCGCCTCGGCCCCGGCCTTCAGCAGCGTGCTGATGGCCGTGCTGATCCGGTCCAGGCTCTCAGCGAACGGGTCCGAGTCACCGGAGGCGATGACGGCCTTCAACGCGTCCGCCATGCCCTGCTTGGTGGCCAGATAGTCGATGAACCGGTCCATCCACACCCGCATCGCCTGGTCGGGCGGGTACTGAGCCAGCAGTTCCTCGGCGCTGTCGCAGACCCGCGCGACCTCGTTGCGGTATGCAGCCTCAAGCAGGGCCTCCCGGGTGGGGAAGTGCCGGTACAGCGTGCCGATGCCCACACCGGCCTCTTTGGCGATGGCCTCGAGCGACGCGTCCGTGCCCCGCTCGGAGAAGGCGCGTACGGCCACGTCGAGCAGGCGTTGCCGATTGCGGCGCGCGTCGGCACGCAGTCCGCGTGTGTTGCCGGTCACAGCATTCCTTCCTTCTGGACAATCGGAGGCCCCTCCGCTTAAAGTTTCAAGCAAAGCGGAGGAGCCTCCGATTTTTGATCGTAGCAAACCGGGAGCACGTGCCGACATGACCACGAGCACACGCGTCACCACCCCCTTCCACTCCGGATCCACGGCCGCCGACGTCATCGCGGGCACGGATCTCACCGGCCGCCGCGCGGTCGTCACCGGAGCCGCCTCCGGCATCGGTGTGGAGACCGCCCGGACGCTCGCCGGGGCCGGCGCGCAGGTCGTCCTCGCCGTGCGGGACACGGCCGCCGGCCGCCGCACCGCGGAGGACATCAAGGTCACCACCGGCTCCGAGGGCGTGACGGTCGCCTCCCTGGATCTGACCGTTCCGGCGTCCGTCGAGGCGTTCGTGACCGCATGGCAAGGGCCGCTGCACATCCTCGTCAACAACGCGGGCGTGATGGGGACTCCGGAGACCCGGACGCCGCGGGGCTGGGAGCTGCAGTTCGCCACCAACCACCTGGGGCACTTCGCCCTCGCCACCGGGCTGCGCGGCGCGCTCGCGGCGGCCGACGGTGCGCGCGTGGTGTCGGTGAGCTCCAGCGGACACCTCTTCTCACCCGTCGTCTTCGACGACCTCCACTTCACCGAGCGGCCGTACGACCCGTGGCTCGCCTACGGGCAGTCCAAGACGGCCAACGTGCTGTTCGCGGTCGAGGCCGGCCGGCGCTGGTCCGACGACGGGATCGCGGTCAACGCGCTGATGCCCGGCGGGATCCGGACCAACCTGATGCGTCATATCGGGGACGCCGAGATGGCGCAGTTCGGGGCCCACCTCCAGGCCCTGATCGGCGAGGGAACGCAGCCGCCCGAGCTGACCCTCAAGACGGTGGAGCAGGGGGCCGCGAACTCGGTGCTGCTGGCCGCGTCGCCCGTGGTCGACGGTGTCACCGGCCGGTATTTCGAGGACTGCGACGAGGCCGAACCGCACCGGCCCGGCACCAACACCGGGGTCGCCGCGCACGCCGTGGACCCGGAGGCGGCCGCGCGCCTGTGGCAGGTCTCCGAGCAGCTCCTGGCCTGACCTCCCATTCCATATTCCATCAACTCCCTTTTCCCACTGGAAGGTTCTCGTGTCCAAGACCTGGTTCGTCACCGGCTCGTCCCGCGGCTTCGGCCGCGCGTTCGTCGAGGCCGCGCTGGATCGCGGAGACTCGGTCGCCGCGACCGCGCGGAACACGGAGTCCCTGACGGACCTCGCGATCGCCTACGGCGAGCAGTTGCTCGCACTGCCCCTGGACGTCACCGACAAGACCGCCGCGTTCGACGCGGTCCACAAGGCCCACGCGCACTTCGGCCGCCTGGACGTCGTCGTCAACAACGCCGGCTACGGCCACTTCGGCATGATCGAGGAGCTGACCGAGGCCGAGGCGCGCGACCAGATGGAAACGAACTTCTTCGGCGTGCTCTGGGTCACCCAGGCCGCGCTGCCGCTGCTGCGAATCCAGGGCGGCGGCCACATCGTTCAGGTCTCCTCCGTCGGCGGCGTGCTCTCCTTCCCCAGCCTCGGTGTCTACGCCGCCTCCAAGTGGGCGGTGGAGGGACTGTCCGAGGCCCTGGCCGAGGGCCTGGACCTGTCCGACATGGGCGATCCGAAGGCCGTCGGTCCCGCCCTGCTGACGATCGTGGATACCGAGAACCCGCCGCTGCGGGTGTTCTTCGGCAGGCCGCCGATCCAGCTGGCCAAGGACCACTACGCGCGCAAGCTGGCTACCTGGGCCGAGTGGGAGCACGTCTCCCTCGCAGCCCACGGCTGACCCCATGGCATACATGGCCCAGGGTCCTTTCTAGCCAAGTACTTTAACTTTCAAGATCCACTACCCGACCATCTGCCTCTCGGAGGAACCAATGGCACGCACCACACCCGGACGCTGGAAGCGCTGGCTGATCGTCGGCGTTGCCGCCGCCGCCCTCGTGGGCGTCGGAGGCCCGTACGTCTACATCAACTACATCCAGGACGACCCACCAGCCGCGCTGTCACTCGACAGTCCACCGGCCGCACCGGAGAGCACATCCGACTCCGGCTCCGGCGAGCAGGCGCGGGAGGGCGTCGAGGGCAGCTGGCGGGTCGGCAGCGGCTCGCAGGCCGGCTACCGCGTCGACGAGGTGCTCTTCGGCCAGAACGTCACGGCCGTGGGCCGTACCGAAGAGGTCACCGGAGAGCTGGAGATCGAGGGCACCCGGGCTGTCAGCGGGAGCTTCACCGTCGACCTGGCCTCGGTGCGGAGCGACTCCGACCGACGCGACGGCCAGTTCCGCGGCCGGATCATGAACACCGAGCGGTACCCCAATGCCGTCTTCGAGCTCACCGAGCCCGTGGACTTCGGCTCGGTGCCAGACGTGAACGAACAGGTCACCGGCGAGGCCACGGGGGATCTGACCATCCACGGCCAGACCAATTCCGCCACGTTCGACCTCAACGCCCAGCGCACCGCCGACGGCTTCCGCGTGAACGGCTCGATCCCCGTCACCTTCGCCGACTACGGCATCGACGCACCGAACTTCGGCGGGATCACCGTCGAGGACGAGGGGGCCGTCGAGTTCCTCCTCGCCTTCACCTCCGCGTGATCCGACCCGCCAACCCGCACCGCCCTCTTCCCCGCACAGCATTGGAGAACACCGTCATGCGCAGCACTTTCCTGTCCCGTAAGGCCGTCGCCACCCTGGTGGCCGCGGCGACCGTCGGAGCCATGGCCGGCTTCGCCCCCGTCGCCACCGCCTCCGCCCCGTCACACGGCGAGGCCTCTGCGGGCGCGTGGCAGACAAGCCCTCAAACGCAGGAGCGCAACAAGCGCGTCGCCGTCCACGTGCTCAAGCGGCTCTTCGAGCACGGCGACCTGTCGGCCGCCGACCGCTACATCCGCCCCGACTACATCCAGCACAACCCCAATGCGGCCAACGGCACCGAGGCACTCAAGGACTTCGTGCGCTTCGAGACCGCGCGGTACCCGGACCTGAAGTACAAAGTCAAGCGGGTCCTCGCCCAGGGCGACATGGTCATCGTCCACGGCAACGTGGTCAACGAGCCCGGCACCCGCGGCGTGGCCCTGGTCGACATGTTCCGCTTCGACCCGAAGAGCCGCATGATCGCCGAGCACTGGGACATCCTGCAGGACGTGCCGGCGACCACCGTCAACGGCAACGACATGTTCGGCACGGTCAGCCAGCCGCGGACGAACCAGCCCGGCCCGCATTGGCAGACGGCCCTCAGCGAGAAGGTGGCGACCGGCTACTTCGACACGCTCCTGGTCGACAAGAACCCGGACGCGGTCCGGTACCTGGCTCCGGAGTACCACCAGCACAACCCCACCATCCCCAGCGGCTCGGCCGGTCTGCGCGAGCAGTTCACCCAGTTCTTCCAGCAGTTCCCGGGGCTGATCGTCGAGCGCAAGCGGGTCATCGCCGAGGGCGACATGGTGGCCATCCACGCTCACTACCGCCTCACGCCCGAAGACCGCGGCCAGTCCGTCGTGGACATCTTCCGCGTCAAGAAGCAGAAGAACGGACAGCTGAAGATCGTCGAGCACTGGGACGTCCTGCAGGACGTGCCGGCGACCTCCGCCAACGACAACACCATGTTCTGAGCCAATCCCGCCACGAGGGCTTGATTTAGGCATCAACCATGCACCAGGGTGACCGCTGTACGGACGATTGTCCGTACAGCGGTCGGGCCGGAATGAATCAAGGAGGATTCCATGGCCTTCGTGACGGACGACAATCTCACCGACCTCGCGGTGAAACGGTGGGGCACCGCTCACTCGCCCCGGCTCGCCGAGTTGATGACAGCGCTGGTGCGGCACCTCCACGCGTACGCCCGCGAGGTGGGACTCACCGAGGAGGAGTGGGCGGCGGCCGTCGAGTGGCTCTCGGCCACCGGCCGGATCAGCGACGACAAACGCCAGGAGTTCATCCTCGCCTCCGACGTTCTCGGCCTGAGCACGCTCGTCGTCCAGCTCAACCACCGCTTCTCGGCAGGCGCTACGCCGGCGACGGTGCTCGGCCCCTTCCACATCGACGGTTCGCCCACGGCGGCGTTCGGCGCCGACCTGTCCGACGGCATCGCGGGCACCCCGCTGTTCGTCACCGGCCGCGTGCTGGGCCTCGACGGCACACCGCTCCCGGACGTCGTCCTGGACGTCTGGCAGGCCGACGCCGACGGTACGTACGAGGCGCAGCTCCCGGAGATCGACGAGGCGCGGCTGCGCGCGAAGTACCGGACGCGGGCGGACGGCTCGTACTGCGTGCGCACCATCGCCCCACGCGGCTACGCGATCCCGATGGACGGCCCGGTCGGTGACCTGGTCAGCGGGACCGACATCAGCTACTTCCGTCCCGCCCACATCCACTTCCTGATCGAGCATCCCGGCTACGAGAAGCTCATCACCCACCTGTTCCGGCAGGGCTCCGAATTCCTCGACACCGACGTCGTGTTCGGCACGAAGGACGAGCTGATCGTGCGCTTCACGGAGGAGCCCGCCGGTGCCTCCCCCGGCGGGGGCACGGTCGACGAGCCCTATCTGCGAGCCGAGTTCGACTTCGTGCTCCAGCCCCGGCCCGCGGACGAGCCGCAGCCATGAACCTGGGCCTGCTCCTGCTGCGACTGCTGCTCGCCGCGCTGCTGCTCGGCCACGGCACCCAGAAGCTGTTCGGCTGGTTCGGCGGGGCCGGGCGCACCGGGACCGCCGCCGTCTTCGACCGGTGGGGCTTCGTTCCCGCCCGGCGGATGGTGCTCGTCGCCGGTGCGGCCGAACTCGCCGGGGCGGCCTCTGTCGCGGCCGGCCTGCTGACGCCCGGCGGCTGCGCGGTGGTCGTCGGAACGATGGCGGTCGCCGCGGTGGCGACCGCACCGAACGGCTTCTGGGCCCAGCAGGGCGGCTGCGAAGTGCCCTTCTGGTACGGCGCGGTAGCCGTCGTCCTCGCCTTCACCGGCCCCGGGACCTGGTCCCTCGACCACGCGCTCGGACTGGACCAACTGGGCGGCTACGCATGGGGGTTCGCGGCGCTGGCCCTCGGCCTGGCCACCGCGGCCGTGCCGCTGACCGCTCGCTCCCGGGTCCTGCGCGCCCGAACCACCCACTCCACAACGAGGTGACCACATGGCGATCGAAGAACCGCACCGAGAAGACTTCACCCCCGGACGCCCCATCCTGTTCCGCGACGCGACCGTCCTGTCCATGGACCCGGCGATCGGCCTGCTCGACCGCGGCGACGTACTGGTCCGCGGCGAGCGGATCGAGCAGGTCGGGCGGGACCTCCAAGCTCCGGACGACGCGGTGGTGGTGGACTGCTCCGGCGGCATCCTCATGCCCGGCATGGTCGACACGCACCGCCACATGTGGCAGACGGCCCTGCGCGGCCTCGGAGCGGACTGGACCCTGTCGCAGTACTTCGTCTTCTACTACCTCAACTGGGGCAAGATCTTCCGCCCCGAGGACATCCACGCCGGCAACCTGCTCTCCGGTATCGAGGCGCTCGACGCCGGTGTGACCACCACGGTGGACTGGTCGCACGGATTGCAGACCCCCGAGCACGGAGACGCGGCCGTCGAATCCCTGCGCGCGGTACCGGGCCGCTTCGTACTGGCCTACGGCAACCTGCTGGGTGCGCCCTGGGAGTGGACCAACTCACCGGAGTTCCGGTCCTTCATCGACCGCAACTTCGCCTCGCGCGACGACATGCTCGGCCTTCAACTCGCCTTCGACGTGACCGGTGACGACGCGTTCCCCGAAAAGGCGGCGTTCGAGGCGGCGCGCGAACTCGGGCTGCCCGTCACCACCCACGCGGGCGTCTGGGGCGCGACGAACGACAACGGCATACGTCTGATGTGGGACCACGGGTTCATGACGCCCGACGTCACCTATGTGCACTCGGCGACGCTCAGCGAGGACTCGTACCACCGGATCGCCGCCTCGGGCGGCACGGTCTCGGTGTCGGCGGAGAGCGAGCACAACGCGGGCCAGGGATACCCGCCCACCTGGCGCTTGCGGCGCCACGGCATCCCCGTGTCGCTGTCGATGGACACCAGCGTGTGGTTCAGCGCCGATCTGTTCTCGGCGATGCGCGCCACGCTGTCTGCCGACCGGACGCGCGAGCACATGGCGGCCCACGCTGCCGGGGAGACGGTGGTGCACCACAGCCTGCGGGCCCGGGACGTCGTGGAGTGGGCCACGATCGGCGGCGCCGGAGTGCTCGGCCTCAGCGACACCATCGGCTCGCTGACCCCGGGCAAGAAGGCCGACCTCGTCCTGCTCAAGAACGACCGGTCCCCCGCGATGTACCCGATCCTGCACCCCTACGGGCACGTGGTCTACCAGGCCACCCGCGCCGACGTGCACACCGTGCTGGTCAACGGAACCGTGGTGAAGTACGCGCACGAACTGATCGGCGTGGACCTGGAGCGCGCCCGCACCGCCGTCGCCGCGACCGTGGAGTACGCGCGGACCACCATGGGCGAGGACGCGTGGCGGGAGGCCGTGGAGCCGGAGATCCCGACGAACGAGCTGATCTCGAACCCCTACACCTACAGCGAGTACCGCGGCGAGGGCGTCGCCGTGCAGAACGAGGGGGCGTAGCCCATGAGCAGCGGTTCAGGCGGCACACGCGGACCGCTCGACGGGCTACTGGTGGCGGACTTCTCCCGCATCCTCGCCGGTCCGTACGCGACGATGCTGCTCGCCGATCTCGGGGCCGACGTGGTGAAGGTCGAGGGCCCCCAGGGGGACGACACCCGCACGTGGACGCCGCCGGTGCGCGACGGTGTGTCGACCTACTACCTGGGGATCAACCGCGGGAAGCGGTCGATCGCGCTCGACTTCCGTGACGAGGCGGACGCACGGCTGGCCGGAGAACTCGCCCGGCGCGCGGACGTGGTGATCGAGAACTTCAAGCCGGGCGGACTTGCCCGGTACGGCCTCGACCACGCCTCGGTGAGCGCCGGGAATCCGGGCGTGGTGTACGCGTCGATCAGCGGTTTCGGAGCCGGACCCGGCCGGAACGTACCCGGCTACGACCTGATGGTGCAAGCGATCTCCGGACTGATGAGCCTGACCGGTGATCCGGACGGGCCGCCGTACCGGGCGGGGATCTCGGTCTTCGACGTGATGGCGGGCAACCACGCCGCCATCGGCATCCTCGCCGCGCTGCGGCACCGCGACGCCACCGGCCGGGGCCAGCTCGTCGAGGTGAACCTGCTCTCGTCGGCACTGACCGGGCTGGTCAACCACAGTTCCTCCTACGTGGCCGGCGGCACCGTGCCCCATCGGATGGGCAACGCGCACCCCAGCGTCTTCCCCTACGAACCGCTGCCGACGGCCGACCAGGACCTGATCGTCACCGCGGCCAACGACGGGCAGTTCCGCAAACTGTGCGAGGTGCTCGGGATCCCCGGGACCGCCGACGATCCCCGCTTCCGGCACAACGCCGACCGTACCGAGCGGCGGGAGGAACTCCGGCCGCTCCTGCTCGAACGGCTGAGGACGAGGTCCGCCCTGGAGTGGTTCGATCTGCTCGTCGACGCCGGGGTCCCGTGCGGACCGATCAACACCATCGAAGGCGGGTTCGCGATGGCGGAACGCTTCGGGCTCGACCCGGTCGTCGAGGTCGGGGAAGGAGAGCGGGCGGTGCCCACCACCCGGCACCCGATCCGCTTCTCCGAGACGCCCGCCGCCTACCGGCTCCCGCCGCCCGAGCTGGACGAGCACGGGGCCGAACTGCGCAAGTGGCTGGAAGACCGTCCGGAGGGCGACGATGCCTGACAAGCCCGAATATCCGACCGCGCTCGGTGCGTCCTCCCTGGACAGCATCACCCTGCTCGGGCAGGACCTCGCGACCGAGGTGATGGGCGAGGTGGGATTCGGCGAGCTGGCGTTCTGGCTGGCCACCCAGCGCCGCCCGACCCGCGGGGAGACACGGGTGTTCGAGGCCGTACTCGCCGCCCTGGCCGACCACGGGTTCACCCCGACCGCGATCACGACCCGGCTGACGTACCTGTCGGCCCCCGACTCCGTCCAGGGCGCCCTCGCCGCCGGGCTCCTCGGCGGCGGCTCCCGCTTCCTCGGCGTGACTGAGGACTGCGGCCGGTTCCTGCACGACGCCCTGTCGACACAGGCGGACGGGCACCCCACCGACGAGGCAGGCTGGGACGACCTCGCCCTCGCCACCGTACGATCCTGCCGAGAGGCCGGGAGGATGATCCCCGGCCTCGGGCACCACGTCCACAAACAGGGGGACCCGCGCACCCCGAGACTGTTCCAACTCGCCACCGAGGAAGGACTGTTCGGCCCACACCTGGCGCTGTTCGCCGCCATCGGCCGGGTCCACCCCCACGTTCTGGGCAGAACGCTGCCACTCAACGGCGCCGGCGTCTGCGGCGCCGCGCTCGCCGATCTCGGCCTGCCGCTGGAGCTGCTGCGTGCCTTCGCCCTGCTCGCCCGCACGGCCGGACTCATCGGCCAGCTCGCGGAGGAGATCCGAACCCCCGTCGCGAACGACATCTTCCTCTCGGTGGACCTCAACAACCGCGCCGTGCCGCCGCACCCTGCCGACGGAGGCGAAGCCTCAGCAAGCGGCTGATCAGGAAGGGACTGATGCCGTACGACGGTAGCGGCCGGGCGCGATGCCCTGTTCCCGGGAGAACGCCCGCGAGAAGGCGAACTCGGAGCGGTATCCGACGGCTTGCGCGATGTCGCCGACCGGATTGTCGGTGTCGCGCAGCAGGCGGGCGGCCAGGTCGATCCGCACGCGAGAGAGATAGGCCAGCGGGGTGAGGCCCACCACCTCCTTGAACTGGCGAGCGAAGGCCGGGCGGGACATCGTGACGGTGCGGGCCAGGCTCTCCACCGTCCAGTCGCGGTGCGGCTCTTCGTGCATCAGTGACAGGGCGGTTCCGATGCGCGGGTCGCGCAGGGCGGTCAGCCAGGACGGTCCCGTCTCGGTGGCGGTGTCGGCCCGTTCGATCCAGGCGCGGATCGCGAGCACGAAGAGCACCTCGGTCAGCCGGGTGGCCACTGCCCGGGAGCCGGGCTGCCCGCCCGCCGTCTCGGTGGCGAGGATCCGGACGACATCCTGCAACTGGGGGTCGGCGCTCATGCCGGGCACATGGACGACCTCCGGCAGCGCCGACAGCACCGGATGCCCGTCGGTATTGCCGGCGTAGTGGAACTTGCCGCACACCACCCGCACGACGGGCCCGGCCCCGCCGAGGTCGACCACGCCCCCCCCGCCCGGCGGGTGAGCGGCCTCCAACTCCGCGTACGGGAGGGCCTCTTCGTCGGGGGCCCCGAGCAGCCGGTGCGGCGTGCCGCGCGGCAACAGCACCACGTCCCCGGACACCAGCTGCACCGGTGGCGCCTCGGCGGTCCGCAGCCAGCAGACGCCCTCGGCGATGAGATGGAACCCCGCGGTGCCCAGCCGGTCCACGGCACAGCCCCAGCCGGATCCGGACGACCGCAGCTGGGCGAGCAGTACGCCCCTGAAGCCGGTGGCGGCGAGTACGTCGGCGAGCACGTCCATGCCCCACACCCTAACGCCGGAATGATGCGGAGGATCGGCGAGTGAGACTCTGAGGCAAATTACTGAGCGCCTCCGTCATGGATGCTCTCGGTGCCGATGCCTAGGGTTGCCGACGAACGAGGGCGCAGGACGGCCCTGCGCGACCACCGGAAGAGCGCGCGCCGCCTGCTACGAGGACGGAAGACATGAAACTAGGCATTGCCATGTTCCCCGCGGACTTCGCCGTCCGCCCCGACGAACTGGCGCGTGCGGTCGAGGACCGCGGCTTCGAGTCGCTGTTCCTTCCCGAGCACACCCACATGCCCGCCACCGAGCGCACGCGCGCCGAGGTGGGGGAGCTGCCCGCGCACTTCTCCCACACCCACGATCTGTTCGTCGCTCTCACCTATGCCGCGGCCGCCACCCGGTCCCTGCGGGTGGGCACCGGCATCTGTCTGGTGCCCCAGCGCGACCCGATCGTCACCGCCAAAGCGGTGGCCAGCCTGGACGCCCTGTCGGGCGGACGTGTGCTGTTCGGGGTGGGCGCCGGATGGATCAGCGAGGAGATCGCCCACCACGGCACCGATCCGGGGCGCCGCTGGAGTGTCATGGCCGAGCGGGTGAAGGCGATGCGCCGGATCTGGGAGGACGACGTCGCCGAGTTCCACGGCGAGCACGTGCGCTTCGGACCCCTGTGGTCCTGGCCCAAGCCCCACCGGCCGTCCGGCCCGCCGGTTCTGGTGGGCGGTTCCGGGCCCCTCGTGGCGAGCCGGGTGCTCGACTTCGGCGACGAGTGGATGCCGCACGCCGGCATGCCCGTGGCCGAACTGGCCGAGCGCGTCGCGAAGTTGCGTGCCGCGGGACGTGCGGCCGGACGCGCCGACGACGTGCCGGTGACCGTCTTCGGGGCCGAGCCGGAGCCCGCGCACCTGGCGGAGCTGCGGGACATCGGCGTGAACCGGGCGGTGCTGTACGCGCCCCCGGCCGACGCCGAGGCCGTACACCGCTTCCTGGACCAGGTGGCTCCGCTGACCGCCGCGTTCTCCAACTGACCGAACACCACGAGACACTGAAACCGAAGAGGAAATACCCCATGAGCAAGGTCTGGTTCGTCACCGGCGCCTCCCGCGGCTTCGGCCGCCGCTTCGTCGAAGCCGCCCTGTCCCGCGGCGACAAAGTGGCCGCCACCGCACGCGACACCACCACGCTGACCGACCTCGTCACGGCCCACGGGGAGGCAATCCTGCCCCTGAAGCTGGACGTGACCGACAAGGCCGCGGTCTTCGCGAGTGTCGAGCGGGCCCACGATCACTTCGGCCGCCTCGACGTGATCGTCAACAACGCGGGCTACGGCCTGTTCGGCGCCGTCGAGGAACTGCCCGAACGGCAACTGCGCGACCAACTGGAAACCAACCTCTTCGGCGCACTGTGGGTCACCCAGGCGGCGCTGCCCCACCTGCGCGAGCAGGGCTCCGGCCACGTCGTACAGATCTCCTCCACCGGCGGTGTGGCGGCCTGGCCGCTGCTCGGCGGCTACCACGCCTCCAAGTGGGCCCTGGAGGGCCTGACCGAATCGCTCGCCCAGGAGGTCTCCGGCCTCGGCATCAAAGTGACACTGGTCGAGCCGGGCGCCTATGCCACTGACTGGGGCGGTCCTTCCGCCGTTCACGTCTCCGCCAACCCCGCCTACGACGGCGTTCGCGAACAACTCGACGCGTTCGTCCAGAGCCTCGACTTCGGCGACCCCACCGCCGCAAGCGAGGCGCTGCTGGAGATCGTCGACTCCGACAACCCGCCGCTGCGCGTCTTCTTCGGCACCCAGGGCAACCAAATGCTCCCGCAGGTCTACGCCGACCGGCTCAAGACCTGGGCCGACTGGGGCGACCTGTCGATCCGGGCGCAGGGCGGACAGGCCGCGTGACCGAGCCGGACCTTTCCGGCCATCCTTCCCGCACACCAAAGGAATCGGATGTAGCTCCCCCTGAGGGAAGATCGCCGTTCAGGTCGTGAGGTCGTAGTTGTGCTGGTCGGGAGTTGATCACGAGCACGGTGCCGTGCTCGGCCTGCAGCTTCTCGAAGAGTTCCCGCAGCTGGGGTTCGCTGTTGGGCAGCCGCTTGTCGAACGCGTTCTTCCCCGCCGGGGTGACGGCGGTGGCGTGGTGTTCGCGCTTGCCGACGTCCAGGCCGGGGAAGACGCCGATGTCACTGGTGTCGATCACGTGGGTACTCCGGTCGTGCGTCCCGGCCTCACCTGCGGCACCAGCTGCCGGCATCCACATGACGAAGAGCCTCCCATCGCCCAGTACACCCGCGACTCGGAGGTGCGGGGCTGGTGTTCGTAGTCGCGTGCCAGCGGCTCGCTGCCCACGGTCACCCGGTGCCCTACAGCAGCCTGGCCCGGTCCAGGGCTCAGCCCGGATGCTGTGGCTCCTCGTTGTGGCCGCCGGGTTCGGCCGCCGTGCGGGGGTGGTCCGGGGTTCGCTCCGGGGTGGTCGTGGTGTCGGGGTGGGGGACGGTCGCGGGGGTGTCGGGAGGTCCGGGCTGCCGGAGCTTCTTGCGGAGGCTGAGGAGGGGTACGGCGACCGTGAAGACGACGACGAAGGCGAGCAGCGTGGCGGAGATGGGGCGGCCCAGGAAGCCGGTCACGTCGCCGTCGAACATCCGCATCGAGCGCCGGAAGTCTGTCTCCAGCAGGTTGCCGAGCACGAAGGCGAGGACGAGCGGGCCGGGTGGCAATCCGACCTTCTTCATCAGGTAGCCGACGACGCCGAGCACGACCACGGCGAGCATGTCGAACATGCTGGAGCGGATCGTGTAGACGCCGATCATGGTGATGAGCACGGTGAGCGGCGCCAGGACGCTGGCCCGGACGCGCAGCACGCGGACGAACAGCCCGATCAGCGGCATGCTGAGGATGATCAGGAACAGGTTCCCGATGTACATGGAGTCGATGACGCCCCAGAACACCTCGGGATGTTCGTCGATCATCTGCGGGCCCGGGGTCACGCCCGCCAGCAGCAGGGCGCCGAACATGACGGCCATGGTCGCGTTGGCCGGGATGCCGAGGGTGAGCAGTGGGATGAACGAGGAGGTGGCGGCGGTGTTGTTGGCCGCTTCCGGGCCCGCGACCCCCTCGATCGCGCCCTTGCCGAACCGCTCGGGCGTCCTGGAGGAGCGCTTCTCGACCGTGTACGCGACCATCGAGGACATCGTGGCGCCGCCGCCGGGAAGGATGCCGAGGAAGAAGCCCACCACTGTCCCCCGGGCGATCGCCCACCTGGACTGAAGGAACTCCGCCCGGCTGGGCCGGGCCCGGCCGACGCGGGGCTTCGGCGGGGCGCCCTGGCGGAGGCGTTCGAGGCTGTGCAGGATCTCGCCGATGCCGAACAGGCCCATGGCGAGGATGACGAAGTCGAGCCCGTCGGCAAGTTGGTCGCTGCCGAAGGTGTAGCGAGCGCTGCCCAAGAGCGGGTCGCGGCCCACGGTGGCGAGCAGCAGCCCGATGCTGCCCGCAAGGAGGCTGCGGCGCAGGGATCCGGTGCTCAGGGTGGAGATCATCAGGATGCCGAGCAGCGCGAGCGCGGCGTACTCCGGCGGGCCGAAGGCCAGAGCCCAGCCCGCCACCAACGGGGCCGCCACGGTCAGTGCGACGATGCCTACGGTGCCGCCGATGAAGGAGCCGATCGCGGCGATGCCGAGCGCGGATCCGGCCCGGCCCGTGCGGGCCATCTCGTAGCCGTCGATGGCGGTCACCACCGTCGAGGCCTCTCCGGGCAGGCGGAGCAGCACCGAGGTGACCGTGCCGCCGTACTGGGCGCCGTAGAAGATGCCGGCGAGCAGGATGATCGCCGAGGCCGGTTCGAGGGTGTACGTGACCGGGAGCAGGATGGCGATGGTGGCGGCCGGGCCGAGGCCGGGCAGCACGCCGACCAGCATGCCGAGGGTCACCCCGATCAGGCAGTACAGCAGGTTCTGCGGCTCGAAGACCACGCCGAAGCCGTCCAGTGCGGGAGCGAGGAAGTCCATCGGGTTCTCACAGGTGTCGAGGGATCAGAACGCGACGAGATGAGGCAGCGAGACGCCCAGCGCGACGATGAAGAGCAGATAGGACGCTGCACACGCGGCCAGTGCCACGGCCAGGCTGAGCCGCCAGCTGTCCCGGCCGAAGCCGCGCATCCACAGCACCAGCAGGAGCACAGTCATGACCTCGAAGCCCACCCGTTCGATGAGCAGGGTGTACGCGACCAGCGACAGGGCGCCCAGGACCACCACGGTGGTTTGTCTGCTGAACGGTTCCTGCTCGGTGTCCGTGCCGGGATTGAGGAGCAGCGAGGCGGACAGTGTCACCATGGTGAGGCTCACGATCAGGGGCCACAGCCCGGGGCCGGGGTCGGCGGGCGATCCCAGTCCCATCGATACGGCCGCCAGGGCGGCGAGGGCGCCGATGCCGAGCGGCACCAGCGCCCCCAGTCGTGCCTGGGTCCTCATGGTCAGCCCTCGGTCTTCAGGTCCAGATCGAACTTGTCGATGAGCTCGCCGTAGCGCACCTTGGCGGTCTCGACCTGCTTGACGACGGCGTCCGGCGAGGCCTCCCAGCGGCCGATGTAGTTGTTCTCCAGGAACTTGCCGTACTCCGGGTCCTTGAAGGCCTTCTTCAGCGCCGCTCGCAGCTCGGGGACGACGTTGTCCGGCAGTCCTGCCGGGCCGGCGACCCAGCGGCGCTGGTCCACGACGACGTCGTGGCCGGACTCGACAGCGGTGGGCACGTCGGGCAGGAAGTCGATGCGCTCCTTGGCGAAAACCGCCAGTGGACGCAGCTTTTCGGACTTGAGATGGGGAGCGGCCTCGGCCACGTGGACGGCGCCGACGTCCACCTGGCTGCCCAGCAGCGCGGTCACAGTGGGCGCGCCGCCGTCGAACGGGATGCCGCCGGCTTTGACGCCGGCGTCGCCGAAGAGGAGGGCCTGGGCCAGCTCGCTGCCGGTGCCGGCGCCTGTGGTGCCGTACTTGACCGACTTCTTCGCGAGCAGGTCGTCGAGGGTCTCGATGTCCGACTTCGCCGGGACGACGAGGACGTAGTCCTCCACGGTCAGCCCGGAGATGACGTCCATGTCGGACATCTCGATAGGGTCATCGTCGACGACGGTGTGCGGGCCGATCGACATGAGCGACTGGAAGAGCATGACCAGGCTGTAGCCGTCGGGCTCGCGGCCGAGGACCTCCTTGCCGCCCACGGCGCCGTTGGCGCCGGGCTTGTTCTCCACCACCACGGACTGTCCCAAAGGGTCCTCCAACGCCTTGGCTGCGGCACGCGATATCAGATCGGTGCTGCCGCCCGGGTCCGAAGGCGCGGTCCACTCCACGGTCTTGGTGGGATAGTTCTCGGCGTCTTCGCCGCTGCCCCCGCCGCCCTGGACCCCTCCGCACGAGGTGAGGGTGAAAAGCGCAGCGGCGCAGACAGCCGCGCCGGCGAAGTGCCGGCCCCGGCGCAGTTGGGCCTGGAACATCATTGTTCTCCTTCATGGATGAGGTTCTGGCCGACCGGGATCACCACCGCGGGAGCGGTGGGTGCGTCCAGTCGGGGTGCTTGCGCCGCATGGCCGCGACGTCGTCGCGGTCGTGGCACTGCGGCGTCCGGTTGAACCGTTCGTGCAGGCGGGCTGGTCGTGCAGGCGGGCTGGCACCAGGGCGTGGACAGCCGCGATCTCCTCGTCGGGGTGGTCGCGGCTGCCGTAGGTCTCACCGATGCCGACGACGCCGTCGGAGGTCTCTGTCTCGACGATGCCGCCGGGTGTGTACGGCTGATGCGCACCAAGGAAGTTGAACAGCGGCGGGTCACTGATGAGGATGGGGGTGACGGTCACCTTGACGATGCGAGGCGCGCTGCTGAGCACGACGGTCCCTCACTTCCTCACCTGTCCGTTGCGAGCGCCAGGCCGGTGTGCAGGAGGGCCTCGAGCTGCCCCAGGTGGTCAGGGGCCGGTTCCATAAGGGGCGCGCGGACCGGGCCGACCGGGGCTCCGCGGAGCCGGGCCGCCGCCTTGACCAGGGACACCGCATAGCCCGTGCCCTGGTCGCGCAATTCGACGAGGGGCAGGTAGAACTCCCTCAGCAGGTGTTCCATTCTTGGGTGGTCTCCGGCCCGGTGCGCCGCGTAGAAGGCGCCCGCGATCTCGGGTGCGAAGGCGTGGACCGCCGAGGAGTAGGCGGGGATGCCGATGCTCGCGTAGGCCCGTACCTGCATCTCGGCGGTGGCCACGCCGTTGAAGAACAGCCAGTCGCCGGGCGCCACCAGCCGCAGCCGCTGCATCTGGTCGAGGTCGCCGTGCCCGTCCTTGAGGCCGACGACGCCGTCGACCGTGGCCAGTTCCCTGGCCGCGGCGGTGCTCAGCTTGACCTGCCCGCGCTGGTAGACGATCAGGGGAAGGGGCGAGCCGCCCGCCACCGCGCGGACATGGTCCACGTATCCGCGCTGCGGGGCGGAGATGAGGTAGTGCGGCATGAGCAGCCCGGCGTCCGCGCCGGCCCCCTCCGCGAGCCGGGCGAACTGCAGCCCGAGCGACCAGCCGTACCCGACGCCGGCCACCACCGGGACCTGTCCCGCCGCGACCTCGACGGCGGTGCGTACGACGGCGTGGTACTCCTCGGTGGACAGTGAGAAGAACTCACCGGTTCCGCAGGCGACGAAGACGGCACCCGGGCCGGCGGCGAGCTGCGCGGCCAGGTGGGTGCGGAAGCCGTCGAGGTCGAGGCCGCCTTCGGCGTTGAAGGATGTCAGCGGGAAGGACAGGACACCCTGCGCCATCCCTTTGCGCAGCCGATCCGCCGTCTCGCGGTCGCGCTCGATATCCCGAGTCGTCTCCATGCGCGCCACCTGTCTCCGTATGTAGACAGTTGTCTCGTGATGGAGAGCATGGCTACATGGCTGATAACCGTCAAGCATCGGTGCAAGAATTCTTCGAGTGCGTTCGGAAGGGGTGGCGATGAGTGAGCCTGAGGCGGTCAGCGGCGTACGGGGCGTGAAGTCGGCAGCCCGTACGGTCGAGTTGCTCGAGCTCCTGGCCGCGCGGCAGAACCGGCCTGCCCGGCTGCGAGAACTCAGCGAGGCCCTCGGCGCCCCACGCAGCAGCGTCTACGCTCTGCTGCGGACCCTGACGGAACACGGTTGGGTCCGCACCGATCCCTCCGGCACGCTCTACAGCGTCGGCATCCGCGCCCTCCTCGCGGGGACGACCTACCTGGACGCGGACCCTTATCTGCGCATCGTCCAGCCGCTGATCAACGATCTGAGCGCCAGGCTCGACGAGACCATCCACTACGGGCGACTGGACCGCACGGACATCGTCTATCTGGCGACGCACGAATCCAGCCAGTACCTCCGCCCCTTCAGCCGGGTCGGCCGCCGGCTCCCGGCCTTCAGCACGGCGCTGGGCAAGGCGCTGCTCGCCGAGCGGCTGGACACCGACCTGACCAACCATGTTCCCGACACGCTGAAGCCCCTCACACCGAACACCCACGCCGACCACGACGCTCTGATCAAGGACCTGCGGGCCACCGCCGAGCGCGGATACGCCATCGACAACGAGGAGAACTTCGTCGGCGTCGTCTGCTACGGATTCTCACTCCGGTTCACCACACCCCCGATCGACGCGATCAGCTGCTCGATCCCCATCGACCGGCTCAACCCCGCGAGGACCGAGGAACTCATCGAGGCCATGCGGCTCACCCGGCTGTCGATCGAGCGGATGGCGCCGATCGACCACACGATGCCGTAGGGCGTTCGCCCGACGGGACAGCCACGAGTCGCCCCGATCGACATCGCCGTCACCCCCAGCTCGAAAAGGGGCCGCTTCGATCCATCCGGACCGCCCCTGACCAGTAGGATCGCCCCTCTGGATGACCATCGGGAGGGTGATCAATTGAAAATCCCCCCGAATTGGGCAACGGCGTCATCGAGACCTGCTACAACCGCCGGCAGCTGAGGAAGCACCCGACCTGGGACTACCCCACCCCGCTGGAGATCCGGCAGCGCCACGACCAAGGCCGACTGCGAGTGCTAGCCGAGCCGGACACCCGCCGCGACCTCACCGGGCAGAACCCGGCCCCCTTGCAGGTCGCAGTGCTTCCGCTGGCGCGCGACAACTTCCACGGCGACTGGAACCACACGCTCCACCCGGCCCCGGCCCCGGAGCCACCGCCTGGCTGCCGGATCCGGCCTGACCGGCGTGCCCCGCCGGGAATTGGACTCCCTGATCGACCAGATCGCCGACGACTGGCAGATGGTTGCCAACCGTGACCTGACCCGGCACACCGGACGTCCCCGCCTGCGCCCATCAGCTCGCGGAATCGGTCAACTCGAGTACCACCACCGCGTGCCGGCCGCATTGCTGCGAGCCCGGCGTGCGGCCACGACGGTCCTGATCACCGAGATCCTCGACTATCACCGCAGGCGAGGGATGCGGCCAGGCTGATGCCGATGTCGATCGATCAGCTCTCAGCCCCGCCGCCGGCGTCGCCTGCGGTGGCAGGAAAGAGACGCTGAACGGCAGCGACGACGGCGGCGCGGCGGGCTGCCAGGGAGGGGTCGCGGACCTGGTCGGCGGCCGCGTCCACGAGGTCGAGTTGCCGGCCCAGGCCGTGGCGAGCTGGTTGACGAAGACGAGGATGTCAATGTCGAACGCCTGCCGGTCCCGTCGCGGGGTTGAGCGCACCTTGCACGGTGGTGCCTGGTGCAGGTTGTCCCGGCGAGGCCGTTCTCGGCCACCGCCGCATTCGGCAGCGCCGCGATCGGCGGTACCGCCGCGGTCGGACCGGCGCTGCCGATGCTCGTGGACGCCGACGACCCGCCGCGCCGGGTCTCCTTCGGCGCCGACCCCGTTCAGGTCGGCTGCACGTCTACGCCGTGCGGCCCAAGACGTGGCACGGCTGGGCCGACCTATCCACACTGACCGACGACTCACAAGCCCGACCGAGAACAGGGCCTCTCGCATGAACCGCCGCGACGGCCGGGGCGAGCCGGGTCGGGGTCAGCCTTCGGTGGACCACCTCGGCGCGGAAGACCCCACCGCTTCGAACGGCCGCTCCCAGAACAGCGGGTTCTCCTCGACGGCGACGGGGAACCGGAGCCGTTTCACGGGGCTGCCGTCACCGCTGACGAAGACACCGTCCTCGTACGGCCCGTCGAGGGGCAGACGGACCTCGGGTTCCTCCGCGGCGTGGCCCTCGCCGATCAGCAATGCCGCGGTCCGGGCGAGCGAGAGCCGGGAGACCGAGCCCTGACCGGCTGGCCGAACGCCGTGCTGCTGGCGGCCAGCCACTGGCCTGCCGTGGGATCACTGCCTTGTTGGGGGTGGAGGTGGTTCCGGCGAAGACCGAGGGCGTGCGGTGCAAACTCAAGCGGCTCGTCGCGCGGGGATGGGCACACGGGCCGGTGCCGGGCCGGTTCGTCTGCGGCGACGGCCGGGACGGCGGGTCATGACCATGGTCATCGGCCACAGGATCATCGCCTCCGAAGTCCGCGTCCGACCGCACCGGGAAGCCGGACGCTTGATCCGCCGGCCGGTACCAGCCGCCGGTTGAGGTGACCGTCGCCGATGAGGGTGGTGTCGGCGGCGACGACATCGCAGGCCAGCGCCAGTTCGAGGCCCCCGGCGACAGCGTGACCATGCACCACGGCGACCCAGGGTTTCGGGCTGGCCGCGATGCGGCTGAAGCAGGCCGACACGTCGGCCAGGAAGTCGACCGGGTTGTCGCCCCGCTCGTGCAGCTCCAGGAACTGGTGGAAGTCCCGGCCGGCACAGAAGCTCGGTCCCCGGCCTGCCACGGCGATGACCGCGGTGCCGGGGTTGGCCTCAGCGCTGGTGATCTGTTTGTCCAGGGCTTCGATGAGGGTGATGTCGAGGGCGTTGCGCCGCTCGGGGCGGTTGAGCAGCAGCCACCGGACGGTGCCGCGTTGCTCGACGAGCAGAGGTTCCATGCCGGTCAACGTTGCTCCGGGGCGGCGAGTTCGGTGCGCCGGCGGTTGCGCAGCAGGTAGCGCTGGGTCTTGCCGCTGGGGGTCTTGGGCAGGGCGTCGATGAAGTGGATCGTGGGCGGCGTAGCGGGCCTTGACCAGCAGCTGGAGTTCGGTGGCCAACTCTGGCATCAGATCGAGCAGGCGGGCCACTCGTGCCCCCTTGGCCCAGGCCCTCGGTGCCGTACTCGACCGGCTGGCCGCCGCCTCCGGATCCGGCCGCGTCATCGCAGCCCGGTCGAGCGGAACCTGGTCGGTCTGCTGACCGAGGAATCTTCACCGCGGCGTTTGCCGAGGGGCAGGCGCCCGTGGGAGGTCATCGCCTCCGCGCAGGATGCCTGCCGCCCTGCGACCGAGCCGACATGGCTACTTCGGCGCCCTTGGCCACCGGAGCAACGGATCGGCGGCTCTCCCATCGCTCCCGGTCAGGCTGGAGGCACCACGGGCAGGACGATGCGGGACGGTCGGGTGGAGTCGTGGAAGACCTGCTGGCGGGCGACTCGGGCCGTGGTCGCGTTCTCCTCGGGTTCGCCGGTGTTGAGGTTGCGGTCCCAGCGGGGGAAGTTGCTGGAGGTGACCTGGACCCGTATCCGGTGCCCCGTCCGGAAGACGATGCTGGTCGACCACAGGTCCACGACGTGTTCGGCCGCCTCGCCCGGTGTCGCCGCACGCACCCGCACGATGCCGTCGGACACATTGCGGGAGACACCGTTCTCGTCTACGTCGCACAGGCGTGCCACCCAGTCGGTGGAGGGTCCGTCCGTGGCGGCGAAGAGCACCGCCCGGACGCGGCCGGTCACCTCGACGTCCTCGGCGAGCGGTTCGGTGGTGAAGGCCAGGACGTCCTCGCGTCCCTCCACGGCCGTCTGGTCGAGTGGCCCGGGACGGAACTCGTCAGACAGCAGGAGCGCTCCGCCGGTGGTGGGTACCGGGTTCATGGGGTCGTAGGTGAACTCGTCGGGCTCCTCGGCGGTGGACGGCGGCTCAGGGGTCAGGCATCCGTCCGCGCGCAGGTGGAAGTGGGTGTCCACGGCCCGCGACAGGGGCCATTCCGTCTCCTCGCGCCACTGGTTGACGCCCATGACGAACAGCAGCACCTTGCCGGTGTCCGGCTCCAGAGCCTCGCCGTCGCCGATCGTGCCCTGGTACCAGTCGAGTTGCAGGTCGTGCAGGCGTCCGCGCATGCCCATGAAGGCGGAGTTCGCGGCGAACCCGAAGTTGACGTCGCCGACCACGTGCTGCTGGCTGGCGTGACTCCACGGGCCCATGACCAGCGTGGCGGACCGGCCGGCCCGGCGCATGGCGGTGAAGTTGTCGAGCGTGCCCTGGGCGAAGATGTCGTACCAGCCGCCGACCTGGAAGGTGGGCAGGTCGACCTCGTCGTGCCGGCCCGCGACCGTGCAGGAACGCGCCCACTCGGGCTCCCGCCGGGAACGCTCGTAACCCAGCTCGGGCAAGTCGTGCCGAACGAACGCGGGAAACCGCCCAGCGGGCAGTTCCCCGTAGCCGCCGTCGGCCAGGCCGTCGAGATCCTGCACGAGCTTGCCGAGACTGCCCACGAGCGCGGCGGGGTCGGTGCTGTGCCGGCGCATCAGCGCGTCGGCACCCATCATGAGAGTCCAGGGCGCGGTGATCCCGAGCTCGATCGCACCGCCGCGCGTCCACAGCCCGTCGTCGGGATCGGACCACGTGACCATCGGCGCGATCGCCTTCAGCTCCGGCGGCTTCGACAACGCCGCCATCCACTGCGTGTTGCCGAAATAGCTGGCGCCGATCATGCCGACCGAGCCGCTGGCGCCGGGCAGAGCAGCGGCCCACCGCACGGTGTCGTACCCGTCGCTCTCCTCATACGTCCACGGCTCCCACTCCCCCTCCGAAGCGAACCGGCCACGCGTGTCCTGGACGACCACCATGAAGCCACGCCTGGCCGCCGCCAGCGGATCGAGCAGGACACCGATCATGGGCGTCTGCTTGCCGTACGGCAGCCGGCTCAGCAGCACCGGCCACGGCCCCGTACCCCCGGGCCGGTAGACATCGGCGCGCAGCACGGTGCCGTCACGCATCTCCGCCGGAACATCGAACTCGATCTGAATCTCTGCCACGCGCTGCTCCTTCGCATGCCACGAAGCTGTCAGGCACATGGTCGAACCTGGTCCCCGTCCCGCACTACACCCGAACGGGGGTGGCTACGGCGCTCTGGGGGCGGTCACGCCACCGCGTTCAGCAGGTCGGCCAGCAGGTCGGGCCGTTCCAAGGCGATGAAGTGGCCTGCTCCCGGCACCTGCGTGAAATCGGCGGCGGGCAGCAGCTCCTTGTCGGCTTGACGGTCCGATGGCCGCGACCAGTCCTTCTCCCCGTAGACGAGGTGGACGGGTGCCTTGACCGCGGGGTAGCGCGAGCGGGCGGCGATGAGACTGGGCAGGCTCTGGTACACGGCCCGGGCGACGCTCGGGTAGCCGGGGCGACTGCCCACCTGCAGGAGCTCGTCCACGTAGTCCGCCCGCAGCGCGGTCTTGTCGACCAGCCCGCCCTGCAGGATCCTGCGGAGGGCGGTCTTGGGCTCCACCCCGGCGACCACCGGGCCCACCCCCGGAGTGAGAACACCGCCGACCACCACACGGGCGAGAAGACTGGACCGGGCGATCCCGCCGGGGAAGTCGTACGTGTTCACCGCGACGACGCGCCGTACCCGCTCCGGCAGGTCGGCCGCGGTGGTCAGGGCGAGCACCGCCCCCATGGACTCCCCGACCAGGGTCACGTCGTGGAGGTCGAGTTCGGTCAGGAGCCGCTTGACGCCCGCGCGCATGGCCGGCTCGTCGTACGACGCACCGGGCACGATCTCGGAGTAGCCCATCCCCGGCAGGTCGAGGGCGTACACGGTGTACTGGTCCGCGATCAGCGGGATGAGGGAGCGGAAGTGCTCGGCCTGGGTGCGCACAGTGTGCAGCAGGACCACGGGAGCACCGGTGCCCGCCTTGAGGTAGCGCAGTGTTCCCTCGTTGCTGCGATGTCCTGTGCGCGGGGCGATGGTGTGGCTGGTGGTCCCCGGAATGTGAATCGTGGGACGTGACTCTGGGCTGGGCATCTCGCTGGCTTCCCTTTGTGTGAACTGCTGCGGACGGGTGATTCGGATAGGTCCCGCCCGAAGGGGGCGTGACCACGGCCCAGCCCTTGGATTCATGAAGAAACCGACCGGTTTCCATCATCGTAAACCGATCGGTTTCCGCGCGCAAGACTGAGGTTGCCATCCGCAGCAATAGGGTCAGCGCACAGGAAAGACGCGAGAGCGCCATCCGTACAGCTGTCGCCGATTCCGCACTCAAGGGCTACTACGGCACATCTAAGCGCCCAGCTGCAGGTGTAGGGCTACGCCGCCGTGGCCAGCCGCCGAGGCCAAGGGTGATGCGACCAAGTGGTCCGGGCCGACTGGATGAGGCCCCAGGGAACCGCGCACCTGCTGTTGGGCGCTGATGTCGACGAGACGACGGCCTTCCTGGCGCGCGGCACGCCCGTCAACACCCTTACGGCCACCGGGCTCCCCTCGATTGCGGAGAATCAGGAGCGGGAGCCATCGGCCCGGGGAGGGCACGGTCACGGCGCCTGCTCGAAAGGGGATGCGTCAGTACATGCCTGCCGCATCGAGCAGGGTGGTCACGGTGGGCGTGACGAGCCCTGTCAGCTTGTCGGCTCCGATCCCCGCGCGGGCGCTGGCGCCGTCGAAGACCAGGCTGAGCTGCCGGGCCAGCAGGTCGGGATGGCTCGCCCCGCCCCGTTCGGCCTCGGCACGGAAGAAGGCGGTCAGATTCTCTTTGACCCGGTGGGCCACCTGGCTTGCAGGGTGGCTCTGGTCCTTCAGCTCGACCTGTACAGCCAGGTACCGACAGCCTTGGAACTCGGGTGCAGCCGCCTGCAGTTCCACCCGCTCGAAGACGTGCAGGATCCGCTCGCGGGGTGAACGGCCGTCGTCCGCCGCCGGCAGGAGCCCGGCCGCGAAGGCAGAGGCGCGTTCCCCCAGGCTCGCCGCCAGCAGTTCGTCCTTACTCTCGAACAGCTGGTACAGGGAACGCTTCGACACCCCCGCCGCCTTGCACAGCGCCTCGACGCCGATGCCGACACCGTCTCGGTAGGTGAGCGTGGCCGCCGCCTCCAGTAGCCGCTCTCTGGTACTTGGCTTCACTACGGTGGTCATACCGCGAGGTTAACTCGATGTGGACAAGATGAAAACCGATCGGTTTACGGCGCTTTACCGGGCGCTCTCGCGCCGCACACGGGCCGGGCGGGCATGTGAGTACGGTTCCGCTACGCCGGGGCGGCGGTCTTCTGAGGCTTCGTCCGGGCGGGGACGCGGTGCCGCCCCTGGCGGCCGCCCGTCACCCCCGAAGCCGGAGAGTGCGGCCGCGATGAGGCCGACGGCCATCCTCACCCAGCCCCTGGCCAGGCCCGCGCCCACTGGGCGCCGTTGTAGAGGCTCTCTGCCGCAGCGGCTTCGAAACTCTGGGAGGACGCGCGCGAAGGGTCATGGCCGACCTACCCGTGCCGGACCTCGCAGGCCGGGACAGTCGGGAAGCGGCCGTCGCCTCGGCCGGCGCGACGGATCTCCCTCGAGCTCGGGGTAAGTACAGTGCCCGTGGCGACGAAAGGAACAGGCCCCGGCCGGACAGGTGGGGGTGTGGAATCCATGCTGGAGCAGGAACTTGCCCGGGCCCGAGAAGCCCGCTTCGATGCGCTGGCGCGCGCGGTGGCAAAGCCACTGCACCGATATCTGCTGCGCCGGGCGGACGCCGACGCGGTAGACGACATCTTCGCGGAGACGATGCTCGTGCTCTGGCGCCGCCTCGAGGACGTGCCCGGGCTCGGGAAGGGACCCGTGACCGACCCCGACAGCGTGCTGCCCTGGTGTTACGGCGTCGCACGCGGCTGCCTGTCCAACGCCCGACGGGCGGACGGGCGTCGGCTCCGGCTGGTGGAGCGGCTGACCCGTACCGCACCGCCGCCAAAGCCCGGGGAAACCGACCACCCCGAACTGCACGCCGCACTCGGCACACTCGGCGCCCTGGACCGTGAGGTGACGCTGCTCTGGGCATGGGAGGGGCTGACCCCGCGCGAGATCGCGGAAGTGACCGCACTGACCCCCAATGCCGTCAGCATCCGCCTACACAGGGCAAAGAAGAAACTCGCCGCTCTGCTTGACCGAAAGAATGACGACAAGGCCGGACATGAGATGGGTGAAGGAAGGAGCAACCGGTGAACGACGAAGAACTGCTGGCCCGGATGAGGGCCATCGACCCGGCGCGGACCTCTGATGCTCCCCAGCCCGACATCAACCGTCTCCTGGAGGCCACCATGACCGCCGACACCACAGTCCGCACCTCCCCCCGCACATCGGACCGCCCCCGCCGCCCCCTGCTGCTGGCCGCAGCAGCCGCCGCTGTGCTCACGGTGGGAGCCGGCATCACCTGGGGAGTCACGGCAACCCGCGACACTCCTCCGGCCGCGGCCGCCCCGCTGGTCCTGAGCCTCCAGCAGGACACAGGCGGCGGCCCGGCCACAGCGTGCGCCGAGCTTGACGTCACCACCCTGCGCCAGTACACGACCGCCTTCGAGGGCACCGCGACCTCCATCGACGGCGACCAGATCACTCTCCGAGTGGACCACTGGTACCGCGGCGAAGACGCCTCCACCGTCCAGCTCGACAACACCCACGAAGGACAACTGGAGTCATTCGGCCAGGAGTTCACTGTCGGCCAGACCTACCTCGTCTACGCCAAGGACGGCAAGGTCCCGGTGTGCTACGGCGATGCCGAGGCCACCCCGAAGCTGCGGAGCCTCTACGACCGGGCGTACGGGCAGTGAGCGCGCCGGGTCGGCGGCTGTCCCGTCTCGCAAGGTCTGCCGTTGCCTCGTTGCGAGGTTCAGCGGGAGCCGGTCGGTAAACGCGTCACCGCTCGCATCGCCCTGCCCGACGACCTGGGCGGGGACGTCACCGGACGCCGCCCCCCAGTAGCAGCCAGCGCTCGCCCTCGGCCCCCGCCTTCACTGACGGCCTGATGAGAAGCGGCGCGCTACAGGGGGGCGATGTCGGTGGGAGAGAGGTCCTCCTGCGCGGCACGCCACCGCGCCAGTTGCTCCGAAACCTTCTCCCGGACCGTCTTCGGCGCCTTGGTCGTGCCGACCTTCGCCGGCGGCATCTCCGCTTTCTCGCCGCCCTTGCCCCACGCCGAGACCGGCTTGGCCGGCTCGTCCGGCGCGGCGATCGCCGACATCGCCGAAACGGTGAGCGCAATGACAGCTGATGAGGCGATCACGATGCGTCTGGTACGTATCCGGGCACGTCTGCGCGGCGTGCTCTTGGTGCGTGAGTACATGTTGCCGTGACTCCCTACCTGGATCGGAAGAGGGTGCGGTACATGTGCAGGGCAGAAGGGGAGCGGCCGGGTCATCACAGAGGGGCCGCGTGGTGTCCACAGCGCCGCCGGGGGGACAGCGGACGCAAGTGAGAGGCACACGCGGGGACTTGCCGGGCGCCCGCCCTTCTGCCGGATCAACAACGCCCACCGGATGCAAGGCGCGCGTCGGCGTGGTGTCCCGCTATATGCGAACCAGCACGCCGTTCCCCCTTGTCTCCCTCGCGCTCACGGCATGTGCCGTGGGCGTGAACCTGCGGGCGTGACGGCCACGATAGGCACACTCGTTCGACAGCGGCCAGAGGATCTCGGCCCGCCAACTGGCCCTGGCTGAAACCCTGTTGCGAAGTGGAAGGAGTGGTGAGTGCGGCGAATGAGATCGGTGGCCTGCAACCCTCCTGTGTGACTTCTGTGAAAGAGGAGGGTGAAGGGGGCACTCCATCGTGAAGTAGAGGGGCTGATTCCGCGCGCCGCATCGCGTCGGCTCCACCCTCATCACCTTCCGCCTCAACACCCCGCTGGACGCCGCCGCCCGTATCGCACTACCGACGTCGACGAAGTGAGCATCAGGGCGGTAGCCGTTGCTGCTGCCCGACCGCCCACAGGCACTAGTCAGTTCCATGCGCGATGCGTTCGCTGGCGGCCGTGGCCACGGCAACCACAGGGGCCGTTCGTGGTGCGGAGGAACGTACCCCCTGCGGTTCTGACCGGGTCTATCGGCGCTGTCGGTGCTGCTGTTCTGTGGGTGGCGTGGCTGCCGCTGGGGGCTGGGGGTTTCGGGCTTGCTGGGCGGGGACCGAGGCCGTGACGGTCGAGCGTCGGAGGGCGGCTTCGGCCCGGCGGTTGGGTGCGGGGTTGCGGCTGGTGTGTGCGAGCGAGGTCGTGTAGCTGCCCGCGAGCCCGGTGACGGCGGACGGAATGGTCACTGTGCTGCTCAGTGCACGACCGCGCGTGTCGAAGGATGCGACGTTGGTGGTGTAGGTGTTGCCCGCCGTGTCACGGCTGGTGGTCGAGGTGATCTGGCCCTTGCCGTTTGTGACGCCCGCGCCGTCCCAGGTCCAGGCGGCGAGTTCGGTCGAGCCGTTGCGGACGGACATCTTGCGGCCCAGGTTGTCGTACCCGTAGTCCAGGACGGTCATCGCGGGGTTGCTAGTTGTCTTGGTGATCTGGCCGTTGGCGTCGTACTCGGTCGCTGAGGTTCCCGCGTCCGGATCATCGACTGTGAGGCGCTGGCCGGCCCAGTCGTAGGCGTAGAGGGTGTTGTTTCCGCGGGTGTCGGTGATCTGCTTGAGTTCGCCCTTGCCGGTGTAGGCGTAGGACGTGGTGAAGCCGGTGCTGCCGTCGTACTCGATGACCTTGGACACCTGGCCGTAGACGTCGGTGTAGGTGTCTGTGGCGGTGCCCACGGCGGGCTTGACGCTGGTGAAGTCGCGTCGTAGCTGCTGGTGACCTTGCCCTCGTCTCGCGGCGCACCGTAGACCTGGGTCTGGGAGACAACGGTGCGGCCGGCCCAGTCGAGCACGATGTCGTTGTAGGAGGGGATGTCCGTACGCTCGGGGCTGGTGGGTCCGCCGGAGCTCGCGGTGCCGCCGCTGCGGAAGACCGCCGAAGTGCCGGCGACCTGACCGGCGGAGTCGTAGCGGGCGACCGCCACCTGACGGTATGGAACGAGGTCGCCGGCCGGATTGCGATCGTCCGGCAACGGCGTCTGGGCCTCCCTGGCACGGCCGGCGCCGTCCATATAGGCGTACGAGGACAGGTACGTGGTGCCGGACTGCAGCACCTGGGATGCCACGCGCGGATAGCCGTCGACCGCGTCCGGAACCCCGGAACCGTTGGTCGAGGTGGGGATCCTCAGTGACTACAAGGCTGCCGGGCCGCTGAACACCCAGTCCGGGTCGAGAGGGGTCGCGCAAGGAGTCCGGCGTCACTGAAGGCGTCCGAGCCGCTACGGTCAGCCACTATCGTCGCCACGCTCCGACCGACTCCCCCACCTGCCAGAACTGACACCCTCGCGCCTCCACCCGGAAGACCCTCACTCGGCGGACGGGACCGCTCGCCCTTGACCATCACGGCTACGCCCCAGGAAACAACTGCGAACGAGGCACACTCAAGCTCCGCCTTCACCGCGTCACAACCCAAACGCCTGCCCGTTTGGTACGGCCGGACATCACGCCTACAGTCGTCACACGTCGCCCCTCAGGCGAGAAACGACAACCGAACTCGCCTGTCTGAATTGTCACGATTTGTATCGACCAGACACACCGACTGCCACGTCCCCAGCTCCAGACGACCCGCCAGCACCGGCAGCGTGGCGTGCGGAGGCACGATCGCCGGGAGGACGTGGTCGCGGCCGTGGCCGGAGCTCCCATGGCGGTGCTGCCAGCGGTCGTCCGCGGGGAGGAGGGTGTGGAGGGCGGCGAGCAGGTCGTCGTCGCTGCCGGAACCCGTTTCGATCAGGGCGACGCCGGCAGTCGCGTGGGGCACGAAGACGTTGAGCAGGCCGTCGCGGCCGCCCGCCGCCTCGCGGAGGAAAGCCTCGCATTCACGAGTGAGGTCGACGACCGTTTCGCTGGATCCAGAGGCGACGTTCAGGACACGGGTGGTGAAGGCATCGGACATGAACCAATCCTCGCCCATCCGCCAGAATCCGCACCCGCGGCCGGCACCGCGCCCAGCATCGGATCCGCAACCTCGAGGGCTGCCTGGCTCACCCTCGAATTCCGCAACCTCGACAGCTGCCTGGCTCACCGTCGGATTCCGCAACCTCGACGGCTGCCTGGCTCACCGTCGGATTCCGCAACCTCGACGGCTGCCTTGCGTTCAGCCATGCTCACCACGCGCGGTCACATCGACCTGCTGGGGGGGGGTGGTGGCCCCCGCCGCGGGTCGTCACGGCCGCTGACGCCCTTTCACCCGCTTTCTCTCCCCTGCATGTCGGCACCCTTCTGCGTCCGTACGTCCGTCTTAGCTGAAGCGGACGTCGGCGCGCTGACACGTACCCTGCCGCGCGCTCCTCGCCCCGCGCTCCTTCGGTCGCTCTCCTGTCGTGGAGCCCTCATGAGCATCAGCCATGCCCCGCCGGACTCTCGGGTCGCCGTCGAGCTGAGCTCCGACGGATCGCTGCACCGATGGGGCGCGCCGACCCTCGCGGACCGGCATGCGTACGCCTCCCATCCCATCGACCGCTCGAAGCCGGTCGGCGGAGTGGGCGCGAACGAGATTGAACACCTCAGCCAAATCGCCAAGGCCGCCGAGCAGTTGGGCTTCGAGGCGGTGCTCACGCCGACCGGCACGTGGTGCGAGGGCGCCTGGCTGACGATGGTGGCCCCGGCCCAGCACACCGAGCGGCTGAAGTTCCTGGTCGCGTTTCCCGCCGGGTGTCGTCTCGCCGACGCTCGCCGCGCAGATGGCGGTCCCGTATCCGCGCATCACGCGCGGCCTGCTGCTGCTGAACCTCGTCACCGGCGGCGACTCCGCCGAGCAACGGCGCTTCGGCGACCATCTCGGCCACGATCAGCGGTACGCGCGTACGGACGAGTTCCTGTCCGTCGTACGAGGGGTCTGGAGCGGCCAGCCGTACGACTTCGACGGCGCGCACTGCCGGGTCGAGGGCGGGCTGACCTCGCTGCCGCCGGATCCGCTGCCGCAGATCTTCTTCGGCGGCTCCTCGGCGGCTGCGGGGCCGGTCGCGGCCCCCGGCGGCGCGGGAACCGCGCTGGTCGGCGGCCGGGCGCTCCGCGGGAGAGCGGTTCGTCAATTGCGGGCCGTCCTCTTGTCCGCGGGCCGTCCTCGGCGTCCTTGGCTGGTCGTGCAGTTCCTCGCGCCCCTTACGGGGCTCGCCGCAAGGCCCGTGACCCCTGGCCGCCGGCATCGGGAAGATCCATGCCGCCGATGGAGTTAGTAGAAGCGTGAACAACACCGGAGCGCAGGTGAGGGAAGTCGATGTCGTCGTCATAGGCGCTGGGCAGGCCGGACTGTCCAGCGCCTATCACCTGCGGCGCACCGGCTTCGAGCCGGAGCGGGACTTCGTGGTCCTGGACCACACGCCGCAGGCGGGCGGTGCGTGGCAGTTCCGGTGGCCGTCCCTCACATACGGCAAGGTGCACGGGATGCACTCCCTGCCCGGGATGGAACTGGAGGACGCGGATCCGGCGCGGCCGTCCTCCGAAGTCATCGCGGAGTACTTCGACAGCTACGAGCGCACCTTCGATCTGCGGGTGCGGCGGCCGGTCGACGTCAAGGCCGTGCGCGAGGGCGACGGGGGCCGGCTGCTCGTCGAGACCTCCGACGGTACGTGGTCGACGCGGGCCGTGATCAATGCGACGGGCACCTGGGACCGGCCGTTCTGGCCGCGCCTTCCGGGGCAGGAGACCTTCCGGGGGCGGCAGTTGCACACCGCCCAGTACCCCGGTCCTGAGGAGTTCGCCGGGCAGCGGGTCGTCGTGGTGGGCGGGGGCGCGTCCGGTACGCAGCATCTACTGGAGATCGCGCCGTACGCGGCCGCGACCACCTGGGTGACACGGCGGCCGCCCGTCTTCCGCGAGGGGCCCTTCACCGAGGACGTAGGGCGCGAGGCCGTCGCTCTCGTGGAGGAGCGGGTCCGTCAGGGGCTGCCGCCGAAGAGTGTCGTGTCGGTGACCGGGCTGCCGCTCAACGACGCGATCCGGCAGGGCATCGAGGACGGCGTCCTGGACCGGCTGCCGATGTTCGACCGGATCACTCCGGATGGCGTGGAGTGGGACGACGGGCGCCGGGTGGACGCCGACGTCATCCTGTGGGCGACGGGTTTCCGCGCGGCGATCGACCATCTGGCGCCGCTGCGGCTTCGTGAGCCCGGCGGGGGCATTCGTGTCGAGGGGACCCGTGCCGTTGCCGATCCGCGGGTCCACCTGGTCGGGTATGGGCCGTCTGCCAGCACGATCGGCGCCAACCGCGCGGGGCGCTCCGCGGTACGGGACATCAGGCGGCTCCTGGCGGCACCGGTCGCTCCGCGGGTTGCGCCTGTTGGGTGAGGCCGGTGGACGAGGTGCGGGCTGTGGGTGCTGGTCGCTCCCCCACTCTCGACTGCGCTCGAGCGGGGGGACCCCCATCGCGGCGGAGCCGCAAATCGACACAGCCTTGCGCTCCTTGGAAGTGGGCGGGGTCGCTTGAGCATATACAGGTCGCCCGGGGCTGGGGCGCGCAGTTCCCCGCGCCCCTGAAGGGGCGCCTCAGCTGGACTTCGTCGACGCGCTCCGGCTGTTGCGGTTGAACTCCGCGACGTTTCTCTGGTGCTCCTCGTAGTTGGCCGTGAAGCGCGTGTCGCCCGGCTTGACGGTGACGAAGTACAGCCAGTCGCCCTGCGCCGGAGCGACCGCGGCGCGGATCGCCTCCTCGCCGGGGTTGGCGATCGGCGTGGGGGGCAGCCCCATCCGCGTGTACGTGTTGTACGGGCTGTTGAGCCTGGTGTCGTTCTGACTGGTGCGGAGCGTGCTGCGGTTCAGGGCGTAGTTGATGGTGGAGTCCATCTGCAGCGGCATTCCCCGGTCGAGCCGGTTGTAGATCACGCGGGCCACCTTGCCCATGTCCGCCCTGGTGGCCGCCTCGGCCTGGACGATGCTCGCGACCGTGACGGTCTGATAGACGTTCATCGCGTTCCGCTCGGCCCCGGCCGTGACCGTCCCGCCGCTGAACTTCTTGTTCGCCGTGTCGACCATGTATGACAACAGGGACGTCGGGGTCGACTGCTTGTCGATCGGATACGTGGCTGGGAAGAGATAGCCCTCGGGGTTGCCGCTCGCGTCGTTCGGCAGCTTGAGGTTCGCCTTGTCCAGGGACTTCTTCGTGGTGCCCGCGGGCAGGGCGAGGACCTTGTCGACGGCCTCGTACACCTGGCCGGAGCGCCAGCCCTCCGGGATCACCAGGGACACGGGGCCCGTCTTCTCGTCCGTGCTCAGCAGCGGCACCGCCACGGCGGTGGCCGCCACGACGGCGCCGGTCGCGATGAGGGCGGTCCGGCCCCGGCGCGTCAGTCGGATCGTTCTCCGTGGCGGAGTGGGCGAAGTGTAGGTCTGCATGCGGGCACGGTAACCCGCATATCGACATAAACCCGGCATATCTTCATGTTGTTGGCTCCAGTTGGGCGTCCCTGCGGACCAGGGCGGCGTAACGGCCCTCCCGCGCCAACAGTTCCTCGTGCGTGCCGCGTTCGGCCGTGCGGCCGCCGTCGAGGACCACGATCTGGTCGGCGCCCCGAATGGTGGACAGGCGGTGCGCGATGGTGAGCGTGGTCCGGTTGGCCGACAGGGCGTCGATGGCCTCCTGCACGGCACGCTCGGTGCGGGTGTCCAGGGCGCTCGTCGCCTCGTCGAGGATCAGGACCGGCGGGTCGCGCAGGATGGTTCGGGCGATGGCCAGGCGCTGCTTCTCACCGCCGGAGAACCGGTGTCCGCGCTCGCCCACCACCGTGTCGTACCCGTCGGGCAGCGACGCGATGTGGTCGTGGATCTGCGCGGCCTTCGCGGCGGTGTACAACTCCTCGTCGGTGGCGTCCGGCTTGGCGAACCGCAGGTTGTCGGCCACCGTGGCGTGGAAGAGGTAGGTCTCCTGGGAGACGACGCCGATCGCGCGCGCGAGGGTGTCGAAGTCCAGGTCGCGCACGTCCACCCCGTCGAGCGTGACGCGGCCGCCCGTGACGTCGTACAGACGCGGCACCAGATAGCTGAGAGTGGACTTGCCGGCGCCGGTCGAGCCGACGACGGCGAGGCTGGCGCCGGCCGGGACGGTGATGTCGATGCCGTCGAGTATCGGGCCGCTCTTGTCGTCGTAGCGGAACTCGACGTCCTCGAAGCGCACTTCGCCCTTGACCTGGTCGAGGTGGACCGGATGCTCGGGCTCGGTGATGTCGATGGGCAGGTCGAGATACTCGAAGATGCGCTGGAACAGGGCGAGCGAGGCCTGTATCTGGACGCCCGTGGACAGCAGGCTCACGGCCGGCCGGAACAGGCCCTGCTGGAGCGAGACGAAGGCGACGAGCGTGCCGATGGAGACGGAGGGCCCGCCGAACTGGAGGGCCAGGCCCGCGGTCCAGTAGATGACGGCCGGCATGGCGGCCATGACGATCCCGATGACGGCCATCCGCCACCGACCCGCCATGTTCGACCGGACCTCGAGGTCGACGAGACCCTCGGACTCGTCGGAAAAGGATCGAGTGAGCGAGTCGGAGCGGCCCATCGTGCGGCCGAGCAGGATGCCGCTGACCGAGAGCGACTCGGTGACGGTGGCGGCCATGGCGGCCATCTGCTTCTGGCGCTCGGTGGTGATCTTCTTGCGTTCCCTGCCGACACGGCGGCTGATCCATACGAACACTGGCAGCAGGAGCAGCGAGACGACCGTCAGCCGCCAGTCCAGGGCGAGCATCGCGACGATCGTGGCGATGACGCTGGTGAGGTTGGAGACCAGCGAGGTGGCGGTCGAGGTGACCGTCGCCTGCATACCGCCGATGTCGTTCGCGATGCGCGACTGGACCTCGCCCGTGCGCGTTCTGGTGAAGAAGGCGAGCGACATGCGCTGCAGCCGGCCGTAGACGGCGGTGCGCAGGTCGTGCATGACGCGCTGGCCGACCGTCGTGGAGATGAGGGTCTGCAGGACACCGAAGACGCCGCCGAGCACGGCGCTGAGGACCATGCCCAGCGCGAGCAGGCTCAGCAGGCCGGTGCGGCCCTGCGGGATCGCGGTGTCGAGGATCTCCTTCAGCAGGAAGGGGGTGGCGACCGAGACCAGGGACGCGGCGCCGACGAGGAGGCCGACGACGGCGAGCCGGCCGCGGTATGGACGGAAGAGCTTGAGGATGCGGCGCACCTGCCGGGGCTGCGCGGCATCGACGGGTGGCGGTGTCCAGGTGAATTCGTCGCGGGGCATGGGCTCCTACGGGGATGTGAGAAGACGATGACTGACGGAGCGTAGCTCATTGTTACCTATACTCACAATGTACAAGGTCCTGATATTGTTCCCGTCATGGACACCCCCGACGCCGACGGCCTGCTCGCTGAGCAGCTGCTGCGGCTGACCCGCCGTGTGCACCGCATCCAGAAGCGTCACCTCGAGAAGCGCGGGCTCGGCATCACTCCGGCCCAGTCCCGGCTGCTGCGCACCCTCGCGCACTACGGCTCGCCGCCGCGCATGGCCGACCTGGCCGAGCGGCTGGAGGTGGTGCCGCGGGCCGTGACGACGCTGGTCGACGGTCTGGAGGCGAGCGGCAAGGTGCGTCGCGTGCCCGACCCCACCAACCGCCGGGTGATCCGGATAGAGCTGACGGACGACGGACGCTCGGCCCTCCGGGAACTGCGGGGTGCACGGAGGGCAGCGGCGGAGGACATCCTGGCGCCGCTGACGGACGAGCAGCGCAAGGTGCTCGGCGGGCTGCTGGACACATTGGTCGACGGGATGGGTGCGGTCGAGGAGCCGAAGCGCGACTGCTGACGGAGTCGACAGTGGCTGCCGCTGCCCCACCTGCTGATGCGGCCGCCGGTGGATCCCGCATCGTGCCATCACAAATCTCCGCAAGGGGGCCGTCAGAAGCCTCCGCCCCCATGCTCACACGCGCACATGAAAGTCCAAAGACCGAGCACAGGAAGTCCAACTCCCTGGCCACTTCTGCCCCTTGCGACCCCGTCCGCCCCCTAGGAGGGTGACAGCGCGCCGAACCCGCGCTCACCCACCGAGGAGGTCCGATGCACGACGAGAACGCGACACCGGAACCTGACGAGAACCCCGAGGGCCACTCCCGACGCTCGGTCCTGCGCACAGCAGGCATCGCCGGAGCGGGCCTGGGAATCGGTGCGTTCGGTGGTGGGGGTACGGCTCAGGCGGCCGAGCCCGGGGAACCGGCGGCAGCCGCGGCCGACGCACCTGCCGCGAAGGGCGAGACCATGATCGGCGTGCCCTTCGAGGGGCGCGGCACGGTACGGGTCGGCATCATCGGGCTGGGCAACCGCGGCGGCGGCATGATCGATCTGTTCCTCGCCCTGGACGGGGTCCGTGTCGTCGCGCTGTGCGATCCGGTCAGGGACAAGACCGCGTCTGCCGCGGCCAAGGTGGTGGCCGCGGGACAGCCCGCCCCCGCGACGTACACGAAGGGTGATCACGACTTCGTCGGGCTGTGCGAGCGCGGCGACCTCGACTTCGTGTACGTGGCGACGCCCTGGGACTGGCACTTCGAGATGGCGAAGACGGCGATGCTCAGCGGCAAGCATGTCGGCGTGGAGTGTCCAGTCGCCATGCGACTCGACCAGCTCTGGGAACTGGTCGACCTGTCCGAGCGCACCCGCAGACACTGCATGCAGCTGGAGAACTGCTGCTACGGCAAGAACGAGATGCGTGTCCTGCGCATGGCGCACGCCGGGAAGTTCGGCCGCCTGCTGCACGGCGCGGGCGCCTACAACCACGACCTGCGCGGCTTGATGTTCGACCCGGACTACTACGAGGGACCGTGGCGGCGGCTCTGGCACACCCGGCTGCGCGGCGACCTCTACCCGAACCACGGGTTCGGGCCAGTCGCCAACTACATGGACGTCAACCGCGGTGACCGCGTCACCCACATCTCCAGCTTCGGCACGCCCGCGCTCGGCCTCGCCGAATATCGCGCCGCGCACATGCCCCCGGGCGACCCGAGCTGGAAAGAGACGTACATCGAGAGCGACCGGACCATCAGCCTCGTACAGACCGCGAAGGGACGGGTGATCCGGCTCGAACACGATGTGTCGACGCCACATCCCTACTCGCGAATCAACAGCCTCGGCGGCACAAAGGGTGTCTTCGAGGACTACCCGGAGCGGATTTATATAGAGCCGGACCACACGGACGATGTCTGGGGTGACTTCTCCGCGTACGCCGATTGGGACCACTGGCTGTGGAAGGAGCACTCCAACCCGCCCGGCGGGCACGGCGGTATGGACTACATCATGCTGTTCCGGCTGATGCAGTGCATGCGGCTCGGGCTCGTACCGGACTTCGACGTGTACGACGCCGCCACCTGGACCGCGCCGGTGCCCCTGAGCCACGCCTCGATCAAGGCGCACGGGGCGCCGCAGGCGATTCCGGACTTCACGCGCGGGCTGTGGAAGAAGGCGCGGGGAGGGGTGGATTCGCAGAAACCTCAGGAGTGACCGGGGCTTTGGAGGGATGGGGTCGTTGGAGAGACGGGTGCGGGTGCGGGTGCGGGTGCGGCGTAGCCGGAGCGTGAAGGCGCGCGGGGCCCGGCGCAGCCGAGGCGTGAGGGCACGCGGAGCCCGGCGCAGCCGAAGCGTGAGGGCGCGCAGCCGGCGCAGCCAGAGGGTACGGCGTGGGGCCCGGCGCCGAGCGGGCGCGCCGGACCCCGGCTCTCAACTCGCCTCGCCGGCGGGCTCCTTGGCCAACGAGGCCTTGCTCTCGACAGGCCCCTGCGATTCGGAGGAAGCGGGCTCGTCGGCCTCGCTCACGGCATCCGCCTGCGCGGGCACCTTCACCTTCGGCGCCTTCTCGGCGTCCACCGCCACGTCCTCCTCCACGAACGCGATCTCGCCGTCGAGCATCTTCTTCGCCCGCTCCATGTCCAGGGCACCCTCCCAGCGGGAGACGGCGAAGACGGCGACACAGTTGCCGAGCAGGTTGGTCGCGACGCGCATCGAGTCCATGATGCGGTCCACGCCCAGCAGCAGGGCGACGGCACCGGCGGGGATGACCCCGAGCGCGGAGGCGGTCGCCGACAGCGCGAGGAACGCCGAACCCGGCACGCCCGCCATGCCCTTGCTGGTCAGCATCAGCACCAGGACCACGGTGATCTGCTGGCCCAGGCTGAGGTCGACGCCCACGGCCTGCGCGATGAACAGCGTGCCGATGGAGAGGTAGATCGAGGCACCGTCGAGGTTGAAGGAGTACCCGGTCGGCAGCACCAGACCCACGGCGTCGTCACGGGCACCCGCCTGGCGCAGCTTCTGCATCATGCGGGGCATGACGGTCTCGCTGGACGCGGTGCCGAGGGCCAGCAGCATCTCCGCGCGCGTGTAGCGGACGAACTTCCACAGGCTCAGCCCGGTGACCAGCTTCAGGGCGACCCCGAGCAGCACCAGGAAGAGCGCCGCCACCGCGTAGCAGAGGACGATGAGCTTGCCGTACGTCTCGATGACGCCGAGGCCGTACTCCCCCACCAGGTGGACCATCGCGCCGAACACGGCGAGCGGAGCAAGCTTCATGACGAAGCCGACGATCGCGAAGATGATCTCCTGGGCCTGCTCGATGGCGGGCAGGATCGCGGGCACCTTGGTGTTGCCGAGGTGCAGCAGTGCGGCACCCACCAGGCAGGCCAGCACCAGGACTTGCAGCAGCGAGTTCTCGGCGAACGCGCCGACCGCGCTCTGCGGCAGCGCCTCCAGGACGAACTCGCTGGTCGAGGGCAGCGAACCGCCGGCGGTCTTGCCCTCGACCGCCGAGGCGTCGAGCTTCGACGGGTCGACGTTCATGCCCGACCCGGGGGCGAAGACGTTGGCGGCGATCAGGCCGATGATCAGCGCGGCCGTGGAGGCGACCTCGAACCAGATCAGGGCCTTGAGCCCGATCCGCCCGAAGGCCTTCAGATTGCCTGCCTTGGCGATGCCGACGACGACCACGCAGAACACGAGCGGTGAGATCACCGTCTTGATGAGACGCACGAAACCGTCGCCGAGCGGCTGGAAGGTCGTGGCCGTGTCCGGCCACAACCTTCCGACAACGACTCCGAGTACGAGCGCGCAGGCGACCTGCGCGAACAGTGAGGTACGCAGTATGCGTGCGACGCGTCGCGGCAGGGACGGTACAGACGGCGGCACGGGCACTCCTCCAGGGGGACTTCTGGGATGCGGAAAGCGGATTCCGCGGTGATCACTATCGGGGGAGTTTGCTACCGCCGGAGACCTCTATGTCACGTGCATGTAAATCATCGGGGATGTGTCACGTCCCACACGGATCGCTCAACAGCCCTCGCGGTCCTTGGTGAGCGTCCCCTGAACGGTCACCAGGCTCCGGTCGTAACACCCGCCCGATCCGTACAGCCGGTAGCGCTCGCTGGTCGTACCGACGGCGTGCCGCTGGTCGCGCGGCACGTTCGCCGTATACGTCGCGTCGCCCGCGTAGCTGTCGTCGAGCCGGGACCACGCGGTGCGCCGGCCGCCCCGCGTCTCCACGACGGCGGCACGGTCCCCCAGTGACAGAACGGTCCGCAGCCGGTCACCCGCGCCGAGCGTCGTGGTGCCGTCCATGGTGTACGTGCGGTGCGCACGGGTCGACTTGGCGGGCCCGCGCCCGTCCACGGTGACCGTCTCGTCGTCGGTCCAGGTCCCCTTCAGTGCGTCCGTGTTCTCGCCGTCGGTCCAGCGGTGCACGGAGGAGTTGGCCAGCGCGCGGTCGACGGTGGTCGTCACGCGGCCGTGGGAGGTGTCGACGTACCCGGACACGGTCAGCCGATGCCCCGCCTTCGTGTCCAGCCTGTGCTCCGAACCGGGCGTGTACGTCGAGGAGTTCGCGAGGTCGCCCGCCCTGTGGGCGGTGAGCTTCCCGGTGACCCGCTCGCTCTTCGCGTCCTGCCAGACGAGGACGTTCACGGGGGTGCTCCAGCCGCTCTGCCCCTCCGGAACGCCCACTACGGAGACGTCGATCCGGTGCGGCCGGCCGTCGTTGAACAGCCCGGCGAACGGCGTCAGGTCGTACTCGACCGGCTTGATGTCGAAGGCACGCGGCCCCGGAATCACGTACCAGAGGAAGGGGTTGGACCAGCCTCCGGTCCACACGGTCGGGAACGGCGCGGCGATGCCCGCGAGTTGGCCGTCGACCTTGATCTGCACCTCGCGATAAGGGCCTTCGTCCGCCTTGCAGGAGTAGGGCGCGGCGTCGGGCACCGTCAGATACCAGTACTCCTCGCAGCCGCCGCCCGACCCGGTGGCGTACACCTCGGCGACGATGCGTTCACTGTTGCGGGGCGTGGTGACGGTGCCGTCCTGGAGGGTGAGGACGCGGTCGGGGGTGACGGCCGACTTGCCGGTGGCCTGCTCGCCGGTGGCCTGCGTGTCGGCGGGGTAGAACGTCAGCGCCACCTTGACGTCGATGATGCCCGTATACGTGTCGTCGACGACGTTGCCGATGAGCATCTCGACGTCGTGGTCGCCCCGGAACGTGTCGCTGTAGCGCGTGACGTCCTTCTCCACCGACCATTCGATGCCGTCGGGTGAGGGCTGCGGAGTGGACGTACGGAAGACCTCGACTCCGCCGATGTGCAGATAGCCGAGCCGGTCGAACTGCCGCCCCTTGACCTTGCCGTCGAGGCGCAACACGACCTTGCTCCAGCGCTCGCCGCAGCCGCGCGGGGGTGCGTACGTGCCCCTGTAGGGCGTGAAGTCGCGGAACTGCGCCTCGGCGACCGTCACTTCGCAGGACGTGCCGGCGGGCCTGGTGACGGGCGGGGCGGCCGTCAGGGGGTCGTGCCAGTCGGTGCCGAACTCGGCGGGTGGGTCCGCGGGTTGGGTGGCCCGCGCGGAGGACTGGGCAACCTGGGTGGAGGGCTGAGCCACCTGGGCGGAGGCTGGGGCGGCCTGGGCGGGTGCCGCTCCGAGGAGGGTGCTCGCCATGAGGGTCACTCCGGCGAGCATGGACATGCAAATCCGTCTTCTCATGGGCGGTGTTCTACGGGGAGTTGGCCCCGCCCGCAATGCGGCCTCGGGTCATGACGGAACCCCGCCACTGTCAGTACGGTGGTGCGACCGGTTGGCGAGGGGGCGCTATGGATCGGGAACGGGACGACGCACCACGCGGGTTACCTCGTTTCGCCCTCGGTCCGGTGGCGGGCCTGGCGGCCGTCTTCACCGTCGTACTGACCGCACTGTCCGGCCGATACGGGTACCACCGCGACGAGTTGTACTTCCTCGCGGCGGGCGATCACCTGGCGTGGGGGTACGTCGACCAGCCGCCGCTGACGCCGCTGCTGGCGCGGGCGGCCACCGCGCTGTTCGGGGACTCGACGGCCACGCTGCGAGTCCCGGCGACGCTCGCCTTCGTCGCCGTCGTCTTCGTGGTCGCGCTCATCGCGCGTGAGTTGGGCGGCGACCGGCGCACCCAGGTGCTCGCCGCGGGGCTCGCGGGCCTGGGCGGGCAGCCGTTGGCGGTCGGGCACATGGTGTCGACCGCCGGCTTCGATCTGCTGGCGTGGCTGGTGATCTGCTGGCTGGTGCTGCGGCTGCTGCGCACCGGCGACGGGCGGTGGTGGCTGCCGATCGGCCTGTGCGTCGGGGTCGGTCTGCTGAACAAGTACCTCGTGGCGCTGTTGGTCGTCGCGCTGCTCACGGCCGTGCTCGCCGTGGGACCGCGGCGGGTGCTGCGCAGTCCGTGGCTGCTCGCCGGTACGGCCGCCGCGCTCGCGGTGGCGGCGCCCAACCTGTGGTGGCAGGCCGACCACGACTGGCCGCAGCTGACCGTCGCGGACGGCATCAGCACGGACGACGGCACCGAGAACCGGATCCTGTTCGTGCCCGAGCAACTCATCTATCTCTCCCCGTTGTTCGTACCCGTGTGGGTCGCGGGCTGGCTGCGGCTGTGGCGCGATCCGGCGCTGCGCTGGGCCCGGGCGACGGCAGTGGCGTACCCGCTTCTGTGTGGGCTGGTTCTCGGGCTGGGAGGCAAGGGCTACTACGCCGTTCCGCTGCTGGTCGTGCTGCTGGTGGCGGGCTGCGAGCCGGTGCTCGCCTGGACGCGGCGTCATGGCCGTACGTGGCCCGTGGTGGCCGTCGTCCTGACGATCGCGGTCAACGCGATGGTGACCCTGCCGGTGCTGCCGCCGAGTGCGCTCGCCGTGCCGATGGCACTCAACAAGGAGCAGGGGGAGCAGGTGGGGTGGCCCGCGCTGGCTGACGCGACCGCGAAGGGGTGGTCAGCGATTCCCGAGCGCGAGCGGGCGCGCGCGGTGGTCTTCACGCAGAACTACGGCGAGGCGGGCGCCCTCGACCGCTACGGTGCCGCACGCGGGCTGCCCCGGCCCTACTCCGGCCATATGAGCTACGCCGACTGGGGTCCGCCGCCGGACTCGGCCGACGGACCCGTACTGCTTGTCCGGCAGGAGGACGCGGACGGCATCGAGCGGTACTTCACCGGCTGCCGTCGGGTCGCGCGCGTCGACAACGGTCACGGTGTGGAGAACGAGGAGCAGGGCGCGGCGGTGGTGCTGTGCTCCGGGACGACCGAGCCGTGGTCACGGCTGTGGCCGTCGCTTCGGCACTACTACTGATGCCTTCAGCGACTGATGAGGGGGCCGTCAGGCCTTGAGGTCCGCCTTGTCGCCCATCACCACGACCGGGTGCTGGTCCGGGTCGAGGGTGCGCAACAGGTACTCCATGCCCGACTTGGGCAGACTCACGCAGGCCGACGTACCGCTGCCATGGTCCATGTGCAGCCAGATGCTGCCGCCCTTGGACTGGCCCTGCGGTCGGGTCGGGTCGTTCGGCGAGGTGCCCTTGACTCGGTTGTAGTCGATGGCGATGACGTAATCGAAGTCGTGCCAGTGCGACTTGGCCCAGTAGCGCGGGGCCTGGAACGACGCCGACCGGGTGTACGGGAGCTGCGCGCCGGGGTCGGCGAGGACACCGCCCGCGTCGCTGAGCGTGAACACGCCGACAGGGCTGCGCTTGTCGCCCTCCCGGTGGTTGGTCGTCCAGCCCTTCTTGCCGTTGTGCCCCTCCCAGCTGCGGGTCTTGTCCCAGGTGGAGCCCGACTTGGTGTAGAGGACGATCGTGGAGTCCGCCGCGTCCTTGCCTTCGCCGTAGACCGCCACGACCTGGCGGGAGTTGGCCGGAATCTGCTTCTGCAGCCTGTCGCCGACGTCGGGGATGCGCTTGAGGTCGACGGTGCGCGCCTGCTTCTGCGGAGGCCGGTCGCCCGACTGCGCGTCGCTGTTGCCACCGCTCCCGCCATCCGAACCGCCGCACGCCGCCAGGGACATCAGAAGAGCCCCGCAGGCCGCGGCCACGGCCGTCGTACGCATCGCACCGCCTATTCGCATGCGATCCATCGTCGCACCGCGTTCCGGACGATTGCGCCCGGCCCCTTGACTTCCCGGCCAAATGCGGGCGGTCCGGGCCGAATCTTTGCCCTTCGGCGGAAAATCGTTTGCCCTCGGACACGCTCTGACGCGAACCTTTCACGGTTTGTTGCCTCCCCCCCACCCCGTTCTACGAGCCCCTGGGACGTCATGCAGATTCAAGACCTTCCGTATCCCGACCCGGGTGTGCCCGATGCGCGCTCGGGCGCCCGGTTCCTGGTGTGGCTCGGCCGGAATCAGCTCGGCGGACAGTTGAAGGCCCTGGCCTGGGGCCTGCTGCACTTCGTGTCGGTGTCCGGGCTGCCGTTCTGTGTCGGCTTCGCCGTCCAGGCCGTCGTGGACCGCTCCGGTGCGCGGCTCGGCCTGGCCGGCGGGCTGATCGTGGTGTGCGGGCTCGGCATCGCGCTGGGCGACACCATGCTGCACCGGACCGCGGTCACCAACTGGATCACCGCGGCCGCACGCGTCCAGCAATTGCTGGCACGCAGGACCGCCCTGCTGGGCTCCGCGCTGACGCGGCGCGTGGCGGCCGGTGAGATCGTCGCGGTCTCGACCGGTGACGTGGAGAAGATCGGCTGGTTCGTGGAGGCCGTGTCGCGGTTCACCGCGGCCGCCGTGACGATCGTGCTGGTCTGTGTCGCCCTCGTCGTCTACCAGCCGGCGCTCGGCATCGTCGTCGCCGTGGGCGTGCCTGTCCTGGCGCTGGCGGTGCTGCCACTGCTGCCCCGTGCGACCCGGCGCGCCGACTTCCAGCGCGAGAAGGCGGGACGCGCCACCGAACTGGCCTCGGACACCGTGGCGGGCCTGCGCGTGCTGCGCGGCATCGGCGGTGAGGAACTCTTCCTCGACCGCTACCGCCGCGCCTCGCAGGAGGTCCGCCGCGCCGCCGTGCGCAGCGCCCGTATGTGGGCACTGATCTCCGCGATCCAGGTCCTGCTGCCCGGCCTGCTGCTGATCGCGGTCGTCTGGCACGGCGTGAACCTGGCCCGCGAGGGCCGGATCACCGTCGGCGAGATGGTCACCGTGTACAGCGCGGTCATGATCCTCACGTACCCCTTGCGCCACTTCGAGGAAATCGCGATGGCGTACTCCTTCTCCCGGCCGTCCGCGCAGCGCGCGGCCCGGGTGCTGGCCCTGGAACGGGCGACGGACGGCGAGGGGTCGCGCGAGGCCGTGGTGCCGACCGGGGATCTGTACGACCCCGCGACGGGTCTCCTGGCGCCCACCGGACGGCTCACCGCCGTGGTGTGCGGTGACCCGGACGCCGCGGGTGTGCTGGCGGAGCGGCTCGGCGGGCATACGGCGGACTCCTCGGAGCTGCCATCGGCGCTGGTCGGCGGTGTACCGCTCGACGAGCTGCCGCTCGACTCCGCCCGGACCGCCGTTCTCGTCCAGGACAAGGACCCCGTCCTGCTCTCCGGCACACTGCGCGAACTGCTCGACGTGCCCGCCTCGGGAGACGTCAGTCCCGAGGAGGCGCTGGCCGCCGCCCAGTGCGGCGATGTCCTGGACGCGCTCGCCCAGGGGTCGCTGGACGCCGAGGGCCCGATGGACGCCCGGATCACCGAACGCGGCCGCTCTCTGTCGGGCGGCCAGCGCCAGCGCCTCGCACTGGCCCGGTCGCTGATCACGGATCCGGACGTGCTCGTCCTGGACGAGCCGACGTCCGCGGTCGACTCGCACACGGAGGCGCGGATCGCCGACGGAATCCGGTCCCTCCGGCAGGGGCGCACGACGGTGGTGTTCACCTCGTCGCCGCTGCTCCTGGACCACGCGGACCGGGTCGTACTCGTCCACGAGGGCGAGGTCGCGGCGGTCGGCGTGCACCGTGAACTGCTGCATAGCGAGCCCCGGTACCGGGCCGTGGTGACCCGTGAGACCGACGACGAGGCCGCCGCGCACGAGCTGGACCGGCTCACAGAACTCGACGAACTGGAAGAAATCGAGGAGACCGCATGATCGGCGTGGCGCCACCGGCCTACGACCCGGCGGCCCCGACGACCGCAGAGACCCTGCCCGTCGGCGCCCCCGCGACCGTACGCGCCTACGTGGTCGAACTGTTCCAACGGCACCGCCGGGCCTTCCTGTTGCTCATCACCGTCAACACGGTCGCCGTCATCGCCTCGATGGTGGGCCCCTACCTGCTGGGCTCCCTCGTCCAGCGCGTCTCCGACGGCGCGGCGGCGGCACGCGAACTCCATATGGAGCGCACCGCCGCGCTGTTCGTCCTCGCCCTGGTCGTCCAGGCCGTGTTCGTACGCCAGGTGCGGCTGCGGGGCGCCATGCTCGGCGAGCGGATGCTGGCCGATCTGCGCGAGGACTTCCTCGTGCGGTCGGTCGGCCTGCCGCCGGGCGTCCTGGAGCGGGCCGGGACGGGCGACCTGCTGTCCCGGATCACCACGGACATCGACCGGCTGGCCAACGCCATGCGCGAGGCCGTGCCGCAGCTGGCCATCGGTGTGGTGTGGGTGGTGCTGCTGCTCGGCGGGCTCGCCGTGACCGCACCGCCGCTCGCGCCCGCCGTGCTGGTCGCCGTCCCGATCCTGGTGGCAGGCTGCCGCTGGTACTTCAAGCGCGCGCCGTCCGCCTACCGCTCCGAGGCCGCCGGTTACGCCGCCGTGGCCGCCGTCCTCTCCGAGACCGTGGACGCCGGACGCACTGTCGAGGCGCACCGCCTGAGCGAGCGGCGCATCGGACTGTCGGACCAGCGGGTCAGGGAGTGGACCGCGTGGGAGCGGTACACCCTTTGGCTGCGCTCGGTGCTCTTCCCGGTCATCAACCTCACCCATGTCACGGTCCTCGGCTCGGTCCTGATGATCGGCGGGTTCTTCGTCCTGCAGGGCTGGATCGGCGTGGGCCAGCTGACGACGGGCGCGCTGATCGCGCAGATGCTCGTCGACCCGGTGGGCCTGATCCTGCGCTGGTACGACGAGCTTCAGGTGGCCCATGTCTCGCTGGCCCGGCTGGTCGGTGTCCGCGACATCGAGCCGGACGCCGGTGACGGGTCGCTGACCCCCGACGGGCGTGACGTGCACGCGGACCGGGTGCACTTCGGCTACCGCGAGGGCGTCGACGTGCTGCGCAAGGTCTCCCTGGAGGTCGCGCCCGGCACCCGGCTGGCCCTGGTCGGCCCGTCCGGCGCGGGCAAGTCCACGCTGGGCAGGCTGCTCGCGGGGATCTACGCACCCCGGACCGGCCGGATCACGCTGGGCGGCGCCGAACTGTCCCGGATGTCCGCCGAAAGGGTCCGCTCCCATGTGGCACTGGTCAACCAGGAGCACCACGTCTTCGTGGGCGCCCTGCGCGACAACCTGCTCCTCGCCCGCACGGACGCCGACGACGCCGAGCTGTGGGCCGCCCTCGGCGCGGTCGACGCCGACGGCTGGGCGCGGGCGCTGGACGACGGTCTGGACACCGAGGTCGGCTCCGGCGGACTCGCCCTCACTCCGGCCCAGGCCCAGCAGATCGCGCTCGCCCGGCTGGTGCTCGCCGATCCGCACACGCTGGTCCTGGACGAGGCCACCTCGCTCCTGGACCCGCGCGCGGCCCGGCACCTGGAGCGCTCCCTGGCCCGCGTCCTCGATGGCCGCACGGTGGTCGCCATCGCCCACCGGCTGCACACCGCTCACGACGCGGACGTGATCGCCGTCGTCGAGAACGGCCGCATCAGCGAACTCGGCAGCCACGACCAGCTGGTCGCCGCGGACGGCGCGTACGCCGCGCTGTGGCGGTCCTGGCACGGGTGACCGGGCGCTGCCCCCGGTCCGCCCCGGCTCGGGCGGGCCGGGCTCGGGCGGGCCGGGCTCGGGCGGGCCGGGCTCGGGCGGACCGGGCTCGGGCGGACCGGGCTCGGGCGGACCGAGCTGGGGCAGGCCGGGCTCGGTTCGAGGCTCGCTCATGATCAGGTCGGGGTCACGGCGCGACGTGCTCCCGGCCTCGGCCCCGGCCGACGCTTCTGCCTGATGAGCGGGCCGGAGCCGTCGGCCGGGCCCCGTGGCGTTGCGCGGTATCGGAGAGGGGTGGAAGGCTGGATGTCGGCACCGGCTCGGGGAACGCCCGGGAACCACCTGGTTCCGCATGTTCCGCACGGGCGAGTCCCGGGCCCATCGGCCCGCGCACCCGCCGCCGAACATGGTGACAGCAGGCCGGCCCGCACCACCTGGAGGTAGCCGTGGACAGCGCCGACGGATGGGGAGACGACGTCTACCAACCCGACGGATCCGAGGTTCAGGACGACGCGGGGCTTCTCGATGCCGAGGACACCCTGGAATCCGACGGCGTGAGCGATCCTCTGGACCGGGGCTGGTCACCTCCGGAGCGGCCGTGGGCGGTGGAGCGCAAGGACGTGACCGCGGCCGAACGGCATCGCGGCGAGACCCTGGACGAACGCCTCGCGGAAGAACTGCCGGACATCGCGGTTCCCGACGGAGACGGCATCGGAGACAGCCCGGACTCGGACGGCGAACCGTTGGACGACGAAGTTGGCACCGTCCGCTCCGGACGTCTCGTGGCGCCCGACGAAGGCGCGCACGAGGACGAGGAGAGCGGGTTGATCGCCACCGATGTGGGCATCGACGGCGCCGCTGCCTCGGCGGAGGAGGCCGCCATGCACATCGTCGACGAGGACGCCAGGTACGGCTGACCTCGTCTCCTCCCCCACACCGTCCGCGCACCCACTCCCCATGCAAGGAGCACCCATGCAGCAGGACAAGCAGCCCGAGTACCACCCCGTCGTCTTCCGCGACCGTGCCGCCGGATACGCCTTCCTCACCCGGTCCACCGCCACCAGTGACCAGACGATCGACTGGGACGACGGCGAGACGTACCCCGTCGTGGACGTGGAGATCTCCTCGGAGAGCCACCCCTTCTACACCGGCAAGGCCCGGACCGTGGACACGGAGGGACGGGTCGCCCGCTTCGAGAAGCGGTACGGCAGCGGGAGCCAGGGCCAGGCGTCGGGCGGGGGCGACGCGGCGTGATCCTCGCCGAAGGCGTGTGTCCCGTCGGTCGGGGACGGGGACGGGGACGTCCGGCCGACTGACGGGGACGTCCGGCCGGGGCACAGCGGCGCCTGCCCGGCCGTCGCGTTCCCTCAGATGAAGTTGAGCGCGGCCGCGCAGCCCACTCCGCCGAGCACCATGAACGCCGGCATCAGCACCTTCAGCTCGACCCAGCTGCCCGCCCTGAACCGCATCGCCTTGGGCGGCCCGATCGGGTACCAGCGCTTGCGGCCGACCGGGATCGGCCACAGGATCGGGCAGCCCGACACCGTCAGCGCATCCCCGATGTCGTGCACCAGCGCGCCGAGGACAACCGCCAGCCCGAGCCAGAGGTACTCCTGGCCCGGCTCCGTGAACAGCCAGTCGGAACCGTTGCCCGGCTTGTCCAGTACTCCCGCGAGGATCCAGGCACTCGTCGCGGCGAGCAGCCAGACCAGGACGTCGGCGCTGGAGCCACGCGTCGCGCGCCAGAGGAGCCCCTCGATGGCGAGCACTATGTGCACGAAGAGGATGGCCAGGACCCCCCAGCGGTCTCCCGTGATCGCGATGGCCGACGTCCCCGCACCGATCAGCACCGCCCACAGCCAGGTGTGCGTCAGGGTGCGGTGCCCGCCGGAGCGGCGCGGGTCGCCCGCCTTCTTCGTCCCCTTGTAGACGGCGTACGAGAGCTTGTCGACGATCTCGCACAGGCCCCGCGAGAGGGGTCCGAAGGCCCGCGAGATCGTGGCCGCCTTGTGGTCCAGATCCGGGGCGAGCGCGGCGCCCGCGCAGATCAGTGCGCCGACCAGGAGCACCGGCCAGGGCATCGTGTGACCGGCGGCGGCCGCCGCGGCTCCGACGCCCAGCCAGGCCGCAGCCCCCGACAGTGAGTGTGCTGGTCCCATCATCGCCGTACCCCGCCCCATTCCTCTTGTCCTGACAGCCAGTTGCCCAGGTGCGCTGACGCGCCGTCGGCGCCACAGCGTAGCGTTCGTGATCTTCGGTCCCGCAGCCGATTCCCTTATCGGGTGGGATCACAGGCAAGATGGGGGCGTGACCCTTATCGATCAGCTGCCGCAGACCGCAGATCCCGACGCCCTCTACGAAGCCTTCGAGTCGTGGGCCGTGGAAAGCGGTATCGCGCTCTACCCCCACCAGGAGGAGGCGCTGATCGAGGTGGTCTCGGGTGCGAACGTGATCGTGTCGACACCCACCGGCTCCGGCAAGAGCCTGATCGCCGCCGGTGCGCACTTCGCGGCGCTCGCCCGGGACGAGGTCACCTTCTACACGGCGCCGATCAAGGCGCTCGTCTCGGAGAAGTTCTTCGAGCTGTGCAAGCTCTTCGGCACCGAGAACGTCGGCATGCTGACCGGCGACGCGTCCGTGAACGCCGACGCCCCTGTCATCTGCTGCACCGCCGAGGTCCTGGCCTCCATCGCGCTGCGCGACGGCAAGCGCGCCGACGTCGGCCAGGTCGTCATGGACGAGTTCCACTTCTACGCCGAGGCCGACCGCGGCTGGGCCTGGCAGATCCCGATCCTGGAACTGCCGCAGGCCCAGTTCATCCTGATGTCGGCGACTCTCGGCGACGTCTCGATGTTCGAGGGGGACCTGACCCGGCGGACCGGCCGTCCCACCTCGGTCGTCCGCTCGGCCACCCGTCCCGTCCCCCTCTCCTACGAGTACAAGCTGACGCCGCTCACGGAGACACTCACCGAGCTCCTCGAGACCAAGCAGGCGCCCGTTTACATCGTGCACTTCACCCAGGCCCAGGCCGTGGAGCGGGCGCAGGCGCTGATGAGCATCAACATGTGCACACGCGAGGAGAAGGACCAGATCGCCGAGCTGATCGGCAACTTCCGCTTCACCACCAAGTTCGGCCGCAATCTCTCCCGCTACGTACGGCACGGCATCGGTGTGCACCACGCCGGCATGCTGCCCAAGTACCGGCGCTTGGTGGAGAAGCTGGCGCAGGCCGGTCTGCTGAAGGTCATCTGCGGCACGGACACCCTCGGTGTGGGCGTCAACGTCCCGATCCGCACCGTGCTGTTCACAGCTCTGGCGAAGTACGACGGCAACCGGGTGCGGACGCTGCGCGCACGGGAGTTCCATCAGATCGCGGGGCGGGCCGGGCGGGCCGGCTTCGACACGGCGGGCTTCGTCGTGGCGCAGGCTCCCGAGCACGTCGTCGAGAACGAGAAGGCCCTCGCCAAGGCGGGCGACGATCCGAAGAAGCGTCGCAAGGTGGTGCGCAAGAAGGCGCCGGAAGGCTTCGTAGGCTGGACGGAGAACACCTTCGAGAAGCTCATCTCCTCCGATCCTGAGCCGCTCACCTCGCGCTTCCGGGTCACGCACACGATGCTTCTGTCGGTGATCGCCCGGCCCGGCAACGCCTTCGCCGCGATGCGGCATCTGCTGGAGGACAACCACGAGCCCCGCAAGCAGCAACTGCGGCACATCCGGCGGGCGATCGCCATCTACCGCTCGCTCCTCGACGGCGGCGTGGTGGAGAGGCTCGACGAGCCGGACGCCGATGGCCGCATCGTGCGCCTCACCGTGGACCTGCAGCAGGACTTCGCCCTCAATCAGCCGCTGTCGACCTTCGCGCTCGCCGCGTTCGAGCTCCTGGACCCCGAATCCCCTTCGTACGCCCTGGACATGGTGTCCGTGGTGGAGTCCACGCTGGACGACCCGCGGCAGATCCTCGCCGCCCAGCAGAACAAGGCCCGTGGCGAGGCTGTCGCGGCGATGAAGGCCGACGGCGTCGAGTACGAGGAGCGCATGGAGCGGCTCCAGGACGTGTCGTACCCCAAGCCGCTGGAAGAGCTGCTCTTCCACGCGTACAACACCTACCGCAAGAGCCATCCGTGGGTCGGCGACCATCCGCTCTCCCCGAAGTCCGTCATCCGCGACATGTACGAACGGGCGCTCTCCTTCACGGAGTTCGTGTCCTTCTACGAGCTTGCCCGCACCGAAGGCATCGTGCTCCGCTACCTGGCGAGTGCCTTCAAGGCCCTCGACCACACCGTCCCGGACGATCTGAAGTCCGAGGACCTGGAGGACCTGATCGCCTGGCTCGGCGAGATGGTGCGGCAGGTCGACTCCAGCCTCCTCGACGAGTGGGAGCAGCTCGCCAACCCGGAGGAGATGACGGCCGAGGAGGCCCAGGAGAAGGCCGACCAGGTCAGGCCGGTCACCGCGAACGCGCGCGCCTTCCGGGTCCTCGTCCGCAACGCCATGTTCCGCCGCGTAGAGCTCGCCGCTCTCGACCAGGTCGAGGAACTCGGCGAGATGGATGCCGAATCCGGCTGGGACGCCGACGCCTGGGGTGAGGCGATGGACAAGTACTGGGACGAGTACGACGACCTCGGCACCGGACCCGACGCGCGCGGCCCCAAGCTGCTGATGATCGAGGAAGAGCCGCAGAACGGCCTGTGGCGCGTCCGGCAGACCTTCGCCGACCCGAACGGTGATCACGACTGGGGCATCAGCGCGGAGGTCGACCTCACGGCCTCCGACGCCGAGAGCCGCGCCGTCGTCAAGGTCACCGACGTCGGCCAGTTGTGAGCACAGGAGAACGCGACACATGACGAACCCAGCGGAACGACTCGTCGACCTGCTCGACCTGGAGCAGATCGAGGTCAACATCTTCCGTGGTCGCAGCCCGCAGGAGTCCCTGCAGCGGGTCTTCGGCGGGCAGGTGGCGGGCCAGGCCCTGGTCGCCGCGGGCCGCACGACGGACGGGGAACGGCCCGTGCACTCCCTGCACGCGTACTTCCTGCGCCCGGGCCGGCCAGGCGTGCCGATCGTGTACCAGGTCGAACGGGTCCGCGACGGGCGGTCGTTCACCACGCGCCGCGTCACCGCCGTGCAGCAGGGCCGCACGATCTTCAATCTGACCGCCTCCTTTCACAAGCCTGAGGAAGGGAGCTTCGAGCACCAGCTGCCGCCGGCCCGCGAGGTCCCGGATCCTGAGTCGCTCCCGACTGTCACTCAGGAGATCAAGGAGCATCTGGGCGCGCTCCCCGAGACGTTGGAGCGCATGGCCCGACGCCAGCCCTTCGACATCCGTTACGTGGACCGGCTGCGCTGGACCCCGGAGGAAATCGAGCACGCCGAGCCGCGCAGTGCCGTGTGGATGCGCGCCGTCGGGCCCCTGGGCGACGACCCGCTGATCCACACGTGCGCGCTCACCTACGCGAGCGACATGACCCTTCTGGACGCGGTCCGCATCCCGGTGGAGCCCCTGTGGGGCCAGCGCGGTTTCGACATGGCGTCTCTGGATCACGCGATGTGGTTCCACCGGCCGTTCCGCGCCGACGAGTGGTTCCTGTACGACCAGGAGTCGCCGATCGCTACGGGCGGCCGGGGTCTGGCCCGAGGCCGGATCTACGACCTGGAGGGACGCCTGCTCGTGTCCGTGGTCCAGGAGGGGCTGTTCCGCAAGCTCGAGGCCTGACGGGTCAGGGGTTTCTGCGGCGCAGCCAGCCGAGGAGGCGACGTGGGCGCGCCGGTTCGTCGATCGTCTGCCGCACCTCGGCCGACTGTCGAACCTCGGCCGGCTGCTGTGGCACATCGGCAGACTGCCGCTCGTCGACAGGCTGCCTCCGCTCCTCGATCGGCTGCGGTCGTTCTCGGTTCGTGGCCGGCCGCCCGGGCTTCGGTGTCGGTCGCGGCGCCGGGCGATGTGCGCGTGCCTCCCCAAGCGCGTTCGCCAGGTCGGACCGGAGCCAGCTGATCTCATCCGGGTCCTCCGCCGTCATGATCCGAGCGGCGACATGGGCGGCGGGCGAATCGGGTGCGCCGTGGGTGGTCTGTTCGGGCCGGAAGCGGTTCATGTAGGCGCGTTCGTAGGGGTCCGCGACGATCTCCGCGACCTGCACGGGATCGAGCAGTGACGCCACGGCCGCGGCGCGCGCCCAGGGGTCCTCGGTCTGCCGCAGCAGGAAGCCCACATGCCGCCCTCGCCAGTTCCGGGCCCGCAGGTCCAGACCCGCGTCCAGTTGGTCGCGCAGTCCCTCGGGCGTACGGCCGTTCAGCAGCTGCGCGTGCTCCTCGCTCTCGGCGAACTGCCGTAGTTCCTCTGCCAGATACAGCCAGACCACGGCCCTGTAGCGGTTCAGATAGAACTTGACGGGCGCGATGAAGCCCAGGCGTGCGAACCGTGTGAACCGGGCGGCCGTCACGTCCATGAGGGCCGCGCCTTCCGAGGTGCCGACCGCTTTGACGCGCTCCCGCAGGGCGTCCGGGAAGCCGTCCTCGGACCTCACCCGCTCGATCTCCGCGCGGGCGACGCGACGGCCTCCGCCGCCTTCGTCGGGGACGGTTCGGATGCAACCGAGTCGTACGGCGAGGTCGAACTCGCCTCGCTTGAGCCCCAGTTCTCGCGCGGCGCGGCTCGGTGCGAGTGTCGGCCGGGCCGCCATGGCGACGGCCGGGCTCGCGGTGGGCATGACGGACTGCGTGATGGTGTTGCCGGACATCGTGGTTCTCCCCCGTTGCAGCGGTGTGCACTTGCGTGCGCTTGCTTCGAGAAAAACCGTAGCCGGTTCGCCGCGCCCCGCGCCGAGCCTGTGGATAACTATGACTGTGGCGGCGTCTGTGCAGGTCAGAGGTCTATTGCGGATGAGTGTTCCGGCTGTCGGGCATCGACGTGGAGGTGTTCGCCGACGCGGTTGACGAGCAGCGTCATCTCGTACGCGACCTGGCCGATGTCGGCCTCCGCCGCGCTGAGCACGCACAGACAGCTGCCGGTACCCGCGGCCGTGACGAAGAGCACGGCGTCATCGAACTCGATCATTGTCTGGCGCACTCGACCCGCGCCGAAGTGGCGGCCCGAGCCCTTGGCCAGGCTGTGCAGGCCCGACGAGACGGCGGCGAGGTGTTCGGCGTCCTCCCGCCTGAGACCCGTGCTCGCTCCGGTCACCAGCCCGTCGTTGGACAGCACCAGCGCGTGCCGTACGTGCTCGACGCGCTGGGTCAGGTCGTCCAGCAGCCAGCCAAGTCCTTGGTTCTCAGCCATGATCCGTCTCCCCGTGGATACGCGACTCCCCCTGGCCGGAGGATCTGATCAACCAGACTTCCCCACCGCCGCCGTCCGGGCAAGGAGGATGGGGGCATGGCACAGAAGATGACCGATGAGGAATGGCGGGCGTTCGTCTCGCACGGCACCCGGACCGGCAAATTGTCGACTGTCCGGGCCGACGGGAGCCCGCATGTGGCGCCGATCTGGTTTCTGCTGGACGGGGACGACCTGATCTTCAACACGGGCAAGGACACCGTCAAGGGACGAAATCTGGCCCGGGACGGCCGGGTCGCATTGTGCGTGGACGATGACCGGCCACCGTATGCGTACGTCGTCCTGCGGGGGCGCGCCCGGATCTCGGAGGATCTCGACGAACTCCGGCTCTGGGCCGGGCGGATCGGCGGCCGGTACATGGGCGAGGAGCGGGCCGAGGAGTTCGGTGCTCGCAACGGCGTGCCCGGCGAACTCCTCGTACGCGTGAGGATCGAGAAGGTTCTCGCGGAAGCCTCTGTCTCGGACTGAGCAGGGCTTTGAAACGGGTCGGCGAGGGGCCTCGCATCGGCCGAGCGGGGCCCTCGCGACAGCCGATAGGAGGTCTTCGCGTCGGCGGAGCGAGGGTCTTCCGGTCAACCGACCGAGTCGAGCAGCCGGGCGGTGTGCATCCGCCCGGCGTACTCGACGAGCCGTATCAGCACCTCCTTCCCCGAGTCGCGGTCACGGGCGTCGCAGAGCACCACGGGTGTTCCCCGGTCGAGGTCGAGGGCGCGGGACACTTCGTGGGCGCCGTACGTGCGCGCGCCCGTGAAGCAGTTGACGGCCACCACGAAGGGGATGTGCCGGTGCTCGAAGTAGTCCACCGCGGGGAAGCAGTCCTCGAGGCGTCGGGTGTCCGCGAGGACGACGGCGCCGAGCGCCCCTTGTGACAGTTCGTCCCACAGGAACCAGAAGCGGTCCTGCCCAGGCGTCCCGAACAGGTAGAGCGACAGGCCGGACCTGATGGTGATGCGGCCGAAGTCCATGGCGACGGTCGTCGTGACCTTCTGGTCCACGCCGTCGGTGTCGTCCACCGACTGGCCCGCCTCGCTCAGCAGTTCCTCGGTGCGCAGCGGCCTGATCTCACTCACCGCGCCCACCAGGGTGGTCTTGCCCACGCCGAATCCGCCGGCGACGAGAATCTTCAACGCCAGGGCGGCCGTCTCACCGCTCGTGGCGTCGGAGTGTTCGGAGCCCATCGATCACTTCTCTCAGGAGTGCCGACAACGGTCGGAGTAGGTGCAGGGGTGCGGAGTCAGCATCATGACAACTGCAGTTCCGTTTAGAGGAGTTGGACCGCTAACTGACCGTTCTGGCCGTCTTGCGCCCGTTCGGTGCCCGGATGGGCGCACAACGCGGTGCGGGATGGCTCGGCAGGGGATCTGATCCTTCATCTACAGGGCCCTCAGTCCTTCGATGACCTCGCGCAGGATGCGCTCGTCGGGCAGTTGCGCGGGCGGCACCGGGCGGCTGACCGTGACACAGCCCAGCTCCAGGAGGTCGCCCAGGAGCACGCGCACCACGCCCACGGGCAGGTCGGCGTCCGCAGCCAGTTCGGCGACCGACTGGGTCTCGATCCGGCAGAGTTCGATGAGAGCCCGGTGTTCCGGTCCGAGTGAGGTGTCTTCGTCGACGTCGGGTGCCCCCGTGTCGAGGGTGACGAGCGCGATCAGGTCGAAGCGCACCCCGGTGGGGCCGGGCTTGGTGCGTCCACCCGTCATGGCGTACGGGCGGACGAGCGGCCCGGCCTCGTTGTCGTACCACTGGCTGCCCGGCTGTTCAGGGGCGCCTGTCCGGTCCTCGGTCATGTGTGCCGACCCCCTCGGTCAGCCGGCCGCGGGTGGGTGAGCGGCGACGCGCGGCGCCGAGTACAGGTGCTCGCCCACTTGTTTGACCAGGCGTGCCATCTCATACGCGACCAGTCCGATGTCGGCGGTCACCGCGCTGAGTACGGCGAGACAGGAGCCGTCGCCGGCGGCCGCGACGAACAGGAAGCCGTCGTCCATCTCCACCATGGTCTGACGTACGCCGCCGGCGCCGAAGTGGCGGCCTGCGCCCTTGGCCAGGCTGTGGAAGCCGGAGGCGACCGCGGCGAGATGCTCCGCGTCCTCGCGCCTGAGGTCGCTGGACGCGCCCACCGCGAGTCCGTCGTTGGACAGCACGACGGCATGCCGCACTTCGGCGACGCGCAGCACCAGGTCGTCCAGCAGCCAGTCGAGTTCGCCGGACCGCTGTGCGGTCCCCATGCCCGGGTCCTGGATCATGCGGGGTCTCCTTCGCTGCTGTCGCTGCCCGCTACGGGGTCGGGGGTGGCGCCGACGCCGGGTGTACGCCCGCCGCCGCGGGCCCACCCGGCGCGGTAGGCCGCCATGCGGTCCCGTACCAGTTCGGGGGTGCGCTCTTCGTCGTCCCGGTGACGCGGGGCTTCCGCGGGTTCTTCGGGGCGTTCTTCGCGCAGTTGCGGGGCGAGGCTGGCTTGTCGTACGCGTCGTGGGAGTTCGCCGGATTCCGCGGCGTCGTCCTCAGGCCGGTGCAGGCGCAGAGTGGTGACGCCGGGCGGGGGGCCTTCGTGCGTGCCCTCGGAGGAGGCCTCCGCGGGGGCCGGCATGGGGGGCACCAATGCGGGCCGCTCCGACATCGCCTCTACGGAGTCGCGCTTCGGGGCGGCGCCGGGCACGCGTGCGTACTCGCGTTCCGCGGGGCGTTGCGCGTCCGCACGGCGGTTACCGGAACGTTCCTCCGCACCGGTGTGCAGCAGTGCCGTGGGCAGCAGCACGACCGCGGTGGTGCCTCCGTAGGGCGAGGTTCGCAGGTGCACCTTGATGCCGTGCCGGGCGGCGAGCCTGCTCACCACGAAGAGCCCGAGCCGGTCGCTGTCGAACAGGTCGAGCGCTTCGGACTGTTCGATGCGTCGGTTGGCCTCGGCCAGGGTCTCCTTCCCCATGCCGAGTCCGCGGTCCTCGATCTCCAGGGCGTAGCCGTTGCCGACCGGTTCGCCGGTGATCCGCACTCTGGTGTGGGGTGGTGAGAACTGGGCGGCGTTCTCGACGATTTCGGCCAGGAGGTGCGTGAGGTCGGCGACCGCGGCTCCGACGACCGAGGTCTCCGGCAGTTGTCGTACCTCCACGCGCGCGTAGTCCTCGACTTCGGAGACGGCCGCGCGGACCACGTTCGTCAGGGAGACCGGCATGCGCCAGGCCCGGCCGGGGGCGGCTCCGGAGAGGATGATCAGGCTCTCCGCGTGGCGCCGCATCCGCGTGGTGAGGTGGTCGAGCCGGAAGAGGTCGCTCAACTCGTTCGGGTCCTCGGACCGGCGCTCCATGCTGTCGAGCAGGCTCAGTTGGCGGTGGACTAGGACCTGGCTGCGGCGGGCGAGGTTGACGAAGACCCCGGAGATGCCGCTGGCGAGCTCCGCGCGTTCGGCCGCGGCACGCAGGGCGGCACGGTGCACGGTGGTCAGGGCTTCCGCGACCTGCCCGGCCTCGTCCTCCGCGGGCGGCCCTGGCGGGGCCTCGGCCTGGACGTCGATCTCCTCGCCGGCGCGCAGTTTCCGCATGGCGTGCGGGAGTTTGCGCCGGGCGATCTCCAGGGCGCTGTTGCGCAGGCTCACCAGCTCGATGACGAGTCCGCGTCCGATGCGTACCGAGATGACGAGTGACGCGGCCACGGCGGCCAGTCCCAGCAGTACTGCGGCACCTGCCGGTGAGAGCAGGCCGCGCCGGAACGGGTCGGCCCGGTCCGAGACGCCTCGGCCGGCGTCCGCCTCGATCGTTCGCATGTCGTCGCGCACGCGCGCGTGCGCGGCCTTCCAGGTCGCCTCGGGCGCGGCGTCGAGTGCCTTGCCGCCGGGCCGGGTCACGAGCACCTTGTCCTCGACGGCGCGTACGTCGGCGTACGCGCTCCCCTCCACGAGGCCCTGCCAGGCGGCGCGTTCGGGCCCACGCAGATCGGCGACGGCGGATTCGGTGAGCAGCCTGCGCGTGTCGACGGCCCCGGTGAACATCCGTAGCCGCTGTCCGTCGAGAGTCCCGGCGAGCCGGGCGCCCGCGAGTACCGCGTCCTCCTGTGCCAGGGCCTCTCCCGCCCGGGAGAACTCGAGCAGCACGCGCGCGTCGGAGCCGATTTCCGCGTCCTGGATGCCGGTGAGCGCGCCGCCGACTCCGAAGGCCGTCGAGATGGTCTTGGTGTACCGCTGGTACGTCTCGTCCCAGCCCGTCCGCCGGTCGAGTACCGCGGTGCGCAGGGAGCGCAGCTGTTCGGCTCCGGTGACGAAGGTTTCGAGGCGCCCGGCCACTCCGGAGGGCAGCTCTTCGCTGTCGGCGACGGTGTTGTGGTCCCCGAGCCGGAGTTTCGCCACTTCCCGGTCGGTGCGTGCCGCCAGTTTCTTGAGGTCGCTCTCCTGGTCGGCGGCCGGTTTGGTCGCATAGCGGACGGCCGCGGCGCGTTCGTCCTGGAGCGCGGCGACGGCCGAGGCGACCGGGGCGCGAACCTGGGAGTCCACGCGTTGCAGCTGCCGCAGCCGTGAAACGTCCTGGGCGGTGGTGACGGTGGCGTACGCCCAGAGGGCGAGCAGGGAGATGACGGGCACCATCAACAGGCAGACGATCTTCGCCCGCACGGTGCGCGGGCGCAGACTCCACGCACCTGCGCGCGGGGGCGTGGCACTCGGCGCCGTGCCGGCGGATTCCTCCGGGAAGGAGCCTTCGTCGGCCGGCGGTCCGGCGTGCGCGCGGCGGCCACGCACCGGGGTGGGCGGTGGCTGGGAGCCGTCTGTGGGGGTCCTACGGGGTGTACGCATGGCCTCCTCGCTCGGAGTGGTTCGGGGGGCGCGCCTGCCGGGTCGCCGGTCCTGGCCGCCCTCGATCAGCGGGCGACGCTCTCGACGGGCCGCTGGGCCGAGGCGGATGCCTCGCGCTCCCCCGCCGTCGGGGAGAGTGCGACGAACGCCGATGTCAGGAAGAGATAGGACCCGAGGCCGACGGCGAGGGGGAAGATGAACTGCATCGCCGTGGCCCCGGGCAGGGCCTCGCCGGAGGGAGAGACCCGCACGCTGACCGCGATCATGCCGGTGTAGTGCATGCTGCTCACCGCCCCGCCCATGACCAGGGAGGCGACGGCGACCGCGATCGGCGACTTGATGTTCAGCGCCGCCCACAGGGCCGCGGTCGCCGCGACCACGGCGATCAGGACGGAGATCCCGACGAGCACCGGGTCGTAGTTCACGTCGCCGTGCAGCCGCAGCGCGGCCATGCCCAGGTAGTGCATGCTCGCCACACCGAGCCCGGTGGTGAGCCCGCCGAGGACGAGCGCACGACCGCGGTCGCGGCCGTAGCCCACGGCGAAGACACCCGCGCCGACGACGACCATGGCGACGAGCAGACTGAGCATGGTCAGTGGCACGTTGTAGCGGATGTCGGTGCCGCTGACGCTGAAGCCGAGCATCGCCACGAAGTGCATCGTCCAGATGCCCGTGCCGATCGCGGAGGCCGCGGTGAGCAGCCAGTTGCGGCGCGACCGCCCCGAGGCTCCGAGTGCGCGGACCGTGCAGCGCAGCCCGAGGGCGGCGCCTATGCAGGCCATCACGTACGACAACAAGGGGGTCAGCCAGCCGAAGGTGGCGTGGTCCAGGTGTCCCATGGCTCCGGGACGCTAGTCCGGGCCGGGGCGCACACAGGGGGCGCGTTTCGAAAGCTGCTGGAATATGACGCAGCGGTGCACTGGAACGATCGCGTCACGCTCGAACGTGTGCACCGTCTCGTGTTTCGCGTCGGTGTTCGATCACGTCGTTCGCCCGTCGGTGCGAGATCATGCGATGCATGAGCGACGACCACACGCATGTCCAGGAGTTCTTCACGGCTCGTGCGGCCGACTGGGACGCCCGGTTCCCCGACGACGGCCCGGTGTACGCGGCGGCCGTCGCCGAACTCGGGTTGCGGAAGGGCGACCGGGTGCTCGACGCGGGCTGCGGTACGGGACGGGCCCTGCCGGCCCTCAGAGATGCCGTGGGACCGTCCGGAGTGGTCCTCGGCGCGGACCTGACCCCGGCGATGCTGGAGGCCGCGGTACGGGCGGGCCGGGACCGGACGGGACAGTTGCTGCTCGCCGACGTGGCGGGGCTGCCCCTGCGTACAGAGTCGCTCGACGCCGTCTTCGCGGCCGGCCTTATCGCCCATCTCCCGAATCCGGCGGAGAATCTCAGGGAGTTGGCGCGGGTCGTGCGACCCGGCGGGACGCTGGCGCTCTTCCACCCGATCGGCCGGGCCGCCCTCGCGGCGCGGCAGGGCAGGCAGGTCACACCGGACGATCTGCGCGCGGAGGCCAATCTGCGTCCGCTCCTGTCCGGATCCGGCTGGCGCATGACGTCGTACGTGGACGAGGAGGCCCGCTTCCTCGCGCTGGCCGAGCGTCGGCCTTGAGAACACGCCTCACGCCGTTCCGGCGACCTCCGCGGCGAAGGCGTCCGGGTTGTCGAACATGATGTTGTGCCCGGCGCCCGGCACGGTCACCACTCGCACTCCGGAGCCCTCCAGGGCTGCCCTGCCCGGGAGCTCACCGCTGAGGGCGCCCTGCAGGTAGACGCGGTCGATCGCCAGACCTTCGAGCATGCGCCGCATCGTGGGACTCGATCCGCGGACGAGTCCGGTCGCGGTCCGGTGGAGGGCGCGCGGATCGGCGAGCCGCATGGTCGCCGCCCACACGGGGCCGATGTTTTCCAGCACACGCGCGTGGCCGTCGTCGACGTAGGCGCCTTCTCCGTAGGAGGCGATTCCGCTACTGGCGGCGGTGGCCGGAGGGTGCGGATCGAGGTTGGCCTCTGTGAGGACAAGTCGTGAGACGAGGTCAGGCCGCCGATGGGCGAGCACGATGGCGACGGCGCCACCCATGCTGTGCGCGATCAGCTCCGCCTGGGTGACGCGAGCCTCGTCGAGTGCCTCAGCCAGCGCGTGGGCGTGGTCCTCCAGCGTGTAGCCGAAGTGCTCGGGCCGGTCGCTGATTCCGTGCCCCGGGAGGTCGACGAACAGAGAGCGCCGACCCGCCAGTTCGGGCCGCGCGGCAATGTGTGCGTGGTAAACGGCCGATGCGGACCCCAGACCGTGCACGTACACCCGCGCGGGGTCGTCGCCTGCCGCCTCCGTCCAGCGGATGCAGCTTCCCTTGCCGTCGAACTCGGCCTGCTTCATCGCACTCCCCGTCTTCTCGCCGCACGTCCTCCACAGGAGGATACATCGGTGCCGATGTATTACTGATGCGATGTACAGCGAGATTGCGACAGAATGCGGGCATGCTGGAGCTCGCCATCCTCGGTTTCCTGTACGACGCCCCGTTGCACGGCTATGAGCTGCGCAAGCGCATCACGGCGCTGACGGGGCACGTGCGACCCGTCGCCGAGAGCACCCTGTATCCGGCGATCAAGAGACTGGAGAAGGCCGGCCTGCTGGCCCGAGCGACGAAACCCGGCGCCGTGGCCGCCCCGCGTCACGTTCTGACGCTCACCGAGGACGGCAGACGCGAGCTGCGCCGCAGGCTCGCGGAACCCTCGCGGCGCGACATCACCGACGAGAACCGCTGGTTCACGGCCCTCGCCTTCCTCCGGCACCTCGACGACGCCACGGCCCAGGCCGCCGTTCTGCGGCGGCGGCTCGCCTTCCTCGAGGAACCCGCGAGCTTCTTCTACGACGGCGATCGACCGCTGCGGGCCGAGGAGTTGGACGACCCCTTCCGGCGCGGGATTCTCACCATCGCGCGCGCCACGAGCCGGGCCGAACTAGCATGGCTGCGGTCCATGATCGACTCACTCGACGTGGACGGGCGGTGACGCTTCACGGCACCGTCCCTCTTCTGATGCCGAAGCTTCAACTCTACGTTGAGTAGCAGCAGGTGAGCGATCAGCGATGGACCGCACAGGGGGAAGGTGGCCCGCATGTCCGGCATATTGGCCAGACTCTGGAAGTTCTTTTCACGCCCGCGACCGGCGGAGTCCCGGGGGCAGCTCCCTCCGGCCAAGCGCCATCCGGAAAAGCGCACGCACAACCTGTTCGAGGCCGCCGCGGCCTATGTGTCGGCGTGCGCCGAGGACGACCAGGACGGGATCGACGAGGCCGCGACCTGGGTGTCGCCGGAGGCACTGTCGTTCGGGGTCAACGAGTTGGCGTGCCGCGCCGTGATCGCGCTCGCCCGGGAGCGCGACGAGTCGCCCACAGCGGTGGCGCGGACACTCCTCGGCCTGCCTGTCGCCTGACACCGGCGACGGCTGCATCGTGCGCGGCAGAAGGCCGCATCGTGCGAGATCACGGACCCGAGCGACGGCAGAAGCGGAACCGGGCAGTGACACTTGGTCGTTTCGCCCCTGTCCAGGGGGATAACCGCAGCTCCGTACGTGTTCGGAACCCGTGACAACCGCGGCGGAAGCACATTAGTGTGCGCCGACGGACGTAGCGATGGGGAGGCTGGGATGGCCGGGACGGACGATGAGGCCGTCACCGCCGGGGACGACGACGCACTCTATGTGCTGACGGCGGTGCTCTTGACACCCGCGCAGTTCCCCAGCGTGCTGGGCGACGACTACCCGGAGGCGTGCGCGGCGCTCGGTCTCGCGCCGCTCGCCGACGGGTACGGCCTGGTGCTCGGCCAGGACGAGGACGGGGCACGGTGGACGGTGGTCATAGACGACGTCTCGCTGGTCGCCGTCGCGATCGCATCCTGGGACTGCGGTATGGAGTACGACCTGTCGCCGGACGAGCGCACGATGGTCGCGGCGCTGCCCGGGTGGCCGCTCGCCCTGGCCGTCGCGGCGCCCGGGGTGCCCGCCCCGCACGATCCCGCGCCCGAGATCACGGAACAGGCACCGCTGGCCCCGCCCGACACATCCGGCTGGGGTCCGGCTCAGCGACGCCTCGGCGCCGACGAGATCGCTCTCCAGTGGGCGGCATGGCGTGAGCAGATCGACGACGAGGAGTTCGCCGGTCCGGACGCCACGGAGTCCGCCGAGGACGCCGCACGGAACGACGAGTCCGACAAGAGCGGGGAGGGCGCTGAGGGCGGGAGCGAGCCACTCAGCGGCGTCCAGCGCGTGCTCGCGGAGGCCCGCTCGTATGTGGACACGCCGCCGCCCCTCGGCCGGGTGCGGTCGTCCTTCGCGCCGGGTGACGCGCGGATGCTGCGGGCCGACGGACCGGGCTGGTCGATGGTGGCCAGGACCGACGACATCGCCTTCGTGCTGCTCGACGAGAAACCCGGGGAGATCCTTCCGGTCGGCCGCGGGCCCGAACTGCCCGGCCTGCTGGACGCGCTGGACAATATGGCCGTACGCCCGAGCTGAGCCCGGTGGGACGGCCCGCGGATCGGATCGGGCTCGAGAGGTCGACGCCGCGGCCGGATGCGGCTGCAGCGGTACTACGCGGTCGCGGACGGCACCCCCGTCGGTCGCCCGTACGACGCGTATCCGGAGTGGCTGTGGCCGGTCCCGCCGTGCCACCGGTCGGCGTTCGACGCTCTCATCGCGTGGGTGGAACGGGGCACACAGCCGCCCGCGGGCCGTGCTCTCGGCAGGCCCGCGAGCGGCAACGTGGTCAACTCCTGTGCCCTGGAAGGGAACTGACCGGATTGGTGCCGCCTTAGCGGCCGATCTCCTTGCGCGTGACGCGGCGCAGCCTGCGCCGCTGTGAGGGGTCCAGCGTCAGATACGCTGCCGCCGGAACTCCCAGGACGATCAGCAGGGCGGCCCACCAGGGCAGCCAGATGAGCAGGATGATTCCGGCCGCCACACCTCCTGCGGCGATCTTCGCGTTCTTCGACATGTGCGTAGCCTCCTTCGCGGCCACAGCCGCTCTCTGTCATGAGAACGGGCCCGTGCTCCCGGCGGTTCCAGGCCGCGACCCTGATACGACCCTGAGGCGCGACCCCTACTCGACCCTGAGCGGCTCACCAACCTCGTACATGTGCCGCAGGGCCTGACGATAGGAGTCCACGAGTCCCGTCTCCGCGTAAGGGATACCCAACTCTCGGCAGTGGGCGCGCACCAGGGGCCGGACCAGCTTCAGATGGGGGCGGGGCATGCTCGGGAACAGGTGGTGCTCGATCTGGTAGTTGAGGCCGCCGAGGAACCAGTCGGTCAGGGCACTGCCGCGGATGTTGCGCGAGGTGAGCACCTGGCGACGCAGATGGCCCCATCCTTCGCCGTCGGGGTCGGGCATCTCCATGCCCTTGTGGTTCGGCGCGAAGGCCATCCCCAGGTGCAGGCCGAAGAGAGCCTGGTGGAGCGCGGCGAAGGCAAGGGCCGTGCCGAGAGATATGGAAGTGAGCAGCAGAGTCACGTACGCGGCGACGTGCGCCACCAGCAGGAAGGCCTCGACCGCGCGTTCACGGGGAGGCTGCCGACGCAGGTCCTGGAAGCCGTGGATCTTCAGCGCGATGCCTTCCAGGAGGGTGAGCGGGAAGAAGAGCCAGGCCTGGTTGCGGGTGAGCCAGCGCCGGAAGCCGGTACGGTCCACGGCTTGCTCGCCGGTGAAGACGAGGACGTCGGCTTTGACGTCGGGATCCTTGTCGATGTGATTGGGGTTGGCGTGGTGGCGGTTGTGCTTGTCGTTCCACCACCCGTAGCTCATCCCGAGCAGCAGATTGCCGTGGATGAGTCCGATCACGCGGCTCACCCGCCGGTTGCCGGTGATCTGGGAGTGCCCCGCGTCGTGGCCTATGAAGGCCGTGCGGGCGGACAGCACGGCGAGCAGCGGGGCCAGGAGCAGCACCCACCAGGAGTGACCGATCAGGGCGACGCCCGTCACGACGCCGGCCAGGGCCAAAGTGTTTACGGCGATGGTGAGCGCGTACCAGCCCTGTCGGCGGTCGAGGAGACCCTGACCCTTGACGGTGCGCAGGAGTGGTGTGAACTCGCTTCCGGCCGAGACCCCGGCTGGGGGATCCGCGACGGCTGCGGCAGTCTGGGGCATGGCGGGACTCCGGTCTCTGGAGGAACAGGCTGACCTCAAGAAACGTACGGATCAGTGACCTTGGGCGACCATGACGCCACCACCCGTGTTCAGGCGGGGGACAACCTCGGCTGCCGGGTGGACCTGGCAACACCCCCAGGGCAAGGTGACCCGCATCACGGCTCTGTCATGGCCGTCGGGAGCCGGAATGCTGTACCCTCGGCGGCCCTGACCCCCGGTAGTCAAATTTGAGGAACGCGTCATCTCTGTGCAGAGGATTCCTGCGGCAACTCCCGACGAGATCTCCGAACTGGCTCGATGCTGCGCCGTGTTCGTGCCTGCCGACCCGGCTCGTACAGGCAGCGTCGCCTTCTGGCTGCCCGACGCTGAAGGCCCTCCTGCCGTCGGCTCCGGCTCTGCCGAGGAGCTGACGGTCGCCCTGCCCGGCGCGGACGGCGTCGAGCTGGTGAGCGTGGCGGCCGTCGTGCTTCCCGTGCGGGCGGCTCTGCCGGTCCTCACGCGTGCGCGTGCCGTCGCGCAGGCGCACCGGGCGACCGCCTTTTGGGGTGCGGCGGCCGTGCTCGCGCTCCAACTCGCCGCGCGGGGGCTGCTGCTGCCCGGGCTGAGCGCCGGTGACCACGACGCGTGGCGTGCCGGTCCCCTGGGGGCGGAGGACCTGGGGCGGATCCGCGAACTGGCCGCGGCGATGCCGCCGCACGCGCACGCGGTACCGGTCGACGAGGCCGAGCCGCTCCGGCTGCCCGATCCCGAGCGGCTGCTGCGTGCCTTCCTCGACGCGGTGGCCGACACGCTGCCCCGCTCCCCCGCCGCGGCGCTCGCGACGGGCGGCCCCGCCTTCGCCGCTCCGGAGCCGCAGCACGTTCCCGAGCAGCGTGCGTGGGCCGCTGATGTCGCCGCGGGCCATGACGCGGGCGTACGGATCTCGCTGCGGATCGAGGTGCCGGGCCTCGCGTCGGCCGTGTCGGACGAGGCCCGGCTGCCGTTCCGTGCGGTGCTGCAACTGCACAGCGTCAGCGACCCGGCCCTGCTGGCGGACGCCGCCGAGGTGTGGGGCGGGTCGAGACCGGCCTTCGCTCCGCGCGCGCGGATGGACGCCCTGCTCGCCTTGCGTCGCGCCGCGCGGGCCTGGGCCCCGCTCACTCCGCTGCTGTCGGCGACCGTGCCGGACTCGATCGAACTCGCCGACGAGGAGGTCACCGAGCTCCTGGGCGAGGGCGCGCGATCGCTGATGGCCGCAGGCGTGGAGGTGCACTGGCCCAAGGAACTGGCGCACAAGCTGACGGCCCGCGCGGTCATCGGGCCGCCGGACGACGAGCAGGGTGCCGGCAGGCTGTCGTCGGACACACCGTCGTTCCTGTCCGCCGACGCGCTGCTGGCCTTCACCTGGTGGTTCGCACTGGGTGACCAGCAGCTGACGCGGCAGGAGCTGGACCGGCTCGCCGAAGCGAACCGCCCCATGGTGCGGCTGCGTGACCAGTGGGTGCTCGTCGACCCGCAGGAGGTGCGCCGCGCCCGTGCCCAGCAGGATCGCAAGGTGACGCCGGTCGACGCGCTGAGCGCCGTTCTGACGGGTTCCACGGAGGTCGACGGCCGCCGGGTCGACGTGCGGCCCACCGGGTGGCTGGCGACGCTGCGGGACCGTCTGTCGGACCCGGAGGCGCAGGAGCCGGTCGGGCAGCCCGCCACGCTCGCCGCGACCCTTCGCGACTACCAGCTGCGCGGGCTCAACTGGCTGGCCCGAATGACGTCGTTGGGGCTGGGCGGATGCCTCGCGGACGACATGGGCCTGGGCAAGACGATCACACTGATCGCGCTGCATCTGCACCGGCAGACCGACGAGTCCGCCGCGGGGCCCACGCTCGTCGTCTGTCCGACCTCCCTGATGGGCAACTGGCAGCGCGAGATCGAGCGGTTCGCCCCGGGCACTCCCGTCCGCCGCTTCCACGGCGCGCGGCGGAGCCTGGAAGGGCTGGCCGACGGCGAGTTCGTGCTCACGACCTACGGCACGATGCGGCTCGACGCTCCACGGCTGGCGGAGGCCTCGTGGGGCATGGTCGTCGCGGACGAGGCACAGCACGTGAAGAACCCGTACTCGGACACGGCCCGGCAGCTGCGGACGATCGGCGCACGCGCGCGCGTGGCCCTCACCGGAACTCCGGTGGAGAACAACCTCTCCGAGCTGTGGGCGATTCTCGACTGGACGACACCGGGTCTGCTGGGCCGGCTCGGCACGTTCCGCACCCAGTACGCCCAGGCCGTCGAGAGCGGGCAGGATCCAGCGGCGGCGGACCGGCTCGCCCAGCTCGTGCGGCCGTTCCTTCTGCGCCGCCGCAAATCCGACCCGGGCATCGCGCCCGAGCTGCCGCCGAAGACCGAGACCGACCGCGCGGTGTCGCTCACCAAGGAGCAGACAGGTCTCTACGAGGCGGTGGTCCGCGAGACCCTCGCGGAGATCTCGGGCGCCGACAGCATGGCGCGGCGCGGACTGATCGTGAAGCTGCTCACCGGGCTGAAGCAGATCTGCAACCACCCGGCGCAGTTCCTCAAGGAGGACAGGCCCGAGATCGCGGGACGTTCCGGAAAGCTGGAGCTGCTGGACGAGTTGCTCGACACCATCCTCTCCGAGGGGGCATGCGTTCTGGTCTTCACGCAGTACGTACGGATGGCGCGGCTCATCGAGCGGCACCTGAGCGCGCGCGGCGTGAACTCGCAGTTCCTGCACGGGGGTACGTCCGTCCCGGAGCGCGAGGCCATGGTGGAGCGCTTCCAGGAGGGCGAAGTGCCTGTCTTCTTGTTGTCGTTGAAGGCCGCGGGCACGGGCCTGAACCTGACACAGGCCGAACATGTCGTGCACTACGACCGCTGGTGGAACCCGGCCGTCGAGGCGCAGGCCACCGACCGGGCGTACCGCATCGGCCAGACCCGGCCGGTGCAGGTGCACCGGTTGATCGCCGAGGGGACGATCGAGGACCGCATCGCGGACATGCTGCTGCGCAAGCGGGAGCTGGCAGACGCGGTGCTCGGTTCCGGGGAGTCGGCTCTCACCGAGCTGTCCGACGCCGAACTGGCCGACCTGGTGGAACTGCGAGGAGGCGCCCGATGAGCGACCCGTACGACAACATCCCGGAGCGCACCTTCGCCGCCCTGCCGCCCGCGAGCGGGCGGGGCTTCGCACAGACCTGGTGGGGGCAGGCCTGGTTGAAGGCGCTGGAGGACGCCGCGCTGGACTCGGAACAGGTGAAGACGGGCCGCAGGCTCGCCCGCGCGGGAGCCGTGGGTGCCGTTACGGTCCGCCCGGGGCGCATCACCGCGGTGGTCCAGGACCGCGACCACACCTCGCACCGCGCCGATGTCCTGCTCCAGGAACTGTCCGAGGACCAGTGGGACCGCTTCCTCGGCATGGCCGTCGAACGGGCCGGGCACATCGCGGCGCTGCTCGACCGCGAGATGCCGCCGCACCTGGTCGAGGACGCGGCGGCCGCCGGTGTCGAACTCCTGCCGGGCCTGGGCGATCTGGAGCCGGAGTGCGACTGCGACGCGTGGGATCACTGCGGTCACACCGCGGCGCTGTGCTACCAGGTGGCACGACTGCTGGATCAGGACCCCTTCGTGCTGCTCCTCATGCGCGGTCGCGGTGAGCGCGAGCTCTTGGACGAGCTGCAGGTGCGCAGCGTCCCGCCGGCCGAGGCGGCTCCCGTTCAGCGGTCGGCGGACACGGGCGTGGAAGCCGCCGAGGCGTACGCGGCCGGGGAGATCCTGCCGCCGCTGCCCGCCGCGCCTCCCGTGCCCGCAGAGCCGGGACTGCCGCCCTCCCTGGACACGGAGACCGAACCCGCGCCCGGCGTCGACCCGGCCGCGCTGGAGTTCCTGGCGACGCAGGCCGCCCGTGAGGCGCACCGGCTGCTCGTCGAAGCGCTGCGGGCGGGGCATGAACAGCGCTCCACAGAAGCCGAATTGACGCTCCCGCAGGATGCCGTGCGGCTGGCCTCGGGTGCTCCCGAGGCGTCAGTGGCCGTCCGGCTCGCGGAGGGGGCGGGCCGGGACCGTGAGGGGCTGGCGCTGGCCGTGCGTGCCTGGGAGTACGGGGGCGTCCCCGCGCTCGACGTCCTGGAGGCCGACGGGCCGATGGAGGCGGAAACGCTTGCACGCGCGCGGGCCGCTCTGGAGTCGGCCTGGGAGGAGGACGAGCGGCCTCCCCTGCGTGCGTCCCGCAATCGCTGGACCGTCGTCGGCGGGCGGACACAGCTGCGTCTGGGGACGGACGGCCGCTGGTGGCCGTATCGCAAGGAGCGGGGACGCTGGGCTCCCGCGGGTCCGGCGTCCCAGGACCCGGCGACGGCGCTCGCCCTGGCGGAAGGGCGGGAATGACACCGAGCAGGAGGGCACGCGCGGCGCAGGCACCGCTCATCGGATGAGTGGTGGACGCCCGGCGTTCATCCACCGGCCGTGCGGCGTTCGAGGCGGGGGCGAAATCTGGCCGCTGTCACCGAACTTGTGCCCCAGGAGGCCTCATGTCCCCGTACGCCGCAGGCCGGCGCCGCGTCCACCGTTCCCTCGCCGCGGGCGTGCCGCTCGCCGTGCTGGCCGCTCTCGCGGTGGCGGGCACCGCGGTCGGCGCGCCCTCTGGGGACGCGCGGGTCACGGGCTCAGCGACGCTGGGCGACATCCCGCTGGGCGGGTTCAGCAACGCGTTGTTGCCCGGCACGGTGGCGGACGACCGGGGTGTGGATCTGGGCGGCATCGGCAGTGACATCTACCCAGCGGGCCGCAGGGGCGAGTTCTGGACGGTCACCGACCGCGGTCCCAACGGCCAGATCAAGGTGGACGGCACGAAGCGCCGCACGTTTCCCGTGCCCGGCTTCGACCCGGCGATCGTGAAGATCCGGGTGTCCGGTGACTCCGTGAAGGTGCTGGACGCTATCCCGATCACCACCTCCTCCGGGAAAGCCGTCACCGGCCTGTCCAACCAGAAGGGCCGCGACGAGGCGCCGTACTCCTACGACGCGACGACACCTCTCGCGTACAACCCGAACGGTCTGGACACCGAGGGCGTCGTGCGGGCCGAGGACGGCGGCTTCTGGCTCGTGGACGAGTACGGGCCCTCGCTGATCCACGTCTCCGCGCGCGGGAAGGTACTCACCCGGTACGTGCCCAAGGGGCTGAACCTGACCGGCGCGGACTACCCGGTGGTCGAGGCGCTGCCCGCCGTCCTGCTGCACCGGAAGGTCAACCGCGGCTTCGAAGGGCTCGCCCAACTCCCGGGCGGGGACCTGGTGATGGCCGTGCAGAGCCCGCTGTCCCTGCCGGACACGGATGCGGGTGAGGCGTCGCTGACGACACGTCTGCTGCGCTTCTCGCCGAAGAAGCGGGCCGTCACCGCCGAGTACGCGTACCGGTTCGACCCGGTGAACGTGGTCGACCCGAGCGAGGACGACCCGTCCGAGCTGAAGATCTCCTCCGTGGTGGCCGTCGGCCGCGACCGGCTGCTCGTCGAGGAACGCACCGACAAGGCCGCCCGCTTGCAGCTCGTGAAGCTGAGCCGCGAAGCGGACATCCTCGGCGACACGTGGGACGACGACACGACGTCCCCGTCCCTGGAGCAACTCGAGGACCCCGCGGCCTCCGGTGTTCCGGTGCTGCGCAAGCGGCTTGTCGTCGACCTCGGCAAGGTGAAGGGAGTGCCGGGGAAGATCGAGGGCGTCGCGCGCGTGGACCACGACACGCTCGCGCTCATCAACGACAACGACTTCGGGATGACGGACGGTCCGGAGGCTTTCGACGCCCAGGGACGCCTGGTGGACAGCGGTGTCGAGACCATCGTGACGTACGTAAGGCTGCCCCGCGGGATCTGAACGACCGGCTCCGCGTGGCGTTTTCACACGCCACGCGCGCGTGGCTCACTTCAGCGGCTTGGTGAGCTTGCGGTTCCCCTCGCCGACGTCCGCGGCCAGACTGCAGGCCACGTTGTCTATGCCGAGCTCGAATCCCGTGGGATCCGGGTACTGCACCAGGGTGCCGCGCACCGTGCCGGCGGGCTGCTTGGCCGCCTTGGTGTCCAGGGGTTTCGCGCAGAGGTCCGATGCCGCCTTCTTGAGGGCGGCATCGGTCGTGTACGTGCCTTCCAGTTCGGCCACCTTCACGACCTCGGCGTCATGCGCCGCGCCGCACGAGCGCTTCGTGGCCTGGCCCGGCCGGCTGTCGTCGATGTTGAAGCAGTCACCCGTTTGCAGCATGTAGTACGGCACTTCATCGCCGGCGGGCGACGGAAGCAGCGACTCCAGGTCGCTCGGCAGGTTCGACGGCACCTCGGTGGGCAACGAGGGCAGTTCGCTGGGCAGCTCCGACGGGATGCTCAGCGAGGGCGACGGCAGACGCCCCGTGGTCGCGCTGCTCTCGGCGGGTGGCTTCTTGCCGGACGAGCCGTCGCCACTGGTGGCCACCAGGACGACCGCGGCGACGGCGCCGACCGCCACGATCACGGCGAGTACGAGGAAGAGCGTGCTGCGCCGCCTTCCGGGTCCGCCCGGTGGTCCGGGAGGCGGCGGTGGCGGCGACTGCCAACCTCCTCCGCCGCCCTGCCACGGCGGACCGTTGCCGCCCGGAGGCGGGCCGTAACCCCCGGAAGGAGGTTCGTAGCCCCCAGGCGGAGGTCCGTAGCCCTCAGGAGGGGGTCCGAAGCCTCCGGGCGGCGGGCCGAATCCGCCGCCGCCCGAAGACTGCGTGTCGTCCGGCGGCCGAGGAGGCTGGGGCGGTAAGGGCGGCGTGGCCATACCGTCAAGAGTCGCCTCGAACCGGTCATGAAGCGACCCCTGCGCGGAACTTGATACGGACTCATGGCATGGATCGCATGATTCCGGAGGATTCCGCGCAGGAGCCTCCAGCCCGCGGCGGAATCAGCCTCGGGCGGCCAGCAGGTGGTCCATGGCCAGCTGGTCCAGACGCTCGAACGCCATCCCGCGCGCGGCGGCCGCTTCGGCGTCGAAGTCCTCGAAGGCCGCGCGGTCCACGAGCAGCGCCTGGAGGCCGTCCGCGGCGGTGGGCTGCGCCAGTTCGTCCAGACGCGAGGCCCGCAGGGCCTCCTGGACCTCGGGGTCGGCCCGGAAGGCGGCGGCGCGCTCACGCAGGATCAGGTAGTTGCGCATGCAGCCCGCGGCGGACGCCCACACGCCGTCGTAGTCCTCGGTCCGCGGCGGCTTGAAGTCGAAGTGCTTCGGGCCCGCGTAACCGGCCGACTCCAGGAGGTCGACCAGCCAGAAGGCGGCCCGCAGGTCGCCCGCTCCGAAGCGCAGGTCCTGGTCGTACTTGATGCCGTTCTGGCCGTTGAGGTCGATGTGGAAGAGCTTGCCCGCCCACAGCGCCTGGGCGATGCCGTGCGGGAAGTTCAGCCCGGCCATCTGCTCGTGGCCCACTTCGGGGTTGACGCCGTACATCTCGGGCCGCTCCAGGCGCTCGATGAACGCCAGGGCGTGACCGACCGTCGGCAGGAGGATGTCGCCTCGGGGCTCGTTCGGCTTCGGCTCGATCGCGAAGCGCAGGTCGTAACCCTGGGAGATCACGTACTCGCCTAGAAGGTCGAAGGCCTCCTTCATGCGGTCCAGTGCGACGCGTACGTCCTTGGCGGCGCCGGACTCGGCGCCCTCACGGCCGCCCCAGGCAACGTAGATCTGCGCGCCCAGCTCCACCGCCAGATCGATGTTGCGGATCGTCTTGCGCAGCGCGTAGCGGCGGACGTCCCGGTCGTTGGCCGTGAAGGCCCCGTCCTTGAACACGGGGTGCGTGAACAGGTTCGTGGTGGCCATCGGCACGGTCATACCGGTCGTGTCGAGAGCCTGCCGGAAGCGCTTGATGTGCGACTCGCGCTCAGTGTCCGAGGACCCGAAGGGGATCAGGTCGTCGTCGTGGAAGGTCACTCCGTAGGCGCCGAGTTCCGCCAGGCGCTGCACCGACTCGACCGGGTCCAGGGCGGCCCGGGTGGCGTCGCCGAACGGGTCCCTCCCCTGCCAGCCGACGGTCCACAGGCCGAAGGTGAACCTGTCCTCGGGGGTGGGCTGGTAGTTCATGCCGCGGCTCCTTGCTTGCTCCGACTATTTCGTCATGGCACTTAACAAATTAGTATGCGAAGGCATCTCTGGGAAGAGACAAGATGTCTCCGAGCAGAGGCACGCGGTGGCATTTGGGCCGTGCCGGCCCGGATACACCCCGAAAACACCAGGTCAGATCCCGCGGAGCCGCGGAAGAGGGAGAGCCCGATGTCAGCAGCCGAGGGTCCGCTCGTCGTCGGCGTGGACACGTCCACCCAGTCCACCAAGGCCCTGGTCGTGGACGCGACCACCGGCGAAGTGGTGGCCAGCGGCCAGGCGCCGCACACCGTCTCCTCCGGAGCGGGTCGCGAGAGCGATCCGCGGCAGTGGTGGGACGCACTGCGCGAGGCGCTACACCAGTGCGGGGACGCGGCGCGCGAGGCCGCGGCGGTGTCCGTGGGCGGCCAGCAGCACGGGCTCGTCACGCTCGACGCCCAGGGCGATCCGGTACGCCCCGCCCTGCTGTGGAACGACGTGCGGTCGGCGCCGCAGGCCCGCCGTCTCGTGGAGGAGCTGGGCGGCCCGAAGGCGTGGGCCGAGCGCACCGGCAGTGTGCCGGGGCCGTCCTTCACGGTCACCAAGTGGGCGTGGCTCGCCGAGCACGAGCCGGAGTCCGTCCGCGCGACCGCCGCGGTACGGCTGCCCCACGACTACCTCACCGAGCGCCTCACGGGGCTGGGCACGACCGACCGCGGCGATGTCTCCGGTACGGGCTGGTGGGCGTCCGGGACGGAGGCGTACGACGAGGAGGTCCTCGGCCATGTGGGGCTCGACCCGGCCCTGCTGCCCCGGGTGGTCCGGCCCGGCGAGGTCGTCGGCACTGTGCGCGACGGCGGTGACCTGCCCTTCTCCAAGGGCACGCTGGTCGCCCCCGGCACCGGTGACAACGCCGCCGCCGCGCTCGGACTCGGGCTGCTCCCGGGGACGCCGGTGCTCAGCCTCGGCACCTCCGGCACGGTGTACGCGGTCTCCACACGCCGCCCCGCCGACCCGACCGGCACCGTGGCGGGCTTCGCCGACGCGCGCGGCGACTGGCTGCCGCTGGCCTGCACCCTCAACTGCACGCTCGCCGTGGACCGCGTCGCCACCCTGCTGGGCATCGACCGCGAAGCCGTCGAGCAGGGCACGAGCGTGACGCTGCTGCCCTACCTGGACGGCGAGCGCACCCCGGACCTGCCGCACGCCTCGGGCCTGCTGCACGGGCTGCGCCACGACACGACACGCGGACAACTGCTCCAGGCCGCCTACGACGGCGCGGTCCACTCCCTGCTCGGCGCCCTCGACCTGGTGCTCGACGAGGACGCGGACCGTTCGGCACCCCTCCTGCTCATCGGCGGCGGCGCGCGAGGAACGGCCTGGCAGCAGACCGTACGACGACTGTCGGGGCGTCCCGTTCAGGTGCCCGAGGCCAAGGAACTCGTGGCGCTCGGCGCCGCCGCGCAGGCCGCGGGTGTGCTGACCGGCGAGGATCCGGCGGCGGTGGCCCGGCGCTGGGACACGGCAAGCGGGCCGGTGCTGGAGGCCGTGGAGCGGGACGAGGCGGCGCTCGCGCGGATCGCCGGGGTACTCTCCGACGCGGCCCCGCTGCTGGAGCGGGCGCCGGACACACAGTGACGAGACCGGCATACGCACTGATCAGGACAGCCCTGAGGGGACCGGCCGGACGAGGACTGACGGAGGCATGACCGCACCGCTGCACGAGGCCCATCCAGGCAGTCCCGGCCGTCGGCTGCCCGACACCCAGCAAGGCATGCGGCGCCGCAACCTGTCGCGGGTGCTGCACACCGTGAACGCGGAGGGGCCGCTGTCCCGTGCCGCCGTCGCCTCACGCATCGGGCTGACCCGGGCGGCCGTGTCGACCCTCGTGGACGAGCTGATCCGCTCGGGGCTCCTCGAAGAGCTGGGCCCCGAGCGGCCGGGACGGGTGGGGCGGCCCGGTTCTGCGCTCGCCCTCAGCGGGCGCGGGCCGGCGGGGATCGGTGCGGAGGTGGGCGTCGACCATCTCGCCGTGTGCGCGGTCGATCTGCGCGGCGAGGTGCGAGCGCGGGCGGTGCGGCACGGCACCAACCGCGGGCGGTCGCCCGAGCCGGTGCTGCGGGAACTGACCGGGCTGATACGGCAGGTCGTCGCCGAGGCGGACCGGGAGGGCCTGTGGCCCGCGGGTCTCGCCGTCGCCGTACCCGGCCTGGTGGCGCGCGACGCCCGGACCGTGGTGCGCGCCCCCAACCTCGACTGGCACGACACGGACCTCGGCGCGCTGCTGCCGGGCGAACTCCCGCTGACCGTCGACAACGAGGCGAATTTCGGCGGGCTCGCCGAACTCTGGCTCAACGAGCAGGCTCCCCGCGACTTCCTGCACGTCTCAGCCGAGATCGGCATCGGCGGGGCGGTGGTCGTGGACGGGCAGCTGCTGCGGGGGACGCGCGGCTTCGCGGGCGAGTTGGGTCATGTGCCGGTACGTCCCGAAGGACCTGCGTGCGCGTGCGGTGGACGCGGCTGCCTGGAGCAGTACGCCGGCGAGGAGGCCGTGCTGCGCGCGGCCGGTCTGGAACTGGGCGAGGACCGCGTCGGGTTGCTCGCGGAGCGCGCCGAGCAGGGCGACAAGAACGTGCGGCGGGCGCTGCGTGACGCCGGGACCGCTCTGGGCATCGCGCTGACCGGCGCCGTCAATCTGCTGGACCCGGAGATCGTCGTGCTGGGCGGGGCACTGTCCGGGCTCGCGCCCTGGCTGCTGCCGTCGTTGGAGCGGGAGTTGGCACGCAGGACAGCGGGTCCCGCCTGCGCGGTGTCCGTCTCCCGGCTCGGCCCCGAGGGCCCGCTGCTGGGCGCGGCGCACTCGGTCGTGCGGGCAGTGCTGGACGATCCGGCGGCGGTGGGCGGCGGGGCGTAGGCCTCGGTCCCGGCCTCACCCTTGCCTGACAGGCAGCTTCGTCACCAGGTTCCCCGCGTTGCACCCCGGCGTCTCAATCTCCCTTGTGGGTGACGGAGTTGTCCACAGTCACGGCGTTGTCCACGGACCTGAGCGCGCTCTTCATCCTCAACCGGCGATCGCCGTACCGTGATTCACGCGAGGCGCCGCCGTCGGACAGGCGGAGGCGTTTCCGAGCACGGGGAATCGGGGGTTCACATGTCGGGGGAAACAGCAGTTCCGAGGCTGCGGCGCAAGACCGTCGGACTGCGCCAGGTCCTGTTCCAGAACATCACGGCGACAGCGACAGCGACAGTGCCCGCCACCGTCCGGCCGTCGGTGCCTGGATGATGGCCGGAGTGGTGGTGCTCGTGGTAGTGCTCGTGGTGCTGTTGCGACGCCGAGCCGGGCCGATGGCCGAGACTGCCCGTGTCCACTTCGACGAGAGTCCCTCCCCAGCCTTCGGCAGAACGGAGCTGTGCAACATGAGCGACCCGCGGATCCTGACCGTGCATCCAGAACCGGGCGCGTACGCCTGGACGTTCGGCGGTGCGCCAGCCGTGGCGCGCATCGCGCCGGGCACGGTCCTCGACCTCTATACGGAGGACTGCTTCGCCGGGCGGGTGCGGTCGGAGAAGGACCTGGTGTCCGAGGTGTGCGAGTTCCCGTTCCTCAACCCGCAGACGGGGCCGTTCCATGTGGAGGGCGCGGAGCCGGGCGACACGGTCGCCGTGCACTTCGTGTCGATCGAACCGGCGCGGGACTGGGCCGCGTCGACGACGGTCCCGCTGTTCGGGGCACTCACATCCACGCACACCACGGCCACGCTGCAACCGCCGCTGCCGGAGACCGTGTGGATCTGGCAGCTCGACCGGACGCGCCGCACCGCGCTGTTCAGTGCACGCGACAGCGACATCAGGATCGAACTGCCCATGGACCCGATGCACGGCACGGTCGGCGTGGCGCCCTCCAACCTGGAGGTGCGCTCCGCCCTGGTGCCGGACGCGCACGGCGGGAACATGGATACTCCGGAGATGCGGGCCGGTGTCACCTGCTATCTCGGGGTGAACGTCGACGGCGCGCTGCTGAGCCTCGGTGACGGGCACGCGCGGCAGGGCGAGGGCGAGACCTGTGGGGTCGCCGTCGAGTGCGCGATGAACACCGTGGTGATCGTCGAGCTGCTCAAGGGCGTCGCCACGCCGTGGCCCCGCATCGAATCCGACACCCACATCATCTCGACCGGTTCGGCACGCCCCCTGGAGGACGCGTTCCGGATATCCCAGCTCGACCTGGTGCAGTGGCTGGTGCGCGACTACGGGTTCAGCGAACTGGACGCGTACCAGTTCGCGACCCAGGCCGTCGAGTCGCCGCTCGCCAACGTCTGCGACACCAACTACACGTGCGTGGCCAAGCTCCGCAAGGAATGGCTGCCGGCACGGGAGACCCACAGGGGGCTGCACTCGCAGCTGCGCGAAACGGCCGTGGCACTGGGACGTTGAGTCCCGCGACCGCGACCGCGACCGCGACCGCCACTGCCACCGCCACCGCCACCGCCACGACCGACGCTGGCGCCGCTACCCGTCACTGCCGCCGCGACCCGTCATTGCCCGCGACCGTCACTGGTTCCGTCGCCGCACGGACCACGTAGCCCGCCCCACCCGCCACCACCCTTCACCGAGAGGCGCTACCCATGGACCGAGCCAAACTCCTGCCCGTCTCCCTGCCCAGCAGGCGGCGCCTGCTCCAGAGTGCGGCCCTCGCCACGCTCTCCACGGCGTTACTGCCGACCACCCGGGCGGGCGCGAAGCCACAGGCCATCGACTACCCACAATCCGAGTGGTCCCCGGCGAGCGCGTCCAACTACACCGCGGCCGACCGCCCGACGAGCCATCCGGTCGACTTCGTGATCATCCACGTGGCGCAGGCGACGTACTCGAACACCCTGGCCATCTTTCAGAACCCGAAGAAGAAGGTGTCCGCGCACTACGTCGTCCGGTCGGCCGACGGGCATGTCGCACAGATGGTGCGGGAGCGCGACGTCGCCTGGCACGCGGGCAACTGGGACTACAACTCGCGCAGCATCGGCATCGAGCACGAGGGCTGGGTCGACAAGCCCGCGTACTTCACCAACGCCATGTACGAGGAGTCGGCGAAGCTCACCGCAGCGATCTGCGACACGTACCGGATTCCCAAGGATCGCTCGCACATCCTCGCGCACTACGAGGTGCCGGGCAGCGACCACACCGATCCGGGTCCGCACTGGGACTGGACGCGCTACATGAGACTGGTCAACTTCGCCTGAGCTGCGGTCTGTTGAAGGAGGAGAGGGAGGCCGGAAGCGCCATGTTCTGTGGTGGGGCTGGGCCCAGCCTGGTCGCGACGCTTGTCCGCGTCCGCCACGAGAGTGACGATGTCCCCAGCCGCATCATGTCCAGCCGCGACGCCTTCCGGGGAGGCCGAGTTGACCGATCCATGGGTGGCCCTGGAACCGGGTGCCGATCCCGACGAGCGGGTGCGCGTGCTGCGCCGCGCCCACGAGACGTTCACGGAGGCGGGCACGGTGCCGCGGCCGGTGCGCTCGGTGGTGGCCGACTCGTGGCGGCGTTCGGCACGGGCCGGGGTCGGGCCGGACGGCACGGCGTACGTGGAGCTCACTGACGGGGACCTCGGGTCGTATCGGGCGGAGCACCCGCTGGCCCGGGTGATGCCGCTGTTCCGTGAACTCATGGGGACGTTCGCGTCGGACGGCGAACATCTCCTCGCGGTGTGCGACGCCCAGGGCAGGCTGCTGTGGGTCGAAGGGCATACCGGGACGCGGCACAAGGCGGACGGGATGAACTTCGTGCCGGGTGCACGGTGGGCGGAGTCGGCGGTGGGTACGAACGCTCCGGGTACGGCGGTCGCACTCGACCGGCCGGTGCAGGTGTTCGCGGCGGAGCACTTCATCCGGCGGGTCCAGCCGTGGACGTGCGCGGCGGCTCCCGTGCACGATCCGCGCACCGGACGGCTGCTCGGCGCGGTCGACATCACCGGTGGGGACGGACTCGCGCATCCGCACAGCCTGGGTTTCGTGCAGGCTGTGGCACGCGCGGCCGAGTCCCAACTGGCGCTGCTCACACCGGCGCCGGCCGCCACCGACGCCCTCCAGCTGACCGCGCTGGGCCGGGACGAGGCCCTGCTCGTGGCAGGCGGCAGCACGGTGCGCCTGAGCCGCAGGCACAGCGAGATCCTCGTGCTGCTGTCCCGGCATCCGGAGGGGCTGACCGGCGACGAGTTGCTGTGCGCGCTGTACGAGGACGAGTCGGTGACGCCGGTGACGTTGCGCGCGGAGCTGGCCCGTCTGCGTCGGCTCCTCGGGGCGGGGGTGCTCGGTTCGCGTCCCTATCGGCTCACGGTTCCGGTCGAGTCCGATGTCGCGGTCGTGGAGCGCAAGCTCGGTGCCGGCGCGGTCACGGCGGCCGTGGCGGCGTACACGGGTCCGTTGCTGCCCGGTTCGCAGGCCCCGGCGGTGGTGCGGGTGCGTCGCCGGCTCGCCGACGGGCTGCGCGCGGCGCTCGTCACCGGCCGCGACCCCGACCTCCTTGCCGACTGGGCGCACGCGCCGTGGGGCGAGGACGACCTCGACGTATGGCGGAGGCTCGCCGCGATACGGCCGACGGCTCCGGTGCGGGCTCGCCTGGCGGAGCTGGAGGCCGAGCAGGCGGCGTCCCCCGGCTGGGCGTCACGCTGACGGGCCACGACGACGCACCCTCGGCAACGGCCGGCCACCGCGTCCCAAGAACCTGCCCCGCTCACGAACCGAACTCCGCGCCCGACTCCGCCGCGGCGCCCCGCCTCAAGAAGGCCCCTCGCTCACCGCCCGAGCCTCGCCCGCACTCGGCCAACCGGCCGCCCACGCAACGTACCTGCAACCTCCCCGTCCCTACCCTCGCGCCGAGAGCCGCCCAACGGCGGGCGGTCCTTCCACGGGAGGCACAGCACATGACCCGTTACGCAGCGCCCGGCACCGAGGGCGCGATCGTCTCCTACCAGGCGCGGTACGACCACTTCATCGGCGGCGAGTACGTGCCGCCGGCGCGCGGGCAGTACTTCGAGAACCCGAGTCCGGTGAACGGGCAGCCGTTCGCCGAGATCGCGCGGGGCACGGCGGAGGACGTCGAGCGCGCGCTGGACGCGGCGCACGCGGCCGCCCCCGCCTGGGGCAGGGCCTCGGTGACCGCGCGCGCCGACATCCTCCTCAAGGTCGCCGACCGGATGGAGGCGAACCTGGAGAAGCTCGCGGTCGCGGAGACCTGGGAGAACGGCAAGCCGGTCCGCGAGACACTGGCCGCCGACATCCCCCTCGCCATCGACCACTTCCGCTACTTCGCGGGGGCGATCCGCGCCCAGGAAGGGTCGCTGGGCGAGCTCGACGACGACACGGTGGCGTACCACTTCCACGAGCCGCTGGGCGTCGTGGCGCAGATCATCCCGTGGAACTTCCCGATCCTGATGGCCGTGTGGAAGCTGGCTCCGGCGCTCGCGGCGGGCAACGCGGTCGTCATCAAGCCCGCCGAGCAGACCCCGGCGTCCATCCACTACTGGATGAGCCTGGTCGCGGATCTGTTGCCGCCGGGCGTCGTGAACATCGTCAACGGTTTCGGGGCCGAGGCGGGCAAACCCCTGGCGTCCAGCCCCCGCGTGGCGAAGGTCGCCTTCACCGGTGAGACCACGACGGGGCGGCTGATCATGCAGTACGCCTCCGAGAACATCAAGCCGGTCACGCTCGAACTCGGCGGCAAGTCGCCGAACATCTTCTTCGACGACGTATGGGCGCAGGACGACGACTTCCGGGACAAGGCGCTCGAAGGCTTCACGATGTTCGCGCTGAACCAGGGCGAGGTGTGCACCTGTCCGTCCCGGGCGCTCGTGCAGCAGGGTCACTACAGCGAGTTCCTCGACGCGGCGGTCGCCCGCACCGAGCTGATCAAGCCAGGCCATCCGCTCGACACCGAGACGATGATCGGCGCCCAGGCCTCGAACGACCAACTGGAGAAGATCCTCTCCTACCTTGACATCGGCCAGCAGGAGGGTGCGAAGGTCCTGACGGGCGGTCACCGAATCGAGTACGACGGCGAGTTGGCGGGCGGCTACTACGTCCAGCCGACGATCTTCCAGGGCGACAACCGGATGCGGATCTTCCAGGAGGAGATCTTCGGTCCCGTCGTGTCGGTCACGTCGTTCGCGGACTTCGACGACGCCATCAAGCTCGCCAACGACACGCTGTACGGGCTCGGGGCCGGCGTATGGACGCGGGACATCAACACGGCGTACCGCGCGGGCCGTTCGATCCAGGCGGGCCGGGTGTGGACGAACTGCTACCACGCGTATCCGGCGCACGCGGCGTTCGGCGGGTACAAGCAGTCCGGTATCGGCCGCGAGAACCACAAGATGATGCTGGAGCACTACCAGCAGACGAAGAACCTTCTTGTTTCGTACAGCCCGAAGAAACTTGGGTTCTTCTAGAGTCTCAAGTCGGTTGCCTGGAGACTCCGTTCCGCTCCAGGCAACCTCTGCACCTGCGCTACTCTCCGCGATCGCCTCAGCACCTCGCGCCACGATTGGCGTCTCAGGCGAATTCTCCCGGACCAGTAGCGGACCAAATGCCCCCGTCGACCCCTGCCCGGACGACGCACAGAGGCTAGACATCCACCGCGTCGTGCCGCTGGCCGAAGCCTGGAACTCCGGCGCTTCGACGTGGCCTGCGGCTGAGCGGGAGCGCTACGCGAACGACTCGATGATCCGCGGTCCCTGCGGGTGGTATCGGCGGCGACAAAGATCGAAGGGGAACCGAGACCCGGCCCAGTGGCTGGCCCTCGTTCTCCGGCGACCGGTGCACCTACCTCACAGACTGTGTGACGAGGAGGATGTGCTGGCAGCTCGCCGTCGTTGAGGCGGAACAGGCAGCCCTTACCCAGGAGTTGGCCGCCTGCCCGAACGCGCCCGGGCCAGTCCGCGACACTGGTCGGCGTGAGTCCGGACACCGCGCGGCGGTGGGCGGACGCGGGCCGGGTGACGACCCGTCGTGGCGAGGGCGGGAAGCGGGTCATCGACGGGGAGGATCTGGCCGCCTTTCCGTGGAGCTGGCCGGGAGCGGGAGCGGTGAGGAGGGGGCCTCCAGCACCTCGGTGCGCAACGCCTACCCCGGCATCGTCACCGCGGTCATGCTCGGTAACGTGGCGGCGCAGGTGGAGATCCAGGCGGGCCCGCACCGGCTGGTGTCCCTGCTGACGCGGGAGGCTGTGGAGGAGCTGGGTCTGGAGGTCGGGATGGAGGCCACCGCGCGGGTGAAGTCGACGAACGTGCACATCGACCGGGCCTGACCGGGGCGGATCAGGTGGCGGTGGCCTCCGTGGCTCAATTGTTGACGCAGTAGAAGTGCGCGCCGGTGCCGGCGAGGCTGCCGCCGTCGGCGATGAGGTACTCGTCGCGGATCGGGCGGCCCGCGAACCAGGACTCCTGGATCTCCCGGGTGCCGGCCGCGTAGCGGGCCTGCGCGGAGAGCGACGCTCTGGAGATGTGCGGGGTCATGCCGTGGTGCGGCATCGTGCACCAGGGGTGGTCGGCCGGGGCTGGCCGCGGGTACCAGACGTCGCCCGCGTAGCCCGCCAACTGCCCGCCGAGCAGGGCGCGGTCGACGGCGTCCCGGTCGACGATCTTCGCCCGCGCGGTGTTGATCAGGTACGCGCCGCGCTTCATCGTCCCCAGCAGCTCGTCGCCGAACAGGCCCCCTTCAGCCACGAGACCGCATCCTGGGGCTGTTGATCCGTGCGCTGCCGGAACTTGGCCTGCACGACCATGTAGCCGTCCCATGCCTCAAGCTCGCTCGGATAGGGCACCCGCCCCTCCAACGTTGCCTCACGCCCGCCGTCCTTGCCGTCCCCGAAGGCGGAGACGCCCGGCCCGAGGATCTCCTGGGCCAGGGCCTGCGACACGTGCTCGAACTCCCGGGTGCTCAGCCCGCTGAGGTTGTAATCCACCCCGCCATGATGCCGCCGCGGCTATCTCCCGACCGCCCAACGGAACTCTTTCCCCGGCCGGGCCTCTGCGACCACGCCGATTCACGTGGCTTGACCAGCCCAGCAACACGCCTGACAGCCCATCAGAACGAGCGTCAAATGAGCGTCACGAGCGTCATTTCAGCGTCAAGATATCGCCCGTAACGCCCACACCGCACATAATGCGCATGCGCAAAACCGCAGGTCAGGACTCCTTAGCCACCGGCTCAAGAATGGCGACGCACTCCACGTGATGCGTCATCGGGAACAGGTCAACGAGACTCAGCAAGGTGACTCGAGTCGGTTACCGAGAGACAGCAGGACCGCCTGACTACGACTTCGCGATCGGCACGGCCACCTGAGTACACCTCATGCCAGCGAGGAGGCCAGCCGCAGTGAGGTCTCATATGTCGCGAAGCCGGTGGAGGGCATCCTCGGAAGCCGTGACGACATTCGACGGAGCCGCGTTTCAGCGAGGGGACGCGGGCGGCGGCGCGGTCTGCGTCCGGAGCGGTCCGGTGCGCGACCCGTCCCGCTCCCCTCGGTTTGATACCTTTCACTGGACACGCAAATCGATCGGATGTTCGTTTACTGGGATCTCCGAGACGTCCGTTGTCGGCAGTAGACGCTCACGTTCTCCGACGTGCGGCGTGCCACACAATCGGACCGGGTGAAAGCTCATGGCAGGGACCGACCACGAAAAGGCGCTGGACACCGCGCTCGCACAGATCGAGCGGAAATTTGGCAAGGGTGCAGTCATGCGCCTCGGCGAGCGGCCCAATGATCCCATCGAGGTGATCCCCACCGGATCGACCGCGCTGGACGTGGCGCTCGGCGTGGGCGGTCTGCCCCGCGGACGTGTGGTGGAGGTGTACGGGCCGGAGTCCTCCGGCAAGACGACGCTGACGTTGCACGCGGTAGCGAACGCACAGAAGGCCGGCGGCTCGGTGGCGTTCATCGACGCCGAGCACGCTCTGGACCCGGAGTACGCCAAGAAGCTCGGCGTCGACACCGACAACCTCATCCTGTCCCAGCCGGACAACGGCGAACAGGCTCTGGAGATCGCCGACATCCTGATCCGCTCCGGCGCGATCGACTTGATCGTGATCGACTCCGTCGCGGCCCTGGTGCCACGCGCCGAGATCGAGGGCGAGATGGGCGACTCCCACATGGGCCTGCAGGCCCGCCTGATGAGCCAGGCGCTCCGAAAGATCACCAGCGCGCTCAGCCAGACGAGGACGACGGTTATCTTCATCAACCAGCTGCGCGAGAAGATCGGTGTGATGTTCGGCTCCCCGGAGACCACGACCGGTGGCCGCGCGCTGAAGTTCTACGCCTCGGTGCGGCTCGACATCCGCCGGATCGAGACCCTGAAGGACGGCACCGACGCGGTCGGCAACCGTACCCGCGTCAAGGTCGTCAAGAACAAGGTCGCGCCGCCCTTCAAGCAGGCCGAGTTCGACATCCTCTACGGGCAGGGCATCAGCCGCGAGGGCGGCCTGATCGACATGGGCGTGGAGAACGGCTTCGTCCGCAAGGCCGGCGCCTGGTACACGTACGAGGGCGACCAGCTCGGCCAGGGCAAGGAGAACGCCCGCAACTTCCTCAAGGACAACCCCGACCTCGCCAACGAGATCGAGAAGAAGATCCTCGAGAAGCTCGGAATCGGGGCACCGGCGAAGGCCGCAGTCGCCGAGGACACGGGCGCCGTCCCGGTCCCTGGTGCCGCCCGGACCTCGGCGGGAAGCGCCGCCTGACAGGCACGGGCGCGGCCTGGCCGGGGGCAGGCTTCCGACATGTTCAGCATCTCGGCGTGCTCCACGGCCCAGTTCCGCTCACGTCCCTGTTCCTTGCCGGGAACCTGTTCGTGCGCGTCCGGGCGATACCAGCCCATAGGCGAGGCGCAGAGGACACCGCGCTCGGCAAGGAATCGACGACCGCCTCAGGATCCGGCTGGTCGGGAGCGGCCGGATGTGTCGGGGATGCCGGGCACTTCGGGCATGGCTCTCTCCTCGCGGGGTCGGCTGGAGGCACAGGTGACTGGGAGCACGGGGAGTTGTGCATCCCGCGCGAGCGGAGGTGTTCCGTCGCGCAAGATTCGGACCATTCCCGGACCAAGTTGGCGGCAATCACCGACAGCACTCTCGTTTTCGCAGATCAACGCAGCCGCCACGCGTGTACCAGCAGCAGACCAAGAACGTTCTTGTTTCATACAGTCCGAAGAAACTTGGGTTCTTCTAGAGCCTGAAGTCGGTTGCCTGGAGGCATCGTTGCGCTCCAGGCAACCCGACATGGCAGGTACCCGCTGTAATCAATTGGGTCCTTCGAGTTGCTGCCTCCGTATCGCGAGCGAAGGCTTCTCGCGGCGGGAACGGGCCAGGCGCAGGTAGCGGGCGAACGACTCGTGATACACGCGGACTTCACCCTGCGCCGTCCGCTCGGAGAGCACAGGGGCCAGGACCTTCAGTGCACCGTCGATCCGTTGCCCCCTGTCCGGGGCGACATGCCCGAGTTCCTCATGGGAGACGCCTCCGACCGGTTCAATCCTGCCCGAAGACCTCTCACCTGCGATTACCTACGCGCCGAAGTCTCTTCCCGGGGCGGCGCCGTTGAGGCGCGTACCACGAGTTCGGTGGCGAGTTCGATGTGGTGGGACTCGACCTTTTCACCGTTGGCCAGTCGGAGGGCGGTGCGCAGGGCGGCACCGCCCATCTCCCGTAGTGGCTGGCGCACGGTGGTCAGTGGCGGTGAAGCCATCTGGGCGAGGCTTGTGTCGTCGAAGCCGACCACGCTCAGGTCTTCGGGGACTCGCAGGCCTCGGGTGCGGGCGGCCTCGATGACACCGATGGCGATCTCGTCGTTGCCTGCGAAGATCGCCGTCGGTGGCTCTTGCAGGCCCAGTAGCGCCGTGGCGCCGAGCAACCCGGTCTCGTACGTGAATTCTCCGGGCCGGACATAGGCGTCGGGTACCTGCACTCCTTCCGCCTCCATGGCGGCGCGGTAGCCGTGCATGCGTGCCTGGTTGCATACGGCCATGGCCGGTCCGCCGATATAGGCGACGCGGCGGTGACCCAAGGAGAGCAGGTGCCGGGTCGCGGCCAGGCCGCCGGCGAAGTTGGTCGACCCGACGCTGTGGACGCGGCTGTCCGGCAGGTGCAGTGGGTCCAGCACGACCAACGGCAGCCCGGACCGGGCCAGTTCGTTCAGGTGCGCTGTGGTGTACACGCTGGTGACCGCGATGACGGCGCGGCGCCCGGCTGAGACCAGGTCCCGGGCCCAGTGCGGGGCATGGGACGCCTTGCTGATCACCACCGAGGCCCCCGATTCGGCGGCGGAGTCGATGATGCCTTCCAGGGTCTCGGCCACGTACGACTTGAGGCCGCCCTTGAACTGCACCTCGATGGTCGGGCTTTCGACGACCTCGGTGTGGCGGAACACGGGCGCGAGGTAGTCGTGCTGATGCAGCAGTTCCTGCACCCGGCTGCGGGTGTGCGGCGCCACGTCACCGCGACCGTTGACCACTTTGGACACGGTCGCGACGGAGACTCCCGCCGCTTGGGCGATGTCCGCCAAGGTGGTGCGCCTGGCGTTCGGACGCATCGGTTCCTCCCAGCTGTACGTCCACCGGTGTGGTGAGCTGCCGGTCGGGCCGGCAAGCGGGTGGAACCGGTCAACCGTACGGCAACCCGGCACCGAGCTCATCCGGAGAGGTGCCGACGAGCCCCTCAACCTCGACACGTCCGACGATGTGTGTGAGATCGCGTCCGGTGAACGCGGTCCGGGGTCATGCACGCCGACCGGTACGCGTGCGACCCGTACGGGCGCGCTTGCGCCCGGTTCCAGCCGTATCTGGGCGCAGCGGGCCAACTGCCGCACTGTCCCGCCCGACCGCCCGGACGGCGGGGATCTGCACCCGCAGCTTGGTGGGCAGGCTCCGGCCGGCCGGGGCGATCGCCGCCGCGCCCTCCTGGTCCGGACATGAACGCCCGGACCAGGCCGGCAGCACGGGGACGCCGGTCCGGGACTCCTCCGGGACCGCGTGCTGCGACTCGACAAGCACTCCGGCGCTCTCCACCGCGGTCACCGGCGGCTGCCGTACACCCGGGTGAGGTGACCGGGACCATGTCGGACGACCTCTGCCGGCGGAACGCTCCCGGGTTCCCGCGAACACATCGTCCGAAGGCGCCACTTGCCGAGCCTCGCGACCTTGTGCATGACCTGCACCGACAGTGCGTCAGCCGCGGCCATCGCATCGCCTCTCCGTCCCCAACCAGTCGATTTCGAAATAGTTTCGGTCCCTGCCAAGGGTTTCTCAAGGGTCGTTCTTGCCCGATATTACGCGGCTGGCGGCAGCACGACAACGCGCCTGCACACACCTTGACAGGGCGTCAGCCCGAAACCTAATTTGCACGAACAGAGCTCGGAGAAGGCTGTTTCGAAAACCTTTCACCATGACTCACGAGAAGCCGATGGCTCTCGAGTGCGGAGAAGAACATGGCGCTCTCCCGACGTACCCTCCTCGGCCTGGCCGCCGGCGTGCCGGCCTCCGCGGCACTGGCGGCCTGTGGCTCGTCCGGTCCCAGCAAGGGCGGCGGCGACGGCGGCAAGGCCACGTACTGGCACCTGAGCGGCCAGCCTCAGGAAGGCGTCAGGACCGGTGCGGTGGAGCGGTTCAACGAGGCCAACCCCAAGGGGCAGATCGAGGTCACCACCTTCGAGAACGACGCCTACAAGACGAAGATCAAGACCGCCATCGGCGCCGGGAAAGCGCCCACCATCATCTGGGGGTGGGGCGGCGGCACTCTGCGCACCTACGTGGAGGCCGACCAGGTCGACGACCTCACCCCGTGGTTCGACGAGAACCCTGACATCAAGAACCGGCTCTTCCCGTCCTCGTTCGGCGCGGCGACCGTCGACGGCAGGATCTACGCCATGCCGTTCGAGAGCGTGGAGCCGATCGTCCTGTTCTACAACAACAGGGTCTTCGACGACGTCGGCGTGGAGCCGCCCCAGTCCTGGGACGACATCATGGCCCTGGTGCCCAAGTTCAAGGCGGAGGGCATAGCGCCGTTCTCCCTCGGCGGCCAGTCCCGGTGGACGAACATGATGTGGCTGGAGTTCCTGTTCGACCGCATCGGCGGCCCCGAGGTGTTCCAGGCCGTCTTCGACGGCGAGAAGGACGCCTGGTCCCACCCGGCCGCCATCGAGGCGCTGACCAAGGTGCAGGACCTGGTCAAGGCGGGCGGATTCATCAAGGGCTTCTCCTCGATCACCGCGGACTCCAACGCCGACCAGGCGCTGCTCTACACCGACAAGGCCGCGATGATGCTGCACGGCTCCTGGTCGTACGGCATCCAGCAGACCGAGGGCGGAGACTTCGTCTCCAGCGACAGCCTCGGTTTCATGAACTTCCCACCCGTCGAAGGCGGCAAGGGCGATCCGGGCAACTCCGTCGGCAACCCCGCCCAGTACCTGTCCATCTCCTCGAAGGCCAGCGCCAAGCAGAAGAAGATCGCGAAGGACTTCTTCGCCACCGGCGTCCTCGCGGACGACGAGGTGAAGGAGTGGATCGACACCGGGGCGGTGCCGATCCGGAAGGGCTCGGAGAAGCTGCTGGCCGAATCCGAGAGCTCCGAGTTCCTGCAGTTCGTCTACGGCATTGCCAGCAACGCGAAGTCGTTCGGCCAGTCCTGGGACCAGGCGCTCAGCCCGACGGCCGCCGAGACGCTGCTGGACAACATCGCCAAGCTGTTCCAGCTGTCCATCTCGCCGCGGCAGTTCACCGACAATCTCAACAAGGTCATCGGCAAGTGAGCGCACTCACGGGCTCTACAGGGCGCGAGGGCCGGCGCAGCATCCTGCCCTGGCTGGCCGTGCCGGCGCTGCTGTTCTTCGTCGGCTTCGCCGTGGTCCCGCTCGTCGGCGTCTTTGTGCTGAGCTTCACGACGTGGGACGGGATCGGCACCATCCACCCGTCCGGGCTGACCAGCTGGCGTGCGGTGCTCACCAACCCCGGGCTGCCGCACGCCCTCTGGGTGACGTTCCTGGTGATGGCCGTGTCCTGGGCGGTTCAGACACCGGCGAGCATTCTGCTCGGCACGTTCCTGGCCGGCCGCCAGCGCTACCGCGCGGTGCTGAGCCTGATCTACTTCGTCCCGCTCCTGCTCAGCTCCGCGGCGATCGCGGTCGCGTACAGGGCGCTGCTGGACCCCAACTTCGGACTGGGCGCCGGGCTGGGGTTCGAGTGGCTCAGCAAGGACTGGCTGGGGCGCCCCTGGCTCGCCTTCGGCGTCGTCGTCTTCGTCGTCTCCTGGCAGTTCGTCCCGTTCCACTCGCTGATCTACCAGGGGGGCGTCCAGCAGATCCCGCAGTCCCTGTACGAGGCCGCACAGCTGGACGGCGCCGGGCAGATCCGCCAGTTCTTCAGCATCACGCTGCCCCAGCTCAAATACACCATCATCACCTCGTCGACGCTGATGGTGATCGGCTCGCTCACCTTCTTCGACCTCATCTTCGTCCTGACCGAGGGCGGCCCAGGAGACGCCACTCGGGTCCTCGCGCTGGACATGTACAAACGGGGCTTCCAGGCCGACCTGATGGGGCCGGCCAGCGCCATCGCGGTCATCCTCGTCCTGATGGGCCTCGCCATCGCCCTGCTGCTGCGCCGGCTCGGAGGCCGGGACGCCGGTGAGAGCCAGCTTGAGGGAGTCTGACATGACCACCACGCTGACCAAGCCGCAACCGCAGAAGACCACCCCACGCGAGCGGGGGCACCGTCCCGGTGCGACCGCCCGCCGGCGCAACTGGCTCGGCGGTCTGGCCGGATGGCTCTGGCTCGCCGTCGTCGTCGTACCCCTCTACTGGATTCTCATCACCAGCCTCAAGGCCCGGAGCAACTACTACGCGAGCAACCCGCTGGCGCCGCCGACCGACCCCACACTGGACAACTACGAGCTGGTCCTCGAGTCCGACTTCATCAGCTACTTCTGGAACAGCGTCGTGGTCACCGCCGGCGCGGTGGTGCCGGCGGTCGCAGTCTCCTTCATGGCCGCCTACGCCATCGTGCGCGGCTGGCGCATGCGGTTCCTGCGCGTGGTGAACGGCATGTTCCTCATGGGCCTCGCCATCCCGCTGCAGGCGACGGCCATCCCGGTCTATCTGATCATCATCAAGCTGCAGCTGTACGACAGCCTGCTGGCGCTGATCCTGCCGTCGATCGCCTTCGCCATCCCGCTGTCCGTGCTGATACTCGCCAACTTCATCCGCGACGTGCCCAAGGAGCTGTTCGACTCGATGCGGGTCGACGGAGCCACCGAGTGGGGGACGCTGTGGCGCCTGGCAGCGCCGCTCACCCGCCCGGCCATCCTCACCGTGACCATCTTCAACGCGCTGACCATCTGGAACGGATTCCTGCTGCCGCTGATCCTCACCCAGAGCCCTTCCCAGCGGACTCTGCCGCTCGCCCTGTGGACCTTCCAGGGCGAGTACGGGGTCAACGTCCCCGCCCTCCTGGCCGCCGTCGTCCTCACCACCCTGCCCCTGATCATCCTGTACGCGTTCGGCCGCCGCCAGTTGCTGAGCGGTCTGACCGCCGGATTCAGCCGTTGACCGACGCTGACGCCGTGGCCGGTGGGCGGGCGAAGCGGATCCGGGCCGGGCCGGAGCCCTGACGCGATCTGCACCGCCTTGAGACCTGCTCGTCTACCTGTTCGCCCGTCGCGCCCTGGCCAAGGGGCTGACGGGCGTGGGAGGAAAGTGAACGCCAACGTGGCTGTGGACAACACCACCGGAATCTCCCTCTGGAACGACCCCACCATTTCCGTCACCACGAGAGTCGACGCCCTGATCGACGCGATGACCCTTCAGGAGAAGATCGCCCAGCTGTACGGAGTGTGGGTGGGCGCCTCCGATCAGGGCGGTGAAGTGGCCCCCCACCAGCACGACATGGAGGAGGCCGTCGATCTCGACGCGCTCCTGCCCAACGGACTGGGCCAGCTGACCCGGACCTTCGGCACGGTCCCGGTCGACCCCGCCCTGGGTGCACTCTCCCTGGCCCGCACCCAGACCCGTATTGCCGCCACGAACCGGTTCGGCATCCCCGCTCTCGCGCATGACGAGTGTCTGGCCGGCTTCGCCGCCTGGGGGGCGACGGCCTACCCCGTTCCGCTGTCCTGGGGCGCCACCTTCGATCCGGACACGGTGCGGCGCATGGCCGCCGCCATCGGCCGCGACATGCGTGCCGTCGGCGTCCACCAGGGACTCGCGCCCGTCCTGGATGTGGTGCGCGACGCCCGCTGGGGCCGGGTCGAGGAGACCATCGGCGAGGACCCGTACCTCGTCGGCACCATCGGGACTGCATACGTGCAGGGCCTTGAGTCCGCCGGGATCGTCGCCACCCTCAAGCACTTCGCCGGCTACTCGGCCTCTCGCGCCGGCCGTAACCTCGCTCCCTCCTCCGTGGGCCCGCGTGAACGCGCCGACGTTCTGCTGCCTCCCTTCGAGATGGCGATCCGTGAAGGCGGCGCCCGGTCGGTGATGAACGCCTACACCGACACCGACGGCATGCCCTCCGCGGCCGACGAGAATCTGCTCACCGGGCTGCTGCGCGACACGTGGGGCTTCGACGGCACTGTCGTCGCCGACTACTTCGCCATCGCCTTCCTGAAGACGCTGCACGGCATCGCGGCCGACTGGGCCGGCGCCGCCGGCACGGCGCTGCGCGCGGGCATCGACGTCGAACTGCCCAATGTCAAGACATACGGCGCGCCCTTGGCCGAGGCCGTCGCCGACGGCCGCATACCGGAGGCGTTGGTCGATCGCGCCCTGCGCCGGACACTCACCCAGAAGGCGATGCTCGGCCTGCTCGACCCGGATTGGAGCCCCGTGCCGGCCGCGCTCGACGGGGTGGACCTGGACGACCCGGGCGCCCTGCGCGGCCGAATCGACCTGGACGGTCCGGAGAATCGCGCGCTGGCCCGCACTATCGCCGAGGAAGCGGTCGTGCTGCTGAGCAACGACGGCACCCTGCCGCTCGAGAGGCCGCGCCGCATCGCCCTGCTCGGTCCCAACGCCGACGAGCCCATCGCCGTACTGGGCTGCTACTCCTTCCCCCAGCACATCGGCGTCCGCCACCCCGGTACCCCACTCGGCATCGAGCTGCCCACGCTGCGCGACACTCTCGCCGCCGAGTTCCCCGACGCCGAGATCACGGTTGCCCGCGGCACCGGAATCGACGACGGAGATCTCTCCGGCATCCGCGAGGCCGCCCGGGTGGCACGCGAGGCCGACATCGCCCTGGTCGTGCTCGGCGACCGCGCCGGGCTCTTCGGGCGGGGCACCACCGGCGAGGGATGTGACGTCGACTCGCTGGTGCTGCCCGGCGCGCAGCAGCAACTGCTCGACGCCCTGCTCGACCTGGAGACACCCGTGGTCACCGTCCTGCTCGCGGGACGACCGTACGCCCTCGGCCGCGCCGTGGAGGAGTCCGCTGCGATCGTGCAGTCCTTTTTCCCGGGTGAGGAGGGCACTCACGCGATCGCCGGGGTGCTCAGTGGCCGTACCAATCCCTCCGGACGTCTCCCGGTCAGCGTGCCGCGCGGGCCGGGCTCCCAGCCGGCCACGTACCTCGGGGCGCGGCTCGCTCACGTCAGCGAGGTGTCCACCATCGACCCGACCCCCGCGTTCGCCTTCGGTCACGGTCTGTCCTACACGCGGTTCGACTGGACAGACCTGACCGTGGACGTCCAGGAGGCTCCGACGGACAGCGAGTTCACCCTCACCTTCACCGTCCGCAACACAGGCGAGCGGTCCGGAACCGAGGTCGTCCAGCTCTATCTGCACGACCCGGTCGCCTCCGTCGTCCAGCCGGTGCAGCGCCTCGTCGGCTACACCCGGGTCGAACTGAAGCCGGGCGAGGCCCGGCGCCTCCGTGTCACGGTCCCGGCCGACCTCGCCTCCTTCACCGGACGCGACGGTCGGCGCGTCGTCGAACCGGGCGAGCTGGAAGTGCGGTTGGCCGCCTCCAGCGCGGATCCGCGCCTGACGGCCAGGGTCACGTTGACCGGAACCGAGCGCCATGTGGATCACACGCGGCGCCTGCACGCCACGGTCGGGCAGGAGCCGGTTGCCCGGGCATGAACCAGGCGTGCGCAGCGCACGTCGCGGCAGCGGCAGCGCTGCGCACACGGGACCGCAGGGCCAGGCATGTGGTGGTCCGGGCCCGGTGCTTCCGGGGTGCCCTGTGACCACGCGGCCTGGTGCACATGCACAGGGAGGAAGGTGCAGAGCAGGCACCCGCGCCTGGAGGAGGAAGTTCCCTCCGCCGTCGCCGTGCTCAGCACCGGCATGACGACTGCGGCGCCGGCCCGGTTCGAAGGCCGCCCCGGCGGTCGGCTGTGGCTGTGCGGCGCCGGGGGGCGTGCGGGTGAACTGCCGGGTCATGGGCCCCTGCACGCCGCCCGCCATGGAGAACAGGCAGGTGTTCTTCGCAGCGAACCACATCGGTATCGCCCGAGCGAACGAGCACATGACCAACACCACGCGCTGCCACCGCTCGGGCCCACTGACCAGGTCAGCACTCCATGACAACGTGCCGCCCCCGACGTCGGCGCCCCACCCCGAACCCAGTGGTGGCCGTATGAGTCTTCGTCGTCTCACAGCACGCCGCGCTGGGCGAGGTTGCGCATCAGCGCTCGTACGCCGAACGTCCACGGCGCGGCCTGCTCGCTGGGGACGACGGTGTTGACCAGAGCGCCGAGTCGCGGGCTGGAGATCCGCACGATGTCGCCGTACTCGTGGGTGAAGCCCGCACCGGGTGCCTGTCGGTCCTCGGTGGGGGCGAACAGCGTTCCGGTGAACAACACGAAGCCGTCCGGGTATTGATGGTGCGGACCGTGCGTGGCGGCCACCAAGTCCAGTACGTCGCGGCTGATCTCGCGCATGGAACTGCTGCCACGCAGTACGTAGCCGTCCGTGCCGTCGATCCGGAGGTCGATGTCGATCCCGCGTACGGTGTCGAGGTCGAAGTCCTCGTCGAGCAGGCGGACGAACGGGCCGATCGCGCATGAGGCGTTGTTGTCCTTCGCACGGGACAGCAGCAGGGCGCTGCGTCCCTCGATGTCGCGGAGGTTGACGTCGTTACCGAGCGTCGCGCCGCGTACCCGGCCGCGCGAGTCCACGACGAGGACGGCCTCAGGCTCAGGGTTGTTCCACACCGAGGCGCCGAGCACGCCGATGTCGGCGCCGGTGCCGACCGCGGACAGTACCGGGGCCTTGGTGAACACTTCCGGGTCCGGCCCGATCCCGACCTCCAGGTACTGCGACCACAGTCCTTCGGAGACGAGCAGTTCCTTGGCCTTGTCCGCTTCCGGCGATCCGGGACGGATGCCGTCGAGCGTGCCACCCACCACCTGCCCGACGCGGGCCCGTACCCGCGCGGCCTGCGCCGGATCGCCGCCCGTGCGCTCTTCGATGACGCGTTCCAGCAGACTCCGGGCGAAGGTGACGCCCGCTGCCTTGATCACGTGCAGGTCGACGGGGGCGAGCAGATGCGGAACGTCACGGCGGCCGGCCGGTGCGTCAAGCAGTTCGTCCAGGCGCCAGACGTGTCCGCCGTCGGCCTCGCGGACGACTGCCGCCGCGTCGTCGCGTTCCATGAGGTCGGAGACGGTGGGTGCGATGGCCGTCAGGTCGACGACCTGCTCGCCGCGGACCGCGGCCACACACGGTCCGTCGCATTCCGGGTTGTGGACGCGCGCGACGAGGGCGGCTCGGTCGGCGTCCGCCGGCAGGATGGAGCCGGCTGTGAGGACCGGACGAGGGCGCGCTGCTGCCGATTCCACGATCGATGCTCTCCTGGTTTCGAGGGGGTGCGGTCACCTGGGACTCAGTGGGAGTCGCGGGGGACCTCGTGTCCGCGGCCTCCGCGCAGGAAACCGAAGTCGGCACCCTGGTCGGCCTGTTCCACGTGCTGGGTGTAAAGCCAGGCGTAACCGCTGGTGTGCCGCTCAGCGGGTGCCTTCCATGCCTGCCGGCGTCGTGTGAGCTCGGCGTCGTCCACGTCCAGGCGCAGGGAGCGGTTCGGGACGTCGAGGACGACCGGGTCGCCGTCGTGCACCAGGGCGAGAGGTCCGCCGACGGCGGCCTCGGGCGCTACGTGCAGGACCACTGTCCCGTACCCGGTGCCGCTCATCCGGCCGTCGCAGACGCGCACCATGTCCTTGACGCCGGCCTTCAGCAGCTTGGCGGGCAGCGGGACGTTGGCGACCTCGGGCATGCCGGGGTAGCCCTTGGGGCCGGCGTTGCGGATGACGATGACGGTGTTCTCGTCGATGTCGAGTTCCGGGTCGTCGGCCACCTCGTGATAGGCCTCGGGGGAATCGAAGACACGCGCGGGGCCGCGGTGGGTGAGCAGGTGCGGTGACGCGGCGGACTGCTTGATCACAGCGCCGTCGGGACACAGGTTGCCGCGGAGGACGGCGATACCGGTGCCGGCCGGCTGGAAGGGGACGTCGAGGCCGGTGATGACGTCGGAGTCGACGCGTTCGGCATTCTCGGTGTTCTCGGCGATGGTGCGTCCGGTGACCGTGATCTGTTCGCCGTGCAGCATCTCGCCGCCGAGCAGCTCGGCCAGGACGGCGGGCAGGCCGCCCGCGTAGCAGAAGTCCTCCATGAGGTATTTGCCGCTCGGCATCAGGTTGACCAGGGTCGGCACCGCGCGGACCAGGTCGTCGAAGTCCTTCAGGCTCAGCTCGACGCCGACGCGTCCGGCGATGGCGGTGAGATGGATGAGGGCGTTCGTGGAGCCGCCGATGGCCACGTTGACCCGGATGGCGTTCTCGAACGCCTCTCGGGTCAGGATCTGCGAGGGGCGCAGCTCCTCCTCCACCATCCGTACGATGCGCTGCCCCGCCGACTGCGCGATCTCCATCCGCCGGGAGTCGACCGCGGGCCAGGCCGCCGAGCCCGGCAGCTGCATGCCGAGCGCCTCGGCCATGCAGGCCATCGTCGAGGCGGTTCCCATGGTCATGCAGTGCCCGTTGGAACGGGCCATGCACCCCTCGGCGAAGAAGCACTCCTCCTCGGTCATCCGGCCGGTCTTGAGGTCTTCCTCGAACTTCCACACGTGGGTGCCGGAACCCACGTCCTGGCCCCGGTACTTGCCGTTGAGCATCGGCCCGCCGGTGACCATGACGGCGGGCAGGTCGACGCTGGCGGCGCCCATGAGCATGGCGGGGGTCGTCTTGTCGCAGCCGGACAGCAGCACGACACCGTCGAGCGGATTGGCCCGGATCAGCTCCTCGACCTCCATGGCCATGAGGTTGCGGTACAGCATGGCGGTGGGGCGCATCAGGGTCTCGCCGGTGGCCATGGTGGGGAACTGGAGTGGCAGGCCGCCCGCCTGCCACACGCCGCGCTTGACGGCCTCGGCGACGCGTGTCAGATGGGCGTTGCACGGGGCGAGTTCGGAGGCACTGGTCGCGATGCCGATGACGGGACGCCCGTCGAACACCTCGTGCCCGAATCCCTGGTTGCGCATCCAAGAGCGGTACACCATCCCGCTGCGGCCCCGTGCGCCGAACCATGCCTGGCTGCGGCGGCTCGTCTTCTGACCGTCGGTCATGTAGGCACTCCCGTGGCTCTGGCGTCGTCCGCTTCGCGATGGGGCGTTGTCGGGTGAGGACCCGCAGGCCGTACCCTGTAACACAATCATTAAATGATTCGATGAATGACGTCCAGGGGGTGAGCAGAGATCGTGGTGCACTTCCTGACCACGCATCAGCGCGTGGTCGACGGGCTCGGGCGGCGCATCGTGGGTGGCGCGTGGGAGCCGGGGGATCCGTTGCCGGTCGAGGACGCGCTCGCGGCCGAGATCGGCGTCAGCCGAGGGGTGGTGCGGGAAGCGGTCAAGGCACTGGTGGCCAAGGGGATGCTGCACGTACGCCCGCGCACCGGCACGCGCGTGCTGCCCCCGGAGCACTGGAACCACCTGGACCGTGACGTGCTGCGCTGGAAACAGGCCGGGGACGCCACGACTCTGCTGCGCGACACGGGTGAACTGCGCCGGATCGTCGAACCCGAGGCGGCCCGGCTCGCTGCCGACCGGGCCGGCCCCGACGAAGTACGAGTCCTGTACGACTCCCTGGCGGCCATGGAGGCCGCAGCGGCGGAACCCGGCCGCAGCGGCTACGTCGAGGCCGACATCGCCTTCCACCGGGCCCTGCTCGACGCCAGCGGCAACCGTCTCCTCGGCTCACTGGGCCGCGCTGTCGACATCGCGCTGGAACACAGCTTCCTCGTCAGCACCCAGACCCCCGGCGCGGTGGAAGCCTCGCTGCCGGGTCACCGCGCCATCGTGCAAGCCGTCGAGGCCCGCGATCCCGCGGCCGCGGCGGCCGCCGTACTGGCCATCATCGAAGCCGCCGAACATGAGATCGCCCAGTCACCCGGAATGCCCAGCGATGCCGTATGACCTGTCACGACTGCGACAAGGCAGTGCCACGGGCAAGGGCACGGAAGCGGTCGACGCCGACGAGGTCTTCGTCCGGCCCACCGGGCAAGCCGACCGCAGTCCGCGCCGCGGGGCTGCCGGCCGAGCAGGAGCCGGCCGAGCGGGGCGCGGCCGACGATCTTCGGCCGGCGTACCGCTCGTCGAGCATCGCCGCCGCCCTCGGCATCGACACGGAAATCACCGCCCCCACTCCTGGGGCCAGGTCATTCCTCCCGATCCCGAAGCCGTACTGGGGCGGGATCCTCCCGCACAGCGGACGACCGGGCCGCGCCTACCGCGAACTCGCCCGACTGGGCGCCGAGTTCGAGCGGGCCGGGGACCTGGTTGCCGGGATCGCACCGGACGCGGACATCGCGATGGTGTACTCGGCGCCGAGCAAGTGGCTGATGCGCAAGCACCCGCCGCTCGCCGGCCCCGACGGCGGCCCGGACGCGTATGCGTACGAGGGCATCTTCGAACCGTTCTACCGGGGCGCGTTCGAGGCGGGGCGCCAGGTACGGATCCTGCACGCCCGCCAGCTGCACGACCCGAACGGTGAACGCCCAGGTATCGCACCGGAGTTGGCCGCCGAACGGCACCCCGCCCTCATCGCTCCGGGGCTGTACGTGGCGGACGACGGGATGCTCGACTGGCTCGGCGCCTACGCGGATGCGGGCGGCCATCTCGTGCTCGGGCCGCGTACCGGCTACGGCGACCATGAGGCGCGGGCACGCCACGAGGTGACGCCGGCGCGACTGGTCCGGGCCGCGGGCGTCCGGTACGACGAGTTCAGCAACCTGCACGCCGACCTGCCGCTGCGCACCGCACCGGACAGCCCGCTCCAACTGCCCGCCGACGCGGTGGCCACCCGTTGGGTGGAGGGCCTGACCGTCGAGGACGCCGACGTCCTGGCCGAGTACGACCACCCGTACTTCGGGCGCTGGCCCGCCGTCACCGCAAGCCCCCGAGAAGCCGCCGCCAGAAGATCGTGGAGCTGGTCTTCCGCGAGCTGGAGAGCATGTGGGGCGTGGAGATCCTGCGCGGCGTGGAAGAGGTGGCCAGCAGGAACCGGATCGGCGTGATGGTCTCCAAGTTCGGCCTGCACGACTCGAAGGCCGCGATGGACGAGACCGCGGGGCGGCACCCACAGTGCGTCCTGTCGGTGTCCTGGCTCTCCGAGGCGGAGCGCGACCGCCTCGCGGCGGACAGCATCCCGTACGTCGTCTTCGACCCGATCGACGACGTCGCCGACGGTGTCCCGTACGTCTCCGCCACTCACTTCAGGGGCGGCCAGTCCGCGGCACGCCACCTGATCGGCCTCGGCCACCGGCGCATCGCCATGATCAGCGGCCCCGATCACGCGTTCTGCCTGGCGCGGATGGCCGGCTACCGCTCGGCGCTGGAGGCGGCCGGGCTTCCTGTGGACCCGAAGCTGATCGTCCGCATGCAGCTCACCCGGGAGGACGGGCACGCCGCGGCGGCCGAACTGCTCACCCGTCCCGACCGGCCGACCGCGATCTTCACCGCCAACGACCTCCAGGCGCTCGGCGTCTACCAGGCGGCACGCGAGGCCGGCCTGCGTATCCCGGAGGACCTGAGCGTGGTCGGCTACGACGACGTGCCGGTCACGGCCTGGGTGGACCCGCCGCTGACGACCGTGCACCAGCCACTGACCGAAATGGCTGCGGCCGCAACGGAGTTGGCCCTGACCCTCGGCCGCGGCGAGAAGATCCCGCAGCTCGGCCTCGAGATCGCCACCCACCTCGTGGTCCGCGAGAGCACGGCCCCGCCACCGCAGGACTGAGCGTCCAGGTAGGCGGCTCGTCGCTGTCGTTGGCCGGCCCCGTGCCACAGCCCGTGGTGCAGAAACACACGGTGCCCGCCGGGCAGACGAGGCGGTCCTGGCCGCGCAGGTTCTGGTAGTGGCCGGTGTCGGACTCGTTGATCCGCCGCAGATGGCTGCCGGGAACGCTGAACGTGCCGCCCATCTCCAGGGTCACCTCCTGCGGGTAGTACCTCGGCGACAGGCCCGCCCGTCACTTCCGCGCTGTCGTCCCTAAGGGGAGGGGTTCGCCGGAGCGCAGGTGTTCCCTCAACCACTGCTCGGTGTTGCTCACGTGGAGCAGTGCGGCGGCCTGGCTGAGGGCGGCGTCACGGGTGGACAGGGCGTTGAAGATCGCCTCGTGCTCGGCGAGGGTGCGGCCCGCGGCTTTGTCGTCGACCAGACCGCGCCAGATACGGGCGCGCAGGGTGCGGCCGGAGATGCCCTCCAGGAGGGTGAGGAGGGTCTCGTTGCCCGTGGCCGAGATGACGGCGCGGTGGAACGCGGCGTCGTGGGCGTTGAGCTGTTCGACGTCGTCGCGGGCCTCGCGCATGGCATCCAAGTGCCGCTTCACTTCGGCCAGTTGGGCGTCGGAGATTCGGGTGGCGGCAAGGGCCGTGGCGAGCGGTTCGAGGAGCCGCCGTACCTCCATGAGGTCCTGCAGGGCGACCGAGTCGCCCTGCATCAGCTCCACCGCACCGCCGAGCCCCTCCAGCAGCAGGCTCGGCTGCAGGCTGGTCACATACGTACCGTCGCCCCGCCGGACCTCCAGGACCCGCGCGACGGCCAGCGCCTTGACCGCTTCCCGGGCGAGGTTGCGGGACAGGCCCAGCTGTGCGGCCAGGTCCGGCTCCGGTGGCAGTTTCGAACCCGGCGGCAGGGCACCGGTCCGGATCAGCTCACGGATCTGCTCGATGGCCTTGTCCGTCAAAGACACCACGCATCACTCCCCCCACCGTGCCCCGCCAGCACGGCCGACCTGATCAGCTGCTGAGTGCCGAGATCGTCCCAGAGGCCGTCCGGGACTTGCTGATCATGGAGTTCCACGTTTCGTCCGACCTGTTCCGCAGTCCGCTTGCCGAGGGGGAGGTTGATGATACTGGGATGCGTGTGCGGGAAGGCGATCGCGGCGGCGGGCAGGACGTCGTCCAGCACCGACTGGTCCAGCAGCGTGTAGCGCCCGGCCGGCATCACCAGGTAGGCGGCACCGGGGCGAAGCCCATGGATCTGCGCTGAGGCTCCGACGGGCTCGCCCGTCGGAGCCTCAGCGCCGTCAGGCCAGGCCGAACCGCTCGGCGTGCACCTGCAGGTGGGGAACCTTCAGACTGCGCAGGGCGCTGAGCACGGTCGAGGTCATCGCGGGCGGGCCACAGACGTACACGTCGCGTTCGGTGATGTCGGGTACCAGGGCACGGAGACTCTCCGGTTCGAACGGCGGGCTCGTCTCCCCCGTGCGGCCGGTGAGCAGGTGCAGCCGCCCGCCGCGGTCCGCGACCAGAGTTCGTATCTCGTCGACCAGCACGGCGTCGTCCTCGCTGCGCACCCGGTAGAGCACGACGACGTCACCGGCCGGTTCCTCCTCCAACAGGGCTCGAACCGGCGTGATCCCCACTCCTCCGGCAATCAGCAGCGCGCCGGGCCGCGTTCGATGCAACGAGGTGAACGCCCCGTACGGCCCCTCGACGAACGCGCGGCTCCCGACCGGGACATGGCGCAGGCCGGCGCTGGCGCTGCCGACCGCCTTGGCTGTCAGACGCAAGGTGCGGCCGTCGGGTGCCGCCGACAGCGAGAACGGATTGGCCAGCCACCAGTGGTTGTGTCCGGGGAACCGCCAGATGCAGAACTGGCCCGCCCTGGCCGGCAGCCTGTCGAGGTGGCGGCCGGTGACGTGCACCGACACCACGTCGTCCGACTCCGGCACCACCGCCGTGACCTCGAACCGGTGATAGGCGTTGCGCCACAGAGGCATCACGATCCGCCCCGTGACCAGGGCACCGAACGCGAACAGCCACAGGGCCCACCAGTAGATCATCGCGGGCGCGGAGGAGCTGAAGGTCGTGGTCTCCTGCAACTGGTGGACGAATGCCAGCCCCAACGCCAGGTACAGCAGCAGGTGCACGCCGTGCCAGGTCTCGTACCGCAGCCGCCGCCTCACCTGTCGGGCGGAGACCGCGGCGACCACGACGACGATCGCCGCGGCCCCCATCCCGAGCAGGGAAGCCGGCACTCCGGCCAGCGCGAAGAACGTCTTCGTCATCGACGCGTCATCGAGCGTCGCGTAGCCCAACACCACCAGCACGGCGTGGGTGAGGAGGGTCCACAGCAGGGTGAAGCCGACCCACCGGTGCCACACCGTCAACCGGTCCATGCCGATACGGCGGTCGAGCCACGGCAGCCGGGCCACCAGCAGCAGCTGGAACAGCATCAGCACGGCGGCGTGCAGGCCGAAGAACTTGGCGACCGTGAGCACCCCGTTCTTGCCGGTCCCGGCGGTGAGGAACAAGACCTCGACGATCACCAAGTTGACGATGACAAACGTCCACAGCGCCCACCGCGCCGCGACGACCGGAGGTATGGTCCCCTGTCGCACCTGTGTACTTGTCGCCTCCACCGTTTCCCCTCTTGTCCATGTGACGCACTGGCGCCCGGTACCCGCGAGGTCGCGGGGACCTGAGCATCCCGATCTGATACGGCCCCTGGGCCGGGCAAGACTACGGAACATGGCGAGAAGTTGGCCCTGTTTGGCCTCAACTGTTCTTGTTCCGCGATCGGCACGCTGGTCGAAGACGGCCGTCCAGGCCGCCGTCGCCGGGTACGTTGAGTGATTAAGGCGTTAACCACAAGCCATCGTGGGGCTGTTGGGGTGCATGGGGTATACACATGACGAGTTCGCGTGTCTGGCGGCGTCCCACGCTCGGCGCCGTTGCTGCACGGGCGGGGGTGTCCACGGCCACGGTGTCGAACGCGCTCAACGGCACCGGACGGCTGTCCGAGGCGACCAGGCAGCGTGTGCTCGCCGCGGCACGCGAACTCGGTCATGCCCCGGCCAGCACGGCCCGGGCCCTGGCCCGCGGGAGCACCGGAGTGCTCGGCCTGACCATGACGACGTACGGCGACCTTCCCGTCTCGTACATGGAGATCCCCTATTACGCACAGCTGACGCTGGGCGCGATGGCGGCGGCGCACGAGCGCGGCTACATGCTCATGGTCATGCCGAGTTCCCTGTCACCGTGGATGTGGCTCAACACGCCGATGGACGGCGTCATCCACGTCGAGCCGCGCGCCGATGACCCGGTGCGTTCCATCCTGCGGGAGCGGGGCATCCCGATGGTCACCGCCGGCCGGCCGCCCCAGCCGCACTGGCTCGACGCGTGGGTGGACACCGACTACGAAGCGGGCCTGCGCATCCTGCTCGACCACCTCACGGAGGCCGGCGCCCGGCGGATCGCACTCTCCCAGCCGCTGCACGACGACGAGTACCCGCACCTGATCGGACGCGCCTACGCCGCCTGGTGCGCCGAGCACGACATGCCCGCCCTCGTCGAGGAGTACGCCTCGCTGCCCGACTACTTCACGGCTGAACGGGATGCGGTCGGCCGGCTGCTCGACCGCGATCCACGACCGGACGCCGTCATCGGCATCTACTCCGACTCCGGTCACAACATCCTCGCCGCCGCCCGGCACCGCGGGCTTCGAGTGCCGCAGGATCTGCTGGTGGCGTGCATCAGTGAGGATCCGGATTACGCGACGACGACCCCGCCCGTCACCACGCTCAGCCTCCGTCCGGAGCGGGTGAGCGACGAAGCGGTCGATCTGCTGATCGCTCTCATCAACGCCCGCAGCGGTGTGGACCGGCATCGGCTCGTACAGCCGGTCCTGACCCCTCGCCGGTCCGCACGAGGCCCGGTACGGCGAGGGAACGTCACACCCTGAGCGCGGGCCCGGACCGCATCGGCGGGGCATTGCCTCGCCGATGCGGTTTCGTTGTCGGCGTCGGGTCAGCTCGTCACGCGGAAGGTGGCGTCGCCGCGCCCCGTCGCGTTGGTGATCGGGTCGAGGCGGAGTTGGTACGCGTAGTGGCGGATGTACCGGTCGGGGTGGTTGTACGACTGGAACGACGACCAGCTTGCGTCGGCGAGCCCGGCGACCTGGCGGAAGGTGGCGTCCGCGGCGAACTGGGTGGTGCCGTCGTTGTAGGCCAGCTGGAAGTCGTATCCGGCGTGCCGCAGGAAGTAGCCGGGGAAGTTCACCGACTCGAAGGAGACGGTGCCGGAGCCCGCCAGACCGGTCCTCAGCCGGAACTGGGAGTCGCCGGCGGGGCTGACGTTGGGGTCGATGCGCACGTCCATGTTGGCGTGCCGCACGTACCGGTCCTGGAAGTTGAACGACTGGAGCCGCTTGATCGCGGTGTTGGGCCAGCGGGCCTGTACGCGGCTCTCCTCGGCGGCCGTCAGGTTCAGGATCGAACCGTGGCGCTTCTTGGTGCCGCCCAGGTTGTAGCTGCCCGACGCCGGGAGCTTGTAGGTGCCGGAGGCGGACGGGTTGGTCGTCGTGACCGGCATGTAGCCGCGGCTCGTGGCGTACTGGTCGAGGTAGAGGGTCCACTCGTTGCGGTCTCTGAACTTCATCCACATCGGACCCTCGACCTGGGAGCCGGTCAGGCCGATGCCGGAGAGGTTGCCGAGGTTGGTCCAGGTGCCGAGGATCGAGTTGCTGCCTTCGAGGGTGATCTGGCCGTCACCGGAGGCCCGTACGTAGCGGTAGTTGCCGACGCCGCTCGGCATCTCGACGATCTGGGTGTCGATGATTTCCTGGGTGCCGGGGCGCTCGATGTAGACCTGCGGGGTGGTGATGGAGCGGAAGTCGCTGGTGCGGGCGTAGTAAATGCGGTGCTTCGTTGCGCCGTTGAGGGGCTTGTTCGTCGCCCAGTACAGGACGTAGGCGTTGCTGGCCGGGTCCCAGATCGCCTCCGGCGCCCACGCGTTGCGCCCGTCGGGAATCGCTCCGGCGACGTTGAGCAACCACGGCTGCGACCAGGTGACCAGGTCCGTCGACTCCCACACCACAAGATTGCGGCTGCCGTCGTTGATGGACTGACTCCACGTCTGCCCGCAGTCGATGCACAGGTCGGTCGCGATGATCCAGTACTTGTCGCCGTTGGGGGAACGCACCAGTGCGGGGTCACGCACCCCACGCGTACCGACCGTGGAACGCAGGGCCATCCCTCCGCCGTTGAGGTCACTCCAGTTCAGGCCGTCCGTACTGTGCGAGAAGTAGATCTGCTGACCGGTCGACCCCTCCCCGATGAAGTGCGTCATGAGATAGCCCGGATCGGCGGCGGCAGCCCGCTGCGGTGTGGTCAGGGCTTGGCCTGTGAAGAGCAGGCACACGGCGAGCAATATCGCCGACAGCCGGGCGCGAAGCGCGGACATGTCCATCTCCTGTCGTTCTGCGAATGTTCACCATCGGGCGAAAAGGAGCGAAGCAGGGTCAACCAGGGGGCTCAGTCTCGGTGTTGGCGGGACAGGGCCGACTACCGCACAACGTGGAAGGGGTGGTCGGCTCCGGCAACGGCATGTCCCCTGCGTGCGCTGCATTTCGCCGTGGTGACGGCGGGGCTGGGCAAACGATGCCCGTGCGTCGGTGGTGTGACGGCTTGCGGGTGAAGTACCGGTTGTCGCCCGAGTGGGGCGGTTCTCTCTTGACCAGGCCAAGCGGCCTTCGGCGTAGGGCGATATCAAAACGGCGGCCGACCGATTCTCCTGGCCGGCTTCCCGTCCGGCCGACATGAGTTGTGCGGGATATCGAACAGCGTTCGCGATGTCGGGCAGACGTTAAGTGTGAGCAGCGGGATGCGTCAATACCTTCGGCATCCGTAGTCCGTGGGACCTGAAAAGACTGGTCACGGTCGGCGAATGTGCCGGTTGCGTCCAGAGAAGAGGTGGAAACACACCACCGGGGTGAACTCCCCTGTCACACACGGACGTTGGACCCGGGAGCGACACAAGGGGAACGACCCTGGCAAGCCGTCCGGATACGCCCGCCGCGGAACTCTCGTACGCGCCAGTGAGAAATCGAAGGCAACCTTTCCGCTCTCTGCGGCCACTGAGCAGTGCACCATCGGCTCGATCTTCCGAACGGACAGGTATGAAGACAGCGAGGCAGGCCGCGCGTCAGCGCAGGCAAAGACGCAGGCTTGTGCTGGGCACCACCTTGGCGGTGACCGCCGCGGGGGTTCTCGCCTACCTGGTCATGGGGTCGCCCTCCGACCGCGAGGCGGCGGCAGGGCAGGCCACGGCCACACCCGCCACCACCCAGGTGAGAGCCACCAGCACGACGGAGACGGGCACCCCGAGCGCGTCGGCGACGCCGACCGCGACCGGTACCCCGACGCCGACGGCTGCTGCGACGTCCGGTGCAGCACGCCCTTCGGCCAAAGCCACCCCGCGGCCCCCGCGAACGGCGTCCACCACGCCATCGTCGGCAGGGCGGATTCGGCCCAACACCTCCTACACCGGGGTCGCCACCGCCTACGAGGCCGCCGACGGAAACGGCGCCTGCCTGTTCGGCCCGAGTCCCGACCTCATGATCGCGGCCATGAACACCACGGACTACGAGACGTCCAGGGCGTGCGGCGCGTACGTGCTCGTCCGCGCGGCCAACGGCAAGTCGATCACTGTACGGATCACCAACGAATGCCCCCTGCCTTGCGCACCCGGGCAAATCGACCTCAGCCAACAGGCCTTCGCCAAACTCGCCGATCTCAAGGTCGGCCGGATACCGATCACCTGGCAGCTGCTGAGTCCCAGCACGTCCGACACGATCTCCATCAGGTACAAGACCGGGTCCAGCCCCTATTGGTGCGGCATCCAGGCGATCGGCCACCGCAACCCGGTCGCGCGCCTGGAGGTCCAGGCCGGCGGCGGCTGGCGGCAGTTGCCCCGCACCGAATACAACTACTTCATCTCCGACAGCGGCAGCGGGTGCGGCAGCTCGATCAGAGTCACGGACATCTACGGAGAACGACTGACCATCACCGGGATCGCGGTGCGGCCGAACGTCGTGCAACCGACCGGGGTTCAGTTCGCCCGGCACTGACGTCATCGGAACTGGGTACCTGGGCGTTGCCGAACTGGCCCGTGAGGCCGCGCAGCGAGTGCGCCGGGCGGTGGCCCCCGTGACGGCGAGGACCACACCCCCAAACGGCGCCCCGTACAGCCGTACCGTACGGGGCGCCGGCTCCGGATCCGGGCGCGGATTCCCCTCGCCGGATGCGCCGGGCGACCTGGGTCGCCCTGCCCATCAGCCATTCCAGCGGCCCCCGCTGGAAGAAGCGGGACCAGATGGTGGCGAGGACGGTGATGGACACGATGAAGCCGAGCAGGATGTACAAGGCCTGGCCGGTCAGGGTGAGTTCCTCGGTGTCCAGGAGCCAGATGGCGAGGATGTGGAAGACGTACGCCGTCAGCGACATCGAGCCGACCGCGATGACGGGCCCCGCCAGGCGGCGCAGCCGTGGGAAGGCGTCCATGGCGGCCAGGCAGACGGTGATCACCAGGATCGCCACACCGGTGTTGCCCACGATGGACAGGGTCGCCTCGCTGTGCGGGGAGGCGACCAGCATCCCGGCGGGGGTGTCGCCGAAGATGCCATCGCTGCCGGGTGATCCGGACGACATGGACGATGCGGACGACATGGACGGCATGGATGACATGCCCGATCCCCCCTCGGCTTCCCGGACGGCCTCGGCGGCACCGGGCACGAAGCGCAGCGCCAGCCAGGAGCCGCCGTAGCCGGTGACGGCGAGGGCGACGCCGGTGAGGGCGAGGCGTGTTCGGACAGCCGTGGCGGTCAGGTCGAGGCGGGCGACGGCCATGCCGGCGATGACGAACGGGACCCAGGTCAGGGCCGGATAGCCGCCGGTGAAGAGCAGCGAGACGAGGCCGTCGGCCTGGCCGACGGTGGGGAATGTGCGGTCGCCGACCATCGGCTTCAGCACGTACAGCAGCTGCGGGCCCACCAGGGCCCAGCCCGCCGCGATCAGCGCCAGCGGCTTGGCGCCCAGCCGATACAGCGGCAGCACGAGCAGGAAGAACAGTCCGTAGAAGGCGAGGATCGGCACGACCGGGGTGCCGGTCATGGTCAGGGCGGTGCCGAGGGCCAGCAGGATCACGGCCCGGATGACGACTTTGGCGACGGCCTGGCGGCCAGCCAGGCCGGTCTTCGGTGTGCGGCGCCCGGTGATGAGAGCGACCGCGAAGCCGGCCAGGACGGCGAACAGGGCGGAGGAGCGGCCTTGTGCCAGCTCCATCAGGAAGCCGATGACACCGTCCTGGCCCGGGGCGGGGCCCACATGGACCGCGTACATACCGAAGACGGCCAGGCCCCGGGCCAGGTCCAGCCCGACCAGCCGGGCTGTGGAGGGCTGCTCGACCTCCCGTGCTCCGGCCGTCGAAGGGGCGTCGGTGACTGCATCGCGTTTCATGCCCTCCAGACTGGAAACGCCACGGGTCGGCGGTGAATCCGCCAGAGGGCCCCACCACCCCCGCCGATCGGCGGCATTGGCCCCGCCCACCGGCTGGAACCGGGCCGGCGGCGCCGAGTTGGGCGATGGCGGCTCCGGCAGCAGGCTCGGAGCGCTGCGTCGGCGAGCCGCGGAGCGCTCCGAGCGAGCCGGTCACAACGGGCAGGTGTCCATCCAGCGCGTGACCAGGGATGTGTTGTTCTTGTCGGCGTCACGTACGGGACCGCACAGGAACGGGCTGAAACGGGTGTCGGCATGCAGCCAGAGGCTGAGGAACGACACGATCCACTTGCCCTGCTTGGCCTTGTTGCCGGAGCCCGTCATCGGGCACAGATGGTCGCCCGGAACCTCGATGTAGAGCTTCTCGGCCTGGGACATGGAGTTGTACCAGGGCACCGCGTAGTCGTTGCCGTGGGCGAGAGGGTCGCTTTGACAGGTCAGGAAGAACGTGGGCTCGGTGACTCCGGAGAAGTTCATGTTCGGGTAGTACGGGGCCGTGGGTACGCCCGCCCGGAAGCGCGAGTCGTCCCGGAGGGCCGCCATGACACCCCCGCCGCCCATCGAGTGGCCGACCGCGCCCAGCGTGCCGTTGACCTTCCCCGATATCGGGTTGCCGGTGGCGTTGCCGAGCGCGAGCAACTGGGTGCCGGCGGCGGTGATCTGGCGGCCTCGTGATGCGGGATCGTCGGTGAGTGTGTTGGTGCCGACGTTGATGACGACGAATCCCCAGGAAGCGAGGCGGGGTGCGAGCCACTGCAGGTTCTGTTGTGTGCCCTGATAGCCGGGCATCAGTACGACGCCCGGGTACGAGCCGCTGTTCGTGGGGTACGTGACCGTGCCGGAGCCGTACCCGCTCGGGCTGGAAACGGTGTAGGTGGCGGTGGTCAGCGGCCCGCTGCCGGCCTCCAGGGAGGCAGTCGTCGGGTCCGGGACGGCTGCGGCCGCCGGCGGGGCGGCGGCTGTCAGCAGAGTCAGCGCCAAGCCGAGGGTGGTCACCAGGGAGATCAGTGCCGTCATGGCACGGGGTCGGGTCCGTAACTGCACGGTCGTGTGAGTGGAACGACGGGATGGACGCATTGCTTTACCTCCGGATAGCGGTGAGAGCGCGGTAACCGGACAGCGGAGTGCGCGAAGGGGCGCCGTGTGCGGCGGCTACCGGGACTGTTCGAAGAGCCAGTCGATGACCACGTCGTTCTCATACGTCTGGGCCCATGAGAGGTGTGGGTTCACCGGTGTCGTTCCGGGCGTGTAGCTCGTGAACAGTACGTGGCTGCGCGTGGCCCGGGCCTGCCGTAGGAGTGCCCGGGACCGGGCCTCGAACTGTGTCTTCGGCAGATCGTTGGCCCACTCCCCGCGGGTGACCCGTGCACCGGCGGTCTCCAGCGCGTTCATCAGTGTCCAGGTGCCGGGCTTGCCGAACCGGCCCTCCCGGTAGGGGACGACCGGGTCGTCGACGGAGTGGTCGGCCCAGATCGGGATGTGCGTGATCTGGTCCATGGTGGCCGAGTCGCCCCAGCCGGCCGTGGGCAGGGCGGCCGCGAACACGTCGGGGCGCTTCGCCAGCAGGCTGTAGATACCGCGCCCACCCGAGGACAGGCCGACGAGATAGAGCCGGGCTGTGTCCACGTTGCGGGAGTGCTCGCTCACGAAGGTGTCGATGAGTTCGACCAGAGCGGCCTGGACCTTGGCGTCGGTCCAGTCCGTGCCGTCGGGTCCGTCCATGGGACGGGGCAGGGGGATCTGCGGAGAGAGGACGAACGCGGGGTCGCGGCGCTGTCGTTCCGGTTTGGCGAACGTGACCGCGATCCGGTTGGAGGTGAGCTGGGTCATGTTGTTGTCCGCGACTTCGCCACCGCCGTGCAGGGTGACGACGAGTGGGTACCGCTTGCGCGTCTGCGGGTTCCGTACGAATCCCTCGGGCTGGTACAGCCGGAAGTCCAGTTCGAAACCTGCGGAGTCGGTGAAGGAACCGGCGGCGAAGTCGTCGACCACGGGATTGATGACGTCGTCGTTCCGGCTCGCGAACGGACCAGCCCTGAGCACTGGTTCGCCTTCCGGGGTGTGCACGTCCGCCACTTGTCTGACGGAGTAGGCACGGTCGAGCGGAAGGGGGTCGGTGCCCGCGGCCCGCGCGTTGGAGTCGTTCGGGTCGAGTTCGATGATCAGGCGGTCCCCCGGCCGTCCGGGGTGAGATCGGTCGTCCACCTCGGCGGTGGTGCTGGAGTAGACCCGGGTCACCGTGCGAGCCGCTGTTTGCCCGCCCACAGTGGCCTTCACCTGGAAGGCCGAGGACGGGATCACCCCGCCGCGTAAGTCAATGGGATACGAGTACTGGATGGCGACGGCAGCCACCAGCCAGTTGTTCCTCGGCGTCACCCGCGTGACGAGGTCCGTTCGCAGGACCGGATTGCGCCCGGAGGTCGCTTGTCGTCCTTGAGATGTGGCTGTCGTTGTGCCGGCGGCCGAGGCGGTTGCCGTGCTCACGGCCGGCGCCGCGACCGCACCTGCTGTGACCGCGAGCGCCGTACGTCTGGTGATCCGTCTCATGCGTCCCCTCGTCTCGGTCTTGTGGGGGCACCCGGATCGGGTGCCTGGTGGGTGGAGGTGTTCACCTGCTCCGAACTCCCGGAAGCAGGCCGCACGTTGGAGGTCGGAACTGTCCAGCATCAGTGCAGCCATGGCGCGTATGGTCGGGCCACCCCAACGGACCATGCGGACGGCCCTCGGTGGCGGCGGGGCGGGATCTGGGCGGGGCAGGCCGAGGTGTTACGCGAGAGTTTCGGAGCACTACCGGATCCGCGTCCAGCATCAAACCGAGATCTGTCCATGCAATAAGCGCATCAATTCAAGCGGCCCGTCCTCGAAAAGCCGCTGTTCCCGACGTGCTGCGGCTTGCCCACCCACCCTTCACCGCATGGAAGGCACCGCTGCTACGCCGACTGCTGTGCCACCCCCGGGCCGGGTCGGCCGACGGCGGGCGGACCTGTGTATGTCCTGTGAAGGTCGGCAACCGCCCGCCTGCCGACGGCAACTGAGGGGAGATACCGGCTCGATCTTCCAGGACGGATGAGCAATGACAGCAGGCTGCCCGGCACCGCCGACGCAGGGTCGGATTGGTGGTGGGGATGCCGCTGGCGCTGGCAGCCGCGGGCGTTCTCGCCTACGGCGCGGTCTTCGGGACGTTCGGTGACGACGCCCGGCCCGAGGCGGCCGCGGCTCCGGTTCCCGGCGACGCGATGACCGCTGTGGCCGCGATGCAGCCGGGCTGGAACCTGGGCAACAGTCTGGACGCCATCCCGGACGAGACCGCGTGGGGCCAGCCCCGCACCACCAAGACCCTGCTGGACAAGGTCCGCTCCCAAGGCTTCAACAGCATCCGCGTCCCCGTGACCTGGACCGACCACCAGGGAGGAGCGCCGAACTACACCATCGATCCGGCGTACTTGAAGCGGGTCAGGCAAGTGGTCGACCAAGCGCTCGACAGCGGCTTCTACGTGATCATCGACATCCACCACGACTCCTGGCAGTGGGCCGACTCGATGTCCACCGACCACGACAAGGTGCTCGCGCGCTTCAACGCCACCTGGACCCAGATCGCCGCGACGTTCAGGAACGAGTCCGCCAAGCTGGTCTTCGAGAGCGTCAACGAGCCGCAGTTCGAGAGCGCCGACGACGCCCGTAAGGCCGAGCTCCTCAACGAGCTGAACAAGTCGTTCCACAGCATCGTGCGCAAGTCGGGCGGCAACCACGGCAAGCGGCTGCTCATGCTGCCCACCCAGGTCTGCACACCGGACCAGCGGCTGATGAACAACCTCGCCAGCACGATCAAGTCGCTGCGCGACCCGCGACTGATCGCCACCGTGCACTACTACGGCTACTTCCCGTTCAGCGTGAACGTCGCCGGCACGACCCGCTTCGACGCCACGGTTCAGAAAGACCTGAGCCAGACCTTCAAGCGGATCCATGACACCTTCGTCGCCAAGAACATCCCCGTCGTCATCGGCGAGTACGGTCTGCTCGGCTACGACCACGGCCCCGGCGCCGTGGAACGCGGCGAGATGCAGAAGTACTTCGAGGCGTTCGGCCACACCGCTCGCACCAACAAGGTCACCACCGTCCTGTGGGACAACGGCGCCTTCTTCGACCGCGACAAGCTGCGGTGGAAGGACGCCGGGATGTACCGCCAGATCAAGTCGAGCTGGACCACGCGCTCGGCAACCGCTTCCACGGACAACGTCTTCGTGCCGAAGTCCGGCCGCGTCAAGGACCGTACGCTCACCCTGAACCTGAACGGAGCCACCTTCAAGGCTCTCAAGCACGGCACGACCAAGCTGGTCAACGGCAAGGACTACACCCTTGCCGGCAACCGGCTGACCCTGAGGGCGGCCGCGCTCACCCGGCTCGTCGGGGACCGTACCCACGGGGTCAACGCGACGCTGCAGGCCGAGTTCTCCCGAGGCGTCCCCTGGCGGCTCCAGGTGAGCACCCATGAAACCCCGGTGCAGTCGAACACGACCGGGACGACGAACTCGTTCCGGATCCCCACGCAGCTCCGGGGCGATGAGCTGGCGACGATGGAGGCCACGTACGCGGACGGCGGCAACGCCGGCCCGACCAGCTGGACGCCCTACCAGCAGTTCAACACCGCTTTCGCACCGGACAAGGCCAAGAAGGCCATCCGCCTCACCCCCGCCTTCCTCGACGCGGTGAAGGGTGACACGCGTGTGAAGCTCACCTTCCACTTCTGGAGCGGCGCCACCACGACGTACTACGTGACCAAGTCGGGAAGCACGGTGACCGGCACGACGTCCTGAGCGAAGGGCCGGTGCCCGTCCGGGAGGCTCCCGGGCGGGCACCGCGCTCAGCCGGCCGGGGGGGCGTGCCGGGCGAGGGCTCGGCTCTCTCCCGTATCGAGGACTTCTCGTGCGGAGCATGCGGCGAAAGGCTGCGGCGTCCCTGCCGACCGGAGGGTGATACCCCGCCGGGTGGCTGGAGCTGTGACTCGCCGGGCCCCGGGGACTCTCCGGGGCTTTAGGGTCGTGGCGGTAAGAACCGGGCGGTAGGGACGAAGGTGAGGCGGAGCGCACGTGAACGGGGTGGTGCGGGTAGTGGTGGTGGACGACCAGGCTCTGGTGCGGTCGGGCTTCGGGCTCATCCTGGGCGCGTCCGACGACATCGAGGTCGTCGCGACCGCGAGCGGCGGCGACGCCGTGGAGACCGTCCGCCGGGAGCGGCCCGACGTGGTCCTGCTGGACATCCGGATGCCGGACGTCGACGGGCTCACCGTGCTGCGCGAGCTGCGGACGATGCCGGACGCTCCGGTCGTGGCGATGCTGACCACGTTCGACGCCGACGAGTACATCCTGACCGCGCTGCACTCCGGCGCCGCCGGTTTCCTGCTCAAGGACACCGAGCCGGAACAGCTGGCCCATCTGGTGCGCACCCTTGCCGCGGGCGGCGTGGTGCTGTCCCCCAAGGCGTCGCGGACCCTGCTGCACAGCCACCCCCGCGCCGAGGCGGCCGTCGACGAGGAGGCGGCCAGAGTGCGGTTGCTCACCGCGCGTGAGCGCGACGTCCTCGTCCTGGTGGCGGAGGGCTTGTCGAACGCCGACATCGGGGCGCGCATCCACCTGGGTGCCGGCACGGTGAAGGACCACGTCAGCGCGATCCTCACGAAGCTGCGGGTGACCAGCCGGGTGCAGGCCGCGCTGCTGGCGCAGCGGGCCGGACTGCTCGACGAGCGCCCACAGCCGGAGGCCAGACGATGAACCGCGCACGCGCCCTGTGGGAGCGTGTGCCCGCACCGGTCGTCGACATCCTCCTGGTGGCGGTGGCAGTCGTGGACCTGTGGCTGCCCCTGTGGGACGACACGCGCCCCGGCGTCGCGCTGGCCACACTCAGCTGCGGCGCGTTGGCCTTCCGGCGCAGGTTCCCGCTCGGCGTCTTCACGCTCACCCTGCCCATCGCGCTGACGCAGCCGGTCGCCGTCGCCCCGCTCGTGGCGCTGTTCACCCTGGCCCAACGCTCCCGCAACCGCCCTCTCCTCGCGGGGTGCGTCGCCCTGGCCGCCGTGGCGAGCAGCGTTCCGTGGCCCCTGGACAGTTTCTCCGAGGTCGGCCGGACCATGACGCTGATCGACTTCGTGTACAGCCTGGCCACCGCTGTCGCCCCGGTCCTCGTCGGGCAACTCCTCCAGGCGCACCGGGACTTGGCGCGGCGGCTGGCGGAGATCGAGGAGGCCAGGGAACACGAGCGGGCCCTGCACGCCCAGGCCGTACTCGCCCGCGAACGCGCCCAGCTGGCCCGCGAGATGCACGACGTGGTCTCCCACCAGGTCAGCCTGATCGCCGTCCAGGCCGGAGCCATGCAGGTCGCCGCCCAGGACCCGAACGCCAAAGAGGCCGCCCGCACGATCCGTTCCCTGAGCGTCACCACACTCGACGAACTGCGCACCATGGTCACGCTGCTGCGCGCCTCCGGCGGCCAAGCCACCGAGCTGACTCCTCAGCCCACCCTGGCCGACCTGCACAAACTCGTGGAGTCAAGCGGCACTCACGCACAGCTGAAGGGTGAACTCCCGCCCACCGTGGGCACACCGGCGCAACGGGCCCTCTACCGCACGGTCCAGGAGGCGCTGACCAATGTCCGCAAGCACGCCCCCGGCGCCACGGCCCGCGTCGAGCTGTGGCAGGACGGCGACCACGTCGGCGTGACCGTCGCCAACACCCCGCCCACGCGTCCCTCCCTGTCCCTCCCCGGATCGCAGCAGGACCTGGTCGGCCTGCGGGAACGGGCCGACATCCTGCACGGCACCCTGGAGGCGGGCCCGACCACGGAGGGCGGCTACCGGGTGCGGCTGCGGATTCCCCTCAGCGCGGACTGAGATCGCTCAGGAGATCGTGCTGCCTCGCACTCGGCCGGTCGGGCTGCTCTGCCCGTCCGGCGCGGTGACGCGGAACGAACGGTGCGCACCGCGCGGTGTGTCCCGACCACGCCCGGTGCGGGTCAGGTGCCCTTCCCGAGGCGGGACGCCATGAGGCACCGTTATGCCGCGCAGGCCCGGACGAACGCGTCGGCCAGTTCGGCGGGGCGGGTGAAGAGGGCCTCGTGGCTGCCGGGGGTATTGATCATCAGCGGGTTCTTCAGGCGCTGGGGGAAGCGCTCGGCCCAGTGCCACTCGCCGGGGAGGGAGAGGTCCTCCTCGGACAGGACGTACGCGGTCGGGATGTCCAGCGCGTAGAACGCGCTCGTGTCCGGCTTCTCCGTGAAAGTGCCGAGTGGCTGCGGCACGAGCACGGAGTGAACGATCCGCTGTGTCGCCTCGTCGGCGTCCTGCATGAACGCCTGCTGGAACACCTCGAAGGGGAATGTCACTCCGTTGTTGCCGGAAGCAGCCGCCACGGCGCGGAACATCTCGCCGTAGTGCGGCGGGCACGCGTCGATCAGCGACTCGCCGTCGTTCGGCACGAACGCGCTCCAGAAAACCAGCCGACGCAGCCGGGAGGCCAGCCGGGGCGCCGCGCCCACCAGCACGTAGCCGCCCCAGCTGTGGCCGACCAGAGTGATGTCCGTCAGACCGGCGCGTTCGACGTACTCCACGAGGCTGTTCACACAGTCGGTCAGGGTCACGTCGCGCGGGTCGTCGCCCTCGCCCAGTCCGGCCAGCGTGGGGGTGTACACCTCGTGCCCGGCCGCTCTCAGCTCGTTCGCGACCGGGCGCCAGGCCCAACCGCCGTGACAGGCGCCGGTCACCAGGACGAAGGTCTCACTCATGCCGATCTCCTTTGATCGTTGACAATCACTCGGTCATATCCAGCGAGGGAGCTTCGGCAGCTCGCCGCGCAGTTCTTCGGTGCCGCCCCGGCCGGTGAGCCAGGCGGCGAGGGCGTACGGCGGTCCGGAGACCGTGCCGCCGCTCGGGGAGGGCGTTCCGAGTACGACGGTGCCGTGGCCGTCCGCGGTCAACTCGGCCCCGGTGTCCGGCGCCAGGCGGGCCGACATCCATCCGGCGACGTCCCGTACGAGGGCCCAGGCGAGGTCGGGCGGCAGTACGTCCATGCCGATGCCCACCCGCAGGTCGACCAGGTGGATCCACACCTCGCGGGCCCGTAGCCACGGCACTTCGGACGCCGGGATCTCGCGGCCCTGTCCGCTGGTGACCGTGGCCGACCAGGCGTCGTCCGCCAGCGCCTCGGCCGCCTGGGCGAACCGGGCGGCGGATTCCCGTACGTCAGACCGCTGTTCGACGAGCGGACGCCCGGCGCCCGCTTCGATGTCCGTGGCGCGCTGGTCCGGCGAGGCGTACATGGGGGTCGGGATGCCCGTCCGGGCCCAGGTCAGCAGGTTGCCCAGGGCGTCGGCGTTGCGGGCGAGGTGGGTGAGGAGGTGGCCGCGGGTCCAGCCAGGCAGGGCGGACGGCTCGGCCACCGCGTCGGCTGGCAGCGCGTCGACGGCCTGCCGCAGCGCGAGCTGTCCCTCCTCCACCCAGGCCAGCGACCGAACGACGGGCACGGTCACGGCTTGTCCTCGACGATCGTGTTCACGCACTCCCCGATCCCCTCGACCACGGTCCGTACAACCTGGCCCGGCTTCAGGAACACCTTCGGGTCACGTGCCGCGCCGACCCCGCCGGGCGTACCGGTGAGGACGAGGTCGCCCGGCTCCAGCGTCGTGAACGTGCTGAGATACGCGGCGATGTGCGCCGGGGTGAAAAGCAGGTCGGAGGTGCGGGAGCGCTGCATGACCTCGCCGTCCACCTCGAGGCGGATCTCCAGGTCGGCCGCGTCGTCGATCTCGTCGCCGGTCACCAGCCAGGGCCCGGCCGGGGTGCTGGCCTCCCACGCCTTGCCCTGCAGCCACTGCGGGGTACGCCACTGCCAGTCCCGCATGGAGATGTCGTTGACGACGGTGTAGCCGGCGATCGCGGCCGCCGCCTCCTCCTCGGTGGCCCGGCGGCGCAGCCGGGAGCCGATGACGAAGCCGAGTTCGGCCTCCCAGTCCAGCTGCTCCGTCTCGCCCGGGTGGACGATGTCGTCGCGGGCGCCGAGCAGGACGTTGGCGAACTTGCCGAAGAGAGCGGGGTACGACGGCATCTCCCGGCCCATCTCGGCGATGTGGGTGCGGTAGTTGTGGCCCACGCAGAAGATCTTGGCCGGGGTCGTGACGACCGGGGCGAGGTCGAGTGCGGCCACCTCGTGCGCCGGGCCGTCGGCGGCGGCCGCGTACGCACGCCAGTCGGGGCCGCGCAGCAGGGCGGCGACGTCGGGAGCGCCGGTCTCCACGGCCCGGTCGCCGTCGAGGCGGACGGCCGCCGTGCCGTCGGCCGTGCGGATGGTGGCGAGCTTCATGAGGTGGTGCTCCCGGTGTTCTCGGCCGTTTCGGGCTCGGTCGTTTCGGTGCGGGCGAGGTTCAACGCCTCGTAGAGGGGCGCGTCGCTGAAGGTGAACAGGTCGAGCTGCGTGTGCGCGGCGATGGTCAGTGCGCACCAGGAGGGGACCGCGATCAGGTCGCCGGCGGTCACCTCGATCACTCGGTCGTCGAGGGTGACGGTGCCGCTGCCTCGGAACACCTGCCAGACCGAGGAACCCACCGTGCGGCGGGTGGCCGTGGCCGTGCGCGGGCGCAGCCGGTGCATCTCGGTGCGCAGGCTGGCGAGGGCGTCACGGCCGGTGGCGGGGTTGGTGAAGCGGATGCCGGCGTGGCCGGGCTCGATGACACCCGGGTGTCCCTCGTCCGCCAGCTCCAGCTGGGCGGTGAGAGCGTCGTCGGTGTCGGCCCATCGGTAGGCCATCAACGGGGAGTTGGGGCTGTCCGGGGCCCCGATCGGCCGTAGGCCCGGGTGACCCCACAGCCGCTCGTTCCGCGACCGGGACGGGGTCGACCGGTCCGACACGCCGTCCTCGCCGAACTCGAAGAACCCGGCGTCGAGGCGGTGCACGAGCGGGATGTCGAGGCCGTCAAGCCAGACCATCGGCTCGTCGCCGACGTGGTGGTGGCCGTGCCAGTGCATCGACGGGGTGAGCAGCAGGTCGCCGGGGCGCATCTCCACCGCGTCGCCGTTGACGACGGTCCACACGCCCTCGCCCTCCAGGATGAACCGGAACGCACCCTGCGAGTGGCGGTGCGCGGGCGCCACCTCGCGCGGGCCCAGGTACTGAACTGCCGCCCACAGATTGGGAGTTGCGTATGGGCGGCCGGGCAGACCGGGGTTGGCGAGTGCGATCGCGCGGCGCTCACCGCCGCGCCCCACCGGCACCAGGTCGCCGGCCCGGCGGGCGAGCGGGAGCAGGGTGTCCCACGGCCAGACGTGCGGCACGGCCTCGGGTTGCGGGGTCATCGGCATGAGGTTGCCGATCTCGGTCCACAAAGGGATGAGTCCGGCCGCCGCGAAGCCGTCGTACAGCTTCCGGAGTTCGGGGTCCGTCTCCTCCGGGGCTATGACGGACGCCATGCCATCGGTGTCACTGGTCATCGGGGGTTCCTTCGGCATCGAGACGCTGCGCGATGTCGGCGCGCAGGGCTTTCTTGTCGATCTTTCCGACCTTGGTGGCGGCGAGTTCGGGGACGGTCACCAGCCGGTCCGGGAACTTGAAGCGGGCGACACCGGCGTGCTCCATGACGTGGCAGACGTCGTCGAGGGCCACCGTGTGCCCCGGTTCCGGTACGACGTAGAGGCAGACCCGCTCGCCGAGCCGGGCGTCGGGCATCGCCACGGCGGCGGCACGGGCGACGCCCGGGGTCTGGTAGGCGAAGTTCTCGATCTCCTCCGCGGAGATGTTCTCCCCGCCCCGGATGATCATGTCCTTGTCGCGGCCCTCGACGACGAGGTTGCCGTCGGGCCGCAGCCGCACGATGTCCCCGGTGCGGTACCAGCCGTCCTCGGTGAACGCGCGGGCGTTCTGTTCCTCGGCGCGGTAGTAGCCGCGCGGGGTGTACGGGCCGCGGGTGAGCAGCACACCCGGGGTCCCAGCCGGGACCGGGTCGCCCAGCTCGTCCACGACGAGGAGTTCGTCGTCCTCGCACATGGGGCGCCCCTGCGTCGTACAGATGACGTCCTCGGGGTCGTCCAGACGCGTGTAGTTGAGCAGTCCCTCGGCCATGCCGAACACCTGCTGGAGTGTGCAGCCCAGTTCGGGGCGTACGCGGCGGGCGACGTGGTCGGCGAGCCGGGAGCCGCCGACCTGGAGGAGGCGCAGTGAGCTCAGGTCGGCTCCGGGGTGTTCGCGGTGGTGGTCGAGCCAGCGCTGGGCGATGGCCGGGACCAGGGCGCTCGCGGTGACGCCCTCCCGCTCGACGATCGGGAACGCCTTCTCCGGGTTGGGCGAGCCCAGCACCACCCGGCCGCCGCCCAGCAGCACGCCCAGCATGCCCGGACAGGCGAGCGGGAAGTTGTGGCCGAGGGGCAGGGCGGCGAAGTAGACCGTGTCGGGGCCGAATCCGCAGACCTCGGCACTGCGGCGGGCGTTGTAGGCGTAGTCGTCGTGCGTGCGGGCGATGAGCTTGGGCAGCCCGGTGGTGCCGCCGGAGAGCAGGAAGACGGCGATCGAGCAGCTGTCCGGCCGGTACGCGTCCACGGCGGCCCGGTCCTCGGGTGCGCCGGGCGCGGCACACAACTCCCGCAGGTCCACGGCGTCGTGGCCGACCTTGTCGCCAAGTACGAGGATGTGCTGAAGGGTTGGAGAGTCGTCGGCGACCTCGAAGGCCATCGACTGGTGGTCGTGGTCCTTGAGGAAATCCGGCACCGCGATGGCCACGGCCTCGCTGTGCTCGACCAGGTGACCGATCTCGTGTCTGCGGTGCCCGGGCAGTGCCATCACCGGGATGACGCCGAGGCGCAGACAGGCGTAGGTGAGGATCACGAACTCGGCGGTGTTGGGGAGTTGCACCACGAGCCGGTCGTCCGGGCGGAGCCCGAGCGCGGCCAGGCGCAGGGCCACGGCGTCCGCGCGCTCAGCGAGTTGACGGTACGTCAGTCGCCGGTCGCCGTCGATGAGCGCGACCGCGTCGGGAGTGGCGTCGGCGGCGGCGTGGAGCCCGTCGCCGATGGCATGGCCTTCCCAGTAACCCCTCGCGGTGTAGCGCTCGGCGTACTCCGCGGGCCAGGGGACAGCGCCGTTGCTGCTCGGCCTTGGCATGGTCGTTCTCCTCAGGTGCGGTCGGCCGTGTGCACGATCACGGCGTCCAGGGCGATCAGCCCGTCGGCGGTGAGCCGCAGGGGGTTGATCTCGATCTCTGCAGTGTCCGGGCTCGCGGCCAGGGCGGCCGCGAGCGCGGCGGTGACCCGCCCGAACTCGGCCCGGTCGAGCACCGGTCCGCCGCGCCAGCCGGCGAGCAGGGCGCGGGCGGCCAGGTCGTCGGGCATCCCGGCGGCCTCGGCCGCGGACAGCGGGGCGAGCCGGATCGCCACGTCCGCAAGGGCCTCGGCGGCCGTTCCGCCAAGACCGGCGAGGACGACCGGCCCGAAGACGGGGTCCCGTCGTACGCCGAGCACGAGGTCGACGCCGGCCGGGGCCATCGCCTCGACCAGGTAGCGGTGGCCGGGGCCGATGGCGTCCAGCGCCGTGTCGAGTTCGCCGGGGGTGCGGACACCCAGGTGGACTCCGCCGATCTCCGTCTTGTGGAGGATCGCGGCGTCGAGCACCTTGACCGCGATGGGCCCGCCCAGCAGGCGCAGGGCGTAGTGGGCGTCGGCGCGGGTGTCGCAGGCGACGCGGTCGGGGGTGCGGATCCCGATGGAAGCGAGGAACGATTTGGCGGCGTCCTCGTCCAGCGGGCCGGACGGCACGGAGACGGCGCGGCCTGGGCCGCGCCGGACGCCTCCCGCTTCTACTGGACCGAGGCCGTCCGGGACACGACCCGTCTCCTGCGGAGACCAGTCGGCACGCACGGTCCGCTGCCGGGCATGCGTCACCAGCGCCCGTACGGCATTGGCGGCCGATGCCGGTCCGGTCAGCGCCGGAATCCCCGCCTTGTGCAGCCGCGCCCGCTGTTCGGCGACGTCCTCGGGGAGGCCGCCGACGACCACCACGGCCGGGGAGTCCGCACCGAGGCCGGCGTCCTGCGCGGCCGAGGCGAGGTCGACGCTGTCGGGCTCGGTCAGGGCGTAGACGGCGAGCAGGTCCACCGCCGGATCGGCGGCCGTGGCGGCGAGGACGCGGGCGAAGGTCTCGGCGGGCCGGCCGGTGTCGACCGGGTTGCGCTGGTAGGTGAGCGGGGGCAGCAGTTCGCTCAGCGTGGCCTGCGTGGTCCCGGCCAGCTCCGGCATCCGTACGCCGTCGCTGCCGGCCCGGTCCGCCAGCAGCAGCCCCGGCCCCGCCTGGGCCGTCACTATCGCGAGCCCCGGGTCCGCATGCGGCCGCAGCCGGACGCGGGAGAGGGCGGTGAGTGCGTCCACCATCTCCCGTTCGTCGTCCACGACCACCGCCCCGGCCTGGCGCAGCGCGGCGCGCGTCGTACGCCAGGAGGTGGCGAGCGCTCCGGTGTGCGACCGGGCGAAGTCACCGACGTCGCTGCGGCCGACGACGAGCGCCACAACCGGCTTGACGGCGGCCACCAGGCGTACGGCCTCCACCAGCCGTGGCCCGTCCGGAACCGTCTCCAAGTGCAGTGCGACGGCTGTCGTACGGCCGTCTGCCGCGAGGTGTTCCAGGACGTCCGCGGCGGTGACGTCGAGACCTGCTCCGATGCCGACGCCGAGGCTGATGCCGTTCCCGGCGGCGACCAGGTCGAAGGAGAGCGCGTGGTTGACGCCGCCGCTGGCCGCGACGACCGCGATGTCCCCGGCCGGCAGCTGCCCGGCCGCGGGCACGAAGCTGGCCGTCAGTCCGAGATGAGGGGCGAAGAAGCCGGAGGTGTTGGGACCGAGCAGGCGGATCCCCGTCTCGCGGGCAACGCCGCGCAGTGCCTCCGCGTACTGCTCGCCCGCCGGGCCCGCCTCGCCGAAACCGCCCGCGCAGACCAGCGCCGCACGGCAGCCCGCGGCTGCCGCCTCGGCCAGTGCCTGGGCGCAGCCGGCCGCCGGTACGCAGAGCACGGCCAGGTCGAGCCGTCCGTGGGTGTGCGCGGCGGCTTCGGCGACCGAGGCGTACACGCCCTTGTCGGGTTCCGGGCGCCGCGCGTTGACCAGGGCGCGGGCGCCGGGGAAGGGGGCCAGCGAGCGGGCCATGGCGGCGCCCAGCTTGCCGCTCTGCCGTGAGGCGCCGATCACGACCACGCCCTCGGGCGCGAGCATCGGCGTCAGGTCGGTGCTCATGCCCGCTCCCCCGCCACCAGGTCGGCGCGCCCGGACAGCAGCAGCGTCTCGGCCCGGTCGTCGTCCATCGTGTCCTCCACGATCAGCACGGGCACGCCGTGCTCCAGCCGGGCCTGCTCGGCGAGAAGCGACCGGGTGAGCGGTGTTCCGCCGTGTACGGCGACCAGATCCGGGGGCGTTTCGTCGCCCAGGGACTCGGCCAACTCGCCGAAGGTCTCCGGTAGTTGAGCCTCGGTCTCGGGTGCGGTGAGCCACAGGCACCCCTCGGAGCGCAACGCCGCGAGCTCCGCCGCGGTCAGCCGCCTTCCGCCGAACTCCCTGAACGGCGTGTCCAGGGGGTCGAGCCCCTCGTGCGCCGCCCGCCAGTCCTGTACGACCCGCTCGACGAACTCCGGGTCGCGGCGCGCGATCCGTTCCTTTCCGATGCTGCGGGAGATGAAGTGGAAGGCGAACCGCGTCGGTTCGAACGCGTCGTGGTAGCGCCCGAAGTGCTCCCACCACGACAGGCTCGGCCGGGCGGCGCCCTGGATCTTCGCCACCGAGGGCTGCCGTGCCGCCTCGTACGCGTCCAGGGCGCTCGCGAGGTCGTCGCGGTGGGCGAGGAGGCTGTCGGCGAGGGCGACGGCGTCCTCCATGGCCATCTTGGTGCCGGAGCCGACGGAGAAGTGCGCGGTGTGCGCGGCGTCGCCGAGCAGGACGGCGTTGCCGCTGTGCCAGCGCCGGGTGCGCAGGGTGCGGAAGTTGCCCCAGCGCGAGTTGTTGACCAGCAGTTCATGGCCGTCGATCTGCTCGGCGAAGAGCTTCTCCAGGTACTGCTTGGTCTTCTCGTCGCTCGGGCCCGGCGGCTGGGCGGTGTCGAACGCGTCGAGCCCCGCCCGCCGCCAGGACGCCTCGTCGGTCTCGACGATGAAGGTGCTGACGCTGTCGCTGATCGGGTAGCCGTGCACGGCGAAGGTGCCGTGCGGGCCGTGCTCGTGCACGAAGGTCAGACCGTCGAAGAGATAGTCCGTGCCGAACCAGATGAACTTCGCGGTCGCGACCTCCACCTCCGGCACGAGCACGTCGGCGAGACGGTCACGGAACCGGGAGTTGGCCCCGTCGGCGGCCACGATCAGGTCGTAGTCGGCCAGCTGGGCCGGATCGGCGGGCACGTCGTGGCTGAACCTCAGGTCGACGCCGACCTCTTCGGCCCGCCGGTGCAGCAGCTGGAGCAGGGTCTTGCGGGTGATGGCCGCCATGCCGTTGCCGCCGCACCGGATCCGCTGCCCCTTCAGCCGCACCTCGATGTCGTCCCAGTGCCGGCCGTGCTCCGCGAGCCCGGTGCGCAGCACCGGATCCGCCGCGTGGATGGCGGCCAGCGTCGCGTCCGAGAACACCACGCCGAAGCCGAAGGTGTCCTGCGGACCGTTCCGCTCGAAGACCGTCACTTCGACCGACGGATCGGCCTGCTTGATGAGCGCCGCGAAGAACAGCCCACCGGGGCCGCCTCCCACGCAAGCGATCCGAGTCACCATGGCTCCTGCCTCCACGTCGAGTACAAGCCCAAGACTCAGGCTCGCGGGCATCTGTGTCAATGGATACACGGGCGTCAAAAATTTGTATCTCTATTTCGAGCGGGTCACCGGCGTGGAATCCCAGCAGTACGGGGGTTTCCTCGACCGGATCGCTCATCTTCACGACGGCCGTCCGTGTGACATAGTCGGTTTCGTGAAGCCTCGATCTATCGTCTTCGACCTGTTCGGCGACTACGTCCGCTACCGCGGAGGTGCGGCCCGGATGCGCACTCTCAGCGCGCTGATGGGCTGCTTCGGTGTCGGTGAGAGCACGGTGCGGGTAGTCCTCGCGCGGCTGCGCAAGGAGGGCTGGTTCGATGTCCGGCGCGAGGGCCGGGAGACGCTCTACGCGCTCAACAAGCGCAGCCTCCAGCTCCTCGACGAGGGCCGCTCACGCATCTTCGACCGGGCACCGTCCGACTGGGACCGCCACTGGTACATGGTCATCTACTCGGTCCCGGAGACCGAGCGGGGTGTACGCGACCGCATCCGCAAGGACCTGGCGTGGCTGGGCTTCGGCCCGCTGGCGCCGTCCACGTACGTCTCCCCGCACGACCGGCTCCAGCAGGTCCGGGAGAAGTTCGCCGACGAGCCCGCCGTACGACTCGACACACTGCGCTGCCAGTCCGGCGGGCTGCCCGTCGACCGCGAGATGGCGGCGCGCAGCTGGGACCTCGCCACCCTCAACGACGACTACCGCGAGCTGCTGCGCACCTACCGCAGCCGGATGCCGTCGTACCGGGCCGGGCATCTCAGCCCCGAGGAGGCGCTGGTCGAGCGCATGCGACTGACCTACGACTACCGCAAGTTCCCCTTCCGCGACCCGGACCTGCCGACCGAACTCCTCCCGGCGGGCTGGGTGGGCCACGAGGCGCACGAGATGTTCCTGGAGGCCCACGAGATTCTCGGCCCCGCGGCCGAGTCCTACTACGACGAGGTGGCCGGCCCGCGCCGCGCGCCGCAGCAGTAGCGGGCTAGGCGAGATGCCCCAGCTCGTGCGAGGCCGCGGACACCGTGCTGTGCAGCTCGTCGGTCACTTCGGCGAGATGGTCCGGCGTGCCGGCGCTTTCCGGGAGTACCACGGAGATGGCGAGCGGCAGCGGGTCGCCCGCCGCGAAGACGGGTGCAGCGACGGAGATGATGCCCGGGATGACACCACTGTGCGTCTCGGCGTGCCCCTGTTCGCGGACCTGCGCCCGGGTGGCCGCGAGGCGCTCGTCCGTCCAGTCGGTCTCCTTGCCGCGGAGCTCGCCGGCCAGTACCTCGCCGGTGAGACTCTCGGGCAGATGGGCCAGGAAGACCTGGCCCACGGAGGACGTGAGCAGGGGAAGAGTGGCGCCGACGCGCACCGTCAGGGGCAGCGGGCGCGTGCCGTAGGCCCAGCTCACCACGATCGGCCCGCGGTCACCCCAGACCGCGAGGTTCACGGAGTGGCCCGTGCGGTCGCGCAGCTGCGTCGCGTGGCCGCTCGCCACCGCCACCTCGTTGGTGCGGCGCAGCGACTCGGCGCCCAGGCGGCGCATCGCGGCCCCGAAGTCGTACAGGCCCGACGCGGGGTCCTGCGAGGTCAGCCCTATCCGGCCGAGGCTGACGAGGTAGCGGTGCACCTTGCTGGGCTGCATTCCGCTCGCCTGCGCGATCGCCGACAGGCTCAGCGCACCGCCGCCGCTCTCCAGCGCCAGCAGGACCCGCATCGCTGTCTCCACGGACTGGATGCCCTGACGCTCCCCGTTCTCCCTGGGGTCGGTCGTGGTCACAGTGCGGCTCTCTCCCCTGCAGGTGGTTGAAGGCGTTCAGCCTATCGGCGCGACGAGCGCCGACCTCGGATCGCAAACAGATCTTACATTCACTATTGCGGAACGCGTTACGTTCTGGTGAACTGCGACAGCGGTGGCACTCACCTCCCCCGACTGCCCCGTCACACCGGCGGCCCGTTTCGCAGCCGCCCGGAGCCGCTCGTCCTTCGGCGCACACACCCGCGCATCTCATCCGCCCCGGCCACTCACACCGAGCCGGGCGCCGCCGTACCCCGACCGCATATGGGACCTCGACCGCAGCACGAGGCCCGCGTACGACCCCGCGTACGAGATCCCCCGAGGAGAACTCCGCAATGAAGCTGATCGCCCTCGAAGAGCACTTCGTGACCCCGGACCTGGTGGGCCATGGCGCGTCGACCGCGTCCATCGCCCAACCCAGCGCCTGGGCCGAGGCCTCCCGGCGTCTCCTCGACCTCACCGAGGAACGCCTCGACGACATGGACGCCGCAGGGCTGGACATGCAGGTCCTGTCGCTCAACTCCCCCGGTATCCAGGCGGAGAGGGATCCGGAGGCCGCCGTACGCCAGGCCGCCACGGTCAACGACTTCCTCGCCGGCGTCATCGCCGAGCACCCCGACCGCTTCTCGGGTTTCGGCGCCCTGCCCCTGCAGGACCCCAAGGCCGCGGCCGACGAGCTGGAACGCGCGGTCACTCAGCTCGGCCTGCGCGGCGCCCTGGTCAACGCGCACACCCACGGCATGTACCTGGACGACCCCGCCCTGCGCGTCGTCTGGGAGCGCGCCGAGCACCTCGACGTACCGCTCTACCTGCACCCCGCCAACGGCGTGGACACCGCGCACGTGCTGTCGGGGCACCCCGAACTCGTCGGGCCGATGTGGAGCTGGGGAATCGACACCGCCACCCACGTCCTGCGGCTGGTCTTCGGCGGCGTCTTCGACGACTTCCCGAACGCCAAGCTGCTGCTCGGCCACATGGGAGAAGGCCTGCCCTTCGTGATGTGGCGCATGGACTCCCGCTGGGACTTCCACGCGCACCACGGCATCGAGCTCAAGCGCGGCCGCCCCTCGGAGTACCTCCGGCACAACCTCTACATCACGACCAGTGGCGTCTGCTCCCCCGCCCCGCTGCTGACCGCCCTGCTCTCCATGGGCGCCGATCACATCCTCTTCGGCACCGACTACCCCTTCGAGGACATCGAGACAGCCACGAAGTTCCTGCGGGACGCCCCGATCAGCGACGCCGACCGGCTCAAGATCGGCCACCAGAACGCCGAGAAGCTGCTCGGCCTCGCCCCCACCCCCGCACCCGCGTACGCCGGTGTCTGAGCGGAAGGGCACGCACATGTACGACGTCGCCGTCATCGGGTACGGGCCCGTGGGCATGGTCACCGCGGCGCTGCTCGGGCAGGCAGGCCACGACGTGGTCGTCCTCGAGCGCTATCCGACCCTCTACAACCTTCCGCGCGCCGCCATCTTCGACGACGAGACGATGCGGACCTTCGACCGCCTCGGCATCTCCCAGGACCTGTTGCCGACGCTGCACGTCCAGCGGAACTACGAGTGGCGCAACGGCGCGGGCGAGCTGCTCATCGAGCACGACTTCGCCGCTGTCGGCAACCAGGGCTGGGCGGAGTGGTACATGATGTACCAGCCCTACCTGGAGGACGCCCTGGACGGAGTGGTCCGCGGCCTCGGGAACGTCGAGATCCGGATGGACTCCCCGGTCACCGGGCTGCGGAGCAAGCAGCACGGTGTGGACATCCAGGTCGAGGGAGACGGCGGGAGTGCCCCCGCGCGAGCGAAGCCGAGCGTGGGGGAGGTCGTCTCCGCCCGGTACGTCGTGGCCTGCGACGGCGGCAACAGCTTCACCCGGGGAGCGCTCGGCGTCGAGCAGGACGACTACGGGTTCTCCGAGCCGTGGATGGTCTGCGACTTCCGGCTGACCGGTGCCAGTGCCACGGACATACCCAAGGCCCGCCAGGTCTGCGACCCCGGGCAGCCGGTATCGATCATCTCGCTGGGCCCCCGGCACCACCGGTTCAGCTTCATGCTCGGCTCCGAGGCGGATTTCCCCGTCGAGCGGGAGCCCGACCGGGTGTGGGCACGGGTCGCCGCCTACCTCGACCGCTCGCGGGCCGAGCTCGTCCGCGTCGCCACGTACACCTTCCGCTCGCTCGTCGCGGAGCGCTGGCGCAGCGGCCGGATCCTGCTCGCCGGGGACGCGGCCCACCAGATGCCGCCCTTCCTCGGGCAGGGCATGTGCTCAGGCATCCGCGACGCGCAGAACCTCGCGTTCAAGCTCGACGCCGTGCTGCGGGGTGCCGACGACGCGCTCCTCGACACGTACCAGAGCGAACGCGAGCCGCATGTGCGGGCCATCATCGCCAAGGGCATCGAACTCGGCCGCGTCCAGACCATGCGCGACCCGGTGGCCGCCGCCGAGCGCGACGCCCGCCTGATCGCCCAGCGCGAGGCGAACGGGCGCCCCGAGAAGATGCGCTTCCCGGGTCTCGGCCCGGGCCTGCGCGACGAGTCCCCGCAGGCGGGCCGTCTGATGCCGCACGGCCGGGTGGAGTCGGCCGGCAGCGAGGGGCTCTTCGACGAGGTCCTCGGCCGCGGATTCGTCCTCCTCGTCGACGGACGTGAGGGCTCCTCGCTCGACGCCCCGACCACCGAACTGGCCGGCGCGCTCGGCGTGGCCGTCCACCACCTGACCGACCGCCGTCTCACCACCGACGGCATCACCGATGTCGGCGGCGTCTACGGGCGCTGGTTCGACGAGACCGGCCGCACCGCCGTTCTGTGGCGGCCCGACTTCTACATCCTCGGCACCGCGGGCGTCCTCTCCGACGTCCCGGCGCTCCTGAAGACACTTGCCACGGCAGTCGAGCCGGTCCAGGCTCCTGCCACCGTCGGAGAAGGGATCCGGCCATGACCGCACCGTCCGCGATACGCCCGCAGGCCAGCAGAGTGTCCGCGAGCACGTTCATGCTGCTCGCCGCCTGGGTCGTCGCGTCCCTCGAGGGCTACGACCTCGCCGTGTACGGCGTCACCGTGCCCGCGATCCTGGGCGACTCCTCGCTCGGCATCGACAAGGCCGAAGCCGGCACCATCGGCTCGCTCGTCGGCATCGGGATGCTGATCGGCGCGGCCCTCGCTGGAGCCCTCGTCCATCGCACCGGCCCGCGTCGGCTCCTGCTCGTCGGCACAACCGTGTTCTCGCTCGGCATGGCGGTCTGCACGGTCGCCGGCGGCGTCCCGTCCTTCGGCGCCGGGCGCCTGATCGTCGGCCTCGGTCTCGGCGTCGTACTGCCGACGATCAACGCCTACGTCGCCGACCTCAGCGACCCGGGCCGGCGCAGCCGCAACATCGCCCTGATCATGAGCGGTTACGCGGCCGGCGCCCTGTGCTCCCCGCTGCTCGGCACGGCCCTGCTGCCCGACGTCTCGTACCGCTGGCTGTACGTGATCGGCGTGGTCCCGGTGTTCCTGGCCATACCGCTGGTGCTCCGGCTGCCGGAGAGCCCGTTCCACCTCAGCCGTACGGGCCGGGCGGCCGAGGCGAGGGCGGTGGAGGAGCAGCTCGGTCTCGCCCCGTCGGACGCCTCCCCGACGTCGGACCCGGGCCGCTGGCTGGGTATCGGCCCGCTGCTGACCGGCGGACTCGCGGTCTCGACCGTGCTGTTCTGGGCAATGTCCTTCTGCGGACTGCTGCTCGTCTTCGGCATCAGCACCTGGCTGCCCAGCATCATGCAGGCGGCCGGATTCTCCCTGGGGTCGGCGCTGCTGCAGACGGCGGCCATGTGGCTGGGTGTCGGCGTCGGGGCCATCGTGGGCGGCCGGGTCGCGGACGCGCTGGGCGCCAAGCGCGTGGTGGTCGTCGCGTTCCTGGTCGGCACGCTGAGCCTGGTCGCGATGAGCACCCGCCCGCCGACGCCGGTCATGTTCGTGCTCATGTTCATCAGCGGGTTCGGGTTCATCGGTTCGCAGATCCTCGGCAACGCGTTCATCGTGACGCGCTACCCGGACGCCCTGCGCGGCAACGGCCTCGCGTGGGCCCTGTCGATCGGCCGCTTCGGCGCGATCGTCGGCCCGTCCCTGGGCGCGTTCGTCCTCAGCTCGGGCGCCGACGTCGAATGGGCCTTCTACGCCTTCGCCGTACCCGCCCTGATCGGGGCGTTCGCGGCGGGCGCGGTACCCCGGGTGCGAGCGGTCACCGCATGACGCGGGTCGTCTACGAGTCCTGGGGCCAGCGGGTCGTCTTCGGCTCGGGCACCGCACGCCAGGACGTGGCGGCCGAGGTCACCGGACTCGGCGCGAGCCGGGTCCTGGTGATCGCGGCCGAGGGGGAGCGGGCCCTGGCCGAGGACATCTGCAAGGACGTTCCCGTCATGGCGACGTTCGGCGCCGTCAGGCCGCATGTGCCCACCGAGGTGGCGCAGGCCGTGCGGGCGGCAGCCCACGAACACGCGGCCGACCTGCTGTTGAGCGTCGGCGGCGGATCCACGACGGGCACCGCCAAAGCGGCGGCGCTCACCACCGGGCTGCCGATCCTCGCCGTCCCCACGACGTACGCCGGCTCCGAGGCGACCCCCGTCTGGGGCCTCACCGAGGACGGCCACAAGCGCACCGGCGTCGACCCGAAGGTGCTCCCGCGGGTCGTCGTCTACGACGCGACGCTCATGCTGTCGCTGCCGACCCGCCTGTCGGTGACCTCCGGGCTCAACGCGCTCGCGCACTGCGTCGACGCGTGGTGGGCCCCCCGGCACAACCCGATCAGCTCCGCCCTGGCCGTCGAGGGCGTCCGCTCGCTGGCGTCCGCGCTGCCGCGCATCGTCACCGACGGCCAGGACGTCGCGGCCCGCCGGGAGATCCTCTTCGGCACCTACCTCGGGGCGGTCGCCTTCGCGGGGGCCGGCTCCGGACTGCACCACAAGGTGTGCCATGTCCTCGGGGGCGCGTACGACCTCGAACACGCCGCCCTGCACTCGGTGATCCTGCCGCACGTGGTCGGCCTCAACCTGCCCGCGGCACCGGACGCGGCCCGGCTCCTCGGATCGGCGCTCGACGCCGGCGCCGATCCGTTCGGCGCGCTGATCGCCCTCTACACGCGGCTCGAACCTCCGCGCTCGCTAAGCGAGTTGGGACTCGCCGAGGGGGATCTCGACCGGGCCTGCGACCTGGTCATGGCACAGGTGCCGGACACCAACCCGCGGCGCGTGACCCGCGACGAGATGCGCGAGCTGCTCGGGCGCGCGTGCCGCGGGGACACCCCGGTGCCGGTCCCTCTCACCGCCCTTCGCACGGAAGAGCAACCCCGATGACTGCAACCCCGATGACTGAGACGGCCGAGACGGCTGAGACGACCGAACAAGAACTGACCGACAAGGTCGTCGCGAGCTTCGACACCGCGAAGGACGAACGGTTCCGCGAGGTCATGCAGGCCCTTGTACGGCACGCCCACGCGTTCGTGCGGGAAACCCGGCTCACCGAGGAAGAGTGGGGCGCGGCGATCGAGTTCCTCACCGCGGCCGGTCACATCACCACCGACACCCGCCAGGAGTTCGTCCTCCTCTCGGACGTCCTCGGCATCTCCATGCTCACCGTCGCGGTGAACGAACCGGGCCTCGACGAGTCGACGGAGTCCACGGTCCTCGGCCCGTTCTTCGTCCAGGACTCGCCCGAGATCGAGCTCGGCGGGGACATCGCGGGCGGCGCGACCGGTGAGCCGGCGTGGGTCGCCGGCCGGATCACGGACACCGACGGCAATCCCGTCCCCGGGGCCCGCGTCGAGGTGTGGGAGGCCGACGACGACGGCATGTACGACGTCCAGTACGACGACGGAACCCTGGCGGGGCGCGCGCACCTGTTCACCGACGCGGAGGGCCGCTACCGCTTCTGGGGGCTCACCCCCACGCCGTACCCCATCCCGGACGACGGCCCCGTCGGCCGGCTCCTCGACCACGCCGGCCGCTCTCCGATGCGTGCACCTCACCTGCACTTCATGGTCACGGCACCGGGCTTCCGGCGTCTCATCACCCACATCTTCGTCGCGGGCGACCCCTGCCTGGACGCCGACTCCGTCTTCGGCGTGAAGGAGTCCCTCATCCGCCCCTTCGGCCGTCACGAGGCCGGAACACCGACGCCGGACGGGCGGCAGCCGGCGGGCTCGTGGACCTCGACGACCTTCGACATCGTCCTCAGGGAGGAATAGGAGCCGCGCCACCTCCGCGGGCGGCAGACCCCACGCCCGTCGTTCACGTACACAAACTCCCCGTACGCGGAGACGTACGGATGTTGGCTTGTTGCTGCACACCTCTTGACGCGTTCGGCGCTGTCGACTCAATAATGAGCGTCCACATATCTAAACGACGTTTTCGCTTATGGACGTGAGTTGAACAGCGCGGAGGAACAGTGACCGATCCAGGCCCAGTGCGCACTCGTTCGATCGCTGGTCTCCGCCGGGGGCGAACGGCGGGTGCGATCACGTCCGTCGTCGTTGTGCTCGCCGCCTCCGGATGCTCGGTGGCCGGTGCCGACCCCATCGGTGAGGGCCCCGGCACCCTGCGCGTCGTCCTGCCCGAGGAGCCACCGACCCTCGAGCCGTGCGACGCCTCGCTCACCGCGACGGGCCGGGTGACGCGCGCCAACATCACGGAGGCGCTCACCGAGCGCGATCCGTCCACCGGGCGACTGGAACAGGCCCTGGCCACCAAGTGGACGCGCAACTCGCCCACTTCATGGACCTTCATCCTCCGCAAGGGGGTCAAGTTCCATGACGGTTCCGCGCTCACGGCCGCGGCCGCCGCGTTCTCCATCAAGCGCGCCACGGACTCAGACATCGACTGCAACGTCGACGGATACATCTTCACGGACAGCGAAGTCACCGCAAAACCGGTCGACGACACGACACTTGAGGTCACCACGGCCGAGCCGGACCCCATCCTCCCGCTGCGCCTGTCCTTCGTCGAGATCGTGCCGACGAGTACGGACCCCAAGAAGAGGGTGCGCGAGCCGATCGGTACCGGTCCGTACCGGATCGACGAGTGGAGCCAGGGCCGCTTTCTGCGCCTGAAGCGCTTCCCCGGGTACTGGGGCAAGACCCCCGACTTCGCCGCCGCCAAGTACGTCTGGCGGGCGGAGGGCAGCGTGCGCGCGGCCATGGTCACCAACAACGAGGCGGATGTCGCGATCGGACTCGCTCCCGAGGACGGGGCGGGCGACCGGGCGGTCGAGTTCACCACCAACGAGGTCTCCTACCTGCGGATGGACGCCACGAAGGCACCCCTCGACGACGTCCGGATCCGACGGGCCATCAACTACGCCATCGACAGGGAGGGGTTGGTCACGGCGGTCTTCTCGGGGCGGCCGAGCGGCCAGCTCGTGTCGAAGGGCGTCACCGGATACAACCCGCGTGTCCGGCCGTGGTCGTACGACCCGGAACGCGCGAAGGAACTCGTCGCCGAGGCCCGCGCCGACGGAGTACCGACCGACACCACCATCACCATCATCGGCCGCAACGGCATCTACCCGAAGGCCGCCGAGGCGATGGAGGTGGTGCAGGACGGCCTGCTCAAGGCAGGCCTGAAGGTCAAGATCAAGATGCTGGACGTCAACGCCTGGCTGGAGTACCTGCTGCGGCCCTTCCCCAAGGGCATGGGCCCCACCCTCCTCCAGGCGCAGCACGGCAACCAGGCGGGAGACGCCGCGTTCACGATGGGACAGATCTACGGCAGCAAGGGCGCCCAGAGCAGCTACGGCACCGCCGAACTCGACGCGCTGACGACGAAGGCGCAACTCGCCTCGGGCGACGCGCGGCAGAAGGCGTTCGCGGACGCGTTCGCCCACCAGAACGACGAGGTCGTACGGGACGCCGTGATGGCCAACATGACCGGCATCCTGGCCCTCTCCTCGCACGTCCGTTACCGACCGGACTCGGCCACCAACGACGAGATGCGGCTCTCCGACATGCGCCGCGCGGACTGAGGGAGGAGCGAAACCGATGTTCACCATGCTGCGCCGCCGCGCGGTCTCCAGCGTCATCCCCCTGCTGGTCGTGGTGCTGGGAGTCTTCTTCCTGGCCCGCCTCACCGGGGACCCCGCCAATCTGTACCTCCCGCTCAGCGCGACACCCGAGATGAGGGAGGAGTTCGCCGCCCGCAACGGTCTCGACCAGCCGCTGATCACCCAGTTCGGCGACTATCTGGTCCAAGTCGCGCACCTCGACTTCGGCGAATCGCTGCGCACCGCCCAGTCCGCGAGCGACGCGGTGCTGCGGGCCTTCCCCGCCACCCTCCAGCTGGCCGGGTGGACGATGCTGCTCGCCATCGTGGGTGCCGTGGTGATCGGCAGCCTGGCGGCGTACCGGCCCAACTCGGCGACCGACCGGGTCGCGAGCTTCCTGTCCTCGACGGCCGCCAGCGTCCCCGACTTCTGGTTCGCCATCATGGGGGTGCTGATCTTCGCGGTGACGCTGAGCTGGCTCCCCACCTCCGGTACGAACGGGGCGGCCGCGTGGGTCCTGCCCGTGGCCACGCTGCTCATCCGGCCGTTCGGCGTACTGGTCCAAGTGGTGCGCGGCGCCATGGTCTCCGCCCTCTCCGCCCCCTATGTGAAGGTGGCGCGCAGCAAGGGCGCCCGCGAATCGCGGGTGGTCTTCGGGCACGCCCTGCGCAACGCGGCCGCCCCCGCGCTCACCGTCGCGGGCGACCTCGCCGTCGGGCTGGTCAACGGAGCCGTCGTCGTCGAGACCATCTTCGGCTGGCCCGGCATCGGCAAGCTCATGATCGACTCTGTTCTTCAGCGTGATTTCGCGGTACTGCAGGCCGCCGTGCTGCTGACCGCTCTGGTGATCTTCGCGCTCAACATCCTCGTGGACATCTGCCACGCGATCCTCGACCCGCGTGTCCGGCAGCGGGCGGCGGCGTGAGTCAGGAAAGTGACATGCTCCAGAAAAACGTCCAGAAGAACGACGCCCAGCAGAGCGGCGTCCCGAAGAACACGGACAACGCCAAGGACAGCGACCCGAGTTCCGGGACCGACCCGGTACCGGTGTCGGCGCGGCGGAAGTGGCTCGCTCTGCTCCTCCAGGACCGATTCGCCTGCGCGGCGGCCCTGATCCTGTTGGCCGTCGCCTTGTGCGCCGTGCTGGGTCCGCTGCTCATCGGGGACCTGGCGACGCGTCAGAACCTGCGTGATCCCAACCGGGAGCCCTTCAGTCTCGACCACGGCTGGGCCTTCGTCCTCGGCAGCGACTCCCTGGGGCGGCCCGTCGCCGCCCGGCTGATCACCGCGGCCGGGACCACTCTGTCCGTGGCCGTGCCCGCCGTGCTGTGCTCACTGGTCGTCGGCTCGGTCTGGGGCATGTGGGCGGGCTATCACGGCGGTTGGCGCGAGAACGTGTCCCTGCGGATCGCCGACGTGATCCTCAGCTTCCCCTCTCTTCTGCTGGCCGTGGTCGTGCTGTACGTGTTCTCGCCGAGCGCCGCGAACATCGTGCTGGTCCTGGCCGTCGCCCGGATCCCCGTCTATCTGCGCACGGCGCGGGCCGAGTCCGCGGAACTGCGCAGCCGGCTGTTCATGGACGCCGCCCGCACCTTCGGCACCAGCAGTTGGGCGACCATCCGACGGCATGTCGCCCCCACCGTGTTGCCCACGCTGCTCACCGTCGCCGCGCTCGACTTCTGCTTCGTGATGCTGACCGAGTCGTCGCTGAGCTTCCTGGGGATCGGCATCCAGCCGCCGGACGTGAGCTGGGGCCTGATGGTGGCCCAGGGGCGGCAGGAGTTGCAGAGCGCGTGGTGGATCGCGGTCTTCCCCGGTCTCGCCATCGTCATCACGACCGTCTCGGCGACCGTCCTCGCCGCCTGGGCCCGGCTCTCGACCGACCCGGGCCAGCGCTGGAGGCACGGCCTGCGCCGCGGCGGCCGACGTCTGGGTCGCCGTCGTCCGGCAGCCGGGGGCACCGGCGCCGGTCGCCGTCCTGCGGTCGAACCGCACCTGGCCGTGGCAGGGACGGAGGTCGCATCGGACCCGACCGTGAGTGGGACGGAGGTCGCACCCGACCCGACCGTAAGTGGGACGGAGATCGAACCAGCCACGGTCGCGGCGGAGACAGGATCCGAAACGACTACAGCCGTGGCCGGGACAGACACCGAAACCACTACGGCCGTCGCCGGGACAAGCGCCGAAACGACAACGGCCCCAGCGGGGACGGAGACCGAGCCCACGCCCCTGGCCGGGACGGGGAGCGAGCTGCCCCCGCCCCTGGCCGGAACAGACATCGATCCGGCCCAGGCCCCAGCGGGGGCAGGGGCCGAGCCGGCCACTGCCCTGGCCGGGACTATCGCCGAACCCACCCCATCCCTGGCCGGGACGGGGATCGAACCGGCCCCGGCCGACTCGCCGACGCGGGCCGACACCCTGGCCGTGGACGGTCTGTCGGTCGACATCCGAACCGCCGCCGGCCCCGTCCCCGTCGTACGCGGCGTGAGTTTCGCCGTGCGGTCGGGTGAGACGTTGGCCCTGCTGGGCGAGTCCGGATGCGGCAAGAGCATGACCGCCCATGCCGTCGCGGGCCTGCTCGATCCGGCCGCCGAAGTCGTGGGCGGGCAGGCCCGGTTGGACGGCGACGACCTGCTCGCGCTCGGAGCCCGGGCCAGGCGCCGGCTCGCGGGCCCGGGCCTGTCCATCGTCTTCCAGGACGCGCTCAGCGCCCTCAATCCCGTGCACACGGTCGGGGCACAGCTCGCGGAGCCGTTCCGCATCCACGAGAGGATGTCCCGGCGCGCCGCGCGGGCCCGAGCGGTGGAGTTGATGGAACGCGTCGGCATCCCGGAGGCACGCTCGCGCGCCAACGCCTACCCGCACCAGTTCTCCGGAGGCATGCGCCAGCGGCTGCTGATCGCGATGGCGGTCGCGTTGCAGCCGAAGGTGCTGCTCGCCGACGAGCCCACGACGGCCCTGGATGTGACCGTGCAGGCCCAGATCATGGACCTCCTCCGGGAACTGCGGAGCGAGCAGCAGATGGCTCTGGTCCTCATCACCCACGACCTCGGCCTGGTCGCCGAGCACGCGGACCGGGTCGCCGTCATGTACGCGGGCACGGTCGTGGAGACCGGACCGGTGGCCGAGGTGTTCGGCAAGCCCAACCACCCCTACACCCGCGGCCTGTTGGAGTCGGTACCGGCCGAGCAGCGCAAGGGATCCCGGCTGAACTCCATCCCCGGCAGCCCGCCCGACCCGCGCTCCATGCCGTCCGGTTGCGCTTTCCGTATGCGCTGTCCGATGGCCCGCGAGCTGTGCGCCACGCACCGGCCGACGCTGGCCGGTACCGGCACGGACCGCGCCGCCGCCTGCCACTTCGGGAAGGAACTGGCCGATGCCTGAGCCCGGATCGAACGGAACGAACGGAACGAAGGGAACGAACGGATCGAAGGGAACGAAGCTGCTGGAGGCCACTGGCCTGGCCAAGAGCTTCACGGTGCCGCGCACCGCGAAGGGCAGCACCAGGCTGCGCGCCCTCGCAGGCGTGGATCTGAGCCTGGGACGCGGCGAAACGCTCGGCCTGGTCGGCGAGTCCGGCTGCGGCAAGACCACGCTGGCCAGGGTCCTGCTGATGCTGGAGCGTCCCGACGAAGGCACCGTACGGTTCGACGGAGTGGACCCGTTCGCGTTGTCGGGGCCGAAGCTGCTCGCCTGGCGCCGCAAGGTGCAGATGGTCTTCCAGGACCCGTTCGGCTCGCTCAACCCCCGGCTGTGCGCGGCGGATCTGATCAGCGAGCCGTGGCTCACCCACCGCGACCTCGTACCCGCCGCGAAGCGTGCGGCGCGCGTGGCCGAGCTGCTGGAGATGGTCGGGCTGCGCGCCTCCGACGCGCGCCGGCATCCGCAGGAGTTCTCGGGAGGGCAGCGGCAGCGGATCGGCATCGCACGGGCCCTCGCGCTGGAGCCCGATGTCATCGTCTGCGACGAACCGGTCTCCGCGCTGGATCTGTCCGTGCAGGCGCAGGTGCTCAACCTGCTGTGCGATCTGCGGGACGAGCTGGGTCTGTCGTACGTGTTCATCTCGCACGACCTGTCCGTCGTGCGGCACGTCGCCGACCGCGTCGCCGTGATGTACCTCGGCAAGATCGTGGAGACGGGCCCCGCCGAGGATCTCTTCGAACGGCCGCAGCACCCCTACACGGCGGCGCTCCTGTCGGCGGCCCCGTCGCTGGCGGCCGGGGGCAGGGCGAAGAGGGAGCGCATCCTGCTCACCGGCGAGATCCCCTCACCGGCGGACCCGCCCTCCGGGTGCCGGTTCAGGACCCGGTGCTGGCGCGCGGAAGACCTCTGCGCCGAAGCCGTCCCCACGCCACCGCTCGGAGCCCCGCTCCACACGGCGGCATGCCACTTCCCACTGGAGGACGCACTCACGCCCACCTCTTGACTGGCCGTACGCCGGACGCGCCCCGCTTGACTGGCCGTACGCCGGATGCGCCCCGCTCAACTGGCCGTGCGGCGAATGCGCCCCGCGTACCGCTTCTCCAGCTCGAGGTTGCCCTCGTACCCGCCGGGCACGTTGGCGGAGACGTACACCGGCGGCCGCGTCCCGGCGGCGAGCAGCAGTGAGGCGGTGTCGGCGACGGTCATCTGGACGAGCATCACCCCGGTCAGGGTGGACAGGGCGCAGACGGCGCCACCGCCGGGGAGTTCGAGGAGCGCGTCGCCCCGGGGCGCGGCGTTGTCCAGGACGACGTCGGCGATGCCGGCGAGCTTCCTGCCGCTGGGGTGGGAGGCGGGGACGGCCCGGGTATGGCTCAGCGAGGTGATGGCCAGCACCCGGTGGCCGCGCTCCTTGGCGCGCAGTGCCATCTCCACGATCACGCTGTTCACACCGGAGTTGGAGATGATGACGAACAGATCCTCCGGCTGGGGCGCGGCGAGGTCGTAGATCCGTTCGGCGACGCCGGGTTTGCGCTCCAGGAGCGGGTCGTCGAGGACGCTCGGGTCGTCGCCGCCGTACAGGACGAGGTCGGCGATGCTCAGCCGGTTGGTGGGCACCAGTCCCCCGGCGCGTCCGGCGAGTTCGAGGACGAGGGCCTGGGAGTGCCCGGTGCCGAACGCCTGGATGACGCCGTCCGTACGCACGCAGTGAGCCATCAGCTCGGCGGCACGCCTCACCTCGTCCCGGGACGATGCGGCGATCCTGTCCAGGACGTCCAGGCCCTCGCGCGCAAACCCGTTGGCGTTCACTGAGTCGACGGACACTCGACACTCCCCACCGGTGGATGAAACCACCATCTCTTGCGAGCTTACTTGAATGAATAAATCATAGGTCGCGATCGACAGGCAACGCCCAGCCCACCGGCGCCCCCGCCCGGCCCCGGCCCGGCCTGTCCCACGAGCACCTTCGGTCCTGAGATTCAATCTGCGAGATGGTCGGTGGCTGATACATTCTCAGCTGCACCGCAGGCACCACCGAGGAGATCGGGTACCCATGGAACGGACCGGCGTCGGCAACGGAATGCCCCGGACGGATGTCACCACGTTGATCCGCACCGAGCTGCCCCGGCTGGCCGGCTCACTCCGGAAGGTGGGCGAGCTGATCCTCGAGGACCCCTCGGCCGTCACCCACTCCTCCGCCGCCGAGCTGGGGCGCCGCACCGGCACGTCGCAGGCCACGGTGACCCGGTTCTGCCGTGCCATCGGCCTCGACTCGTACCAGCATCTGCTGATCGAGCTGGCCCAGGAGCGGGGTCGCGGCGAGGTGTCCGACTGGGGCAGCGCGGAGATCGGTCCCGACATCTCCCCGGACGACGACCTCGAACGCGTCGTCGCCATCGTCGGCAGCGCGGACCTGCGGGCGGTCCAGCAGACGATCGACCGCATCGACCTCGACGCGCTGGAGCGCACGGCCCAGGCCGTCGCCCGCGCCCGCCGCATCGACGTCTACGGAGTCGGCGGCAGCGGCGCGGTGGCCCAGGAGACCGAGACCCGGCTGTTCCGCATCGGCTGCGCGGTCCGCGGCTGGAACGAGGTGCACGGGGCAGCCACCTCCGCCGCGCTGCTCACCCCGGCGGACGTCGCCATCGGCATCTCGCACTCCGGGGCGACCCGGGAGACGATCGAGCCCCTTGAACTCGCCAAGGAGCGCGGCGCCACCACCGTGGCACTCACCTCCGACCCGCGCTCGCCGCTCGCCCGGGCCGCCGACATCCGGCTCATCTCCTCGTCCTCCTCGGAGACCAACTTCCCTGGCCGCACCGGCAGCATCGGCGGCCGACACTCCGTGCTCGTCCTCATCGACTGCCTCTACGTCCGGGTCGCCCAGCTCACCTACCAGCGCGCGAGCGCCTCACTGGCACTGACCGACCACATCACCCCGCAGCATTCGGTGAAGAGCCGCCGAACACGGTGAACCGACCCGATCATGCATGAATGAACCACCGAGCAGTCGCGATGATGGTTGTTTGAATCATCCCCTCGATGCCAGGATGGGGCTCCGCCGAGCACTCTCGTAGGAGCCCCATGCGCGTGACCTCTGTCGAGTCGACCGAACTCTTCGTCGGAAGCACCGAGCAGCCGCGCCAGGTAGTGGCCGTCGAGTTGAGCCACACCCCCGGCCGGACCGTCCGTCTCACCGTCGAGGGCCCCGGTGTCGCCGGAGAGGCCGTCGCGACGGCGGCCGAAGACGGCACCGTGCGCGCCGAGATACCCGTGCTGACCGGCCTCGCCCCCGGCGACCGCCGCGACATCTCGGTGACGGCCACTGATGGGGACCAAGTGGCCGTGCACAGCGCCGAGTTCACTGCGGCCGAGCCCGGTTGGACCATGTTCATGGTCAGCCACTTCCACTACGACCCCGTCTGGTGGAACACCCAGGGCGCGTACACCGAGACCTGGGACGTCGCCGACGATCCGGCCTCGACCGGTCTGCCCGCGCGCACCTTCGACTCGCGCGGCCAGTCCGGCATGAGTCTCGTGCGGGCGCACTGCGACCTTGCGCGCCGCGATCCGGCGTACACCTTCGTGCTCGCGGAGGTCGACTACCTCAAGCCGTACTGGGACTCCTTCCCGGAGGAGCGTGCCTTCCTGCGGGAGCTGCTGCGCACCGGCCGTGTCGAGATCATGGGCGGCACCTACAACGAGCCCAACACCAACCTCACCGGCGCCGAGGCCACCATCCGCAACGCCGTCTACGGGGACGGGTTCCAGCGTGCCGTCATGGGCGCGTCGCCGGAGACTGCCTGGCAGCTGGACGCCTTCGGCCATGATCCGCAGTTCCCCGGTCTGATGGCGGACGCGGGGCTGTCCTCCAGCTCGTGGGCGCGCGGCCCCTTCCACCAGTGGGGCCCCACCCTCTCCGTCTTCGGTGAGGAGCCCCGGGATCCACAGCGGATGCAGTTCCCGGCGGAGTTCTCCTGGATCGCCCCTTCGGGCCGCGGGCTGCTGACCGCGTACATGGTCAACCACTACGGCGCGGGCTGGGCGATCGACAACGCGCCGACGCTGCCCGAGGCGGAGGCGGCCGCCCTCAAGCTCTTCAAGGGGCTCAAGAAGGTCGCGCTCACGCGCAACGTGCTGCTGCCGGTCGGCGGGGACTACGCGCCGCCGTGCCGCTGGGTCATGGACATCCACCGCGACTGGAACGCCCGTTACGTCTGGCCACGCTTCATCAGCGCCGTACCACGCGACTTCTTCGCTGCCGTGCGGGCCCAACTCGACGCCGAGGGACGCAGGGCCTCGCCGCAGACCCGGGACATGAACCCGGTCTACACCGGCAAGGACGTCTCCTACATCGACACCAAGCAGGCCCAGCGATACGGCGAGACGCTGCTCGCCGACGCCGAGGCGTGGGCGACACTCGCCTCGCTCGTCACGGGACGCGCCTACCCGGACGCGGCGCTCGACAAGGCCTGGCGGCAGCTGATCTACGGCGCCCACCACGACGCCATCACGGGCTCCGAGTCCGACCAGGTCTACATCGACCTGCTGACCGGCTGGCGCGAGCTGGCCGACCTCGCCGAGACCGTGCACGCCGACGCGACCGACGCCTTGGCCCGGAAAGTCGCCCCGCTGCCCGGCGGCGGCCCGGACCTGGTCGTCTTCAACTCCGCGACCTGGCAGCGGCGGGACGTCCTGACGGTCGCCGACCCCGGGCTCGTCCCGCTCGACGACACGGGCCTCCCACTGCCCGCCGTACGGGAGGACGGCCAACTGCGTGTGATCGTGCCGGACGTGCCCGGCATGGGACTCAAGGCGCTCCCGCTCGGGCGAGGCGCCGTCTCCGAGTGGGTGCCGGGCGAAGGCGCCACGATCCGCAACGAGTTCTACGAGCTGACCGTGGACCAGGAGCGCGGCGGCGGGGTCAGCCGACTGCGCGCCCTCACGGAGGGCGGGCGTGACCTGCTGCGCGCCGGTGACATCGGCAACGAGCTGGTCGTGCAGGAGGAGTATCCGCGGCATCCCCGCTTCGGTGAGGGCCCTTGGCATCTCACCCCGACCGGCACCACGGCCGCCCGCAGCCGCGACGTGACCGCCGACGTGCGGGTCGAGCACTCCCCCGCCGGCTCCCGGGTCACCGTCACCGCGGACCTCGGCCTCTTCCGCTACACGCAGCGGCTGTGCCTGTGGAAGGGGGTCGAGCGGCTGGACGTGTCCACCACCATCGACGGGTTCGACGGCGCCGACCGGCTGATCAGGGTCCGCTGGCCCTCCGACGTGCGGGGCGGGCTGCCGGTGCACGAGGTGGCCGACGCCGTCATCGGGCGCGGGTTCGGGTTCGTGGAGGTGGACAGCGAGCGATTCCCCTGGACGTTGGACAACCCGGCCAACACCTGGTTCGGTCTCGGCTCCACGGCCCGTGCCGAGATCCGGGACGACACGGGCACGCTCCTCGGTCACCGTTCGATCGGCGTCGCCGAACTCGTCTACGCCTCCTGGGACGACGCCGGCGAGCTCGGCACTCCGCTCGCCGCCGCGCTCGTCCGCGCGGGCGTCACGGCGACCTCGACGATCGCCGACGGGCCGCGGTACGGGGACCTGGAGATCGACTCCAACCTGCCCGACATCCGCATCGCCGTCGGCGGCCCCGAACGCAACACCGTCGTCGCGGAAGCCCTCGGCTGGGACCCCGCCGCCGGACGCGAGCTGCGCCGACAGCTGACCGAGCGGGGCGTGGCGGCCGTCTGGGTCGCGCCGCGCGCGAGCCTGCGCGAGGAGTGGGTGCCCGGAGCCGACCTCCGGGACCTCGAACGGCTGCCGCTGCTCGTGGTGGCGGGCGCCCGTCCGGAGGACGACGGCAAGGCGGTCGACGCGCTGGTGGCCGACCTGGACGACGCCGTCCTGCTGGCCACGGCCGCGGGCGGCGGCGAGGCCCTGCCACCGGGCGACGCCTGGGACGGCCGCAGTTTCGCCGTCCTCAACCGCGGTACGCCCGGCTGCGTGGTCACCTCCTCGGGTGACCTCTATATGTCCTTGATGCGCTCGTGCACCGGTTGGCCCTCGGGCATCTGGATCGACCCGCCCCGCCGTACGGCCCCCGACGGCTCGGCATTCCAACTCCAGCGCTGGTCCCACACCTTCGAGTACGCCGTGGTGGGCGGCGAGGGCGACTGGCGCGAGCTGGGACTGCCGCGGACCGGCCACGCGTACAACCATCCGCTCACGGCGCGGCTGCGCGAGGGCTCCGCGGAGGAGGCCCCTGTGCTGCCGAGGCGGGCGACTCTGCTGGGACTTGAACCGGAGGGCGAGGTGCTGCTCGACGCCCTCAAGCCGGCCGGCTCGCCGCTGGCCCGCGGCAGCGTGGCTTCGGCGGACCCGGGGCACGGCGTCGTCGTACGGATGCACGAGGTGTCCGGCCGTCCGGTCCGGGCCCGCGTGCGCGGACCGCGCGCATGGACGGCCGGAGCCCGCGCCGACGTCCTGGAGAACCCCGGGGCGCCGCTGGCCCCCGACGAGGCCGGTGTCCTGGACGTCGCCCTGACCGGGTTCGAGGTCGCGACGGTGCTGGCGACTCCCGAGAACGCCCACCAGACACCCGATGACTCTCACCAGGAGACAGCGGCCCGCCCCGGCATCGCCGCGCACGAGCCCGCGCAACCCGTCCACACCCGCTACTGGCTGCACAACTCCGGCCCCGCCCCGCGCGGCAACATGCCCGTCGCGGTGTACGTATCGCCGAGCGCGCTCACCGCCTCCGGCCCCGTGACCGCGACGGTCCGCGTCAGCTCGGAGCTCACCGACGCCCCGGTGTCGGGCAGGGTCTCCCTCGGGGTACCGGCCGGCTGGTCCGCCGAGCCCGCCGAACTGCCGTACGCGCTGGGCCCCGGCGGCTTCACCCTCGCCGAGGTCACCGTCACGCCCGCCGCCGACGCCGCGCCCGGCCGCCACTGGCTGGCCGCGCGTCTCTCGTACGGCGGCCAGACGTACGAGGATGCCGTGGCCCTCGACGTGCCGGGCACTGTCCCGGAGGGCGAGCCCGACGGACGTACGGGCCCAACTCTCCTAGCCGAGCTCGGAGTTGAGCGCGTGAGCGTGCGTGCGGGCGAGCTCGGCCGGGTTCCGGTGACCCTGCGCAACCCCACCCGCGGTCCGGTCGGCGGCACGCTGTGGGCGGTGTCGTCATGGGGCACCTGGCCGGGGGTGAGTCCGGGGTGCCAGGGGTTCACCGTGGCCGCCGGGGAGCGGTTGGAGTGCGCGATCGAGGTGGACGGCCGTGCGGTGCCTCCGGGCTCGTACTGGCTGATGGCGAAGATCGCCTGGCACGGCAACGTCGCCTACACCGGGGCCGTCCCACTGGAGGTGTTGCCGTGAACGGACACGGACACGCGCACGCCCACCCACCCGAGGGCGCGGCCGCGCTCGTGCACGGCGACGCCCTCGCCGCCGCGCACGTGGACGCGCTCCTGAAGGCCGTACCGCCCCGCGATCCGGGGACCCGCCCCGACGCGTCGGCGCGTGCCGAACGGCAGCGGCGGCGCTGGGCGACCCAGGTGGTCGTCGCGGACGAACTGGCCCGCCGGGCCTGCGTCGAGCGCGGGCTGAGGCCTCCCGAAGAGGTCCGGCCGTCCCAGGTCCTCGCCGTGGCCGAGGAGGATGTCGCCGACCTCGGCAGCATCGTCGCGGCGGTACTCGCCCACTCCCCGGCCGCGCGCGTCCTGCTCACCGAGTTGGAGAGCGAACAGAACGTGCCCGAGTCAGCCGTACGGGACTACTACGACCGCAATCCGGACCGCTTCCTCACCCGGGACGCCCTGCGGCGCGGCGTCGACCCCTTCGGCGGACCCTTCGATGGGGCCGGACCTGCGGATTTCCTGCCGTACGACGACGTACGCGAGGGCATCGCCCACGAGTTGCGCCGGACGGCGGGCCGGCGTGCCTTCTTCGCCTGGCTCGACCGGGCGCGCGCCGGGGTGGTGTTCGCCGCCGGGCACGAGCACCCCGGCGACCCGTCCCATCCGGACCACGAGCACCGGCACTGATCGCTTCCGGAACCTAAAAGCAACACGGCACCCCATTGACCTCCGATGAATTCTGGTCCACCTTTTCATCAATCGGAGTCGAAGTTGGTGAATTGAACCAGCCGACCGGGTCTCAGGAGGGCAGCAATGCGCGCAAGAAGACTGACCGGATCCCTGGCCTGTCTCGTCGTACTGACGTTGACGGCCGCAGGCTGCGGCCTCTCCGGCGGCTCCGACGACGGTGACGCCACCGCGGGCGGTTGCACGGTCGACAAGGGCAATGTCGGATCCGGCAAGCTCACCGGCGACGTCAAGGGAAAGATCACTTTCCAGACGACCAACCTGAAGAAGGACTTCGGGGACTTCTTCAACGGAGTGATCAAGGACTTCGAGAAGGCCCACCCCGGCGCCTCGGTCAAGTGGATCGACGACCCCGGCGACGCGACGTTCACCCAGCGCAACGTCGCCGACGCCCAGGGCTGCACCCTGCCGGACGTGATCAACCTCAACGCCGAGACCGCGACGGCCCTCACCAAGAACGGCTACCTGCTCAACCTGGGCGTCAAGGACCCCTCCTCCGGCAAGCCCTTCGTCCCGGCGTTCTGGAAGTCCAGCACCATGAAGGACCCCAAGGGCGCGTCCGTACACACCGTCTTCCCCTGGTACACCGGCGGCGTCCTGCTGACGTACAACACCGACCTGCTGAAGAAGGCGGGGATCGACCCGGACAAGCCGCCGACGACCATGTTCGGGCTGTTCGCCGACTACGAGAAGATCGCCAAGTCGGCCAAGGGCAAGTACTACGCGACGATGGCCAACCCGATCTGGCGGATACCGGCCGACTGGGACCAGATGGACATCAGGACGCTGTCCGCCGACGGCAAGACCGCCACCTTCGCCGAAGATCCGCGGACCACCGAGTGGGTCGCCTGGATGGCGAAGCTGTACAAGGAAGGCGCCATGCCGAAGGACTCGCTGTCCTCCAGCAACGACCCCTCCACGCCGTACAGCCAGGGCCAGGTCGCCTACGGGTCGACGAACCCGAGCTTCGTGCGCTTCGTGAAGCAGAACAGCCCGTCCGTCTACGCCAAGACCGGCGTCGGCCAGCAGCCCTTCGACAAGCTCGGCCACACCACCGGTGCCCCGCAGTACATCGGGGTCAGCGCGACCAGCAAGAACGCCCCCACGGCGCTCTCCTTCGCCAAGTTCCTCACCAACGCCGAGAACCAGACGGCCTGGTGCAAGGACCCGAGCGTCGTGATCTTCCCGACGACCACGACCTCGCTGGACGACCCGTTCTTCCAGAACGCCACCGGCGACGACGCGTTCGCGCAGTCCCGCAAGCTCGTCGCCGAGCAGCTCAAGACCGCCACGGCCTACCAGACCGTCATCTCCCCGGCGGTGCAGAAGGCCATCGTGTCCCAGGTGCAGCTGGCCATGCAGGGCAAGAAGAGCCCCGAGCAGGCGGTGAAGGACGCCCAGGAGAAGGCGAACGAGCTGCTGAAGCAGGGCGGCTGACCGTGGTGACCGACACCGCGAAGCCGGTGTCCGTGCCCGGTACGGAGCAACCCGTACCGGGCACGGCCCCGTCCCGCATCGGCCGGTTCGGCCGCGCCCTCCTGCCCGGCCCCGCTCCCGGCGCCAACGGCGCAGCGCTCTACCGTCGCTGGTGGCTGCCCTGGCTGTGGACCGCCCCCGCCATCGTCTGTGCGGCGGTCTTCGGCGTCTTCCCGTTCCTCAACACGCTGTTGCTGTCGTTCACCGACGCCAAGCCGCTCGGCGGCGCCGCAAGCTTCGTCGGGTGGTCCAACTACACCCGGATGCTGGAGGACTCCGACTTCTGGCTGGCGACCCGCAACAGCCTGCTGTACGCGCTGATCGTGGTGCCGCTGATGGTGCTGCTGCCACTGCTGCTCGCCATCCTGGTGGAGAAGAACCTGCCCGGCATCGGTTTCTTCCGGTCGGCCTTCTACACCCCGGTCCTCGCCTCCAGCGTGGTAGTGGGTCTGAGCTGGCAGTGGCTGCTCGCCGACGAAGGGCTGATCAACACCTCGCTGGAGAAGGCCCATCTGATCAAGGACGCCATCCCGTTCCTGTCGGACTCGTGGCTGATCCTGTTCTCCGCGATGGGCCTGACCCTGTGGAAGGGGCTCGGCTGGTACATGATCTTCTACCTGGCCGCGCTGGGGAACGTGCCGAAGGAACTGCACGAGGCGGCGGCCATGGACGGCGCGGGCGCGGTCCGGCGCTTCTGGCACATCACCGTGCCGGGCGTGCGCCAGGCCATGATGCTGGTCGGCACGCTCACCGGCATCGGATCACTGCGGGTGTTCACCGAGATCTACATGCTCGGCAGCGCCACCGGCGGCCCCGGCGGCGCCGACCGCACCCTGCCCTTCTACATCCGTGACGTCGGCCTCGACCCCCTCACCGGCAACGCCGGCTACGGCTCGGCGGTCAGCGTGGCCCTGTTCCTGCTGACGCTGGGACTGACCCTGCTGGCGCAGCGCCTGACGAAGGAGGACGAGTCATGACGACGGCCGTGCGGAAGCCCGCCGCGCAGCAGCCTGCCGCGCGCAAGCCCCGGCGCCTGTTGCCGCGCTGGCGGGACTACGGCCGCCCCCGGGAGCTGGTCGTCCGCTACCTGCTGCTGTTCTTCGTGCTCGGCATCACCGTCGGGCCACTGCTCTGGCAGCTCCTCGCCTCGCTGAAGAGCACCGGCGAGGACGTCTTCGGCGCGAACGCCTCACTGCTGCCGCACGAGCCGACCCTGCGGGCCTACCGGGCGGTCTTCGAGCAGGTGCCGGTGGCCACGTACATCAGGAACAGCACGATCGTGGTCCTCCTGTCGGTCGGCAGCCAACTGCTGTTCTCCACCACGGCCGGCTACATGCTCTCCAAGCCCAACTGGAAAGGCCGCAAGGCGGTCTGGGTCGTGCTGATCGCCTCGATGATGTTCCCCTTCGAGTCGATCATGGTGTCGCTGTTCCTGAGCATCCGTGACCTGGGTCTTGTCGACAACCTGGTGGGCGTATGGCTGCCCGGGTTCGTCGGTGCCATCAACGTGCTGTTGATGCGCGCCGCGTTCCTGGCCGTGCCGCGCGAGATCGAGGACTCGGCGATGCTCGACGGCGCGGGCGAGTGGCAGCGCTTCCGGTATCTGTACCTGCCGTCCGCGTGGGGCGCGATCCTGGTGGTCACCATCAACACCTTCATCAGCGCCTGGGACGACTTCCTCTGGCCGCTGATCGTGCTGCGCTCGGAGGAACAGATGACGCTGACACTGGGTCTCTCGCGGCTGCAGAGCTCGTCGTTCGGCTACGACCAGCGGGTGGTGATGGCCGGTTCGGTGATATCCGTCATCCCTGTGCTGGTGCTGTTCGTGATCACGCAGCGGTGGTTCTACAAGGGGGTTTCGTCGGGGGCAGTGAAGCTCTGACAGCCCGTCAACCCGCAATCCGCAGCACGGCCGGTACGGCGCTCAGCGCGGCCCGAGCCGATTCCGCGACACGGATCTCCAGGGTGCCGGGCAGCACGGCCGTCTCCAAGTCGGCGCCGACCTGCGCGAGTTGGTCGGCTCCGAGCGGAATGGCGATCGTGCGACTCTCTCCGGGAGCGAGTTCCACACTCCGGAAGGCGCGCAGTTCGAGGGTGCGCGGCCAGACGGGCGTGCGCAGCCGCCGGATGTAGAGCTGGACGACGGTACGCCCGCTCCGCTCCCCCGTGTTGGTGACGTCGACCTCACAAGTCACCGCTTCTGTACGGGTGTTGAGGGTGTCCTGGGAGAGCCTGGGGCCGCCGTACGCGAAGCGCGTGTACGACAGCCCGTGCCCGAAGGAGTAGAGCGGCTCGGCGCTTTCGTCGACGTAAGCCCCGTACTCGGTGTCCTTGTGGTTGTAGTAGACGGGCAGTTGCGCCGCCGACCGAGGGACGGAGACGGGAAGCCGGCCGACGGGCTCGGCGAGTCCGAGGAGGACCTCGGCGATCGCGTCGCCGCCCCACGGGCCCGGGTACCAGGCCGTGAGCAGCGCCGCGGCGCGGTCCGCCGCCTCCGGGACGGCGTGCGGGCGCCCCTGCACCAGGACCACCACAGTGGGGGTGCCGGTCGCCATGACGGCGTCCAGCAGGGCGTGTTGGGCCTTGCCGAGCCGCAGTCCGGCGAGGTCGACGCCCTCTCCGCAGGTCATCTCGGAAACGGCGGTCACTGCGGCACCGTTGGCGGCGAAGTCGGTCTCGGGCGTACGGGCGCTGCTGCCGCCGAGTGCCAGAACGGCGAGGTCGGAGGAGGCGGCCAGGGCAATGGCCTCGGGGACGCCCGAGAGGTCGTCGCCGGTGAGGGCGCAGCCGCGCGCATGACGGACTTCCGTTCCGGGCGGGGCGAGCCGTCGCAGCCCGTCGAGGACGCTCGCACCGGTGCCGGGGCGCTGCGGGGCGGTGTAGTCGCCGAGTTGGTGGGCGGTGGTGGCGGCGTGCGGGCCAAGGACGGCGATGCGGGCGACCGCGGGCCGGACGGGCAGGACGCCGCCGTTGTCGTGGAGGAGGGTGACCGCGCCTCGGGCGAGGGCGGTGCTCAGCTCCCGGCCACGATCCGCGGACGGTGCGGACGGTGCGGACGATGTGGCAGCCAACCGGTCTTCGGCACAAGGCCGTTCGAACAGACCGAGGCGGAACTTCAGGCGCAGCACCCGCGCGACGGCCGCGTCGAGGACGTCCTCGCGCACGAGACCACGTTCGACGGCCTCCTCCAGATGCGTGAAGCCGTCGTCCCACAGGCTGAGGTCGACGCCCGAGTTGAGGGCGAGGGCGCCCGCCGAGACCGTGTCGCCGGTGATACGGGCCAGCCGGTCCACGGCCAGGCCGTCCGCCATGACCAGCCCCTGGAAGCCCCAGCGGCGGCGCAGCAGCCCGTCGAGGAGAGCGCGGTTCCCGGCGCAGGGGGCGCCGTCGACCTCGTTGTACGCGGCCATGACGGCGGCGGCTCCCGCTCGGACTCCGGCCCGGGCGGCGGGAAGGTGGATCTCGTGGAGTTCCCGTGGGCCGAGTTCGGACTCCGCGGAGTTGCGGCCGCCGACGGTCGCGCCCTGTCCGGCGAAGTGCTTGAGCACCACGGCGGCCTTGTCGTCGGCGAACTGCCCGTCCGCACAACCGAGTTCACCCTGCATGCCCCGTACGAGGGCCTCGGTGAGGCGGGCGGCCAGGTACGGGTCCTCGCCGAAGCACTCCTCGGTACGGCCCCAGCGGGGGTCGCGCGCGAGGTCGAGGGCGGAGACGAGGGCGACATGGCCGCCGCGGGCCCGGAGTTCGGCCGCGGCGTGGGCGGCAGCGCACTCGTACAGCTCGGGATTCCAGGTGGCTCCGACGGCGAGGTTGACCGGCAGGACCGTGCCGTCCAGGGCCATGAGGCCGTGCGGGACCTCCTCGACGAGGAGCGCCGGGATGCCGAGGCGGCTGCGGTCCATGACATGGCGCTGCACCAGGTCGGCGAGCGCGGCGCCGTCGGCAGCGCCGGCTCCGGTGGAGTGGTCGACCCCGGACCAGGCGTCGGCGCGCAGCAGTCCGTACAGGGCGCCGAGACCGGCGAAGCGCTCGGTCTCGGCATACAGCGCCTCGGTGAGCTCGAAGCCGTCCGGTGTGCGGCGGTAGGCGTCCCAGCCGTACATCCGCTGGTTGAGCTGGCCCACCTTTTCCCGCGGCGTCATACGGGCGAGCAGATCGGCGACACGGGCGTCGACGGCGGCGTCCGGGTCCAGGTAGAGGGGGCTCTGCGCGGTGTGGCTCGTGGAAGCGTCGGGTGTCTGCTCGGCCCTGGCGGCCGCGTGTTCCGGGGTCGGCATGCGGCCGGTTCCTTCCGTGGTGTTCTCGCGGGCGGTTGCGGGGGCGTGACCGTCAGGTGGACGGGGCTGAGGGTGCCGAGCGGCCGTACCCGAGCCGGGCGAGGGCCACGGCGCCGCGGCAGCCGTCGGCCACCCAGTCGAGCGTCAGGCCCAGGGTCTGGAGGCGACCGCTGAGGGGAACCGTCAGGGGACCTTCGGGGCCGAGCAGCCCACCGGTGGCGACGATCCGCTCGCCCGGGCGGGGATCGAGGGCGCGGATGGTGTCCAGCAGGTGATCCGCCGCCTCTTCGAGGATCGCCTCCGCGACGGCGTCCTTGTCCCGGGCGGCCTCGGCCACCAGCGGCGCGAGGCGGGCGAGGCGGATCGGCGGATCGGCCATGACGGCGGGCAGCAGATGCATGCGGTAGGCCTCGCGGTGCTCACGCGACCACTCCGCGTCGGCACGCGGCCGCTCGCAGGTGGCTTCGGTGCTGTCGGCGCTGCTGTTGGTGCTGCTGGTGCCGCTGGTGCCGTTCAAGCCTGCCGCGCCGCCGTTCGGCAGTACCTCGGTCGGCACTCCCACCGCCCGCCCGACAGCATCGGCCAGCGCGGTCGGCCCGCCGCGCCCGTCCGCCATGCGCAGCGCCGCCCGTACCGCGCTGCGGCCGATCCAGAAGCCACTGCCGTCGTCTCCGAGCAGCCAGCCGTCGCCGTCGACGGTCACCACGCAGCGGCGGTCGCTGATGCGCATCGCGACCGCGCCGGTGCCGGCCACCAGGGCCAGGCCGTCGGCCGGGGTACCGGGTGCGGAGGCGAACGTCGCTTCGATGTCGCTGCTGACGCCGATCGAGTGTGCCGCGATGCCCAGGCGCCGCAGCGCGGCGGTGAGCGCGGCCAGGGCGTTGAGGCGTCCGGGTTCTTCCGGGGAGGTCTCCGCGGCGCCCGCGAAACCGCCGGCCACGGCGACGACCCTCGCGCGGGCCCGTTCCGGCACCGCCCGGGCGATGGCCTCGGCGAGGTGGTCGGTGAGCTGCGGAACCGGGACGGTCAGGGCATTGCCCGGTCCGGCGGCACCCTCGCCGAGCACGCGTCCGTCCTCGGCGGTCGCCAGGACGGCACGGGTGCGGGTTCCTCCGGCGTCGAGGCCCACTACGAGATCCCGACCTGGATCCTGGTTCAAATCATTGTTCATTGGCGACCATGGTGGTTGATACATTCGCGCAGGACAAGCCCCGACCGCGCGTCGGAACAGGATTTCCCATCCCCGAATACCCCGATTCCACCGCCCGGGTCGGAACTCCGAGGAGGACCCCATCAGCACTCCCCCCGCATCTGCCGCGTCCACCGCGCCCGCGCCCCACTTCGGCGTGAACTACACGCCCCGCCGCGGCTGGTTCCACTCCTGGCACGACTTCGATCCGGCCCACGCCCGCGAGGACCTCGCCCAGATAGCCGGACTCGGCCTCGACCACGTCCGCGTCTTCCACCTCTGGCCGCTCCTGCAGCCCAACCGCACGCTCATCCGCACCGCCGCCGTCGATCAGCTGGTGCGGCTGGTCGATCTGGCGGCAGAGGCCGGTCTCGACGTCCTCGTGGACGGAGTGCAGGGTCACCTGTCGAGCTTCGACTTCTACCCGGAGTGGACGCGCACCTGGCACCACCGCAACGTGTTCACCGACGCCGAAGCCATCGAGGCACAGGCGGAACTGCTGCGCACCCTGGGCCGCGCCCTGGCCGACCGCCCCAACCTCATCGGGCTCCAGCTCGGCAACGAGCTCAACAACCTGGTCGAACACAACCCGGTGACGGTCGAGGAGGTGGACCACTACCTCGACACGCTGCTCGCCGCCGCCCGGGACGGCCTGTCCGCCGCCGCGCCCGGCCGCCTGGTCACGCACTCCGCGTACGACGCGGCCTGGTACGGCGACGATCACCCGTTCACCCCCGAGGCGTCCGCGCGCAAGGGCGACCTGACCACCGTCCACCCGTGGGTCTTCTCGGGCGACTGCGCGCGCCGCTACGGCCCCCGCTCCCCGCAGGTCCTGCACCTCGCCGAGTACGGAGTGGAGCTCGCCAAGGCATACGCCGAGGACGCGACCCGGCCGGTCTGGGTCCAGGAGACCGGCGCGCCCGAGCCGCACATCCCGGCCGCCGACGCACCGGAGTTCGCCCGCGCGACCGTGCTGAACTCGGCCGAGTGCACGGGGATGTGGGGCGTGACCTGGTGGTGCTCCCACGACCTGGACCGCTCCCTGGCCGACTACCCGGAACTGGAGTACACCCTGGGCCTCTTCGACTCCGCCGGCCGCACCAAGCCGATCGCCACGGCGTTCGCCGACGCCATCGCCGAAGTGCGCGCCAAGCCCCGGCCCGGACAGCCGCGCGAGACGGCCCTGGTCCTGGACTGCACGCCCGCCACCCGATCGGTGTCGGGTCCCGGAGGCTCGTACTTCGAGGCATGGATGCGGCTGCGCGACCAGGGCGTCCGCCCGGCGGTGGTCCTGGCCTCGCGGGCTGACGACACCGCGTACCTCGCGGCCCGGGGGATCACGGAGCTCGTACGGAATCCGTGAACACGCCGGGCACGGAAGACGTGACTTCGACGGACCGCGGAAGGCGTGAACGCGCCGGAGAGTGCCGGAGCGCGACAGGGAGCGTGCCGGTGAGCGACTACGAGCCCGCCAGCGCCTCCGCCGCCGCCCGCAGGTTGACGCGGCCGCGCCCGTACGAGCAGACGTGGTCCCCGTCCTCCGGCAACCCGGTGGAGACCCGGACGGCATCCGGCCGCCGTGCCAGGAGCGCCTCGCGGAGGCGGGCCTGCCAGGGGTGCAGCCCGGCGTCGTACGTGGCGACGATCAGCGGGCGGCCCTCGGCCCAGCGCAGGATCCCGGCGACGAGGGCCTCCGGGTCCGCCGGCTCCCCGGTGACCGCTGTCCCCGACGCCGTGGGGTCGACGGCGCGCACCTCGGTGAGCAGGTCCTCGCCGCCCCAGTTGAGCGCGGGGTGCGGCGGCGGGAACAGGTCGACAACGTGGGCACCGGACACGGGGCGCCGCGCGGGCCGGGCGCGCACGGCCCGGCGGGCCGCCTCCGGCCCGGCCTCGGCGTCCCACCCGGCGATCGTGCCGGGACCGGCCGGAGTCGCGTACCGCTCGGCGAGCCGGCGGACGCGCCCCGCGGCTTCCCGTACGCGCTCCTCCGGCAGGGCGCCGGTGCGCAGCGCGCCCAGTACCGCATCCCGGCAGGCGAGCGTGGTCTCCAGGTCCGGTACGGCGACGATGACCTGGTCGGCTCCCGCGGCGAGGGCGATCCGGGCCCCGGCCGCCTCGCCGTAGCGGTCGGCGATCGCCTTCATCTCCAGCGCGTCGCTGACCAGGACCCCTTCGAAGCCGAGCTCGTCGCGGAGCAGATCGCGCAGGATGCGGCGGCTCAGCGTGGCCGGACGGTTGGCGTCGAGCGCCGGGAAGACGACGTGGGCGCTCATGAGCATCGGCACACCCGCGGCGATGGCGGCGCGGAACGCGTCGAGGTCGGGCAGGAGTGCCTCGTACGGGCGCGGGTCGACGGCCGTGTCGTGGTGGCTGTCGGTCACGGTCCCGCCGTGCCCGGGGAAGTGCTTGGCGCAGGAGGCGATGCCGCGCGCCTCGGTGGCGGTGATCCAGGCGCGCAGGTGGCGGGCGACGAGCTCGGGATCGGCGCCGAAGGAGCGGGTGCGCACGATCGGGTTGTCCGGGTGGTGCTGGAGGTCGGCGACCGGGGCGTACGAGGCGGTGATGCCGAGGGTGGCGAGGTGTCCGGCCAGCGCGTCGGCGCAGCGGCCGGTCAGCTCGGTGTCGTCGACGACACCCAACGCGAAGTTGCCTGGGACGTCGGGGGCGCCCGCGCTCACCAGGTGGCCGATGCCGCCGCCCTCGTTGTCGATGGCCACGAGCAGGTCGGGGCGTATCGCCCGCAGCTCGTCGGTGAGCCGGCGTACCTGCTCGGCGTCGCGCACGTTGCGCGTGAAGAGGATGACTCCGCCGAGGCCTCGGTCGATGAGCCGCTTCAGGGTGTGGGGGACGCTCGCGGTGCCGTCGAAGCCCGCGACGAGGCAGCGGTGGGCCGCCTCGTCCAGGTCGACGGGCAGCCCGGGACCCTCGTACGCGGCGGGCACGGTGTGGATCACGTCGACTGTCCTCCGGTCGGATGATGCGAACCACCAAAACATAACCCCAAGGTGAATCAATCAACCAGCCCCCTGTGGGCTGCGCCGATCACAACGATCTTCGTCCGGCGGGCCTGACGCGCATCCGTCGGCTCGGTATGGTCCGCGGCAGCGGTCAGGACCTGATCCGGTACGCCCCGAAGCGATGAGGAGTGATGCACGGTGCCCCCAGACGCCCCGCGCGTGGAGCTGACCCCAGCTGCCGCCGATCTGCTGCGCCGACTGCGGGCCGCCCACGGTCCGCTGATGTTCCATCAGTCCGGCGGCTGCTGCGACGGCAGCGCGCCCATGTGCTACCCGGAGGGCGAGTTCCGGACCGGCGACTCCGATGTGCTGCTCGCCTCGCTGACCGTCGAGGGCGTCGACGAGCCGGTGACGTTCTGGATGTCGCGGAGCCAGTACGAGGTGTGGAGCCACACCCGGCTGATCGTCGATGTGGTGCCGGGAAGGGGCAGCGGTTTCTCGCTGGAGGCACCCGAAGGGGTACGTTTCCTGACCCGTTCGCGTCTCGTCGGCACGTAGTCGTCGTCACGCCACCTGCTCTGTGGTGAACTCCCCTGTGTCCTGGGCCATTTGAGAAGACAGCGGACAGAGAGCAGGGGCAGCGTGAGACGACGCACCGGACGACTCAGAACCGCACTGACGGTCTTTGCGGCTTGGAGCACGCTGGCCGGTGCCGCCCTGGTGGGGGCGGCACCGGCCAGCGGCGCACCGAGCGGCGGCACGCCGGGCTTCAGCCGGCTCGCGCCCGGCGTGAAGTACACCGAGTTCGACATTTCGGCCGCCAAGGGTGTGGCGCACGCACATGTGCTCAGCGTCGATCTCCGTGACCCCCGGGTGAGTGTCGATCTGCTCCAGCCCGGTGCGGTGGCGGCCCGGGCCACCGTCTCGCGGCTGGCCGACGCGCAGGGCGCCGTCGCGGGTGTCAACGGGGACTTCTTCAACATCACCGAGACCCAGCATCCGGGCGTCGAGGCCACCGGCGCGCCCGTCGGGCCGGCGATCGCGAACGGGCGCACGCTCAAGGCGGCGGTCCCGGACGGCCAGCGCTTCGGTCCCGCCCTGCCGCCCGGCACGAGCACCAAGGACGTGCTCGGTGTGGGCACGGACCGCCGGGCCCGCCTCGACAGTCTGGCCCTCGACGGTTCGGTCGCCACCGACGAGACAAGCCTTCCGCTCGGCGGGCTCAACCAGTACGCGCTGCCCGTCGGCTCCGTCGGCGCGTTCACCTCGGACTGGGGCAGCGTCTCCCGGGTGCGCGCCACATGTGGCACGGACACCGATCGGGCCGCGCCCTGTAGTGCGGACACCTATGAGGTGACGGTCCAGGACGGCCAGGTCGTGTCATCGGCCGACACTCCTGGCAGCGGACCCATTGCTTCGGACACCACGGTTCTGGTCGGCCGGGAGGCGGGCGCCCAGCAGTTGCGGAAGCTGTCCCTGGGTGAGCGGGTCGTGGTGCGGCACCGGCTGGTGGCGGCCGCTTCGAAGATCCCGTACCAGTTCGTGGTCGGCGGTTACCCGGTCCTGAGGGGCGGTCAGCCGCTCGCGGGTCTCGACAACGCCACCTCGGCGGTACGCACCGCGGCGGGTATCTCGGACGGCGGCGAACGGCTGTTGCTGCTCGCGCTGGACGGGGCGGCCGAGTTCCGCAGCGGCCTCACCATCGCCGAAGTGGCCGACACCATGCGGCAGTTGGGTTCCGTGGACGCCTTCAGCCTCGACGGCGGCGGCTCCAGCACGCTGACCGCCCGGGAGCCGGGGTCGACGACGGCGACCGTGCGCAACCATCCCAGCGGCGGAGCCGAACGGGCCGTCCCCAACGGGATCGGCGTGTTCTCGCGTCCGTGACCCGCCCACGGGGTTGACCCGCCCGCTTCACCAACGCGGGCTCACGGCCCACCGCGGGCTCACGGCCTGAGGCTGCTGACGATGTCGGCGGTCGCCGTGAGCCCGTTGTGGATGGTCGGCGCCATGCTCGTACTCGCGAGATAGAAGCCGAGCAGGACACAGACCACGGCGTGCGAGAGCTTCAGTGCGCCGTTGCGCAAGAAGACCACCGCCAGGATCACCAGCAGCAGGACCACAGAGATGGAAATGGCCATCGTCAACCTCCTCCGCCACGCCCACACCGCGGCTTTCGGCCGCAAGTGTGGCGTAGCGGGGGGTTCGTCCGGGCGGCTGACGTGTCCGCCGAACGTGTGTTGACTGCGTGTGAAAGCGCTGGGCTACGCCCGCTCGTGGGCGTCGAGGAACGCTTCGAGTCCCGCGAGGTCGTCGGTGTTGAGGTAGTCGACGTCGGCGGCGAGGAGTTCGCCCCAGAGCGCGTCGCGGGCGGGGCCTGCCAGGTCCGGAGTGGCCCAGAAGCGGACCTTGTGCCCACGGGAGTGCGCCGCCGAGATGATCCCGCGCAGCTTCTGGCGCTCGGCCTCGGGGAACGTGCCGACGCCCTGCCAGGTGAAGTTGAGCGTCCAGTTGTCGCTGACCAGCGGGATGAAGGAGGCCGGGGCCGGGACGGGAGCCAGGAGGTCGAGGAGCCGGCCGTCGTAGAAGGCGCGCCGCACGGTCTGCGCCTCCATCGGCACCCGGGCCGCACGGTCGCCGGAGATCACCGCGGTGACCGCGCCGGGGAAGACCCGGCCGTGGGCGTACGTCGTGAACAGGTGCCGGTAGCGGCGCAGATGGCGGTCGAGTTCGAGGTACGTCGACGAGCCCTCGGTCTTGATGTCGATGAGCAGCTGGATCGGCCTGCGGTGACCCCGGTACACCGAGCCGTGGTTGGCCTTCACACGGGCGGCGAGGGGGTCGAGGTAGAGGGATTCGAGCGTGCGGGCCGGATCGAGGTCGATGGGGTCGTGGGCGACGAGGAGCTGGTTCCCGACGAGGAAGATGTCGGCCTCGATGCTGCCGAAGCGGTGGTCGAGGGCGTCGAACAGGGGCCGGGGATGGAGGTAGTCGTTGTGCGCGTGGGCGCGCCACAGCGGGCGCGGCCGGTGCTTGCCCTCGCTCGCCTGCGCCTGCGCGGGCACGGCGATCGAACCCGCGAGGGCGCCGCCGAGGATGGTGAGGGCTCTGCGGCGGGTGGTGAGGGCCATGCTCTGCCTCCCTGAGAGTGCCGATTGGGACCTCAGCGAGTATGCGGTCCCAGCGGTCTCAAGGAGCAGACCCGTGCGGTGAGTTGGCCGGACTGCCGCTGTGCGTTCATTTCGTCCGGGCGGTGCACACAGTAAAGCCCGCCCCAGGTGGGGCGGGCTTCACACAGGTGTACGTCAGGGTGCCCGGAGGTCGACCAGTTCGGCCAGTGCCTCGCGGTGGCCGCCCGCCGTGCCGTACGCGATCGAGTCGGCCTTGGCCCGCTTGAGGTAGAGGTGGGCCGGGTGCTCCCAGGTCATGCCGATGCCGCCGTGCAACTGGACGGCTTCCTCGGCGGCGTGGACCGCCACCGGGGCCGCGTACGCCTGGGCGACGGCGACCGCCACGTCCGCGTCCGTGCTCGCGGTGGCCAGTGCGTCGGCAGCGTTGCGGGCCGCGGCGCGCGTGTTGACGACCTCCAGCCACAGCTGGGCGAGCCGGTGCTTGATCGCCTGGAAGCCGCCGACGGGGCGGTTGAACTGCTTGCGTTCCTTCAGATGGCGGACCGTCTCCGTCAAGCACCACTCGGCGAGGCCGAACTGTTCGGAGGCGAGCAGTCCGGCTCCGGCGCGCAGGGCACGCCGTACGGCGGGTGCGGCGTCCGGGGTGAGGCGGCGCGCGGGGGCTCCGACGAGGGTGACCGTGGCGACCGGCCGGGTCAGGTCGAGGGAGACCTGCGGGGTGACCGTGACACCATCGGCGTCGGCATCCACGGCGTACAGACCGCCGTCCTCCGCCGGAACGAGCAGCACGTCGGCGGCGGCCGCGTCCGCGATGCCGGTCAGCTCCCCGTGCAGGGCGCCCTCTTCATGCCGTACGGACGTGAAGGGCGCCCCGGGCCCGGCGGCCAGCGTCACCGCGAGCGCGCCGATCGTGCGGCCGGACGCCAGCGCGGAGAGCAGCTCGGCGGCCTCGTCGGTCTCGCACGCGAGCAGCGCCTCGGTCGCGACGACGGCACTCGTCAGATACGGGACAGGGGCCACGGCGCGGCCCAATTCCTCCAGTACGACGGCGGCTTCGCGATGCGTGGCGCCCTGGCCGCCCAGCGACTCCGGGACGAGGAGGCCCGCGAGACCCATGCCGTCGCCGAGGACCTTCCACAGCTCGGGATCGTGCAGCTGATCCGACTCCGTGCGGGCTATGACGCCCGGCGCGTCGCAGTGGTCGGTGAGGAGGTCGCGGACAGCGGCGCGCAGCGCCTCTTCCTCTTCCGAGTACAGGAGATCGGGCTGGGTGCGCGTCGTCATCGGGCCAGGTCCTTCCAGGCGACGTCCTTGTCGGTGCGCGGCTCGGAGGGCAGGCCCAGCACGCGTTCGGCGACGATGTTCAGCAGGACCTCGCTGGTCCCGCCCTCGATGCTGTTGCCCTTGGAGCGGAGGTAGCGGTAGCCGGCGTCGCGGCCCGTGAAGTCGACGAGTTCGGGGCGACGCATCGTCCAGTCGTCGTACAACAGGCCTTCCTCGCCGAGCAGTTCGACCTCCAGGCCGCTGATCTCCTGGTTGAGGCGGGCGAACGCGAGCTTCATGCCGGAGCCTTCGGGTCCCGGCTGGCCCGCGACGAGCTGCTGGCGCAGGCGTTCGCCGGTGAGCCGGGCGACCTCGGCCTCCACCCACAGCTTCAGGAGCCGCTGGTGCAGGTCATGAGTGCGCAGATCGGGACGCTCACGCCAGGTCTTAGAGACCGGGCCGATCATGCCGCCCTCGCGCGGTATGCGCATGCCGCCGATGGAGACCCGCTCGTTCATCAGCGTGGTCTGCGCGACGCGCCAGCCGTCGCCGATCTCGCCGAGGCGATGCGCGTCGGGGATGCGGACGTCGGTGAGGAACACCTCGTTGAACTCGGCCTCGCCGGTGATCTGCCGCAGCGGCCGCACCTCGACGCCCGGGTCGGTCATGTCGCAGATGAAGTACGTGATGCCGCGGTGCTTGGGCAGGTCCGGGTCGGTGCGTGCGATGAGGATGGCCCAGCGGGCGAGGTGGGCGCTGGACGTCCACACCTTCTGGCCGTTGACCACCCAGGCGTCGCCTTCACGCACCGCCCGGGTGCCGAGGGCCGCGAGGTCGGAGCCCGCGCCCGGCTCGCTGAACAGCTGGCACCAGACCTCGTCACCCGCCCAAAGGGGCCTGAGGAAGCGGCTCTTCTGCTCCTCGGTACCGAAGCGGAGGATCGTCGGGGCGGCCATGCCGAGGCCGATACCGATGCGCCGCGGGTCGTTGTCGGGCGCGCCCGCGGCCTCCAGCTCCGCGTCCACAACACCCTGGAGAGAGCGCGGCGCACCGAGCCCGCCGAGGCCCTCGGGGTAGTGCACCCAGGCGAGGCCGGCGTCGAACCGGGCCTTGAGGAAGTCGAGGCGGTCGGTCTCGGCAGGCGGGCGTGCCTCCAGCAACTCACGGGTGCGGCGGCGCAGTTCGGCGGCGTCGAGTACCCCGCTCGTGCTCGCGGCGGCGGTCATGCGGCTGCTCCGTTCTCAAGGGAGGGCACCACGGCGACACGCCCCGTGGTGACACCGTCGCCGACCCGCTGGACGGCGTCGGCGGCCCCGCTCAGCGGTACGCGCTCGCTGACGAGCGGCTTGATTGCACCCCGGGCGGCCAACTCGGTCAGCTGCTCGTGGCAGTGCAGGACCAGCTTCGGGTCCTTGGTGTTGTAGAGGCCCCAATGCAGGCCCAGGATCGAGTAGTTCTTCACCAGCGCGTGGTTGAGACCCGGGCTGGGGATGGTGCCGCTGGCGAAGCCCACGACCACGATGCGGCCCTCGAAGGCGACGACCTTGGCGGACTGCGTGTAGGCCTCGCCGCCGACCGGGTCGTACACGACGTCGGCGCCCCGGCCGCCGGTGGCCTCCTTCACGGCGGCGACGACGTCCGCGGCGCGCCGGTCGACGACCACGTCGCAGCCCAGCTCGCGGGCGACGGCCGCCTTGTCGGCGCCGCCGACGACGCCGATGACCGTGGCGCCCGCGGCCTTGCCGAGCTGCACCGCCGCGCTGCCGACCCCTCCTGCGGCAGCGTGGACGAGCAGCGTCTCGCCGGCCTCCAGACGAGCCCGGCGGTGCAGGCCGAACCAGCCTGTCTGGTAGCCGATGTGCAGCGCGGCCGCCTCGGCGTCGTCCAGCGACTCGGGCGCGGGCAGCAGGGCAGCGGCGTCCGCGACGGCGTACTCGGCGAAACCGCCGTACGGCAGCGCGGGGTTGGCGATCACCCGGCGCCCGTCCTCGGTCTCCGCGCAGATCTCCACGCCCGGCGTGAACGGCAGCGGCGGCCTGACCTGGTAGTGGCCCCGGCACATCAGTACATCCGGGAAGTTGATGTTGGCGGCGCGCACCTTCAGCAGGACCTGGCCGTCACCGGGCGTGGGCGGCTCCACGTCCTGGAGCCGCATCACCTCGCGCGGCTCGCCGTTCTCGTGTACTTGCCATGCCTGCATGCGGGGCCTCCACAAGACCGTGTTCGCTTGGTTCGCCTCAGGGGTCGTCTGACCGGGGTCCATCGCATACTAAGCGGTCGCTTGCCCGTCTGGGAACAGCCTGTACCGGTCGGTCTCAGTCGTCTTCGCCACTCCTCCGCTTCGGCCGCGCCCGTACGTGCATCCGCTCCCCCTGCCGTCCGAAGAGGCTCAGGAACTCGACCGGCCCCTCCCCCGTCGACCCGAACCAGTGGGGCACGCGCGTGTCGAACTCGGCGGCCTCCCCGGCGCCGAGTACGACGTCGTGCTCGCCGAGCACCAGGCGCAGCCGCCCGGAGAGCACGTACAGCCACTCGTAGCCCTCGTGCGTCCGCGGCTCCGGCTCCATCGTCCGCTGCGGTTCGAGCACCTTGTAGGCCTGGAGGCCGCCGGGCTGGCGGGTGAGGGGCCAGTGCGTGCGGCCGTAGCGGACGATGGGCTTGGCCGCACGGATGCGCGGGTCGCCCACCGGCGGGGCTCCGACGAGTTCGTCGAGGGGGACCTGGTGGGCGCGGGCGATGGGCAGCAGCAGTTCCAGGCTGGGTTTGCGCAGGCCGGACTCCAAGCGGGAGAGGGTGCTCACGGAGATTCCGGTCGCGGTGGAGAGCCCCGCGAGGGTGGCGCCGCGCTCCTTGCGGATGCGGCGCAGCCGCGGGCCGACCTCCGCGAGGACGTCGTCCGTGTCGGTGCCGGTGCCGGTTTCCTCATGCTCCTGGTGCTGCTCGTGCTCGCTCATATCCGTATTGCAGTTTCGGCAAAGAGGTTTGTCAATACGGCAGCGGTCGCGCGACCTTTTCGGTGGAGGTGGTCACCGTGACCGAGAGGTACGAATACGAAGTGGTCGTCGTCGGAGGCGGCGCGGCCGGGCTGTCCGCCGCGCTCGTGCTGGGACGGGCGCGACGGAGTGTGCTCGTGATCGACGCGGGCCGGCCGCGCAACGCGCCGGCCGCGCACATGCAGGGCTATCTGTCGCGGGACGGGATGTCACCGGCCGAGTTCCTCGCCGTGGGGCGCGAGGAGATCGCGCGGTACGGCGTCGAGCTCGTCCGGGACCGGGCGGTGGACGTGGCCCGGGACGCGGACGGGGAGTTCGACGTGACGCTCGAAGCCGGGCGCACGGTGCACGCGCGCCGGCTGTTCGTCGCCACCGGCCTCGCGGACGAACTGCCGACGGTGCCGGGTGTCGCCGAGCGCTTCGGGCGGGATGTGCTGCACTGCCCGTACTGCCACGGCTGGGAGGTGCGGGACCAGGCCTTCGGCGTGCTCGCCACGACCCCGATGGGCGTGCACCAGGCGCTGATGGTCTCCCAGTGGTCCAAGGACGTGACCCTGTTCCTGCACACGGTCGCCGAGGACGAACTCTCGGACGATGATCTGCGCAGGCTGGCGGCGGCCGGGGTCTCCGTGGTGCCGGGCGAGGTCGCGGGGCTGGTCGTCGACGACGACCGGCTCACCGGGATCCGTCTCGCGGACGGCACGACGCACGAGCGCTCGGTGCTGTTCGTCGCGCCCCGGGCCGTCCCGCGCACCGGCCTCCTTGAGCAGCTCGGCGCCGAGCTGCAGGAGACACCTTTCGGCACGTATCCGGTGGTCGACGCGACGGGTCTGACGAGCGTGCCCGGTGTCTGGGCGGCGGGCAACGCGATCGGTTTCGGCGAGCAGGTCGTGAACGCGGCGAGCGGCGGCTACCGGGCGGCGGCCACGATCAACGGAGAGCTGCTCTTCGCGGACCTCGACGCGGCCGTCCGGGTGTAGACCGGACTCCTCCGTTGCACCATGGCTGCATGCTGCTGACCCGGCTCGCCCGTGTGTCCCAGGAGGTCGCCGCCACCTCGGCGCGGTCCCGGAAGATCGCTCTGCTCGCGGAGCTCTTCCGGGACGCCGAGGCGGACGACGTGCCGATCGTCATCCCGTATCTGGCGGGCCGCCTTCCCCAGGGGCGGCTCGGTGTCGGCTGGAAGATCCTCAGCGCACCCGTCCCGCCCGCCGCGGAGCCCACGCTGACCGTGCGCGACGTGGACGCGCGCCTCACGGAGCTCGGCCAGGTCTCCGGCACCGGCTCCCAGGCGCAGCGGGCGCGGCTGGTCGGGGAGTTGATGGGCGCGGCCACCGAGCCCGAGCAGCGGTTCCTGCTCGGGCTGCTCAGCGGTGAGGTGCGGCAGGGCGCCCTCGACGCCGTCGCCGTCGAGGGCCTCGCCCAGGCGACCGGAGCGCCCTCCGCCGACGTACGGCGGGCGGTGATGCTGGCCGGTTCGCTCCAGACCGTGGCGCGGCGACTGCTCGCCGACGGACCGGCGGCCCTCGACGAGTTCCGGCTCACCGTCGGCCTCCCCGTCCTGCCGATGCTCGCGCACAGCGCCTCGTCCGTCGCCGAGGCGATCGACAAGCTGGGCGCCTGCGCGGTCGAGGAGAAGCTGGACGGCATCCGAGTCCAGATCCACCGCGACGGCGACGACGTACGCCTCTACACCCGCACCCTGGACGACATCACCGATCGGCTGCCCGAACTCACCTCAGCCGCAGGGGAGTTGAAGGGCGAGCGCTTCATCCTCGACGGCGAGGTCATCGCGTTCGACGAGGACGGGCGGCCGAGGTCGTTCCAGGACATCGCCGGTCGTGTGGGCTCGCGCGTGGACGTCGCCACGGTCGCCGAGGCCGTCCCCGTCTCCCCCGTCTTCTTCGACGCGCTGTCCGTGGACGGCCACGACCTGCTCGACCTGCCGTTCGCCGCCCGCCACGCGGAGCTGGCCCGCCTGGTGCCCGAGCCGATGCGCGTACGACGCACGCTCGTGGCCGACCCGGCGGACGCGGAAGCACGGGCCGCCGCCGAACAGTTCCTCATCGACACGTTGAAGCGCGGCCACGAGGGCGTCGTACTGAAAGGCCTCGACGCCCCCTACAGCGCGGGCCGCCGCGGAGCCTCCTGGCTGAAGGTCAAACCCGTACACACCCTGGACCTGGTCGTACTGGCCGCCGAGTGGGGCCACGGGCGACGCACCGGCAAGCTCTCCAACCTGCATCTGGGCGCGCGCAATCCGGACGGCTCCTTCGCCATGCTGGGCAAGACCTTCAAGGGCATGACGGACGCGATGCTGACCTGGCAGACCGAGCGGCTCCAGGAACTCGCCGTCGAGGACAACGGCTGGGTCGTGACCGTACGCCCCGAGCTCGTCGTCGAGATCGCCTACGACGGTTTGCAGCGCTCCACGCGCTACCCGGCGGGCGTCACCCTCCGCTTCGCCCGGGTCGTGCGCTACCGCGAGGACAAGACCCCGGCGCAGGCCGACACCGTCGAGACCCTGCTCGCCGCACACCCGGAGGCAGCCCCGTGACCGCCGCGAAACGCAGCGCGGGCCTGCTCCTGTTCCGCCGCGCCGACGACGGCATCGAGGTGTTGCTGGGCCACATGGGCGGCCCGTTCTTCGCCCGGCGCGACGCCGGCGCCTGGACCGTGCCGAAGGGCGAGTACGAGCCCGACGAGCCGGCCTGGGACGCGGCACGCCGCGAGTTCCAGGAAGAGCTGGGCCTGCCCCCGCCGGACGGCGAGGCCGTCCCCCTGGGCGAGGTCAGACAGACGAACGGCAAGATCGTCACGGTCTGGGCCGTCGAGGCAGACCTCGACGTGGCGACCGTGGTCCCGGGCACGTTCACGATGGAGTGGCCACGGGGGTCGGGCCAGGCCCAGGAGTTCCCCGAGCTCGACCGGGTGGAATGGCTGAGCCTGGACCGGGCACGGCCCCTGCTGGTCAAGGCCCAGACAACGTTCCTGGACCGCCTCGCAGAGCAGAGGGGCTGAGGGGGACGCGCCCCGTAAGGGGCGCGGGGAACTGCGCGCCCCAGCCACATACGGTCCGCACTTTAAGTACCAGACGTTGCGGCGCTTCCCACCAAGCGAGAGGGTCGAAGACACATCCCGCACCGGAGGTCAGCTATGCCCATCGCAACGGTGAACCCGGCGAACGGCGAGACGCTCAAGACCTACGACGCCCTGGGCGCCGAGGAGATCGAGCACCGGCTCGCAACAGCCGAGGCCGCATTCCGCACCCACCGCACCACCTCGTTCGCCGAGCGCTCCCGGCTCCTGCACAACGCCGCCGACCTGCTCGACAAGGACCAGCAGGACATCGCCCGCGTGATGACCACCGAGATGGGCAAGCCGATCAAGCAGGCCCGCGCGGAGGCCGCGAAATGTGCGAAGGCGATGCGCTGGTACGCCGACCACGCCGAGGAACTCCTCACTGACGAGGAGGCGGCGCAGGCCCAGGCGCAGGACTCCGGCGCCTCCCGGGTCCTCGTGCGCTACCGCCCGCTCGGCCCGGTCCTGGCCGTCATGCCGTGGAACTTCCCGCTCTGGCAGGTGATCCGCTTCGCCGCGCCCGCGCTGATGGCGGGCAACGTGGGCCTGCTCAAGCACGCCTCGAACGTGCCGCAGACCGCCCTCTATCTGGAGGACCTGTTCCGCCGGGCCGGCTATCCGGAGGGCTGCTTCCAGACGCTGCTCATCGGCTCGGGTGCGGTCGAGGGCATCCTGCGCGACCCGCGGGTCAAGGCGGCCACGCTGACCGGCAGCGAACCGGCCGGGCGTGCGGTCGCCTCGGCCGCCGGGGACGAGGTCAAGAAGACGGTCCTGGAACTGGGCGGCAGCGACCCGTACGTGGTGATGCCGTCGGCGGACGTCGACCGGGCGGCGAAGACCGCGGTGACGGCCCGGGTGCAGAACAACGGACAGTCGTGCATCGCCGCCAAGCGGTTCATCGTGCACACCGACGTGTTCGACGCCTTCGCCGAGCGTTTCAAGGCGGGCATGGAGGCCCTGAGGGTGGGCGACCCGCTGGACGAGGACACGGACGTCGGCCCGCTCTCCAGCGAGCAGGGCCGCAGCGACCTGGAGGACCTCGTCGACGACGCCGTCGAGAGCGGTGCGACCGTCCTGTGCGGCGGCGAACGCCCCGACGGGCCCGGCTGGTACTACCCGCCCACCGTCCTCGCCGACATCACCTCCGAGATGCGCATCCACCACGAGGAGGCCTTCGGGCCCGTCGCCACGCTCTACCGCGCCGCCGACCTCGACGAGGCGGTGGCCATCGCCAACGACACACCGTTCGGGCTGAGTTCCAACGTCTGGACCCGCGACGAGACCGAGGTCGACCGCTTCGTACGCGATCTGGAGGCCGGCGGGGTCTACGTCAACGGGATGACGGCGTCCCACCCGGCGTTCCCGTTCGGCGGGGTCAAGCGGTCCGGCTACGGACGCGAGCTCTCAGGACACGGAATCCGCGAGTTCTGCAACATCACCACGGTATGGCACGGAGCGTGAGCGTTCCGCAGTTACGATCCCCTCTGTGAACCGCGAAGTGACTCTGCCTCTGATCGTCGACGACCGCGGTACGTTGCAGGTGGCTGCCGCCGATGTGAGCAAGTTGTTGCGTACGGTCGGTGGGCGATGGCTGCATTTGGTTGAAGCCGGACAGGACGGGCTGGACGAGGACACGGTGGCGACGTTGACCATCGAACTCGCCAAGCTTGCCGACCGTATCGACGTGGCGTGCATCGCGCACAGTAGTGGGACCTCGTCCGGCTGACGCGCACGGCTACTGGACCCTCTGGTCCAGTTCCCACAGCGCGTGCCAGAAATTCGCCTCGTAGCTCGCCAGCAGGCGGCCGTACCGGTGGACCTCGTCCTCGTTGATCTGCCCGGCGTCGAGCCCTGCCTGCACGGCGGCCAGGGCTTTCTGGTCGAGGTCCGGCGAGGGCTCGGCGAAGAAGTCGAAGAAACCGCAGGCCCCGTCGTCGAAGCCGTAGTGGCCGCGCAGGGCCTCGGCGATCGCGGCGCAATAGCCGCCCCACGCCGCGAAGTTGGCACTCAGCGCGAGCACCACCACGGCCGGTGAGCCGTTCAGGGCGAGCCAGGCGACATAGGCCGGGTATGCCTGGCAGTCGGCGAGCGGCTCGTACGCCGCCTCCCTCGACGCGTCCACGCCGCAGGCGGCCGCGTACGCGTCGAGCCGGTCCTGGGCCAGGGCCTCACCCTCCGCAAGCAGGCCGAAGAAGACGGCGCACTCGGGCCCGGCGGGCTCCGACTCGGTGTCCGGTCCTTTGCCGGCCGACCGTTCGGCCAGATGGAGGAACGCCCGGCGGTCCGCGGCGATCACCTGGCGCTGCTCGAGGGCGAGGGCCGCGAGCGTGTCGCGCCGTGCGGCGCCCCGGGCGATCAGCGGCAGCAGGCGGTTGGCGTGCGGGTCCGGGGCGAGCTTTCCGACGGTGGTCTCCAGCAGTTCCCTGGCCGTCCGCGTCATCGCGTACTCCTTCGGTTCGGCTGACTCGAGGCCCCTTCGACCAGGGTCGCACGCGATCCGGCCGTTCCCCGGTTTGGAGTAGTCCGACGAGATATCCCCGCCGCTCGGGGTGATCGTGGTGGAACCACCCTTCCGCCGAGGAGAGGGAGTTCCCCGGCGGGCGAGAGAAGGCGCAGGCACATGGCGACTTTGTGCAGACCCGCGGTGTCCGTTCCCGAGTACGTGATCACGATGGAAGAGACGCTCGAACTGGCGCGCTCCCGCCATCCGGGCCACCCCCAACTGCCGCTCGCGCTACGGCTGATCGAGAACACCGGTGTATGCACCCGGCACATCGTGCGGCCCATCGAGGAAACCCTGAAGCACCCTGGTTTCGAGGCACGCAACAAGATCTACAAGGCCGAGGCGAAGGCCCGTGTCCCGGCGGTCGTGCAGCGCGCCCTCGACGAGGCGGAGCTCCTCGCCTCCGACATCGATGTGATCATCTACGTCTCGTGCACGGGCTTCATGATGCCCTCGCTGACGGCCTGGCTGATCAACTCGATGGAGTTCACCAGCGACACCCGCCAGATACCCATAGCCCAGCTCGGTTGTGCGGCCGGCGGGGCGGCCATCAACCGGGCGCACGACTTCTGCACCGCGTACCCCGAGGCCAACGCCCTCATCGTGGCCTGCGAGTTCTGCTCGCTGTGCTACCAGCCGACCGACCTCGACGTCGGCTCGCTGCTGTCCAACGGCCTCTTCGGAGACGGGATCGCGGCGGCCGTGGTCCGCGGCCGCGGCGGCGAGGGCATTCACCTGGAGCGCAACGGCTCGTACCTGATCCCCAAGACCGAGGAGTGGATCATGTACGACGTCCGGGCCACCGGCTTCCACTTCATGCTGGACAAGCGGGTGCCGACCACGATGGAGCCGCTCGCCCCGGCCCTCCAGGACCTGGCAGGACAGCATGGCTGGGACGCCTCCGACCTGGACTTCTACATCATCCACGCCGGGGGTCCGCGGATCCTCGACGACCTCAGCAGGTTCCTCCAAGTGGCACCGGAGGCCTTCCGGTTCAGCCGGGCGACGCTCACCGAGTACGGGAACATCGCCAGCGGCGTCGTCCTGGACGCGCTGCGCCGGCTGTTCGAGGAGGGCGGTCCCCACCACCGGGCGCGCGGACTGATCGCCGGCTTCGGGCCGGGGATCACGGCAGAGATGGCACTGGGCCGCTGGCACCGTACGAGCAAAGAGACGGCATGACATGACCATGAACGAAGAGACGACACCGGCACCGCCGGTACGGCACTGGCCGGCCCTGGACCTGACGGGGGTCGACTTCGACCCCGTCCTGTCCGAGCTGATGCGCGAGGGACCGATCAACCGGATCCAGCTGCCCAACGGCGAGGGCTGGGCCTGGCTGGTCACGCGCTACGACGACGTACGGCTGGTGACGAACGACCCGCGGTTCAGCCGCGCGGAGGTGATCGGCCGTCAAGTCACCCGGCTGGCCCCGCACTTCATCCCTCAGCCGAGCGCGATGAACTTCGTCGACAAACCCGACCACGCCCGGCTGCGCAGGGCGGTGAACGCCGCCTTCACGGCGCGCGGCGTCGAGCGGCTGCGCGCGAACGCCCAGAAGACGCTCGAGGGGATGGTCGACGCCATGCTGCGGGACGGCCCGCCCGCCGACCTGATCGACCGGGTCCTGGCCCCCTTCCCGATCACCGTCATCTGCGAGCTGATGGGCGTCCCGGACGCCGACCGGCACACCCTGCACACCTGGACGCAGGCGATCCTCTCCTCCACGCAGGGCGCCGCGGTCAGCGAGCAGGCCAAGCGGGACATGGAGGCGTACTTCGCCAAGCTGATCGCCGAGCGCCGCGGCGCCACCGGCGAGGACGTGACCTCGCTGCTGGGCGCGGCGGTGGGCCGGGGCGACATCACCGAGGAGGAGGCGATGGCGCTCGCGGGTCCGATCCAGATCGGCGGCGAGGCCGTCACCAACAACACCGGCCAGATGTTCTACATCCTGCTCACCCGGCCCGCGCTCTTCGACCGCCTGCGCGCCGAACCGCAGCTCCGCCCGCAGGCCCTCGACGAGCTGCTGCGCTACATCCCGCACCGCAACGCCGTCGGCCTGTCCCGCATCGCCACGGAGGACGTGGTGATCAGAGGCGTACGGATCCGGAAGGGCGAGCCGGTCTACGTCTCCTACCTGGCCGCCAACCGCGACCCGGACGTCTTCCCCGACCCCGACCGGATCGACTTCGAGCGCAGCCCCAACCCGCATGTGTCGTTCGGCCACGGCCCGCACTACTGCGTGGGCAACATGCTGGCCCGGCTGGAGTCGGAGCTGATGGTGAACACGCTCCTCGACCGGATCCCGACGCTGCGCCTGTCGGTCTCGGAGGACGAGGTGCCGTGGCGGCGCGGCGCGCTGATCCGCGGGCCCGAGGCCTTGCCCGTCACCTGGTGACCGCGCTCACGCCGCCGCCGGAGGGTCTGCTGGTCCCACCCGGCCACGGCCGTACGGTCCGCACGCCGGCCCAGCACGTGACGTTCAAGGTGACGGGCACGCACTCGAGGACGGCGTCCAGCTTCGAGGTGGTGGTCCCGCCCGGCTTCGACGTCGGCGCACACGTCCACACCCGCAGCGAGGAGCTCTTCTACGTGCTCGAAGGCGAGCTGGACGTGCTCGCCTTCGAGCCCCGGGTGCGGACGCCGGACAACTGGCAGCGGTGGGAGTCCAGTTCGGGCAACCGGGTGGTACGGGCCACCCCGGGCACGGTCATCGTCGTACCGCCGGGGTGCCCACATGCTTTCGCCAACCCGACGGGCGAAGAGGCGAAGATGTTCTTCCAGGCGTCCCCGCCCCCGGACCACGAGCGCTATTTCGAGGAACTACTGGAGATCCTCGACGCAGGCGGCCGACCGGACCACGAGGCGATCGAGGAGTTGCGGGCGAGGTACGACATCAAGCAACTCACACCACTCAAACACCACTGAGAGCAGCCGGCCCAAAGGGGCGCGGGGCTGTATCGATATGCGGCTCCGCCGCGTGGGCGCGACCAGCCACGACGGGCCCGCAGCCCGATTCGGACAGCAGCTCAATGGCGCTACCGAATCGGCATGCCCGACAAGGTCCGAGCAATTACCAGCCGCTGGATCTCACTCGTACCCTCGAAGATCGTGTAAATGGCCGCGTCCCGATGCATCCGCTCCACCGGATACTCCCGCGTGTACCCATTCCCACCGAGGATCTGAATGGCCTGCCCGGTCACCTTCTTGGCGGTCTCGCTGGCGAACAGCTTCGACATGGACCCCTCCGCCGAAGTGAACTGCTTCCCGCTCACGGCCATCCAAGAGGCACGCCACACCAGCAACCGCGCCGCGTCGATCGACGTACGCATGTCGGCGAGCTGGAAGGCCACACCCTGGTTGTCGATGATCGGCCGCCCGAACTGCTCCCGCGTCTTGGCGTAGTCGAGCGCGACCTCGTACGCGGCCCGGGCCGTGCCCACAGCCATGGCCCCGACGGCAGGTCGCGACGCCTCGAACGTGGCCATCGCGGCGTTCTTCAGCCGCTCGCCGTTGCCCGCCTTGGCCCGCTCACGCGCCCGGGCGAGCCGCTCGTCGAGCTTCTCCTTGCCGCCGAGCAGGCAGGAGCCGGGAACGCGCACGTTCTCGAGCACGACCTCGGCGGTGTGCGAGGCACGAATGCCGTGCTTCTTGAACTTCTGCCCCTGGGAAAGCCCGGGGGTGTTCGGCGGAACGATGAAGGAAGCGTGGCCCTTCGAGCCGAGCTCGGAGTCCACGACCGCGACCACGACATGGACGTTGGCGATGCCTCCGTTGGTCGCCCAGGTCTTCGTACCGTTGAGCACCCACTCGTCCTTGGCCTCGTCGTACACGGCACGTGTCCGCATCGAGGCGACGTCGGAGCCGGCGTCGGGCTCGGAGGAGCAGAAGGCAGCGACCTTGACATCGTTGGCATCGCCGTACATCTGGGGGATCCAGGTGCCGATCTGCTCCTCGGTGCCGTTGGCGAGGACGCCCACCGCGGCGAGGCCGGTGCCGACGATCGACAGGGCGATGCCCGCGTCGCCCCAGAACAGCTCCTCCATGGCCATCGGTATGCCGAGGCCGGTGGGGTCGAAGTACTGCTGGGCGTAGAAGTCCAGGGAGTAGATGCCGACCTTCGCGGCCTCCTGGATGACCGGCCAGGGAGTCTCTTCGCGCTCGTCCCATTCGGCGGCCGCGGGGCGGATCACATCGGCGGCGAACCCGTGGATCCAGTCCCGGACCTCCTTCTGTTCGTCGTTGAGTTCCATGGTGAACTCGGCCATGTCCCCTCCAGCACTGCAATCAAGTGTTACTTGCGGTAACGGTAGCCTGTTACCAGCGGGTAGGAAAAGTCAACTCCCCGTTCTCACCCGGCAGCCCGTTCGAGGCAGAATCGCGTGCGGGTGTTACGTTGCGCAGGCGTCACCGAATCAGCACGGGTGGGGAGAGCACATGGACACCACGCAGCGGACCGATCAGCAGAGGTCCGCCGACCGCCGACGGCGCGAACTGCTGGAGGCCGCCGACCGGGTGGTGCTCCGCGACGGCCCGGGCGCCTCGATGAACGCGATCGCCGCGGAGGCGGGCATCACCAAGCCGATCCTGTACCGCCACTTCGGCGACAAGGGTGGACTGTACGCCGCCCTCGCCAAGCGTCACACGGACGCCCTCCTCGAGGCACTGCGCGCCGCCCTGGACGCACCGGCCGAGCGCCGGGAGCGGGTGGAAGCCACACTGGACACCTACCTCGCGGCGATCGAGGCACGCCCTCAGGTGTACCGCTTCCTGATGCATCCGTCGGACGGCGCCTCGCCCGGCGACCCGGGCTTCGACGTCGGAAAGCACTCCGCTCCTCTGCTGCGCCGCATGGGCGAGGAACTCGCCGAGGTCATCGAGGAACGCGTCGACCTGGGCCCCGACAGCCAGCAACTGGCCCGCGTCTGGGGCCACGGCATCGTCGGCATGATGCACGCGGCCGGCGACTGGTGGCTGGGCGAACGCCCCTGCTCACGCGCGGAGTTGGTACGCGCCCTGGCCGACCTGCTGTGGGGCAGACTGGCAGCGGCGGGCGACAAACTCGGTGGCCCGAGCTTCTGACTCGGGGCCCGGCTTCTGGTTCCGACGCACTTTCCGACTCCGGCACACCAGGGCGCGCCCTCAGGGGCGCGGGGCTGTGTCAATATGCGGCTCCGCCGCGATGGGGGTCCCCCCGCTCGAGCGAAGGTGATTTGCCTTCTGTGGGGGGACCGTTATCTGATCACGCGTCCGGCGGCCGGTTGTACCGGTCGAGCGTGGCTTTGCCGGTGTCGGCGTCCAGGAACCGCAGCTCCCACGGCCCGGTGTTCACGTCGTGGTCCTTGCCGAATCCGGCCCACTTCCCGGCCATGCGGCGGCCGGTCGGCTCCACGATCATCTGGATCGCCCCGAAGTACCGCGCTCCCCGGTAGTAGCCCTCGGTCGCGGTCTGCTCGGTCCACGTGCCGGTGACCACGTTGCCCTCAATCTGGAGATCAAGGGTCAGCGGCGAGTCCGGGTTCACCGACGCGTTCGGCAGACTGCGGCCGGTCAGCCGGTTGCCGTGCTGGAGCAGCACCACGTGATGCAGCCCCACGAACACCTCGTTGTCCCGGCCGGACGAGACGAACTCGTACCGGGACAACCAGACCCCCGAGTAGTTACCGCGCGGGGCCGTCTGGGGCGTCGGGGTGCCGTTGGCCACGGGCACGCCGGTCGGGCTGTCCACGAGATCGTGACCGCCGTGCCCGTCGTCAGACACGCGCGCCATGGGCACGGGGGCGAAGCCGAGGGACTCGATCGGGAGGCCGGTCACGGCTTCCAGGGCGCGGGCGTACACCGGCCGGGGCGCGGCCGTGGTTCCGGCCTCCCACCGCTGAACGAGCCGCTTGTTGGCGTCGTTGGGCTGTCCGGCGCGGGTCCCGGCTTCCCGGATCGCGCGGGCGAAGTCGTCCTGTGACATGAGCAGCCCCATGCGGACCGCTCGCAGTGCGCTGTTCGGTGTGCTCATACAGATCACCGTACGCGCTATGACGCCGAAATGTCGTCTCGAATAACGCCCAAATGACGCCCCCTTTGCCGCCGCGCAGGGTGACATTCCGGCGACATTGTGTAACCCATGAGTGGGGCGAGGGGCGAGGGACCATGGCGATGACCATCGAGGTGTACAAGATCGACCGGGACGGGCGGCGGACGGATCTTGTCCCCCGATACGAGGTGGACGCCGGAGACCCCGAACGGCTCCAGCCGGACACCGTCGGATTCCCGCGCTGCTCGTGTCCCCGGTGCCGGACGCCGCAGGCCGTGCGATGACCCTGCCCGCCGTGAACACCACGGGGATGTCCGCTGAGTGCGCGCTCGCGCGGCGGCCGGGGTACGAGGACCTGCACGACGAGTGCACCCAGACCGAGGATGTCCCGCTTCCGCACTCGTTCGGGATCTTGCTCGTCCGGCGCTGCACCTGTGGCTGCCACCGCTGATCATGGAACGGCGCCCCGGGGGAGCGAAGCCGGGCTCAACCCCTCGGGCGCCGTCGGGAGTTGGCGGACCGCCGTAACCCGCCTCCTCGACCACGGCCAGCCTAGCTTGATCGATTTGCTGCAATTTGCGGCCGTTACGAGCGTTACGGCTCCTTGATCACGTTTGCACCCAGTTTGCTCCCCAACACAAATCAGCAAAAAAATCATGCCTCTGACCTCGGGGTTTCGGCCTCTTTACGATCTTGTGGCTGGTGAGTTACAGGGTCGGTTGGGGCCGCTAGGGCGTCTGGGGTGGGCGGGGCTCGTGTTACGTGATCGGCCCCGCCCCCTACCCGGTCCTCTGACCTGCGGTTATGTCCCTGATCTCGCCCGCGATCATGATCAGACCTGTCTTTGCAGATGCAACACACATGATCACGCAGCAGCAAACCGCTGATCGATTTGCAGTGCAAACACAAGCCGACGATCATCGCGTCCCCAGAAGGCATCCTCAGCGCGATGATCGTCGGTGTCTCTTGATCATGTACCCACTGGCCTACCGATCATGCTGTGGTGGGCACGTCCAGGAGCCTGAACGCGCTCGCGTTGGTCACGTCGCTGCCAGTGCGGAAGTACAGGAACACTCCACGCTCAGCCGTGGGACGGCGGTTGGCACCAAGCATGTTCTGAATCAGCTCGACCGAAGATCCGATGCGGTCCACGATCACGAACTGGCTGAAGTCACCGTAGACCAGCACGTAGTTGTTGGCTGTGGCCGTGGTGACAATGGTTCCGTCCATGTTTGAGTTTTCGTTCATGGCGCGGCCGAGCAACTGCGGGGGCACGGACCGGAGTTCAGGGAACTTGAGTGCACCCGAGCCGGTCTCGAACTGACGGAACGTGTTGATGATCGGAAGCGCGGCCATCCACTGTGCTCGGCCTTGGAACCTCGGGCCTAGCGCGTTCTGAAGCGCGTACGGGTCGGTGGCCACGAGAGCTTCCGTGCCGGTCGTGTTGATCTCCGACGCGGTACCCGCAAGGGCCGTGACGAGGCCCTTGGGCTGACCCGTACCGGTGCCGGTCGTGTACGCGGTGTTCTGGAGCTGCGCCGCTGCGTCGGCCAGGACCACCCGGAGCTGACCGAGAAGATCCACGGCGTCCATGCCGACCTCGAACGAGTACTTCGAGAAGACGTCCCCGAAGTGCACCGGGATGTCCGGCTGGCCCACCGTGAGCGCGGGCTCGGCCACCTCGACAGCTTCCGCCTTCCACTCGGCCGTAGTGCCTGCCGACGTGACGCCCTTCCAGGAGCCCGTGGTTGTCTGCACGACCCTGGAGATCGCCCGGAGCGGGTTGGTGCTGCCGTCGTTCGTGAGGATGATCGCCGGGTCCAGCGTGAGGGGGATCATGTAGCCCCCCGCTGAGTCGGCCGTGCTGAGGGCGCGCAGCTCGTCGTGCACCCCTGACGCCCGCCTGAACGCGGCGTGCTCCTCCGGGGTCCACAGCATGTGCCCGCGCTGACTGTCGGCCAGGAGCCGCGCGAACGCGCTGCTGTAGGCCGGGTCACCGGCGGCCACGGCCCACCGGGCGGCGAGCGCGCGGTCACGCGGCAGACCGTCGTTCAGGAGCTTCTCGACGCGCTGGGCACCGTAGGCCGGAAGCTCTCCGGAGCGGACGAGGGAGTCCACCGTGCGCAGGGCGCGGTCGTGGGTCTGGCTACGGGCCTGCCAGGGCTCAGAGGTACCCCCCCGGGTAAAAGGGGTGCCGTCCTCCGTGCTGCCCGCGCGGGCGAGGGCGTTCAAGTCGTCCATCACCCTGGCGTGCGCGCGGTGGTAGAACACGGAAGCGGATCCTGCGAGATCGCCGCCACCGGCGCGGGCGTCGATCTCGCGCATGTCGTCCATCAGCTCGGGCGTGGACGCGGCGGCGATGTGGCTGTCGATCTCGTCGACAGAGGCCGTGAAGGGGTCGAACGTGGACATGGGTGTCTCCGGTGAGTTGGCGTGATCGTGAATCGCCGTCTCCCGGTGGATCACCGATGCCTCGTCCAAGGCTTCATCGTGGTTCCGGCCGGAGCCACGGTGCCGACGCCCCCCAGGGGCGGTCGCGCGGCCGTGACTGGCTGCTACAAAGCAGAGTACGTGGATGTCCGCAAAGGGGTCCAGGGCGTCCTGGGGCGACCGGCCGGATACGGCCACCCCAGGACGGGTCCGATTGTTCCGTACGCGGCATAGCGGCAGATCAGAGGAAGAAGCCGAAGAGCCGCCCGAGCCACCCGCTCAGCTCGGGCCCAAACGCCGCGCCGACCACGGAGCCCCATACGGCGCCGATGATCATCCTGAAGCGGTCGTGGCCGTGGGCGGTGAAGAACACGACCAGGGCCACCACGGACACGAGGAGCGCCACCGTCGCGGCGTTCATGATCCGTCACCGTTCTGGGCAGCGCGGACCGAGACCAGATCGCGCTTCGCCGTGGCCAGAGAAACACCCAACAGGTCGGCGGCCTCCGGGCCGGTGAGGTTCGGGGCCTCCGCGAGCCGCTCACGAAGCTCACTGAGCCGCTCAGCGCGGCTCTTGAGCGGCTCGGGAGCGCTCGCGAGCGGCTCGGGCACGGCTTCGATCCGGTTGACCGTGTCGGCTATCTGCTGAGGCGACCCGTCCAGGGTCAGCCGACCTGTGCCGACCGGTATCGCGACCCGCCCCCACACGTCGTACCGGAGCCGGGACATGGTCTCCTTCCGGAACAGGATCCAGACCAGCGCGGTGAGGGTGCGGTGACGCAGCTCGAACATGACCTCGAAGCTCAGCGGAGCGGCGGCGAGGATCGCGGCCGTGGTCCAGCCACCCAGGGCGTAGCCGTGGGCACCGTTCACGGCCGCTGAGGCGACCAGGGCACCGGTCATGACCAGCCGCGCCCCCAGGGCCGACCACGGGTCGTGGCGCCGCTGGTAGACCAGCACACAGGCGCCCATCGCGACCAGATCGAACACCGCGACCGCGAAGCCCGCGACCGGCCACGGGGCACCGGCGGTGTCGTGCAGGAGGGTGCCGAGGGACCAGCCGCTGATCACCAGACCGGCGACCGCGAGGACCGCGAGGATCACGTCCGGCACGGACTCACTGAAGGGCTTGCGGATCTTCTTTTCCTTGACGGGCATCGGGGGGTACGTCATGACAACTCCTTGTGAGCGGGGGCGAGTTGGAACAGCGCGGGGTACCGGTCGGGCAGCTTGGACACGATGCCCTTGCCGACCAGGGCCGCGAGGGCTTCATGGGTGCGGTTCGCGGGCAGGTCGCAGCCCTCGGCGATGGCCTTCGCGGTGAGCGCGCGGCCTTCGATTTCGAGCGCCATGGCGACCAGCTCTTGATTCGCGGTCAGCTCGACCGGCGGCGCACACAGCTCACGTGAGCTGTCTACGAAGGCGCCCGGGGGCGCATTCGTTTCCACCGGGTCCGGATTCCGGCCGGATTCCGGGTCCAAGTGCGGGGTCAAGCACTCAGCGGAGAGCTTGAACCGCTCCGGCGAGAGCCACAGCGCCCGGAGCTTGTCCGGCCCGCGCTTGCCCTCCTGGACCAAGACGTCTCCGGGCGTCCTGAGTTGGTCGGGGCGCCACTCGGGATCATGAAAGATCACGTCGCTCTCGATCTTCGACCTGACCTTGTGGCAGATGACCGCCTGGATGTTGGCCTGGATCTTGCTCGGGACGGTCTCGCGGGACGGGTGCTGCACCGCACACCAGATCGAGATGCCGTAGATCCTCGCGACGTCCATCAGTGAGGCGAACTCGTCGAGCTGCTTCTCGCTCAACTGCCGTACCAGCGTGGCCATTTCGTCCACGATGATCACGGTGGCAATCCGCCCGCCGGGCGGGTTGGCAAGCAACTCCCGAACGCGGGTCACGAGTCCGGCCGCGCTGGTGATGACCTCCGCGCGGCCTTCGTAGAGGGCGCCTTCGGGCGCTCCGGGCTTGAGGTCCACGAGGATCACGCGCGCACCGGCGCGGAGTGCCCAGTCGGCCAGGACGCGGCAGGTGCTCGATTTGCCGGATCCGGTGAGACCGGCCACCAGAAGGTGTTGATCAATCCGGATCTTGACGGTCCGCCAGAGTCCGCGACGGGCCACCGGACAGGGGTCGATCATGGCTGTACGGCCCGTGGGAGGGTGCCACAGGAACCGCCGGGAGAATGTGCGCCGGAGTACCCACGTCGCCGCTCGTCGTCCGTACCGGGGCGGGTTGAGGGCACGCAGCCTGAGTCGCTCGGTACGGCGGATGCGATACGCCCGCCGGGCGCTTCGCACCCACAGCAGCGCGACCGCGAGCGCGATGATCACTATGATTTCGAGCATGGTTCGGAGGTCCGTTCTCCGGGGCAAGCGGCCGTCGGGGGTGATGTCCCGGCGGTCGCGCTTACAGGTAGCCGGGGGTGTCGTCGTCCGGCTCGTCGGGCTCGGTCTTCAGCGGGATGATCCGGAACCGCGAGCGCGGGTACTCGTCCGGAACGGGCGTGATTTCGATCTTCAGGACCGCCTCCGCCAGACCCGCGAAGTACGCGGGTGCCATGGGGTCCTTGGTCAGCTCGACCACGCACCTCTCGAACTCGTTGATCAGATTCATGGCCGCGACCGAGACGAACTCGGCTCGCTGCTCGGCGGTCGGCATGGGCTCGATGGGCGTGGTCATGTTGTCTCCTGTTGCGGTTGACGCCGGCTGAGGTTGATCATGCTGTGACCTGGGGCGTTGGTCATGCCGCGTCGATGGCGCGGAAGAGATCGGGAAGGTCGGGCAGGACGCCCCGGCGGACCGGGCACGAGTCGTCGTGCTGGATCTCCAGGCGGTAGATGCCGGGGACCGCTTCGACCAGCGGCCCCGTCTCGCTGTGGCAGTGGCTGCACCGGTACGCGTCCGCGAGGGCGTTGACGATCTCGCCGGGGGTGCGCGGCCGTCGGGGCTTCTTGGGCTTGTCGCGTCCCATGATCGGATTCCTCATTTTCTTGATCGAATACCTGACCGGACTGGCCGGTCAGGTGGCTGACCGGCCAGTCCGGTCAGGTTCCGGTCAGGTCAGGGACTACAGGGGCTCTGACCAGCGAATACACCTGACCGGCCAGTCCGGTCAGCCACCGGTCAGGACCTGACTGACCGGATCCCCCCCTAAAGGGGGTCCGGTCGGTCAGCCGGTCAGTCAGGGGCCAATGGAGGATCGTTTTCCTCCCTGGTTTTTCGGATCTTCACGGCCTTCCCGATGTCGTCGGTACCGGCCTTGATGCCCTGGTCCTTCAGCAGTCGCTTGGCACCCTCGCGGCCCGTCTCGTCCGGAAGACCGGCCTCGTCCATCACGCGGACGATCTGCTCGACCTTGGTTTCCGCCATGAGGAGTCCGGCCGCGTCGTCCGCGAGGGTCACGTATGCGGGGCTCTCGCCGTCCTTGTCGAACGGGTCGAGGTTCTTCAGCACGAGCGCATAGCGCTGCCCGTCCTTGCCCTCCTTGGACTTCGTACGGATCAGGGTGCGGGGCCCCAGGCCGTTGTCCGCCCGCTTGATCACGTACGCGTCGTCGGAGTCGTCCTCCTGGGAGCTGGAACCCCGTGCGTGCTCGCCCCCGTAGCCGGTGTGCGCGAGGACCGCCACCGTGCAGCCGGTGTCGTCCTTCAGCTTCTGGAAGGCCCCGAACGCGACGCCCTGTTCGGTGGACGAGTCCTCCTTCATGCCGGGCGTGCACCGGTGCAGGGTGTCGAACACGACCAGGACCGCGCCGGTCTTCTTGATCTTCCGCGTGAGCTTGGCCATGTGCTTGGGGTTGCGGGGGTCCAGGCCCCTCTTGGTGGGGATGATCCGGTCCACCTTGCGCCCGCCGTTGAACGTCAGCTCCCAGGCCCGTAGTCGGTCCTTGAGACCGGCCTGACCCTCAGCGGCCACGTACACCACCGGACCCTGAAGCCGGACCGCGCGGCCCTCCCACGGCTGGCCGGTCGCGATGCAGCACGCCCACGCCAGAGCCAGGAACGTCTTGTACGTGCCATACCGGCCGGAGATCCACACGATGGACCGCCGGTTGATCAGGCCTTCGATCAGCGGTTCCACGGCGGGCAGGTTGTCGAGATCGTCGCGGGACAGGAACACGTCGTCGTCGTCCCTGGCCTTCTCAATCAGGTCCGTGAGCGCGGCCGTTCGGCCGTCCGGCTCCACGGTGGCGAGGAAGTCGTCCATGCCCGTGTGCGCCCCTGCCGCGTCCGGCAGATCCGTCACCCGCACCGACTCCGCGCCCGCGTCCCTCAGCAGCGCGGACACCCTCCCGACGGCCCCGGCAACCTTGCCGTTGGTGTGCCGGTCGGCGTCGACACTGAGCCACACGTCCTTCCCTGCGGCCCAGGAGAGATCCGTCTTGGCGTGGATGCCGTCGCACCCCCACATGCCGAACACGTCCCAGCCGGGGGGCGCGTACGAGGCGGCGGCGAGGTGCTGCCCGACGCCCTCAACGATCAAGACCTTGTCGGCGCCGGTGTCGCGGATCTTGTCCAGGTAGGTCGTCTGGCCACCGGGCCAGATGTACTTGGGGCCGTCCGGCTTCCGCATGTGCTTGGGGATGCGCAGGATCGTGGCGGCCGTGACTCCGTCGCTCCATCGCAGCCACAGGCCACGGCCGTTCGGGTCCGTGAAGGCGCCGGACGCTTCGATGATCTCGGGCGTGATGGCTGAGTCGAGCAGCAACTGACGATCTGCCGGACTGAGTTGCTTGTGCCCGTTGGAGGCGGCCGGTGTCTCGCCCATGATGGAGGCCGCGCCCATGGCGGCGTCGGCGGTCATCGCGGCCCCCTCGGCAGGAGTGCGGCGATCTGCGCCACGACCGCGCCATCAAGCGGCGGGTCCTCGGCCTCCCACTCGGCCAGCTTCCGCGCCTCCGCGCTATCCTGGTCGTAGTGGGCATATCCGTTTTCCCGGGCCCCGGAGATTGGTCCCTCCGGGGTCTTTTCCTTGGCCATTTCCAGGCCTTTCAGTGGAGGCCGTCCGTTGAGGGGACAGGGAGGGCAACCACCCACTGATCAGGCCGCTATGGCCAGCAATTCATCCGCCTCGCGGTCGAGCCGGTCGGCCTCGCGCCGCGCGTGCGCCGCGACGCCCCGCAGGTAGGCGGCCCGTGTCTCCGGGCAGTCCTTCGTGGCGATGGCCGCGCGGAGCCGCGCCAATTCGAGACTCTTCAGATTGAGTGGCCTCTTCGGCATCGCTCGCTCCTTTGCTGATTTGTAAAAGTGGTCCGAAAGCACGGAACCCGGAGCCGCAATTGCGGTCCGGGTACCGTTTCCAACTCCATCGTATACGTGAGATGGAGATGTAAATGATCAGGGGGGAATCTTTTTCGATCAGACGCGACGGAGCGTCAGACGCTCGGATGCGGGCACCTTTTCGCCGGGCCTGGGGCTCCGCTGAACACGCACCTCGCCGAGCCGCTCGGGCACGAGCAGCAACCGCGCGACCTGCCTCTTGGTGGCCACGTCGGCGGCCTCCCAGCGGGCAGCGACGTCCGGCCCCGGAGGGAACACCGACGCGAGCGGGTTGGGTGCCGTGCACCTGGACTCCTCGGCCTCCAGCTCGGCGATCTCGGCCTCCAGCTCGTCCATGGCACCGATCATGGCCAGCTTGGCGCGGGCGCCCGCCGGGGTCGGTGCGGCCTCCAGCTCCCCCAACTCGGCCCGCTTCGCCCTCAGGGCGTCGCGTACGGACTCCAGAGCGGCGTCCTCGGCGTCGGCGGGGTTCAGCTTGGCGTACACGTCCTCGCGGCTGAGCGCGCGGATGATCCGCTGCGTCAGGAGGCGGTCCACCTCGGCCTTGTCGATCCGGGTGCACCCCCGGTCGCGGCACACGTACTGCGGCTCCGCATGCCGGGTGGTCACCTTCTCGGGACCCGAGCACTCGTCGCACTTGAGGGTCATGGAGAACACGTGCTTCCCGGCGCCCGGCTTCGCGGTCACCCTGGCCGGGTCGGCGAGGATGACCTGCACCTCGCGGAACAGGGTCACGAACGCGTCCGGCGTCAGGGGCGAGCCCGGGTAGTCCGCGATGACCGGCCACGCCGCCGGGAGTTCCTCGCCCTTGTGGACGCGGATGCCGATGTACGCCTTCCGCGCGGCCACCGCGCGGAGATTCTGCGCCGACAGGTGGTTACCGCGACGGCTGCGGATGTCGCGTGCCTTCCAGTCCCGCTCGATCGACAGGAACGAGTGCCCCCGCCGGAGCCGCTGGAACAGCTCGATGATCAACGGTGCCGTCTCGGGGTCCGGCTTCTGGCCGACCGGCCGCATCGCGGTCTTGCCGTTGACCTTCGTCATCGCGTACTCGCGCTCGAATCCGAGCGGGGTCTGTCCCTGTGGCTTCGCGCCGTCCGCGTGGTTGAGGTTCGAGTTCAATGCCCGTAGCACCCTCTCTGATGTCAGGGCCGACGCCCTCATCGCCTTGACCGCCTCGTCCACCAGGTCCGCGTAATCGCTGCCGTTGCGGGGGTCGTACATCGGGTTGCGCCGCTGTGTGGTGATGAAGATCAGGATGCCCCGGTCACGGCACGCGTCGGCCACGGCGATCCACTCTCGGGGTTGCCGGGACGCCCTGCTGTTCTCCCACATGGCGAGGCAGTCCGCACCGAACTTGCCGGACCGGAGATCGGCGAGAAGCTGGCCGAACCCGTCACGGCTCTTCCTCGCGTAGTCGCTCGCGCTGCCCACGTCGCTGTACGGCGTGCCGGTCAGCGTGATGCCGTGCACGGTCAGCGCGGAGGCGGTCTCGGCATGTTGCTCGTCGATGCTGCGCTCGGTACCGCTCTTGTCCTGCGAGACGCGCAAGATCTGCCGGGCGGTGAGTGTGGCGGTGATCATGGTCCCTCCCCTGGTGGTCCCTCACCACCAGGGTGCACCCACGGAGGAAAATTCGGCAAGCCGAGAGTGGGGGAGCGACCAGCCACAACGAACCCGCAGCGAACCCACAACCCTCAACGCCCCCAAGAGGCCCGCGCGGCCTGCCGCATCACCCTTCGGCGGCGCCACCCACGGACCCGGTCCACATACAGCCCACCGTCAAGGTGATCGCACTCGTGCTGAAGGCACCGGGCGAACCACCCGGTGCCATGAATCCGCACGGGTTCACCGTCCACGGTGAACCCCTCCACCACGGCATGGTCGAACCGCTCGGTGCCCGCCTCCAGCCCAGGCAACGACAAACACCCCTCGGGCCCGCGCAACACCAGCCCGTCCGCCTCAACGAGCCGCGGATTCACCACATGCCCCACATGCCGCCGCTCCTCGTCATCGGGGCAGTCGTATACGAAGACCCGCAACGACTCCCCCACCTGATTCGCGGCAAGCCCAACTCCCTCTGCCGCATACATCGTCGAGAACATGTTCTCGACCAACCGCGCCAGTTCAGGCCCGAACTCCGTGACTTCTTCACACCGTGTGTGCAACACGGGGTCACCGAGCAAAGACAGAGGAAGGACGCGCCCTCGGGCGCCCGGGATCGAGCCGTGTCGCATGGCGGCAAGGGTACGGTCCTCAATGTCGCGCGGGTGCCGCGGAGGTGCCGCGATTCGGGCCCGTGAGTGGATCTCGATAGGCTGAGGGCCACACGTTGCCGGGAGCAGGGCGCGGCGCCGTACGCAAGGAGGATCGGGAACTGATGGCAGGCAACTCGGACCCGCTGTCGCCGCGGGCCAAGCTGGCCGTGACGGCGGGCAAGGCGGTCGCGGCGGCGTCGCGTGCCGCCGGCCGCGGCAGCGGATCGGTGATCGGCGGCCGGGTGGCGCTCAAACTCGACCCCGACCTGCTGGCCCGGCTCGCCCAGCACCTGGACGTCATCCTGGTGTCGGCCACGAACGGCAAGACCACCACCACGCGGCTGATCGCCGAGGCGCTGCGCGCCGCGGGCCCCGTCGTCTCGAACGCGCTGGGCGCGAACATGCCCGCAGGCATCACCTCCGCGCTGGCCGGCGGCTCGGACTCGCGGTTCGCCGTCATCGAGGTCGACGAGAAGTACCTCTCCGGTGTGGCACGTGACACCGACCCGAAGTGCATCGCGCTGCTCAACCTCTCCCGCGACCAGCTCGACCGCGCCGCCGAGACCCGCATGATGGCCGAGCACTGGCGCGAGGGCCTTGCGGGTTCGAAGGCCGTCGTGGTGGCCAACGCCGACGACCCGCTGGTCGTGTGGGCCGCGTCCTCCTCGCCGAACGTGGTGTGGGTGGCCGCCGGGCAGATGTGGAAGGACGACGCCTGGTCCTGCCCGTCCTGCGGCGGTGTGATGCAGCGCCCCGGCGACGACTGGTTCTGCGGCGAGTGCGGCTTCCGCCGTCCCACGCCGAGCTGGGCGCTCTCCGGCGACCACGTCCTGGACCCGCACGGTTCGGCCTGGCCGATCCACCTTCAGCTGCCGGGCCGCGCCAACAAGGCGAACGCCGCGTCGTCGGCCGCCGTCGCCGCCGTCTTCGGCGTGCCGCCGCAGGTCGCCCTGGAACGCATGTACCAGGTGCAGGCCGTGGCGGGACGCTACGACGTCGTGCAGTTCATGCAGCGCGACCTGCGTCTGCTGCTCGCCAAGAACCCGGCGGGCTGGCTGGAGACGTTCTCCCTGATCGACCCGCCGCCGACCCCGGTGATCCTCTCCGTGAACGCGCGCGGCGCCGACGGCACCGACACCTCCTGGCTGTGGGACGTCGACTACACCCGGCTCACCGGGCACCCGATCTTCGTGCTCGGCGACCGGAAGCTGGACCTGGCCGTACGTCTGGAGGTCGCGAACCAGCACTTCCAGGTCTGCGAGAGCCTCGACCAAGCCGTGCAGATGGCGCCGCCGGGACGCATCGAGGTCATCGCGAACTACACCGCTTTCCAGGACCTGCGGCGTCGTGTCGGCAACTGATCCCCGGAGGACGAAGAGAATGAGTGACAACAGCCTGCGGCTGGTGTGGATCTACCCGGACCTGCTGAGCACGTACGGCGACCAGGGCAACGCGCTCGTCGTCGAGCGCCGGGCCCGCCAGCGCGGTCTGGACGTGGCCCGTCTCGACGTACGCAGCGACCAGGCCATCCCCACCTCCGGCGACATCTATCTGATCGGCGGCGGCGAGGACCGGCCGCAGCGGCTCGCGGCCGAGCGTCTGCGCCGCGACGGCGGTCTGCACCGCGCGGTCGGCAACGGCGCGATCGTCTTCTCCGTCTGCGCCGGCTACCAGATCCTCGGCCACGAGTTCATCAACGACCTCGGACAGCGCGAGCCGGGCCTCGGCCTGCTCGACGTGGTCTCCACTCGCGGCGAGGGCGAGCGGTGCGTCGGCGACGTCCTCGGGGACATCGACCCGGGCCTGGGCCTGCCGCCGCTGACCGGCTTCGAGAACCACCAGGGCATCACCCGCCTCGGCCCCACCGCCCGCCCGCTCGCGAACGTGCAGCTCGGCAAGGGCAACGGCACGGGCGACGGCACGGAGGGCGCGTACAACGACACGGTCTTCGGTACGTACATGCACGGGCCCGTGCTCGCCCGGAACCCGCTGATCGCGGACCACCTGCTGAAGCTGGCGCTCGACGTCAACGCGCTGCCGCCGATCGACGACCGGTGGTACGAGGCGCTGCGCTCCGAGCGCATCACGGCTGCTCAGCAGCCTGCCTGACCCCACGGGCACAGCCCGTCTGGCAGTGCGTCCGCTCACCTGTGCGGGGGCGTCCAGCAGGCGGACGCACGATGCGGACCCGCCCCCTGCCGCCGGTAGGGTGGCGGCGTCCAGCCGGACAGCGTGGTCCGGTCTCCGGCCCACGTTGAGAAGGTATTCCGGGCTATGCGCATTGGTGTCCTCACGTCCGGCGGCGACTGCCCCGGCCTGAACGCCGTCATCCGGTCCGTCGTGCACCGCGCCGTCGTCGACCACGGCGACGAGGTCATCGGCTTCCGGGACGGCTGGAAAGGCCTTCTGGAGTGCGACTACCTCAAGCTCGACCTCGACGCGGTGAGCGGCATCCTGGCTCGCGGCGGCACCATGCTCGGCTCCTCCCGGGTCCAGCCGGCGCATCTGCGTGACGGTGTGGAGCGGGCCAGGGGGCACGTCGAGGAACTCGGGCTCGACGCGATCATCCCGATCGGCGGCGAAGGCACGCTCAAGGCGGCCCGCCTCCTGTCGGACGGCGGCCTGCCGATCGTCGGCGTGCCGAAGACCATCGACAACGACATCGCGGTGACGGACGTCACCTTCGGCTTCGACACGGCCGTCGGTGTCGCGACCGAGGCCCTGGACCGGCTGAAGACCACCGCCGAGTCCCACCAGCGCGTCCTCATCGTCGAGGTCATGGGGCGCCACACCGGGTGGATCGCCCTGCACTCCGGCATGGCCGCGGGCGCGCACGCGATCGTCGTGCCGGAACGGCCCTTCGACATCGAGGAGTTGGCCACGAAGGTCGGCGAACGCTTCTCCGCGGGCAAGAGGTTCGCCATCGTCGTGGCCGCGGAGGGTGCGAAGCCTCGCGAGGGCACGATGAGCTATGACGAGGGCAGCAAGGACATCTACGGGCACGAGCGGTTCGCGGGTATCGCCCGACAGCTGTCGATCGAGCTGGAGGAGCGCCTTGGCAAGGAGGCTCGTCCGGTGATCCTCGGGCACGTTCAGCGCGGGGGTACGCCGACGGCGTACGACCGTGTGCTCGCCACCCGGTTCGGATGGCATGCCGTGGAGGCTGTGCACCGGGGGGAGTTCGGGAAGATGACCGCGCTTCGGGGGACGGACATCGTGATGGTTTCGCTTGCCGAGGCTGTGGCGACGTTGAAGACGGTTCCTGAGGATCGGTACGAGGAAGCAGAGTGCGTTCTCTGACTTGCGGGTGAGAGCTCGGTCCGTGAGGTTGTCTGCCGGCTGCGGGTCTCGTGTGGCTGATCGCTCCCCCACTCTCGGCTTCGCTCGAGCGGGGGGACCCCCATCGCGGCGGAGCCGCATATTGACACAGCCCCGCGCCCCTGAGGGGCGCTGCACTGACCCCGGTCATAACAGTGACCGGGGTCAGTTCTACTCTGGTGCGGACAGACAGCGCTCAACCCGTACGAAACAGGAGCCGGCGGATGGATCACAGCGGGCACGGCATGACCATGGATCTGCCGCCGTTCACGCTGGGACGAGGGCTCGAGTGGTCCGCGGACCCGTTCTTTCTCGTCGCCTGTCTTGTGGGGCTCGCGCTGTACGGATGGGGTGTGGTGCGGCTGGTCCGGCGCGGTGACGCGTGGCCGGTCGGGCGGACCGTGGCGTTCGTCGTCGGTGTCCTGAGCGTCATGCTCGTGCTGTGCACCAAGCTCAACGACTACGGCATGGTCATGTTCAGCGTGCACATGGTGCAGCACATGGTGATCAGCATGCTGTCGCCGATCCTGATCCTGCTCGGTGCGCCGATCACGCTGGCGCTGCGGGCGCTGCCGACGGCGGGCCGCGACCGCAAGGGGCCGCGCGAGCTGCTGCTGATGCTGCTGCACAGCCGGTTGACGCGGATCCTCACGCATCCGGCGTTCACGATCCCGCTGTTCATCGCGAGCCTGTACGCGCTGTACTTCACCCCGGTCTTCGACTTCCTGATGGAGTCCAAGACGGGCCACATCGTGATGATGTGCCACTTCCTCGCCGTCGGCCTGGCGTTCTTCTGGCCGATCATGGGCATCGATCCCGGTCCGCACCGGCCCGGCTATCTGATGCGGATGCTGGAACTGTTCGCGGGTATGCCGTTCCACGCGTTCTTCGGCATCGCGCTGATGATGGCGTCCGAGCCGATGGTCGAGACGTACAAGAACCCGCCCGCATCGCTCGGCATCGACGCGCTCGCCGACCAGAACGCGGCGGGCGGCATCGCCTGGGCGTTCAGCGAGATCCCCTCCGTGCTCGTGCTGCTCGCGCTGCTCTTCCAGTGGTACCGCTCCGAACAGCGGCAGGCTCGGCGTACGGACCGGGCCGCCGACCGTGACGGCGACAAGGAACTCGAGGCGTACAACGCCTATCTGGCCTCACTCAACGCACGCAGTCGCTGAGTCTCTTCCTTTCCTTTCGGTCACTTTCCTTCCTTTCGGTCACTCCGTGCACTTTGATAATTCTCCTTGACTGAAAGGCTTTTCCATTCAGTAGCATGATGCGTGACGCCCTGCTTCCGCTCTGCAGGGTTACGGGGGAACCGCCGGGGGGAGCGGTCATGACAATTCACGCATGCTTGCTGAGGACCGGGAAAACCGTGGTCCGAAGGCTTGCCGTTCTACTGGCCGCTGTACTGATCCTCAGCGGATGCACCGAACAACGCCTGTTCGCGGTGAAGGCCGTCGCCGCTGGAGTGCCGTCACTCGCACCTTTTTTCGAAGAGAACGGATCGCTGGGCAGGGACGACCGGAAAGTCAAGTCGCAGCGACCGCACAGCGGCCTGCAGCAGGGCAACACCCCAGGTCTGTACGGGGGTACGCAGAAGCCGAAGGTCTGTGACGTCGATCGACTCAAGGATTTCCTCACCGATCCCAAGAACCGCCAAAAGGCCCGGGAATGGGCACGGATCGTGGGCATTACGCCTGATCGGATCGACGAGTACGTCGACGATCTCACACCCGTCCTGCTCCGTCACGACACTCTCGTGAAGAACCACGACTACAAGAAGGGCAAGGCTGTCGCCTTCGACGCATTGCTCGAGGCGGGGATCGCGGTATTGGTGAATGACCAAGGACTTCCCGCCGTGAAGTGCTCGTGCGGAAATCCGTTGCAGTCCTTCGACAAGGATCCCGAGAAGGTCTCGGTCAAGTTCGAGGACGGTAACAAAAAGTGGGACGGTTACGAGAAGTCCGCCGTGGTGACCGTCAAACCCTCGCCGGGGCCCCTGGAGCAGATCGCGCTCGTCGACGTGGAAAACCCGGACCGGGGCATCAACCGCCCGGTCGGCAGCACCGGCGAGAGCGACACGACGTTCGACGCGACGGAGCAGCACGCGGTGCCGCCCCTGACGGGGATGACCTTCGACGAGGCCAGTCAGCAGCTGGCGGCTCTCGGCCTTGCCGTGACGTACTCCGGCGACGAGCTCCCTCCGGGTGACGCACCGGTGACGGGCTCCGCTCCGGGGCCGGGGACGCAGTTGCGGTTCGGTCAGGCCGTTGCCCTGAGTGTGGAGGGGGACGACGGGGAGCCGAGTCCGCCTCCGGGGACGGACACGTCGGGCGGTGGTGGCAGCGGTCCGACCACGGACGGGCCGACCACGGACGACCCGACATCGGGCGGCCCCACCACGGACGACCCGACCACCAGCGACCCCACCACGGGCGGACCGACCACGGACGAGCCGACGTCGAGCACGCCCACCACGGACGAACCCACGACTGCCGACCCGCCCACCCCGACCGCGTCGAGTACGCCACCCCCGGTGGAGCCCACCTCCGCCGATCCTCCGCCCGTCGAACCCACGCGGAGCGAACCGGCATCCAGTGAACCCGTCTCGAGCGAACCCGTCTCGTCCAGTGAGCCGGCAACCGGCGAACCCGCCGTGAGTCCGGCGTGAGCCCCCGCAGCGCAGAGTCCTGGGAGTGACCGGATGGCATCAGGATCACCGCAGTCGGGAGTCGGCCGGGTTATCGGCGGCCGGTATCTCCTGCTTAACCAGCTGGGCAGCGGCGGCATGGGCCATGTCTGGCTCGCCCACGACCAGCGGCTGGCCTGCGAGGTCACGCTCAAGGAGATCGTGTTCCGCGACCCGGGCGAGGCCGGACAGGACCGCTCGGCCAGGGTCGCCCGGGCCCGCGCCGAGGCCCGGCACGCGGCCGGGCTGCGCGGCCACCCGCACGTGGTGACCGTGCACGACGTGCTGGAGCACGAAGGCCTGCCCTGGATCGTGATGGAGTACGTGGCGGGCGCGCTCGACCTGCACGCCCTGGTCACCCAGCGCGGGCCGCTGGCCCCCGCCGAATGCGCCCGTATCGGGCTCGCCGTTCTCGACGCGCTGACCGCCGGGCACGAGCGGGGCATCATGCACCGGGACGTGAAGCCGGCCAACATCCTGCTGGCACCGGACCGCACCGGGTCGCCGTACGCCCGTGTGCTGCTCACCGACTACGGCATCTCCGTGCAGCCCGACGGCGACGAGACCCGGTGGACGCTGACCTCCGCCCTCATCGGCACGGCGGGGTATCTGGCACCCGAGCGGGCCCAGGGCGGGCCGCCCACCGCCGCGGCCGACCTGTTCTCGCTGGGCTGCACGCTCTACTACGCCGTCGAGGGCCACGGCCCCTTCGACCGTGAGTCGGGGCTCGCGGCGCTCACGGCCGTCGTACTGGAGGACCCGCGTCCGGCGCTGCGCGCGGGCGCGCTGGAGCCGCTCCTGGCGGCCATGCTCACCAAGGACCCCGTCCGCCGGATCACCGCCGAGGAGACCGAGGCCGCGCTGTCCGCGATCCTGACGCCCCAGTCGCATCCCCGGACCCAGCTCGACCCGGGCTCGGAGCCGCCCTGGGCGGGCGCGGACACCCATACGGCCGCTCCTCGGACTCCCCAGGCCCCCAGCGCCTCGCAGAACCACGGAACCGGCTCGCAGTGGTACGCGCCGTCGGCCGCGCAGGAGTCCTCGGCGGCGCCTCCCGGCCAGGAGAGCCCCGGCGCCTGGCCTCCCGGACCCGAGACCCCCCTCACTTGGCCGCCCGGGCAGGATCACAACCCATGGGCCACCGGACCGGGATTCGGCCCTCCCCCGGCCGCCACCGGACGGCGCCGCCGTAAGCACAACCATGTTCTCCGGGCCGTACTGGCGACCGCGCTCGGACTGGCTCTCGCGGGCGGCGGGGCCTGGTACGCCATGGCGAACCTGCCGGGCGACGGCGACGGAAAACCGTACGGAGAGGCCGTCGGGCTGACCAAGCCGCTCAAAAACAGCGACTGTGTCGCGGCCCGTTGGAAGGGCACCCCGTTCACCGGCGATCCGGGGCTCAGGGTCGTGGACTGCCAGAGCGAGGACACGTACGGACAGGTGATGGCGGTGTTCGAGGCGGCGTCTGCCGAGCAGGCGCGCTCCAGCGGTGCCACCCAGTGCCGGCAGCGCACCGACGAGACCGGCAAGAAACTCGCGGACGTGCGCTCCTACGCCGTCGTACCGACCGCCGAGGGCTTCGACGCGGCCGGGCACCGCGTCGCCTGTCTGCTGCTGGACGCACGCGGCACGCCGCTGTTCGGCCCGCTCGGGGACCACCGGGGGCTCGGCACGGTGTTCACCGACACGGCCACCATGCAGAAGCGGGACTGTCTCGACAGGCTCTCCGACAACAGCGCCAAGCTGGTCTCCTGCGCCGGCCCGCACGAGGAGCAGGTGCTCGACTTCGTGCGTATGAGCCCGGACACCACCCTGGCCGAGGCGCGGAAGCAGGCGACCGCGGCCTGTCTGAAGGGCGCGCCGCCGAACGACTACGGCTACCCCGCGAACGTCTACACGAGCTCCTCCTGGGTGGGCCGGAGTGCCTGGAACTCCGGCACACATTTCGTGGTGTGCACCGCAATTCGCCAAGACGGGGGCACCATGGAGAGGGACGAACCATGAGGAGGGTGTTGCGATGCCCGGTTCTACGAAGACGATGGGGGTGCTCACCGTCGGAGGCCTGGTGGTGGTCACGGCCTACACGGTGGCGCTCGGCAGCAGCGGCTGGCTGTGGTTCGGCTGGGTGGTGCTCGGTCTGATCACGCTGGCGATGGTGGTGTCGCGCCCCACCTGACGCCCTTCGCGCTTCGTCCCCCGGGCAGCCGACAGCGCTTGTCTGGGGGCTCATTCGCGGGACAGCCGCCCCGCGGAGTGGACGCCCGGCTGGTATTTCGGCAGGCGGGCGGTGATCTTCATGCCCGCTCCGAGGGCGGTTTCGATGACGAGGCCGTAGTCGTCCCCGTACACCTGCCGCAGGCGGTCGTCGACGTTCGAGAGGCCGATACCGCCCGAGGGGCTGACCTCGCCGGCCAGGATGCGGCGCAGCCGGTCCGGGTCCATGCCGGGGCCGTCGTCCTCGATGACGACGAGCGCCTCGGCTCCCGCGTCCTGCGCGGTGATGCTGATGTGGCTCTTGTCGACCTTGCCCGTGCCGCCTTCCAGGCCGTGTTTCACGGCGTTCTCGACGAGGGGCTGCAGGCAGAGGAAGGGCAGGGTGACCGGGAGTACTTCGGGGGCGATCTGCAGGGTGACCGAGAGGCGGTCGCCGAAGCGGGCCCTGACCAGCGCCAAGTAGTGGTCGATGGCGTGCAGTTCGTCGGCGAGCGTGGTGAAGTCGCCGTGCCTGCGGAACGAGTAGCGGGTGAAGTCGGCGAATTCCAGGAGCAGTTCGCGGGCCCGCTCGGGGTCGGTGCGGACGAACGAGGCGATCACCGCGAGCGAGTTGAAGATGAAGTGCGGGGATATCTGCGCCCGCAGTGCCTTGATCTCGGCCTCGATCAGGCGCGTACGGGACTGGTCGAGGTCGGCGAGTTCCAGTTGGACGGAGACCCAGCGGGCGACCTCGCCGGTGGCCCGGACGAGCACGGCGGACTCGCGGGGCGCACAGGCGACGAGCGTTCCGTACACCCGGTCGTCGACGGTGAGCGGGGCGACGACGGCCCACCGCAGCGGGCAGTACGGCTCGTCGCAGTCGAGGCGGAAGGCCTCGCCGCGGCCGGTCTCCAGCGGGCCGCCCAGCCGTTCCATGATCTGGTCCCGGTGGTGTTCGCCGGCGCCCTCCCAGGCGAGCACGGAGTCCTGGTCGGTGAGGCACAGCGCGTCGGTGCCGAGCAGGGTGCGCAATCGCCGCGCCGACTTGCGGGCGGTCTCCCCGGTCAGGCCCGCGCGCAGCGGCGGGGCGGCGAGCGACGCGGTGTGCAGGGTCTCGAAGGTGGCGTGCTCGACAGGCGTGCCGAGGCCGCCGAGGCTGGGCGGGCGCGCGGTGCGCCGGCCGAGCCAGAATCCGCCCGCCAGCAGCGGGAGTACGGCCACGAGGAGCCCGGCCAGGAAACCACTCATGCCTTGACCTCCGCGCGTACCTGTCCCCCGGACAGCTCCTCCGGCAGATGGAACCGGGCGAGGATCGCCGCGGTCCCCACCGGCACCCGGCCGGGCGTCGCCAGCGATACCAGCACCATCGTGAGGAAGCCCAGCGGCACCGACCAGAGCGCGGGCCAGGCGAGCAGCGCGTGCAGTGAGCCCGTGCCCGGAAAGCCCGCCATGGTGGCCGCGACCGCGAGCAGCGCGGAGCCGCCGCCGACGAGCATGCCGGCCGCCGCGCCGGGCGGAGTGAGCCGCCGCCACCAGATGCCGAGGACGAGCAGCGGGCAGAAGGACGAGGCGGACACCGCGAAGGCGAGCCCCACGGCGTCCGCGACGGGCAGTCCGCCCACGACCACGCTGGCCACCAGCGGCACGATCATCGCGAGGACCGTGCCGAGCCGGAAGTGCCGTACGCCGCGCGAGGGCAGCACGTCCTGGGTGAGCACGCCCGCCACCGCCATGGTGAGTCCCGAGGCGGTGGACAGGAACGCGGCGAAGGCCCCGCCCGCCACCAGTGCGCCCAGCAGGTCACCGCCGAGCCCGCCGATCACCCGGTCGGGCAGCAGCAGCACGGCGGCGTCCGCGTCTCCGGTGAGGGTGAGCTCGGGGGCGTACAGGCGGCCCAGCGCGCCATAGACCGGCGGCAGCAGATAGAACGCGCCGATCAGGCCGAGCACGGCGACGGTGGTGCGGCGGGCGGCGACGCCGTGCGGACTGGTGTAGAAGCGGACGACGACGTGCGGCAGGCCCATGGTGCCGAGGAAGGTGGCGAGGATCAGGCCGTACGTGGCGTACAGCGGGCGTTCCTCGCGGCCCGCGGCGAGCGAGGTGGACATGCCGCCGTTGCTCCCGCGGTCGGCGACCGGGACGGAGTCGCCCTTGGTGAAGGCCAGCCGGGTGCCCTCCTCTATGCGGTGGGTGCCCACGGGAAGCTGGACCTGCTCGCCCTCGTACCGCTCGCCGTCGACCGTGCCGTCCGCGGTGACGCTCAGCGGCCGGGTGAGCTTCAGGTCGAGTCCGGCGTCCACGCGGACGACCCGGTGTTCGCGGAACGTGGCGGGTTCCTCGAAGGCGCGGCTCGGGGCTCCGTCGCCCTGCCAGGCGAGGACCAGGAAGAGCGCGGGGACGAGCAGGGCGGTGAGTTTGAGCCAGTACTGGAAGGCCTGCACGAAGGTGATGCTGCGCATGCCGCCCGCGGCGACGGTCGCGACCACGACGACGGCGACGATGATGCCGCCGAGCGACTTGGGCGCTCCGGTCAGCACGTTCAACGTCAGGCCCGCACCCTGGAGCTGGGGCAGCAGGTACAGCCAGCCGACGCCGACGACGAAGGCTCCGGCCAGCCGCCGTACGGCCTGCGAGGTGAGCCGCGCCTCGGCGAAGTCGGGCAGGGTGTACGCACCGGAGCGGCGCAGCGGGGCCGCGACGAAGATCAGCAGGACGAGATAGCCGGCGGTGTACCCGACCGGGTACCAGAGCATGTCGGGGCCCTGGACGAGGACGAGGCCGGCGATGCCCAGGAACGAGGCGGCGGAGAGGTACTCGCCGCTGATGGCGGCCGCGTTCAGCCGGGGTCCCACGGTGCGCGAGGCCACGTAGAAGTCCGAGGTGGTGCGGGAGATGCGCAGACCGAAGGCGCCGACGAAGACGGTCGCGACGACGACGAGCGCGACGGCGGGGACGGCGTAGTTCTCATTCACGGGCTGCTCTGGTTCACGGGCTGTTCTCGCTCACGGGCTTTCTTCGCTCACGGGCTCATCGGTCCTCGGCTCGTTCATGGGCTCAGCGGTCTTCGGTCGCGGTCGGCGGTTCAGCGGTCATCGGTTCAGCGGTCCTCGACGAGGCGGACGAAGTCCTTCTCGTTGCGGTCGGCGCGGCGCACGTACCAGCGGGCGAGCAGCACGAGCGGCGGGTAGATGCAGAAGCCGAGGACGATCCACTCGAGGCCCGCGCTGTCGCCCATCGAGGCGAACACCAGCGGGAGTGGGCCCACGAGGAGGACGAGTACGGCGAACACGGTGAGCGCGGCGCGCAGCTGGGAGCGCATCAGCGAGCGGACGTAGGTGTGGCCGAGCGTGGTCTGCTCGTCGATCTCGGTGCGCGGCCGGTAGCGGTTCAGCGGGCGCGTGCGGCGCGGCGGGCCGGTGACGACGACACGGCGGTCGGTGGGGTCCTGGGCCACTTCCGGCCTCCTCAGCTCGCGGTCCGGCGCATCAGCAGATCGCGCAGTTCTCGTGCGTGACGGCGGCTGACCTGCAGTTCGACCGAGTCGACGAGGACGCTTACGGTACCCGCGTCCAGGCGGAGCTCGCTGATGTGGCCGAGGGCGACGAGATGGCGGCGGTGGATGCGGACGAAGCCGCGGGAGCGCCAGCGTTCCTCGAGGGTGGAGAGCGGGATGCGGACCAGGTGGCTGCCCTGGGCGGTGTGCAGCCGGGCGTAGTCGCCCTGGGCCTCGACGTGGGTGATGTCCTCGACGGCGACGAAGCGGGTGACTCCCCCGAGCTCGACGGATATGTGGTCCGGGTCGGGTTCGTGCACGGGTATCGGCGGGACCGCGTCCAGCTGCTCGGCGACCCGCCGGACGGCCTCGGCCAGCCGCTCCCGGCGTACGGGCTTCAGAACGTAGTCGACGGCCTTGAGATCGAAGGCCTGCACGGCGAAACCCTCGTGCGCGGTGACGAAGACGACGAGCGGCGGTCTGGCGAACCCGGCGAGCAGCCGCGCCATGTCGAGCCCGTCGAGCCCGGGCATGTGGATGTCGAGGAAGACGACGTCGATGCCCTCGTCGCCGTCGGGGCCGCTCTCCAGGGCGCGGTTGATCCGGCGCAGCGCCGCCGTGGCATCGCTCGCGCCCTCGACGCTGCTCACCCGTGGATCGGCGTCCAACAGATAGAGCAGCTCTTCGAGGGACGGCGGTTCGTCGTCGACGGCGAGGGCGCGCAGCATGAACCCGGAGTGTAGGAGTAATTCTCACGCCTGCACATGCGGCGGTCCGGGCCGGCGCCGCTGGATACAGTGCCCGCATGAGACCCACGTCCGCGCCGTTCGACGATCTCGACCGCAAGATCGTCACGGCACTGATGGCGAACGCCCGCACGAGCTTCGCCGAGATCGGCGCGGCGATCGGTCTGTCGGCCACCGCGGTCAAGCGCCGGGTCGACCGGCTGCGCGAGACGGGTGTGATCACCGGGTTCTCGGCGACGGTGGAGCCGGCCGCGCTCGGCTGGCGTACGGAGGCGTACGTGGAGGTGTACTGCGAGGGTGCGGCTCCGCCGCGGCGGCTCGCGGAGGTGGTGCGCAACCATCCGGAGATCACCGCCGCGATGACGGTGACCGGTGGCGCGGACGCGCTGCTGCACGTACGGGCCCGGGACGTGGAGCACTTCGAGGAGGTGCTCGAACGGATCCGTGTGGAGCCGTTCATCCGGAAGACGATCAGCTTCATGGTGCTCTCGCATCTGCTGCCGGAGAGCCCGGAGGCGGGGGCGAACCAGCCGGCTCCGGAACCGGAGGCGTGAGCGCACCCCGGCTCGGTCGCGGGCTCGGACACCGGAATCCACCCTCGCGGGCTAACCACGCATCGATCGTGCGCCGACCCGCCCCTATACGCAGCAACCCTGCGGCAGCGCGCAATTGCTGATCCTTGTCGGACGCCCCTCCGCTTCCTACCGTTGAGGCATCCCACTCAACACCGCAGGAAAGCGGAGGAACCCCTCTGTGCCCATGAGCCGTGTGCCGCGATCGAGGCGCTTTCTTGTCTGCGAACCCAGACACTTCGCCGTGCAGTACGCCATCAATCCCTGGATGCATGAGGACACACAGGTCGACGTCGATCTGGCCCGCGGCCAGTGGGCGGAGCTGATCCGCGCCTACCGCGCCCACGGCCACACCGTCGACAGCGTGGAACCGGTCGCCGGTCTGCCGGACATGGTCTTCGCCGCGAACTCGGCGCTGGTCATGGCGGGCCGGGTCTTCGGCTCGTACTTCCACGCGCCGCAGCGCCGCCCGGAGTCGACCGCGTACGAGACGTGGTTCAAGAACGCGGGCTTCGACGTCTACCGCTCCGAGTCGGTGTGCGAGGGCGAGGGCGACCTGATCCCGGTCGGCCGGTACGTCCTGGCCGGCACCGGATTCCGTACGGCACGGGCGGCCCACCACGAGGTGCAGGAGTTCTTCGGCGTCCCGACGGTCAGCCTGCAGCTGATGGATCCGCGCTTCTACCATCTCGACACCGCGCTGTTCGTGCTCGACGACGGGTCGGAGGCGAACATCGCGTACTACCCGGAGGCCTTCTCCCCCGGCAGCCGTGAGGTGCTGCGCCGGCTGTTCCCGGACGCGGTGATCGCCACGCACGAGGACGCGATGGCGTTCGGGCTGAACTCCGTCTCGGACGGCCGCCATGTCTTCATCTCGCCGAGGGCCGAGGCGCTCGCCGGCGAACTCGCCCGCCACGGCTACGTTCCCGTCCCTGTCGACCTGTCGGAGTTCCAGAAGGCCGGCGGGGGCATCAAGTGCTGCACCCAGGAGATCCGCTCATGACCGTCGCTCCCGTCCGCGCCGCCCGATCGTCCGCCGAGCTGATCCGCGCCGAGGAGCCCGTCCTCGCGCACAACTACCACCCGCTGCCCGTGGTCGTCGCGCGCGCCGAGGGCACCTGGGTCGAGGACGTCGAGGGCCGCCGCTACCTCGACATGCTGGCCGGCTACTCGGCCCTCAACTTCGGGCACCGCCACCCGGCCCTGATCGAGGCCGCACACCGCCAGCTCGACCAGCTGACGCTCACCTCGCGTGCCTTCCACAACGACAGGCTCGCCCAATTCGCCGAGTCCCTGGCCGAGTTGACGGGCCTGGACATGGTGCTGCCGATGAACACGGGCGCCGAGGCCGTGGAGAGCGGCATCAAGGTGGCCCGCAAATGGGCGTACGACGTGAAGGGCGTCGCACCGGACCAGGCGACCATCGTCGTGGCCGCCGACAACTTCCACGGCCGTACGACGACCATCGTCAGCTTCTCCACGGACGAGACGGCCCGCGCGGGGTTCGGTCCCTTCACGCCGGGCTTCCGCGTGGTCCCGTACAACGATCTCGCCGCGCTCGAAGCGGCGATCGACGAGACGACCGCGGCCGTGCTGATCGAGCCGATCCAGGGCGAGGCGGGCGTCGTCATCCCGGACGACGGCTATCTGCGGGGCGTTCGCGAGCTGACCCGACGGGCCGGGTGCCTGTTCATCGCCGACGAGATCCAGTCGGGCCTCGGGCGCACGGGCCGCACACTGGCCGTCGAGCACGAGGCGGTCGTCCCGGACGTGCTGCTGCTCGGCAAGGCGCTCGGCGGCGGCATCGTGCCGGTCTCCGCGGTGGTCGCGCGGCGCGAGGTGCTCCAGGTGCTGCGGCCGGGCGAGCACGGGTCGACGTTCGGCGGCAATCCACTGGCCGCGGCGGTCGGCTCGGCCGTCGTGGAACTGCTGGAGACCGGCGAATTCCAGCGCAGGGCCGAGGAGTTGGGCATGGAGCTGCGGGTCGGTCTGACGGCTCTGGTCGGCAAGGGCGTGCAGGGCTTCCGGGCCCGCGGGCTGTGGGCGGGCGTCGACATCGACCCCGCCATCGGTACGGGCCGCGAGATCAGCGAACGCCTCATGCGCGAGGGAGTCCTCGTGAAGGACACCCACGGTTCGACGATCCGCCTAGCTCCCCCACTCACCATCACGACCGATGAACTCGGCCAGGCACTCGGGACACTGGAGAAGGTCCTGACGGAGGGGGCCTGACGACTCGGGATCCAGAGGCTCCAGGGCTCGGGCGCACGGGGGCGCCCCTTTAGGGGCGCGGGGAACTGCGCGACAAGCCCAAGACAACCCGCAGCCGACGGACGGGCTGGGGGCCTGGACCCAGGCCCCCAGGGCCAAGCCATCGGCACCGAACCCCACCCCAAACCCGCCGCCTCCACCATCACCCGCTCCGACGTACGACGGCTCAGGAAAGAAGCCGGTCGAACCGAAACGGCACAAGCGCTTCGGGCCGCCGCCCCGTACGGATGTACTCGGCGAGCCGATACCCCGTCACCGGCCCCAACGTGACGCCGAGCATCCCGTGACCGGTAGCCGCGAAGGCGTTGTCGTGGCCCGGCACCCGGTCGATCACCGGCAAGCCGTCCGGGAGGAACGGCCGCCCGCCGACCCACGGGTCGCGAATCAGGCTGACGAGATCGTCCGGATCGTCGAACCAGCGCCCCAGATAGTGCCGGCTCGCGAGAGCGACGGCGACGATACGGCGCCAGTCGAGGCGGTTGTTGTTGCCGCTCAGTTCCATCGTGCCGCCGATCCGCGTGGTGCCGCCGATAGGTGAGGCGACGGCCCTGCGCTCGCCGAAGTACAGCGTGTGCCGGGGTGCCGGATCCAGGTCCACCGAGAAGCTGTAGCCCTTGCCCGCCTGGAGAGGCAACGGACTCCCCAGCGAGCGCAGCAGGCCCGGCGAACGCATGCCGGCCGCGACGACGACGGCCGAACAGGGGATGTCGCCCTGGGCGGTCCTCAGTGCGGTGACCCGCCCGCCCGCGGACCGGAACCCGGTGGCCTCCGCGTTCTCATGGACCTTCACCCCCTGGGCGGCGAGTGCCTCCCCGAGGGCGCGGGCGAACGCCTCCGGGTCGACCACGCCCTCTCCCTCGACGAGATAGGCCGCGCGCACCCGGGACGACAACGCGTCGTCCAGCAGCCGCGCTTCGGGACCCGTGGTGATGTCGTCGGGCATCGGATAGCGGCCGTCCGCCATCTCCCGCTGGACCGCGAGATGGTGCCGGGCCTCGGCCGACGACAGGAAGGCGTGCACCATGCCGGGCCGGGTCAGCGTCGTGTCGACCCCGGCCTCGCGCAGACCGTCGAAGAGATCGAAGGTGTGCTGGTTCAGCTCGGCGATCGCCGCGTAACCGCGCCGGAACGCGGCCGGTGTGCTGCTGCGCCAGAACCGCCACAGCCACCGTACGAACGCCGGGTCCGGCAGCGGTCGCAGATAGAGAGGCGAGTCCGGCCTGCCGAGGGAGCGCAGGGCGTACCTCACCACCCCGGGGGCGGGGACGGGCGTCGAATGGCTGAGGCAGACCCATCCGGCGTTGCCCCGGGACACCCCGGAGCCCAGGCCACGCCGCTCCACGACCTCCACCGGGACGCCGGCCGCGGCCAGGTAGTACGCCGTGCACAGCCCCACGACACCCCCGCCGACGACCACGACGGGGTGGCCGCCGACCGGACCGACCGCACCGCCCGCACCCGCCGGACCGGACACACCGGTCATGACGCGGTTCCGTACGAGGCGAGGAACTCCCGGGTCCGGTCCTGGGCCGGGTTGTCGAGGACGTCCTCGGGCCTGCCCGCCTCCACGATCCGGCCGCCGTCGACGAAGACGACATGGTCGGCCACCTCGCGGGCGAAGGGCAGTTCGTGGGTGACCAGCAGCATCGTCATCCCGTCCGCGGCGAGTTCCCGCATCACGCTCAGCACCTCCCGGGTGGCCTCCGGGTCCAGGGAGGACGTGGGCTCGTCGAAGAGGAGCACCTCGGGCTTGAGGGCGAGGGCCCGGGCGATGGCGACGCGCTGCTGCTCGCCGCCGGAGAGCTGCTCGGGCTGGGCGAGGGCGCGGTGGGCGACGTTGACCCGGCGCAGGAGGGCCACGGCCCGTTCCAGCGCCTCCTGTTCGGGGATGCCCGCCTTGCGTTGCGCCAGGACGACGTTCTCCACGGCCGTGAGATGCGGGAACAGATGGAACCGCTGGAAGACCATGCCGACGGTGCGGCGCAGCCGCGCCAGGTCCCGGCAGACCGTGCGACCGCCTTGGTGCACGACCTCTCCTGCGACCTCAACCATGCCCTTGTCCGGCCGTTCCAGGAGGTTGACGCAGCGCATCAGGGTCGTCTTGCCGCCACCGCTCTGGCCGATGACGCTGACGATGCGGCCCCGGCCGACCTCCAGGTGGACGTCGTCGAGCACCAGGCGGCCGTCGAAGGACTTGCTCAGGCCGTCGATCCGTACGACCGCGTCGGTGGCCGGAGAAGTGGTGATCTCGGTTGTGGTGACGGGCTCGGTCATACCGTCGCCTCCTTACGGTCGACGGGTACGCCGAGGTCGTTCGCGAGCAGTTCGCGGGCGGCCCGCATGCGGCGGCGTCGCCACGGGGACAGGGGGACGCCCGCCCGTACCTTCCGTTCCAGCAGCAGGAGGAGCTGGGAGAGCGGGTAGCAGAGGGCGAAGTAGACCGCCGAGATGACCAGGTACACCTCGAGCGCGCGGAAGGTGGCCGAGGTGATGAGCCGCCCCTCGGACATCAGCTCGGCGGCGGAGACCGTGACGAGCAGCGAGGTGGACTTCAGCAGGTCGACCAGCATGGTGTTGGTGCCGGGCAGGGCCTGCCGGACGGCCTGCGGCAGGATGACGTGGCTGAAGATGCCCACCTTGCCGAGACCGAGCGCCTCGCCCGCCTCGGTCTGCCCGGCGTGCACCCCGCTGATCGCGGAGCGGAAGATCTCGGACAGGTAGGCGGCGTAGAAGACGACCAGGCTGAGGCAGCCGGCCGTGAACACGTCCAGCCGGAGCCCGGCCGAGGCGAGGCCGAAGTAGCTCAGGAAGATGATGGCCAGCAGCGGGATGTTCTTGAACACCTCGGTGTAGACGGCGGCGACGGCACGCGCGGGCCATGCCTTGCTCAGCCGCAGCAGCGCCACGGCCAGGCCGAGCAGCACGGCGCCGACGAAGCTCACCACCGTGTACGAGAGGGTGCGCCAGAGTGCGTCGATCAGGTCGGACCGGTAGTCGGACCAGGGGACTTGGAAGAGACCGGACGCCATGTCGTTCATGAACACTCATCCCCTCACTGCGCGATGGACGGCGGCGTCCAGTCCTGGGGCCGGTCCACGCCCCGGCGCGCGGTGGCGACGTCGGCGGAGGGCTCGAGGAACTGCGCGGGGTCGCCGCCGTACTTCTTGACGAGCTTCTCCATCTCGCCGTTCTCGTACATGGCGTCGATCTCCGCGGAGATGGCCTTCTCCAGCTTGGTGGCCTTCTTCGGCAGGTAGAAGCCGGTCTGGTACGGCTGGAAGTACGCGTAGGCGGGCTTCGCCTTGACCTCGGCGGCGGTCGGCGGCGTCATGTACTGGGTGTCGATCTTCAGGTCCGGCCGTTCCTTCTGCGCCGCGATGATGATCAGCGGATCGAGGAACCCGACGTCGACGCGGTCCGCGCCGAGGTCGTCGAACACCCCGTTGGCATCGGGATAGGCGTGCAGCTCGGCATCGGGCACCGCCTGGATCGACTTGACCCAGACATAGCCCTCGACCGTCCCGAGATCGAGACCCTTGAGGTCGTCGACCGTCTTGTACGTCTTGCCGGACCGGACGGCCATCGCCGGGGGCGAGTAGTAGGGCGGATCGGTGAACAGGCCCTGCTTCTGCCGGTCGGCGGACCAGGCGACGCCGCCGATGGTGATGTCCACGCGGCGGGACTGCACCCCGGCGAGCATGCCGGCGAAGTCCGTCACCTGGGGCTTGATCTCAAGGCCGAGCTTGTCGGCCACGTAGGCGAGGATGTCGCCGTCCAGGCCGACGATCTTGTCGCCCTGGACGCTGGTGTAGGGGGCGTACGGCTGGACGGCCACCTTGATCACGCCGGGCGTGAGCGTGCCGAGGGTGGCGGTCTTCGCGGACACGTTCGTGGGTTCGTCGTCGCCTTCCGAACCACAGGCGGCGACTGCCGGAATCAGGAGCATCGCTGACAAAGCAGCCATGAGTGAGCGCACACGGATCATCGGCTTGGGCCTTCCGTAACGGCACGGGTATCGGCACTGAAGGGGCCCGCCGTTCACCGCGCTGTGCCCCCGGCGGGGATGTGATGGGCTCATACGCTATGGACAGGCCGACCGCCCGTCACCGTTCACTTCGTACGAACTTGCGGCTGAAATCGCTCGCTCTGCTGTACGGTGCGTCCACTCCGATACCTCTGGTCCATCGCCGGTCCATCCCCGGTCCGTCCCCTCGACGGGAGGAACGTCCGTGCTGAGCCCGTCACTCGCCCAGGAGATCGCCGGGGACACCACCGCGGTCATCGGCTTCAACGTGCTGATCACCGACGCGGAGGGCATGGTCATCGGCAGCGGTGACACCAACCGGGTCGGCACGTTCCACGAGGCGTCCGTCGAGGTGATCCGCACACAGGAACCGGCCACGCACAACGCCTCGCAGGCCCATCGGCTCCGAGGCGTGCGTCCGGGTGTCACCCTGCCGCTGGTCACCGACGGGCAGGCGGTGGGAACGGTCGGGATCACCGGTACGCCCGCCCAGGTGCGCCGCTTCGGCCTGCTGGTGAAGCGGCAGACGGAGATCCTGCTCCGCGAGTCGGTGATGCTGCGCTCCCGGCTGCTCGCCGAGCGGGCGGCGGAGAAGCTGCTGGCCGACATCGCCTCCTACGACCCGCAGGTGGTGGAGGGCGACTTCCTCGTCTTCCGGGCCGCCGAGCTGGGCTTCGACCTGCGGCTGCGGCGGGTCGCGGTGGCGTTCGAGGTGACCGTCCCCGACACGGGCGGCCGGCGCCAGGGCACGCCCACCCGGGACATGGCGCTGGTCCGCTCGGAGCTGCTCCGCACGGTCCGCGAGGTCTTCGCCGACCCGCAGGACATCGTCGCCACCACGGCTCCCGGCTGGATCGGCGTACTGCACCGGTGCCAGGCCGACCAGGCGGTGGCCTCGCCGGCCGGCGACTGCCGACGGGTCACCGACCTGATCGCCGCCCAGGGCGGTCTCACCGCCCGCGCGGGCATCGGCGAACCCGCCGCCTCGGTCGGCGCCCTGCACGACTCCTATCAGGACGCGTGCGACGCGCTGCGCCTCGGCGCCCGGCTGGCGGGCCGCTCCCCCGTCCACCTGATCACCGATCTGCGGGTCCACCAGGTCCTGGCGGCGGTCGGCCAGCCCGCCCGCAACCGTCTGCTCGACCTGACCGCCACGGACCTGCGCGCCCAGCCCGACTGGCCGGTACTCCGCGACACGATCACCGCCTGGTGCGAGAACGGCTTCAACCTCGTACGGGCGTCCGCGGCCCTCCACGTCCACCGCAACACCGTGGTCTACCGTATGAACAAGATCGAGCAGATAACCGGCCGCTCCCTGCGCGACCACCGGGCCACCATGGCTTTGTATCTCGCTTGTCTGGCCGACCAGTTGGGCGGTGGCGGTGCCTCGGCGGAGACCTGATCCCGGTCACTGCGGAGGCCTGATCCCGATCACTCAAGAGGCCGATCGGCAACGGTTACGCGGGAGCGCGCCTGTGCCTAGACTGGCGTCTCGCGGCACGCCTGTTGACCTGCTAGAACGCGGCGGTTGAGCCGATCCTGTCGAGTGAGGAGCGACCCCTTGTTCTATTACGTTCTCAAGTACGTGATTCTGGGACCGCTGTTGCGGCTGGTCTTCAGGCCTCGGATCGAGGGGCTCGAGCACGTGCCGGCGTCCGGCGCGGCCATCGTCGCGGGAAATCACCTGTCGTTCTCGGACCACTTCCTGATGCCCGCGATCATCAAGCGGCGCATCACGTTCCTCGCGAAGGCCGAGTACTTCACCGGCCCGGGCATCAGAGGCCGGCTGACGGCCGCCTTCTTCCGCAGCGCCGGGCAGATCCCGGTGGACCGCTCCGGCAAGGAGGCGGGCCAGGCGGCGATCCGCGAGGGCCTCGGCGTGCTGCGCAAGGACGAACTGCTCGGCATCTACCCGGAGGGCACCCGCTCGCACGACGGCCGCCTCTACAAGGGCAAGGTGGGTGTCGCGGTGATGGCGCTCAGAGCCCAGGTCCCCGTCATCCCCTGCGCGATGATCGGCACCTTCGAGGCCCAGCCGCCCGGCAAGGTCATCCCGAACATCCACCCCGTGGTGATCCGCTTCGGCAAGCCCCTCGACTTCTCCCGCTACGCCGGCATGGAGAACGAGAAGGCGATCCTGCGCGCCATCACCGACGAGATCATGTACGCGATCCTCACCCTCTCCGATCAGGAGTACGTCGACCAGTACGCGGCCGTCGTCAAGGCGGAGGAGGCCGCCGAGAAGGCGGCGAAGGCGAAGGAACGCAAGTTCCCGCGCATGCCGCTCAGTTGACGATCTGCCCGCAGCTAATCGGCTGGGATCCCGACGGCCCGCGCCGTACGGTCGCCCCATGAGACGAGCTGTGGTGATCGGAGCGACGGGACAGATCGGGCGCGTGGCCGTGGCGGCGCTCGCCGGGGACGGCTGGGAGGTGACGGCCGTCTCGCGGAGCGGCGGCCGCGACGACACCTGGCCCGACGGGGTACGAACGGCGCCGGCTGACCGCGAGGACGACTCCGCCCTGGCCGCCGCGGTCGGCGACGACTGCGACGTACTGGTGGACATGGTGGCCTACGGGCCCGAGCACGGGCGCCAGTTGACGAGTCTGGCCGGGCGCGTCGGCTCGGCCGTGGTGATCTCCAGCCTGTCGGTGTACGAGGACGACAAGGACCGCAACTTCGATACGCAGTCGCAGCCGGACGGGTTTCCGGAGTACCCGGTGCCGATGTCGGAGGACCAGCGCACGATCGCGCCCGGAGAGTCCTCGTACAGCACCCGCAAGGCGGGCCTGGAGCGCGAACTCCTCGCAGCCGCCGACGCGTTGCCGACCACGCTGGTGCGCGCGGGCGCCATCCACGGGCCGCACTGCCGTACCCCTCGCGAGCTCTACTTCGTCAAGCGCAACCTGGACGGCCGTCCCCGGCGCGTCATCGCCTTCGGCGGCGAGAGCCGCTTCCATCCGGCGAGCGTCCACAACATCGCCGAACTGATCCGGCTCGCCGCCGCGCGGCCGGGCACCCGCGCCCTCAATGCCGTCGATCCCGACGCGCCCACGGTGGCGGAGATCGCCGCTGCCATCGACGCCGTGATGGGCGTCGAGACCGAAAGCGTCCTGGTGGACGGGCCCGCGCCTGCGGAGACCGTGGGCGACACCCCGTGGTCGGTCCCGCACCCGGTGGTCTGCGACATGACCGCGGCCGAGCGGGAGTTGGGCTACCGGGCCGTGGCGCGGTACGCCGAGACGCTGCCGGACACGGTCGCGTGGATCGAGCGTCAACTGGCCGGCCGGGACTGGCGGGAGGCGTACCCCAAGATGTCCGAGGCGTACGGCGACCTCTTCGACTACGCGGCGGAGGACGCCTGGCTGGCGACGCGCGACGCATGAAGGAGGGGGCGGCCGAACCCGGCCGCCCCCTCCTCCTTGCTCGTTGCTACGGCTTGGGCGTGGCGTGCGGCGTGCACGTCACATCGGCCGCGTCGACCTTGCCGGTGAGGAGGTAGGCGTCCACCCGCTCGTTGATGCAGGGGTTGGCCAGCCCGGTCACACCGTGCGAGCCCGCGTCCTTCTCGGTGATCAGGCGGGAGCCCTTGAACCGCTTGTGCAGCTCGACGGCGCCCTCGTACGGAGTGGCGGCGTCACGCGTGGCCTGCACGATCAGGACGGGCGGCAGACCCTTGCCGGTCTTGACGTTCACCGGGGTCTGCTGCTTGGCGGGCCAGGTCGCGCACGGCAGGTTCAGCCAGGCGTTGGCCCACGTCATGAACGGGTAGTTCTTGTGCAGCGCGGTGTTGTCGCGGTCCCACTTCTTCCAGCTGGTCGGCCACTTGGCGTCGGTGCACTCGACGGCCGTGTAGACGGCGTTGCCGTTCTCCGAGGCGATGTTGCCCGCGGTGTCCGACAGGTCCGGAGCCGCGGCGTCGACGAGTGCCTGGGTGTCACCGGCGACGTACTTGCTGAAGACCGTCGCGACCGGCACCCACGACGAGTCGTAGTACGGGGCGCTCTGGAAGAAGCCGATGAGCTCGGCCGGGCCGACGACACCACCGATGGGGTTCTTCTTGGCGGTGGCGCGCAGCTTCAGCCACTGGTCCTGGACCTTGGCGCGGGTGTCGCCGAGGTGGAAGGTCGCGTCGTTCTTGGCGACCCAGTCCTGCCAGTCCTTCCAGCGCATCTCGAAGGCGACGTCCTGGTCGAGGTTGGCCTCGTACCAGATCTTCTCGCGCGACGGGTTGACGACACTGTCCGCGACCATGCGGCGGACGTGGGTCGGGTACATCGTGCCGTACACGGCGGCGATGTACGTACCGTACGAGACACCCAGGAAGTTGAGCTTCTTCTCGCCGAGCGCGGCCCGGATGACGTCCAGGTCGCGAACGGTGTTGGGGGTCGTCATCTGCGGCAGCATCTCGCCGCTGCGCTCGGCACAGCCGGCCGCGTATTCGGCGGCGAGCTTGCGCTGGGCGCGCTTGTCCGCCTCGGAGTCCGGCACCGGGTCCATCTTGGGGGCCTTCACGAACTCCTGCGGGTCGGCGCAGGAGATGGGCGCCGAGTGGCCGACGCCGCGCGGGTCGAAGCCCACGAAGTCGTACGCCTTCGAGGTGTTCACCCACAGCGGGGCCTTGGTGGTGACGCGGCGCGGGAAGCGCAGTCCGGAGCCGCCTGGGCCGCCCGGGTTGTAGACGAGGGCGCCCTGGCGCTCCGCCTTCGTGCCCGTGTTGCCGATGCGGTCGACGGCGAGCTTGATCTGCTTGCCGTTCGGCTTGGCGTAGTCGAGCGGCACGGTGACCCAGCCGCACTGGATGGGCTTCTCGAGCCCCCAGTCGGCCGGACAGTCCTTCCAGCCGATTCCCGCCTTCGCGGCACGGGCGGCGGCGATCGCCGCGCCGCGCGCCTGGCTGTCCTGGCCGTGGCGGATGCTGGTCGTGCTGTCCGCGCTGGCCGTCGGGGCCGTGACGGCGCCGGCTATCAGCGTCGCCGTGACGAGCGCTCCGGCCGAGCCGAACGCCGTCGCCCTTCTCATACCCCTCAAGTGAGTCCTCCCCGTACGTGGTTGTGGTCCGTACGGGGGATCCTTTCGGCTGTGAGGTCCCTGAGAACAGGGGTGACGTGGCTTCTTTGCCAATCCGATAACCGGAACAGGCCTGTCCGTTGAGCGGTGACGTTTGTTTCGACCGGTGTTTCAACCGGTATTTCAACCGAGAGTGCTCAGCGCCTCGTCGAGAGTACGGCGCAGGTGCAGCGCGTCGGGCGCGAGGGCGGTCACGAGGACTCCGGGACCGGCCAGCGGGGTGAGCGCGGCGTACTCCCCCAGCAGCCGCGCCTCGACCGGCCGCTGCGCGAACTCCGGCCGTACGACCACGAGTTGGCCGAGCGTGCGATGCCCGGCGAGCACGGCGGGACCGTCCCAGCCGCCTGGCGCTCCGGGCCCGCAGGACAGCTCCTGATCAAGCAGGGGACGCCCGTCGAGACGGACGGTGAGCCGGCTGGTCAGCCGCCCGGGCTCTTCGTTGGCCCGCCCGAGGACCTGCTCCTCACGCAGTACGAGCCGGGCGCCCGCCGCGAGGTCGACGCGTGTGGTGACGCACAGCTCGCTACCCTTCGCCGAGATCAACTGCTCGGGCATCCAGTGCAGTTCCGCGCCCTCGGCAACGGTGAGGCGTACGTCGTAGCGGGCTTCGCCCTTGGCCTGCCCGGGCAGCGCGATGGTGGCGGCGGCGGACCCGAAGTGCAGCCTCGCGCCCTGAGCCGCCTCCGCCTCGACGGTGAAGTGGTCGCCGCCCAGGGGGCCGCTCATCGCACCGACGAGCATGACGCGTGCCTCGGAGCCACTGGCCCGCGTCCGGCGCAGGGCGAGCGGCCCTTCACCCTCCAGGGTGGGCAGCGCGGTACCGCCCCGCCCGTCGGGCCGGGCACCGATCCGCGCGGTGGCCCGCACCCCGCCCTCTCCGGCCGTCATGCGACCCATGCGGCGAGCTGCCCCCGCACCCACTCGGCGACGTCCTTCACCCCGCCCTCCGCCCGCAACGACTGGAAGACCACCGGCAGTTCGGCCCGCTGCGCCTTCGCGTCGGCGGCCATCCGACCGAGGTCCGAGCCGACGTGCGGGGCGAGGTCGGTCTTGTTGACCACGAGCAGGTCCGCGGTGGTCACACCCGGCCCGCCCTTACGCGGAATGTCGTCCCCGCCCGCCACGTCGATCACAAAGATCTGCGCGTCGACGAGCCCCTTGGAGAAGGTCGCGGTGAGATTGTCGCCTCCCGATTCGACCAGGATCAGATCCAACGGCCCGATCTCGTCCTCCAGATCCTCAACGGCTTCCAGATTCGCGGAAATGTCATCCCGAATCGCGGTGTGCGGACAGGCCCCGGTCTCCACAGCGGTAATCCGCTCGGGCGGCAACACAGCCTCACGCAGCAGGAACTCGGCATCCTCGCGGGTGTAGATGTCGTTGGTGACGACGGCCAGCGACAACTCGTCCCGCAAGGCCTTGCACAGCGCCGCCACGGTAGCGGTCTTCCCGGACCCGACGGGCCCACCGAGCCCGATACGCAGGGCACGACGCCGACCGTCGGGCCGGTGAGCGTCGGCGCTGACGGCGGGGGGTCCGTCGTGGGTGTGGTTGTGGTCGAGGTGCATAGCGGCGGCTCCAACTTTCGGCCGGGTAGGGCTTTTCAGCCTGTCCGGCGTTTGAGGACGAGGCCGTTCAGGCCGATACGGGGGTCTGGGGGCGGAGCCCCCAGGGATGGGACGGGTAGGGGCGGCGGGG
>NZ_VWMY01000001.1:232096-264662 GCF_008905045.1 Streptomyces albicerus
ACTCCTCCCATCAGCGGCTCCGCCGCAGACCCCTACGAGGCAAAGAGACGTACAGGCCAAGCAGCATGCACCTCCGCACTGATCTCCAACAGCGGAGCGGACGCCGCGGGCAACGCATCGACCCCGTTGACAAGAGCACACCGCGCGGCCTCAACCGCCTGATGAGCGACCCGGTCGAGATCGGGAGCCAACCGCGCCAGAACCCCCGTGGCATCGAACGGATCAAGACTCAGCAACCGCACCGTCGCACTCGCGGGCCCACTGACACTCTCGTACACGGCGCAGTACGCCGCATCCTCCGCCCCGAGCCCCGCGGCCCGGGCCGCCAGCCCGAGGACGACCGGCTGATGGGCCCCCTTGGGGAACTCCCTCGCCAGCGCGTCGAGTTCGGCGGAGGGCCAGGTCGCCCGCGCGGCCCGCATCAGCTGGCGCCCCAGCCTGCGCGCCGCCGTCCGCAGAGCCGGCGACGGCGTACGGGCGTCCGCAGCCCCGTCCAACTCCACAGGATCAAGCCCGAGCACGGCCCCCGCGGCCAACGACGCGGCCACAAGCCCGGCCGTATGCAACCGCCCCCGGCAGAACTCCTCCAGGCTCCCCGCCCCGGAGACCCGCCCAGCCTTGACGGCGGCCTCGGCCCCACCGGAGTGGGCATGCCCTCCGGCAGGGAACCGACCGTCGGCCAGAACAAGCAGTGCAGCACGCGACATGACGAGCCTCGGAAGAGTGAAGAGTTCAGAATCGGACGAGCTCAGAAGAGTCAGAAGAGGAAGTACCGCTGAGCCATGGGCAGTTCAGCGGCGGGCGTCGCCTCGACCAGCTCCCCGTCGATCGCGACTGCGAAGCTGTCGGGATCGACCTGCACCCGCGGCCGCGCGTCGTTCTCCCGCATGTCCGCCTTGGTCACCTCGCGCGTCGACTCGATCGGCACGAACCGCTTCCCGAGCCCGAGCCGCTCCGGCAGCCCGTCCTCGATAGCGATCGGCGCCACGAAGTTGAAGGAGTTGGAGGCGGGGGCCCGCCCGATCGCCCCGAACATCGGCCGGGGCAGGATCGGCTGCGGCGTGGGGATGGACGCGTTGGCGTCGCCCATCTGCGCGTAGGCGATCTGCCCGCCCTTGACGACGAGATGCGGCTTGACACCGAAGAACGCGGGCTCCCACAGCACCAGGTCGGCGAGCTTCCCGGTCTCGACGGAGCCGACTTCGCGGGCGAGCCCCTGGGCGAGGGCGGGGTTGATCGTGTATTTGGCGACATAGCGACGTACCCGGTGGTTGTCAGCGCGCCCGTCGCCGGGCAGCGCGCCCCGCCGCCGCTTCATGACGTGCGCGGTCTGCCACGTGCGCATGATGACCTCACCCACGCGCCCCATGGCCTGCGCGTCGGAGGAGATGATCGAGATCGCGCCGAGGTCGTGCAGGATGTCCTCGGCCCCGATGGTGGTGGGCCGGATCCGGGACTCGGCGAAGGCGAGGTCCTCGGGGACGGCCGCGTTGAGGTGGTGGCAGACCATCAGCATGTCGAGGTGTTCCTCGGCGGTGTTGACGGTGTAGGGCCGGGTCGGGTTGGTCGAACTGGGCAGCACGTGCCCCTCGGAGACCACCGTCATGATGTCCGGCGCGTGCCCGCCGCCGGCACCTTCGGTGTGGTACGCGTGGATCGTGCGCCCCGCGATCGCGGCGAGCGTGTCGCCCACGAACCCGGCCTCGTTGAGCGTGTCCGTGTGGATGGCGATCTGCGCGCCCGTCCGGTCGGCCACCGTGAGCGCGGCGTCGATGACGGCGGGCGTGGAGCCCCAGTCCTCGTGCAGCTTGAGGCCGAGCGCCCCGCCGCGCAGCTGCGACAGCATCGCCTCCTGCGAGACGGTGTTGCCCTTGCCGAGCAGCCCGAAGTTGAGCGGGTACTCCTCCATCGCCTCCAGCATCCGGGCCAGGTGCCAGGGGCCGGGGGTGACGGTCGTGGCCTTGGACCCCTCGGCGGGCCCTGTGCCGCCGCCGACGAGCGTCGTGATCCCGGAGGCGAGCGCCTCATCGGCGATCTGCGGACAGATCAGGTGCACATGGGCGTCGATGGCACCCGCCGTCAGGATCCGCCCGTTGCCCGCGATGATCTCGGTCTCCGGACCGATGACGAGATCCGGGTGCACCCCGTCCATGGTGTCGGGGTTGCCCGCCTTGCCGATGCCGGTGATCCGGCCGTCGCGGATGCCGATGTCGGCCTTGACGATCCCCCAGTGGTCGACGATCACCGCACCCGTGATGACCGTGTCCGGAGTGCCGTCTGCGCGCGTAGCACGCGCCTGGCCCATGGACTCGCGGATGACCTTGCCACCGCCGAACACGGCCTCGTCACCGGCGCGTCCGGGACCGCCGGAACGATCCTCCTCGATCTCGATCAGCAGATCGGTGTCGGCGAGCCGGATCCGGTCGCCAGTGGTGGGGCCGAACAGATCGGCGTACGCGGCACGCGAGATCTCAGGCATCGAGGGCACCTCCGGTCTCACCGCGCAGGCCGGGCACGACACGGGCGCCGGTGAGCGGAACGAGTTCGACGTCGACGGGGATCCCGGGCTCGAAACGCACGGCGGTGCCGGCGGAGACGTTGAGCCGCTTGCCGCGCGCGGCGGCGCGGTCGAAGTCAAGACCGGGGTTGGCCTCGGCGAAGTGGTAGTGGGAGCCGACCTGGACGGGCCGGTCGGCGGCGTTGAGGACGGTGAGCCGGGTGACCTCGAGGCCTTCGTTGAAGGCGACGGGTCCGTCGGCGAACAGGATCTCTCCGGGAATCATGGGTGCCGCTCCCCCGTCAGACGATCGGGTCGTGGACGGTGACGAGCTTGGTGCCGTCCGGGAAGGTGGCCTCCACCTGGACGTCGTGGATCATCTCGGGGATGCCCTCCATGACGTCCTCGCGGGTGAGGATCTTGCGCCCGGAGTTCATGAGTTCGGCCACGGTGCGGCCGTCCCGGGCTCCTTCGAGAATGTGCGAGGTGATCAGGGCGACGGCCTCGGGGTGGTTCAGTTTCAGTCCCCGGGCGCGGCGCTTCTCGGCCACATCGGCGGCCACATGGATGAGCAGCCTCTCCTGCTCGTGCGGCGTCAGTTGCACGGCGTCCACCTCACAGTCCTCGCTCCGGACCGTGCGGGGTCCGGTTGCCGCAGCCACCACGAAGGATCTGGATGCAGTACGTGACTGCGGTACGCGGCCGGAATGCGCGACTCTGCGCGTCCGGGCTGCGAAAACCCCTGGTGACGTGGTGGTGCAGGCTAGTTGCGCGGGATTTCAGGGACGTTAACCGCCAGGCGGGGATCCAGGGCCTGTCTGACAATTCCCGTCTGCCTCGCGACGCCATGCACGCTCCCCCACTGCCTTCAAGGGCGTGGGAGGTGCCCCCACTCGCCGCACCGGGCACAGACCCAAGTACGTCCAGTACGAGGGTCTGCGCCCGGCACTCCCCCAGCCTCCGGCCGGGGGGACCCCCAGAGCACGCACCTGACGCCGCGCGGCCGCCCTCCGGGCGACGACGGGAATTGTCAGACAGGCCCTAGGAGGCTCACCGCGTCGGCTCCCGGCTCGCCGGCGCTCGTCAGCGCGGCATCTCCACGCTCATCAACGCCCGTAGACCGTCCTGGATCACCTGGACGGGAATCGGGCCGAAAAGGGCCTGCTGGGCGGCGAAACCCTGCGCGGTGGCGATCATGGTTCTGGCGACATGGTCGGCTGGGATGTCCGCGCGCATCATCCCGGCCTCCTGGTAGCCCTCGACGATCTTCGTCCAGGCAGCGCGCACCTTGACGAAGCCGTCATTCATCAGCGCCGACAGTTCCTCGTTGCGCGTCGTCTCCGTCCAGACCTGGACCATCAGCCGAGGGAAGCCACCCTCCCCTTCCCAGGTCAGACCTCCCTTTCCACGGCGGTCGCTCCCCATGCCGAGCACCTCTTCCATGACCCAGCCCACGAGGACATCGGGCGGCGGGGGCGGGGTCTGCCGGGCGGCTTCCTCGAAGGCGTTGCGCAAGGTCTGGAGGACCTCGGTGACGATGGCGGCGATCAGCTCGTCCTTGCCGGCGAAGTAGCGGTAGACGGCCCCTGCCGAGAGGTCCACCTCCTTCAGCACGTCTTGCATCGACGTGGCGTGGAACCCGTTGCGGGCGAAGCAGCGGGCCGCTCCGTCGAGGATCTGGCGGCGACGGGCGTCGAGGTGTTCCTGGGATACGCGGGCCATGCGAACAAAGTAAAACGAACATTCCTTCTTGACAAGGCCGCACACCGGCAGGACAGTGATGGCATGCCCAAAACGAACGATCCTTCTTTTTCGCGCAACGGCTCCTCCCGACCCCGCGAGAAGCCGGCAGGAGCCGAACACCACCCGTATCCGAATCGAGGGAGACCATGTCCGCCACATCCGCTACGCCCACCGGAACCGCGCCACCGCCCTCGCACGGCCGCCGCATCGCCGCCGTCGTCGTGCTGGTCCCCGTCCTGGCGGCCCTCGCCCTGTGGGCCTTCGCCTGGCCCGCGGCCCGCACCGCGCCGCACGACCTGCCGCTCGGCGTGGCCGGTCCGGCGACCGCGACCGCCCAGGTGCAGCAGCAACTCGAAAGCCGTGAGGGAGCCTTCGAGATCCACCACTACGCCGACGAGGCCGCCGCCCGGGACGCCATCGAGGACCGGACCGTATACGGCGCGGTTGTCGTCACCGAGCAGGGGCCGAAGCTGCTGACCGCCTCGGCCGCGGGCCCGGTCGTGGCCCAGACGCTCCAGCACGCGGTGACCCAACAGGCAGGCGCCGAGGTCCAGACGGTCGATGTCGTCCCGGCCTCCGCGGACGACCCGCGCGGCGCGGGCCTGACGTCGAGCGTGCTGCCGATGGCCCTGGCCGGGATCGGTGCGGGAGTCGTGGTGACCCTGCTCGGACTGCGCGGGTGGCGCGCGGTCGGCGCGCTGGTCGGCGCGGCCGTCCTGGTCGGCGCCGTGGCCGCCGCGATCGCCGGCAGCTGGCTCGGGGTGTTCACCGGCGACTGGTGGGCCGAGGCGGCCGGTCTCAGCCTGTCGACACTCGCGGTGAGCGCCGCCGTCGCGGGTCTCGCGGCTCTGTTCGGCAGGCCGGGGATCGGGCTCGGCGCGTTCGTCATGATGCTGCTCGGCAACCCGTTCTCCGGCGCGGGCTCGGCACCCGAGATGCTGCCCGAGCCGGTCGGGACCATCGGCCAGTGGCTGCCGCCGGGCGCGGGTGCCTCACTCCTGCGCTCGGTCTCGTTCTTCGACGGAGCCGCCGCGTCCGGCCCGGCGCTCACCCTGACCTGGTGGGCCGCGCTCGGACTAGGGGCGGTCCTCCTGGGCAGCACGCTGAAGCGCCGCAAGGAGACCACCGAGCCGATCGTGGTCGAACGGGAACCCGCACTGGTGAACTGACCGCCCACCGAGAACCGACCGTGCACCCCCGCAGTAGCGGACGGGGGTGCACGGTCTTGTTCGCACACCGCTCGGCCTTGTACGCGCCGCTCAACCGCCACGTCCCCAGGGGCGCGGGGCTGTGCTCGATATGCGACTCCGCCGCGTGGGCGCGAGCAACCACGGCCGGCCCGCAGACGGCAACGACCTGCAACCATCCACCCCTACGCCGCCTACGACGCCCCGGGGCTCCGGTGCTCCGCCGCGATGCCGAACCTCTGCCGTTCGCGGGGAGCGGACGCGACCTCACGGACGGCGGAGACCGCGCTGATCACCTGCTCCTCCGACTCGGCGTCGAGCTTCTCGAGTCGTTCCAGGTCAGCGGCGGAGACAAGGGCGACGAGGGGCTTCCCGTGCCGCGTCACGACGACACGCTCGCCGCCGTACACCACCCGGTTGATCAGGTCGGCGAGCTCAGCCCTGGCTTGCGTCACCGGAATCTCGTAGGCCATGCTCCCCATCATAACGTCATGTACGTCCTGTACATTTTATACAGGACCTCTCCCGGAGGAGGCGTGTGTCATGACCCGACCGTCCGCCCGCTACGTCCTGCCCCAGTTCACCGAACGCACGAGCGCGGGGACCCGGACCATGGACCCGTACTCGAAGCTCCTCGAGGAGCGGATCGTGTTCCTGGGCACGCCCATCGACGACACGTCGGCGAACGACGTGATGGCGCAGTTCATGCACCTCGAGTACCAGTCACCGGACCGGGACATCTCGCTCTACATCAACTCCCCCGGCGGCTCGTTCAGCGCGATGACGGCCGTCTACGACACGATGCGGTTCGTCACCTGTGAAGTGGAGACCATCTGCCTGGGTCAGGCGGGGTCCGCCGCGGCCGTGCTGCTGGCGGCGGGCGCGCCGGGCAAGCGGTACGCACTGCCGGGGGCGCGCGTGACGATCCACCAGCCCGCGTTCGCCGAGCCGATCGAGGGCCAGACCTCCGATCTGGCCATCCAGGCCGACGAGTTGGCACGTATCCGGGCGCAACTGGAGGAGATGCTCGCCCTTCACACGGGCCAGAGCCGGGAGCGGATCAGCGCGGACATCGAGCGGGACAAGATCCTGGACGCGCAGGAGACACGGGAGTACGGACTAATCGACCGGATCATCCCGAGCCGCAGGGCCACCGGCATCCCACCCGGCGTGAGGTGAACTGCCGATGCTCCCACCCGAGTTGCCCCCGCTGCCGGCCCTCACCCGCGCGGAGGCCGAACTGATCGACCGTTATCTGGAGGTGGTCGACCTCCTCGGCCGAATCAACCCGGCCCACTCCGGCGACACCTACCGTGGACTGCGTGCGGCGCAGGCCCTGGTCGGCAAGGCCACCGCGCTGCGTGACGCGCTGGCCCTGATGCATCAGCGGGGCGAGCACGAGGTGCACGCGCCGACCCTGGCACGGGCGCTGCGCGTTCTCGACGGTGAGCGCCGCGCGGGCCGGGTCGCTCTGCCGCCCGGCTCCGACACCTGACGTACCGACACCGACCCGGCGTCGCGCAGGCATCTGACGAGGCGTCCGGGCAAGTGTCGAAACGGACCAAATGGCGTACCCCTGAATGGCGTAGTCGCGGCTGCCTTCACCGGCCCTCGCAAGTTGCGCAACGCGCGTACACCCAGGGCGGAATCAACTATTCCGGTGCTGGTGCGGGGATCCTCCGACCTCTCGACACCCGCCTGTGGAAAGGGCTGTCCACCCGAACGGGTGAGTGGTGAGTAACCCCACAAACCACCGATTCCGCTCGGCTTTTCCGACATTCGTGCGTCAAGATCCCTTCCGACGACAAGCCCCCGCCAGAAGCGGCGGGGCGGTCCGGGCGGACGCCGAGTCCTGCCGCTGCCCGGATGACCGGTCGACAGAAGTGGATCGGCAGGAGTGGAGGACCCAAGCACGACGGGTCGCCGGAACGGTCACGCCATGACCGGGCCGAGCAGCCCTTGGGGTGAAGCCGCAGCTGCGGCCGGGCAACTTCGCCAGCCCGAATCCGACAGGTCATCCTTCACAGGCGGCTGACGAAGGGTTGCGCATGACTGCGCTCAATCGTGTCCCGTCGCTGTTCAGCAGGGCCGGTACCGCATCGGTCCTCACCATCGCCGCCGTTGGTGGCGGCATCGTGGCTCCCGGCTTCGCATCCGAAGCGGAAGCGGCCACTCCCGCGACGAAGGCACTTCAGGTAGCGGCCTCCAAAAAGGGCTCCCCGTACAAGTACGGGGCCGCGGGGCCCAAGCGCTTCGACTGCTCCGGCCTCACGCTCTACTCGTACAAGAAGGCAGGTAAGTCCCTGCCACGCACGGCTGCCGCTCAGTACAACAAGACGAACCATGTCTCCGCTTCGAAGCGCAAGCAGGGAGACCTGGTCTTCTTCCACTCGGGCCGGAACGTGTACCACGTCGGCATCTACGCCGGGAAGGGACGGATCTGGCACTCCCCGAAGACCGGGGATGTGGTGAAGCTGCAGAAGATCTGGACGAAGAGCGTCTGGTACGGCCGGGTCAGGTGACCCACCCGAGGGGTGGCCGCGGTGATCATCGCGGCCACCGCTCGGGGCCCATGAAGTGAAAAGCGCGGCTGATTGGTTACCCATTCAGCTATGGCCGACCTTCATCACCACGAGGAGCGCCGCGAGACACGGCTCGAGCGCGCCGACCGCAACTTCAACGAACTGCTCCAGGAGCTGCGGGTCACGCAGACCGGCGTGCAGATCCTCTTCGCCTTCCTGCTGACCCTCGCGTTCACGCCTCGCTTCCCGTCTCTCGACTCGATGCAGCGCGGCACGTACGTCACCACGCTGCTGCTCGGCGTGCTGGCCGCCGCACTCTTCACCGCTCCGGCCGCCCTGCACCGTCGGCTGTTCCAGCAGGGCGCCAAACCCCAGGTCGTCGACGTCTCGTCACGCCTCGCCCAGGCCGGGATGGGGGTGCTCGCACTCGCCCTGACCGGGTCGGTCCTGCTGGTGGTGGACGTGGCGCTGGGCCGGGCCGAAGGCGTGGCGGCCGGCGCGGCCACGCTGGTGGTGTGCCTCGGCCTGTGGGGTCTCGTGCCCGTCCTGGTGCGACGCGCCGCCGACAAGGGCTCGGGCGACTGACCGGCTCACGCCAGCAGCGGCTCGAGGACGAGTCCGACGCCGAGCACCGTGAGCGCGGTGCCGGTGACAGCCTGGATGGCCCGGGCCGTACGCGGCCTGCGCAGCCACCGCCCGAGCCGGTCCACGAGCAGCGCGACCGCCTGGAACCAGGCAAGGGCGAGCGCGACCACGATCAGTGCGAGCAGCAGCGTCCGCGGCATCGCCGGACTCCCGTCGGGCACGAACTGCGGCAGCAGGCTCAGGAACGTGATCGTCACCTTCGGGTTGAGGACGTTGGTGACGAACCCCTGGCGCAGGGCTCGGCTCCCCGACACCACCGGCCCGTCGTCGGCCGCCGCTGCCGTACGCCGCTCGCGCAGCGACTGCAGGGTCCGTACGCCGAGGTAGAGGACGTAGGCCCCGCCGAGGAGCTGGAGCGCGCGGAAGAGCGCGGGCACGGCGGCCAGGACCGCGGCCACCCCGGCGACGGCGAGCGCCGTGTGGATGAGCAGCGCCGCCGCGATCCCCAGCGCGCACGCCACGCCGGCCCGGCGGGAGACCAGGGCGTTGCGTACGACGACGGTGAAGTCGGCGCCCGGCATGGCGACCATGCCCGCGGCGACCCCGGTGAAGGCGATGAGTTGTCCGTCCATGTGCCCCAGAGTGCCCGCTCGGAGCCTTCAGCAGGTATATGGAATATCCTGGGAACGCCTTAAGCAGTTCTTTAGTCTGGGAGCCTCGCTTGTACGACCCCACGCGGCTCGCGGCGCTGGTGGCGGTCGCGGAGGCCGGCTCGATCACCCGGGCCGCCGAGCGTCTCGGGTACACCCCGCCCGCGCTCTCCCAGCAGCTCGCCAAGCTGGAGCGGGAGGCGGGCACGGCCCTGCTCGTACGCCATCACCGCGGGACCCGGCTGACGGGTGCGGGCGAGCTGCTCGTGGCGCGGGCCCGCCGGGTGCTGGACGAGCTGGAGCGGGCCCGGCACGAACTGGCACGCCTTGCGGGCCTGTCCGGCGGGACCCTGCGGGTCGGCACCTTCCAGACGGCTGGGATCCATCTGCTGCCACCGGTGCTCAGCGCGTTCCGCCGCGCTCATCCCGATGTGGAGCTGACCGTCGCGAACTACGACCCGCCGGACGGCGTCACCGCGGTGACCGCGGGCGAGGTGGACCTGGCGCTGACGCACACCTACGAGCCCGCGGAACCCGTGCCGCTGCCCGCGACCGTGTCGGCGGAGCCGGTGCTGGTCGAGGAGCTGGTCCTGGTGACCGCTCCCGGACACGTCCTCACGAGTGGCTCATCGCGTCTGCCGCTGACCGCGCTGGCCGGCCAGCCGCTGATCAGCATGGCGCCGGACCATCCGGCCCGGCAGGTCGTGGAAGCCGTACTCGCCCGGACCGGAGCCACCCCGTCGGTCCTCGTCACGACGCCCGGCTACGCCCTGGTGTGCGCGCTGGCGAGCGCGGGGCTCGGGGTCGCGGTGGTGCCGGAGATGGTGGCCAGGACCGCGACGACCCCGGTGGGGATGCGCCCGCTGGAGCCGGGAGACCTGCGCCGTACGATCTCGGTCGTCCACCGCACCGACGAGGCGGCGCCCGCGGCCGATGCCTTCCGGGCCCTGCTACGTGGTGCCTTCGGACGCGCCGCGCAGCACAACTGACCGCCTGGGCACGGCAATCAGTCGGCTCTCGCCGGCTCGACCGGAGCGGCCCAGGGCAGCATGATCGAGACCGTCTTGCCGCCCTCCCTGGTGGGCCGGACCGTCAACTTGCCGCCGCACTCCGCGGTCAGCCAGCGGATGATCACCATGCCGCGGCCGTTGTCCTGCTGGACGGCCGCGGGCAGACGTTTCGGGAAGCGCGGATGGCTGTCGGTCACGCCGATGCGCAGCTGTTCGTCACGGTCGAGCTCGATGTCCACCGTGAAGGTGGGCGACTGCCCCAATGTGTGCTGTACGGCGTTGGTGGCGAGTTCGGAAACGATGAGCCGGACGGTGTCGGCGACCTCCGTGTCGGACGGAAGTCCCCATTCGGCGAGGACATTGGTGACGTAGGTGCGCGCGGCGTAGACCGAGGCGGGATCGCTCGGCAGAGTGACGGATGCTTCCTGGTGGTCTGCCATGGCGACGACGTCCCTTTCCCACGGGACCGGAGCCCGACACGAAGCGGATGACTTCGAGTACGGTCCCGGACTGGTGCTTGCGCCAGACTGCCACTACCTCGTCGTTCACGGTGGCGATCCACCGAGATATGCATATATCTGTCGCTCGAAGCGGTGAACTCTGCGACGGCCGACCGTATTTGGGCGGGCGGCCGGTTCGTCCTCTACCGTCGGCGTGACGCTGGCCGTTATAGCGCCGGCGCGACGGTCGGAAGGAGACGGCCATGCAGTACGGTCCCGCGGTGCGGCGCCGGAAGCTCGGCGCCGAACTGCGCGCCCAGCGTGCCCGTGCGGGTCTCACGAGCGGCGAGGCGGCCCGGCTCGTCGGCTGGCACCAGTCGAAGGTGAGCCGGATCGAGACCGGCCGCAGCGGGGTCAAGCCGGCGGACGTACGGCGCCTCCTCGACGCATACGACGTCCGGGACCCGGAGCTGTGTGAGCTGCTCATCGTGCTGGCGGGTTCCGACGACGACGGCCGGCACCACTGGTGGCACGCCTACCGGGGTCTTCTGCCGCCCACGTACCGGGACTTCATCAGCCTGGAGTCGCAGGCCAGCGCGATGCGCACGCTGGAGAACTCCGTGATCCCGGGGCTCCTGCAGACGCCGGAGTACGCCCGCGAGGTGACGCGGGCCGCCGTGGACGGGGCGCCGGACGGCAAGGTCGACGCGCTGGTGGAGGTGCGCCTCGCCCGCCAGGACGTACTGCGTTCGAATCCGCCGCTCAGACTGAGTGCCGTTCTGGACGAGGCGGTGCTACGGCGAACGGTCGGCGGACCCGAGGTCATGGCACGGCAGTTGGACCGGCTCCGGGCGGCCGCGCGCCTGTCTCACGTGCGGATTCAGGTGCTGCCGTTCGGAGTTGGGGCCCACGTCGGCGTCACCGGGCCTTTCGTTATCTTCTCATTTCCGAGCAGATCTGATCTGGATGTGGTTGTTCTCGACCACTTGACGAGTAGCCTCTATCTCGAACGGAAAGAAGACCTCAAGGCTTACAGCGAGGCCTTCGACTCCCTTCAGGTCCACGCCCTTTCGCCCGAGGAAACGTTGGATTTCATCGCCGGTGTAGCTGACGGCGCATAAGGAGGCACCATGCCCGCCCTGCCTCGGTACGTACCTTCGAGCTCCCAACTGCACGGTGTGCGGTGGCAACGGAGCAGCCGCAGCACGGGAATGAACAACTGCGTCGAGACGGCCCGTCCGGGCTCCGGTCCATGGGCCGGACTTCTCGCGGTGCGCGACTCGAAGAACACGCCGGGCCCCGCCCTGCTCTTCGCCCCCGCAGCCTGGGAGGGCTTTATCGCCGCGCTTCGATGATCACGCCCACGGCCCGGTCGAGCTGCCCGTCGGTGAGGTCCGCGCGGGCGGTGAGCCGCAGCCGCGAGATGCCGTCCGGCACCGACGGGGGACGGAAGCAGCCGACGGCCAGTCCCGCCTCACGGCAGTCCGCCGCCCAGCGCACGGCCTGCTCCGGGGAGGGTGCGCGCACGGAGACGACGGCGGCGTCCGGCCGTACGGCTTCGAGACCCTCGGCAGTCAGCCGTTCGTGCAGCGTCGTGGCCACCGCACGCGCGCGTGCCGCCCGTTCCGGTTCCCTGCGCAGCAGTCGCAGCGCCGCGAGGGCGGCGCCCGCCGCCGCGGGGGCCAGACCCGTGTCGAAGATGAAGGTGCGGGCCGCGTTGACCAAATGGTCGATGACGTGCGCCGGACCGAGCACGGCGCCTCCCTGGCTGCCGAGCGACTTCGACAGGGTGACGGTGGTGACGACGTCCGGCGCGCCCGCGAGCCCAGCCGCGTGCGGCGCGCCCCGGCCGCCGTCGCCGAGGACGCCGAGACCGTGCGCGTCGTCCATCACCAGGGCGGCGCCGAACTCCCGGCAGGCGGCGGCGAGTCCGGCGAGCGGAGCCGCGTCGCCGTCCACCGAGAAGACCGTGTCGGAGACGACGACGGCGGGTCCAGCGTGCGTGCCCAGGGCCTTGCGTACGGCGTCGGGGTCGGCGTGCGCGACGACCTGGGTGGTGCCGCGCGCGAGCCGGCAGCCGTCGATCAGCGAGGCGTGATTTCCCGCGTCGGACACGATGAGCGAGCCGTGCGGCGCGAGCGCGGTGACGGCGGCGAGGTTGGCCGCGTACCCCGAGGAGAAGACCAGCGCGGACTCGAAGCCGCAGAATCCGGCCAGCTCGCGCTCGAGTTCGGCATGCAGTTGCGTGGAGCCGCTGACGAGCCGGGAGCCGGTGGCGCCGCCGCCCCAGGTTCGCGCGGCGTGCGCGGCGGCCGCTGTGACCTCGGGGTGCCTGGCCAGGCCCAGATAGTCGTTGCCCGCGAGATCCAGGAGCGGCGAGTCGGCGGGGCGCGGACGCAGGGTGCGGACGAGTCCGGCCCGGCGGCGCGCCCGGGCCTGCTCGTCGATCCACTCGAACGGCGATCCCGCCATGTGTCCTCCGGGCCATGAGGTGAGGGTCTTCTGTGGGGTGCCAACACATGACTTTCGCCTGGGCTGCCCCTCAGGCCTTTTGTAGGCAACGCACAGACCCTAGCCGGATCACCAGCCGCCCATGATGTGGCAATACCCACACGTAGAAATATTGAGCAACAGAACATCGCAGGTCAGAGGCTATATCACACCCTAGACCGAAGATCGTTTCTCACGGCCGCGTCCAGGGAGAGCAGCTTGTCGAGCACGTCACGAGCCGCCCCAAGGGTCTTGGGGTTCTTCCTGATGTAGTGCTTCCTGGTCGTTGCTGCCGACGTGTGGCCGGCCCAATCCGCTAGGACCTGGTCCGGCACTCCAGCATTGGCGAGCAGCGTGAGCGTTGCCGACCGAGCGGAGTACAGCCGGACCTTACGCAGACCCGTATCCCTCATGAGCCGGTACGCGTAGCGCCGGTACTGCTGGGTGTTGAGCGGGTCTCCAAGCCCGTTCGCAGCGACGTACCCGCCATCCTCGTATAGCGTCTCCGGCCGTGACGCGCTCGGCTTCCTGAACGGCCCTCAGAGCCGCGAGAGCCGCCAACACGGGAAGCGGGATGAGGAGTCGACGCTTACCCGCATCGGTCTTGGTCCGCTTCTCCAGAACCTTGGCGCTGCAGACCATGGTCCGAGTGGTGTGGATCGAGAGAACCCCCGACTCAAAGTCAACGGCATCCCACTTCAGCCCAACTACCTCCGCAGGTCGCGCCTTGACCCGGGATCGTGGACACCGGTTGTCATGCGGCGGTGGTCGGCGTAACTGATCGTTGTCCGAAGGAGTTCGGGCGATGCTGGAGTGCCTCCTTCTGGTGTTGTAGCGGGTCGCCCATCGGAAGACCGCGAGGCGGGCTCCTGGCCAGTGTTTCCTTTCCTGGAGCGTTTCACGTTTTATGGTCGCGTTGAACGACTCGGCGGCGGCGTTGTCCGCGCTCGTGCCCACCGCACCGCGCGATCTGATCACGCCGAGGTCCGTGCAGACCTGGGCGAACTCCTTCGAGGAGTATTGGGCGAGTTGTCGCTGTGGAAGATCGCTCCGCGCAGGCCGCCGGCCTGCTCGAAGATGTCCTCGCCGTGGGCGATGCCGGTGTCATGGTGGGCGTCGCCTGCATAACAGACGGTGTACACGAACACGCCGCCCGGCCGCAGCACGCGGCGGACCTCGCCAACCTCCGCATGGATCTCCCGGGTGGACAGCGCCATGCACAGCCGCATGTGCGCGAAGACACCGTCCACCGAGGCATTCGGCAGCGGCTCGCGGACGTCGTGCACGGAGCCGCTGACCCACGCGGCTCCGCCCCGGGGCGCGGGCGGCGTCCGGAAGGTGGTCCCGTCCAGTGGGCACTGGATGGACCGAGGCAGGGTCAGGGTTCAGTGACCGGTGATGACAAGGTCTTCGAGTTGATGGGCAAGAACGGTGGCGAAGAAGCCCCCTCACACCTCACCCTGGAACAAGTCTGCGGGCGCGGCCCGCGCCACCACGACAGCAGGGGGCACTGCGTGGGAGACGGCGGGCGCTTAACTGATCGTTTCAGAATGCCGTCCTGCGGAGACGCTGGCGGCCCACGGAACAATCCCTTCAGCCACGGGCTCAAGGGGGTGACGCCGTATCGAACAGGTTGGGGCTGCACGAGACCTCGTGCTCGGTTACGTCCACGCTCTGAACGCGATTGACGAGGCCATGAGGGTGGCGATCCCCTCGCTGGAGCGGCTGGCAGACGTCCTCGGCCTGGTCCGTTCGCGCCGGATCGGCCGGAGTGATCACATCGGCACCTACTCCTACACGGTTCATGGGGCAGGATGCCGCTTCGTCAGCGACAACGGCACTGAGGTCGATGTGGACTTCGCAGCCGACGGGAGCGAAGTATTCGACCTCTGGCGGCTGCGCTGGTATGGGCTGAGCCTGCCAGAGCCTCTTGACGTCACGGATCAGGACCTGCGGTCTGCAGTGCGGTCCCTGCAACCGTTTCTGGACGAGGTGCGGCCGGGGTGGTTCAGCGTAGCCAACTGAGGGCTCAAGACGAGGTTCGCAGGCGGCGCAGGCATACGAGGCTGCAGGCCAGTTCGAGCAGGCCCTGATGGAGATCGGCGCGTCGCTCGTAGCGGGCGCGGAGCCGTTTGAACTGGTGCAGCCAGGCGAAGGTCCGCTCGACCACCCAGCGCACCTTGCCCAGCCCGGAACCGTGGGCGGCGTCGCGGCGGGCAATCACGGGTTTGATGCCGCGCTTCCACAGCAGGCGGCGGTACTTGTCGAAGTCGTAGCCCCGGTCAGCGTACAGACGCCGGGGCTTGCGGCGGGGACGGCCCCGCCCCCGCTCCCGAACGGCGTCGTCGCCACCCCGGGCGGCTGCGTGTTCTCGCCGGCGGCCTGCCTCCAGTGAGAGCGCGTCATGTGAGCAGCGGGGTCAGGAGCGAGGTGACGAAGAGGACCAATGTGCCCCCGACGCGGTTCGCCACCGTGGCGAACGGCATCAGGTGCATGCGTTCGCTGGCGGAGAGTACGGCGACGTCACCGGATCCGCCGGTGTCGGCCATGACCAGGCCGGGAGTGATGGCGGCTTCGATGAAGTAGAACTTGACCAGCCATCCCAGTACACCCGCCGTCAGCCCGGCGAGCAGCACGGTGGCCACCGTGAGGACGACGAACCGGGGGTCGCCGAGGGAGGTCAGGATCTCGGAGATGTCGATGGTCGCGATAGAGATCGCGACCAGCAGGGGCGGAACGAACACGGTGGTGACCAGACTTCCCCAGGCGGACGTCGCGTCCTCCAGGTCGGCCGGGAGCAAGCGGAAGATCTTGACGGCGACGGCGAGGAGGGTCGTCCAGGCGTAGGCGTGCAGACCGGGGACGAGGCGTTCGAGCATGGTGCCGGCGACGAGCAGGGTTCCCGCGATGAGCAGCCCCTGGCCCAGGGCGAGGAGGTTCGCTTGGGTGACGGACTTCGACGGTGCGAACTTCTCGGAGCCGTTGTCGATACGGAGGAGCTTGCCCTCCCCGTTGAAGCCGACGAAGGGGCGGATCTTGCGCTTGCCCAGGCCGTTGAGGAAGGAGGCGCAGAGGATGCAGATGATGTTGGCCAGGAGGACGGTGGAGACCAGGCTGCCGAGCAGGCTGCTTGCCTCGACGCCGAGCCGTTCGCCGTACATCTCGCTCATGGGGAGGGCTCCGAGCGGCAGCCCACCGGCCATGATCGGCGCCGCGATCATCAGCATCGCGTCGGCGAAGCCGTAACCAAGGGCCGCGCCGAGCACGCCGATCAGGACGAACACGACAGCGATGGTGCCGACGACCGGGACGGCGAAGCGCACGCCCGCATGGATCAGCAATGCGCGCGGCATGCCCAGAATGGCGCCGGCGATGACCGCGATGAGGACGAAGTCGGAGAACCCCTCGTCGTCCACGAACGTGGTCACCAAGTCGATGACGCCGGTCGGCAGCAGACCCGCGTAGACCAGGAGGGCAGGACCGAACACGCAGAGCAGGATGGGCAGTCCGAAGTCCCGCAGCACCGGCACGCGACCGCCGATCCAGGTCAGCAGCCATCCCATCGTCATGGTCACCACGAATCCGGAGAACATCCCGGGCGGCAGGCTGTCCGTGAACATCGCGGTGACCACCGCGGCGAGGATCGCCGCGAACACCCACACCGGCATCCCGCCTATACGGAGGCGGCTCGTGCGTGAAGTCCCTTGGCCGGCATCGCCGTCGGCGGCCGGGGTGCTGCCCTCGGCCCGTGGTTGATCGACAGGGGCGCGTTTGCGGATGAGCATGATGGTTCTCCTGGGTGGGAGTCAGCACGTGCGAGGGAGCGGGCGTGGATCAACGAGGCTCGGCGGGGACCGAGGAGAGGTTCGAGAGACGGTCGAGGTCTGCCTGGGCCTGGGTGAGATTGGTGCGGTACGTGGCGACGTTGGCGACCTTGATCTGCTCGTAACCGCGTACCTGGTCGGGCAGTTCGGCCAGCTTGAGGAGCGTGGCCAGGGTGTCCGGGCGCAGGTGGGGGAGGGCGCGCTCGATCGCCGTGCGGTATTCGGCGATGAGGTCGCGTTCCATGCGCCGTACCGGATGCCACCCGAAGACGTCGAGCTTCGTGCCGCGCAGTCGGCGGGCCGCCCGTAGTGCGGTGAAGACCGGGCGGGATGCGGCGCCGAAGCCGATCTTCTTCTTCATGCCCATGGCGCGCAGGATCGGCGGGTGGAGTTGTACCTGGTAGCGGGCGTCCGTGCCGAACTCCTGCGAGACCGTCTCGTCGAGACCGGCCTGGAGTACGAGGCGCGCGACCTCGTACTCGTCCTTGTAGGCCATCAGCTTGTAGAGGTGGCGCGCCACCGCCTCGCTCACGGTCGTCGATCCCGGGGCGGTTGCGCTCTCGCGGACCCGGACCTGCTCGACGAACTCGGCGTACCGGCGGGCGTATTCGGTGTCGGCGTAGTCGATGAGGTCCGGTACGCGGATGTCGAGCAGGCGGGCGAGTTCGGTGCCGGGGGCGGCTTTGACCAGTTCGCGTACACCTGTTGCGTCCGGCAGGACGGGGGCGGGTGCCTGGGGCTGTTCGGGACGGATGAGGCTCTCGATCGCCGCGGGGTCGCTGACCAGCTGGCGGCCGCGTCGGAAGGCCTGGATGTTGGTCTTCGCCGCGGCGCCGTTGAGCGAGATGGCGTGCTCCAGGGCTGTTGCGCTGACCGGGAGTTGGCCGAGCTGCCAGGCGACGCCGACGAGCAGCATGTTGGCGTACTGCTCGTGGCCGAAGAGCCGCTCGGCCATCTGCGCCGCGTCCACGCCGAGGTGCCTGCGGGCGGCCGACGCGAGGGAGTCGCGGACCTGGCCGGCGGACGGGAAGCGGATGCCGGTGTCGACGACCATCTTTCCGGTGGGCACCTCGGCGGTCGAGGCGACCACGGTGGTACGCGCCGGGTCCGCGACCTTGAGGTGGATCGGGTCAGTGCCGACGAGCCCGTCGCAGACCAGGTACAGGTCGCAGCCGGACGCCGGGATCTTCGAGGAGACCTCGCGGTCCGTGAGCCGAATGTCGGACACGACCGCGCCGCCCTTCTGCGCGAGGCCGGTCTGGTCGAGGCTGCGTACGGAGCGTCCGTCGATGACGGCGGCCGTGGCGATGATCTGGGCGACGGTGACGACACCGGTGCCGCCGATCCCGGTGATCCGCAGGCTGAAGTCGGCGGCCGGGTCGGGCAGTTCGGGTACGGGGATGTCCTCGGCCGCGATGTCGGCGGGCAGGACCCGCCGCGGTTTCTCCTCGCCCACGGTGACGGTGACGAAGGAAGGGCAGTCGCCCTTCAAGCAGGAGTAGTCGAGGTTGCACGAGGACTGATGGATGCGGGTCTTGCGGCCGAACTCCGTCTCCACCGGGTGTACCGACATGCAGTTGGACTTCTCACCGCAGTCGCCGCAGCCTTCACAGACCCGTTCGTTGATCATCACACGGGTGCGGGGCGTCACGGCCTTTCCGCGCTTACGTTTACGCCGCTTCTCCGCCGCGCACTCCTGGTCGTGGACGAGCACCGTCACCCCGGGCACCGCCGACAACTCCTCCTGGATGGCAACGAGTTCGTCGCGGTCGCGGATCTGGACCTGCGAGGGAAGACTCTGCCTTCGCGTGCGTCGTACGTCCTCCGACGTGACCACGACCTTGCTGACGCCCTCGGCGAGGAGCAGCCGGATGAGGCGCGGCAGCGAGAGCGCGCCGACCGGGTCCTGGCCGCCGGTCATCGCGACGGTGGAGTTGTACAGGAGCTTGTAGGTGATGTTGGCGCCCGAGGCGACCGCCGCGCGCAGGGCGAGGCTGCCGGAGTGGGTGAACGTTCCGTCGCCGATGTTCTGGATGAAGTGGTTCTCGGCGACGAACGGGGCGATGCCCAGCCACTGGCTGCCCTCGCCGCCCATCTGGGTCAGCCCGAGCACCTTGCCGGTCTGCTTGTCGTCGGTGAAAAGCACCATGCCGTGGCAGCCGATGCCGCCGCCGATGATGGTGCCCTCGGGGACCTTGGTGGAGCTGTTGTGCGGACAGCCGGAGCAGAAGTACGGCGTCCGGGTGAGCAGCGGCAGCGCGGTGCGGGTGCGGGGAAGCTGGTCCTTCCAGGCCTGTACGGACTCGATGCCGTGGACGTCGCCGAGTCGCCGGGCGAGCGCCTTGGCCACCTGGTCAGCATCCAACTCACCGACCGGGCTGATGAGTTCGTTTCCGTGGTCGTCGGTCTTGCCCAGGATCATGGGGGCGTCGGGGAGGCCGTAGAGGAGATTACGGAGGGCGTCTTCCAGGAAGGGCCGCTTCTCCTCCACCACGATGATCTCTTGCAGCCCGTGCGCGAAGTCGCGGATCTCGGCGGGGTCGAGCGGCCAGATCATGCCGAGGCGGAGCAGCCGGATTCCCCGGCGTTCCAGCTCGTCCTGTCCGAGTCCGAGTCGGCCGAGCGCGTCGCGGACGTCGAGGTAGGTCTTGCCGGCGCAGACCAGGCCGATGCGGTCCTCGGACGTGCGTGTCAGGACCCGGTTGAGGCGGTGGGCGGCGGCGTAGGCCAGTGCGCGCGGCAGCCGTTGTGAGAATTGGCTGCGTTCGAGGTTGATCAGGTTGGGGCCTGCGAGCATCGCGTCGGGGCGGTGGTCACCGGCCGGGAGGAGATCGGGTGCGGGTGCGTGGTCCGGGTGGACCGTGGCGGTGCAGGCGCCGTCGGCCACCGCCGTGGTGATCTTCATGGCCGACCACAGGCCGGTGTGGCGCGACATCTGCACTGCGTGCCGGCCCATCTCGAGCACGTCTTGCGCGTCGGCCGGGTACAGGGTCGGCATCTGCAGGTCGGCGAGGGTGTACTCGGAGGCGCACGGCAGCGAGGAGGACTTGCCGGCCGGGTCGTCCCCGGCCAGGGCAACGGCGCCGCCTCGCGGATGGGTGCCGACGAGGTTGGCGTGCCGCAGCGCGTCGGAGGCCCGGTCGAGACCGGGAGACTTGCCGTACCAGTAGCCCGTAACGCCGTCGACTTTCAGGCTGCCGGCCTGGTCGGCCAGCTGGGAGCCCATCACCGACGTGGCCGCCAGCTCTTCGTTCACGCCGGGGAGGTGGACGTGGTCGAGGCCCTCGAACAGGGCCTTACGACGGGCAAGTTCCATGTCGTAACCCGCCAGTGGGGAGCCCTCGTAACCGGAGACGAGCGAGCCCGTACGCAGGCCGCGCTCCCGGTCGGACAGGGCGTTGTCGCGGACCATGCGCACCAGGGCTTGGATGCCGGTGAGGTACGCCGTGCCCTCGCGGATTGTGTAGCGGTCGTCGAGTGAGAAGTCCATGGGTGCTCCCTGGTTCAGTCCGCGACGCGGGTCGTGCGCAGGGCGCGGACCAGCTCTTCGAGATCGGTGGCGGTGGCGATGGCCGCGGTCAGCTCTTCCTCTGCGGCGTGAGCCGCCAGACACCGCTCCGCCACGGCGGGCACGAGCGCGTGCGGGACGATGCAGATGCCGTCGGCATCGCCCACGATGTAGTCGCCCGGCCTGACCGGCCGGCCGGCGATGTTCACGACGTCATTGACGGCGACCGCTTCTACCCGGTGCCGAGCCGCCAGGGGGTTACGGTGCCGGCTCCAGACCGGGAGTCCTGAGTCGACGATCGCTGTGGTGTCCCGGACCGCGCCGTCGACCAGGCATCCGGCGACACCTGCGGTCAGCGCCCACTGTGCGGATAGCCCGCCCATGACGGCGGAGGTCACGCCCCCGCAGTCCATGACGGCGACATCGCCCGGCCGCGCGACGGCGTACAGGTCACGGTCACCGGCGAGGATGGCGGCGCGCGCTGCACGGTGGGTGCTGGGCTCGCCGTGCACGCCGACATAGCGCAAGGTCACGGCCGGTCCGCACACCCGCATCCCGGGCGCCAGCGGCGCCACGGCGTCGGTGCCGAGCACGGCGCCTGCCCCCATCTCGTCCAGCGCGTCCGCCACCAGCGAGCTCAGCCCAGGGAGCGCGGCCCAGGCCTCCAACGGGACCAGATCGTGGCGCGGCACCTCGGTCGTACGGATGCGCTCGGGATCGAACTGGCCGATGAGCCGACGCCGGATGCGTTCGGATTCGGAGGTTGTCGTGACGCTCATCGGGCGGCCCTGTCCGTCACACGCGGCATCGTGACCCGCCGCCGCGCCTCGAAGTCCTTGATCTCGGCGGCGTGTTCGAGGGTGAGGGCGATCTCGTCGAGACCGCGCATGACCCGCTGCCGGAAGTGTTCGGGGTAGCCGAAGTCGTAACGCGACTCGCCGCACCGGACCGTCCGACGTTCCAGGTCCACCTCGATGCGCGAACCCGGCGCGTCCTCGAGCCAGACCCACAGCTCCTCAATGTCCGCCTCGCTCATCTCGCCGGCGACGAGGCCGTTCTCGGCAGTGTTGCCCCGGAAGATGTCGCCGAAGCGTGGCGCGAGGACGACCCGGAAGCCGTAGTCGGCCAGCGCCCACACCGCCCACTCGCGCGAGGACCCGGTGCCGAAGTCGCGGCCGGCGACGAGGACCGAAGCACCGTCGTACGCGGGCTTGTTGAGTACGAAGTCGGGGTCCTCGCGCCAGTCGGCCATCAGCGCGTCGGCGTGGCCGGTCCGGGTCTGCGGGGCGTTGAGGATGCGCTGGGCGGGATAGAGCTGGTCGGTGTCGACGTTGTCCCGTCGCAGGGGTACGGCGATGCCGGTGTGGGTGATCAGCGGTGTCATGGTCATCCTTCGAGCTGCAGGTCGCAGGGGGCGGCGAGGCGGCCCGCGACGGCGGTGGCGGCGGCGACGGCGGGGGAGACGACGTGCGTGCGGACGCCTGGTCCCTGCCGGCCCTCGAAGTTGCGGTTGTTGGTGGAGGCGGTGCGCATGCCGGGGGCGAGGACCTCGCCGTTGATCGCGACGCACATCGAGCATCCGGGCGCGTGCAAGGGGACTCCGGCCGCAGCGAAGACCTTGTCGAGTCCCTCGTCGATCGCCTGTCGGCGTACTGCTTCCGACCCCGGTGAGAGATGCACCTGGAGGCCGGAGGCCACCGTGCGACCGCGCCAGATTTCCGCGACCTGGCGCAGGTCTTCGATCCGTCCGTTGGTGCAGGACCCGATGAAGACCGCGTCGACCGGGATCGACCCCATCGCGGTGCCGGGCTCGAGAGCCATGTAGGCCAGGGCTCGTTCGGCAGCTGCCCGTTCGATCGGGTCGGTGAAGGAGTCGGGGGTGGGGACGACGCTGTTCAGCGGGACGGTCTGGCCGGGGTTGGTGCCCCAGGTCACGCGTGGGCTCAGCGCGCCGGCATCGAGACGGACCTCTCGGTCGAAGACGGCGTCAGGGTCGGAGACGAACTGCGCCCAGTGCTCCTTCTCCGCGTTGAAGGCCTCGCCCGTGGGGACGTGCCGGCGTCCGGCGAGGTAGGCGAAGGTGACCTCGTCCGGGGAGACGAGACCGGCACGTGCTCCTGCCTCGATGCTCATGTTGCACAGCGTCATCCGCTGCTCCATCGACATGGCCCGGATCGTCGAGCCCTGGTACTCGATGACGTGCCCCTGGCCGCCGGCGGTACCGATCTTCTCGATCAGGGCCAGGGCGACGTCCTTGGCCGAGACACCGGCGGGCAGCTCGCCCTCGACGGTGACCCGCATGTTCTTCATCCGGGTCATCGGCAGGGTCTGCGTCGCCAGGACGTGCTCGACCTGGCTGGTGCCGATCCCGAAGGCAAGCGCCCCCATGGCGCCGTGCGTCGTGGTGTGCGAGTCGCAGCACACGATCGTCGACCCCGGCTGGGAGAGCCCGAGTTCGGGACCGATGACGTGCACGATGCCCCGCGACGCGTGGCCGAGTTCGTACAACTCGATACCGAACTCGGCGCAGTTGCGGCGCATGCTCGCGACGAAGGGCCCCGCCACCGTGCCCGTCAGGTCCTGCGCGGTGTCGATGGTGGGGGTGACGTGGTCCTCGGTGCCCAGCGTGAGTTCGGGGCGGCGGACGGTGCGCCGCTTGGCACGGAGGTTGTCGAAGGCGACCGGGGTGTTCGCCTCGTGGAGCAGGTGCAGATCGATGTAGAGCAGGTCGCGGTCGGCGTCGTCGGTTCTGACGACGTGTGCGTCCCAGATCTTGTCGGCTGCGGTCTTCGGCATCTCGGCATTCCTTGTCGACGTCGACTGGCTGCGCTTGGCTGCATCTCCGAGCACGGACCGCCTGAGAGATATATCTGTAATACTCTGGAGATGTGCGTGAACTATGCCGAGCGTCACACCAGGCGTCAAGAGCGATAACCTGGCCTTCTCGAATCCGGGTTCATCGCGAGCGAAAGGCAGATCAGTGGCGAAGAGCGAGTCCGCCCTCCCGCCGCAGGCAGGTGGCGTACGTCAATCCATGACGGAGCGCGTCTACGAGGCCCTCAAGCGCGACATCCTCACCGCGCGCCGCCGCCCCGAGAGCCTGCTGCTCGAGCATGAACTGGCCACGGAGTACGGGGTGTCCAAGACCCCCGTCCGGGAGGCGCTACGACTCCTCGTGCACGAGGAGTGGGTGCTGGTCCTGCCCCGCAAGGGCTACATGGTCCAACCGCTGCGCTTCGAAGATGTCCGAGAGATCTTCGTGATGCGCCAGCTCATCGAGCCGTACCTGGTGGTGGAGGCGGCGAAGCGGGCGACGCCCGAGGAGCTCGACCACCTGGACAGTCTGGTGGACGCGCAAGAGGCGGCCACCGACTCGGATGCCGCCCTGGACGCAGCCGCCGCCTTCCACCTGGGCATCGCCGAGCTCGCGGGCCACCGGCGGGCGGCGCGGACGCTGAAGGGGCTCGTCGAGGAGTCCCGGCGGATGTACCGGCTCGCACCTCAACTGGACCGACGCTTGCACGAGCAGGCCGAGTTCGCCGACCACCGTGCGCTGGTCGAGGCGATGCGGAGCCAGGACACCGCGCAGGCGCATGCCGTGATGGAGCGTCACTTGCAGGAATCGCTGCGTCAGAAGCTGGAGGGGCTGACCAGCTTCTGACGAGCGGGGCGCACTTCACCGGCCAGCGGCCGGCAGTTACTCGCCCTGCGGGAAGTCCGTCGACGCGGCCAGGCTGTCCTGCGTACGGAAGTCGGCCAGGCGGCGTTCCAGAGTGTCGATGGTGCTGGTCAGGGCCTGAGAGCCGAGGACCATGCGCAGGGGTGCGGAATCCTGGTCGCCATACGGGCGGGGTCGCCCGGGGCCAGGCCGTTGGCCGGGTCGAGCATGGCACGGTAGGCGTGCGCCGGGTTGCCCTCGTACTCGGGCAGCGGGTCGGCGGGCTGCGCGGAGCCGCAGCGGAACTCGGTGCGGGCGCCTCCGGGTTCGACGATCGTGACGCCGATCCCGAAGGGGGCGACCTCCTGGGCGACGGACTCGCAGAAGCCCTCGATGCCCCACTTCGTGGCGTGGTACATGGAGTTACCGGGGAACGCGACCTGGCCGCCGTAACTGGACAGCTGCACGACGCGGCCGCGCCCGGCCTCGCGCATGTACGGCAGAACGGCGCGGATCAGCTGGATCGAGCCGGTGAGGTTGGGGGCGACGATCGCGTCGATCTGGGCGTCGGTGTACTCCTCGGCGGCGCCGAAGAGGCCGTAACCGGCGTTGTTCACCAGGACGTCGATGCCGCCGAAGACGTCGGCGGTGTGCTTGACGACCTCGTGGACGCGGGGCGTGTCGCGTACGTCGAGGATCTCGGCGCGGAAGGTGTCGGGGTGGGCTTGGGCGAGATCGGCCACGGCTTCCGGGCGCCGCACCGTGCCGACGACGCGTTCGCCGGCGGTGAGCAGCTGTTCGGCGAGGTGGCGGCCGAAGCCGCTGCTCACGCCGGTGATCAGCCAGGTACGAGGGGACATCCGGGTGCTCCTTGGTCGTTCGGTGGTCACCAGGTCGAGGCCGCCGAACCGACCACGATCCAGGCGTCGTTCTCGTACGCGTAGTCCACGGTCAGTTGCAGCCGCCAGTCGGCGCGGGTGCCGTAGACGGTCGCGTCGGTGACGGTGCGGACGACCAGGCGCGCGGTGTCGCCGTCGACCTCGACGTCCAGGTCCACGATGCTGTGGTAGTCGAACCGCCCCTCGCGCATCTGCGCCAGCCACTCCTGCTTCGGCTGGACGTAGCCGGTCATGTGGGTGAGGGTGCTGCCGTCGGCGAGCAGGTCGTCGAGGGCGTCGGTGTCGCCGTCGGTCATCGCGCGCAGCTGGGCGCGGAAGGCGTCGAGGACCTCATCGCGAGGGGTCGGTGCGGCTTCCGGTGTCATGGTGGCTCCTTGCTCCGGGGTGTGCCGGGCATCGGCCGACGCCGACGGGGATGCCGTCAGATCGAGCAGCAGCATCGCGTCGTGGTCGGGGGTGCCGGGGTCAGCGGAGTACGCCCCGAAGCGCTGGCCGGGGGGCGCACGTCCTCGTGATCGATGGTGGCCGACGGAGATCTACCGTGAGGATCCCCGCCCGAGCTGGTCTGGCGCTCCGTGCAGTGACGCGAGTGTGTTGCGCGGGGACATGGTCGTGAGGCGACCTTGACCTGCTCATGGACGCCGTCCGACGTCCGGCCCTCATGAGAAGCCATCCGCTGACCGATCGCACGGGTGCCAATCGAGCGGAGTTCCTGATCGGGTGATGACGGTCCGACTCAGTTCCGCAGCGCGCTTGGTCGGGCTCCAGTTAGTGCCGGGCAACTGCCCCATTCGATGAGCTACCCACGACTCCAGACATAGATCATGTGGTCGCTGAAGGAAAAGAGAAGTGCGACCTCGGCGGCCGCTCTTCCGGGACTTTGCCAGAACCGGGGCGTACCGCCGCACCCGGGTGCGATCCCCCCAAGCCGCTAAGCCCGTTTCGCTCCATTCTGCTCCCGGACGGCGTCGAACAGGGAGGTCAGAGTGGGACTTCCCGCGAGGCTGCCCAGCACGGCGTGAAGCGAGTCTCGTTCCGTGGCACCCAGGTCTGCGAGGACTTCACCGTCGAGATCGACGAGTGTGCGGTTGAGGTCGGCAAGAACCTTGCGGCCTTCGGCGGTGATGTCCACGGCGTAGCGGCGACGATCCTGTGGATCTCGCGTCCGCTCGGCGTATCCGGTGCGCTCCAGGTCGTCGAGACTCGTCACCATCGTCGCCGGGTCGATCCGCAGGAATGAACCAAGTGCCAGTTGCGGCATGGCGCCGTTGTCCGCAAGAGCTTGCAAGACGCTGTAGTGCCGCACTCGCAGACCGGTCCCGCCGATACCATCCTCAGCGATCCTGAACGCCACCTGCCCGAGCTTGACCAGCAGGCAGATGGTGTGTTCGGCCACTGTCCCTGGTACCAGCGGAGCCTCGGACATCGTTTATCCCGCCCATGGTTAGTCATACGTATGGTCCTGTCCATCGTACGAGAAAGCCCGAGGCGGCGGGACCGCTGCAGGCCGACGGGATGCCCCACTGTCCGTCGGCTTACTGCACCGGCGCGTCCTGGGCGATCAGCCGACGATGGCCCGACCGAAGATCTGCCGGGCTATGACCCACTTCTGGATCTCATTGGTCCCCTCGTAGATCTCACCGATTTTGCTGTCCCGGTAGATCGCCTCGACAGGGCCGGGGCTGCCGTCGGCACCCAGTTCGCGCGCGAAGCCGAGGCCTCCGAAGGCCTGGACGGCGTCGCGCGCCATGTCCACCGACAGCTTGGTGGCGTAGTACTTCGCCATCGCGGCCTCGGGCTCCGGGGACGGGTTGCCCGCGTCCAGGCGCAGGGCGGCCTTGGTGTAGAGGGTGCGGGCGTTCTCGATCTCGGTGGCCCGTTCGGCGAGCAGGAACTGCCAGTGCTGGTTGGCGGCCACCGGCTTGCCGAAGGCGTGTCGCGTCGACAGGTGGGCCACGGTGTGGTCGAAGGCGGCCTGCGCCATGCCGACCCCGGCAGCCGCGATGCCGATCCGGCCGTAGGTCAGAGTGGACAGCGCATGGCGCAGTCCGTGTCCCTCGGCGCCACCGAGGAGGTCGTCGTCGGTCAGGTGCACATCCGTGAATCGGATGTCCGCGGTGAGCTGGCCGCGGTTGCCCATCTTGCGGTCGGGAAGGCCGACTTCCACTCCGGGAAGTGCCGTGTCGACGATGAACATGCTCAGCCGGGTGCCGGTGCGGGCGAGAACCACCACGAACCCGGCGACGGGCGAGTTGGAGATCCACCGCTTGTGGCCGTTCAGCACCCAGCCGGCCTCGGTGCGTATCGCCTCGGTCTGTACCGCTTGCGGAGACAGGTCGCTGGAGGCATCCGGCTCAGTGGTGGCGAAGGCACCGACCACTGAGCCTTCCGCGACCTTTCGCAGCCACCGCTGCTGCTGCTCCTCAGTGCCCTGCCGCAGGGCGTTGCCCGCCAGGATGCAGTGCACGTCGAAGACGGCCGCGACGCTGCTCGAGTAGTAGGCCAGTTCCTCGATGGCCGCGGCAGTGGCGGTCGCCGGGTGGGTCAGGCCATCGCCGCCGACCTCGCCGGGGAAGGGGATTCGGAAGACCCCCGCCGACGCAAGCCCTTCAAAAACATGCCGGGGGAAGCCGTCCGTGCGCTCGTCGCCACCGGCGATCGCCACGGCGTGCGGAGCCACTTCGCGTTCTGCGATCCGGCGCACGGCAGCGCGAACGGACTGTGTCTCTTTGGGGGCCAGGAGCTCGTTGTAGAGCCGGTCGATCTGGCGTGCGGGAGTCGAAGTCATATGTGGAAGATACCATTAGCATTGCGTATCATTAGTCTGACAATCCATTTTGGAGGTTCAGCCATGACTCAGACGCTGGCCGGCAAGACCGTCCTGATGTCGGGAGGCAGCCGCGGCATCGGACTCGCCATCGCCCTGCGCGCGGCCCGCGAAGGTGCGAACATGGTGATGCTCGCCAAGACCGCCGTGCCGCATCCAAAGCTCGAAGGCACGATCCACACCGCCGTCGACGAGGTTGAGCGCGCGGGCGGCAAGGGGCTGGCCGTAGTCGGCGACGTCCGCAACGAGGACGATGTGCGCACCGCCGTCAACGCGGCGGTCAGCGCCTTCGGCGGCATCGACATCGTGGTCAACAACGCCAGCGCGATCGACCTGTCGTCGTCGGAGCAGCTGGAGATGAAGCGGTACGACCTGATGCAGGACATCAACACGCGTGGCACGTTCCTGCTGAGCAAGGCAGCGATCCCACATCTGCGCAAGGCGAGCAACCCGCACATCCTCACGCTCTCCCCGCCGTTGAACCTCGCGCCGCACTGGGTGGGGAAGCATCTCGGTTACACGCTGTCGAAGTACGGCATGAGTCTGTGCACGATCGGGCTCGCCGAGGAGCTCGCCGCCGACGGCATCGCCGCCAACTCGCTATGGCCGCGGACCCTGATCAACACAGCCGCCGTGCGCAATGTGGTCGGCGGCGCCGGACAAGCCCGTAGTCCGCGGATCATGGCTGACGCCGCGTACGCCATCGTCACGCGTGACGCGCGGAAGTGCACCGCCAACCTGTTCATCGACGACGAGGTCCTCTCGGACGAGGGCGTCACCGACCTGTCCACCTACAGCCCTGCCGGCTTTGAGGGTGATCTCGCGCTCGACATATTCGTCGATCCGGCCTGATCCCGCACCGCTCAGCACATGAACGCGAGGGCGTTCTCAAGGACCTCGTCGGCGAGCTTCGAGCCGAAGGCGACGCGGGACAGTTGCAGCGCCCCCGCCATCATCGCGAAGAGTCCGAGGGCCTTGCCGCGTGCGGGCGCGGGATCCTCGGGTGCCAGATGGCCAACGATCTCGTCCACGATGGCCCGCGCGCCGTCGCTGCCGACCCGATTGACCGCGCCCAGGCAGCGGCTGACTCCTCAAGCAAGGCGACGGAAGGACATCCGACGCCGCACTGGTGCCGGAGCCACCGACACCGTCCCCTCCGGAGCGCCAGCCGACGTACCGCGCCACAAATCCTCCGCTCATTCCGCAAGGCCATCGCCCTGCGCCCCGCCCCACACCTATTGCCTGCCGAATGTAATATTATGACTCACATTTGATTGGCGATGTCAGAGTCAGAGATGAGGCATGCCGTGAGTGACGTCCCCTTCCAGCCCGCAGTGGAGCAGTCGCGCGCGCTGGCCGCTGGCGAGATCTCGAGCCGGGAACTCGTAGAGCTCTATCTCGAGCGGATCACCATCCACAACACGGCGCTGAACGCGGTGGTGACCCTCGACGTCGAGCGTGCCCGTCGTGAGGCCGGGGAAGCCGACGCCGCCCGGGCGGCGGGGCGGGACCTCGGTCCGCTGCATGGTGTGCCGATCACGGTCAAGGACAGCTTCGAGACAGCCGGGATGCGCACCGTCTGCGGGCGCACGGACCTCAAGGACTACGTGCCCGACCTGGACGCCGAGGCGGTCAAACGGCTGCGTTCGGCCGGTGCCGTGATCATGGGGAAGAGCAACATGCCTCCGGGCAACCAGGACGTCCAGGCCGACAACCCGGTGTTCGGTCCTTCATCGAACCCGTGGGACACGACCCGCACCTCGGGCGGATCCGCCGGGGGCGGCGCCGTCGCCACCGCCGCAGGCCTCACAACGTTCGACTTCGGCTCGGAAATCGGCGGATCGACCAGGATCCCGTCCCACTTCAACGGCCTGTACGGGCACAAGTCGACCTGGCGGTCGATACCCCTCATCGGGCATGTGCCCTACGGCCCGGGCACGGGACGATGGACGGACGCCGACATGGCCTGCGGCGGCGCACAGGTCCGCGACGCCCGTGACCTCGTCCCGATCCTGCGGGCAACGGTCGGGGCAGCGGACTACGACGGCGGTTTCAGCTACACGCTCGCTCCGCCGCGCGCGACCAAGCTCGCCGACTTCCGAGTCGCCGTCTGGGGTGAGGATCCCGCGTGCCCGGTCGAAACGATGGCCGCATGAGAGGGCCAAACCGACGCCAGATGTACGCGGAGCAGACCCGGGCGGACCTGGTGGCGACCGCGCGCAAACTGTTCGTCGACAACGGCTTCGCGGGCACGTCAGTCGAGGCCATCACCGGGGCGGCGCTGGTGAGCAAGGGCACCTTCTATCACCACTTCCCGGACAAGAAGGCGATGTTCGCCGAGCTGTACACGGAGCTCATTCAGCAGGTCGGGGCTCTGGGAGACGCGACGTCCGAGGCGGTCCGGGCCACGCCGGACACGCCCGCCATGACTGCGGTGGCCAACCTCACGCACGCCTTCCTGCGCCGGACCATCCACGACCCCCTACACCGCGAGCTGATGGCCCAGGCACCTGCGGTCCTGGGCGAGCAGTACCGGCACATCAACGAAACCGTCGCCCAACCGCCGATCGAACGGCTCCTGACCGTTTTGGCCGAACGCGGCGACCTGCAACCGGATGTGCCCGTCGCCACCGTCGCCCGGCTGCTCTTGGCAGGCCTGTGCGAGGGCAACCAGATCATCGCCGCCGCGGCGGACCGGGAAGATGCCCTGGCCAGGACGTTCTGCGCGATCACCCTGCTGATGTCGGGCCTGGCCGCCGACGACATCAGCGCCCGCGGTTGACCTGACCGGGACCCCGTCGACGGCGCCGACGCTGAGCGGCCCTCGTTGGCCGGCATGACCCGTCGCTACTGTGCCGCCTCGTCCTCGATGTCGCGGACCAGGTCGATGGCCCGGCCCAAGGTCGCGAGTCGGGCGGCGAGGGTCTCGCCGGCGGGATAGAAGCGAACGGTGTCGACACCGGTGTCGCGCCACACGCGCAGCCGCTCGCGCACCATGTCCTCGGTTCCGATCAGCGTGGTCGCCAGCACCATCTCGTCGGTGACCAGGCCGGCCGCGCCGTCCCGGTCCCCCGCCTGCCAACGTGTCCGGACCTCGGCCGCCACCTCGGCCCAACCCTGGCGGCTGTAGGCGTTGTTGTAGAAGTTCGTGGTCGCCGAGCCCATGCCGCCGAGGCTGAAGGCAAGCTCCTTCTTGCGCCCGGCGACCATTGCGCGCAGCGCGTCCTCGTCTTCGGCGAAGGCGACCTCGGCGCCCTGGCAGATGTCCAGGTCCGAGCGGCTGCGACCAGCGGCAGCAAGGCCCTGGTCCAGGTGGTCGAAGTACGCCTCCTTGGCGCCCTCGGGTACGAAACTGGTGCCCAGCCAGCCGTCCGCGATCTCACCGGTCAGGTGCAGCATCTTCGGGGAGAGGGTCGCCAGGTAGACCGGGATGTCGTACTCGGCGCGCATCGACAGCCGCATGGGCTTGGCTTCCCCGCCCGGCAGAGGGATCTGGAACTCCCGCCCGGAGTAGGCGACTTTCTCCCCCGACACGGCCCGCCGCACGATCTCGACGGTCTCTCGCATCCGTGACAGCGGACGGTCGAAGGGCACTCCGTGCAGTCCTTCGATCACCTGCGGCCCGGAGGGTCCCAGTCCGAGAAGGAAGCGTCCGTCGGAGATCTGCGACAGCGTGATCGCGGCGCGGGCGATGGCCATGGGGGTGCGGGTGCCGAGCTGGATGATGCCCGATCCGAGCAGCATGCGCTCCGTTTTCGCGGCGAGATAGCCCAACGGCGAGGGCGCCTCGGAGCCCCATGCCTCCGCCACCCAGCAGATGTCCAGACCGAGTTGCTCCGCCTCGGTGACGTAGTCGACGATCTCCTGCCAATCGGCGCCGGAGGCTTCGATCGTGGTGGAGGTGCGCATCAGAGAGTCGCCTCGCCAGAGGCCCCGGCGCCCTCAGCCAGCTTCTTGATCCCCTCGACAGTGGCGGTCATGTTGGCCTCGAACTCCCGCATGCGTCGGCGGCTCACACTCGACGATGTGGGACGTGGTGGCCCACTCCCCCAAGGACTCATGACTGCTCCGGCCGATGAATCGGGCCCCCAGGGCAGGGCCGCCTCCGTCATCCAGCCACTCGACCGATTGCAGCTCGGGACTCAGGCGCGGCATCAGCTCGATGTCGGACACCAGCGTCCACACCTCTGTCGGTGAGGCGGCGATCCAGGTGTGGACCTCAACCGTCGGCTTGTCCGCATAGCGCGCGCCCGTCCACTCCATGATCCCGCAGCCTCTCGCTAAAGACACCCACGTGAGCCTTTGAACTGTAAAGTTGCGTAGATAGACTTACCTGTCAAGGGTGAGTGCGGATCTGCGGAACCACTGAGTCAGCCCGCGAAACGCTCCTTCACATCCGGCCGCTCGGCCAGGTGCGGCGGATACCCAGGACCCATCCGAGTGCGGGTGTTGTCTGCGGTCATCGGCTCACCACAGGCGGCGCACACCACCTCGGCATGGGTTTCCTCCCCGCACACCTCGTGATGCATGGCGACCGGCGGGCCCGCTTCACCAGCCAGCCAGCGGTCCCCCCACCGGTTCATCACCAGCAGCACGCCGTAGAAGTCGCGCCCCTTCTCGGTGAGCACGTAGTCGTAGCGAACCGGCTCCGTCTGGTACGGCCGCTTCTCCAGCAGCCCCTCGTCCACCAGCCGGCGCAGCCGGTCGGTCAGGGTGTTGCGGGCGA
>NZ_VWMY01000001.1:264672-338206 GCF_008905045.1 Streptomyces albicerus
GGGTGACGGCAGTCGTGATCCGGCGCGTCCTCCCGACAGGCGCGGGGGACTTTGTACAGCCCCTTTCCTAACCCCTTGTCGAAAGTCCCGGCAGGCCATAGCCTTGCGCCGCGCCGGGGCCGACGGTCCCCGCCATGGCCTGGAGGGACCGAGGGGGCACATCGGGTGAAGCGCACGTCACGCGACATACGCACCGCGAACCGCTATGGGGTGCTGCGCCAGATCATCGCCCACTCGCCCACATCCCGGCAGGAGCTGGCCGCCGCGACCGGGCTGAGCCTGGCCACGGTCGCCACGCTGGTCGGTGAGCTGCTCGACCTCGGGATGCTGACGGAGGTCGGGTTCGAGGACTCCGCGGGTGGCCGCCCGCGGGGCCTCGTGGCCGTCAACGCGTCGGGGGGCGCGTTGATCGGCGTCGACATCGCGGAGACGTACGTACGCGTCGAGCTGTTCGATCTCGCGCTGAACGTGCTGGCCCGCGCCGCCGAGGACATGCGCCCCGGTGAGATCCGCCCGGAGCAGGTCGTCGGGCATGTCGCCACGGCCGTCGGCTCGGTGGTCGCGCAGGCCGGGGTCGAGGGCGCGCGCGTCCTCGGGGTCGGCGTCAGCGTGCCGGGCCAGGTGGACCGGGAGGCCGGCGTCTGTGAGTACGCGCCGAACTGGGACTGGCACGACGTGCCGCTGCTCGACCTGCTCTCCGAGCACATCGCGTATCCGCTGTACCTCGACAATCCGCTGCGCGCCTGCGCGGTCGCCGAGCTGTGGTTCGGGGCGGCGCGCGGGCGCGGGGACGCCGTGGTGGTGAACCTCGGGACCGGGGTCGGCGCCGGGCTCGCCCTGGGCGGCGGGCTGCACCGGGGCGTGAGCAACAGCGCCGGCGAGTGGGGCCACACCACGCTCGTGCTCGACGGGCGGCTGTGCCACTGCGGCAACCACGGGTGCGTGGAGACGTATGTCGGGGCGCCCGGAATCATGCTGAATCTGCGGGAGTTGAGCCCCGGGAGCACCCTGCTGCACCCCGAGGACCAGACGGCGACGATCAACGCGCTCGCGCGCGGAGTCGCCGCGCAGGACCCGGTGGCGACCAAGGTCGTCCGGGACACGGCGCGTTATCTGGGCGCCGCGATCGCCGACCTGGTGAACCTCCTGAACCCCGAGGTGGTCGTGCTCAGCAGCTGGGTCGCGGCCACGCTCGGCGAGCCGCTGCTGGCCGAGGTGCGGGAGGCCGTGGCCCGGCACGCGCTGAGACGGCCGCTGGCTGCCACGGAGATCGTCCTCTCCCCCATTCCCACCGATCCGGTGTGCCTCGGCGCGGCGACCTTCGCGCTGGAGGGAGCCCTCACCTCGGCGAGCCAGAAACCGGCGGGCGGCAGGTCCGCCGCACGTCGCGCCACCACCGCCGCTGCTGCTGCCGCGAGGAGCCGTACAACACCACGTTCATGACGGCCGCGGGCCCGCCGTGTCCGGCATCTCGAACCCTCCACAACACTTCGAACGGGCTTTGTCCAACCCCTTGCCGAAGCCTTAGCCGAAGGTTAACTTCCCCGCACCGCACAGCGATTTGAGCCGCCGCCGTACTCGAGACAAGGACGTCAGAATGTCGGCACTGAGCAACAGCAACTGGGACCGTCGATCCGTACTGCGAGCCGCCGCGGGCCTCGCCGCGCTGGGCCCGCTGGCCGCGTGTGGCGGCAACACCGGCCGTGAGGGCGGGGGTTCCTCGGGCAAGGTCCTCACGCAGTACTTCCACGCGTACGGGGAGGCCGGTACGCAGGAGGCCATCAAGAAGTACGCGAAGGCCTACGACGATGCCCGCGTGACCACCCAGTGGATCACCGGCAACAACTTCGAGAGCAAGCTTTTTTCGTCGCTGCTCACCGACAACGCGCCGGACGTCTTCGAGTTCCACCCTCAGCTGCAGCTGATCAAGAGCGGTCAGGTGGCGCCGCTGGACGACATCCTCGGCCCGGTCAAGGACGACTTCAACCCGGCCGACATCAAGTCGCACACGGTCGACGGCAAGGTCTACGGCGTCCGGATGATCGACGACCCGCAGTTCTTCTTCTACCGCAAGTCGCTGCTGGAGAAGGCGGGCCTGGGGGTGCCCCAGACCCTCGACGAGCTCGCCGAGGCCGCCGCCAAGCTCACCACCGACAAGGTCAAGGGCCTGTTCATCGGCAACAGCATGGTGTCGACGAACTACGCCCTGGTCTGGGCGGCCGGCGCCGACCAGCTCAACGCCAAGAACGAGATCGCGTACCACACCGACGACGTGGCCAACGCGCTGAAGGTGTACCGCAAGATGTTCACCAGCGGACACCTCCTCCTGGACGCGCCTGCCGACTACTGGGACCCCTCCGCGCTGGTCCAGGGCCTCACCGCGATCCAGTGGTGCGGCATGTGGGCCATGCCCGTGATGCAGAAAGCCCTCGGCGACGACCTCGGCATATTCCCCTTCCCCTCGGCTGCCTCCGGTGCCAAGCCCGCGGTCTACAACGGCGGTTGGTCCATGTTCGTCAACGCCAAGGGCAAGAACGTCGACCTGGCCAAGGAGTACGTGAAGTGGCTCTGGATCGACCAGAAGGAGTACCAGGAGGACTGGGCGCTCAGCTACGGCTTCCACATCCCGCCGCGCAAGTCGATCGCCGAGTCCGCCGACAAGCTGAAGTCGGGTCTGCCCGCTGAGGGCGTCAAGCTCTTCACGGACTACGGGCGCTTCGACAACATCTCCTGGACCCAGGCGATGATCACCGCGCTCGAGGAAGTGATCGCCAACGCCGTCCGCAAGGGCACGGACCCGGAGAAGGCCCTCGACGCCGCGGACAAGAAGGTCAACCTCGAACTCAAGAAGCTCTTCGGATAGGGCCGACGGACAGGTATCGAGATGTCGACCACCAAGACGCGCGACGTCGCGCGCCCCGCCCCGGCCAAGGTCTCCAAGACCAAGCCGCGGCGGGGCGTGGGGGGCAGCACGTTCAACTTCTGGCTCTTCACCGGCCCGTTCCTCATCGGCCTGGTGATCTTCGTCTACATCCCCATCGGATGGAGCGCCTGGCTCAGCTTCTTCGAGGCGCGCTACACGGTCACGCCCGACAAGTTCGTCGGCTTCGACAACTACAAGCTGATGCTGACGAACGGCGACTTCACCAAGTCGCTCGTCACCTTCACCGTCTTCGCCGCGATCGTCGTGCCGATCACCTGGGCACTGTCGCTCGGCCTGGCGCTGATGGTGCACCGGCTGCGGTTCATGAAGGCGTTCTTCCGGTCGGTCTTCTTCCTGCCGACGGCGGTCAGTTTCGTCGCCGCCTCGCTGATCTGGAAGATGTCCATCTTCAGCGGTGTCCGCTTCGGTCTGATGAACACCATCCTCGGCGTGCTCGGGATCGAGAACGTCGCCTGGCTGGCCGACCCCAACCCGCCCTGGTACTGGTTGGTCATCGTCACCGTACGTCTGTGGCTCCAGGCCGGCTTCTTCATGATCCTTTTCCTGGCGGCTCTGCAGAACATTCCGCCGGAGCTCTACGAGGCCGCCGCGATCGACGGCGCCAAGCCGGGCTGGCAGACCTTCCGGTACATCACGCTGCCCCAGCTGCGGGCCACGTCGACGGCCGTGATCCTGCTGCTACTGGTGGCCGCGTACCAGGCGTTCGACGAGTTCTTCAACCTCCTCTCCAAGACGACCTGGGGCCGCCCGCCCCTCGTCGAGCTGTACTACACCGCCCTGGGCGACGACCAGGACTACGGCGCCGGCAGCGCGGGCGCGGTCATCCTGACCCTGCTGATCTGCATGGTGACGATGCTCCAGGGCAGGTTCATGGGCTTCGGAAGGGGGGAGGAGAACAAGTGACGACCCTCATGGAAACCCGCAAGACCGACGTCGAACCTCCGAAGAAGCGCGAGCGCAGGCGCGACCGACGTGGTGTCCTCGGCTCCGCCGGCCTCTACACCGCCACCGGCATCTGTGCCCTGCTCTTCCTGGTCCCCTTCTACCTGATCGTCCGCAACGCCCTGTCCACGGACGCCGAGATCACCGGCGAGGACTGGCAGTTCTTCCCCACGGACATCCAGTGGGGCAACATCACGGAGCTGTTCGACGACCCGACGGTCCCGTTCGCCCAGTCCCTGTGGAACTCGACGGTCGTCGGTGTCTTGCACACCGTCGGTACGCTGCTGGTCTGCTCGCTCGCGGGATACGGCCTCGCCCGGATCCCGTACAAGCACGCGAACAAGATCTTCTACGCGGTCCTGGTGACCCTGATGGTCCCGGCCGCCGTGACCTTCGTACCGAGCTTCGTGCTGGTCTCGTCACTCGGCTGGGTGTCGAGTATGCAAGGTCTCATCGTTCCGGGGCTCTTCAGTGGTTTCACCTGCTTCCTGTTCCGGCAGTACTTCCTGGGGTTCCCCAAGGAGTTGGAGGAGGCGGCGCGCGTGGACGGGCTCGGGTACTGGGGTGCGTACTGGCGCATCGTCGTACCCAACTCGCTGAACTTCTTCGCCGCGATCGCCACCATCACCTTCATCAGCGGCTGGAACGCCTTCCTGTGGCCCCTGGTCATCGGTCAGGATCAGGAGGCGTGGACGGTACAGGTCGCGCTCTCCTCGTACATGACCAACCAGACCGTCAACTTCCATCTGATCTTCATGGCCACGGCCATCTCGATCCTGCCCCTGGTGCTCGTGTTCCTGTTCCTCCAGCGCTGGCTGGTGCAGGGGGTCGCGCAGACCGGCATCAAGGGCTGACCTAGGAGACCGATGTCTTTCCGCACCACCAGCACCGGTACTTCCGTCGACTACGTCGAGGATGTCTCGCCCGGGAGCGGCGCGCTGCCGCCCCGGGCGTGGTACGCGTCCTCGGACGCCGCTTCCCTTTCGCTGAACGGCAGTTGGCGTTTCAGGCTGAGGACGGAGGCCGACGCCGAGGACGACTCCTTCGCGACTGAGGGGTTCGACGCCGGGGGCTGGCCCGAGGTGTCGGTGCCCGGCCACTGGGTTCTCCAGGGGTACGGCTCGCCGATCTACACCAACCACCGCTATCCGTTCCCGGTCGATCCGCCGCGGGTGCCGACGGAGAACCCGACCGGTGACCATCTGAGGGTCTTCGACCTGCCGGACGAGTGGCCGGCGGACGGCGGGGCCGTGCTCCGGTTCGACGGCGTGGAGTCCTGTGCCCGGGTGTGGCTGAACGGCACGGACATCGGTGAGTTCAAGGGGTCCCGGCTGGCGCACGAGTTCGCGGTCGGGCACCTGCTGAAGCCGGCCGGGAACGTGCTCGCCGTCCGGGTCCACCAGTGGTCGGCGGGCTCGTACCTGGAGGACCAGGACCAGTGGTGGCTGCCCGGCATCTTCCGGGACGTCACGCTCCTGCACCGCCCGGCGGGGAGCGCGCTCGACTTCTTCGTGCACTCCTCGTACGACCATCTCGAAGGCACCGGGACCCTGCGCGTCGACTCGGACGTCGACGGCAGGGTCACCGTGCCCGAGCTGGACATCGATGTCGCGACCGGCGAGTCCGTGACCGTGCCGGTCCGGCCGTGGACCGCCGAGACGCCCCGTCTGTACGACGGGACGCTGGTCACGGACGGCGAGCGGGTGCCGTTGCGCATCGGTTTCCGTACGGTCGTGCTCGATGACGGCCTGATCAAGGTCAACGGCAAGGCGGTCCTCTTCAAGGGCGTCAACCGGCACGAGTGGCATCCGGAGCGCGGCCGTGCCCTCGACCTGGAGACCATGCGCGAGGACGTGCTGCTGATGAAGCGGCACAACATCAACGCCGTGCGCACCTCCCACTACCCGCCGCACCCGGCCTTCCTGGACCTGTGCGACGAGTACGGGCTGTGGGTCATCGACGAGTGCGACCTGGAGACCCACGGCTTCACCGAGCAGGCGTGGCGCGACAACCCGGTGGACGACGACCGCTGGACCCCGGCGCTCCTCGACCGCGCCTCCCGCATGGTCGAGCGCGACAAGAACCACCCCTCGATCGTCATCTGGTCCCTCGGCAACGAAGCCGGTACCGGGCGCGGGCTCACCGCGATGGCCGAGTGGATCCGCGGCCGGGACGGCTCGCGGCTCATCCACTACGAGGGCGACTGGAACTGCCGTGACACGGACGTGTACTCGCGGATGTACGCGGACCACGCCGAGGTCGAGCGGATCGGGCAGGGCCTGGACGGGGGCCCGCTCAAGCGGCGCCAACTGCCCTTCATCCAGTGCGAGTACGGGCACGCCATGGGCAACGGGCCCGGCGGGCTCGCCGACTACCAGCGGATCTTCGAGGCGTACGACCGGATCCAGGGCGGCTTCATCTGGGAGTGGATCGACCACGGCATCAAGGACGAGCGGTACGGCTTCGCGTACGGCGGCGACTTCGGGGAGGAACTGCACGACGGGAACTTCGTCTGCGACGGGCTGATCTTCCCGGACCGCACGCCCTCGCCCGGGCTCCTCGACTACAAGAAGGTGATCGAGCCGGTCCGTATCGAGGGCGACGGCGCGGACGGGACGGTCCGGATCACCAACGGCTACGACTTCGCGGACCTGTCGGCGCTGGCCTTCGAGTGGTCGTACGAGGTCGACGGCGAGACGGTCGAGGCGGGAGCCCTGAACGTGCCCGCGCTCGCGCCGGGCGAGTCGGCGGAGGTGAAGCTGCCGGAGCCGCCGGCGGACACGCGTGAGGCGGAGAGCCGGTGGACGGTTCGGGCCGCACTCGCCGCTGACACGGTGTGGGGGCCGAAGGGGCATCTGGTGGCGTGGGCCCAACTGCCCTTCTCAGAACGCCCGTTGGTGACCGTCGCCGCCAGTGAGCGCCCTGTCCTCGACGATCAGGAGTGCATCACGCTCGGGCCCGCCGTCTTCGGCGCCCGGACCGGCGAGCTGGCGACGATCAACGGGATCGACGTCATCGATCTGAAACTCGACGTGTGGCGGGCGCCCACCGACAACGACGAGGGCGCGGAGTGGCAGCCGGACATCCGCTACGGTGCGCTGTGGCGCAAGCTCGGTCTGCACCGGATGCAACACCGGCTGGACGCCGTCGAGTTGAGCGATGACGCCCTCACGGTACGCACCCGGGTGGCACCGGCCGCCGCGGAGGTGGGCCTGCGTACGGTGTACCGGTGGACGTCCGACGGGACACGGCTGAGGCTGACCGTGTCCGTGACACCCGAGGGTGACTGGAACGTGCCGCTGCCACGGCTCGGCATCCGCCTGGGGCTGTTCGCCGGCAACCGGGTGAAGTGGCACGGCGGCGGGCCCGGCGAGGCGTATCCGGACACCGATTCGGCCTCGATGCTGGGGCGTTGGGAGTCCACGGTGGACGACTTGCAGACCCCGTACGTCCGTCCGCAGGAGAACGGCGCCCGTGCCGACGTCCGCTGGGCGGAGGTCAGCTGGGGGGAGGACTTCTCCGCGCTGCGTGTCGAGGGCGAGCCGGAGTTCTGGTTCACCGCCCGCCGCTGGACGAGCGAGGATCTGGATGCGGCCGGGCATCTGACCGATCTGACGCCCGGCGACACCGTGTGGGTCAACCTCGACCACGGCCAGCACGGCATCGGCTCGCAGTCGTGCGGCCCGGGCACTCTGCCGCAGTACCAGCTGCGGGTTCAGCCCGCTGAATTCTCCTTTGTCTTCTCGGCGGTCGATGCCTGAGAATGTTACCGGTCACACGGCCGTTCGGCTCCCCAGCCGGACGGCCGTGTTCGTGTGTTCCCGGCTCCCCCGGAGGTACCCCGCGTGAGTGGCTCCATCGAGGTCCGCGGTCTGTCCCGGACCTTCCACACCACCGTCCGCCGCCCCGGATTCGGGGGCGCGCTCAGATCCCTCGTCAACCCGGAGCGGGTCGCCAAGGACGCCGTCTCCGACATCACCTTCGACGTCTCCCCCGGTGAACTCCTCGCCCTTCTCGGGCCGAACGGCGCGGGCAAGTCCACCACCATCAAGATGCTCACCGGCATCCTCACCCCCACGTCCGGCGAGGCGCGGGTCGCGGGCGTCGTCCCGTACGAGGAGCGCGAGCGCAACGCGCGCAACATCGGGGCCGTGTTCGGGCAGCGCACCCAGCTGTGGTGGGACCTGCCGGTGCGGGAGTCCTTCTCGATCCTGCGCGACATCTACGACGTGCCCGAGGCCGAACACCGGGTGAGGCTGCGGGAGTTCGACGAGCTGTTGGACCTCTCCTCCTTCTGGGACACCCGCGTACGGCACCTCTCGCTCGGCCAGCGCGTCCGCTCCGACCTGGCCGCCGCCCTGCTGCACGATCCGCCGGTGGTGTTCCTCGACGAGCCCACCATCGGCATGGACGTGGTGGTCAAGGAGCAGGTGCGCGAGTTCCTGCGGTACCAGGTGGAGGAGCGCGGGCGGACGGTACTGCTCACTACGCACGACATGACGGAGGTCGAGCGGCTCGCCGAGCGGGTCGTCCTGATCAACCACGGGCGGCTCGTCCTGGACGGCACGCTGGACGAGATCCGGCGGAAGTTCGGCTCGACCTGGCAGGTGCGGGTGACGCTTTCCGACCCGCACGCGCCCGTCGAGCCACTGCCGGGGATCGCGCTGGTGCGGCGCGAGGGCCCGCAGGCGGTGTTCGGTCCGGACGGTCCCACGGCGCCGACGATGCACCAGGCGCTGAAGCAGGTCATCGAACGGTACGAGGTGACCGACATCGCCCTGGACGAGGCCGACTTGGAGGACGTGATGCGGGCCGCGTACGTCCAGGCGGGGGGCGAGTGACCGTGACAGCCGTCCTGCGCGGCTGGCGGGCCGCCCGTGTCACCCCGCTCGGCGAGCTGCACACCCCGCCCCGGATGACCGCCGCGCTGCTCCGGCTCACCGTGCAGGTGGTGCTCGTGGCGTCGCTGTGGCAGGGCCTGTACGCGGCCACGGGCACGACCGCCGGCCTCTCCGAGGACCAGGCCGTCACGTACGCCGTGCTGGCCGTACTGGCCATCCGAATACGGGAGTTGGACCAGTACGCGGGCCGTGACACCGTGCTTCAGCACATGCACTTCGGCACGATCGTCTACTGGTACCTGCGCCCGCTCCCACCCCAGCGCTACTACGCGTTCCGGGCGCTCGGCGAGCAGCTGTACGGGCTGGTGTGGGTGATCGCCGGATACGCGATCTGTCTGGCGGCCGGGGTTGTGGACCCGCCCAAGTCGGCTGCCGTGGCAGGGGTGTTCGCGGTCAGCGCGTTCCTCGGCCAGTGGGTTCTCTACTACGTGATGCTCGCCATCGATCAGCTGTGCTTCTGGACGCTCCGCAACGGCGCGGCGATGCTGATCCTGATCTTCGCGCAGAACCTGCTGTCCGGGGTGTACGCGCCGCTGTGGTTCTTCCCCGACTGGTTCATCACGCTCAGCGGCTTCCTGCCGTTCCAGGCGACGCTCAGTGTGCCGCTCTCGCTGTACGTGGGCCGGATCGAACTGTCCGACGCGGGCCCGCAGTTGGCCGTGCAGGCCGCCTGGGTGGTGGCTCTCGCCCTGCTCACCCGGTTGCTGTGGCGGCGGGCCGCCCGGCGCGTGATCTCGCAGGGAGGCTGACATGTCGGCCAGGACTCTTCGCGTCGTCTGGCGCATCACGAAGCTCAACTTCCGTGCACAGCTGGAGTATCGCTCCGAGTTCCTGATGATGATCGCGATCGGCGCGGTCTGGCAGGTCTCGGTGATCGTGTTCGCGACCGTGCTGCTCACCCGGTTCACCGGGATGGGCGGCTGGGACAGCTCGGACGTCCTTCTGATCCCGGCGACGCGGATGCTGGCGCACGGCCTGTTCGTGCTGTTCCTCGGGCGGGTGCACGGGATAGGACGGCAAATCCAGGAGGGGATGATCGACACATATCTGGTGCGCCCGATGCCTGTCTACCGCCAGGTCCAGCTCTCCTTCTTCCCCACGAACGCGATCGGTGACCTGACAGTGGCGGCAGGCCTGATGGCGGGTGCGCTCGCCCGCAGCGACCTCGACTGGACGCCGACCAGGATCACGTACCTCATCGTCTGTGTCCTCGGCGGAATGCTCCTGGAGGCGGCCCTGTTCACGGTGGTCGCCTGCGCCTCGCTGCGCTTCCCGGCCGCCGACTACTGGGGCCGCTGGCTGGAGGAGCTGCTCGGCACGTTCGGCAGCTATCCGCTGAACGTGCTGCCGAAGGCGGTGGGCGGCTTCCTCACGTTCGGGCTGCCGCTGGCCTTCGTCGCGTACTTCCCGGCCGCGGTGCTGACCGGGCACGACTCCGGTGTCCCGTACTGGCTGGCCGCTGTGTCGCCGCTGCTCGGGGCCGCGGCCTACCTGGGCTCGCGGCTGCTGTGGCGTTGGAGCCTGCGGCACTACACCGGGGTGAACGGATGACGGCGACCTGGCGTTGTCGGCGGGGCGCGTGACGGAGCGGGGCCCGGACCAGTGACTGGTCCGGGCCCCGAGGTCGGGCGGGGTTCGATGCCCTGCGGGCAGGCGGCTACCTTGCGGCGGGCGCCGTCGCCGCGAGATCCGCCGGCGGTGCGGGGGCGACCAGGAGGTCGTCCGCGTCGTCGCCTTCGATGTGGATGTCCGGCAGGATCCGGTGCAGCCATCCCGGCAGCCACCACGCGTGCTTCCCGAGCAGACTCATCGCGGCGGGAACGAGGACCATCCGTACCAGCGTCACGTCGAGGATGACGGCCACGGAGAGGCCGACACCGAACAACTTGGTCGTGGCGTCGTCCATCAGGATGAACGCGCCGAACACCCCGATCATGATCAGCGCGGCGCTTGTGATCACCCGGGCCGTGGAGCCGACGCCCTCGACAACCGCCGCTTTGGCGTCACCATGGCGCTGGAACTGCTCACGTACCCGGCTGAGCAGGAACACCTCGTAGTCCATGGACAGTCCGAAGAGAACCGCGAACATGAGCATGGGCGCCAGCGACATGATCGGAACGCTGCCGTCGAGGCCGATGAGGCCGGACCCCCAGCCCCACTGGAAGATCGCGACGAGCACTCCGTACGAGGCACCGATGCTGAGGACGTTGAGGATCGCGGCCTTCAGCGGCACCAGGACCGACCGGAACACGATCATCAGGATGATGAAGGACACTCCGATCACGGCGCCGAGGAACCACAGCATGCGCTGCTGGAGCTGCGTCGCGAGGTCCGCACTCAGGGCGGTCGCGCCGGTGACCATCGGCTTCGCGTCGGTTCCGCGCAACGCGTCGGGCAGCAGGTCCTGGCGCAGGCGGTCGACGAGCTCGCCGGTTTTCGCGTTCTGCGGCGAGGTGGTCGGAGTGACGGCGAATGCCGCCAGATCGCCCTTGGGACTGAGCGCCACGGCGCCCACGGAGGCGATCCCGGGATCGTCCTTGAGAGCCGTGCCCACGCCGTCGACCTCGGACGGGTCGGTCCCGTTCATCTCGATCACCACTTGCAGCGGACCGTTGACGCCCGGTCCGAAGCCCTCGGCGATGAGGTCGTACGACTTGCGTGTGGTGCTGGTCGGAGCATCGTTGCCCGCGTCGGGGAAACCGAGATGCATGGAGAAGACCGGCACGGTGAGCACGCCGAGCAGAACGAGGGCGGCAGCGCCGTAGCGGACGGGCTGTGCGACCACTTTGGCGGACCAGCGACTGGACTTGGACTTCGGGTTGTATGCCGGCTTCGGCTTGACGAAGGGAATCCGCAGGCTGTTGACCCGTCGGCCGGCGAGCCCGAGCATCGCGGGCAGCAGGGTGAGTGCGGCGAGCAGGGTCACCGTGACCATGATCGCCGAGGCCCAGCCGATCACGGTGAGCATCCGAAGGCCCGACAGCTGCAGGCCGGTGATCGCCACGATGACGGTGACGCCGGCGAACAGTACCGAGAGGCCTGCCGTGGAGTTGGCGCGGCCCACCGCCTCGGGCACGGCCATGCCGTTGGCCAGGTTCTGGCGGTGCCGGGTCAGGACGAACAGCGCGTAGTCGATGCCGATTCCGAGGCCGAGCATCATGGCGACGATCGTGGCGATCTCGGGGACGGCCATGAGTCCGGAGATGACGCCGATGGTGCTGAAGCCGATGAGGATGGCCACCAGCGCGACCACGATCGGCAGGCTCATCGCGACGAGGGAACCGAACGCCACCGCCAGGATCACGACGGCGAACGCGACACCGAGCACCTCGCTGGGGACCCCGTCCGCCTCCTCACCCTTGGCGGAGCCGAGACCACCGTCGTACTCGACCTGCACTCCGGCGGCGCGGATGGGCTCAGTGGCTCGTTCCGCGGCGTCGAACTGGGCCGCGGTGACCTTCTCTTCGGTGTCGAAGGCCAGGGTCGTGAAGCCGGTGCGACCGTCGGGACTCAGCGTGGGGCCCCGTGCGTCGTACGGGTCGGACACCGCGACGACGTGCGGTACCGCGGCGAGTTCGGTACGTGCCTCGGTCACCGCGGCCTTGACCTCCGACCGGGTCAGCCCTTCGTCGGAGTGGAAGATGATGTTGGCGGTGGAGATGCTCTCCTGCGGGAACTTGTCCTCGAGCGCCTCGGCCGCCTTCTGCGACTCGATGCCGGGCACCTTGAAGGTTTCGTCGGCGCTGCCGCCGAAGGACTGGTTGAGCAGAAAGGCGGCGGCCGCGATCACGACCCACGTCATGATGACGCGCCATGGGTGCCGGCCGGAGAAGTGGCCGATCCGGTAGAGCAGTCGGGACATGAGCTTCCTCCTTGGGGCGCGGAGTCGCGGCGGACCGGGATTCTCGGGCTCGGGTGCGTCGAGGGCGCCCCGACGGGGCTCGTCCGGTTCCTCTTGGATGACCCGGGTCTTCATCACGGCTCCTTGGGGGCGGTTCGGGATTGCTCCTCACGCTGACAGTCCGCGGTACGGCGGGTAAGGCGGGCCACTGGCCGGTGTGGGGGGCGGGTTTCTGGTGTGCCGCGGGGGTGCGGACACCCCCGCTGCCGGAAGGCCGGTGGTGGGAAGGGGGTTCGGTGTCCGCGCTGGCGCGGGTGCCGTGCCGGGAGTAGCGTGCGAGCGACGCCTCCCTTCATCTCCGGCCGTACGCAGGCCCGTTGTGGACGGTCGCGCCCCGGTCACGCCGACGGCAATGATCGGGAAGGGGGAAGCGATGCCAACGCTCTCGGCACGTCCCGCTGTTCGCGTGCGGAGGTCGGTGCTGCTTGGCGGCCTGGCTGGTCTGGTCCTGGCTGCGGCCGCCGGTGGCTGCCTGACTCTCGCCGCGGCGGGCGGCATCCCGGCGATACACGCCGCGCTGATCGTCTGGATGGCGACGTCCTACTCCGCGGCCGGCCTCATCGCGTGGCGGCGCCGGCCCGCCAACCGCTTCGGCCCGCTGATGCTCCTCACGGGAGTGGCCACCTTTGCCACGGCCCTGTGGTGGGCCGACGTCGTCGCCTTACGGACCGTCGGGCAGCTGTGCGACCTGCTGCCGACGGTACTGATCCTGCACCTGTTCCTGGCCTTTCCGACCGGCCGGCTGACGAGCCGACTGGAGAGGCTGCTCGTCGGCCTGGGCTACGTGGCCGCGGTCGGTGTGCAGCCGGTGGCGATAATGCTGGGCAGCTTGGGCCCGGACCATCCCCTGCTGCTGATCGACGCGCCGGAGGTGGGCTTGGCGTTGTTCGACGGTGAGCTCATCGTGATCAGCGTGGTCTCGCTCGCCGGTGTCGCACAGCTCGTGGCCCGCCGTCGAGCCGCCGGGCGGCCGCTGCGCAGGTCCCTCGGGCTGCTGATCGACTCCTTCGGGCTCGGGCTGGCGATGATCGCCGTCATGCTGGTGGTGGGCGTGTTCGGCGGACCCTCGTTCCCGGTGGTCCAGCGGGTGAGCATCACGGTGATCGGGTTCGCCCCGATCGCCTTCCTCGCCGGTCTGCTCGGCGCCCGGCTGGCCCGCACCGCCGTCGGCGACCTCGTGGTGGAGCTGCGGGCCGAACCGGACGACCTGCGGGCCCCGCTGGCCCGGGCGCTCGGGGATCCGTCGCTCGCGGTGCTGTACTGGCTGCCGCAGTTTGCCAGCTGGACCGACCAGGACGGCAAGCCGCGCGAACTGCCCACCGATCCGGCCCGGGCGACGACCCTCATCGAGCGCGACGGCGCTCCGGTGGCGGCCCTCATCCACGACGCGGCGCTGAACGACGAACGCGAACTCCTCGACGCGGTCAGCGCCGCCGCGGCCATCGCGCTGGAGACCGGTCGGCTGCAGGCCGAACTACGGGCCCACGTCGACGAGTTGCGCGGTTCCCGAGCTCGGGTCATCGCGGCGGGCCAGCAGGAGCGCCAGCGGCTGGAGCGCAATCTCCACGACGGCGCTCAGCAGCGGCTCATCGCGCTCTCTCTCGACCTGGCCATGCTGGAAGCGAGTCTCGACGGCGATCCGGCCGCCCGAACCCGCCTGTCCCAGGCCCGAGACGAGATCGCCACCTCCCTGGCGGAGCTCCGCGATGTGGCGCGCGGGCTGCACCCGGCCGTCCTCAGCGCGCACGGCCTCGATGTCGCCCTCGAATCGCTGGCAGCGCGGGCTTCCGTGCCGGTCCGGCTGACGGTACGGCTCGACGGCAGACTCGCCGAAGCGGTCGAGGTCGCGGCGTACTACGTGGTCTCCGAGAGTCTGGCCAACATCGGAAAGCACGCCCGGGCGACGGCGGCGACGGTGAGTGTCGCCCAGGCCGACGGCCAGATCGTGGTCGAGGTCCGCGACAACGGCCGCGGCGGCGCCGACACCGAGGGCGGCAGCGGACTGCGTGGACTGGCCGACCGGGTCGAGGCGCTCGACGGCCGGCTGCGGGTCTGGACGTCGAGCGGCAGCGGCACCCGGGTGAAGGCGGAACTGCCATGCAGGTAGCCATCGCCGAGGACAGCGTCCTGCTCCGGGAAGGCCTCGCCCGGCTGCTCGGCGACGCCGGATTCGACGTGCTGGGCCGCTGCGGGGACGCCGAGGAACTGCGCACCCTGCTGCGCGGCAGGCTGCCGGACGTGGTCATCGTCGACATCCGGCTGCCGCCCACCCACAGTGACGAGGGCCTGCGGGCGGCGGTGGAGATCCGCGCGGCCCATCCCGAGGTCGGGGTGCTGGTGCTGTCCCAGTACGTCGAACTCGGACTGGCGATGAAGCTGCTTGCCGAATCGGCGGAGGGCGTCGGGTATCTGCTCAAGGACCGGATCAGTGACGTGCCCGACTTCCTGGCCGCCGTACGCAGGGTCGCCGCCGGCGGCTCGGCGGTCGACCCGATCATCGTGTCCACGCTGCTGTCGCGGCGGCGCAGCGACGACCCGCTGGAACGGCTCACGCCGAGGGAGCGCGAGGTGCTCGAACTGATGGCCGCAGGCAACTCCAACCAGGGCATCGCCGACCGGCTGGTGATCACGCTGCGCGCGGTGGAGAAGTACGTCTCCAGCATCTTCGGCAAGCTCGGCCTCCCCGCCACGGGCAGCGAGTCCCGGCGTGTGCTGGCCGTGCTCATGTTCCTCCGGACCTGACTGAAGGGTCCGGCTGTGGATCGTCGAGTCACCGGTCGAGTCTCAGGTCACGGGCCGTCCGGCCGTACCGCGCCTTGAGGGCGCGGGCCAGGTGGCGTGGGTCGTGGATGCCCCAGCGGGCGGCTACGGCAGCGGTCGTACGGCCGTCGTGGCGGGGGTCGAGGAGGTCGCGGCGGACGCGTTCGAGGCGTTCGCCGCGCAGCCAGGTCGCGAAGGGGATCCCGGTGCGGCGGAAGAGGCGGTGGAGCTGGCGGGCCGAGATGCCGTGGGCCGCCGCGACCGACTCGACGCACAGGTTCGGGTCGGAGATCTTCGCCAGCGCGTAGACGCGGATACGGTCGGCCAGTTCGGTGGCCGTGTCCATCCGGCCCGGCTCGGTCTCCGTGAAGGCCGCGATGAGGAGGGACACGAGCGCGTCGCCCACGTGGGCCTCCGCCGGTCCCGCCAGCTCGTCGAGGTGGCGGCCGAGTCCCTGCAGGAACGCGGCGAGGACCGCCTGCGCCCCGGTGTCGGCCGGCAGCCGCCTGGCCGCCCGGCGGGCGACGGTGTCGGCGTGCCGGCCCAGTTCGGTACGCGAGATCCCGACGGCCATCACGTCACAGCCGTCGGGCACGGCTAATCGGTACGGGCGCGTCATGTCGAAGACCACGAAGTCACCACTGCGCGCCCGGGACTGGGTGCCGCCCTGGTCCGCCGCGGCGGGCTCCGACGACCGGTGCAGGGTCAGCTTCAGCAGCTCGGGGTCCGTGGACGTGATCGCCCGGGGCGACCGCTGGACCAGATGTGCCGCGCCCCGGAAACGCGCCACCGCCGCACGCCCGACCGCCGCCGCGTCGATGTCGGCCCGGAAGGCGTCCGCGTCCTCGCCCGGTGCCGTCACCGCGAGCGGCGCGAGGATCGTGGAGGCGGCCGTCTGCAACTCGCCGATGGTGGCCTGGTGTACGTGTAAGGCGCCACCGTCCATGGAACCGCTCCCTGCCTGCCCGGGCCCTTATCGGTATATCGATTGACGGACGCGGGAGTTACCCGGTTCCCGGGCGCGATTCGGAGACGGTCCGGGCGGGATGTGGAGACTCGGAGCCCTGCCTCTTCCGTACCTTCTTCATGGGGGAGCAATGTCGGCTGGAACCTTCACCACAGTTCCAGCCGGCTGCTCCATCAGCACTCCGGCACCCGGACCTCCGCCCACACCGCCTTGTGAACTCACCTGACGCGTCGCGTCGGTCAGTGGTCCGCGCAGCACGGCGTAGGGTCAGGGACCTCGAACGGCACCAGCACTCCGCCCGCAGCCGGCATGAGGGTCAGCACGAGTTCGCCGTCCTGCCACTGCGGGCGGACGTGATCCCTCGTCACGACCCTCTGGTCCCCCGGGGGTTGGTCGGGCGAACCCAGTACCGTGACGCGGTCGATCGCGGAGCTCGACAGGAGTTCCGCGACCGTCACCGTGCCGGTCAGGGAAGCCGCACCCGGGTAGACGACGGCCCGGCCCACCTCATCGGGCGCGCCGGTCGTCACCTCGTACCCCTTGGCCGTGAGCCGTCGCGTGGTCTCCTCGGAGGCCGTCGCGAAGGAGAACACAACCCTCGGCCGCTCCCCGCGCACCAGGTGCGTACAGCCGAACTCACCCTCAGGGAGGGCGAGTTCGGCTGCCAGTTCCAGCAGCAGGTGGTCGGCCGCGCGCAGGTCGCGTACGCCCGCGTCGACCGTGATGACGTACTGGCTCACGCGGGCAGGACCCACACGGGGTTCGAGTAGAACCACAGGTCGGTCCACGGGTCGGCGTCGCCGACGACGTCGATGGCCGGGCCGTTGGGGTCGACGGCCGCACCCATCAGGCCCGTTGCCGAGCGGTTGCCGTCCGTGCCGCGCAGGCGGACGTACAGCGGGCGGTCGACGCGGCCGAGGGCGTACGTGATCCGGACCGTGCCGGTCGACTTGTTCACCTCGTACGACTTGACCACCTTCGCCGTCGGCGCGGTGAACGTGTCCTTGTCGGAGACCTTGCCGGTGACGTCGCCCTGGATGACGTCCACGCGGGCCAGCTTCGGTACGAAACCGGCCCAGTTGGCACCGCTGGCCAAGGACACGTCCACCGTCAGCGTGACGTTCGTGCCCTTCCTCACGTGGAGCGCGCCGCCCAGCGTGGCCCAGCGGCTGCCGCCCGAGACCCGCGCGTCGAGGCCGCTGATGAGCTGGCCGTGGTCGACCCAGATGCGTCCGGCGCGTATGCCGTCCATGACCGCGGCGTACGAGAAGCCGTCGGAGCCGACGTGGGTGCGGCTGTACTGGCCGGGCCAGTAGTCGCCCTGGGTGAGGTCGATCTTGCCGCTGTAGACGGGGTCGGTGTGCTTGCCGTTGGCCGTGTAGTCGCTGTCCGGGCCGCCGCGCTTGGCGGTGTCCGTGTACACCTGGTGGGAGTCGGAGTTGGCGGTGATCCACCAGGCCTTGCCCTCGGCGAGGAGGCTGTCCCAGAGGCCGCCGACAGTGGAGGTCATCCAGTCGAAGCCACCCCAGGTGCGGTAGCTCTCCGGCGGGTAGCCGGCGAAGGAGTTGGCGCTCGGGTTGTTGTCGTAGATGCCACGGGCCCGGCCCATGCCGAGCGGCGCGGCGATACCGGCCGCCTGGTGGCCCGGCGCGCCCTCGAAGCCGACGGCGATCTGGTGGCTCGCGGGGGTCGCGTCGCGCCAGGCGCGGATCTCGTGCGGCGAGTCGACACCGCGCCGCGCCGGGTGGTTGGCGAGCATCAGTGCGTCCTTGACCTTGCGACGGCGGACCTGCTCGCCGAGGAAGGCCAGGCCCGCGATGGCGAGGGCCTCGTTCGCGGGCGTCGAGTCGGAGGCGCCCTTCACACTGCCGTCGTAGTCGGTCTCGAACTGCTTGAGGACGGAGACCTCGTTCTTGCCCGGGTGCACGAAGACGGTGCCGTGCTCGGCGGCCGGGATGTTCCACTCCAGGCCCTGGAAGACGAGGGTGTCCTCGTACGCGGCCCGGGCCTCCTTGATGTCCGGGTTGACCTTCTCGACGCCGATCTTCGCGTGGGTCACGTTGCCGTGGTCGGTGATGACCATCCAGTCCATGCCGTGCTTGGCACCCTGGCGGACCTGGTCGACGACGCGGTACTTGCCGTCGTTGCTGTACTGCGTGTGGATGTGGTGGTCACCGGCCAGCCAGAGGAAACCCTTGCCCTTCCGGCCCCGGGCGGGCGTCTGTGCGGCGGCCGTGCCGGTCGCCGGGCCGCCGAGCACGCCCGCCGCCGCGAGGCCCGCGCCGAGCAGCCCGGCGCGGCGCAGCATCGAGCGGCGCGACCGCTGGTCGGGGGTCAGCGCCTCGTCGGGCACGGAGGTGTCGAAGGCCGCCGGGAGACCCGTACCGCCCTCGTGACCAGCACCGTGGTCGTGATCGTGAGGGTGGTGATGCCCGTGCCCGTGGCTGTGCCCCATGTCGGCCTCCTGTGTCCGGCGCCGCCGGTGCGGTCGCGCGCTATGGAGACTCGATGCGAAACATGAACTTTGAACGACGCCGGGGTGATCACCGGGCGACCCTGGCACGGCAGATCGCCTCGCCACTCACTGTTCCCCCAACTGCCCTTGTCCGTCACACTGGTTGACCTTGAACCTGAGCAGCGTTCAGCTTCCTCCGATCACTTCAGTTTCCTCCGATTACTGGAGACACCCCCCATGAGAAGACTCATCGGCACCCTGATGGCCGGCGCGCTGGCCGTCGCCGGGCTCACCACCGCCGCCGCCACGGCTCCCGCGGCGGCCGCCGCCCCCTCGTCGGGCACGTTCAACGTCCTCACGTACAACGTCGCGGGCCTCCCGGAAGGGCTGAGCTCCGGCAACCCGGCGAAGAACACCCCGCTGATCTCCCCGCGGCTCGGGGCGTACGACATCGTGAACGTGCAGGAGGACTTCAACTACCACGCGGCGCTGTACGCGGGCGACAACCACCCGCACCGCACGGCGACCAGCGGCGGTGTGCCCTTCGGCGACGGCCTCAACACCCTGTCGGACTACGCGTTCGACGACTTCGAGCGGGTGAAGTGGAACGACTGCACCGGCACCAACTGCCTTACGCCGAAGGGCTTTTCGCTGGCCCGGGTCCGGCTGGCCGAGGGTGTCTTCGTCGACCTCTACAACGTGCACACGAACGCGGACTCGACGGACGACGCCCTCGCCGCCCGCCGCAAGAACGTCGACCAGCTCTCCGACTTCATCCAGGCGAACTCCTCGGGCAACGCGGTGATCGTCATGGGCGACACCAACACCCGCTACACGCGCTCCGGTGACAACATCCGCACCCTGGCGAGCGAGAACGGTCTGACCGACGCGTGGGTCCAGCTGGTCCGCGGCGGCAACGCCCCCGCGCAGGGCAGCGACGCGATCGTCTGCCCCGAGACCGCGCCGACCAACGACTGCGAGGTCGTGGACAAGGTCCTCTACCGCGGCAGCGACCTGCTGAACCTCTCCGCCACCCGCTACAACAACGACTGGGCGAAGTTCCTGGACTCGGCCGGCGGCAACCTCTCCGACCACTTCCCGCACGCCGTCGACTTCTCCTGGACGCTGCCCTCGAAGCTCCGGGCGAGCGACGTCTTCGGCGGTCCGCACGGCACGGCGTTCAACGACGCGGACAACCTGCCGGCGACCGTGTCACCGCGCACGCTGACGCTGCGCGGCGCCTCCCGCCTCGACGCGGTGTCGCTCACGCACGACGGCGGTACGTCCCTGACCCACGGCGGCACGGGCGGTACGGCCGCCTCCCTCACCCTCGCCGCCGGCGAACACCTCACCTCGGTGAAGCTCACACGCGCCCAGAAGGACGGCAGGACCCGCGTCTTCTCGGCTGCCTTCACCACCGACAAGTCCCGTACGGTGACGGCCGGTTCGGCCACCTCCGACGCCGTGACGTACACGGCCCCGGCCGGCTGGCAGATCGTCGGCTTCACGGGCCGGGCGGGCAGCGAGATCGACAAGCTGGGTGTGCTTTACGCGCCGATCGGCTGACCCGCCGAGACGGCGGCACCGCGCCCCGTAAGGGGCGCGGGGAACTGCGCGATCAGCCCCCACCGGCCCGCGCTCGCGGCGGAGCCGCATATCGATACAGCATTACCGTTCCTCCAGCGGAGCGCTTACGCCTTGCGTCCGGCCCCGCACCACATGGGCAACCCGTCGGGGCCGGGCGCGTCGTCGGGGGCGGGCCGCCACTCGGGCAGCTGGACGACTCCCGGGTCGAGCAGCGTGGTGCCGTCGAAGAACCGTGTGACGTCGGCGTGCGAGCGCGGGGTGGCGGCCGCGTGCTCGGCGGCCCGTTCGTTGTAGACGCGCATCGACTCGGCGACCTCGTCGGCTCCGATGTCCGAGGCCGGGTGCGAGAGGACGAGGTGGCTGCCGGGGGCGAGCGCGTCGAGGAGGCGGCGGGTGAGGGCGTACGGATCGTCGGCGTCCGGGATGTACTGCAGGATCGCCACGAGCATGAGACCCACGGGCCGCGACAGGTCCAGCGTCTCCCGCGCAGAGGTGAGGATGCGGTCCACGTCGTGCAGGTCCGCCTCCACGTACTCCGTCGCCCCCTCCTCGGTGCTCACCAGCAGCGCCTGGCCGTGGGCCAGCACGATCGGGTCGTTGTCGACGTACACGACCCGGGCGCCGGGGTCGATCCGCTGGGCCACCTCGTGGGTGTTGTCGGCGGTGGGGATTCCGGTCCCGATGTCGAGGAACTGCCGGATCCCCGCCGTCCTGACCAGCTCGCGAACCGCCCGTCCCAGGAAGGCCCGGTTGGCCCTGACCGCGGGGACGATCTCCGGGTTAGCCGCGGCCGCCAGCTCCGCGGCCTCCTGGTCGGCCGGGTAGTTGTCCTTGCCGCCCAGCCAGGCGTTGTAGACCCGCGCCGGATGCGCCACCGCCGAGTTGATCGGCACCATCCCGCCGCCCGGACGCTCGTACATCGCACTCAACTCCCCACTCGCCGGCATCCTCCCGCCACGGGCACAGTAGCCGACGCCGAAACACCAACTACCTTGCAGGCCACGCCAGTTGTCCAACCGGCCGGCATCGTCACGCGTAGTCCGCCGCGTCCCCGTCCGGGGCCAGCCGCATCCAGGAGTGAAGGTACTCGCGTCTCGTCCGGCCGGGCGGCAGGGCGGATGCCAGGGCGCGCAGGACCCGGGCCGGGGCGTCCCCCGTGTACTGCTCCAGGCGTGGGGTGGCCCTGAACAGGAGTCGGCCGCCGGGGAGCTCGGTCACCTCGTGGAAGGCACCCGACGCGCGCAGTACCTCCGGGCCGCCGAGCCGGGCCGCCACGTCCGGGGAGCAGAGGGTGGCCCACGCATAGCCACGGAGCGTCTCGTGGCTGTGCGGGACCGTCTCCTGGGGCGCGAGGCTCAGCATCCGCTCCAGCGCCGTGCCGTACGCCGTGTCCGCGTCGTCCGTGACATGCCCGTACGAGGCGTTCAGGCGGACGGCCCAGGCGCCGAGGAGGTCGAGCCACCGCTGCTGGACCGCCTCGGAGTCTCGCCACGGCACCAGGGGGGCGGGGGCCGAGGCCGCGAAACGGGTCCACTCGGGGGCGTCGGGCAGCCGGCGGAACTCGACGGACACCGCGTGCTCGGGCTCCACGGGGTGCCCGCGCGCGTCCAACGGGTGCATCAGGAGCACGCATTTGTACGGCGCCGAGGGCGTGCCGAGCGAGGACAGCAGCCGTTGCCAGGTCCGTCGCGTATAGCGGGTCTGTCTCATGTTCGCGCCGCGCGGGCTGCGTTGGATCAGCAGTTGCGCGCTCACCCCGTGCGGCGGACCCCATGGTGCGTCCGGGTTCTCCTCGTCCGGGCCCGGTGCCGCGGGCTCGGCGGCCAGGCCCGGCTCGTACTCGGGGAACAGCTCGGCCCTGGCCTCGGTCAGCCAGGCGGTGGCCGGCCGGGCGAAGTCCTCCGCCCGGCCGCCGGTCCGGCAGTCCAGCTCCAGCTCCAGCTCACCCGTCATGCGCCCATTGCACCATCTCTCTAGGGCCCTCCCTCTTGCACCATCCCGCGTCGGCCGGAGCAGAAGCCGGATCAGAAGGCCGGATCAGGAGAACGCGAGGCCGCCGAGCAGTCCGCCCACGACGGCGCCCCCGACGCCGAAGGTCAGCGCTCCGACGACGACCGCGCCCGCGACGACACCGGCGCCGACGGCGACGTCTCCCCAGTCCACGCTCGGGGCCTGCGGTGCCGGATCGGGCTGGCGCGGTTGCGGTTTCGGCTCCTCCTCGGGGACGGGCTGCCTGATCGGCTGCGGCAGCGGATCCGGGACGGGGGGCTTTCGCGTGGGGCGTTTGGGCCGCTTCTTGACGTAGACGACCGCGCCGTCCTTGTTGAAGTCCGGGGAGTAGACGTAGTGGAAGTCCCTGCCGTCCCGGGAGACGTACGGCACCTGGCGCGTCCGCTCCATGGGGTCCCCGGGAGCCGCGGGCTGACCCACGTATCCCTTGTACGCCGTCATATAGTGCTGGACCTCGTCCCTCGCGAGCCGGACGGCCGGGCCGACACCCGACTTGCCCGACTTCACCTCCCAGATCAGGGCCGTCTTGTCGGTGTGCTGGTAGATGATGTCGATCTTGCCCGGCTCGCCGGTGCCGTTCTTCGAGGCCCCGGGGATCGAGAACTCGGGGTTGGACTGGGTGCGGCCGCCCGCGCTGGGCCCGAACCGGCGCCGCATCTGGGTGGCGAGCTGGTTCCTGGCCGTGTCCCTGGCCAGGTTGTGCAGCGTCGTCTTGTCCCCGCCGGGACCGGCCGCGGCCCGGGCGACGGCCGACTGCACCGTGCTGCGCGCCTGGGAGCGGAGCGAGGCCGTCGCGGCCAGCGGCGTCGCGGCGCCCACCGCGCCGGCGGGGGCGACCAGCAGGCCGAGCGGATCGGTGTTGTTCAGCGGGTCGTTGGCGGCGTAGGTGTAGGGGTGGTCGGCGTTGTCCGGGCCCATGTCCTGGACCGTGATCGGGTCGCGCGTGCTGTAGCGGCCCAGGCGGGTGTCGTACCAGCGTGCCCGGAGGTAGAGCTCCGAGCCGCTCGCCAGCTCTCCCCGGTAACCGAAGCGCGGGAGCTGGGGGTCGGGGAGCCGGTGGCCGTGGTCGCCGTGCCCGTGCCCGTGCTCGTCGTGCCCCCGGTCACGGTCGCCGTCGTGCTCCCGGTCGCGGTCGCCGTGGTCCCAGTCATCGCCGTGTGACCCGTGTCCATGTCCATGTCCGGGGCCGTGCCCGTGTCCGTGGTCTTCAGGAGCACCGAAGCTCGCGTACCGCTCCGCCTGCGCCCACGCCCGGGTCTCGTGCGTGCGGATCGTCGAACCGGCCGAGTCGCGGTGGAACGTCTCCGAGTCCTCCCTCCAGTTGGCGAAGACCCGCCCGTAGCCGTAGGTGAAGTCCGCGTTATAGCGGCTGGGGTGGCCGCGCTCGGTGTCGGCGAGTGCCGGGTCGGCGCGCTGGGTGAGGATCTGCGGGATCCGGTCCCAGCTCCACCGGTAGCGCACGGACGCCGTGCGCTCCGTCTCGTGCCGCTCGTCGACATTGGCGAGCACGAGGAGGGTGAGCAGGCCGTCGCCGTTGTACGTCGCCTCGGTCCGCTCGGCGGGGCGGACTCCGGTGCGCTCCACCTTCACCGCGCGCCCGAAACCGTCGTACGTGATCGACCGCAGCTCGTCGCCGGTCCGCTCCTCGGTGAGACGGCCCGCGGAGTCGTACGTGTAGTGGGTCCGCTGCCCGTGGGCCTCGGAGCGGATGAGCTGGTCGGCGTCGTCGTAGCGGTAGTGGGTGTGGTGCTCGCCGTGCCGGAGCAGGACGCGGTTGCCCACCGCGTCGTAGCGGAAGTGCAGGCGGTCGCGGCTGAGTTCGTGCCAGAAGCCGTTCTCCTCACGCGGCAGGTGCGCCCACTCCCGCGGCTCCTCGTGCCACTCGTGCCCTTCATGGCCGTGGTCGTCGTGCCCGGGCCCGGCTGCCCACGGCCAGTGCCGCTGGTGCCAGTGCCGCTGACCGACCAGCTGCCCCAGGCGGTCGTAGCGGTACGCGCGGAAGTGGTCGTCGTCGCGCTGGGTGAGGAGTTTGCCGTCCGGGTCGTACGTGAACTCGCTCCGGCTGACCGGCCGTCCGTCGCGTACCGTCTCGAACCGTGCGAGCAGTCCCTGGTCGTAGTGGTAGCGCCGGGCATGTCGTCCGGGGAGCTGTTCGGTCAGCAGCCGTCCGTCGGGATCGAGTGCGTACGAGACGTGTCCGGCCCGCTCGTCGTGCAGCCCGACCAGCTTTCCGTTGAGGTTGTAGCGGTAGCTCACGTCCCGGCCGTCCGGGTAGTTGAGCTTCGTGCGCCGTCCGGTCCTGTCGTACTCCGCCTTGAAGACGGCTCCGTCGGGACCGGTGACGCTCACCCTGTGTCCGGCCCGGTCGTAGGCGTAGCGGGTGGTGCCGCTGCCGTCGGTCATGCTGGTGCAACGCCCGAGCTTGTCGTACGTGAAGGTGACCTTCGTGCCGTCGTCGGCCCGGCGTTCGACGCAACGTTTCTCGGCGTCGTAGCGGAAGTGCTGTGCCTCGCCGTCCGGCTCGGTGATCCGGACGAGGTTGCCGGACTTGTCGTAGGCGCGGCGGGTCGTGCGGCCGAGCGGGTCGGTCTCGGTGAGGAGCCGGCCCGCCTTGTCGTAGGTGTAGCGGGTGACGTTGCCGTTGGCGTCCGTCACGGAGATGAGGCGGCCCGCGCTGTCGTAGCCGTACTGGGTCGCGTTGCCCTCTCCGTTGACCACCGACGTGAGGTTTCCGGTCGCGTCGTGGCGGAAGCGGGTGGTGATGCCGCTCGGTAGGGTCTCGGAGGTCTCCTCGCCCCGCTCGTTGTAGGTGTGGCGGGTCACCCAGCCGCGCGGGTCGACGGTGGCGACCAGGCGGCCCGCCGCGTCGTACTCGGTGCGTGTGATGAGTCCGGCGGGCGTCGTCACGGATATCCGGCGGCCGTTGGCGTCGTACGCGTAGCGCGTCACGCCGCCTTCCGGGTCGACGACCTCGCGGACCAGGCCGCGGCTGTCGTGACGCACGCTCAGCCGGTGGCCGTCGGGGTCGGTCACGGCGGTCAGACGGCCCGCGGAAGTCCACTCGTTCTTGGCCTGCGCGCCGTTCGGGTCGGTGACCCTGACCGGCATCCCGCCTTTGTCGTAGGCGATCCGCCAGGTGCCGCCTCCGGCGTCGGTGACCTGGGTGAGGCGGCCCGCAGGGTCGTAGGCGTTACGGGTCTTGCCGCCTCCCGCTCCGGTGATGGCGACGGGCAGGCCCCGCGCGTCGCACTCGACCCGGCTGGTGCCGGAGGGGTCCTTCTGCTCGGCGAGGTTGCCGTCGGCGTCGAAGCCGAACTCCGTGACCCCGCCCTCGGGATCGGTGGCCTTGGTGACGCGGCCGAGCGCGTCGTGCTCGTAGCGCGTCTCGCCGCCCTCGGGGTCCGTGACCCGGGTCAGGTTGCCGTCCTCGTCGTAGGCGTACGTCGTGGTGTGGCCCAGGGGGTCGGTGGCCGAGGTGCGGTTGCCTGCGTCGTCGTAGGTGTACGTCGTGGTCCCGCCCGAGCCGTCGGTCTGCTCCAGCAGCAGTCCGCCCGGCGAGTAGCGGTAGGTGTTGCGCGTGCTGAGGGGGTCACGGTGCTCGGTGACCCGGCCGTCGGCGTCGTGGCTCCAGTGGGAGACGTTCCCGTCGGGGGCGGTCAGCTCCGTCTGGTTGCCGCGCTCGTCGTAGCCGATGCGGGTGACCTGGCCGCCCGGGTCGGTGATGGCGGTGAGGTTGCCGTGGCTGTCCTGTTCGTAGCGGGTGGTGAGGTCGTCGGGGTCGGTCTCGGAGGTGATGAGGCCGTTCTCGACCGTGCGCCGGGTACGGGCGCCGCCGGGCTCGGTGACGGTGGTGGGGATGTGGCTTTCGCCGGTGTACTCGTAGCGGGTGGGTTCGTCGCCCGGCTCCGCGGCGGTGACGACCCGGTCGGCGTCGTCGTAGGTGAAGCGCGTGACGGCTCCGGCGAAGTCGCTGGTCAGCAGGTTGTCGCGGGCGTCCCACGTCTGCGTCAGCTCGCCGCCGGAGGGCGTGGTCGCGCGAACGAGGCGTCCGCGCCTGTCGTAGCCGAAGGTCGCGGTGTGACCGGCCTGGTCGGTGCGGGCGGTCAGCCGGCCGTCGGCGTTCGCCCGGAACACGGCCCGGGCCCCGGAGGGGCGGCTGGTGACCGTGGTGGTGCCCGGCGGCTCGTCGTAGCCGAACTCGGTGGCGCCGCCGGAGGGCAGGCCCTGGCGCACCACCCGTCCCTCGTCGTCATAGCGGTTGGTGACGGTCACCGTGCCGTCCTCGTCGGTGACCTTCGCGAGTTGTCCCTGAGCCGTGCTCTCGTACCGGGTCACGCCGCCGCCCGGAGCGGTCACGGACCGCAGGGTGCCGTCCTCTCCGTACGCGTACGAGACGGTGCGTCCGTCGTCGGCGGTGACCGAGACGAGCCGGCCCTCCGCGTCATGGGCGAGATTGAGGTGCCGGCCCAGCGAGTGCTGGACGCGCAGCAGCCTGTCCTCGTCCCCGTAGGTGAGCGTGACCCGGCGGCTCTCGCGGGTGATGGTGGTCAGCCGTCCTGATGCGGTGAAGTGCCGGCGCTCCCCGGAGTTGAAGCGCACCGTGCGGCTGCCGTCCTCGTCCTCCGTGAGGTCGGCGGCGAGATCCTGCGGGCGTACGAACCTGCCGCTCTTGTTCCGGGTGAAGACCAGTACCCGGCCGTCGTCGTCGTGGAAGGCGACCGCGCCCTCCGGACGGTCCGTCAGGTGCGAGCTGAAGGAGGTGGTCCAGCCGCGGCCCGGCGAACCGTCCTCCGTGGCACGTGAGTTGTACGTACGCCGCCAGTCCAGGAGTCCCAACAGCGGGTCGGGGAAGGAGAGGTCGACGGTCTCCTGCGTGTGGTTGCCGGTCGCCGTGCTGACCCCCGATCCGGCGAAACCGTAGCCGGGATGTCGGCCGAGTAACTCGGGCAAGGGACGTGTGACCTGGCTGGATTCCTCGGAATTGGGCATGAAGCGACTCCGCCCTGCGGCTCGGCTCACGCGGGGCCACCCCCCGCTCCCGTCCCTCCCAGCCCTACCACGGGCCCCTCAGGCCGCACTACCGCCGACGATGCGTCTCAGCCACAGCCGCAACCACAGCCGCGGCCGCGGCACCTCGGCGTCTGCTTCCGCGACGCCGGCTGTGCATACTAGGCCTTTGCCTAAATATCCTAGGCAACCCGGATTCAACCCCAGGCTTGCGGAGGTGATCGCGCATGGCCCGAGTCGGACTCACGGCCGACCGGCTGGTGCTGGCCGCCGCCGATCTCGCGGACGAGGTCGGCTTCGAGAACGTCACGCTGTCCGCGCTGGCCCGGCGGTTCGGGGTGAAGGACGCGAGCCTGTACTCGCATGTCAGGAATCTGCACGAGCTGCGGACCCGGGTCGCGCTCCTCGCGGGCGGCGAGATGATCGACCGGATCGCCACGGCGGTGGCCGGGCGCGCCGGCAAGGACGCCCTGGCCGCCTTCGCCGACGCCTACCGGGAGTACGCCCTGGAGCGGCCCGGCCGGTACGCGGCCACCCAGATCCGCATCGACCAGACCCTGGTCGCCGAGTCCCCCGCCTTCCGACGGACCGCCGAGATCACCTACGGCATGCTGCGCGCCTACGGCCTCGACGAACCCGATATCACCGACGCCGTACGCCTGTTGCGCAGCACCTTCCACGGCTACTGCGCCCTGGAGTCCACCGACGCCTTCGGCGCCCCACGCGACGTACACACCTCCTGGACCCGAACCATCGACGCCCTCCACGTACTGCTGGAGCACTGGCCGCGAAGCGCCCCGTAAGGGGCGCGGGGAACTGCGCGACCAGCCCCCACGCACCCGCACCAGCCCCAAGGCCTTCACCCACATCCCGCCCAGCCAGCGGAGCGCCACGCGGAAACACTGCCTCCGCTCAGCACCCCAGGCGTCCCGCAGACCACTTAGACTGAAAGCTTCGCCGTCCACGTGCCGCCCCGGGGGAGGGAGCGCGCTCTTGTCCCAACAGCAGCTCCGACGCGGTCAGTTGAGACCGGACCCCGAACCGCACGTACCGCACGGCCCGCGCCCCGCGCGTCTGGTGCGCTGGCTAGGCGGCTTCGGCTGCGCGGCCGCCGGCTACGCGGTGTTCCAGTCCCTGGTCGGCGTGCTCCCGGACAGCATGAGCGGGGAGTCCGCGCGCTACGCGATCGCCGTGGTGAGCGGGCTGGCGACGGCCGTGGCGACCTGGCTGTCGGCGGCGCTGCTCCGGTCCCGGTACGCGGCGGTCAACACCCCTGTACCCACAGGGCAGTTGACCGGCCCCGCTCCCACCCACGCAGGGCCGGGCCCGCTCCCCGAGCTCTTCTCCGCCGCGTACGACACCCTCGCCGAACAGGTCTGCGTGGCGGACGACCCGGTTCACGGGCGGCTCACCGGGTGGCCGCACTCCCTCGGCGAGACCGGCCCGAGTCGGCCCACCTCCGTCGGCACGGCGTACGGCCTGCACATCATGCTCGACCTCGGGATGCCCGACGGGCGGATCGGCGCGGGCGACCTGATCGACACGCTGTGGCGGCTGCGGCTGCCCGACGGCGGCTGGTCGGCGCGGTCGCAGGGTTCCGAGGCCCGCCCGGAGGTGACCGCCCATGTGCTGGGCGCGCTGGCCCGGGCGGGAGCCTCGCGGGAACGGCTCGCTGCGGAGGTGGCGCGCTGCGAGGCCGGCTTCACGCATGAACTTGACCGCACCGGCCGGGAGTTGACGCATGTCGTGACGACCGTGCTGCGCGGTCTGCTGCGCGCCGCGCCCGGCTCGGACACGCTGCCGCTGCTGCGGGACGCCCTCGTCGAGGGCGCGGTCACCGATCCGCGCCGCCAGCACCGCCGCTGCTGGACCTACCGGCTCGCGCCCCTGCACGGCCCCCCGTCCCCGCTGCACACCGCGCAGGCCGTGGTCGCCCTGGACCGCGCGGCCCGTGTGCTGGGCGAGAACGCCAACGCGCGCGCGGCCCGCGAGGACGGCGTGCGCTGGCTGCTGGCCTGTCCGGACGCTCCGCACGACACCTGCCTCGACCTGTCCAACCTCCGCGAGGAGGTGCGCAGGCCGCGCACCGACGACCCGTCCCGCCACGAGGTCCTGAACGTACGGCACTTCACGGCCTCCTGGATCGTCCGCGCCCTGCTCACCACCGGCGCCCGCGACATCGCCCGCGAGGACGGTCTCGAGGAGGAGCGGCGAGAACGTCTGAACGGCGCGGCGAGCGCCGTGTGGGCGGGGCAGACGGACGGCATCTGGACCTGGGTCCGCGACGACACCAGCGAGCTGCGCCGTCCCATGTGGATGACCTACCAAGGTCTTTCGGCGCTGCGCGCGCATGCCGTATGGGTATACCTACCGAATGGCTGAGGTAGGAGGAGCGTGCATGGGTGGTCGGCAGGTCCTGGCGGCGCGGCGGTTGCTGGCCGAGGCACTGGACGGCGAACTGCCCGAGCACAAAAGGGTGTTGGCGGCCCGTGAGGTCGTGGCCGAACTCGGCTCCTCCGACCGCCTGTTGGAGCTGACCGCCGAACTCGCCTCCGGCGAGGGCGACCCGCACGGCTGCGCCCGCCTCTCGTACCGCCATGTCCTCGGCTTCGACAAGCTCCTGCTCATCGACGGCGGCCCGCACCACATGCTGCGCGCCCATCTGTGGCATCCCGGCCGGGGTGCGATCGGCAAGGAGGACATCCACAACCACCGTTCCCCGCTTGCCTCTTATGTCGTACGGGGGCGGCTGGCGATGGAGTTGTACGCGCCCCGGCGCGACGGCGGGATCGAGGCGGACCGCTACCAGGAGTCCCTGGCGGACGAGTCGGCGGACTGGCTGCTGGAGCCCACGGGTCCGGCCAGGCTGCACCTCACGCAGGTGGCCGCGTACACGGCGGGCAGCACGTACGCCCTGCCCGCGCACACCCTGCACCGCGCATGGTGCGACACGGCCGAGCCGACGGTGACGCTCTTCCTGGAGACGGGAAGCGGACGGCGGCAGCACACCGATGTGTTCACGGCGGCGGGCCCGCATCCGGGGGCGGTGCCGAAGGTGCCGCTGGACGTGGACGACTATCTGGCCGAACTCGACGCCTTGGCGGAGTTGCTCAGAAGCTGAGTTGCTCAGAAGCCCGTGAGGGCCTGGCGCACAATGTCGAGGTTGTACTCGTCGATGTCGACGCTGTCCAGGTCGGCGGGGCTCAGCCAGGCGTACGCCTGATCCGGCTCCGGCAGGGTGATGTGCCGGGACAGGGGCTTGACCAGGAAGTTGTCCTGCCAGTTCTTGATCTCGTGGCCCCGGTACTCACTGACGAAGGACGACTCGCCGACCTTGCGGACGACCTCGCCGAGGAGACCGGTCTCCTCCTTGAGCTCGCGCAGCACACCGTCGCGGGAACTCTCACCCGGTTCGAGCTTTCCGCAGGGCACACCCCACACCCGTGGCAGGAACCGCTCGGTCTCACTGCGGCGCACCAGCAGCACACGGCCTTCGCGCATCACGACGGCAGCCGCCAAACGCTTGTCGCCGGGGATGTCCAAGTCCATGGTTCCTCGGTCCCTCGCCGGTCGGAGTCCACAGGGTTCTATACCCACGAAAGTGTCAACCGTACCAGGGTCTCCTGCGCGCCAGGAGCTCATCCCAGCGGGCTCGTCACCGGATTGCTGACGTGCTGATAGATCACCGCGCTACGGAAGTTGACGACTTCCCGCCGCTTGCTGAACCGGTCCAGGAGGAAGCCGTGCAGGTGGTCGACGTCGGGTACGGCCACATGGACGAGGAAGTCCTCACTGCCCGCGACGACGAACACCGACAGCACCTCCGGCAGGTCCGCGACGTACGCCTTGAACCCTTCGATGACCTCCCTGCTCAGCGGACGCACCTGCACCGAGAGCAGCGCCTGGACGTTCCGGTTGAGTGCGCGCAGGTCGACGGAGGCGTGGTAGCCGGTGATCACACCACGGTTGCGGAGAGCCCGCACGCGTTCCAGGCAGGTCGACGGCGCGATACCGAGCGTGCGGGCGAGTTCGCGGTTGGTCTGCCGCGCATCGCGCTGGAGATGCTCCACGATCGCCGAATCAAGTTCATCCATGACCGGCATTCTGCCGCGCCCGCCGAATTGAGTTCAGTGGATCGTCCGGCTCTCGTTCGCTCTGCCTACGTTCACGGTGAACTGCCGAACATGGGACGGAGGGGTCGGGATGGCGAGGACAGCGGTCTCCGAGCCGGCGGTGGCGAAACTCGGGGTGCGGACAGGGGCCGCGCTGTGCATGGGAGCCGTGCTGGGGCCGGGTGTCCTCGCGCTGCCGTCGTCGGCCGCCGCGGCGGCGGGGCCGGCCTCTCTGCTGGCCTGGCTCGGGCTGATCGGCCTGAGCCTGCCCGTGGCGCTGGTGTTCGCGGCGCTCGGCGCCCGGTATCCCGACGGGGGCGGCGTCTCCGCCTTCGTACGGCGGGCCTTCGGGGCGCGGGCGGCGGCCCCGGTCGGCTGGTGGTTCTTCTGGGCGGTGCCGCTCGGGGTGCCCGCGGCGGCGCTGATAGGCGGGGAGTACGTGGTCGCGGCGGCGGGCTGGCGCCCGGGCTCCGCACCGCTCGTGGCGGCCCTGGTGCTGGCGGCCGCTGTCGGGGCGAACATGGTCGGGCTGCGGGTGTCGGGACGGGTGCAGCTCTGGTTCGCGGGGCTCCTCGCCGTGCTCCTCTGCGTCACCGTCGCGGCGGCCGCCTCGGAGGTCGGGGCCGCGCACTACACACCGTTCGCGCCGCACGGCTGGGCCTCGGTGGGGAGCGCGGCGAGCGTGCTGTTCTTCGCGTTCGCGGGGTGGGAGGCGATCACTCATCTGTCCGGTGAGTTCGCGGCGCCGGGGCGCGATCTGCCCCGGGTGACGCTGCTGGCGTGGGCCGTCGTCTCCTTCCTGTATCTCGGGCTCGCGGTGGTCACCATCGGGGTCCTGGGCCCGGTGGCCGGGACCACGTCGACACCGCTCACCCTCGTCCTGGAGCGGGGCATCGGCTCGTACGCCCGTGCCGTGGCCGCGGGCGCGGCACTGCTGCTCACCTTCGGGGCCGTCAACGCGTATCTCGCGGGCGGGGCCCAGCTGGGCGCGGCGCTCGGCCGGGACGGGGCACTGCCGCGCGCCCTCGACGGGCATCCGCGCCGCGGTCTCGTCCTGCTCGCCGTGGCCTGCGCGGCCGTGACCGCGGCAGCGGCGGCGGGCCTGCTCGGGGTGGAGAGCCTGCTCCGGGCGACCTCGGCGTGTCTGGCGGCGGTCACGCTGGCCGGGACGCTGTCCGCGGTGGTGCTCCTCCCCCGGTTCCGGTACGGGGCCGTCGTGACGAGCGTGCTGGTCGGAGTGGTGCTGGTGTTCTGCGGGGTGTACCTGGTGGTGCCGGCCGTGCTGGCCGCGGGGGCCTGGCTATACGAGCGCCTGCACCTCGCCGTACGTCGGCGCGGTCCCCTCGACGGGCCGGCCCGCCAGGATCAGGGCCGCCGTCTCCAGGGCCGCGCCGAGGGCCCGGCGGTAGAGGAGGGAGCCGAGACTGACGCGGCGTACGCCCAGGTCACCGAGGGCGGGGACGGTCGGCCCCGCGGGTGAGTAGAGGATGTTGAGGGGGACGTCGAGGGTCTTCACCAGGGCGGCGATCCGGGCCGGTTCGGCGAGTCCGGGGACGAACACGCCATCGGCGCCCGCCTGTTGGTAGGCATCGAGGCGGTCAATCGTCTCCCGCCCAACACCGTCACCGTCACCGTCACCAGCGACGGTGACGGCGCCTTCGCCCAGCCAGTACGTGTCCGTGCGGGCGTTGACGAACAGGGTGGGTACGGCGGACTTCACCGCCGCGATCTTCGCCGCGTGGAGTTCGGCCCGGGCCAGGCTGCCGTCGGGGCGGCCGTCCTCCAGGTTGATGCCGACCACTCCTACGGCCGCGAGCTCCCGGGCCACCTCGGCGACCTCGTCGGGGTCGTCGCTGAACCCGCCCTCGGCGTCGACCGAGAGGAGGAACGGGCCGTTGCCCAGCGCGAGGGCCAGGCCCAGCGTCGCGTCCCGGGTCGCCGCCGCCCCGTCGGGCAGTCCGGCGGCCGCGGCGACTCCCAGGCTGGTCGTGCCGATCGCCTCGAAGCCCCGGGCGGCCAGGGCCGCGGCTGAGGCGTGGTCCCAGGCGTTGGGGAGCAGCAGTGGGGTGTCGGCGTGATGGAGGGCGGCGAAGGCGGTCATGACGTCCCGCCCAGGTCTCCGACGGCGTCGGCGTAGTACGTGGATCCCGTGAGGTGGAAGGCGAGTTGGCGGAAGGTCCAGCCCTCGCCCGGTGAGCGGTCGAGCTGTTCCTCGGTGAGCACGGACAGGCGGTTCGACCAGATCCGGGCGAGCCGGGTGAGCCGGCTGCGGGCCTCGTCGAGGTCCTCGGGGGTGAAGGGCGCGAGGTCGGCCGGAGTGGTGGTCGCGGAGGCGTGCCAGTGGTCGGGCAGCGGGCGCTCGCCGACCAGCCGGGCCTCCATCTCGGCCAGGTGGTCGACCAGGTGGTCGGCGACTCGGCGGACGGCCTTGTGCGGGGTGTAGACCCGGTCGTCGACGTGGGCGGGCGTACCGTCCCAGGCCGTCCAGGTCCCGGCCAGGGCGAGGACGTGATCGACCATGGCGGTGACGGCTTCCGCGGGGTCGCGGTCGTCGGTGGCAGGGACGTCGGCCACGGACGCCGTGGGCACTGCGGGTGCTTCGTGCGTGGTCATACGGCAACGCTAGAGGCGGAACACTTCGGCAAGCGCCGAACGATCCCGGGGCTCCGGCACCGGCCGGCCTCGGGACCACCATCCACGGCACCCTGCCCGTTCACTGCGGCCGCGTTCCTGTCCACCGCGACCGCCCTGACAGGGGCGTCACCGACCGCGACGTCCCTGAAGATCGCCCGCCTCAAGCCCTGAGGCGGATGCACTGCCTCCGTGCAACCCCTCCCGGGGCTCGGACGTCTCAACCAGGGCCAGGCGCGTGCGCGCACGGACCGGAAGAGGGCGGTGCGATGGCCGGCAAGGGGAAGCACGGTTTCGTACGGAGCGTGCGGCGGTTCTTCTGGCTGCCACGGGAGATGCCACGCCGGCCCGCTCCGGTGGCGCCCCTGGTACAGGCGTGGCTGTTCTGCCTGGTTGTGGGAGCGTTCTTCGCGATGGTCACCTGGGACGAAGAAGTCACGACGCCATCGATGATGACGGTCGTCGTGTGGGTGGCCACGCTCGACGAAGTGATCAAGGGGGTTCGGCACCGCTGGCCGGCCTTCTTGACCGCCTGGGTGGTGTGCTGGGGGTTGCCCTTCCTCCTGTCCGCGGCGGTGCCGGCTCTCGAGGATTCCCTGTGGGGCGAGTTCGCCGCCTTCGCTCCCGCGACGGCGGCGTCCGTGGCGACGTTCATCGGCATCACGCGTCTGCCGCAGCACCGGCGCCTGTGACCTCCACGCTCAGGCGCTCCTGACCACGACCACCCCGTCCGCAGGCCGGGCCCGCACCTCGCTCCCGCCGCTCCAGCGGACGTGGATCTCGTTCGTCCCGTCCACGCTCACGGCCACCGACTCCTCCAGCGGGATCGGGTCCGGCTCGGCGGTGAGGCGGGCGAGGCAGACGAACACGGTGTCCGCGGAGGTCGTGACACCGGTCAAGCCATCGGGGGCGTCCGACAGGCCGTGGACCGGCCGGAGTTCAGCTCGTAGGCCACGGTCCTCCGCGGCCCATCCGGTGACCCGCACCGCCGTCCCCTCGGGCGCCCCCGACACACAGAACGCCCGTACCTCCACCGCGCCTTCGGCCAGCACAAGGCTCGTGACCCGGGCGCCGGAGGCCGTCGTGTGCCGGGAGGCCGCCCAGCCCTCGCCCACTCCCAGCGGCTCGATGCCGGTACGGCTCGGATCGTCGCCCACGATCACGCTGTTGTCGTACGACGCCGAAGGCCCCGTGACCGTCGAGTACGCGAGCCGCGTGTAGTACGGGTCGTAGCGCACGTCCTCGCTGCCGTGGTTGTGGAGGCGGACCAGACCGTCCGAACTGGTCGACTGGAGCAGCCAGTTGGGCGGACCGACCGGCCGCAGCTCGTCCTGCCGTTCCGCCGGGCCCGGCTGCTCGGTCGCCGTCCACACCTCGTGGTCCGGTGGCAGCAACAGGCCGAGGAAGCCCTTGCTGGCCCAGTACGGGGACGCCGGGCCCGAATAGCCTTGCAGGACGGCCGAGTCGGGGCCGTGCCAGCCCAGGGTCAGCAGGCCGCGCTCGTCCACGGCTCCCCGGTCGAGGAAGTACTTCAGCGCGCCGGACGCCTGCCGCCGCGTCTCCCCCGGCGGTAGGGGCGTACGGCCGGTGAGCGCGCCGAGCCACAGGGGTGCCGTCGTCGCGAAGCGGTACGTCAGGGAGCGGCCCTGGTGCATGGGGGCGCCGTCGCCCCCGAACAGGCGGGCGTAGTCCGCGAGATGGGCCGACAGCCGGCCGCCGTACAGGTCGAGGAGCCGCGCGTCGTCCGCCAGCCAGGCGTGCAGCACGGGGTACAGGTGCATCGCCCAGCCGTTGTAGTAGTCGAACTTGCGGCCGTCTCCGTCGGTGTACCAGCCGTCGCCGACGTACCACTGCTCGATACGGTCCAGGCCGCGGTCGATCGCGGCACGGGACAGCGAGGGCTCGTAGCCGATCTCTGCCAGGAAGCCGCCGACCGTCACCGGGAACAACTCCCAGTTGCAGGGCCAGGGTTCGGCCGTCAGCGCGTCGCCGAGCCAGGCCGCGGCCCGCTGTCGCACACCGTCGTCGAGGCGGTCCCAGAGGAGGGGGCGGGTGAGGCGCAGGGCGAGGGCGATGGAGGCGGACTCGACGAGGGGCTGGCTGCGGTCCTCGATGCGGGGCCAGACGCCCGCGGTTCCGGCGGCGAGCCCTTCGGCATACCGCTCCAGAGCCTTCTCGTCGCGACGGAAGGCCGCCAGCATCAGCGTACGGGCGTATCCCTCCAGGCCGTCGGAGAGACGACCCGACCAGCTCGTATGCTCGCCGGGCAGGTGGTAGAGGGCACGGTCCTCGGTCGCGTACGGTTCCACGGCCGCGAGCAGGGAGTCGGCGGCCGCTTCCCAGTGGGCGCGGGTGTAGCCGGTGTACGGGCTGAGGGCGCGGTTCTCGGGAACGCCTGCGGGGCCTGCGGGCATCGGTCGGGCTTCCTGTTCTCGGTCGGGTCGTGCTGCGTACAGGTGTGTACTACCTGGGGCGCCCCGGTTCCGGTCAGGACGCCCCAGGAGTCCAGCTCACCTCACCAGGCGCTCGGGCACCAGGTGTTGGGCGACAAGTTCGTCGCGGACGAGCTCCGCGTACGCCGTCGCGCCGTGCGCGGAGGTGTGGGTGTTGTCACGCTTCTCGTTGTAGAGGTAGAGCGCCTTGGAGCCCTCGACGCCCAGCGACTCCACCATCGCCTTCGTCTTGGCCGTGAGGTCGATGAGCGGCACGTCGTGCGCGGCGGCGACCGAACGGGTGACAGCGGGATGGTCGACGCCCAGGCCGTTCACCAGGAGGGCCGTGTTGTTGTTCAGGGTGCCGTCGGTGTTGAACCAGCGACGGACGATGGGCGTGACCAGGACCGGACGGCCGCCCTTGTCGCGTATGCCGGCGACGAGCGTTTCGAGGTTCGCGCGGTACGTCGCCTCGTCCGTCTGCTTGTCGTTGTGCGCGAGCTGGATGAGGACCAGGTCGCCCTTGCGGATCAGCGGCTGGACGGTCGCGAAGAGCTGCGGGTTGGCGAGGTAGGAGACCGTACTCTCCCCGGAATCGGCGTAGTTGGCGACCGAGACGCCCTTGCGGAGGTACTGCGGAAGTTGCTGCCCCCAGCCGGAGTAGGGGTCGCCCGGCTGGTCGCAGACCGTGGAGTCGCCGACAAGGAAGATCTGGCGGGTGTGGTGGCGGCCGGCCGGGGTGACGCGGATGTCGGCGAGCGCGGGCGCCGAGCCGCCGATGACCAGGTCGAGACCGGGCGTGCCCTCGGGCCCGGTGGGCTCGCCCTCGGGGGTGCGGACGTTCACGGTGAAGCTGCGGGTCACCGGCTCGCCCGCCTCGGTGGGCGTCTCGGCGAGCAGCGTGCGCCGGGTCTCCCCGCTGATGCCGGTGCTTGCCGCGGTGTCACCACCGAGCCGGACGCGTACGTCGTACGTGCCCGGCGCAACGTCGAAGTGACAGCCCGTAGCGCTGCAGTTCTCCTTCCCCAGGCCACGGCTGTGCGCCTGGGACGGAGTGGCGGACAAGGCCGTGGCGACGGTCAGCGCGGCCAGCAGGGTGATCGTCGTGCGTCTCAACGCGGTTCCTCCAGCGGGGTGACAACAGCGCGGCGGTTCCTGGCGGCTGGACCGTACCCCCGAAGAGTAAGCGCTTTCTAGAGGGATGCGGAAGATGGAATGCCGTGGCCGAAAATCGCCCTGGTTCACCCTCACCCAAAAGTGATCGAATCGCTTCCGTGAACCTGGACAGAAAGGAAAATTGACGTGAATCCCAAATCGTACATGGACATTTATCAGCAGCACTCCGCAGATATCGAGGCGGAGATGACAGCCGCTGTCGAACGGCTCGGTCCGTCCTCCACCGCCGTCAAGAACGCAGTCGCCAAGCTCTTACAGCACCAGAAGTTCACATATCCCCTGCAGGTGTTACCAATGCTGGTCCACGCCGCGGAGACAGGCGCCCCCGAACCGGCTGTTCCGCTGTCCGCCGTGCACATACTGTGGTGGACTTCCGCCTGCTATCTGGACGACCTGGCCGACGGGGAGGGCACACGCGTCTCCGGCGTGCTCAGCGAGCACGAAGCGCTGCTGGCATCCATGATCACAGGGCATGTACTTCCCCTGCACGTCGTCCGGTCGCAGCAGGTCCCGGAGCCGGTGCGCGGTGCTTTGACGGCCGAGGTGGTGAACTGCTGGATCGTTGCCACCGAAGGGCAACTGAACGACATGAGCGGAGATGCCGACGACGCCACGACAGACTCCACGATCACGGTATACCGAGGTAAATCCGGCGCGCCCTTCGGCATGATATCGGCAATGGGCGCGATATTGGCCGGCGCCGACCATGAGCGCATACAACTGTGGCGCGAGTTCGGGGATGTCTTCGGCATCCTGTGGCAGTTGTTCAACGACCAGGAAGACATCCTTTCCGGCCGCAATGAAGACCTGCGGAACGGCACCGTGACCTATCTGCTCGCATGCGCCCTCGAGGAGGCCTCGCCCCGGTCCAGGGCACACATTCTGAACCTGCACGCCGCCTCAAGGAATGCCGACGGGGCGCGAGCAGAACTGACGAATGTCCTTCTCGCGCCCGCTGTTCTTCGTCGGTACCGCAAGGACCTGCACAAGTTCCGCGACGAGGCGCACCGCATTCTGGGCCGACTGGGCGGCGACGAGGCCTACGTGCCCGTGCTGCGCGACCTCGTCGACCGGTCGGCCCAGATGCTCCTGCTCAACTCCCCCTAGTCCACTGCTGGTTGGTTCCCCCGTTACAGGTGTAGGTGATCACCGCGGCGGAGTCGGCGGTTGACGCGCCGTTGACGTCCAAGCATTCACCTGTCGCACGGGACTTGATGTTCACGTAGGAGCCGGTGGTGGTGAGTGACCACTGCTGGTTGGTGGCCGAGGAGCTGCAGTTCTCCTGTGTGACCGTGTTGGCGTTCTCCTGGACGCACAGGGAACTGTTGCGCACGTTCAGCTGGTAGTAGCCGCTGCCGACGGACTTGAACCAGTACTTCTGATTATTGCCGCCGTTGCAGGTGTACTGCTTGATCTGGGCGCCCGGCCACAGCGACTGGCTGGTCATGTCGGCGCACTTGGAGGAGTGGCGGGCGATCAGGGTGTTGTACGTGGCGCTCGTCCCGGTGACCGTCCCGGCGGTTGTGTCGACGGTGACCTCCGGGGACCAGGACATGGACATCGTGGTCGAGCTCGGGAAGGTCAACGGCAGCCAGACGTAACGGGAGTCGTTGACGGTGCCGCCGAAGGAGTTGCCCCAGCGGTCGCCCATGTAGAGGTACGAGGTGCCCGAACTGCCTTGTACGGGAAGGACGTACGCGGTCTGGGAGCCGTACGTCGTCGAGTCGCCGATGTTCGTCATCGCCGTCCACGGGCCCGCGATGGACGTCGCCGTGGCGTACTGCTGCTGGTTGGGGTTCCAGCCGGTCGCCCCCGAAGTCAGCATGAAGTAGACGCCTCCCCGCTTGAACAGCGCCGGGGCTTCGCGGTGGCCGCCGTGCCACGGGTCGGCGACGAGGCTCGCGGTGCCCGTGTAGTCGGCCGTCAGCCGGTAGATCTGGAGGTCGTAGTTCTCGCGGGCGGCCGAGATCATGTAGCCGGCGCCGTCGGTGTCCACGAAGACGGTGATGTCACGGGACATGTGCTGGCCGAGCGGCCGGAAGCTGCCCTGCCAGTCGTAGTTGCCGTCGACCGTGTCCGACACGGCGACCGCCGCACGGGCCTCGCTGTAGTCGACGCCGTTCTCCTTGTGCATCCACATCACGAACTTGCCGGTGGCCGCGTTGTACATGACCTTCGGCCGCTCGATGTTCGCGGTCGCCAGCTCCGGGTCGCTCGCCTCGGTCAGGACGTGGTTGCGGAACTCCCAGTTCTTCAGGTCTGTGGAGCGGTAGGCGTCCACGTACCGGAAGGTGTTGTCGGCGTTCCTGTTCTCACCGAACCAGTAGTAGTACGAGCCGACCTTGATGACCCCGCCGCCGTGCGCGTGCACGGGGTTGCCGTTGGTGTCGGTGAACTGCGTGCCGTTGGTGACGGCCTGGGGCGCCGCCTGGGCCGGACCCGCGGTCACCAGCGCTCCGGCGAGCGCCAGACAGAGGGCCAGGAGGATCGCGTACGCACGTCTCAGGGGGGTCTCGCGCCTCATGGAAATCCCGCGTCTCGTCATCGGACACTCTCCTTCAGGACGGTGAAGCGGCGTGCGAATCCGGTGAGCCCGGGCAGCTCCCGGATGGGGGTCCAGGACCTGTTCTCGAACAAGGCGACATCAGCGGCGACACTGCGACCGTCTCCGCCATTACGAGCGCGATCCACTACCCCTCCCTCGGAAGGACGGAGCGCCGAGCGAGCGTTCGGTCACGGGTGGTCGCCCTCGGCCCCCGGACGGGCGTGTCGGCGACCGGGATGCCGAAGTCCGGTGTGCCGTCCGGCTTCCAGCCCAGCTTCTGGATGCGGGTGTGCCGGTTGGGGTCGTTCAGCGGGTCGCCGACGATCTCCTTGTACTGGCGGGCGTGGTAGACGAGGACGTCGGTGCGGCCGTCCTCGGCGACGGTGAAGCTGTTGTGGCCCGGGCCGTACTGCTTGGTGGTGTCGTTGCTGGTGAAGACCGGCGTCGGTGACTTGGACCAGTTCGCCGGGTCCATGAGATCGCTGTCGGCGTCGGCGGTCAGCAGGCCCATGCAGTAGTTGAAGTCGGTGGCGCTCGCCGAGTACGACATGAAGACGCGACCGTTGCGTTCGATGACCGACGGGCCTTCGTTGACCTTGAAGCCGATCGTCTCCCAGGGCAACTCCGGTGTGGTGAGCCGGACTTGGGGGCCCGTCAGGGTCCAGGGGTTCGCCATCTCGGACAGCCAGATCGCGGTGTTGTTGTCCATGCCGGGCTCGTGCTGCGCCCAGGAGAGGTAGCGGGTGCCCCGGTGGGTGAAGGTGGTGGCGTCGAGCGAGAAGGTCTCCCAGGCCGTCTTCAGCCGGCCCTTCTCCGTCCACGTCCCCTGGAAGGGATTGCGGGCGGTGTTCTCCAGGACCCAGATACGGATGGCCCAGATGTCGTTCGCGGGCGCGGCGGCGAAGTAGATGTACCACTTGCCGTCGATGTGGTGGATCTCCGGCGCCCAGATGTGCGCGCCCATGTCCCCGCTCGTGTGCTTCTTCCAGATGACCGACTCGGCGGCCCTGGACAGCCCGCGCAGGGTCCGGGAGCGGCGCAGGATGATCCGGTCGTACTCCGGGGCCGTGGCCGTGAAGTAGTAGTAGCCGTCGGTGTGACGGTGGATGTGCGGGTCGGCGCGGTTCCGGACGAGCGGGTTCACGTACGGGCCGGTGCCACCCGCGGCGTCCGGGGCGGCGGCCTGGGCGACCCCTGGGACGGCCGTGAGCGCGCCCGCGGCCAGGGCGCCCTTCAGGACGAGTCTGCGACTGGGAACCTCGGGCGGGTCGACGTCATTGCGGCTCATGCGTGTGTCCCTCCACGCTCACGTTCACAATTTCGAACAACATCCGACATTACGAAACGCCGAAACCGTACGGGCGTGTTACGAGGAGGTCAACGGGTCGGGAGCGAACTGAAGAGACAAACTTTTGGAGCCCAAGTTTTTGTTATCGGCCCCCGGGTCCGCCCGTCTCCACGGACGTGAACAAGAACATCCACGTGCGGGCGGCAGGGATTCGCGTACGGACGGCAGGTGCGGGCGGGGCGCTCGCCGTCGTCGTCGCGACAGGAGTCATGGCACCGGGCGCGGCGGCGGCACCCGCCGGGGCGCAGGACGTCACGGCGGCGGTGCTCGCCGACCGCGACGTGACGCTGAGCGGCGACGCCGTGGTGACCGTGCCGGCCGGCGAGACGACGTACGACGGGGTGTTCCGGGGCGAGGGCACGCTCACCGTGCGCGGCTCCGGCACCCTGGTCCTCACCAAGGACAGCGACTTCACCCTCCCGAAGTCCCGGCAGCGGCAAGCGGTGCGGACGCAGGGCGGCAACCACCCGTACGTCACCACGGCCAACCCGGACCCGCCCGCGATCACGGTCGAGCGCGGCGCGACCCTGCAGTACGGCAACGGCGGCACCACCGGGCTGATCGGCCACTTTCCGTACAACACCCCGGCGTTCCGGCTCAACCAGGACAACATCCGGGTCGACGGCACCCTGCGGCTCTCCCTGAAGAGCGCCTACAACCTGGGCACCATCAGCGGTTCCGGGCTGATCACCCAGCCCAGGTTCCTCTGGGGCACCTGGGACATCTCGGGCACCCACCCCTTCTCCGGGGTGATCGACAACGGCACACAGGCGAACGCCGGACGACCGGAGTACGCGACGTCACTGCCCAACATGCGCAAGGTCCTCAACCAGGGCACCTGGACCGTCGACACCCCGCTGGGCCAGACCGTCACCCAGCGCATGGACTTCTACCAGCGCGAGTACGGCAGCGACATCAACGTCCAGTCCCGGCCGGGCAGCAAGGTCGTTCTGACCGGCCAGTACAGCTGGTCGAACCAGGGCGGCGACACCAACCCCTCTCTCAGCGACCCCGCCCTGAACTGGACGCCCGCACGCAAGAACATCAACAAGCGCGGCACCAACATCAAGGGTGCCAACGTCCAGTGGGGCGACGGGACGACGAACAAGATCTTCATGCCGGGCACGGCCGAGACCGTCTACATCAACCTCCTTGCGGCCAGGTCCCGTTCGCTGCTCACCTTCGACTACAACGGGCCGGTGACGCTGGGTGCGCCGATCGGCGGCGGCGTCTTCCACGACACACTGTCCGCGCCCGGCGCCGGGGACATCGTGATCAAGGGGACGAAGGGCAATGACGTCACCTTCGCCGCCGTCCAGTACTACAACGGCTCCACGACCGTCCAGAAGGGCGCGGTGCTGCGCCTCGGCAGCGGAAAGGCGGGCGGCGACAGCGGCCTCTACACCAAGGGCGACCTCTACAAGGTGGTCAACGACGGCTCGCTGGTGCTGCGCAACACGTCCAAGCCGCTCACCCTGTCCCGGATCAGCGGCAGCGGTTCGCTCACGCAGTCGGGAACCGCGACGACGACGCTGACGGGCGGTGCGGTGACGTACACCGGCACCACGACGGTCACCAAGGGCACGCTCGCGCTCGACGGGACGGGCCTGGCCCGCAGCAAGGCGTTCCGCCTCACGACGGCGGGGGCGCGGCTCGACGTGCGCAAAGCGCCCGGGCAGGCGCTGAACCTGGCCACGTCCCTGTCCGGCAAGGGCAAGGTCGTCGGCTCGGTGACCAGTACGGGCAAGGTCTCCGGCGGGGTGACGGTGACCGGGGACTACACGCAGCGCGCCGGGGGTCAACTGGCCGTGCGGGACGGGGCGTTGAAGGTGGGCGGCAAGGTCACGCTGGCGGGAAAGCTGGACGCCCGCCCTGCTGCTGTATCGAAGGGGAAACCCACAGCGGAAACGACGGCTGAGGCCAATGCGAAGGCAGAGCCGAAGGCGGAAACGGTCACACTCATCGACCACGCCGGCAAGACGAAGACGACCGGCACGTTCACCGGGCTCAAGGAAGGCGCCACGGTCGAGGTCGGCAAGACCAAGTACCGGATCAGCTACCGGGGCGGCGACGGCAACGACGTCGTCCTGACCGCCGCAACGGCGAGCCCGTCCGCGACCGCTCGCGCGGCCGGGGAGTCGGTCGTGCCGAAGGCCGCGGATACGCAGAACACGGCCGACGAGAGCTCCGTATCGCGCGCGTGGTGGCTGGCCGCGGCCGTGCTGGGGCTGCTGGCCGCGCCGATGATTGCGGTGGTCAGGCGCAGGCGCGCACAGCGAGGGGGCGGACGGCGACGGGGCGGGCGGCACTCCGCCACCGGGTGAGCGACGGTCCCGGATGAACGCCCGCATGTGGGCCTCATCGGACGGTCCCCGCGACCTTCCTCGCCGCCCGCAGGTAGTCCAGCACCAGTGGGCGGCGGTCTTCCGCCCGGGCGGCGAGCGCGAGCCGGCTGGGCGCGATGCCGTGGACCGAGCGGGTGATGACACCGCCGAGGCTGATCAGGGGCACGTTGCCGACCGCGACCAGGCAGACGCCGCGGCCGTCCACCAGTGCCTCGTATGTCTCGTCGGTGCTCGCGATCTCGGCGCCGATACGGGGCGGGCGGCCGCCGCGTTCGTCGAGGGCGAGCCAGTAGTCGCGCAGCGCCCCGGTGCTCTTCGGCAGGGCGAGGAACGGTTCGTCCAGCAGGTCGGCGAAATCGACGAACTCCCGGGCGGCCAGCGGGTGTTGCTCGGGCAGCGCGACCATCCGGGGTTCCTCCGCGACCACGACGTACGTGTAGCGGTCGGCGTCCGGGAGCGGCAGCCATACGAAGGCCACGTCGGCCGTGCCGTCGGCGAGCCCGGCGCTCGCGTCCTCCCAGCCGATCTGCCGGAGCCGGAGGGTGACCTCGGGGTGGGCCTCCGTGAAGCGGGAGCGGATCGCCGGGAGCAGGCCGCCGCGCGCGGGGCTGGTGCTCATGCCGACGACGAGGGTGGCCGCCTGCTCGGCCTTCGCGCGTTCGGCCGCGTCCAGGGCGTCCCGCCAGACGGCGAGGACCTGCCGGGCGTACGGCAGGAGTGCCGCGCCGACCGGTGTCAGCCGTACGCCCTGGCTGTCGCGCTCGAACAGCGGCGCCCCCAGCTGCCCCTCCAGCGCCCTGACCTGCTTGCTCAGCGCGGGCTGGGAGACGTAGAGCCGTTCGGCTGCGCGGGTGAAGTGCAGCTCCTCCGCCACGGTGACGAAGTACCGCAGATCCCTGGTGTGGGCGTCCATAGCCATTGGTTATCACGACGGGTCTTGGACGGGCGAGGCTCCTCGGGACAAGGCTTGTCAGCAGAGGGAGACAGCGAACAGACACACACAGAGTCGACGAACGAGGAGACCGTGATGAGCAAGGTATGGCTGGTGACCGGGGCGAACAGCGGTTTCGGGCGGGCGATCACTGAGGCGGCCGTCGCCGCCGGGAACGTCGTGGTGGCCACCGCCCGCCGCCCGGCCACGCTCGAGGATCTGGTCGCGGCCCACCCGGACCAGATCGAGGCGCTGCCCCTGGATGTCACGGACCTGGCGGGGATCGAGACGACCGTGCGGGACGTGGCCGCGCGCCACGGCCGGATCGACGTGCTGGTGAACAACGCGGGCCGCAGCCACGTCGGCGCCGCCGAGGAGACCACCGACGAGGAACTGCGGGAACTGTTCGACCTCCATGTCTTCGGGCCCGCCGCCCTGGTCCGGGCCGTGCTGCCGCACATGCGCGCCCGCCGCTCCGGGGCGATCGTGCAGCTCAGCAGTATGGGCGGCCAACTGTCCTTCGCCGGTTTCTCCGCCTACAGCGGTACGAAGTTCGCGCTGGAGGGCATGTCCGAGGCGCTGGCCGACGAGGTCCGGCCGCACGGCATCAAGGTGCTGATCGTCGAACCGGGCGCCTTCCGCACCGGCCTGTTCGGCAACATCAGCGCCAGCGCGGAGCTGGACGCGTACGCCGACACGGTCGGACCGACCCGCCATATGGTCGCCTCCGGCGACGGCACCCAGCCTGGCGACCCCGCGAAGGCCGCCGCCGCGATCATCACCGCACTGGAGGCCGACAACACCCCGCTGCGCCTGCCACTCGGCGACGACGGGGTTGACGCCGTGATCGGGCACCTGGACGCGGTGCGTACGGAGATCGCCGCGTGGGAGAAGGTGGCACGGGCGACGGCGTTCGACGACTGACGGCGTTCAGTGGCTGATGGTGTTCAGTGCTTTGAACGCCGTCAGCGATCGAGACCGAGCTCGGTGGCCAGCCGCCTTGCCTCCTCCGCCCAGTCCGCCAGGAAGGCCAGCACCACGCCCCGTTCGCGGTAGCGGCGCTCGGCCTCGACCGTGCGGCTCCCGCCGTAGTCGAGCTGCTGCTCGTCGCTCGCGCGGGACAGCATCAGGGCGGTGAGCCAGTCGTACTTGACGGCGGAGGCGCACACCCCGAGGCGGACGAGACGTTCGTCGCCCTGCCAGCCGCTCGCGCGCAGGCCGCGTACGTAGCCGTCGTACACGGCGGTCGCCAGCTCGGGGAGCCGGGCGGCGGGCTGGAACAGGTCGAGGACGGTGTCGGGGATGTAGTTGCCGATGTCCTCACCGAGTGCGCCGTCGCCGGCGAACGCCCAGTCGAACAGGACGCTTTCGCCGCGATGCGAGACGAGGTTCGCGGGCCACTGGTCGAGGTGGCTGAAGACCCGGGGCAGCGACTCCATGGTCCGCAGGAACCACTCGCGTTCGTGGTGCAGCCGCACCATCCGCTCGCGCAGTCCGTCGGGGAAGTGGTCGCGTACGAGCGGCTGTTGCCACGCGGCGTCGTCGTCGAGCAGCTCCCGGCCCACGCTCTGACCGGCGGTGTAGTCCCGCAGGAAACGGCGACTGAGCCAGGGCCGGTCCGGGACCACGCCGTCCGCGAGCGCCCTGCCGTGCGCCGCGCCGAGGCGCTCGGCGTGCCGGACGTGCCCCGCCACCGGCCACTTCGTGGCCGGCTCGCCTTGTACGTCCTCCAGCCACAACGCCACGTCGCCGTCCGGCCGTTCGACGGAGGCGAGCAGCCGGGGCGCGGTGATGCCCCACGCCTGCCAGGCCCGGGCGAGCCCCTCCTCGTACACATGGGCCTCGCGTCGCCAGAAGTTCCAGTGGCGCGGGTCCTCCGAGGCGGCCCAGGTCTCGGTGGTGTCCTTGGCACGGGTGAGCACCTTCAGGACAGCGGACCGCTCGCCGGCGGTGACGCGCCAGACGCCGCCGGTGACGCCGTTCTTGGGGTTGTGCGTGAGGGTCTCGAACTGGGCTTGTTCGGGCGGGAGTTGGAAGATGTCGCGGACTTCGTCGGCCGGCTGCGGGGTGAGCGGGGCGGCTTCACGCATGCGGTGATCTTAAAGGACCGTGGGGACAGAGGGCCGGGAGGAAAACCCCGTGCGCGCTCCCCCACCCCGTTGCTACGGTCCCCACCATGAAGCGCGCCCACATGATGACGACGACGCCGGAGAGTGTCCCGGCGCGCTGACCTATGAGCCAGTCCGAAGCCCCGGGGCGAGTGCCCCGGGGCTTCGGCGTACGCGGTCACTCGCCCGGTCCAACCCGTCGACGAGGAGACCGCCACCATGAACGACAACGACCGCAACAACAGCCACGGCAACCACCACCACGACCACGACCACCGCAGACTCGGCCGCGAGCTGGACCTGTTCGACACCGACCCGCTGATCGGCGCGGGGCTGCCGTACTGGCTGCCCGACGGGGCGGTCGTACGGCACACCCTGGAGGAGTACATCCGTACCGAGGAGCGGCGGGCGGGCTACCGGCACGTGTACTCGCCGGTCCTCGGCAAGCGGGAGCTGTACGAGATCTCGGGGCACTGGTCGCATTACAGCGAAGACATGTTCCCGCCGATGGATTTGGGTGCGGAGCAAGTCGTGCTGCGCCCGAGCCTGTGTCCTCACCACGCGGTGATCTACCGCTCACGCTCGCACAGCTATCGCGAACTACCCCTGAGAATGGCCGAGTTGGGCGGCATGTACCGCTCCGAGCTGTCCGGAGTCCTCGGCGGGCTGACCCGCGTACGCGCGATCCACCTCAACGACGCGCACATCTTCTGCACCCTGGACCAGGTGGCGGAGGAAGCCCGGGCCGCCCTGGCCATGATCCGCCGGGCGTACGAGGCGCTCGGCATCAGCCCGGCCCGCTACCGGCTCTCGCTGCCTGGCCGAGGCGGCAAGTACGTCGCCGCGCCCGAACTGTGGCAGCGGTCAACCGCCCTCCTGACCGAGGTCCTGGACCGCTCAGGGCTGCCGTACGAGGCGGTCGAGGGCGAGGCCGCGTTCTACGGGCCGAAGATCGACGTCCAGGTCACCGACGGCGCGGGCCGGGAGTCCACCCTGTCCACCGTGCAGGTCGACTTCCACCAGCCCGAGCGATTCGACCTCCACTACATCGGCGCGGACGGCGCGAAACACCGGCCGGTCATGGTGCACCGCAGCATCATCGGCAGCGTGGAACGCGCCGTGGCCCACCTCGTGGAACAGCACGGCGGCGCCTTCCCGGCGTGGCTTGCCCCGACCCAGCTGGTGATCCTCCCGATCTCGGAGGCGGAGCTCCCGAACGCCGCCTCCCTCGCGCATCGCTGCGCCGAGCGAGGGCTGCGGGCCGAGATCGCCGGCCCCGAGCGCGGCACCCTGGGCGCCCGTATCAGAGAGTCCCGCCTGGTCCCGTACCAGGCGGTGATCGGCGCTAAAGAAGCCACCGACGACCGGGGGGCGCTACGCCTGCGAGACGGCCGCCGCATCGACCCACTACCGGTCGAGGACGTCCTCGACCGGATCGGGTCACTGACCGCTGCCCACAGCACCGCACTGTGGGACAGCCCGGCCTGAGCGCCCCGTTCAATCTGTTAGGGGCGCGGGGCTGCATCGATGTGCGGCTCCGCCGCGTGGGCGTGGCCAGTCCCACACAACCCGCACCCTCAAACACCGAGCGAGTGCCTGCCCCCGCTTCGACTAACGTCAAGACATGACCAGCGACACCCCTGCCTCCCTCCCCGAAGCCCTCGCCACCGGCACGGTCGTCCTAGACGGCGGTATGTCCAACCAGCTGGAAGCAGCCGGGCACGACCTCAGCGACGAGCTGTGGTCGGCCCGGCTGCTCGCCGAGCAGCCCGAGGCGATCACCGAGGCACACCTCGCCTACTTCGAGGCGGGCGCAAACGTCGCGATCACCTCCAGCTACCAGGCGACCTTCGAGGGCTTCGCCAAGCGCGGTATCTCCCGCGAGCGCGCGGCCGAGCTGCTCGCGCTCAGCGTCAACCTCGCCCGCGAGGCGGCACGACAGGCGAAGGCCAAGGGGGTGCGCCGGCCGCTGTGGGTGGCAGCGTCGGTGGGCCCGTACGGAGCGATGCTCGCGGACGGCTCGGAGTACCGGGGCCGGTATGGACTGAGCGTCGACGACCTCGAGCGGTTCCATCGGCCCCGGCTCGAAGTGCTCGCCGCCGCCGGACCCGACGTCCTCGCCCTTGAGACCGTGCCCGACGCCGACGAGGCGCGGGCTCTGCTGCGCGCCGTGCGCGGGCTCGGCGTACCGGCGTGGCTGTCGTACAGCGTCGCCGGGGACCGGACGCGGGCCGGGCAGCCGCTGGAGGAGGCCTTCGCGCTCGCGGCCGACGCCGACGACGTGATCGCGGTCGGTGTCAACTGCTGCGCCCCGGACGACGTGGACCGCGCGGTGGAGACCGCCGCGCGCGTCACCGGCAAACCGGTCGTGGTCTACCCGAACAGCGGCGAGACCTGGGACGCCGAGGCACGCGCCTGGAGCGGGCACTCGACCTTCACCGCCGAGCAGGTCACCGGCTGGGAGGCGGCCGGAGCCCGGTTGATCGGCGGATGCTGCCGGGTGGGACCGACGGCGATCGCGGGGATCTCGGAAGCACTCAAGGTGGCGTAACGGCACGGGTGTTGCGGAAGCGGGCGCCTCTCCTGTTACAGGGGCGGCCTACGTAACTCCGGTGAAGCACGGGCTCAATGAGGACTTCACGGACAGGTGGTGAAGTCCCCTTACCCGTACGCCCGTTACGTCTGTACGCCCGTTACGCCCGTACATCCGTCATGCCTGTATGCCCGTCATGCCGGTACGTCGATCACGGAGGTCCCCCTTGGCCGAGGTGCAGCCGCCCACGCAGGAGCAGTTGGACGCATACGTCCGGACGAGACTCGCGCTGGCGGGCTTCGATCTGACGCTGCTCCCCGAGAAGGCCGACCCGGCGACCGGAGTGCCGACGCAGGCCCAAGTTCTCGCGTCTCTGCGGTCGTTCGTGGCGTCGACCCCGGGCGCGATAGCCGGGTGGGCGGCCCCCGCGACGAGTCCCGCGTACGGCCAGCAGGCCTCGCCGCCCCTCCTGTACCCGTCGATCACCGAGGCGTGGACCGGGAAGGCGGAGGAGTGATGAGCCGGGCCCTCAACAGACGTGTGTTTCTGGCGAGTTCGGCGGCGGTGGCGAGCGGCGTCGCACTGCAGAGCGCGGCGCCCGCGAGTGCCGCGACAGCGGCGAAACTCCGGATCCCCGACATCGACGTACGGCAGGCCGCCCGGCAGGATCCCTCGGAAGCCACCCTCGCCGAGGCCGTCGTCCTGATGCGGCGCGGAAAGCTGACGGCGACGGAGCTCACCGAGGCGTACCTGGAGCGGATCGAGCGCTACGACTCCACGTACCAGGCGTACGCGGAAGTCACCGGCGAGGCGGCTCTGAAGGCGGCGCGGCAGGCCGACCGGCGCCCCATCGGCGTCCTCCGCGGGATTCCTCTCTGCATCAAGGACAACTACTTCACGGATGGTGTGCCCACCCGGTGCAACTCCCTCATCTTCGAGGACTTCGTGCCGGACGAGGACGCGACCGCCGTGGCCCGGCTGAAGGCGGCCGGCGGAATCGTGCTGGGCAAGGGGCAGATGGGACCGCTGGCCACCACCCGGGCCACGAAGCCGAACGGCACGGTGACGACGGTCAACGCCTGGACGCCGGCGGACCCGTCCGTCGATCCCGGCGGTTCCTCGACCGGGCCCGCCTGCTCGGTGGCCGCACGGCTCGCCTCGTCGTCCATCGGCACCCAGACCGGCGGCTCGATCGTGCTGCCGTCCAACCAGCAGAACCTGACCGGGCTCAAGCCGACGATGGGGCGCGTGTCGATCCACGGCGTCATCCCGCTCTCCTTCACCCGCGATCACGCGGGGCCGCTCGCGCGCGATGCGATGGACGCGGCGATCATGCTCCAGATCATGGCGGGGCCCGATCCCAAGGACCCGCGCACGCTTGGGCTGCCGGTCGTACCCGATCTGATCCGGTCCGCAACTCCCGTCGCGTCGAAGGGAGTTCGCCTGCGCCGCGCCACGAGAATCGGTGTGCCGGCCGACTTCCTCTCCTCCCAGAAGGAGATGCGCGGCGCCTTCCTGGACCAGTTGGCCGCGATCCGGGGCGTGACGCTGGTCGACATCACCTACCCGGCCGACTGGGCCCTGCTCACCGGCACCTTCAACGCGGCCCGCCTCGCCGAGCGCACCGAGCCGTTCCGGCACTGGCTGCGTGAGGATCCCACCAAGTTCGGTGTGTCCCTGCTGAGTTGGCTGCAGGGTCTGATGCTCTCGGGCGACGAGTGGATCACGGCTCAGCGCGCCAAGACCCACCTCCTGCGGGAGGTCCTCGACGGCATCCTCAACGACTGCGACGTGGTGCTGCAGACGGGTCCCGTGCCCTTCGACATCCTCGGCCTCCCAGAGATCGCCTTCCCCATCGGCTTCGGCACCAACGGCGTACCGGTCGGCACCATCCTCGGCGGCCAACCGTACGAGGAGGACCGCCTGTTGGAGGTCACCGCCGCCTACCAGGCAACCACGGCCTGGCACACACGCCGCCCGACCGACCCGACGGCCACGGCAAGGGCAAAGCTGCGGGCGACGCAGACTCGCCCCCGGCTATCGGCGGAGGAGGCGGCCGAGGCGTCGGCTTGATCGGCACGCTGACCAACTCCGGTGCAGTACAGCGCCCCCTTAGGGGCGCGGGGAACTGCGCGACCAGCCACAAACGACCCGCACCCGTCACACCCGCCGCACACCCCCCGACCGCCGAAGCCGCCGCACCACAGACAACGGCACCACACCCGGCCTCGGCAGCGCAGGACCCGCAACCTCCGAGGCAGCGAACTCGGCCTCCCACAGCCCGAGTTCCCGATCCCGAGGCCCGTGCACAACCATGGGATCGCCTGTCCCGAACACCCGTACCGGATGCGTCTCGTCCCACACCGCCCACCCCGGATCCCCGTCAACAGCGAACCGCACCCACGCCGAGTGCATCTCACCGGCAAGAGACTGCGGGGCCCCAGGCCCCGCAAGCTTCGCGGACTCGGGCACGTCGGCGGTGTCGAAGACGAAGCCGAGCTCCAGGGCATGGCAGGCACCCAGGCCGGGGACATTCGACGGCCAGGCGAACTCGTAGACGTACGAGGGTGCCCGGTGGGCGTCGGCGAGGCGGTGCAGCGGCACGCGCAGGAGAAAGTCGGTGACCAGCTGGCCCACCAGGTCGCCGGTGCTCGCGTCGGGGTGGGCCAGGCGGTAGCCGCGCGGGACCTCGGGACCGCAGCGGCAGCGGGCCATCGCGCCGGCCAGGGCGACCGGGCCGAGCCGGTCGATCCGCTCGAGCAGTCCGGTGGGCGCGAGCCACAGCCGGTACTCCTCGCTGGTCCAGCCCAGGAGCAGCTCGACATCCCGGGCCGGGCCGCCCTCGAGCAGCGCTTCCAGCGGGTCGCGCGGTACGAGGTCGCCGTCGACGACGATGCCGAAGGCGGGGCCGCCGAGGACCGGGCTGGCGCGGCGGCCGGCCTCGGCCTGGGCCTCGGCGAGGGCCGCGCGGTCGATGGTGGCGAACGCCTCGGCGGTGGCCGGGATCTTCAGCCGGGCGGCCATACGCCGCACCAGGCGCCGTACCTTGTCCCGTTCCGTCGCCTCGGGCGGGCCGCTCTGCAGCGCGGCCCGCCGGAACAGTCCCTGGGCGCGGGGGCTCGCCAGCAGTGCCCCGATGCTGATCGCGCCGGCGGACTCGCCGAAGACGGTCACCCGGTCCGGATCGCCGCCGAACTCGGCGATCGCGTCCCGAACCCACTCCAGCGCGGCGAGCTGGTCGCGCAGGCCCGGGTTGGCCGGAGCGTCCGGGAAGAGGCCGTAACCCTCCACGCCCAGGCGGTAGTTGAGGGAGACGAACACCACCCCGTCGCGGGCGAAGGACCGGCCGTCGTACACGGGCACCGCCGACGAGCCTCGGGTCAGCGCCCCGCCGTGGATCCACACCATGACCGGGAGCCGGGCGCCGGGGCCCGGCTCGGGGGTCCACACGTTCAGGTTGAGGATGTCGTCGCCCGGCACGACCGGGTCGGAGAGCAGCTGCGCGAAGGCCTCGGAGTACGGCGGCTTGGGCGGCGTCGGCCCGAACGCGCCCGCGTCGCGCACACCGTCCCAGGGATCGGGCGGGACGGGCGGCCGGAAGCGGCGGGGGCCGAAGGGCGGGGCGCCGTAGGGAATGCCACGGAACACGGCGAGGCCGTTCTCGTAACGGCCTCGTACGGCACCGTGAGGGGTGCTGACCACGGGACCCTCGGTCATTCGACCATCTCCTCCCACTGCGGGAACCACAGGGTCTGCCCCCACAGCGCATCACAGAACGCCCGTGTCACGCAGCCCCAAAAGGTCGAAATCCGCCGTGTACCCGCCCGCCCGCCGGGATGGGGCGGCGCGAGGAAGCCGCCCACGACCTGCGCGTTCGACATTTCGAAAGTTTCGGCCCCGTGGAATTCCGTTGAATACCGGCTCTTCCACGGCGAGTCGCGGCGGCCTTACTGTAGGAAGCGCTTTCTACCCGAAACTTTCGTCGGCCCTCGGGACGGGGCCTAGAGAGGTGGGCTTTCATGGTGCGTACCGGGAGCGTGGCCGGGCCGACCCTCGCGGTCGTCGCCCGCGAGGCGGGCGTGTCCGTGCCGACGGCCTCGAAGGTGGTCAACGGCCGCGAGGACGTCGCTCCGGAGACCCGCCGCCGGGTCACGGAGGCGCTCGACCGCCTCGGCTATGTGCGCAGACCCCGGTTCGACGCGGTGAAGTCACCCGGCCTGGTCGATCTCGTCGTGCACTCGCTGGAGAGCTCCTGGTCGGGCGCGATCCTGCACGGGGTGGAGGAGGCGGCGCACGACGCGGGCCTCGAGGTGGTGGTCTCGGCGGGCCTCACCCGGACCCGGGGCGGCCGACCCGAGCGTGGCTGGCTCGACAAGCTCTCCACGCGCGGCTCCTCCGGGGTGCTGTTCAACCTCGCCGAGCTGACCCCGTCCCAGTACGCCTGGCTGGAGCAGCACCGCATCCCGTTCGTCCTGATCGACCCGGTACTCGAGCCGCCGCCCGGTGTCGTCTCGGTCGGCGCGGCCAACTGGCACGGTGGTGTGACCGCGACCGAGCACCTGCTCGCCCTCGGCCACGAACGCATCGCGGTCATAGCCGGCTACCGCCGCAAGATGTGCAGCAGCGCGCGCGTCGCCGGCTACCGCTCGGCCCTCGCGGCGGCCGGTATCCGCCACCGCCCCGAGTACCTGCGCTACGGCAGCTTCGACGAGACCGCGGCGCACCGGAGGATGCTGGAGCTCCTTGATCTGCCGGAGCCGCCCACGGCCGTCTTCGTCTGCTCGGACCGGATGGCCCTCGGTGTGTTCCGCGCCCTTGCCGAGCGGGGGCTGTCCGTGCCGGGCGATGTCAGTGTGGTCGGGTTCGATGACTTGCCCGAGGCGCACTGGGCTTCGCCGGCCTTGACGACCGTCCGCCAGCCGCTTTCGGAGATGGCTGCGACGGCGCTGCGCTTGCTTGTGCGGATGATGGCGGGGGAGCAGCCTGAGGGGACTCGGACGGAGTTGTCTACGCGGTTGGTTGTGCGGGCTAGTACGGCGCCGTGTTGATTTGGGTGGGGTGGAGTCTGCGGGTCGTCTGGGGCTGGTCGCGCAGTTCCCCGCGCCCCTTACGGGCGCGTCTGACGGGGCGCGTCCGAAGGGGCACGGTCAGAAGGCGGCCGCCCAGGTGATTCCGCCGAGCAAGTGCTGGCGGAAGTCCGGGTCCTCGTATGCCTCCGGGGCGTGGCCCAGTGCGGTGTAGAAGACCCTGCCCGCCCCCTGTTCGCGGCACCACACGAGGGGGTGGTCGTTGCCCATTTCGCCTCCGTTGTACGAGGTCTCGTCGGCGGAGGCCAGTACGCGCGCCGCGCCGCGCGGGTTCGTGCGGAAGTCGTACCACTCGTCCGTGAAGTCCCAGACGGCGGGCAGATGGCGGGTGGCCGGGTGATCGCGGTCCTCCACCAGGGCCTTGCCCAGCTGGTGGTCGGGGTGCCGTGCGAAGCGGGCCCCGAGCAGTTCGCCGTAGTACGGCCAGTCGTACTCGGTGCAGGCCGCCGCGTGCACTCCGACGAAGCCGCCGCCCGCCTCGACGTACGCGGCGAGGTGCTCCCGGCCCGCGGGCGTCAGGACGTCCCCGCTGGTGGAGAGGAAGACGACGGCGGCGTATGGACCGAGGGGAGCGTCGAAGATCGCGGGGTCTTCCGTCGCGTAGACGGTGAAGCCGTGCGCGGCCCCGAGCGAGCGCACGGCCGCGATGCCGTCCGGGATCGACTCGTGGCGGTAGGCCGTGGTGCGGGTGTAGACGAGGACACGGGGTTCGAGGACACGCGGTCCGAGGTGCTGCGCTGCCATGGGATCCGACTCTATTTCCCGGGCGGGGCGATCCCTGGCGTGTGCGGGAAGCCCGAAATTTTCGGATCAGCAGGGCGGTTCGACCGGCGAGCCCGCGCGGTGGCTCCGTTAAATGAGCAGGCGGCTCAACCCGTCGTCCCCACCTCGTTGTTGGGCGCCCCGTCGCCCACCGGCGGCAGGTCCCCGCGCTCTACCGGCTCGGTGGCGGCACCCTCGGGCGCCGGGGGCATGAGGGCGGTCAGTTCGTTGGCGTCCGGCCGGTGCACCGCCTCGGCGGCCTCGCGCAGGACGGCACGGTCCACGTGGTTGGCGTCAGCGCTGAGCCGAACGACGTGGCCGTCGCGGGGTATCGCGTACTCGTGCTGGTCACCGGCCTTCCGGTACCAGGCGTCCCCATCGCGCTCACAGGTGACCTTCTCCCCCGACACCTCACCCACCGGCTTCTTCGCGCAGCTCTCCCCGGTGAGCGTCCCCCGGTCCACGAAGAGCCCGAGCTGAGCGCCACCCTCCTGGGACACGTACGCGGCGGAGAAACCATCGCCCCCGTACACCCCCACCGACTGCTGGGCAACGGTGAACCCGGGAGCCTCGGTGACGTACACATGCTCCGGCGCGACTCCCAAGGCCCGTGCACGGGCGTCGAGTTCGGCGGGGTCAGCCGCGCTGCCCGTCCCCGAGTCGGCCCCGGCCCCCGCCTCCTCCGTACCGCAGGAGACGAGCAGCAGAGGCAGCAACAGAAGCGGCAGGACGCGCGCGGCACGGATCATGAGGCTCATCCTGCCGCAAGGGTGTGCCCATGCCCCTCCGATAATCAGGTGCTCGGGTACCCGGCTCAGGGTTCGCTCGGCCCCTGGTCCAGGCGGTACGGCGGGTAGACGTCCGTCAGGAGCGCCCCGTACGCGAGGACGCGGATCGCCCAGCGGTGCAGCCCCACGTTCAGGTCGTACATGCCTCGCGGATAGCGGCCGGTGAACAGCAGCGAGACGCCCGCGTAGAAGGCCAGCAGGCCCGCGAGACCGCCCGTGAAGCGGGCGCCTCCCGTGAGGAAGAGGACCACGAGAAGCTGCGGCAGCACCAGAAGCCACCACTTGACGAGAAAGAGGCCGCGGGAGAACTCCTCGGCGCGAGCGACCTCCAGATGAGCCGGGTAGTCGGGCACGTCCGCCAGCGTGAAGGGCGGATAGCGATCCGTGCCGAGCGACCCGTACGCGTAGTACGCCACCCGCCAACTCCAGCGCAGTACCCCGACGTTGAAGCCGAACAGGGCACGCGGATAGCCGCCGGTGATCAGGATCGCGAAGAAGGCGATCACGGTCACGACCAGGAAGGCGACCCAGAGAAAGGCGAGGATGACGTAGTGCGGGATCGCCAGCAGCCATTTGACCAGCCACAGCCAGCGCGACGGGCCGGGGTCGTACACCGCTTCCAGGGTGACCGGGTTCTTCGGGTAGTCGTGCAGCGCGGTGGTCACGTGGGACATTCCGTTCCTCTCCACCCGGCGGCCGCGGAATAGATCCGCCCGCTTTTGCCCGCATACGAACCTTTCTCCCCGTGTACCGCCGGGTGGAGGACTGCGCAAGGAGCCTCGTCGGAACCGCGTCCGATTCGTTCAAGACCGGCCGTCCGCCGCCTGCCTACCTTGGTTCCATGACTCCACGATTCGACGTTATCGGCCTCGTCGTCTCCGACATGGCCGCCTCACTCGCCTTCTACCGCCGCCTGGGTCTCGGCTTCCCCGAGGGCTCCGAGAAGGAGCCCCACGTCGAGGCGGACCTGCCGGGCGGCCTGCGCTTCGCACTCGACACGGAGGCCACGATCCGCTCGTTCCACCCCGACTGGCAGCCGCCGACGGGCGGAGGGAGGGTCGGCCTGGCCTTCCTGTGCGACAGCCCCGCAGACGTCGACGCCACGTACGAGGACCTGATCGCCGCCGGCTACCAGAGCGAACTCAAGCCGTGGAACGCCGAATGGGGCATGCGGTACGCGGTGGTACGAGACCCGGACGGCAACGGGGTGGACCTGTTCGCACATCTCAGCAACAGCGCCCCGTGAGCTCAACGGCGAAGCAGTTCCCCCAACGGCGCCCCCGCCAACCCCCGTACCTCACGCGCCAGATGGGCCTGGTCGGCATACCCCGCAAGCGCGGCCGTATCCACCAGAGCCACCCCATCCCGAGCCAGCCGCAAGGCCCGCTGCAACCGCAGCACCCGGGCCAGCATCTTCGGCCCGTACCCGAACGCTGCCAACGCCCGCCGATGCAACTGCCGTTCACTCCACCCCACCGCATCCGCGATCGAGGCAACGGACCGCCCCGCGGACAACCCCGCCACAGCACCCCGTAGCCACGGATCGGGCGGCTCGACATCAGCCGCCCGCTCGACGGCCAAAGCCTCGAGCGCACCGGCGGGGTCGCCCGCCGCGTCGACCCGCTCGGTCAGCCGCCGGACGGCCCCCGCGTTCCACACATCCGCGAGATCGACCCGCTGATCACGCAGTTCATGAGCCGGTACACCGAGATAGGAGGGCGCGGTCCCGGGGAAGAACCGAATCCCCGCGAACCGCGTGCCCCCGGCCTCGTCGCTCACGTAGGCACGCGTGTCGGGCCCCGCGACGAAGAGCCGCCCCTCCGTCCAGAGCAGGTCCATACACCCGTCGGGCAGCACCGGAGCGACGTCACCCGGCACAGCGGTACGGGTCCACACGACCGCACCCGCGAGCCGCGACGCCCGCTCCCGATACGGCGTCGGCGACAGGTCCACGTACAACTCGGCCACAGCCAAAAGGCTACGCCGCCCTCGTCCGATGCTCCTGCGGGCTGACCCCGTAGACCCGCTTGAAGGCGCTGGACAGCGCGAACGCGCTGCCGTACCCGACCTGGCGGGCGATCGCCTCGAGGGTGTCCCCGGTGTCGCGCAGCCGGTCCGCGGCGAGGGCGAGACGCCAGCCCGTCAGGTACGTCATCGGGGGCTCGCCCACGAGTTCACTGAAGCGGCGGGCGAGCGCGGCCCGCGAGACGCCGGCCTTCGCGGCGAGGGAGGCGACCGTCCAGGGGTGGGCCGGATCGTCCTGGAGGAGCCGCAGTACGCGGCCCACCACGGGATCCGCGAGTGCCCGGTACCAGGCGGGTGCCGCGGCCTCCGGGCGGGAGAACCAGGCCCGCAGCGAGGCGATGACCAGCAGGTCGAGCAGCCGGTCGAGGACGACCTCCTGGCCGGGCTCGTCGCGCACGATCTCCTCGCTGAGCAGCGGGGTCAGCGGGCACTGCCACACGTCGGAGGTCAGGGTCACCAGCGGCGGCAGGGCGTCAAGGAGCCGCCCGCTGACCTCGCCCTGCATCGGGTACGTCCCGATCAGCATCACCATGGAGCCGTCGAGCCGCTCGCCCCAGGTGCGGACGCCGAGGTCCATGGTTCCCCGCATCGAGCGCCCGTCCGGGTACGTGCACTCCTGGTTCGGCAGGATCACCGCGATCGGCGCGGTCGAGGGGTCGTCGGCGCAGGTGTACGGGTCGGGGCCGCGCGCGATGGCGAGGTCGCCTGCCCGCAGCAGCACCGGCTCCCCGGAGTCGGGCATGATCCAGGACTCGCCGCGGACCATGAGCATGACGGTGAGCGGGGCGCGGTCCTCGATGCGGATGGACCAGGGTGGCTCGAAACACGCCCGGATCATGAAGGCGCCACGCGCGCGTGGACCCTCCAGAAGGCCTGCGAGTGCGTCCATGAACCCAGCGTAGACGGGCTCTTATGGGAACGAGAGGTTCAGCGATGTTCCCTTTCCTCGTGCGGCCGTTGACTGGACTCATGACGGAGAACACACGGAACGAGACGGTGTTGGTGACGGGGGCCTCGGGCAAGACGGGGCGTCAGGTGGCGGATGCGGCGAAGGCCGCCGGGTTCGGCGTACGGGCCGCTTCGCGCGGTGGTGAGGTGCGCTTCGACTGGTACGACTCCTCGACGTGGGACGAGGCGTTGCGGGGCGCGGACGCGGCGTATCTGGCGTACACGCCGGACGTGGGCGCGCCGGGCGCGGACCAGAGCATCGCCGCGTTCGCTCGGCGGGCGCAGGAGCTCGGCGTACGCCGTCTGGTGCTGCTGTCGGCGATCGGTGAGCGGCAGGCGGAACCGGCCGAGCGGGCGCTGCGCGAGTCGGGCGCGCAGTGGACGATCGTACGGGCGACCTGGTTCATGCAGAACTTCAGCGAGGGCCTGCTGCTGGCGGGCGTACAGAGCGGCGAGTTCGTGTTCCCGGCGGGTGAGGCGCCGCAGCCGTTCATCGACACGCGCGACATCGCGGACGTGGTCGTGAAGGCGCTGGCCGACTCCTCGTACGCGGGGCGGACCCTGGAGATCACGGGGGCGCGGCTGCTGTCCTTCCGCGAGGCCATGGCGGAGATCTCCGCCGCAGCGGGCCGGGAGATCCGCTACGTGCCGGTGTCGGTGAAGGAGTACGGCGCCATCCTGGCCGGGTTCGGGCTTTCGCCCGAGGAGGTCGCGTTCACGGAGGAGGTCTTCGAGGGGCTGCTCGACGGCACCGACGGCAAGGCGACCGACGACGTCCGGCAGGTCCTGGGCCGTGCGCCGCGCGACTTCACGGACTTCGCGCGGGAGCACACGGCGGCGGGTGTGTGGAAGGTCTGAGACCTGTCGGCCCAACCCTGAGCCCCCGTCGCGGTCACTGCGGCGGGGGCGGCTCGTCGCCGTTCTTGGGCGTGCTCTTGGCGTGCGTCCGCAGCCGGGAGGTCACGTCCTCGGGAGGCAGGAAGCGGGACCAGCGCTCCGGGAACTCGGAGGGCATGTCCGGGTCGTCCGGGTCGTCGGGTTCCGCGGCGGCTCGGGCCGCCGCCGCGCGGGCCACGAGGTCGGCGGCCTGCTCCGCGCGCAGTCGTTCGTTGACGGCGCGCGCGGCCGCGGTGGCGGCGGCCGGCCAGACCCGGTCGATGGCCGCGTTGACGGCGGCGCCCACCAGGACCGCGAAGGCCGACACCCCGATCCACAGCAGCACGGCGACGGGCGCGGCCAGGGAGCCGTAGATCGTGGGGCCCTCGACCGTGTTCGTCAGGTAGATGCGCAGCAGGAAGCTGCCGAGCACCCACATCCCGAGCGCGACCAGGGCGCCGGGCACGTCCTCGATCCACGGCGAGCGCACCGGCACGGACACGTGGTAGAGCGTCGTGAGGAAGGCGATGGACAGCACGATGACGACGGGCCAGTACAGCACCTGCACGACGGTCGTCGACCACGGCACGATGTTCACCACCGCGTCGGGGCCCGCGACCATCAGCGGCAGCGCGACGGAGCCGATCAGCAGCGCCGCGAGGAAGAGCGCGAAGGCCACCAGCCGGGTCTTGACGATGCCGCGCACCCCGTCGAGGCCGTACATCACGGTGATCGTGTCGATGAAGACGTTCACCGCGCGCGAGCCCGACCACAGGGCGAACAGGAAGCCCAGGGAGATGACGTCGGGGCGACCGCCCTCCATCACGTCGTGGAGGACCGGCTCGGCGATCTGTGTGACGCCCTTGTCGGTCAGGATCGTGCGGGACGCCTCCAGGATGTTGGCCTCCACGCTGGCGATGGTGTCGGCGCCGGTCCAGTCGTCGACGTAGCCCAGCAGGCCGAGCATGCTCAGGAGCAGCGGCGGCACGGACAGCAGCGTGAAGAACGCCGCCTCCGCCGCGAGGCCCAGGATGCGGTACTCGATGCACGAGTTGACGGTGTCCTTGATCAGCAGCCAAGCGGTCCTGCGCTTGGAGACGTTCCGGTAGAGGGCACGCGCCCGATGGAGACGGCCGGACGTCCTCTGAGGGGGTTCACTTGCTGGCTGCACGCCCTAAAGGTATCCGCCGCGGGAGGCTGCACTCATCCCCCGGTGCGTCGGCCGGTGCGCACCGCGCCCGTGGGCCGTGCACTCCCCCCTCTTTCCGCCTTTGGTTCCGTCATCCGGTGGAAAAGCGGCAGCAACTCGGCAGAAATCGTAAAGGGAAATCGAACCCTTTTCCTTGTCATGACCTCGGTGGCCGAATCAGGGGCCCTCCAGAAGTGGAACGGGCAACCATACATACACCGCCCATACGGTGAGTTCCCCGGTGACACGGACGGACGAGACGATTCAGTGACGTAATCCATGAGGCGTCAAGCAGCGAGAAAGCGCCATAGAACGAAACGCCCTTGACCCGTTCATGAGCACACCGAAACAATTCGGATTGCATTCTGCTGGGCACGTGGGGACGGCTCAGTGGCACCACGACACGGGGGACTCAGAAGGGCCTTGACCAGGGCCCTACGCAGCCGCTTTGCCCGTGATCCGCGTGGGAACCACGCGGATCATGCCGTGCTCCACTGCGCCCTTTCACGCGGTCACTTCAAGCACTTCACGATCGACCTCTTCTCGCATGTAATTTCACTTCTGTGAGCACCATTCTTCCTTCCGGCACAGGCCTTTCTTCCGGCACACCGGAATCACTCAGGTTACACACGCATCGCGTGTCGCGTGTCGCTATTTCGCTGCGCCGTGAAACGGCCGGGGCGATTTCAACGTATTCCCATCCGAAGCGCAAACCGCTCCGAACAGTCCACAAGTACCAGTAATGACCATCTAGGAGATCAAGTGGTGGTAAAACCCGGCGAGGTCACGACAGCCGCTCCGGCCCGCTCCCCGGCGACCCGCGACCCGGTGAACGGCATCGAACGCGTGCTCGCCGAAGTGCTCGCCGGGGTCGTGAAGGCCGACACGGTCCCCGTCGACAGCCACTTCTTCGACGACCTCGGCGCCAACTCCCTGGTGATGGCGCACTTCTGCGCCCGGGTCAGGAAGCGGCCCGACCTGCCACCCGTGTCGATGAGGGACGTCTACGGCCACCCGACGATCCGCGGTCTCGCGGCGGCGCTCGCCGAGGTCCCGGACCAGTCACCCGCGCCGCCGCCCGAGCCGGCCGAGGCCCCCGCGCAGGGCAGCACCGCACGCTATGTCCTGTGCGGAACACTCCAGTTCCTGATCTTCGCGGCGTACTGCCTCCTCTCCGGAATCGTCACCGTGCGGGGGTACGAGTGGGTCGCCGCCGGAGAGGGTGTGGCGGACGTCTATCTGCGGTCGGCGGTCTTCGGAGGTGCCGTCTTCGTCGGCGTGTGCACCGTGCCGATCGTGGCCAAGTGGGTGCTCGTCGGCCGGTGGAAGGAGACCGAGTTCCCCGTCTGGAGCCTCGCCTATCTGCGCTTCTGGACCGTCAAGGCACTGCTGCACGCCAACCCGATGGTCCTGTTCGCCGGCAACCCGCTCTACGTGCTCTACCTGCGGGCGCTCGGCGCGCACATCGGCAAGGGCGTCACGATCCTCTCCCCCTCCGTCCCGGTCTGCACCGACCTGTTCACCGTCGGCGCCGGAACGGTGATCCGCAAGGACTCGTACTTCCTCTGCTACCAGGCGCACGCGGGGCGGATCCGCACCGGCCCGGTCACCCTGGGCCGTGACGTGTACATCGGCGAGAAGACCGTCCTCGACATCGGCACCACCATGGGCGACGGATCCCAGCTCGGTCACTCCTCCGCGCTGCACCGCGGCGCCGCGGTGCCGGCCGGGCAGCGGTGGCACGGCTCCCCCGCCCAGCGCACGGACGTCGACTACGTACGCATCGCCCCGGCGGAGTGCGGCACCGCGCGCCGGGTGGGCTACGGCCTGGCCACCCTGCTGCAGACGCTCCTGGTGTACCTGCCGCTCCTCGTCGGGGGTACGTACATGCTGCTCACGCTGGTGCCCTCGCTGGACGTGCTGCTCGACCGGGACACCCAGCACATCACGTCCGGGCGGTTCTACGCCGAGGCGCTGGGCCTGTCCCTCGCCCTCTTCCTGGGCTTCATCGTGGTCGGCTTCGCCGCGGTGTCCGTGCTGCCGCGGCTGCTCAACCTGGTGATCGAACCGGACCGGGTCTATCCGCTCTACGGCTTCCACTACTCGGTGCAGCGTGCCGTCGCGCGCTTCACCAACGTCAAGTTCTTCAAGTGGCTGTGCGGGGACAGCTCGTACATCGTCCACTACCTGCGGGCCATCGGATACGACCTCTCCCACGTCGAGCAGACCGGCTCGAACTTCGGGACCGAGGTGCAGCACGAGACGCCGTATCTGGCCTCCGTCGGCAGCGGCACGATGGTCGCCGACGGACTGTCGATCATCAACGCCGACTTCTCCGGTACGTCCTTCCGCGTCTCGCGCACATCGATCGGGCCGCGCAACTTCCTCGGGAACAACATCGCCTATCCCGCCGGGGGCCGCACGGGCGACAACTGCCTGCTCGCGACGAAGGTGATGGTCCCGCTCGACGGCGAGGTCCGCGAGGGGGTCGGCCTGCTCGGCTCGCCCAGCTTCGAGATCCCCCGGACCGTGGAGCGCGACACCCGGTTCGACCACCTTCGCGAGGGCGACGAGCTGCTCCGCCGCCTCGCCGCGAAGAACCGGTACAACCTCCGCAGCATGGGCCTGTTCCTGTTCGTACGGTGGCTGGACTGGTTCGCGCTCACGGTGCTCGGCTTCGCCGCCGTCGACCTGTACGGGGCACACGGCACCGTCGGCGGGCTGCTGATCGGTGCGTCCCTGATGGCCGGCCTCGCGTTCACCACCGGCTACTACGTGCTGGTGGAGCGCCTGATCTGCCGGTTCCGTCCGCTGGAGCCGCAGCTGTGCTCCATCTACGACCCGCTCTTCTGGCGGCAGGAGCGGCTGTGGAAGATCCCCGACACGCACGTCGGCATCTACAACGGCACCCCGTTCAAGAACCTGCTCTGGCGGCTGCTCGGGGTCCGCATCGGCCGCCGGGTCTTCGACGACGGCGCCTACATCACGGAGCGGACGCTCACCGCCATCGGGAGCGACAGCACGCTCGGCGCACACAGCAAGGTGCAGTCGCACTCGCAGGAGGACGGCACCTTCAAGTCCGACCACATCACGATCGGCGCGGGCTGCACGCTCGGCGTCGGCGCACTCGTCCACTACGGCGTGTCGATGGGCGACGGCGCCGTACTCGCCGCCGACTCCTTCCTGATGAAGGGCGAGGACGTCCCGACACGGGCGACCTGGGGCGGAAACCCGGCGGTCGCCCTGCGGAACGCCTGACGGCTCCGCGGCACACACGAAGAAGGACAACAGGGGGGAAGAAAGACCATGGACACGATCCCGAAGTGGACGCTCGATCCCGTGCCGGGCACGGCCGAGTACGAAGTGCCGCTGCCCGACGGCCTGTCGAGGGAGCCCGCCGCGCTCCTGGCCGCCCATGCCAAGGTCCTCGCCGCACTCTCCGGCGAGCGCGAGATCACGACCGGGTATGTCGCGGCGAAGGGCGAACGGCCGCTGCTCTGCCGGCTGACCGTCACTGCCGGCTCGTGGCGGGACCTGCTGCGGCAGGCGAACCTGGCGGTGCACGAGCCGGGGGACGGACCGGCCGCGTTCGAGACGGTCCTCGATCCGCACGGCGGCGATGTTCCCGAGGACACCGTGCTGCACGTGTCGGTCGACGACCGTACGCTCCGGCTGCGCCACCGCACCGACGTCCTCGACGCCGACGCCGCGTCCCGTATCGCCGGCTACCACCTCACCGCGCTCACCCTGCTCGCCGCCGACCCGGACGCCGAGCACGGCCAGCAGAGGCTACTCTCGGACGGCGAACTCCGCTTCCAGCTCGACGGGTTGGCCGGACCGCGGCGCGAGCTGCCGGACCGCCGGGTCCACGAGCTGTTCGAGGAGCGGGTGCTGGCGCATCCGGACGCCGTCGCGGCCATGCGCGGCGACGAGCAGTGGACCTACCGGGAGCTCAACTCCCGTGCGAATCAACTCGGCCGGGCGCTGCTGGCCCGCGGCCTGCGCCGCGAGGGTGTCGTCGCCGTGGTCATGGAACGTGATCTGGACTGGATGGCGGCCGTCCTCGCCGTCCTCAAGGCGGGCGGCGTGTATCTGCCCATCGAGCCGCACTTCCCCGCCGAACGCATCGCGGCCACGCTGACGCGCGCCGGCTGCGAACTCGTCGTCACGGAACACGGCAGCACCACCACCCTGGACGAGGCGGCCACGCACGCCCACACGCTCCACGTCGAGACGGCCTACGCGGAGAACCACCCCGACAGCGACCTCGGCATCCCCGTCGCGGCGGACCAACTCGCCTACATCTACTTCACCTCCGGGTCCACCGGCGAGCCCAAGGGCGCGATGTGCGAGCACGCGGGCTTCCTCAACCACGTCCACGCCAAGATCGACGACCTGGGGATCGGCGCGGGGCAGGTGGTCGCCCAGACCGCGCCCCAGTGCTTCGACATCTCCCTGTGGCAGCTGGTCTCGGCGCCGCTGGTCGGCGGCCGGACGCTGCTGGTCGAACAGGAAGTCGTCCTCGACGTCCCGGCGTTCGTGGACACGCTCGTGCGCGGCCCGGTCAACGTGCTCCAGGTGGTCCCGTCGTATCTCGAGGCCGTGCTGGCCGAGTTGGAGCAGCGCCCGCGCGAACTGCCGGACCTGCGCTGCGTGTCGGTCACCGGGGAGGCGGTCAAGAAGGAGCTCGTACAGCGCTGGTTCGCGGCCGAGCCCGGTATCCGGCTGGTCAACGCGTACGGGCTGACCGAGACCTCCGACGACACCAACCACGAGGTCATGGACCGGGCGCCGGACCACGAACGGGTGCCGCTCGGGCGGCCGGTCGGCAACGTACGCGTGTACGTGGTCGACGAGCACCTGAGGCCCGTACCGCTCGGCGCGCCCGGCGAGATCGTCTTCTCCGGAGTCTGCGTCGGCCGCGGGTACGTCAACGACCCCGAGCGGACCAGGGCGGCGTTCACCACCGATCCGTACCGCCCGGGCGAACGGCTCTACCGCAGCGGCGACCACGGCCGCTGGCTGCCCGACGGCAAGCTGGAGTTCCTCGGCCGCCGGGACAGCCAGGTGAAGATCCGCGGCTTCCGCATCGAGATCGGCGAGATCGAGAACGCGCTGCTGCGGGTGCCCGGCGTCAGGGACGGCGCCGTGGTGGTCGTACGGGGCACGCGGCTGGTGGCGTTCTGCGCCGGGGCCGAGCCGCTCGGCTCCGACCCGCTCGATTCCGGGGCCGTGCGGGAGCGGCTGGCCGCGTCGCTGCCCGCGTACATGGTTCCGTCGGCCGTCCACTGGCAGAGCAGCCTGCCGCTGACCGCCAACGGCAAGACCGACCGCAAGACGCTGACCGCTCTCGCCGAGGAGTCCGACCCCGTCGAGGACGGCTCGCGCGCGCCCGGCACGCCGAACGAGCGTCGCCTGGCGGCGGCCTGGGCCGAGGTGCTCGGCATTCCCCCGGACCGGATCGGCCGCCGGGACCACTTCTTCGACCGCGGCGGCACCTCGCTCGCGGCGGTGAAGCTGGCGATCGCCCTGGACCGGGCGATCACCCTCAAGGACGTCACCCGCCACCCGATCCTCGCGGACCTGGCAGGTCTGCTGGAACCCCCTGCCCACTCCTGAACCACGACCAGGCACACAACACCCGCACCCCCGCACGACCGGACACCGCAAGACCGAAAGGAAGCACACGATGTCGTCCTCATCTCCGACGCTGCTACCGGACGTCGAACTGCGCCCAGGCAGCCCTCCGATCCTGCGCGCCGACGCCGCGGGCAACACGGCGGGCTGGGCAGCCGAACACCGCGACGCGCTGCGGGCCGTCGTCGCCGAGCACGGCTGCGTCCTGGTCCGCGGACTGGGACTGCGCGACCCGGTCACGACCGGGGCCGTCTTCCGCCGCGTCACGGGCGATCGCCTGATGCCCGACCGGGAGTCCTTCGCGCCCCGGCGGACGTACGCGGACGGCGTGTACTCCTCGTCCAAGTGGCCGCCGAACCAGCAGATGTGCATGCACCACGAGCTGAGTTACGCGCTGGAGTTCCCCTCTCTGATGCTGTTCGCCTGTCTCGACGCGCCCGCCGAGGGCGGGGCCACCGCGGTCGCCGACGCGCCGGCCGTGCTCGACGCGCTGCCCGCGGGTCTCACCGAACGGTTCGAGCGGGAGGGCTGGCTGCTCACCCGGACGTACAACGACGAGATCGGCGCGACGATCGCCGAGGCCTTCGGCACCGAGGACCGCGCCGCCGTCGAGCGCTACTGCCGCACCCACGCGATCGAGTACACCTACCAGCCGGACGGCTCCCTGCGCACCCGGCAGCGCCGCAGCGCCGTGGTCCGCCATCCGGTGACCGGGCAGCGCTGCTGGTTCAACCAGATCGCGTTCCTCAACGAGTGGACGATGGACCCCGAGGTGCGCGAGTACCTGGTGGACGTCTACGGCTCCGACGGGCTCCCCTTCAACACCCGCTACGGCAACGGCGATCCGATCGGCGAGGACGTCGTACGGCTGATCAACGAGGTGTACGAGGCCCACACCGTGCGCGAGCCGTGGCACTCCGGCGACCTGCTGCTCGTCGACAACATCCGCACCGCGCACAGCAGGGAGCCCTTCGACGGCCCGCGCGAGGTGCTCGCCGCGCTCGGCGACCCGGTCCGGCTGACCGACTGCGCACCGACGATCGAAGTGAGGACCGCATGACCACCACAGGTGAGGACCACGCGACCACGGAGGACGAGGGCCGCACGACCGCGGCCGGGCCGGCCGGCCCGGCCGCCGGGGCGCTCACCCCTCCCCCGTTCTCCGTCATCTCCGGCGCCGAGGTCCAACAGGCCCTGGACGGGCGGGAGTCCGAGATCGTGGACCTCGTGGAGACCGTGTACCGGCTGCACGGCTCGGGCGACTCGGTGAATCCGCCGTCGTACTTCCTGCGCTTCCCGGACCGCCCGTCGTCCCGGATCATCGCGCTGCCCGCCTCGATCGGCGGGCCGGTGCGGGTGGACGGCCTGAAGTGGATCTCCAGCTTCCCGGAGAACACGGCGGCCGGGCTGCCGAGGGCGTCGGCCGTGCTGATCCTCAACGACCACGACACGGGCTACCCGTTCGCGTGTCTGGAGAGCTCGATCATCAGCGCCACCCGGACGGCGGCCTCGGCGGCGCTGGCGGCCGACCGGCTCAGCCGCGGCCGACCGCGCCCGGCCCGCGTCGGGTTCATCGGGACGGGTCTGATCGCCCGTTACATCCACACCCATCTGGCCGCCACCGGCTGGTCGTTCGAGGAGACCGGGGTGCACGACCTGTCCGCCGACAGCGCGGCCGGCTTCCGCGGCTATCTGGAGCGGTCGGGCGCCAAGGGCCGGATCACCGTGCACGACAGTGCCGAGTCGCTGATCCGCTCCAGTGACCTGGTGGTCTTCGCCACCGTCGCCGCCAAGCCGCACATCCACGACCCGGCGTGGTTCGCCCACGCCCCGCTGGTGCTGCATGTGTCGCTGCGCGACCTCGCTCCCGAGATCCTGCTCGCCTCGGCCAACTTCGTGGACGACGTCGAGCACTGTCTGAAGGCGGAGACCTCACCGCACCTGGCCGAACAGCTCACCGGTGGCCGGGACTTCATCGACGGCACGCTGGAGGACGTGCTGTCCGGGCGGGTGACCGTACCGGCGGACCGGCCGGTGGTGTTCTCGCCCTTCGGCCTGGGGGTGCTCGACCTCGCGGTCGGCCGATTCGTCCACGAGGAGGTGGCCCGGCGGGGCGGGCTGCACGTCGTCGACGGCTTCTTCCACGAGCTGCGCCGGCACGGCTGACCCGCTCGGGCGCCGTGCCACATGAAGGAGGGGGACAACATGCCCATCATTTCCGATCCCTCGGAGTTCAACGAGGACGAGCTCTACGTCGACCTGCGGGCGGCGCTGGAGCTCCCGCTCTTCCTGAAGTGCGAGGGATTCAACTTCGCCGGCTCGGTCAAGCTGAAGGCCGCCACCGAGATGGTGGACGCCGCCGAGCACGACGGCGTCCTGCGGCCCGGCTCGGTCCTGGTCGAGTCGTCGTCCGGGAACCTCGGCGTGGCACTGAGCGTGATCGCCGCCAGCCGCGGCTACCGCTTTCTGTGCGTGACCGACTCCCGCTGCAACCTGCCGACGATCCGGCTCATGGAGGCTCTGGGCAGCGTGGTCCACGTGATCGACCGGCCCGATCTGCACGGCGGCTTCCTGGGGGCCCGGATCGCGTATGTGCGCGCGCTGTGCGCCGCCGACGACCGGTACGTGTGGCTGAACCAGTACACCAACCAGGGCAACTGGCGGGCGCACTACCGCACCACGGCTCCGGCCATCGCCCGCCGCTTCCCGCACCTGGACGTGCTGTTCGTCGGGGCCGGCACCACCGGCACCCTGATGGGCTGCGCGCGCTGGTTCTGGCAGTGGCGGCGCCGGGTGCACATCGTCGCGGTGGACAGCGTCGGCTCGGTGACCTTCGGCGGGCCTGCGGGCCGCCGGATGATCCCCGGCCTGGGCACCAGCGTGCCGCCGGCGCTGCTCGACACTTCGTACGTGGACGACGTGGTGCACGTGGCGGAGTCGGACACCATCCGCGCCTGCCGCCGGCTGGCCGCCCGGGGCTTTCTGTTCGGCGGCTCCACCGGCACGGTGGTCCATGGCGCGTCCACCTGGCTGGCCCGGCACGGACGGCGGGACCTCACGGCGGTGGCGATCGCCCCGGACCTCGGCGAGCGCTACCTCGACACGGTCCACCGCCAGGGCTGGCCGGCGGACGTCCACGGCGAGGACACGCTCGGCGGCTCCGGCGAGCTGGCTGCCCTGTCGCGCCCGGCCTGACCGGTACGGCGGAGTCCGGATACCCGGGCCGGTGCGGCGGGCGTTTGGTGACGACCGCCGTACCGAGGGTAGGTTCCCAGACATGGCAGCCAGCACCCACACCGTGACCAACCAGGCTCCGCCGCTGGTCGAATATGACCTGTTCAACGCCGACCGCGCCCTTGCGGAGGCGGTCGACCGGCACCTCGACCCCCAGCTGCTCGACGAGGCGCACGCCGAGCTGTCGGCCCTCGGGCGGACGTCCGGATCGGCGCAGGTCCAGGAGTGGGGCAGGCTCGCCAACGAGAACCCGCCGAAGCTGCGCACCCACGACCGCTACGGCAACCGCATCGACGAGGTCGAGTTCCACCCGTCCTGGCACCGCCTCCTCGGCAAGGGCGTCTCGGCGGGCCTGACGGCGGCGTGGGCGCGGCCCGGCGGGCATGTGCGGCGCGCGGCCGGTTTCCTGCTCTGGACGCAGGTCGAGGCGGGCAACGGCTGCCCCCTGTCGATGACCCACGCGGCGGTGCCCGCACTGCGGACGGACCCGGCGCTCGCCGCCGAGTGGGAGCCCAGGCTCACGTCCACGATCTACGACCAGGACCTGCGGCACGCCGACGGGAAGGCCGGCGCGCTGTTCGGGATGGGCATGACGGAGAAGCAGGGCGGCAGCGACGTACGCGCCAATACGACATCCGCACGGCCGCTCGCCGAGGACGGGACGTACGAGCTGACGGGCCACAAGTGGTTCTGCTCGGCGCCGATGTCGGACGGCTTCCTGGTGCTGGCGCAGGCTCCGGACGGACTCACCTGCTTCCTGGTGCCGCGCGTCCTGGCGGACGGCACACGGAACGTGTTCCGCATCCAGCGGCTCAAGGACAAGCTGGGCAACCGGTCGAACGCCTCCAGCGAGGTCGAGTTCGACGGGACCTGGGCACGCCGGGTCGGGGACGAGGGGCGCGGGGTGCGCACCATCATCGAGATGGTCGCGGCGACCCGGCTGGACTGCGTGCTCGGCTCGGCGGGCCTCATGCGACAGGCCGTCGCACAGGCCGTGCACCACTGCACGTACCGCGAGGCCTTCGGCGGCAGGCTGGTCGACAAGCCGCTGATGCGGAACGTACTGGCGGACCTGGCCCTGGAGTCCGAGGCCGCGACGACACTCGCGCTGCGCCTCGCCGCCGCCTACGACGACGGGAGCGAGCAGGAGCGGGCCTTCCTGCGGCTCGCGGTGCCCGCCGCGAAGTACTGGGTGACGAAGCGCTGCACGCCGGTCGCGGTGGAGGCCCTGGAGTGCCTGGGCGGCAACGGGTACGTGGAGGAGTCCGGCATGCCGCGGCTGCTGCGCGAGTCGCCGCTCAACTCCATCTGGGAGGGCGCGGGCAACGTCCAGGCCCTCGACGTGCTGCGGGCGCTCCAGCGGGAGCCGGGGGCCCTGAACGCGTACCTCCAGGAGGTCGGCCGGGCCCGCGGCGCCGACCACCGCCTGGACGGCGCGATCAAGAACCTGCTGACCGAACTCGCCGACCTGGAAGGCATCGAGGGGCGCGCCCGGCGTCTCGTCGAGCGGATCGCGGTGGTGCTCCAGGGCTCGCTGCTGGTCCGGTTCGCGCCGTCGGAGGTCGCCGACGCGTTCTGCGCGTCACGCCTGGGCGGGGACTGGGGATCGGCGTTCGGGACCCTGCCGCACAGCCTGGACCTGGGCTCGGTGGTGGAGCGGGCGCGGCCCGTCCCGTAAGCGGTGGCCCGTCCCGTAAGCGGTGGTACGGCACGGGGGTGGTGCTGCGCCGACACGGCACCACCCCCGGTCGTTGCGCCAAGTTTTGGACACACCAAGGGAGTTCGCCAGGGTTGCAGGAGGTTGCAACCGGCCCGCACCCTGTGTGAAATCTCCGTTTCGTTTCCGGAGTGTCGCCCTCCGCGACGGACGGACGACACTATGAGACGTGCAGTCAGTACGCGGGAGGCCCCAGTGACACGCTCGCCGGTGGACGTGACGCGGCTCGCCGCCGTGGACGCGGCGCAGGCGGCGCGGGTACTCGACGAGGTCCGCAACGCCACGCTGGCCGGGCAGCGCGCCCGCCTCGATCCCCGGCCGGTCATCGGGGAGTCCTGGGAGCGCATGCTGCGCAACGGCGTCGACCCCGACCACGACTTCCGCGCCGGACTGCTCGCCCCCGACGAGATCGAGCGGCGGCGACGCGACTCGCCGCTGCGGCACGTCCTGCCGGTGCTGCGCGAGGGGCTGTTGTCGGTCGCGGACGCCGCCCAGCACATCATGGTCGTGGCGGACGCGGAGGGCCGGCTGCTGTGGCGCGAGGGCAGCAGGTCCGTGCTGCGCAAGGCGGACGGGTTCGGCCTCGAGGTCGGCGCGGACTGGGGCGAGAACGTCGTCGGTACGAACGGCGTCGGTACGCCCGCGGTCGTCCGCCGCCCCGTCCAGGTCTTCGCCGCCGAGCACTTCGTACGCACCCATGCCACCTGGACCTGCACGGGCGCCCCGATCACCGATCCGCGCGACGGCCGGCTGATCGGCGTCGTGGACATCAGCGGGCCGTGGGAGACGATGCACCCGGCGACGCTTGCGTGGGTGGACTCGGTGGCCAAGCTCGCGGAGGCGGGGCTGCGGGAGCGGCATGTGGCCGCGCTGGACCGGCTGCGGTCGGTGGCCGCGCCGATCCTCGCCCGGGTCGACGGCCGTGCGCTCGCCGTGGACAAGGACGGCTGGACCGCCGCGCTCACCGGCATGCCGTACGTGGACCGGGTCGCGCTGCCCAGGACGATCGGCACGGAGCGGATCTGGCTGCCCGCGCTCGGTGTGTGCTCGGTGGAACCGCTGCCCGGTGGCTGGCTGGTGCGGGCCTCGGACGACGAGAGCGCGCCGCGCGGGGTCACCCGGATCGTGCTGGACCTCGGGCAGCCGCGTCGCTGGTCGGTGGCCGTGGCGGGTGGCATGGGCGCCTGGACCCACGAACTGAGCCCGCGCCATGCCGAGTTGCTCTACCTCCTGGCCCTGCATCGCACCGGCCGCAGTGCCGCCGGTCTGGCCGACGACATGTTCGGTGACCCGGCCCGCACGGTGACCGTACGGGCCGAGATGTCGCGTGTACGCCGCTACCTCGGGGCCGTTCTGGCCCACCGGCCGTATCGTTTCTCCGAAGACGCCGAGGTCCAGGTGGTCCTGCCACCCGACCCCCAGGACCTGCTCCCCCACTCGACGGCCCCGGCGATCCTCCGCTCCCGGGCTGCCGCCTTGAACTCCGGGCAACTCAGGATGGGTTGAACCCGGGTGCCGGTACGGCTATTTTCTCGCCCCCGCTGAAAATCAGCCTCTCCGGCGTTTGAGGAGCGGGGGTTCGGGGGCTGGCCCCCGAGACGGGGTCTGGGGCGGAGCCCCAGAAGGATGGGACGGG
>NZ_VWMY01000010.1:0-43244 GCF_008905045.1 Streptomyces albicerus
ACCAACCGACACCCCCACCCACCCCAGGGGCGCGGGGCTGTGACATTTGCGGCTCCGCCGCGTGGGCGCGACCAGCCCCCACCCACCCGCACTCACCCCCCGTCGGCAACCATCCCCCCACGTCCCCCGTCTTTGAGAGAGGATCCAGGAAGACGAAAGGGGCGGACTTGGGCAGTGCGACGGCAGAGACGGATGAGTGGACCGAGGGCGGCGACGACGACGTCCCGGTGTCGCGGCGCGGCGGGACACGGGCCGGCGCGTGGTTCGCGGCGCTACTGCTTCTCGGCGTGAGCGTCGTCGTCGGGTGCCGTATCGCCGACACCGACGGCATCACCCCCGTCCCCCAACTCCTCGCCTTCCTGCCCTGGCTCCTCGCCCCCACCGCCCTCGCCCTCCTCCTCGCCGCCCTCAGCCGCTGGCGTACCGGCCTCGCGTGGGGCGTGGCCGCCCTCGCCGCGATCGCCTGGTTCATCGAGCCGTACGGGAAGACGACAGAACCCGAGGGCACCCCGGTCACCGAACTCCGCGTTCTCACCTCGAACATCGAGTTCGGCCAGGCGACGGACGAACTGATCGAGGAAGTCAGAAAGCAGAGTCCCGACATCGTCTTCGTCCAGGAATGCGAGTACACCTGCGACGACAGGCTGAAACAGGTCTTCGGCAAGGGAACGAAGGACGCATACCCCTACCGGCAGGCGGTCGAAGGCGCGGGCTCGGACGGGTCCGTCATCCTCAGCCGCCATCCCCTGAAACCGACGGCCGGCATCCCGGCCACCATGGGCATGCCCGGCGCCACCGCCGATGTGAAGGGCCACGAGATCCGTCTCCAGCTGGCCCACCCCATGCCCCCGCTCCCGGCCCACGTGAGCACCTGGCGCAAGGAACTCAGCACCCTCCGCGACTACGCCGCGGCGAACGACACCCGCCCCACCATCCTCGCGGGCGACTTCAACGCCTCGCAGGACCACGCGGCCTTCCGCCGCATCCTCGACACCGGCTTCAGGGACAGCGCCCGCCTCACCGGCGACACCCGCACCCCGACCTGGCCCGCCATCACGGCCCCCGCCCTGGGCGCCCAGATCGACCACGTTCTCGTATCCCGGGACCTCTCGGCGAACAGAACCCGTTTCCTGGAACTCGGGAGCACGGACCACCGGGCACTCGTCGTGGATCTGACCCTCCACAAGGTCACGTAGAACCAGGGAGAGCCGGGGACAGCCGGGGACAGCCGGGGACAGCCAGGAACGAAAGGCGACGTGGGCCGACCCTGTGCAGGAGGGGCGGCCCACGTCAGTGGGGGGTGGGTGTTACAGCCGGGAGGACCTAACGGTCCTGGTTCACCTTCGCCAGCGCCTTCGCGAGACCATTGGCCCACAGCTGGTCCACGCGGGCCCGCTCCTGCGCGTCCGGGTTCGGGTTGGTGCAGGACGGCCCGGGCCCGCCGCCCGACATCAGCTCGCTGCACGGCCCTTCGTAGTGGTCGGGCAGGCCGAGCACGTGCCCGGTCTCGTGGGCGGTCACGCGCGTGGAGTCGTACTCCTCGTTCTGCGCGTAGTCGAGGAAGATGTAGCCGCCGCCGTGCCCGTCCGTGGAGGCGTACGAGCCGCGCGGGTCGTTCCCCTCGCGGTACGTGAAGTCGGCGTTGGAGCCGGCCTGGAGCTTCACGTTCGAGACGGAGCTGTTCCAGATCTGCGTGCTGCGGGCTATCTCGGCGCTGAAGGTGGGCGCGGAGGAGGCGTTGTAGACGACGGTGACGGCGGCGGCCTTCGGGTTCGCGGCCCGCTTCTCGGCCACGGACTTCAGCACGGCGTCGAAGAACGCCTGGTTGGCCTTGGCTTCCTCGGCGGAGCCGTTGTAGCCGGCGACGGGAGTGGCCGGAGCGGCCGAGGCCGGGACGGCACCGAGAGCGGCGGCCGTGAGACCGAGCCCGACCGCGGCCGAGAGCATGGGCATGGACAGGCGCATGGAGAAGCGCATCGATGACTCCTTGAGTGGGGGGTGAGTCGTCATCGGTGAGTGTCGGCGCCTGTGCGGCGGCTGTGATGATGGCAACTGGCGATAGGACACGCCTATTACCCGGTCCGCTCCCCCTTCACTTCCCCCTTCACTGCAGACCGTTACCGATCAGTATCCGCCCCAACTCGCCCGCTTCAGTCGGGGTTTGTGCGTCTGGTGCGACCCGTGCGACCGTCCTAGGCTCACCGCATGGAGCTCGAGGTGAGGCACCTCCGCGCGCTGTGCGCCATCGCCGACACCGGCAGCCTGCACCGGGCGGCCCGCCAACTCGGCGTGGCGCAGCCCTCGTTGAGCACCCAGCTCAAACGCATCGAGCATGAGCTCGGCGGCCCGCTCTTCCTCCGCGAACGCACCGGCTGCCGTCCGACCCCGCTCGGCCGTATCGTCCTCGGCCGTGCCCGCCCTCTGGTGGCCGAAATGCACGCCCTGGTCGCGGAGGCGCGGGCGGCCTCCGCCTCCGCGGACGTCGACGGGCCCCAGCTCCGTACCGGCTCCACCGCCAGCCGCGCCCTCGCGGGCTGGCTGCGCCGGTTGCGCGCCCGGCAGCGGGAGCCGCTCCTGCAGATGGATGTCTCCGCGAACGCACTGCTGCGCATGCTCGCCGACGGTCGGCTCGACGTGGCCTTCGTGCACGAGGTGGAGGGCTGCCCGTTGCGCGTCCCGGACGGGCTGCGGGTGCGCGTCCTGATCGAACGCGAGCCGCAGTTCGTCTCACTGCCCGCCGACCATCCGGCCGCCGCGCGCCCGGAGGTCCAGCTGTCCGATCTGGCCGAGGACCGTTGGATGATCGACCCGACGGTCGACGGTGAGTGGGACGCGGTGCATCGCATGCTGCGTGCGGCGGGGCTCAATCCCCGTGTGCTGCACGGGGATTACCACACCGCTGCGTCTCTGGTGGCCACCGGTGAGGTCGTCACGGTGTGCCAGCCGACGTGTCAGCCTCGGCCGGAGATGGCTGTGCGGCGGATTCATGGGGATCCGCTGGGTGTACGGCTGTTGCTTGCGGCGCGTACGGAGGGGGAGTTGGACGGTGTTTATCCGGAGCTGTGGGAGGCGTACGAGGAGGTTGCCTTGCAGGCGCCCGGGTATCGGGAGTGGCTGGAGCGAGTTGGTGTGTGAGGTGCGGGTCGGTGGTGATCTGCGGGCCGGTGGGGGCTGGTCGCGCAGTTCCCCGCGCCCCTGAAAAGCACAGGGGCGCCCCATCTCCGATGGGGCGCCCCATGCCAGTCGGAACTACTCACGCACCGATGTCGCGGCCGTCCTTGCGCCAGACCGCTACTACCGACGGGCGGACCATCTTGCCGGGGCCGTCGGGCCAGGTGCTTGCCGGCTTTTCGACGGTGGCGCCGTCGATCTCGCCGGGGTGCTGGACGGCGACGAGGACGCGGCGCTCCTGGACGATCGGGCCGCAGGTCTCGGCGCCCTTCGGCATGGTCAGGAACTGCTTCAGCTCACCGCGCCGGTCGCCCTTGGTCGCGACGCCGAACAGGCCGTCGTGGAAGCCGAGTTGGGCGCCGTCGGTGGAGATCCACAGGTTGCCGTACCGGTCGAAGGCCACGTTGTCGGGGCAGGAGATCGGGCTGACCTTCTCCTTGGGGAAGCCCGCGAAGTAGGTGGCCGGGTCCTTCGGGTCACCCGCGACGAGGAACAGCGACCAGGCGAAGGACGTGCTCTCCGGACGGTTCCAGCGCTCGGTGAGTTCGAGGACGTGCCCGTGCTTGTTGGCGTTGCGCGGGTTGGCCTCGTCGGCCTTGGCGTTCGTACCGACACCGCGGTTGGAGTTGTTGGTCAGGGCGACGTACACCTTGCCGGTGACCGGATTGGGCTCGATGTCCTCGGGCCGGTCCATCTTGGTGGCGCCGACCTTGTCACCGGCGAGCCGCGTGAAGACGAAGACCTCCTCGGCGGTCATGCCCTCGACGTGCGAGACGGCACCCTTCGCCGTGGCGGTGGCCAGCGGAATCCACGTACCACTGCCGTCGAACTCACCGTCGGCCGGCAGCTTTCCGGTCCCGTCGATCTCGATCGCCGGGGAGTCGCCGGTGAGCTTGGCGACGTACAGCGTGCCCTCGTCGAGGAGCGTCAGGTTGTGCTCGCGGGCGGAGCGGCTGTGGCCGTGGCGCATCTTCTTGCTGCCGACGAACTTGTAGAAATAGTCGAAGCGCTCGTCGTCGCCGGAGTAGACGACCGGACGGCCGTCGTGCGTGAGACGGACGGTGGCGCCCTCGTGCTTGAAACGGCCGAGCGCGGTGCGCTTGCGGGGCGTCGAGGTCGGGTCGTACGGGTCCAGCTCGACGACGTAGCCGAAGCGGTGGACCTCGTTCGGCTCCTGGGCGACGTCGAAGCGCTTGTCGAAACGCTCCCACTTGCGCTCGGAGGCGGCGGTGCCGATGCCGTAGCGCTTGTCCGTCGCCCGGCTGCTGTTGGCGAAGTACTGGTTGAAGTTCTCCTCGCCGTGCAGCGTCGTGCCCCAGGGGGTCTCGCCGCCGGCGCAGTTGTTGAGCGTGCCGAGGACCTTGGTGCCGGTCGGGTCGGCGGAGGTCTTGAGGAGGGCGGACCCGGCGGCCGGCCCGGTGAGCTTGAACTCGGTGGTGGCGGTGACGCGCCGGTTGAGGTGGTGGCGCGGCACGGGGGTGAGCTTGCCGGTCTTCCAGTCCCCCTCCACCACGACGACGGACAGGCCGTGGGCCGCCCAGGCGATCTCGGCCTGCTCGCGGGTGGGGTTGGCGGCGTCGTACCCCTTGAACATCAGGATCTCGTCCGTGTACTCGTGGTTCGCGACGAGTATCTGGCGGCCCCGCTCGCCCGGCAGCGGGAGCAGGCCGAGGTAGTCGCAGTTGTAGCCGAACTGGCCCGCCTGCGCCTTGGCGCTCTGCTTGCCCGGGTCGAAGGCGGGGGCGCCGCGGAGGATGGGTTCGCCCCAGCGGATGACCACGTTCTGGCCGTAGCCCTCGGGGATGGTCACGGCGTCGGCGGTGTTCGGCGCGACGGGCGTGAAGCGGAGGCCGCGGGCGGCCTTGCCGCCGGTGAACGCGGCGGGAGCACTCTCGGCGGCCTGCGCGGCGGCCGGCGTCGCGCCGGTGCCGACGACCGCGCCCCCGGCGGCCGCACTCACGGTCACCACGGCCGCGGCCCGCATCATGGAACGGCGGCTGAGTGCTCCGGCGATGACGTCGCCGACGTATTCGTTGGCGCTGGTGTTGGGCACCTCGTGGAAGCAGGCGTCACCACAGCGGTACCTACAGGTCATCGCGGAACGGCCGCCCGGGTGTGAACCGTTCGAGCCGATCAGAGGCAGCAGGTTGCGCACGTTCCCTCCCCTATGTCTGTGTCGGGCGTGACGCTAGGGGCACGCCCGTTCGGGGGCGCAGCCATGAGGTGAACGGAAGGTGAACCCCGCGTCTACAGGGGGGAGTCAAGGCAAAGGGAAGGTAAGGGATACCTAAGTTGATGACGGGAGCCGACCCTGCCAAAGATCGTCAAATCCTGCGGCTAACCTTACGTGTCCGTCCTGGCCAGGGATTGACGGAACCAACTCATGCGAAGGGTTGCGCACATGGGCATTCTCACCCGCCTGCGGAATGCGTTCGGAAAGTCACGCAAGGGGGACGCTGCCGCCGCCACCCCTGCCGCCGAGCCGAGCGTGCCGGCTGCCCGTCAGGAGACGGCTCCCGAGCCTGTGCCTCCGGCGGCCGAGCCGGAGTCCTCGGTCCCGGCCCCCGCGCCGGCCGAGCCGAAGGTCTCCTCCACCCCGACGCCCCCCACCGAGCCCAAGGCGTCCGTGGTGGACGAGCTGGTTTCAGCGGCGTTCGACAACGTCTCGGTCCCGAAGCAGGGGCCTGCGGCGCCTGAGCCGGAAAAGAAGGCTGAGCCTGCGCCTGCGGCGGCTGAGCCTGCCACCGAGGCGGAGCCTGCCGGGGAGACTGAGCCGAAGGCCGAGCCGGTCGTGGAGACTGAGCCGGAGCCGAAGGCCGAGCCGGAGATCAAAGCTGAGCCTGTGGTGGAGCCGGAGCCGAAGGCCGAGCCAGTCGCCGAGACTGTGGCGGAGAAGGCCGAGGCCGAGCCCGTCGTCGAGGCCGAGCCCGAGCCGGAGCCTGTTGTAGCCGACGTGACCCCGGAGCCGGAGCCCGAGCCGGTCGTCGAGCCGGAGCCCGTCGCCGCCCAGGCGACCGAGCCCGCAGCCGCCGACGGCGATCAGGCCCCACAAGGGCCACCCGCAGTCGACGACGAAGGCGTCACGGGCGGTGCGGGCGGGAAAACAGACGCGGACGAAGGCGAAGCCGAGTCCGCCACCCCCGCTCCCCAGCCCGCCGCGCTCCTGACCCGCATCAAGTCAAACGCCCCCGGCCTCCTCACCGCCTACAAGGCCGCCACCACCACCCTCGAAAAGCACAACCTCACCGGCACCCGAGCCAAGGTCTACCTCGTCCTCGACCGCTCCGCCTCCATGCGCCCGTACTACAAGGACGGCTCCGCGCAGGCCCTCGGCGAGCAGACCCTCGCCCTCGCCGCCCACCTCGACCCCCAGGCAACCGTCCACGTCGTCTTCTTCTCCACCGAACTGGACGGCACCGGCGAACTCACCCTCACCGACCACGAGAACAAGATCGACGAACTCCACGCCGGCCTCGGCCGCATGGGCCGTACGAGCTACCACGCGGCCGTACAGGAAGTGATCACCCACCACGAGAAGTCGGACGCCCCCACGTCCCCCGCCCTCGTGATCTTCCAGACGGACGGCGCCCCGGACGCGAAGACCCCCGCCACCCAGTCCCTGACGGACGCGGCGAAGAACCACCCCACCGTCTTCTTCTCCTTCGTCGCGTTCGGCGAGCACGACAACAAGGCCTTCGACTACCTCCGCAAACTGAAGACGGACAACACCGCCTTCTTCCACGCGGGCCCGACCCCGCGCGAGCTCACGGACACCGAGGTCTACGAGGGCGTACTGGCGAACTGGCGCCCGTAATCCCCGTACTCCCTGGAATCCCCGTAAGGAACCACCGGGCGGCCGCCCCCTTCTCACCCCATAAAAGGAGAAGCGGGCGGCCCACCCATGTCGGCTACGATTTCAAGGTTCGTAGACGGTCGAAGCACAAAGCACAACAACAACGAACCGTCACCCCGCGTAACGACTTGGGAGCAGCCCCCGATGGCTCGACACCTCATCACCAGCGCCCTTCCGTATATCAACGGGATCAAGCACCTGGGCAACATGGTGGGGTCCATGCTCCCGGCGGACGTGTACTCCCGGTACCTCCGCCAGCGCGGCCACGACGTCCTCTACATCTGCGCGACGGACGAGCACGGCACGCCGGCCGAGCTGGCGGCAAAGGAGCAGGGCCTCCCGGTCGACGAGTTCTGCGCCCAGGCACACGACGCGCAGAAGGCGGTCTACGACGGCTTCGAGCTGGCCTTCGACTACTTCGGCCGCAGCTCCAGCCCGCAGAACCGCGAGATCACACAGGAGATCGCCCGCGAGCTGAAGGCGAACGGCTTCATCGAGGAGCGGGCGATCCGCCAGGTGTACTCGAACGCCGACGGCCGCTTCCTCCCGGACCGCTACATCATCGGCACGTGCCCGCACTGCGGCTACGACAAGGCCCGCGGCGACCAGTGCGAGAACTGCACGCGCGTCCTCGACCCGACCGACCTGATCGAACCGCGCTCGGCGATCAGCGGCAGCAGTGACCTGGAGATCCGCGAGACGAAGCACCTCTTCCTCCTCCAGTCGGCCCTCGCCGGCGAGGTCGAGTCCTGGGTCGACGAGCGCGCCGACAACTGGCCGGTGCTGGCCTCCTCCATCGCCCGCAAGTGGCTGACGGAGGGCCTGCACGACCGCGCGATCACCCGCGACCTGGACTGGGGCGTCCCGGTTCCCGCCGACACGTGGCCGGAGCTGGCCGCCGACGGCAAGGTCTTCTACGTCTGGTTCGACGCCCCGATCGAGTACATCGGCTCGACGAAGGAGTGGGCGGACCAGGACCCGGAGAACCGCGACTGGCGCTCCTGGTGGTGGGAGTCGGAGACGGACGTCCACTACACGCAGTTCATGGGCAAGGACAATGTGCCCTTCCACAGCGTGATGTTCCCGGCGACCCTGCTGGGCACCCGCGCGCCGTGGAAGAAGGTCGACGTCATCAAGGCCTTCAACTGGCTGAACTACTACGGTGGCAAGTTCTCCACCTCGCAGCAGCGCGGCGTCTTCACGCACGACGCGCTGGAGATCCTGCCCGCCGACTTCTGGCGCTACTTCATGATGGCGAACGCCCCCGAGTCCGACGACTCCTCCTTCACCTGGGAGCACTTCACCGCCACGGTGAACAAGGACCTGGCGGACACCCTCGGCAACTTCGTCAACCGCGTCCTGTCGTTCTCCCGCAAGCGCTTCGGCGACGACGTCCCGGCGGGCGGCGAGCCCGGCGAGGCGGAGGCCAAGCTGGGCGAGGAGATCGCCCGCCTCCTCGCGGAGTACGAGGAGCAGATGGAGGCCATCCAGTTCCGCAAGGCGGCCTCCGCGCTGCGTGCCCTGTGGTCGGCCGGCAACTCCTACCTGGAGGAGAAGGCCCCCTGGCTGGAGATCAAGACCAACCCCGAGGGCGCGGCCCTGACCCTCCGCACGGCGATGAACCTGATCCACCTCTACTCGGTGGTCTCGGAACCCTTCATCCCGGCATCGGCGAGGTCCATGCGCTCGGCGTTCTCCCTGACCGACGACACGGCCCAGTGGGTCACGCAGGACGAGGCCCGCACCCTGGCCTCCGTTCCGGCGGGCACCCCCTTCACCGTCCCGCCGGTCCTCTTCGCCAAGATCACGGACGAGGACCTGGAGACGTACAAGGACCGCTTCGGCGGTGCACCGGAGTAACAGCCACCCATATCCGGAAGGGGCCGATGGACTCGCCGAGACGGGCTTCGGACTCGCTGAGACGGGCTTTCCTGAAATTCGACCGGCGTCACGGCGGGTCCGAGCCCCCGCCCCGGGTGCAGGTGTTCATCGCCCGCCATCCCGTGGGCTCGGGAGTGGTGTTCGGCGTTCTCCAGGGTCTGCTGTTCCTCTGGGCGCTGTCCGGCTTCGACGACCCGGAACGCCTGCTCCAGGGGGTGCTGCTGGGTCTGGGCTCGGGGCTGCTGTGCTGGCTCTTCTGTCGCTTCGAACGCCGACGCCAGGCGCACTACGAGCGGACGGGAGGGTTCCGTCCGGCTCCTCCCAAGCCTCCGCTGCAGGCTCCCCCGCCCGTGTGGTTGCAGGGCATGGCGTTGTGGATCGGCCAATGGGCAGCCTTCACGGTGCTCCTGCGGCTGTACATGTGGCTGAATGACGAATCGAGCGGCTGGCCGGAGAGCGCGGTCCTCGCCGGGATCGCCGTCATGGCGATCTGGACCATCCACCTGGTCAAGGACCGCAGGCACAGCCGTCGGTCGGGCCCGGCCGACCGGGCAGCAGACCGAAGTGACCTTCCCGGCCGAAGCGACCTTCCCGGCTGAGAGCACGCACCGGAAATCCATTCGCTCGCGGCGCCGCGCAGCGGTGACCATGCGGTCATGGAATATTCCGGACCGCCACGTTCTGACGTGCGGGTACCCGCGTCGATCACTGCCATCGCCGGGGATCGGCCGCTCGTGCCCGTATGGCAGAACGCGTTGGGCGGCCTGACCTTCCGGATCGGCGACGGAGACGGCCGGCTGTTCGCCAAGTGGGCTCCGGCCGGCTCCGACCAGGACCTGGACGCCGAGGCGGCGCGCCTGCGCTGGGCCGCCCGCTTCACCGCGGTGCCTCGTGTACGGGACTCCGGAGCCGACGAGGAGGGAACCTGGCTCGTCACTCACGGGCTTCCCGGCGAGAGTGCCGTCAGCCCGCGGTGGAAGGCGGATCCCCGTACGGCGGTTCGTGCGCTGGGAGAAGGACTGCGGACCCTGCACGAGCGGCTGCCCGTGGCCGACTGCTCCTTCAGCTGGTCGGTGGATCACCGCCTGGAGCGTGCCCGGCAAGCAGCCGTCGAAGTACCTGCCGACCTGCCCCCGCCCCCACCGATCGACCGCCTGGTCGTGTGCCACGGCGACCCCTGCGCACCCAACACGCTGCTGCACGACGACGGCTCCTGGTCCGCTCATGTGGACATGGGCGCCCTCGGCGTAGCCGACCGATGGGCCGACCTGGCCGTCGCCACTTGGAACACCGAGTGCAACTACGGCCCGGGCTGGGAGGACACCCTCCTCGACGCCTACGGCATCGCTCCCGACCCGTACCGGACCGACTTCTACCGACGCCTCTGGAACGCCACTTGAGCATCCCGCTCATGCCCAGCGAGGTGGATTCGTCCGGAAGCCCGCGGTGACCACGCCTCTCCTGCGCAGCCGACTTCTCCTACGCAGCCGACCTCAGCACGCCGATCACGCAGCCGACTTCAGCACGCCGATCTTCTCGATGCGGTGTTCGGGGTTGCCTCTGTCGTCGCGCCAGTAGTTTCCGGCAGCGTTGTCCTCGGGTGTCGCGCAGGTGGAGAGGGTGATCATGGCTTGGGCGGGCCGCCGCTCCGGGAAGCCCGGGACCGCCGCCCGCTGTTCGGCGAGCGAGCGCTCGGAGCGGAAGGAGGTCCTTCTGGTGTCGGTGATCTCGTACTCGTAGACCGTGCCGCCCGACGTGACGATGACCGAGTCGCCCTCGTCGAGAGCCGGGAGCTCGCGCAGAGGGCCGCCGGCGGAGAGGCGATGGGCCGTGACCAGGTAGTTGCCGACCTCACCGGGGCCGACACCGCCACGACTGCCGTACGGACTGGCGGCGACACCGCGGTTCTGTATCCGTGTGCCCGGCCAGTCGTCGGTCGTCCCCTCGTAAGGGACGACGCGCAGATCCTTGAGACCGATGTCCGGGATGCTGAGCGAAGCGGCGCGGGCCCGGGTGCTGGTGCTGGTGCTGGTCTTTGGAGGAGCCGGCTTCGCAGAAGGCGTGGCGGGGGCCGTCGTGGCGGGCGCAGTCGTGGCCGAGGGGGTGTCCCGTGAGGGCTTGGCGGAGGTGGTCGCCGACTCGGTCGCGGTGGAGCAGCCAAGAAGCACGACGATGACCGCGCCCGTGAGCGCGGCGGGAAACGCTGGGGAACGGGACATGGCACTCGGAATCGGCAGCCGGGATTCGCGTCGCGCCACCATGCGTGCAGGGTGACCGACTCAAGACTAAAAATTGAGATTCAAGACTCAAAGGGGAGAACGACGAGAGCGGACCAGGCGTTCCCTCCCTTCAGCCACGGGACTTCATCCACCGTGACGAGCGGGGCCCGGGATTCGGCATCCCGGGCCCCGCTCCTCGCTCAACGCTTCAGGGCAAGGTCAGGAAAGAACCCCGGCGCCCGTCGTCTTCAGCAGGTCCGCCGACAGGCTCTTCGCGGAGGTCTGGAGGCCCGCGGTCAGCGTCGGCTTCCAGTTCACCGTCGTCTTCAGCTTCTTGGAGTTCGCCGAGTTGTACGCGGCGACGAGGTCCGTGGCCTTGCCGTTGACGAGGTTGCCGGTGCCGGCCACCGAGCCCGTGCCGTCACCGCTCAGCAGCTTGGCGACCTTGGCGCCGGACGGAAGGGTCCAGGAGTTGTGCTCGGCGACGACCTGGGCCTTGGCGCGGGAGTCGAGGCTGTACTTGGGGGCGTACCCGTTGAGGGTCGTCGTGTCGTAGTGGTTGTTGTAGAGGTGGATCTGGCCGATGCGGGCCAGCGGGGCGCGCTGGGTGATGCCCTTCCACACGTTGTGGTGGATGGAGACCCGCAGCTTGCCGACGCTGTCGGTGTCGCTGCTGCCGATCAGCATCGTCTTGTCGTGGTTGGTGAACTGGTTTCGCTCCACGGTCACCAGGTCCGAGCCGTTGGTGATGTCGAGGGCGCCGTCGTGGATCTGGTACTTGCGGCCGAAGTACGTCTTCTCGGCCTTGTCGAAGAACGGCGCGTCGCTGAACGTGTTGTGGTCCGCCCACACATGAGTCGCCCCGCGCAGCGTGACCGAGTCGTAGTTGGAGTTCCACTCCCCGGAGGAACCGTCGGTCGGGTCCCACTGCGGGAAGCAGTCCTCGGTGGCGGTGAGGGCGAGGTTGCGGATGATGACGTTGTCCACGTTCTGCACCTGCAGACTGCCGCCCTTGATCCCGGCGTAGGTGCCCGGCACGCCCACGATGGTCGTGTTGGCCGGCACCTTGAAGACGATGTTCTTCTTCTGCTTGGCCTCGGCGGCCTCGCGCGCCTTCTCCTGCGTACCCGACGGCAGCTTCGACCTGCCGTACGTCGCCGGGTCGTACGCCTTGAGGTAGGCGGCCAGCGAGTAACCGGTGCCGGAGGCGTAGTCGGCGCAGGTCAGCTTCTTGCCCGCGTCGCTCGTGTTGGCGTCGATCGTGCCCTTGATCTTGATGATCTTCGGTGTGGAGTTGGTGGCCGAGCCGAGCGCCTTCACCAGCTGGGCGCGGGTGGAGACGGTGAAGGTGTGCGCGGAGTCGGCCTTCGAACCACCGGTCGTACCGGAACCGGAGGCCGCCCAGCCGTCCTTGGCGGGCAGGGCCTGGTGAGCCAGGTCGACGGGAGTCGCGTTCGCGTTCATCACGAAGATGCCGGCGCCGAGTCCCGCGGCCGCCACGGCAGCGGCGGAGACCAGGACGGTGCGCCGCTTGCGGAGGGACCGGCGATGGGAGGGGGATGCCACGGATGAGTCCTTACGTGGTTCTTGTGGGGCTCGTGCGTTGTGTGGAGCACCGGTGAACGGGGCTTCCGACTCATCTGTGGTCGCGGGGATGCGAAAGGTTGCCACGTCGTTTCGGTCAACTCGCTGGCTGGAAACGGCCGTTGGAGGGATTGGAGGAATGGGAGGGGTTGGCGACAGGCAGGGCTGAGCCGGGTCGCCCCAGACCGAGCCGAGCCGAGCTGACCCGGGCCAAGCCGAGCCGGTTCGCCGCGCGCGCCGCCGAGGTCAGGAAGTCCGTGCGCGCGCGGCGAGCCTGTATGCGTCAGGAGCCCTGTTCGCCCATCGGCACGCGGTTCGGGGTGACCGATGCGGTCAGGCCGCCCTTGTGCCTGGTGGACGCCGCAGCCGCCGGAACCGGTGTGGTCAGTTCCCCGCCTGCGGCACAGTCCACGACCGCGACCACAATGCCGAACAGAACGTGAAGAGGGCCGCCGGACTGGCGGCGTCGGCCTGCGGAGCGCCGGTAAGACCAGAACCCGTTCTGGCGCAGCGCGAAGAAACAGGAAGCCACGGAATCCTCACCGAAACCGCTGCCGCGTAACGGCACAGCAACCGGCAGGGAAGGCCAGAATCCTCGGGCATCAGCCCAAGGAGCATGTCAAGAACTCGCCTCGCGCCTGCGCGTCCAGGGGCGTCATCACACCGCCCACGCCCTCGTCCGGGCGGGGCTCGACCAGGCGGCCCCGGACGACCTTCTCTTCGTACAGCCGTGGGTGTACCGCTGGGGCCTGCTGTTCGAGTTTTCGATCACGTCCTACTGGGTGGGGGACCCCGCCGCCTCGCTCCGGGCATGCGACCGCCTTCTGGCGATGCCGGACCTGCCCGACGCGTACCGCAGGCAGACCGTGACCAACCGGGGGTTCGCCGAACGGCGCCTGGCAGTCCTCCGGGACGTGGGATCCGTCATGGCCGAAACCTGAGGCCGGTTCGTTACGAGCCCCGGCTGTGGCCTGTCCACAATCCATCCGTATGGTTTCGCCATGGCAGTACCCGAGGTCATCCCGATCGCCTACGAACCGCGCCACCGCACCGAGGCCATCGGTCACTACGCGGAGGGGCAGTTCCTGGGGTCGGTCACATACGCATTTCCCGAGGGGTTCCGTCCCGACGACGGCTGGGAAGAGCACAAACGCCTCTACACGGTGCTCCACACCTTCGACGCCGAGGGCCACTACCGCGACTCGGAGATCTGGTGCTCGGGCACCTGGGCCGATCAGCAGCGCGCCCCGCACGGCCCGGACTCGGTCCTCGCCCGGGCCCAGGCCCACCTGGCGAAGCTCCTCAGAAGCCTCCCCCGGCGCAGATACACCGACATCGCGATCCGCCCCTTCCGACTCACCGTCGACGGTGTGCTGTTCGGCCTGCTGACCGGCGAGGACGAGGGCGGGCCCTGGGCCGAGCTCTACCCGGACCGACTCGGTTTCGGCCCGCCCTGGGACGGCTTGTACGAGACCTGAGCAGTACTCCTCGCTTTCACAGCAGCCGCGCTCCTCACTTCCACAGAAACCGCGCTGCTTCCACAGAAACCGCGCTCCTCACTTCCACGGAAGCCGCGCTCCTCGCTTTCGCAGCGCGCGACCGCGGTCAGCCCATCTGCGCCTTGACGTGGTCGATGACCTCGTTGAACTCCTTCGCCGGAGAGAAGTCGATGTACTCGCAGTCCTCGAGCGCTTCCGGTACGTGACCGGGCGCCCAGTAGAAGGCCTGTCCCTCCTCGTAGATCTCTTCGCCCGCCTTGGTGCGCATCTTCAGCCGCCCCTTGAACAGGTATCCCCAGTGGGGGCACTGGCACTGGTCGTCGGGCAGGCCCTTCACCGCCGGTGCCATGTCCGTCCCCTTGGGGAACCGCACGAAGGCGACGGCCATGTCTCCGCCGACTTCCTGCGTGCGCAGCTCCACACCGTTGCCTTCGATGGCGACGGGGGTGTCATTCCGCGTGGTTGCCGTCATGATTCCTCCACGGCCGTTCCGCTACGGGCTCTCGGGAATCTCCGTCTCCGGAATCTCTGTCTCGAGGTTCTCCGCCTCCCTCCAGTCTGACCCCGCCGGCTACGGAGTGCGACAGCTCGTTGGTGCGGGCCATGGTCACGCGTTCCTACCCGCGTCCCCCGCCGAAGCCCCCCTCCGGCGCCTCCCCGGCCGTCACCGTGGCGATCTCCTCCGCCGAGCCCAGGTCACCCGAAGCCGTCAAACCCCCTGTGCCGGTGCCGGACTTCGTGCCGCCCGAGTAGATCTTGTACTCCTCGCCGCTCTTGATCGCCGAGGACGAGTGGACGACGTTCTGGATGGACTTCGACGTGACGTACGTGGCGACGACCTTGCCGTCCGAATCGACGACGTGGAGGGTCGTGTCGGCGGGGACCGTCGAGTCGAGGGTCGCGGAGAGCCAGCCCTGTTCGGAGTCGGTGGACGGGGCCACGGCCATGCCCGCGCTGCCGGCGGCGAGGAGGGTGCCGCCGCTGATGGTGAAGTCGCCGTTGACGTCGAGGGCGCCGTTGCCGCCCTCTTGAGGGCCGTTGACCACGACCGTACCGCCGGTGATCTCTGCGGTGCCGTTGGAGTCGAGGCCGTCGCCCTCGGAGTCGATGACGAGCGTGCCGCCGGTGACGGTCAGCTTGTAGTCGCCCACGTCCTCGCCACCGCCGCCTCCGCCGCCCCCGAAGCCGCCTCCGCCGCCCGAAGTCCCCGTACCGCCGGCCGCGTTGATCCCGTCGTCGCTCGAACGGATCTCCACCGTGCCGCCGTTCACGGAGATGTCGGCGCCCTCCACGCCCTCGACCGCCGACGTGATCTTCAACGACCCCTTGTCCACGGTCAGGTCACCCTCGGCATGGGCGCCGTCGTCGCCGCTCGCGGCCGTCACCTTCGCGCCGTTGACGTGCATCGCGCCGTCGCTGTGGACGGCGTCGTCGGAGGCGTCGACCGAGACGCCGCCGCCCTCCAGGACGTTGATCACGCCTGCCTTCAGCCCCTTGGTGGACACGTCGTCCGACGGCTGCGTACCGCTTCCGCCGCCGCTCTCGAGGGCCAGCATGCCGCCGGTGACCACCAGGTCGGTGGCCGCGTCGACCCCGTCGCCCCCGGCGGTCACCTTCAGCGTCCCGCCGCCGACAGCGACGTAACCGGAGTCCGTGTCCTCGGAGTTGTCGGCCTTGAGGCCGTCGCCACCGGCCGTGACGGTGAGCTTCCCGCCCTCGACGATCAGGTAGTCCTTGCCGCGGATGCCGTCGTCCGCCGCGTCCACGGTGACCGTGCCGGAGGCGATCACCAGGCCGTCCGTGCTCGCGATGCCGTCGTTGCCGTTGCCCCGCACGGCGAGCTTTCCGTCGCCCGTGATCGTCAGGTCGGCTGCGCTGTGGAGCGCGGCGTCGGCCTCGGCGTCGTCGGCGTACGAGTCGGCGTCGCTGAGCGAGTTCTCGCTGCCGGCGGCGAGGATCACGACGGCCTCGTCCGCCTCGGTGATGTCGATCGCCGCGCCGGAGGAGTTGGAGATCTCCACCCCGTCGAGCACCAGCTTCACCTTCTCGTCAGGGGCGTTGACGACGATCCGGCCGTCGGAGAGCGACCCGCTGATCCGGTACGTGCCGCCGGCGGTGATGGTCACCGTGGAGCCCTTCACGGACGCCCCGTCCCCGTCCCCGCCCCCGCCGACGGACGCGGAGTCGCCGTTCAACTCGATCGCGACGGCGTCCGACTCCTCCCACTCACCGTCGGAATCCTCGGCGTGCGATTCCTTGTTGTCGGCGAGCACGGCGGCCGCGGCCTGGCCCCCGTCCACGGCGGCCGACGACCCGCTCGTACCCGAAGAACTCGACGAGGAGGCGGAACCGGAGTCGCTCCCCGACGAACACCCGGCCAGCGCCGCCGTGGCGAGCACCAGCGAGGCGAGGGCACCCACCGCCCTCGTACGAAACGCCTTCGTACGAAGCCTTCGTGTTCTCATGCGCGTACTCATGCCGGACTCCCGTCAAGTGCGGTCGGAAAGTGGCGCCGCAGTACGGGCAGCCAACGGTTGGAAGGAAGGTCGGGGCGCAGGGCGGCGAGCCCGGTGCCGTACTTCGACACGGGGCAGGGCCGGTGCTTCAGCGACCAGAGCAGCCGGTCGGCGCCCGAGCCCGCCCGGCCCGCCTTCGTCTCGACGATGGCCCGGTCCGGGGTCCGCAGTGCGGTCCCGTCGGGCAGGGCCCAGGTCAGGCCGGTGTCGACGGTCAGGCGGCTCCCGGTGGCCGGGAGGAAGAGCGTCGTACGCCGGTAGTACGTGGTCAGCGCGGGTACGAAGCGGAAGCGGCCGGAGTTGATCCCGGCCTCGGCGAGCACCGTGTCGGCATACGCCCGGACGTCGGGCCCGAGCCGCCGGACGTCCCCCTCGTACGGGATGCGCTGCTTGACCGTGGTGCCTCGCGGGCCCCTCGTCTTGACCTCGAAGTAGTGCCGGCCGGAGTCGAGATACGTACGGATCCGGAGCTTGAACCGCCGCCGGCGGCGCCGGGCAGCGCCCAGGTACCCGTCCATCTCCGGGGTGTCGAAGTACACGGACCGGTACGCGAACTCCCGCGCGCCGTCCACGTCCAGGACCCTCGTGTCCTCGTCGAGGCCGCCCAGGACGAGGGGCAGATCGGCGACCGGCAGCATGTACTTGCGGTCCAGCCGGGTCAACAGCGAGGCCTGCGCGACGAGTTCGTCGAGCCCGATCGGCCGCAGCGAGCCGACCACCGGCCCGACGGAGTCGAGGGCTGTCATGCCCGGACTCCGTGCCCGGTAGGGGAGCCGGTCCGACCGGACTCAGGCCCGACCCCGACCCCCACCCCGGACCCGGACTCGGACCCGGACCCGGACTCGGACTCGGACTTCAGCCTGGCCGCCGGTGAGGCGGAGGCCACGTACCGGACCTCGACCAGGGTCGTGTCATTGACCAGGTCGATGCCCTTGACCGACAGGTTCACCACCCGCCCGCCCAGCAGCACTTGGAGGTGCGCGCGCAGGGCCTCCTCGTCGGTGTACGCGGAGTCCAGCCGCAGCTCGCGCTGCCGGTGGCGCGGGAACAGCCGGGGGTGGTCTCCGACGAAGAGCGTGGCCACGACGAGCATCATCAGCCCGGCGTGGAGGACTCCGACGGACTCGGAGAGGCCGGCCAGCAGTCCGAGGGCCAGCGCCGAGAAGTAGTACGCGATCTCCTGGTGCGCGATCTCGTACGACCGCAGCCTGATGATCGACAGGACCCCGAACAGGCCCATTCCCAGGCCGATTCCGACCGACGTGGACCCGAGGATCATCGCCACGGCCAGCACGCCGACGTTCACCCCCAGGAACGCGGCCATCAGGTCCCGGCGGTGGTGGCGCGGAAAGTAGATACCGAAGGTCAGTACGGAGATGGCGACCAGATCGGCGACCACGAGAAGCAACCGGTCCATGTCAGTCGTCTCCCTCGGATCTGCCGTCTTCGCCGGCGTTGAATGCGCTCATGCCAACGACAATCCCGGGCCCTCCTGTGAACCTCCTTTGCGTCCCCTTAAGGGAAGTTGAGAAGTCCAAAACAAAAACGGGGGGTGAACGCGACCAGGAGGGTGAACGCGGCTACGGGCCCCGAAGGGGCGCGGGGAACTGCGCGACCAGCCACGATGGCGCCGCAGACGATCGACGGCACATCGCGGCACTTCCAGCGGAGCGCCTAGGTCGACGCGGAAGCCCCCGGCTGCACCGCGTCACCCGTGCCGTCGTGTGTCGCCTCCGGGTCCACTCCCATCGTGATGGTGCCGATGACGCCCTTCGCGATGTCCTTCTTCTTGTACTTGAGCTTGAGGAGACCGCCGGTCGTGCCGGACTGGTCGTAGATCGTGTCCTCGGTGAGCGTCGTGCGCTCGGTGGTGCTCGTGGAGTACGGCTCGACCTCGGCGGAGGCGAGGACGGACTCCTCGTCGAAGAAGAACTGGCCGGTGTGGCAGGTGTTGCCGCCCTCGTAACCGGCGTCGGTCCAGCTGCCGTTGACGTGCACCTTGGTGTGGATGTGGACGCAGCGGCCCCGGTACCAGCCCGGGAAGATCGTCTTGAAGGTGACGAAGCCCTGCTTGTCCGTCTTCCACGTGCCGCGCAGGTAGCGCTTGTCGTCGGTCGGCTCCTCGTGGCTGCCACCGCCGCCGCCCGCGGGCGGGGATCCCGTCGGCGTACCGGACGGGACGTCGGTGGGCGTTCCGCTGGGCGGCGTGCCGCCGCCACCTCCGCCGGTGGAAAGGTCCTCGTAGCCGGAGTAGAGGCCCAGCGCGTCGCAGTGCCAGATGTCGACGGCGGCGTTCCTGATCGGTTTGCAGGTCTCGTTGTCGATCACCTTGAGGCGGAGGGTCAGTGGGATGCCCTCCTTTTCCTCGGTGATGTCCTGCCGGATCTTGTCCGCGTCGATGTAATACGGGCCCTCGGTGGTCTCCGAGGTGAGCTTGTAGCACTCCTCCGAGGAGGTGGAGGAGGCGGTCGGCGATACGCCCTTGCCGGTCTTGCTCGTCTGGCCCGCGTTCGCGGTCGCGGCGATCGTGCCGCCCACGCCCACCGCGACGACAGCCGCGCCACCTGCGACAACGACCTTGCGCCTCGTGACGTCCCGCTTGTGTTTCGGCCCTTGGGCCGTCTGGTTTTCCGTCATGGGCATGGAAGTTAGATAAGAAGGCTGTCAGCAGCGTGGGAAAGGACTGTGCTTTCCCCAGCTTTCCCAGCGAAGGCGAAAGGGGCTCGAAATCGACGTCGATTTCGAGCCCCTTCCCAAGGGAATTCAGGTAAGCCTTTCCTTACCCAAACCCCTCGTTGTCCTTACTTCGGTTGCGGCTTCCGCACCGAAAGATGCAGCTCCCGCAAGCGCGCCTCCTCCAGCTCCGTCGGCGCGCCCATCATCAGGTCCTGCGCGTTGCCGTTCAGCGGGAAGGCGATCGTCTCCCGGATGTTCGGCTCGTCGGCGAGGAGCATCACGATGCGGTCGACGCCCGGGGCGATGCCGCCGTGCGGCGGGGCGCCAAAGCGGAAGGCACGGAGCATGCCCGCGAACTGCTCCTCGACGGTCTCACGGTCGTAGCCCGCGATCTCGAAGGCCTTGATCATGATGTCGGGCTCGTGGTTCCGGATCGCGCCGGAGGACAGCTCGACGCCGTTGCAGACGATGTCGTACTGCCAGCCCAGGATCTCCAGCGGGTCCTGCGTCTGCAGGGCCTCCAGACCGCCCTGCGGCATCGAGAAGGGGTTGTGCGAGAAGTCGATCCTGCCGGTCTCCTCGTCCTTCTCGTACATCGGGAAGTCGACGATCCAGCAGAAGCGGAAGACGTTCTCCTCGAAGTGCCCGGCACGCTTGGCGGCTTCCACCCGCACCGCGCCCATGATCTTCGAGACCTCTTCGAACTCGCCCGCGCCGAAGAACACCGCGTGGCCGGCCGACAGCGACAGGCGCTTCGTCAGCTCCGCGACGTTCTCCTCGGTCAGGAACTTCGCGATCGGGCCCGTCAGCGAGCCGTCCTCGGTCACCCGGACCCAGGCCAGGCCCTTCGCGCCCTGCGAGACCGCGAAGTCACCCAGCTGGTCGAAGAACTTCCGGGGCTGTGCGGACACGTCCGGCACCGGCAGGGCGCGTACGTGCTTGCCCGCGAAGGCCTTGAACTCCGAGCCCTCGAAGATGTCGGTGATGTCGACGAGCTCCAGCTGGGCCCGCAGGTCCGGCTTGTCGGAGCCGTACTTCAGCATCGCCTCGCGGAACGGGATGCGCGGGAACGGGGACGTCACATGACGGCCGTTGCCGAACTCCTCGAACAGCTCCGTCATCAGCTTCTCGATCGGCTGGAAGACGTCCTCCTGCTCGACGAAGGACATCTCCACGTCGAGCTGGTAGAACTCGCCCGGCGAACGGTCCGCGCGCGCGTCCTCGTCACGGAAGCAGGGCGCGATCTGGAAGTACCGGTCGAAGCCCGAGATCATCAGCAGCTGCTTGAACTGCTGCGGAGCCTGGGGGAGGGCGTAGAACTTGCCCGGGTTCAGGCGCGACGGTACGACGAAGTCGCGGGCGCCCTCCGGGGAGGTGGCGCTGAGGATCGGCGTCGCCATCTCGTTGAAGCCCAGCGCCGTCATCTTGTGGCGGATGGCCGAGATGACCGACGTACGCAGCAGGATGTTGCGGTGCATGCGCTCGCGGCGCAGGTCGAGGAAGCGGTACTCCAGGCGCCGCTCCTCGTTCACCCCGTCCTCGGCGTTGATCGTGAAGGGCAGCGGGGCGGCCGCGCCGAGCAGCTCGACCTCGCTCACCTCGACCTCGATCTCGCCGGTCGGCAGGTCCGCGTTCACGTTCTCCGTGCCGCGCGAGACGACCTTGCCGTCGACGCGGACCGTCGACTCCTTGGAGAGCTTGTCGAGGGCCTCGTACGCGGGGGTGCCGGGGCGGGCGACGAGCTGCGTGATGCCGTAGTGGTCGCGCAGATCGATGAAGAGGATGCCGCCCAGGTCTCGGCGATTGTGCAGCCAGCCGCTCAGCCGGACGTCGGTGCCGACGTCAGAGGCGCGGAGCTCGCCGCAGGTGTGGGACCTGTACCGATGCATCGTCGTTCATCCAGTCTTCGCGGATCGGGGGCTGTTTCACGTGGAACGTCCGGGCCGAGACCCGGATCCCCCAAGGGTACCGGCCGCCCCAAGATCGCCGTCCGCAATAGTTGCCGGAGTTCGGTGGGCGTGGTGCGAGCGCGAGCTACGGGAGCCCCGTGGGCGCGGTGCGAGCGCGGGATGCCCACCCCGCGCCTCACCTGCCTCAGTGGCACCGTTCGTTCACCTCTTCATACAGTGGGTCAATGCGCACCGGTGATCCCCTTCCCTCTGTAGGGGACGTCCTCGCCACTCTCGCCACCGGCCTGTGGAGGTGGGACGACGCTGCCGGGAAGGTCACCCTCGACGCCGAGGCTTCCCGGCTCCTCGGCCTGCCCGCGGAGCCGACCGTACTCACGGAGGCGGGCGCACGCGCCCGCTTCCACCCCGTCGACTGGAACGAGGTCAACGGCGTCGTACAGCTCGCCGCCGCCGAGGGCACGCTCGCCGAGCTGCGCCTGCGGGTCATGGACGAGCAGGGCCGCGTGATCCGTACCGTACGCAGCCGCTCCAAGCCGTCGTTCGACCGCCAGACCGGTACGTACCAGCTGATCGGGACCCTTCAGGAGGTCACCGAGCCGCCGCCGGGCACCGCCGCGCGTACACCCGTGACGGGTGACTGGCGGCGCTCGCGTGAGGCGTTCCTGCTGGACGCGGGGCGGGCGCTGGCCGAGGCGCGGTCCACGGAGGAGGTGCTGCGGGTCGCGGCCGGCCTGTCGATGCCCGGCTTCTCGCCGGACGGGCTCGCGGTCTTCGGCGCGGAGGGCGACCGGCTGACGGTCATCGGCCACCACGGGCACAGGCCGGGGGACGAGGACCCGTTCTCCCACATGCCGCTGGACACGGACTATCCGGCCGCGGAGGTCGTACGCACGGGCCGTGCCGTCTATCTCTCCTCGCCGGACCACTACCGCGGCCGCTATCCGGCCGCCTGGCCGCTCGCCCAGCACTTCGGCCGCCAGTCCTGGGCGTTTCTGCCGCTCACGGTCGCGGGGCGCACGATGGGCGCGTGGATGGCGGCCTTCACGTACCCGGTCACGTTCACGCCGGACGAGCGCTCCGTGCTGACGACGGTGGCGCGGATGCTGGCCCAGGCTCTCTCGCGCGCCGGGCTCGCCGAGTCCGAGCGGGAGCTCACGGACGGCCTCCAGCGCTCGATGCTGCCCACGCTGGGGCCGCAGATCCCCGGGATGAGCGTCGCGGCCCGGTACGTGCCCACGGGCGGCGGGCTCCAGGTGGGCGGCGACTGGTACGACATGATCCCGCTGCCCGGCGGCAGCTCCCGGACCAGCCCGGGAGGAGGCCGCTTCGCCCTTGTCATCGGCGACGTCCAGGGCCATGACGTACGCGCCGCCGGGCTGATGGGCCAGCTCCGGATAGCGCTGCGGGCGTACGCCTCCGAGGGCCACCGCCCGGACGCGGTCCTCTCACGCGCCTCGCGCTTCCTGTACGGGATCACGTACGACGAGGAGATAACCGACCTGCGCTTCGCGACCTGCCTGTACGTCGAGGTCGACCCGGAGAGCGGAGTGCTCGAGATAGCCAGGGCCGGGCATCCGGACCCGGCGATACGCATGGCCGACGGGACCGTGCTGACCCGGCCCACCGCGGGCGGGCTGCCGCTCGGCATCGACCCGGACGCCGACTATCCGACGACGCGGCTCGTCCTGGAGCCCGGCGAGACCATGCTGATCTGCACGGACGGGCTCATCGAGACCGGCGGACACGACCTGGACACCGGCTGGCACCGTATCCGCAAGATCCTGGAGAACCACGACGGCGACATGGAGGCCCTCGCCGACGCGCTGGTCCAGGCCGTGCACGGGCCCTCCTCGCACCACACGACCGGGCCGCTGGTGGACCGCCGCGAGGACGACATAGCGGTGCTGCTGCTGTGCCGATCGGGGGAGGGGTGCGGTTGCGACGACACCCTGACCGAGCGGCCGGCCGTACGCCGCACCGTCGTGACCGTCGCGCAGGCAGAGCACGAGCGGGTCGCGGGAGCCAGGCAGCAGCTGCGGGAGTTCCTGCACGACTGGGCCTCCGCCGACCAGGTCGACTCGGCGGTACTGCTGGTCTCCGAGATGGTCACGAACGTACTCGTCCACACGGACGCGGACGCGCTGCTCGTCGCCGAGATGACGGGCCAGGCGGGGTCCCGCCGGATGCGGATCCACGTGACGGACGGAAGCGACGACCTCCCCCACAAGCGTCATCCCGGCGAAATGGCGTCCTCCGGGCGGGGTCTGGTGCTGATGGAGCTGCTCGCGGACGCGTGGGGGGTGGATCCGCGTGGTGAGGGGAAGAGCATCTGGTTCGAGCTCTACGAGGAGGGGTCGGAGTCCGGCGAGGAGGGGGAGCCGGGGGGTTCCGGGGGCTCTGGAGTTTCCGGGGGTTCCGGCGTTGCCGAGGATTCCGGGATTGCTGAGGACTCCGGGGAGCCCGGAGCATCCGGAGTGGTCGGGGTCTCCGAAGACGCGTAACGCACTCTCAGTTCCGCGACCACGCCGAACGCCGCCGCCGTCAGCGGCACCGCCAGCAGCATCCCGAGGACCCCCGCCACCGACGCGCCCGCGGTGATGGCCAGCATGACGACGGCGGGGTGCATCTGGACGGTCCGGCTCTGGATCATCGGCTGCAGCACATGCCCCTCGAGCACCTGCACGGCCAGCACGACGCCCAGCGCCCACAGCGCGATCACGAAGCCGCGGTCCGCGAGGGCCACCAGGATCGCCACCGCACCGGAGAGGAAAGCGCCCAGATACGGGATGTACGCGCCGACGAACACGAGCGCGCCGAGCCCGACCGCCCCCGGTACCCCCAGCACGACCAGCCCCACGGTGATGCAGATCGCGTCGATGAGCGCGATGAACGTCGTCCCGCGCATGAACCCCTCGACGGCCTGGTACGCGCGCCGCGCCATCGCCTCGACCGTGTCCCCCGAGCCCTGGGGCACCAGCGCGCGCAGGGTTCCGGCCGCCCGGTGCGAGTCCCGCAGGAAGAAGAAGACGAGCAGCAGCGCGAGGACGGCCATGGCGATCGCCTCGCCCACGACGCTGATCCCGCTGATCACACCGGACGCCGCCGTCCCGCCGAACTTGCTCAGCAGCTCCTTGGCGTTGGAGGCGAGGTCGTCGAGTGAGGTGCCGGCCGCCCCGAAGTGCTCGGACAGCGACTCGGCGGCCTGCTTGAGCGAGGCGATGATCTCGTCACCGGTGTCGATCAGCGCGGCGACGACGATGTACACGGCCCCGCCCACGACGGCGACCACGGCGGCGCACGTCACCCCGGCCGCGATCGACCGGTTCACCTTCGCCCTCACCAGCCGCCGGTACAGCGGCCCGAGCAGCGCCGTCCCGAGCAACGCGAGCAGCACCGGCACCACGGCCGTCCTGAACTCCGCGCACAGCCGCACCCCGACCACCACGACACCGGTGACCAGCAGCGCGACGACACACCAGGCGGCCACGCGACGAACGGGTTCGGGCAGGAGCCGGGCGGATTCGGGAAGGAGGGGCTGCACGCCTCCACCTGACCATGCGTCAGGCGCGGCGGCGCTCCGGGAGGGCTGAAAGGGGGAGAGGCCGTCGCGGAAACGACAAGCCGAGAAGGCCGGCGGAGAAGAGCAAAGAAGGCAAGCGGAGGAGAAGGCCGACGGAGAAGACAACAGGACAGACACAGGACGGATCAGGGGGAAGCTGCCCCGCACACGGGTGCGCGATGATGGCGGCCATGGCCGCCATCACTGAGATACCAGGGCCCAAGGGCCTCCCTCTGCTCGGCTCGGCACTCGATCTCCAGCGCGACTCGCTGGACGCCTTTTTGCGCGCCCGGCGGGAGTACGGCGACGTGGTCCGCATCTCCGCCGGCCCACCGGGACTGCGTACGGTGCTGCACTGCGTCTTCTCCGCGGAGGGCGCCCAGCAGGTCCTGGCCTCGCAGGCGGCCAACTTCCGCAAGGACAACCAGTTCTACGAGGAGCTGCGGTTGTCCGCCGGCAACGGCCTGCTCACCAGCCAGGACGCCGACTACCTCCGCCAACGCCGTCTGATCCAGCCGCTGTTCACCAAGCGTCAGGTGGACGGCTACGCCACGGCGGTGACACTGGAGGCCGACGGCACGGTGGAGCGCTGGCGGGACGCCCCCGACGGCGTGGTCGACGTGGTCCGGGAGATGGACCGCCTCGCACTGCGCACGGTTTCGCGCATCCTCTTCGGCGCGGACGTCGAGGCCGCCGTCGACGTCATCCACGACAACTTCCCCGTCATCAGCAAGTACGTGACGCTGCGCGGCTACTCCCCCGTCAACCCGCCGCGCTCCTGGCCCCTCCCGGCCAACCGCCGGGCCGAGGCGGCGACCCGAGCGGTCTACGCGATCTGCGACCGGATCATCGCGGAGCGCAGGGCGGCCGAGGCAACGGGCCCCACCACCGATGACGACCTGCTCTCCCTCCTCTCCCGGGCGAGCAGCGAGGAGGACGGCAGCCTCGACGCCGACGAGCTCCGCGACCAGGTCCTGGTCTTCCTGCTCGCGGGCCACGAGACGACCGCGACCTCCATGGCCTTCGCACTCCACCTGCTCGCCCGGCATCCCGAGGCCCAGAAGCGGGCCCACGCGGAGGCCGACCGGCTGCCGTCCGGGCGTACCCCCTCGGCCGCCGACCTCGACGAACTCCCGTACCTGACGAGGGTGCTGAAGGAGGCCATGCGGCTGTACCCGGCCGCTCCGGTGGTCGGCCGCCGGTCGGTCGAGGCCGCGGAGGTCGGCGGACACCTCATCCCCGCCGGCGCCGATGTCCTGGTCCTGCCCTGGGTCACCCACCGCCACCCGGACCTGTGGGACGACCCGGAACGCTTCGATCCCGACCGCTTCACCCCCGACCGAGAGGCGGCCCGGCACCGCTACGCCTGGTTCCCCTTCGGCGGCGGCCCCCGCGCCTGCATCGGCCAGCACTTCTCGATGCTCGAGTCCGTACTGGCCGTGGCGGCCCTGCTGCGCTCGTACGAACTGGAGGCGCTGGACACGGAGGTCCCGCTGGCGGCGGGGATCACGCTCCAGGCGACGGGCCCTGCGCGGGTGCGGGTGCGGGCCCGTACGTAACCTCCGTAGCCTCAGCGACTGGCGCCCCGCGCGAGGATCACGGACGCGTTCGTCCCAGGGGCGGGGCAGGCCGTCGAGCCCTTCCTCGTCCACCAGTGGCCCAGACCCTGCTTGTCGGCCACCGCCGACAAGCAAGGTGTCGCGGATTCACCCGGCAAGATCGTGTGATGCCAGTTCACGGAAAGCACGTTCCTCGCGGGCCACTGTGAGGATGACGTCCCGCAACCGCTCGACGTACAGCCGCATGTTCTTGTACGCGGCGTCGGTATTGGGGTAGCGGCAGGCGAACCACAGACCTTCGTGGAGTCGGTTGACCCAGACGCACACCTGGTCGCCGTAGGACACCCTGACGAGCCCGTAAGCCGTCAGCTCGGCCCAGCGCTCCGCCCCGGCGATCCCTCGCGCGTCGACGTACGAGACGATCGAGTACAGGTCGGGCGAGGTCGGGCGGAAGTCCGAGCCGAGCAGGCGCAGTACTCGGGCAAGCGGCATGCGTGCCAGCGACCTGTTGGCCTGCAGCTCGGCGCGCACGGCTTTCAGAGCGCCGGGGAAATCGGGCGCCTGGTCCATGGCGACCTCGATCGGCGCGCCGCCGACGTACCAGCCGACGGAGTCGCACCACTTCGACTTCACCCGGGTGTGGAACGGCACGACGGCGCGGTAGACGGGATGTCCGCCGATCTCGTGGACGATGAGGCTGGTGGCGGCCAGGATGCCGACGAGGCTGCCGCCGAAGGGCCGGCAGTACGACTCGAACGCCGCGGCCGTGTCCGCGTCGACGAGCATCTCGCGCATGAGTTTCTGCGTGGGCAGGGGGCCGCCGGCCTCAAGACCGAGTTGGACGGGGAAGTTGGGCAGCTTTCCGTTGCACCGCTGGATGAACTCCCGCCAGCGGCCGACGATCGCGTGCGTGTTGTCGATCCGGTCCGCGTCCGCCCGCTCGATCTCGCAGAAGTCGACGTAACTGCCGACCGGCGTCTCCTTCACGGGCCGGCCCTCGACGGCAGCCGCGTAGAGCTCGTGGATCTCCGCGGGGATGCGCTGGATGGAATAGGCGTCGACGTTGCTGTGGTCGAAGGCCATGTACACGCTGGCGCCGTCGTCCCTGATGACCGCCGCGTAGAGGAAGTTGGGCCAGCGCAGCGCGTTCGCGGCGGCGTCGAAACGGTCCTGCAGGTGCTGGACGAGCTCCGCCGCGTCGACGAAGTCACCGACCACCTCGCGGTGGAGTGACACGGCCTCGGTGTCGAGCGTGAACCGGCGCATCTCGTCGCCGTCCCAGCGGAAGCCGCTGCGCAGCGTCTCGTGCCGGAGCGTCCAGCTGCGCAGCGCGTCCTGCAGTGCGTCGAGGTCGACCCTGCCCGGGACGTCGAATCCCGTACCGAGCCAGGTCGGCACGAACAGGCCGTCCTCCCGCACGGATCGGGCGGTCCTGATGTGCGACTCCTGGACGTACGCCGGCGGCCGGGGGTCCTCCGGAAGGCCCGCCGCCGCCGTGACGGTCGCCGGACTGAGCGCCCACTCGACAAGCCGTCCGGGCCGGACCTCGCAACGCTGGATGTCGGTCATTCGCACGGGCGTCTCCGTTCGCAGTTGGAGCCCGGATCGGGCGGACCCGATCAAGGGAATGCCGCGATCGCGAGCAGAGACACCCGGAACATGATGTTTTCCCACCTTTGAGTGGATTGAGTGATCGGCGGATGTGAGCCAATCGGTCCGCCGAGCAATCCGGTGGGATCAACCCAGGCATTTCAGCCCACGAGCAGATCGCGTTCGAGAGCGCGGAGTTCCTTCGAATCCAGGCCAAGGGCCCACTTCTCGTACGCGGAGAAGAAGCCGCACTTCGAACGGAGCTCGTCGAACTGGTAGTTGAGGCCCTCGGGGCACACATAGAGGAGCGGCTCCTGGATCTCGACCCGCTCCGAGGGGAAGCGCACATCCCACCTCACCCTCCCGCCACGCCCGGGATGACTCAATGAACCGGACCGCAGCGCGGACGAGTTGCGATGAAACACCGCGAGTAACCGACCTCTCACCACCTGGCGAAAGCTCGAACCCTCCCAAGGGGAACCCTCGCCCCCAGGGCGAGCAGGCGGAGCCCCCCATCGCCAAGTAAGCCTGAAGCAGGCCCAGTTGAGTTGTCGCTGCCGCAGATCGGGCGGGCGCCACCACGTGTCCGACCCGCCCTCGACAACCCCGCATGCGCCCATGTCCCCGCCGGGACACGGGATATCCACAGCGTGGAATACCCCGGATGACTACTGCTAGTGTTCGTTCAGTCACGGTAGGCAATCAGCCTCGACGTACTGGCAATGAAGGACCGAGGGTTCCATGCGTAAGCTTCAGCAGGCCATGATCGCAGCAGTGGCGGCTGGCGGTCTGTCCGCCATCGGTGCCGGCGCAGGCACCGCCTACGCCGGCGACGGCGTGCCGCACGTGTCCGACCTCTACCGCCCCTACCAGGAGTGCAGCCCGCAGACGGTGGCCCAGAACGACATCCCGATCGGCGTGCTCGGTCTCGCCGAGAACCTCGACACCACCTGCGGCCAGTTCAACCAGGCCTTCTCTGGCTGAGGTCAGCGACGTAATCGTGCGCGACGCTTTCCGCGAGCCCCTCGGGGTCACTCCCCGAAGGGGCCCGTTCATGTGCGGGGTGGGGCGGCCTGGAGCGCGAGGCCGCTCCGCCGGCCCGCCCGCGTTCACGATGACTCTGAAATCCGGCGCGTCGATGACCGGTTGCCGGCATTTCGGACTGGCTTGCCGTAGCCATGAGGAGTCCTGCAGAGCGGCATCCGCCAGTCGCGCGACCTGAGCCTCGAAGTCCTTGGCGAGGTCGGGCCGCTCAACGGCGTACTGGGCAACGTGTTCGGCAGCGAGGGTCCGCAGAGCGCCCGGACCGCACCGATCGGCTCGGGCACGGACTGCAGCAAGAGCGCCTTCAGAGCAGTGCCTTCAGCAGGTCAGCCCTTCAACTTCGTAAGCGAAACGGACCCGAACGTCCCGGACTTGGGTCGGACGCCGGAGCCCGTCTCTCCGACATCCCAGGGCCCGACGCGGCCGGTTCGCGGCGCACGGCGCCCGGGGCACCCCTCACAAAGGAGACGCATCACATGTTCAGCAGGAAGAAGATCGCGGCGGTCTCGGGGCTTCTCGGCGGCCTCGCCCTGACCTGTACCGGTGTCACCCAGGTGCACGCCGCAGTGGGCCCGGGCACCTGCTCTGTCGACGCTCAGGGCAACATCACCTGCGTCCAACGGGTCAGCGGCGAGAAGGCCGAGGATGGCGGGTTCGTCCTCCGCCAGGCACAGGGCTGCGTGCCGATGAAGCCCTTCTCGTTGCCCGGCATCCCCCTTCTGAATAATGGGAGTACGCGGATCGGGCCCGAGGTGACCTGTCTGCCCACCACGACGTCGGCGCCCGACAGCAGTGACAAGAGTGAAGGCGGTCTGGGGCTGCCTGGCGGTCTGCTGAGCTGAGCCCCGGTACGGAATCTTCCGACACCGTCCTCACCTTCAAGCAGCGGATGGCCGGACCGGGGTGACCCGGGCCGGCCATCCGCTGCTTCCGCGTCCACGCGAGCGCCCGGTCGCGCAGCGCGCGTCGGCGGGCAAACGGGTGACCGCCCGTCACCGCCCGTGACTCGGCCCCGGGGAATCGTCGTTTCCAGGGAAGAACGGCGAGCCCACGACCCGGCCGCATCTCCAGCTCTCTCATCCCCTTTCAACTCCGTGGCGGGGCGGACGGAAGGGTGCTTCGCCATAAGCCGACACGGCGCACAGAAGGGCCCAAGATCCCAAATGACTACGTTTCGTGTGTATATGCTCACATTAAGTAGTCGAACCAGGGCACCATGCCCGGGTAAGAAAGGGTCAAACTATGCGCAAGTTTCAGCGCGTTGCGGTCGTAGCCGCAGCGATCGCGGGGCTGTCCACCATCGGCGCCGGCGTCAGCTTCGCCCACGGCGAGGGCGAGGGCGACGGCTTCGATGGAGTCACCGCGGTGGCTTCCTCGCAGGCCAACGCCGTGGCCAACTACGGCGGCACCCCGCACGGTCACGGGCGCCACGGCGGTCCGCAGGCGGCTCCGCACTTCGCGCCCCAGAACGGATTCAACTTCGCGCCGACGGACATTTTCGGTCACGGCTCCGCTCCGCACGGCTCCTAGTAAAGAAGCGCCGAGGGCTCGATGCGCAAGTTTCAGCGGGCTGCGGTCGTAGCCGCAGCGGTCGTGGGGCGGGTCGCTCCGTACTCCGCGCCGCAGTGGGCCCCGTAGGTCGTTTCGCAGGTGGTCGCGCCGCAGCCCGCACCCTGGTCGGCCCAGCAATCGGTCGCCTCGCGGACCATTGCGTCGCACATCGCCTCGGAACGCCACAACAGGCGCATCGAAATCCGTCAGAACACCCTATGCACCGTATCCAAGTCGCACGGTCTGAACGTCCATTTCCTGGATCAGCCCGGGCTGCTCAACGGTGTGCTGGATAACACCCTCAACGGCAATGGCAGCCCGGACGCGCAGCAAACCCACCAGGGTGCGCGCCCGGGCTGCAACAATTCCGTCGCCGGACGCAGTTGAAGACGCGTCAGGCGCTGGGTCCCGCATTTCGGCCTCCTCCAAGGCTTGGGCTCAAGCCGATCAACGGCAGGCGCCCGGGTCTCGATTGCAAAGGAACTCAGCACATGTTCAGTCGGCAGAAGATCGCAACCGTCTCGGGGCTCATCGGCAGTCTCGCCGTGATCTACGTCGGCGCCGCGCAGGCGTACGCCAATGAACCCCCGCGAAATTGCAAGACCTCCGCCCAGGGTGAAACCATCTGCGTTCGCAAGAGCGAGGTCGTCCGCACCGACAAGGACGGCAGGTATGTCATCAAGCAGACGCAGAACTGCGTGACGATGGAGCGGCCGCGCTTGGTGTGGGGTCCCGAGAACGGCCTGCTGAAAAAGGGGACCACAAAGGTCGGGCCGGTCGTTGAGTGCTCCAACAAGGTGACGCTGCCCAAGGGCTTCAAGCCGCCTCATTTCAAGTTCTGAGGCGCAATCGGCGAATGCCGGACCGGGACTGTTCTCCCGATCCGGCATTTCGGCTTTCTGGGGCGGCGGTCGACCCGTGGCCCGATGGAACTCTCCCATGGCGCGACGGAATGGGACAAGGCTTTCTTCCGATGCTTCCTTCCGACCCTTTCTGCCGACGCTTTCTGTCGACGCTTTCTGTCGACATAAAAACCTCGGTGCCCCGGCCTGTGGCCGGGGCACCGAGAGAAAGGTTCTGACTTACTTGCCGCCGACGCTGTTGTTGCAGCCCATGGTCGAACCCAGGGAGGTCGTCTGCGCACCCGGGTTGCCTTCGCCGTTCAGCAAGTTGCCGCCCAGGCCGTTGGCGACGCCGACCTGGCCGAGGATGTCGACGTTGGCGTCGTGTGACCGGCAGGTGGTGCTCTGGAAGACGTTGAGACCACCGCCGTGACCCCGGCCGCCCGGACCTCCGTCGGCGTGGGCAGCGCCGGCACTCAGGAGTCCGACGCTCCCGAGGGCGGCGACCAGGACGGCAGCCTTGCGGAGCTTGTGCATTTCATCTCCGATGGAGTGAGGTGGATGCGATCTGTAATAGACCGCCTTCGTACAGTTACGGAGGCTAATAGGAAATAACCTCGAAACACCCTGTGGCGCGCCGAATTCGATGAATCCTCACCACCTTGGCCGAAGGCCGGGAAATGCCGCGCCCCGCGCGTGAATTCGCGACGTCGGCACCGGTCTCTTTCGGCTCGGTCGCCGCTGACGATGCCGATCGGATGGCCACTTCGACACAAAAAGGGTCCCGGCACCGGGCCTGAGGCTCAGTGCCGGGACATGTTTCCCGCTGTCGGCCGCCTAAGCGGCCGTCACACACTAGAAGGCGCTGTTGTTGCAGCCCATGCTCGAGCCGAGGTGAGTGTCCTGCCCACCGGCGTTGCCCTCGCCGTTGAGCGCGTTGCCCAGCAGGCCGTTGAGGATCCCGACCTGGCCGAGGATGTCGAGGTTCAGGTCGTGCGACTTGCAGTTGGAGCTCTGCAGGATGTTGGTCCCCTTGCCGCCGTGACCGTCGTCGCCACCACCCTGGGCGTTGGCGGTGCCGGCGCCCAGGAGTCCGACGCTGCCGATGGCGGCGACCACGACGGCAGCCTTGCGAAGCTTGTGCATGTCATCTCCGATGGAGTGAGGTGGATGCGGTCCGTAATAGACCGCTTCGTACTGTGACGGGAGATTAGTACGAAATACCCTCAAACCACTCAGCGACGCGCCGGGTTGAGTGATCTTGTCGCGGAAGCAACCTGACGTTGCATCAGCTGCGACCGGGCCCTTGGAAGACGATCCTCGAAGGGCCCGTGCTGGGCGACTGTGTCCGGCCGTCCGACGGCCCTAGCGGGCGCTCGCGAGGGCGTTCGACTGGCTGTTGGCCTGGGTGCAGGTGATGCCCCGGGTCTCGGAGGCGGCGAGCAGGGCAACCGGGGCATTCGCGTTGAGCAGGGACTGCGGGCTGCACTCCTGGTCCGGGTGGAAGAGGTTGTTCTGGTTCGGCGGAGTACCGCCGCCCTGCGCCGGGGCCGGCTGGGGCGAGACCTGGGGGTTGATCTGAGGGCTCAGCTGAGGACTGACCTGCGGGCTGACATCGGCGCCCTGCTGTGGGGCCGCCTGTCGCTGCGCGGTCGGCGAGCCGTTGGAGTGCGCGGTGGCCTGCGAGTTGGTCCACGAGCCGGCCTGGGCGTCCGGCTGCCCAACGGGTGGCGGAGCAGCGTTGTATGCAGCGGCATCGGCAGCGAAACCGGGACCGGCGCCGATGGCGGACAGACCGCCGGCAGCTGCGACGACGAGCGCGACCTGCTGAAGCTTGCGCATGGAATCCTCGGCCCTTCATTGACCTGTGCATGGAACGTATTGAAATGCTGATGAGCCACTGCAGCTGTTGCTCTTCTGCTGCCTGTGCGGCTGCGATGGACCATCGTTCTGGTCCCGTGGGGAACGAGACAAGTACGGGTCCAGTCACGGGAGCCGGAGCGGGGTCACCCATTTGCCAAAGGACGTGAAAACGGAGGAGTGCCGTCCTCGCACTCGTACTTGACGGAACGACAATCCGGAAACAAATCCGGTAATCCGATCGATGGCGAATGGGTGACGGAATTTTGGGATCCCGTGACCGGTTCGGAGGGAATGTCGTTGCCAGCTGGGAGAGGGCAGCGACCATGAATCAGAGAGGGGCATCGGGATCCGCTGTCGGCTCCGGCGTGAAGTCCACGTGGCAGCCCAGGATTTCCCCTGTCAGGGCGCGGTACGAACGTCAGACTGGGCGCACGCAAGACTGCACTGAAATACAACGGATTTCCCTGAACAGGTATTGAAGGGCCGAGGGTTCCATGCGAAAGCTTCACAAGGCCGCGCTCGTCGTAGCAGCGGCCGGCGGTCTGACCGCCATCGGCGCCGGCGTCAGCCATGCCGACTCTCCCGTCGGGTATAGCGGTGGCGCTCCGGCGCCCGCTCCCCAGTACTACCCGGCCCCGGCGCCTGCTCCCCAGTACCAGGCACCCCAACCCCAGTACCAGGCGCCTCCTCCGCAGTACCAGGCACCCCAACCCCAGTACCAGGCACCCCAGTCGGCCCCGGCGCCTGCTCCCCAGTACCAGGCACCCCAGCAGAGTGCTCCGCAGGCCACGGCAGGTGCCGGTTCGGCAGGCACCGCACAGGCCACCGGTCCGCAGTCCTACCACCAGCCGGCGCAGCAGGCAGCTCCGCAGGCGCCCGCTCCGCAGCAGAGCGCGCCGCAGCAGAGCGGTTACGCCTCCGCCTCGGCCTCGTCGGGGGGCTTCGCGCATGCCTCCAACTCGCCATACGGCTCGCAGCACTCCGCCCCGCAGCAGTCCGCGCCGCAGCAGTCCGCCCCCCAGCAGCCGGCGCCGGCACAGGTCATGCCGCAGGTCACCCCGCAGACGTCGCCGCAGGTCATGCCGCAGGTCGCCCCGCAGGTCTCCGCACCCCAGGTCTTCAACCCGGAGCCCGCGCCGCGTGTCGCCCCGCAGGTGAACCCGCAGGTGAATCCTCAGGTGAACCCGCTCGTCAACCCGCTGATCGCGCCGGCCGGCCCGCCGCAGGTACCCGGGCTCGGCCTCGGACAGGTCGCGGCGCCTCCCGTGGGCCAGCTCGGTCTGCCCCGACTCGGCTGATGGCCTCCCCGCAGTTGTCCACCGTCCCAACTCGATCTGCTGCAGATCACATCCGCTCGACCAACGGAGAAAAAATGCGCAAGCTTCAGAAGGTCGCCATCGTGGGCGCCGTCCTCGGCAGTGTCGGCTCCTTCGGCTTCGGCACCGCCTTCGCACACGACGACCGGGGGCACGACGGTTTCGACGACTTCGACGTCAAGCAGGGCATCGAGTGTCGCTCGCACGACATGAACATCGACGTGCTCGGCAGCATCGGCGCCATCAACGGCGCGCTGGGCAACGCGCTCAACGGCGAGGGCAACCCGGGTGCGCAGCCCACCCACCTCGGTTCGGACATGGGCTGCAACAGTCGGGCGTTCTGAGCAACCGCGCTACACACTCCTCCCCAAGACCCTCCCCTCTTCGTGTTCTTCACGGTCCTGCAAGAGGGCCGCTGACCTCCGGGCCCGGCATGACTGCTCCCCCTGGTGATCGGATGACCTGGGGTGGTGTCACCGGGCCCGAGAGGTTCCGTTGAGATCCAGTCTCGTCCGTGCAGCAATTCGCGCTTGAAGCCCTGGAAGAACGACTCAGCCGGGGCGGTGCATGTGACTGGCCGGCAACTGACCGGCCCCCGATCCGGCGCGAGCAGACGTCGATGACCCTGGCCAGAGACAGCCACGTCGGTCCGACGGCCATGTACGTGATGTCGCCGCACCACCTGGTGTTGAGTGCCGACGCGGTGCATGCAGTCCCCGTTCGTCAGGTGCGGCGCGGGCGCCGTCGGCCTCCACCGCACGGCCGACCAGTGAGCGGGACGACCTCGACGTCCGTCGGGCGGCGCAGGCGCGAAAACGGGACCCGGTCCCCGACCGTTGTGCGGTCGGGGACCGGGTCCCGTTCGTTGGTTCCGGGCCTACAGCCCGCCCTCGGACATCCCGTGGACGGCGGGGATCGTGCCCAGCCGCCCCTTCTGGAAGTCCTCGAACGCCTGCTGCAGCTCCTCGCGGGTGTTCATCACGAACGGCCCGTAGTGCGCCATCGGCTCGCGGATCGGCTGACCGCCCAGGATCACGACCTCCAGGTCCGGCGTGTTCGAGTCCTGCTTCTCGTCCGCGCGGACGGTCAGCGAGGAGCCCGCGCCGAAGACGGTCGTCTGCCCGGTGTGGACCGAGCGGCGGTCCGCACCGACGCTGCCGCGGCCGGCCATCACGTACGCGAGGGCGTTGAAGTCCTCGCGCCACGGGAGCGTGAGCTCGGCGCCGGGCGCCACGGTCGCGTGGACCATGGTGATCGGCGTGTGCGTGATGCCGGGGCCCTGGTGACCGTCCAGCTCACCGGCGATGACACGCAGGAGCGCGCCGCCGTCGGGGGTGGAGAGCAGCTGGACCGAACCACCGCGGATGTCCTGGTAGCGCGGCGCCATCATCTTGTCCTTGGCCGGCAGGTTCACCCACAGCTGGAGCCCGTGGAAGAGACCGCCCGACATGACGAGCGACTCCGGCGGAGCCTCGATGTGCAGGAGGCCCGAGCCCGCCGTCATCCACTGGGTGTCGCCGTTGGTGATGGTGCCGCCGCCACCGTTGGAGTCCTGGTGGTCGAAGATTCCGTCAATGATGTAGGTCACGGTCTCGAAGCCGCGGTGGGGGTGCCAGGGGGTGCCCTTGGGCTCGCCCGGCGCGTACTCCACCTCGCCCATCTGGTCCATCATGATGAACGGGTCGAGGTGGCGGTAGTTGATCCCGGCGAACGCGCGGCGAACCGGGAAGCCCTCGCCCTCGAAGCCGCTCGGCGCGGTGGTCACGGCGAGCACGGGGCGGGCCACGGCCTCGGCCGACGCCGCGACGCGGGGCAGGGTCAGCGGGTTCTCGACGGTCACTGCAGGCATGTCGGTACCTCCTTGTGCTCCGAGTTTAGTTGAATGTAGAACTTTCTGCCACCTGGAACGCAGAACGCCCGGAGGGCATTCCCTCCGGGCGTCGCTCGTGGCGCGAGGCGCGTCAGCCGTCTGTGAAGCAAGGGCGACTAGCCGTACATCCGGCGCATCGCGAAGTCCACCATCTGCTCGACCGCCTTCGCGTCGAAGACGATGCGATGCTCGCCCTCCATGTCGAGGACGAAGCCGTAGCCGGTGGGGAGCAGGTCGATCACCTCGGCGCCGGTGATCACGAAGTACTTGGACTCCTTGCCGGCGTACCGGCGCAGCTCCTTGAGCGAGGTGAACATCGGAATCACGGGCTGCTGGGTGTTGTGCAGCGCCAGGAAACCGGGGTTGTCGCCGCGCGGGCAGTAGACCTTGGAGGTGGCGAAGACCTGCTGGAAGTCCTCGGGGGTCAGCGACCCCGTGGTGAACGCGCGCACCGCGTCCGCGAGCGAGGGCGGTGATGGCTCGGGGTAGAGCGGCTGCTGCTGACCGTATCCGCCCACACCGCCGACCCCGCCGGGCTGCTGCGGCGGCGGCTGGGGCTGCGCGTACTGCTGCTGCCCCGGTCCCACGTTCTGGTCGTAGCCGTACATGGGGGCAAGCGTACTGGCGGGGCGGGGCACCCGGTCGCGCGCGCCGGATTTCCTCGAACAGGTGGCGGAGACGTCCGCGCACACCCGAATGTAGACCCTGCTCACACTTGGGCCGCTAGGGGTTGATTCTTATTACCGACGGGTAGCATCATCGTAGCTACTAGTTGGTACGTGAACCAGATGCGCACCAGACTCGAACCAGGTACGAGGAATCACCACCTCCCCGATCCCTTAACGGAGCCGTCGCCATGGGGCACTACAAGTCGAATCTCCGCGACATCGAGTTCAACCTCTTCGAGGTGCTCGGGCGCGACAAGCTGTACGGCACCGGCCCGTTCGCGGAGATGGACACCGAAACCGCCAAGAGCATCCTCGAAGAGGTGACCCGGCTCGCGGAGAACGAGCTGGCGGAGTCCTTCGCGGACGCCGACCGCAACCCGCCGGTCTTCGACCCGGAGACCAACACCGCGCCGGTACCCGCGTCCTTCAAGAAGAGCTACCAGGCCTTCATGGACTCCGAGTACTGGCGGCTCGGTCTGCCCGAGGAGATCGGCGGCACCACCGCCCCCCGCTCCCTGATCTGGGCCTACGCGGAGCTGCTGCTCGGCGCCAACCCGGCCGTCTGGATGTACTCCTCGGGACCGGCCTTCGCGGGCATCCTCTTCGACGAGGGCAACGAGGTCCAGAAGCACATCGCGAAGATCGCCGTGGACAAGCAGTGGGGCTCCACCATGGTGCTCACCGAGCCGGACGCCGGCTCGGACGTGGGCGCGGGCCGCACCAAGGCGGTTCAGCAGGAGGACGGCTCCTGGCACATCGAGGGCGTCAAGCGCTTCATCACGTCCGGTGAGCACGACATGTCGGACAACATCCTCCACTATGTGCTGGCCCGTCCCGAGGGCGCCGGACCCGGCACCAAGGGCCTGTCCCTCTTCCTCGTCCCGAAGTACCTCTTCGACTTCGAGACCGGCGAGCTGGGCGAGCGCAACGGCGTGTACGCGACGAACGTCGAGCACAAGATGGGCCTCAAGGCCTCCAACACGTGCGAGATGACGTTCGGCGACCGCCACCCCGCCAAGGGCTGGCTGATCGGCGACAAGCACGACGGCATCCGCCAGATGTTCCGCATCATCGAGTTCGCGCGGATGATGGTCGGCACGAAGGCGATCTCCACGCTGTCGACGGGCTACCTGAACGCGCTGGAGTACGCCAAGGAGCGCGTCCAGGGTCCCGACCTCGCGAACTTCATGGACAAGACCGCGCCCAAGGTCACCATCACGCACCACCCGGACGTACGCCGCTCGCTGATCACGCAGAAGGCGTACGCGGAGGGCATGCGCGCCCTCGTCCTCTACACCGCGTCGATCCAGGACGAGATCGCGCTCAAGGAGGCCGCCAGCGAGGACAGCGCCGCGCTGGAGGCGCTGAACGACCTGCTCCTGCCGATCGTGAAGGGCTACGGCTCCGAGAAGGGCTACGAGCAGCTCGCCCAGTCGCTGCAGACCCTCGGCGGCTCCGGCTTCCTGCAGGAGTACCCGATCGAGCAGTACATCCGCGACGCCAAGATCGACACCCTGTACGAGGGCACGACCGCGATCCAGGGCCAGGACTTCTTCTTCCGGAAGATCGTCCGCAACCAGGGCGCCGCGCTGAACTCGCTCGCCGAGGACATCAAGAAGTTCCTGGCGCTCGGCACCGGCGGCGAGGAGCTGTCCGGCGCCCGCGAGCACCTCGCCAAGGCGGCCGTCGAGCTGGAGGCCATCGTCGGCCTGATGCTCACCGACCTCGCGGCGACCGAGCAGGACGTCAAGAACATCTACAAGGTCGGCCTCAACACCACCCGCCTGCTGATGGCCTCGGGTGACGTGGTCGTCGGCTACCTGCTGCTGAAGGGTGCCGCAGTCGCCGCCGAGAAGCTGGAGACGGCCCCCGCGAAGGACAAGGCGTTCTACACCGGCAAGATCGCGGCGGCGAAGTTCTTCGCGGCGAACGTCCTGCCGGGTGTCACCGGTGCGCGCAAGATCGCCGAGGGTGTCGACCTGGACCTGATGGAGCTGGACGAGGCCGCCTTCTAGGACCTGGCCCAGGACCTGGCTCAGGACCTGGCGAGGCCGCCTCCAAGGCCTCCGCCAAAGGCCATCGATATGCCTCCGGCAAGGCCCTCCACGGGCGTACCGGAGGCTGTTCCTCCGGTCAGCCGCTCCTCCACAGACCCCTTACGAGAGCCCGTTCCCCATCACCGGGAGCGGGCTCTCGTACGTCGTTAAGGTGAACCCATGCGCACACCGCCCCGCTTCGACCGCGGACACACCGACGACCTCATGTCCTTCCTGGCGGCGAGCCCGTCCCCGTACCACGCGGTGGCCAACGCCGCCGAGCGGCTGGAGAAGGCAGGCTTCCGGCAGGTCGCGGAGACGGATGCCTGGGAGGGGACGAGCGGCGGAAAGTACGTGCTGCGCGGGGGCGCGATCGTTGCCTGGTACGTGCCGGAGGGCGCCGAGCCGCACACCGCGTTCCGCATCGTCGGGGCGCACACCGACTCCCCCAATCTGCGGGTGAAGCCGCGGCCCGACAGCGGGGCGCACGGCTGGCGCCAGGTCGCGGTCGAGATCTACGGCGGCCCGCTGCTCAACTCCTGGCTGGACCGCGACCTGGGTCTCGCGGGCCGGCTCTCCCTCCGGGACGGCTCGACGCGTCTGGTGAACATCGACCGGCCGCTGCTGCGCGTGCCCCAGCTCGCCATCCACCTCGACCGTTCCGTCACCTCGGACGGTCTCAAGCTCGACAAGCAGAGACATCTGCAGCCCATCTGGGGCCTGGGCAACGACGTGCGCGACGGCGATCTGATCCGCTTCCTGGAGGAGGAGTCGGGGCTGGCCGAGGGCGAGACCACCGGCTGGGACCTGATGGTGCACTCCATCGAACCGCCCGCCTACCTGGGCCGCGACAAGGAACTGCTCGCGGGCCCACGCATGGACAACCTCCTGTCCGTACACGCGGGTACGGCGGCGCTGGCGGCCGTGGCGACCTCCGACGAGCCCCTCCCGTACATCCCGGTCCTCGCGGCCTTCGACCACGAGGAGAACGGTTCGCAGTCGGACACCGGGGCGGACGGTCCGCTGCTCGGCAGCGTGCTGGAGCGTTCGGTGTTCGCGCGCGGAGGGTCGTACGAGGACAGGGCCCGCGCCTTCGCCGGCACGGTCTGCCTCTCCTCCGACACGGGTCACGCCGTCCACCCGAACTACGCCGAGCGGCACGACCCGACGCACCACCCGCGCGCGGGCGAGGGCCCGATCCTCAAGGTGAACGTCAACAACCGCTATGCGACGGACGGTTCGGGCCGCGCGGTGTGGGTCGCCGCCTGCGAGAAGGCCGACGTGCCCTTCCAGAACTTCGTCTCCAACAACTCCATGCCCTGCGGCACCACCATCGGCCCCATCACGGCAGCCCGCCACGGCATCAAGACGGTCGACATCGGCGTGGCCATCCTGTCGATGCACAGCGCCCGCGAACTGTGCGGCGCCGCCGACCCGTTCCTGCTGGCGAACTCGTTGGTGGCGTTCTTGGAGGGGTAGTTCCTGCATGCCCATGGTGGCGTCGGGTACCCGGGGTCGGACCGGAACGACACTGTGCTGGTTGACAGGAGGCGACACCCATGGGCCTGGGCGGGTGCATCATTCTGATCGCCGCAGGGGCGATCCTCACCTTCGCGACCGACTGGGACATGCAGGGGGTCAACCTCGACCTGGTCGGCATCATCTTCATGATCGTCGGACTGATCGGTGTGGCGACGTTCAGCAGCATCGCCAAGCGTCGGCGGGTCGTGGTGCCGCCGAGCACGCCGGTGATCGACGAGGAGCGCCACCACCACAACCGGGGCGGATACAGCGACGGTTACGGCGTCTGACCGCGGGTTACGCCGTCTGACCACCGGCGCGACGGCCGGAAAGTGAAGCTTCTGACCACCGGCGCAACAGCCGTCTGACTACCGGCGCAACGCGTGCCCGGTGGTGGCGTCCACGTGGTCCGGGATCTCCTCGTGGCGGTCCCCGACCGTCAGGGTGCCGGTGGGCTCGATGACGAGGATCGCGGCGCCGGACGGGGAGCTCGGCTTGTGCTCGGTGCCGCGCGGGACCGTGAAGACCGAGCCCTTGGGCAGGACCACCGTGCGCTCGCCACCGGGTTCGCGCAGGCCAATGTGCAGTTCGCCCTCCACGACCAGGAAGAACTCGTCGGTGTGGTCGTGGGTGTGCCAGAGGTGGTCGCCCTCGACCTTCGCGACGCGTACGTCGTAGTCGTTGACGGCGGTGACGATGCGAGGGCTCCACAGGTCGTCGAACGAGGCGAGGGCGGCGGCGAGGGAGACGGGTTCGTCGGCAGCTTGAGTGACAGCTTCGCCGGCGGCTCGAGTGACAGCTTCGTTGGCCATGGGCTCATCGTGCGGCGTGGCGGGACCGTCGTACGAGTGCTAGAAATCGCACATGCCGCAAGGATCCTCGCAGCACCTCCCGCCGGGCGGCCGGCCGCACCGGGTCGCCGTGATCGTCGACGAGGGCACCAACCCCTTCGAGGTCGGTGCCGCGACCGAACTGTTCGGGCTGCCCCGCCCCGAACTCGGTCTGCCCGCCCCGCTGTACGAGCTGACGCTGTGCACCCCCACGCCCGGGATCCGGATGAACCACGGCTTCTTCACCCTCACCGGAGTGCCCGGGCTCGACGCGGTGGACGGCGCGGACACCCTCATCGTCCCCGGCCGTCCCGACAACGTCGTCCCGCGCGGCGCCGCCGTACTCGACGCCATCCGGCGCGCCCATGCCCGCGGCGCCCGCATCGTCAGCTTCTGCACCGGCAGCTTCGCGCTCGCCGAGGCCGGGCTGCTCGACGGGCGCCGGGCCACCACGCACTGGCGCTGGGCCGACCTCTTCCGGGAACTCCACCCGAAGGTCCTCCTGGAGCCGGACGTGCTCTTCGTGGACGAGGGAGACGTGCTGACCGCGGCAGGCAGCGCGGCCGCGCTCGACCTCGGGCTGCACATCGTGCGCCGCGACCACGGCGCCGAGATCGCGGTCGCCGTCTCCCGCCGGCTCGTCTTCGCCGCTCATCGCGACGGCGGACAGCGGCAGTTCGTCGAGCGGCCCGTGCCCGACGTACCGGACGAGTCGCTGGCACCGCTGCTGGCCTGGGCCCAGGAACGGATCGGTGAGCCGCTGACGGTCGCGGACCTCGCGACGCGCGCGGCGGTCAGCCCGGCCACACTGCACCGCCGCTTCCGCGCCCAGCTCGGCACGACCCCGCTGGCGTGGCTCACGGGCGAGCGGGTGTCGCTGGCCTGCCGGCTCATCGAGCGGGGCGAGGAACGGCTCGACGTGGTGGCCGAACGCAGCGGTCTCGGCACGGCCGCCAACCTCCGGGCGCGACTGCGGCGCGAGACCGGGCTCAGCCCGTCGGCCTACAGACGGCGTTTCGGACCCGCTGCCGGGGAACCGCTAAGGGCATGAAATTCCTCGTACGCGAGCGGATCCTCGGGATCGGTGACGACTACTGGATCGAGGACGAGCACGGCCGGAAGGCCTTCCTCGTCGACGGCAAGGCGATGCGGCTGCGGGACACCTTCGAGCTGAAGGATCCGCAGGGGCGCGTGGTGATCGACATCCGGCAGAAGATGCTCGCTCTGCGGGACACGATGGTCATCGAGCGGGACGGCGAGCCCCTGGCGACCATCCGCAGGAAGCGGCTGTCGCTGCTGCGCAACCACTACCGCGTGGCGCTCGCCGACGGCAGCGAGCTCGACGTCAGCGGCAAGATTCTCGACCGGGAGTTCGTCGTCGAGTACGACGGGGAACTGCTCGCGCACGTCTCGCGGCGGTGGTTGCGGGTGCGGGAGACGTACGGGGTCGATGTCGTACGGGAGGACGCTGATCCGGGGCTGCTGATCGCGGTGGCGGTGTGCGTGATCCATTTGGCGGAGAAGGAGCGGGGGGTGGGCTGACCGGGTTCCCGGGGGTCTGGCGTTTTTCGCCCCCGCCGCCCCTACCCGTCCCATCCTTCTGGGGCTCCGCCCCAGGCCCCGCTCCTCAAACGCCGGAGGGGCTGAATACCCACGCCGGCCCAGGCATACCCAGCCCGTCCGGCG
>NZ_VWMY01000010.1:43410-139171 GCF_008905045.1 Streptomyces albicerus
AAACCCAGCCCCGACCCACCGCCTCAGCGGAGAGGTGGCTCCAAGCCCAGGACACGGTCCTTCAGCGCCGGGAACTGCTCCCGAGTCGTCGAGACCTTCCCGGGGTCGAAGTCCACGGTCAGGACCTCCTCGCCAGGGCCCGCCTCCGCGAGAACCGCCCCCCAGGGATCGACCACGATCGAGTGACCGGCCTGCGGAACCCCCGCATGCGTACCGGCCGTTCCACACGCGAGGACGAACGACTGGTCCTCGACGGCCCGCGCCTGGGCGAGCAGCGTCCAGTGCGACCGCCGCCGCTCGGGCCACCCGGCCGGCACGACGAGCGTCTCGGCCCCGGCGTCCACCAGCCCGCGGAAGAGCTCGGGGAAGCGGAGGTCGTAGCAGGTGGCGAGGCCGAGCGTGGTCTGCGGCAGGCGGACGGTGACCAGCTCCGAGCCCGCCCCCATCAGCACGGCCTCGCCCTTGTCGAAGCCGAAGCGGTGGATCTTGCGGTAGGCGGCGGCCAGTTCACCGGCGGGGGAGAAGACGAGGGAGGTGTTGTAGAGGGGTCCATCCGGGTCTCGCTCGGGGATCGAGCCCGCGTGCAGCCACACGCCCGCGTCGCCCGCCGCCTTGGCCATCACTTCGTACGTGGGCCCTTCGAGCGGCTCGGCCTCGACTCCGAACGACTCGAAGGCGAAGGCTCCCGTCGTCCACAGTTCGGGCAGAACGACGAGATCGGCACCGGCCTGTTCCCGAACCAGCGAGGCGGCACGCTGCCTGCGGGCTTCGACCGATTCGCCCTCGTCCACGGCGATCTGGAGGAGAGAAGCGCGCACACTACCACCGTCCTGGCATTCGAGCCTTTGATACGGGCCTACGATCGTCACACGAAAGCACTGCCGGGGTGCCTCACAGCAGCGTAACTTAGCGTCCCAAGACACCCGCTGACTGTGCACTGCCCGCGTCCAACCGCCCGAGGGGTCCCGTTCCGTGAGTCTGCATCCCAGCCTTCAGTCCTACGCCGACGCCTGGACCCACTCCATCGACGCGATATCCGAGTTGGTGACGCCCCTGGTGGAGGGCGAATGGAACCGGCGGACTCCCTGCCCCGGCTGGTCGGTGCGCGACCTCGTCTCGCATGTGATCGGCCTCGACTGCGAGATGCTGGGCGACCCCCGGCCGATCCACACGCTCCCCCGCGACCTGTACCACGTGACGAACGAACACCAGCGGTACATGGAGATGCAGGTCGACGTACGCCGGCACCACACCGCTCCGGAGATGACCTCCGAGCTGGAGTACACGATCATCCGCCGCAACCGCCAGCTGCGGAACGAGTCGCGGCAGCCCGACGCGCTCGTGCGCGGCCCGCTCGGCACCGAGGTCACACTCGAACAGGCCATGCGCAACCGCGCGTTCGACGTCTGGGTGCACGAGCAGGACCTGCGCACCGCCCTCGGCCGGCCGGGCAACCTCGACTCGCCGGGTGCGTACATCACCCGTGACGTGCTGCTCGGCAGGCTGCCGAAGGTGGTCGCCAAGGACGCGGGCGCGCCGGCGAACTCGGCGGTCGTCTTCGACGTCCACGGGCCCGTCGAGTTCCTGCGCACGGTCCGCGTCGATGCCGATGGCCGCGGTTCGATAGACGGTGCCCCGTCCCTCGGTCCGGCCGCCACGCTCACCCTCGACTGGGAGACGTTCTTCCGCATGGCCTGCGGCCGGGTGACCCCGGAGGCGGTCGCGGACCGCCTGAAGACCGAGGGCGACCCGGAACTGACGGCGGCGATCCTGAGGAACTTCGCAGTCACGCCGTAGCCCCGGGGGGACAGGAATTGGTCGGGGTGGCGGGGGTGAAAACCACTCCACCCCACCCCCTGTCTGCCTGCCTGCCTACGCAGGAACGTGCACCGTCTCCACCCGGCTGGCGACCAACCGCTCCCGCTCCCGCCGAGCCGCCTGCTTCCGCAGGCGCAGGATCTGGCTGAGCCCGAGCGCCTGGAGGACGAAGACCGCGGAGAAGGCGACGGTGTAGTCGTCCCCGGTGGCGTCCAGAAGCACGCCGATCGCGAACAGCGTCGTCATGGAGGCGACGAAACCGCCCATGTTGGTGATGCCGGAGGCGGTGCCCTGACGCTCGGGCGGGTTCGCGGGACGGGCGAAGTCGAAGCCGATCATCGACGCGGGGCCGCAGGCGCCGAGAACCGTACACAGCACGACCAGCAGCCACATCGGCGCGTGGTCGGCGGGATACGCGAGCGCGGCGGCCCACACGACGGCCGTCGACAGGACCGTGCCGAGCGCCAGCGGAAGCCGCGCCGCGTGGTGCCGGGCGACGATCTGCCCGTACACCAGGCCGACGAACATGTTGGAGAGCACGACGAGCGTGAGGAGTTCCCCAGCCGTCGCCCGCGACAGGCCCTGCGCCTCGACGAGGAACGGCAGCCCCCACAGCAGCAGGAACACCATCGCCGGGAACTGGGTCGTGAAGTGCACCCACAGCCCGAGCCGGGTCCCGGGCTCCCGCCAGGACGCGGCGATCTGCTTGCGCACATACGCGGCTCCCTGGTGCGGGAACGGCTCCGGCTCGTGGCCCTCGGGGTGGTCCTTCAGGAACACCAGCATCAGGACGAGGACCACCACGCCCGCGAGCGAGCTGCCCGCGAAGGCGGCCGTCCAGCCGACGCCGTGCAGCAGCCGGGCCAGCACGAGCGTCGAGACGAGGTTGCCCGCCATGCCCACCAGGCCCGCGAGCTGCGCGACCAGCGGTCCGCGCCGGGCCGGGAACCAGCGTGTGCCGAGGCGCAGCACGCTGATGAACGTCATCGCGTCACCGCACCCGAGCAGCGCGCGCGAGGCCAGCGCCGTCCCGTACGAGGGCGAGAAGGCAAAGCCCAGCTGCCCGATCGTGAAGAGGACCACGCCGAGGGTCAGCACCTTCTTCGTGCCCAGCCGGTCGACCATCAGGCCGACGGGTATCTGCATGCCCGCATAGACGAGGAGCTGGAGGATCGAGAACGTCGAGAGCGCGGAGGCGCCCACGTGGAAGCGGTCGGCGGCGTCGAGGCCGGCCACCCCCAGCGACGTACGGAAGATGACCGCGACGAAGTAGACGGAGACGCCGACGGACCAGACCATGATCGCCCGGCGGCCGCCGGGCGGGTCGCCGGGGAGGGTGAGCGCCGAGGACGAGGAGGATCTCATCGGACGTCCCCCCGCGCCAGGTTGGAGAACCAGCTGACGTGCCGGTGGACCAGGGCGACGGCCGCCTCCGCGTCGCCGGAGCGCAGCGCGTCGAGGATCTCCTGGTGCTCGGTCAGCGTCTTGGTGATCCGGTCCGGGTGGGCGTGCATCACGGCGACACCCATCCTCAACTGGCGGTCGCGCAGCTGGTCGTAGAGCCGGGACAGGATCTCGTTGCCGCCGCTGCGGACGATCTCGGCGTGGAAGCAGCGGTCGGTGACGGCGGCTCCGGCCAGGTCGCCGGCCGCGGCCTGCTCCTTCTGCTTCGCCAGGAGTTCGGTGAGGCGCGCGATGAGCGCGGGCGAGGCCGGCACCGCCTTGCGGATCGCGTGCTCCTCGACGAGCTGCCGGGTCTCCACCACGTCCGCGATCTCCTGCGCGGAGACGGGCAGCACGAGGGCGCCCTTCTTCGGGTAGAGCCGGATCAGGCCCTCGACCTCCAGCTTGAGCAGCGCCTCGCGCACGGGTGTCCGTGACACCCCCACGGCCTCGGCCAGCTCGCCCTCGGTGAGCAGGGTCCCGCCCTCGTAACGACGCTCCAGCACGGCCTGCTTGACGTGGGCGTAGACGCGCTCGGCGGCGGGAGGCTGCTTCACGGTCTGCTTGTCCGTCTGCTTGTCGGGCGCGGGTGCGGCGGGGGACGGGGCTGAAGGCATGCGCACAGCATAGATACAACACGTACGCATGGTCGCGGACCGTCCAGGATATGGACCCGGTAAAGAAGGGCACCCCAGTTCAGTAACCGCACATCCTTTTGTGCTACTTACGTGTCTGAAGGGAAGGCGGCACTCCCAAGTGGCCGCCTTTCCAGGGCATTTGGCACCGCCCGGTGCATTAAACGTAATCGGGGTAATCGACTTGATAACCGGCATAAAGGGTATGCGGGTTCGCAGAGCTGCCGCAGTGGTCTTCACCACCGGAGCCGTGCTCGCGACCGGAGCCCTCAGTACGGCGCCCGCGCAGGCCCTCACCGCGCCCACGATCGCCGCCAAGGGCGGCTACGTGATGAACAACGGCACGGCCAAGACGCTCTACACGAAGGGCGCGGACACCCGCCGCTCCACCGGCTCCACCACGAAGATCATGACCGCGAAGGTCGTGCTGTCGCAGCCGAACCTCAACCTGGACACCAAGGTCACCATCCAGAAGGCGTACAGCGACTACATCGTCCGCAACAACGCCTCGTCGGCCCGTCTGATCGTCGGCGACAAGGTCACCGTCCGCCAGCTCCTCTACGGCCTGATGCTGCCGTCCGGCTGCGACGCCGCGTACGCGCTCGCCGACAAGTTCGGCTCCGGCTCGACCCGCGCCGCCCGCGTGAAGTCGTTCATCGGCAAGATGAACAAGCAGGCCAGGGACCTCGGCCTGACGAACACGAAGTTCGACTCGTTCGACGGGATCGGAAACGGCTCGAACTACTCCACGCCGCGCGACCTGACGAAGATCGCCAGCAGCGCGATGAAGAGCGCCAACTTCCGCGCGATCGTGAAGACGAAGAAGTACACGGCGAAGACCGTGACGAAGACCGGCGGCACCCGCACCATGGCGCCGTGGACCAACACCAATGGCCTGCTCAGCAGCTACAGCGGCGCCATCGGCGTGAAGACCGGCTCCGGCCCAGAGGCCAAGTACTGCCTGGTCTTCGCCGCGACCCGCAACGGCAAGACGGTCATCGGCACGGTGCTCGCCTCGACGTCCATCTCGGCTCGCGAGTCGGACGCGAAGAAGTTGATGGACTACTCCTTCAGGAGGTAGGCGAGGCACTCCGCGGAGGGGCGGGACGGGCTTCGGCTCGTCGTCCCTTGTCTGCGGGCCGCGTGTGGCTTGTCGCGCAGTTCCCCGCGCCCCTCTCAGGGGCGCGGGGCTGCGTCAATATGCGGCTCCGCCGCGTGGGCGCGTCCAGGCCCCACGCACCTGCGGACGAACAACTACCCCCAAGTGATCAGCCGCTTGGGCTGCTCCAGAATCGCCGCCACATCCGCCAGCACCTTGGAGCCGAGCTCGCCGTCGACCAGGCGGTGGTCGAAGCTCAGCGCCAGTGTCGTGACCTGGCGGGGCTTGACCTTGCCCTTGTGGACCCACGGCTGGAGCTTGATCGTGCCGACGGCGAGGATCGCGGACTCACCGGGGTTGAGGATCGGGGTGCCGGTGTCGACACCGAACACGCCGACGTTGGTGATGGTCACCGTGCCGCCCTGCATGGCCGCCGGGGAGGTCTTGCCCTCGCGGGCCGTCGCCACCAGCTCGCCCAGGGCCTCGGCCAGTTGGGGAAGCGTCTTGGTGTGGGCGTCCTTGATGTTCGGGACGATCAGGCCGCGAGGGGTGGCCGCCGCGATGCCCAGATTCACGTAGTGCTTCTGGACGATCTCCTGATTGGCCTCGTCCCAGGAGGCGTTCACCCCGGGGTTGCGCTTGATCGCTACCAGCAGGGCCTTGGCGATCAGCAGCAGCGGATTCACCCGCAGGCCGGCGAGCTCCTTGTCCTGCTTGAGCTCCTCGACCAGCTTCATCGTGCGCGTCACGTCGACCGTGATGAACTCGGTGACGTGCGGCGCGGTGAACGCCGAGCCGACCATCGCCGCGGCGGTCGCCTTGCGGACGCCCTTGACCGGGATACGGGTCTCACGGGCGCCGTCGTACGTGACGACCGGGGCCGGCGCCCGGACGGGACCGGGAGCGGGCGTGGGCGCTTCCGTGACAGCGGGCGTGGGCTCCTGGGCGGGGGCCGAGGCCGCCACCGCCGCGTGCACGTCCTCGCGCGTGATGATCCCGTCGGGCCCGGACGGGGTGACCGTCGCCAGGTCGACGCCGAGGTCCTTGGCGAGCTTGCGCACGGGGGGCTTGGCGAGCGGGCGGGACGTCGGGGCCGCATGTCCGTTCAGCTCGCCCTGGACCGCCGCGGTCGCCGCGGCCGCCTCGGACTGCTGGGCCGGAACTCCCTTGCGGGGACGGCGCTTCGTGGAGGACTCCGCGACCCCGTACCCGACGAGAACCGGCTTGCGGCCCTCGGGCTTGGGCTTCTCCGGAGGAGTCGCGGTTTCCTCCGAAGGAGCCTCCGGCTCCGCCGAGGGAGCTGCCGCGGCCGAAGCCTTCGCCTCGGGCTCCGCGGCCGGAGCGGCTCCGTCGGCCACGTCCACCGCGATGATCACCTGGCCGACGTCCACCGTCGTCCCTTCGGGGAAGCGCAGCTCGTGCACCACCCCGTCGAAGGGAATCGGCAGCTCGACGGCGGCCTTGGCGGTCTCTACCTCGCACACCACCTGCCCGTCGGTGACCGCGTCACCGGGCTGGACGTACCACTTGAGGATCTCCGCCTCGGTCAGACCCTCGCCCACGTCGGGCATCTTGAACTCGCGAAGCCCCGAGGCAGTCTCAGTCATCGTCGTCACGACCCTCTCCTCAGTACGCCAGCGAGCGGTCGACGGTGTCGAGCACCCGGTCAAGCCCCGGCAGGTACTCCTCCTCCAGACGCGCAGGCGGATACGGGGCGTGATAGCCGCCGACCCTCAGCACGGGAGCCTCCAGGTGGTAGAAGCACCGCTCCGTGATCCGGGCGGCGATCTCCGCGCCCGTACCCAGGAACACCGGCGCCTCGTGCACCACCACCAGACGGCGGGTCTTCTCGACCGAGGCCTGGACGGAGTCGAAGTCGATCGGGGACATGGACCGCAGATCCACCACTTCGAGGGACTTGCCCTCTTCCTGGGCGGCGGCCGCGACCTCCTGGCAGACCTTAACCATCGGCCCGTACGCGGCCAGCGTCAGATCGCTGCCCTCGCGGACCACGCGCGCCTTGTGCAGCGGTCCGGGGATCGCCTCGCGGTTGACCTCGGACTTGTCCCAGTAGCGCCGCTTCGGCTCGAAGAAGATCACCGGGTCGTCGCTCTGGATGGCCTGCTGCATCATCCAGTACGCGTCGGAGGCGTTCGAGGGCGAGACGACCTTGAGGCCGGCCACGTGGGCGAACAGCGCCTCGGGGGACTCCGAGTGGTGCTCGACCGCCCCGATGCCGCCGCCGTACGGAATGCGGATGACGACCGGGAGCTTGATCTTGCCCAACGCGCGCGCGTGCATCTTCGCGAGCTGCGTGACGATCTGGTCGTACGCCGGGAAGACGAAGCCGTCGAACTGGATCTCCACGACGGGGCGGTAGCCGCGCAGCGCGAGGCCGATCGCCGTGCCGACGATGCCCGACTCGGCGAGCGGGGTGTCGATGACCCGGTCCTCGCCGAAGTCCTTCTGCAGCCCGTCGGTCACCCGGAACACGCCGCCGAGCTTGCCGACGTCCTCACCCATGATCAGGACCTTGGGGTCCGCGTCGAGGGCCGTGCGCAGCGATTCGTTGATCGCCTTGGCCAGCGCCATCTTTTCCGCTGTCATCGCTACTTGCCCTCCCCTTCGTCAGCGAACGACGCCTGGTAGGCGGCGAACTGGGCCCGCTCCTCGTCGACGAGCGCGTGCCCGTCCGCGTACACGTTCTCGAAGATGGCGAAATGGTCCGGGTCCGGCATGGCACGGACCACTTCGCGCACTCGTTTGCCCAACGCCTCGCTCTCGGCCTCGAGTTCCGCGAAGAATCCCTCGTCCGCGTGGTTTGACGTCTCGAGATACGTGCGCAGGCGCTGGATCGGGTCCTTCGCCTCCCACGCCTCGCGCTCCTCGTCGGCCCGGTACTTGGTCGGATCGTCGGAGGTGGTGTGGGCGCCCATGCGGTAGGTGTACGCCTCGACGAGCGTGGGCCCCTCGCCCCGGCGGGCCCGCTCCAGGGCCCACTTGGTGACGGCCAGGCAGGCGAGGACGTCGTTGCCGTCGACGCGGACGCCGGGGAAGCCGTAGCCCTGCGCGCGCTGGTAGAGCGGCACGCGGGTCTGGCGCTCGGTGGGCTCGGAGATGGCCCACTGGTTGTTCTGGCAGAAGAACACGACGGGCGCGTTGTAGACCGCGGAGAAGGTGAACGATTCGGCGACGTCGCCCTGGCTGGAGGCGCCGTCTCCGAAGTACGCGATCACGGCCGAGTCGGCGCCGTCCTTGGCGACGCCCATGGCGTAGCCGGTGGCGTGCAGCGTCTGCGAGCCGATGACGATCGTGTAGAGGTGGAAGTTGTTGCTGTTCGGGTCCCAGCCGCCGTTGTTCACACCGCGGAACATGCCGAGCAGGTTGGTCGGGTCGACCCCGCGGCACCATGCCACGCCGTGCTCGCGATACGTCGGGAAGACGTAGTCGTCCTCGCGGGTGGCCCGTCCGGAGCCGATCTGGGCGGCCTCCTGGCCGAGCAGCGAGGCCCACAGACCCAGCTCTCCCTGGCGCTGCAGGGAGGTGGCCTCGGCGTCGAAGCGTCGGGTGAGCACCATGTCGCGGTAGAGGCCGCGCAGCTCTTCGGGGGTGATGTCGGCGACGTACGTGTCGTATTCGCCATTCTTGACGCGCTTGCCCTCGGGCGTCAGCAGCTGGACAAGGTCGGGCTGGGCGCCCGGCGGCTTCTTCGCAGCGGTGCGCTTGGTACCGGCGCTGCGTCGCGGCTTGCGCGCGGCAGTGCTCTCCACGGTCACGTGTGCTCCTCCGTCGGTCCGGCCCCCGGGGTTGCCGGGTAACCAGTGCGGCTCGCCTGTTCCAACCCGTGCACGGGGTGGGTGCCCTCGGCCGGGAACAGGCGTGACAGGTGCCCCGGCGAGCGCCCTGCAACCATCACGTTACCCAGTGCTCCACATATCTGTGAAACCCCTCCTGACCTGCGTTTTTGCTTGGATTTCCAACTACTTTCCGCTAGGAGATCCGAGTGCGTCGCAGACGTCCGAAGCAGCCGCTGGTCACGGCACTGGTTACAGCCTTGCAGGGGGCCGGAACACCGGCACGTTATCCCGGTCACCCCGGGCTCGGGAAGAGTTCACCGGGGCAGAAGAAAAGAGTTCACGAGGGCAGAGGAAGAGATCGCGTGTGAAACTTGCTCCGTGCACGAAGAAGGAAAAATCACTGTATTTCTTCTCGACGACCACGAGGTCGTACGCCGCGGCGTCCACGAGTTGCTCTCGATGGAGGAGGGCATCGAGGTGGTCGGCGAGGCCGGTACGGCGGCCGACGCGATGGTGCGGATTCCGGCCACGCGCCCGGACGTGGCCGTCCTCGACGTACGCCTGCCGGACGGCAGCGGAGTGGAGGTCTGCCGTGAGATCCGCTCCCGGGACGAGAGCGTCAAGTGCCTCATGCTGACCTCCTACGCGGACGACGAGGCCCTCTTCGACGCGATCATGGCAGGTGCCTCGGGCTATGTCCTGAAGGCCATCCGCGGCGACGAACTGCTCGCGGCGATCCGCGACGTCGCCGCCGGCAAGTCGCTGCTCGACCCGGAGGCGACCGCCCGCGTCCTGGAGCGGCTGCGCGACGGAGGCGGCCCCAAGGGCGACACCAGACTCGCGAGCCTCACCGACCAGGAGCGCAGGATCCTCGACCTGATCGGCGAGGGGCTCACCAATCGCGCGATCGGCGAGCGGCTCCATCTCGCCGAGAAGACGATCAAGAATTACGTCTCCAGTCTGCTGTCCAAACTCGGCATGGAGCGGCGTGCGCAGGCCGCCGCCTATGTGGCCCGGATACAGGCGGAGAAGCGGCGCTGAGTGTACGGAGAAGCGGTGCTGAGTGTACGGAGAAGCGGTGCTGAGTTTTTCGGGTACTACGTAGTGCCCGTTCAGGACTGCGCAGCGCCCCCTCACGACTACGTAGAGGCCGTTTGTTCGGGACTTACGTCCCGTCGTGAGAGGGCCGGGCGGCCCTTTTTCCGGCTCCCCGCGGTGCCGCACATTGGGTGGCATGCCGACCGACGAACAGCTCGCCGCCGGACTTCTCGGCCGCGTCGAGTACGGCCGGGTGGCGGCCAGCATGCGCGCGCTGCCGTTCCTGGCCGCGGCCCGCCACATCGTCGTGGACGGCCGCGTCCTGCTGCGGATGCACAAGGGGTACGGCCATCACCAGGCATGCACGGGAAGCGTCGTCGCGTACGGCGCGGACAACCTGAACTCCGCCCGCACGGCAGAGGGCCAGTGGTCCGTCCAGGTCGTCGGATTGTGCGAGGCCGTCGAGCCCACCGCCGCCCAGCTCGAACGCTTCGGCCCCGCCCCGCACCTCGTGGACGGCGTGCCCTTCGAGCCCGTGTACCTGGGGATCGCGCCGGAGTTCGTCACTGTGCACTCCATGGGCGATCGCCTGCAGCGGTGGTCCGAGCACTGTCCGTGACAAGCGCGAGGTCAAGGGCCTCTCCGGTGCCCTAACATCTGGCGCGTGCCGCGCTCATCTGTTTCGCCCGCTGTCTCCCCCGCACCCCCTCTGGGCGCCCTGTTGCGGCGGTACGCCGCCGGGGTCCCGCTGGCCTGCGAACCCGTCGACCAAGGGCTGCTCAACCGCGGCTACCGGCTCGCCACCACCGAGGGCCGGTACTTCCTCAAGCACCATTTCGATCCCGAGACCGCCGACCCGGCCGCGATCGCCCGCCAGCACCGCGCGACCCAGCGCCTCGCCGACCTCGGCGTCCCGGTGGCCCCGCCGCTGACCGGCACCGACGGCCGCACGGTCGCCGTCATCGGCGGCCACGCGTACGCGCTGCACCCCTGGATCGACGGACGTCACCGCAGCGGCGCCCAGCTCACCACGGAGCAGTGCCGACGCCTCGGGGCGCTCCTGGGCGTCGTACACGCGTCCCTGGAGCGGGTGATGCCCCCGCGGCAGTCCGAGGAACGGGCGGAGAGCGCCGACCCCGCCGACACCTTCGCCCTCATCGACGACCTGCTCGCCCAGGTACGCCGCCACCGGCCGGCCGACGCCTTCGACGAACTGGCCCGCCACCGCCTCCTGGAACGCCGCGCCCTCCTGGAGCAGCACGCGGACCGGCGACCCCCGCAGGGCGGCTCGGTGGGCTGGGTGCACGGGGACTTCCACCCCTTCAACGTGCTCTACAGCGGAGACGCCCCCGCCGCGATCGTCGACTGGGACCGGCTCGGCGTCCAGCCGCAGGCCGAGGAGGCGGTGCGCGCCGCGGTGATCTTCTTCGTACGTCCCGCCGGCCCGCTCGATCTGCCGAAAGTACGGGCCTACGCGCGCGCGTACCGGCGCTCCGCGCGGGCCACCCCGTCCGAGCTGTCCGCCGCCGTGCACCGCGTGTGGTGGGAACGGCTCAACGACTTCTGGATACTGCGCTGGCACTACGAGCGCGGGGACACCCGCGCCGACCCGCAGTTCCCCGCGACCTCCGCGCTGGCGGTCTGGTGGACGCGGGAGTACGACGCGGTGTGCGAGGCGTTCGTGGGATGACGCTCAGTCGTGGGACTCGTGAAACGGCACGCGCGCGTGGAGCCCGTTTTCGGATTCCACGCGCGCGTGGGGTGCTCGTGAACGAAGGGTCCGGGTCAGGCGCCGTCCGCCGGGCCCGTGGCACCGCCGTTGCCGCCGCCCGTGCCCGTCGGAGTCGGCTCCTCGTCCGTCGGAGTCGGCTCCTCGTCCGACGGCTCCGGGCTGCTCGGCGTCGTGTCCGACGGCTCGCCCGTGGGCTCGGTCGGTGTGGGCGATGGCGTGTAGCTCGGCGATGGTGTGTACGAAGGCGTGTAGTCCGGGTCGGTGCCCGTGTCGGTTTCCTCCTCCGTGGCCTCGTCCGTCGCCTCGTCGGTCGCGCTCTCGCTCGGCGTCGTCTCCTTCTCGGTCTGCGAGGTGGTCGGCGACTGCGTCGTACCGCCCCCGCCGCCGTTGCCGTCGCCGCTCTGCAGCGCCAGCGCGACGCCCGCCGCGATCGCGACCACCGCGAGTACCGCGAGGATCCACAGCTTGCTGCGGCCGCTGCCCCGGTTGCCGTGTCCCTCGAAGCCCCCGTCGTCGCCGCCTCCGCCGCGGTTCGGCGGCAGGATCGGTGAGGGGATCTGGGTGGTGCCCGGCTCGCCGGGGTGCGGCAGCCCGGCCGCGCCCGCGAGGCCCATCGCCGGGGTGTTCACGCCCTCGTGCATCTCCACGGGGCCGGTGTTCCAGGTGCCGGTGTGGCCGCCCTGGTCGTACAGCATCTGCAGCCCGTACTGGACCAGCCCGCGCATCTCCTCCGCGGTCTGGAACCGGTCGTCCGGCTCCTTCGCGAGCGAGCGCATGACCAGGCCGTCCAGCTCCGGCGGCGCCACGTCCGAGACCTCGGACGGGGGCACCGGGATGTCCTGGACGTGCTGGTAGACCACCGACAGCGGGGTCTCACCGGTGAACGGCGGCCGCAGCGCGAGGAGTTCGTAGAGCAGACAGCCAGTGGCGTACAGGTCGCTGCGGTGGTCGACCGCCTTGCCGAGCGCCTGCTCGGGCGAGAGGTACTGGGGCGTGCCCATGACCATGCCGGTCTGAGTCATCGTCGACTGGGCGCCGTGCAGGGCGCGCGCGATGCCGAAGTCCATCACCTTCACCGCACCGGTGTTGGTGATGATCACGTTCGCGGGCTTGATGTCGCGGTGCACGATGCCGTGCTGGTGCGAATAAGCAAGCGCTTCCAGCACTCCGGAGACGATGATCAGCGCCTGTTCGGGCCCGGGGGCCTCGGCGTTGAGCAGCAGGTCGCGGATCGTGCGGCCCTCGACGAGCTCCATCACGATGTACGGGACGTTCTGGTGGCCGATCACGTCCTCGCCGGAGTCGTAGACCGCCACCACCGCGTGGTGGTTGAGGCCGGCCACCGACTGGGCCTCGCGCGTGAAACGGGCCTTGGAAACGGGGTCCTCGGCCAGGTCCGAGCGGAGCAGCTTGACCGCGACCGTCCGTCCCAGACGGACGTCCTCGGCGGCGAACACCTCGGCCATGCCGCCCTTGCCGAGTCTGTGGGTGAGCCGATACCGGCCGTCCCCGACCAGCCCGCCGTTACCCCACATGTCCGGCGCATCTGACATACCGCCGCCAGTCGCCTCGGGGTCGGACGGGCCCTGAGCGCGCTGCTGCTGTGCCATCAGTCCTCGCCGTCGTTTTCTGTCCGCACTGTCGGAGTACGCGCGGTGGTTGTTACGGTCTCCGTCGGGCCACGCTACAGCCTCCGAGTGAGAGGCCGACCCGAGATGGACCGGCCATCAAACCCGTAGCCGGTCCGCGGGTGCAAATTCTGTGTACCGGCCGTACGGCACCTGTAACGCTTCCGCGACTCTTCTTTCGCGTACGGTCACGGATCGGGCACCGAGCTTGACGTGTCAGTGCCCTCCGGCAGACTTGGCCGGGAATAACACTTGGATCACCACCGCGGGGGCCACATCAGCAGCTTCCGCCCACGCGTGGCGCATGCCGATGGGGGACGCAGAACATGAGCCAGGACGGCGCACAGAGCCGGTACGCAGGGCGTTCGGTCGCTGGCGGACGCTACCAGCTGCGCGACTTGCTCGGCGAAGGCGGCATGGCCTCGGTGCACCTCGCGTACGACTCGGTGCTCGACCGACAGGTCGCGATCAAGACACTGCACACCGACCTCGGGCGTGAGCAGGCCTTCCGTGAGCGCTTCCGCCGCGAGGCCCAGTCGGTGGCCAAGCTCACGCACACGAACATCGTCTCGGTCTTCGACACCGGCGAGGACGATCTCGACGGAGTGACGACTCCGTACATCGTCATGGAATACGTCGAGGGCCGCCCGCTCGGCTCGGTCCTCGACCAGGACGTCGCGCAGTACGGCGCCATGCCCGCCGACAAGGCCCTGAAGATCACCGCCGACGTGCTGGCGGCGCTGGAGATCAGCCACGAGATGGGCCTGGTCCACCGCGACATCAAGCCGGGCAACGTGATGATGACGAAGCGGAACGTCGTCAAGGTGATGGACTTCGGCATCGCCCGCGCCATCCAGTCCGGCGTCACGTCGATGACCCAGACCGGCATGGTCGTCGGCACCCCGCAGTACCTCTCCCCGGAGCAGGCACTCGGCCGGGGCGTGGACGCCCGCTCGGACCTTTACTCGGTCGGCATCATGCTGTTCCAACTGGTCACCGGGCGGCTGCCGTTCGAGGCCGACTCCCCGCTGGCGATCGCGTACGCGCACGTCCAGGAGGAGCCCGTCGCACCCTCCTCGATCAACCGCTCGCTGCCGCCGGCCGTGGACGCTCTGGTCCTCCGCGCGCTGAAGAAGAACCCGAACGAGCGTTTCCTGAACGCCGAGTCGATGCGCGACGAGTGTCTGCGTGTGGCCCAGTCCTTCCAGGCGGCGCCGCCGAGCATCGTGCCGGGCGCGCGGACGTCGAGCGGCGCCGGCGTCGGCTCCGCGGTGTTCCCGCCGGTCGACCAGGCGGCCCAGATGCCGCAGGGGAACGTGCAGACGCCGTACCAGCCGGGTCCCTACGGCCCGCCGACCCCGACGCCCGGACCCACGCCCGCCCCGTCGTACGGCTATCCGCAGCAGGGCGGCTACCCGACACCGCCCCAGACCGCCGCATACGCCCCGCAGCAGGGCTACTCGACCCCGGCGCCGTACACGATCTCCCCGCAGCCCTCGACGCCCGCCTCCGGGGGTGGCGGCCGCAAGAGCAACATGCCGGTGATCGTGGGTTCGATCGTCGTCGCGCTCGCCGCCATCGGCGGGCTGATCGCCGCGCTGACGCTGAGCGGCGGGGACAGCGACAAGGAAGCGGGCGGCGACAGCAGCCCCAGCGCGTCGGCGTCCGAGGTGGCCGGGCACAAGGGGCCGGACACCACGAAGAAGATCGAGAAGACGGAGTGCACGGAGCCCGACGAGTCGTACAACGACGCCGACAAGATCAAGGTCCCTGACTTCAAGTTCAAGAACATCGACTCCGTGAAGGCGTGCTTCCAGGCGGCGGGCTGGCAGTACGAACTCAAGGACGTCAACGAGAACGCCTACGGCGAAGGCACCGTCATGACCCAGATCCCCGAGGCGGAGACGGACGTCGACCCCAAGGACATGCCCAAGATCCAGCTGTATGTCTCGTCGGGCAACCCCGCCTGACCTCTGGTCCCTCGGTCACGCGAAGGGGCCCGGCATCTCTGCCGGGCCCCTTTCGTCTGCGCTCTGTTCGGAGTTGTGTACGGATCGGAGTTACAGATACGGATCGGGGTTACAGGTACGGGCCGCCCGAGCGGCCTCCCGCCCGCGGATCGGCCTCGTCCTCGCCGCCGCCCACCCCCGGAGGGAGCGCCCTGCGCATCTGCTCCAGCTGGGCACGGGCCGCCATCTGCTGGGCGAACAGGGTCGTCTGGATCCCGTGGAAGAGGCCCTCCAGCCAGCCCACCAACTGGGCCTGCGCGATCCGCAGTTCGGCGTCGGAGGGGACGCCGTCGTCCGTGAACGGCAGGGAGAGCCGCTCCAGCTCCTCGACAAGATCGGGAGCAAGACCGTCCTCCAGCTCCTTGACCGAGCTGGCGTGGATTTCCTTGAGCCGGACCCGGCTCGCCTCGTCCAGGGGCGCCGCGCGCACCTCCTCCAGCAGCTGTTTGATCATGCTCCCGATGCGCATGACCTTGGCGGGCTGCTCCACCATCTCCGTCACCGGGACCTCACGGGAGTCCTCGTCTCCTCCGCCGCCCAGAGCCATTCCGTCCTGGCCGACAACCAGGATCTGGGGGTTCTCCGGCGACCTTTCGTTCCTCGGCATCTCCATGCCGCCATTCTCTCGCACCCGCACACCTCATCACCCTGGTGCCCCCTCGCGGGGCTGATCCACCATGTACGTACTGGCCTTTCACGTCAGGCGGACGGTGCCGGCGGCTCCGGGGGCTCCGTGGCCGCCGCCTCCGCGAGCCGCAGCAGTCTGGCCTCGCAGTGGTCGAGCCAGCGGATCTCGGCCTCCGCGCGGAAGATGAGGTGCTCCAGGACGAGCAGCCGGGCCACCTCGTCGCGGTGCGCGGGCACCTCCGCGAGCGCCCGGGCCCGCAGCCGGGTGTACGTGTGCATCGCCTCCGACAGATACCGCCGCTGCGCCTCCACGATCGCCCGTACATCGGCTCCGGGCGCCCCGACCGCCATGGCCAGCTTGATCGCCAGCTCGTCGCGCGGCAGGTTCGTGCGCTCCACGGGACGCGCGAACCAGGCCCGCAGCTCGGCCCGGCCCGCGTCCGTCAACGCGTACAGCACGTGCCCGGCCTCGTCCACACCCTGCTGTACGACCAGGCCGTCCCGTTCCAGCCGGCCGAGCGTCGTGTACACCTGGCCGATGTTCAGCGGCCAGGTGGAGCCCGTGCGCGTCTCGAACTCGGTGCGCAGCCGCGCGCCGTAGCGGGGGCCGCGCTCCAGGAGCGCCAGCAGACCGTGGCGTATCGACATAATCGGTATCTCTACCCCGTGCACCTGTGTGCGCCAAGGACGTCACTGAGGGTGACCCTTTCGGCGAGCGGGAGATCGAGATGCCGGTGCGGGTGCCCCGTGTGAGTCTGGTGCCGTTGATCTTGACTCCTCCGCACCGGGAGGGGGTCACCGACGTGGCTCCATGGTTCCGCCCCCTGCACGTGGCAGGCCTGCTGCTGATCCTGTTGGCGGGCCCGGCCCACACGTCGTACGCCACCCCGTATGCCCCTTCGTACGAGCCCGTGCCCGGCGAGTCCCGAGCCGGCAGCCGGGCCGGGGAGGGGCGCGAACGGCCGGGGCGCGAGGCGAGGCCGACCGAGGAGGACATCGCGGCGGGTCGTCACCCGGACAGCCCAGAGAGCCCCGGCCTCCCGGACCGCTCGGAAGCCGCCGTCGCCCCCGAGCCGCCCCGGAGCAGCGCGCCGGAGCCCTTCCCGCCCGCCGGGGACGAGCAGGCCTCCACCCGCTCCGTACACAGCTCGGAACCCGTATTCCGCGTCCTGCCCCTCGGCAGCGGACTGGTCCTCATCGGCCTGGGCCTCGGCCTCGCGTTCGTCGCGCTGCGTGTACGGCGGGGCTGAGGCGAGGCCGGGACTCCAGGAAGGCCGAGGGCTACGGGAGCGTGAGCAGCACCTTCCCGATGTTCCCGCTCTCCTCCAGCACCCTGTGCGCCGCGGCCGCGTCACTCATCGGCAGCTCGCGGTCGACCACCGGACGTACGTGACCGGCGCCGATCAACGGCCACACATGCTCCCGTACGGCCGCGACGATCGCCGCCTTCTCGTCGGCGGGACGGGCGCGCAACGAGGTCGCGGTGACGGCGCCGCGCTTGGCGAGGAGCACCGCGATGTTCAACTCGCCCTTGACGCCACCCTGCATGCCGATGATCGCGAGCCGCCCGCTGACGGCGAGGGCCTTGACGTTGCGGTCCAGGTACTTGGCGCCCATGTTGTCGAGGATGACGTCGGCGCCCGCCCCGCCGGTGGCGGCCTTGATCTCCTCGACGAAGTCCTGCTCGCGGTAGTTGATCAGCACGTCCGCGCCCAGCTCGGCGCAGAACTCCAGCTTCTCCTTGCTGCCCGCGGTCACGGCGACCTTCGCGCCGACGGCCTTGGCCAGCTGGATCGCCATGGTGCCGATGCCGCTCGCCCCGCCGTGCACCAGGAGCGTCTCGCCGGGACGCAGGTGGGCGATCATGAAGACGTTCGACCAGACCGTGCAGGTCACCTCGGGCAGCGCGGCCGCCTTGTCGAGCTCGACACCCTCGGGCACGGGCAGCAGCTGCCCGGCCGGCACGACCACCTTCTCGGCATACCCACCGCCCGAGAGCAGCGCACACACCTCGTCACCGACAGCCCATCCCGAGACGCCGGGACCGACCTCGGCGATCCGCCCGGAGCACTCGAGCCCGGGGTACGGGGACGCGCCGGGCGGTGGGTCGTAGAAGCCCTGCCGCTGGAGCAGATCGGCGCGGTTCACCGCGCTCGCCACCACCTCCACCAGCACTTCGCCCTCTCCGGGCACCGGATCCGGGACCTCGTCCCACACCAGCGCCTCGGGCCCACCAGGTTCAGGAATCGTGATCGCTCGCATGCGGGCGAGGCTACTCCGGGCGTCCAGTCCTGCCGCCGGGCCTACCGCCGGTCCTGCCGCTAAGCGGCCTTGGTGAAGTCCGGTGCAGTGTGGCGCGCCCCGTAGGGGCGCGGGGAACTGCGCGACCAGCCCCCACCGGCCCGCGGGTTCATCACTGTGCTTCCAGCGGAGCGCTTAGTCGCGTGGCAGCAGCTTCATGTCCGGCGCGACCTGGGTGTGCGGAGTGACGCGCACGATGGTGATCAGACGGTCCGTCAACTGCAGCTTTCCGACGGCCGGATCGTCGTAGCCGAGCACCCGGTGCCCTCGTACGACGCTGACCACCAGGTCCTCGGTCTCGCGTGCGCCTTTCCCTACCTCGGCCTTTATGACGGGTCGTTCGACGATGTCCAGCCCGCTGCCCTGCTGGATGAGGTCTTCCAGGACCATGCCCGCGCTGGGGCTGAGCACGGAGAGGCCGAGGAGGCGGCCGGCCGCGCTCGCGCTGGTGATGACGGCGTCGGCGCCGGACTGCTTCAGCAGCGGCGCGTTCTCCTCCTCGCGCACGGCGGCCACGATCTTCGCCCCGCGGTTGAGCTGCCGGGCCGTCAGCGCGACGAGGACGGCGGTGTCGTCGCGCTGCGTCGCGATGATGATCTGCCGGGCCCGCTGAACCTCGGCGCGGATCAGTACGTCGCTGCGCGTTGCATCGCCGATCACACCCGCGTAGCCGTCCGCCGTCGCCGCCTCGATCACCTTCGAGCTGGGGTCGACGACCACGACCTGCTCCTTCTTCAGCCCCGTCGCGCACACGGTCTGAATCGCTGAGCGGCCCTTCGTGCCGAACCCGATGACAACGGTGTGCTCCCTCAAAGCGGTCCTCCAGCGGTTCAGTCGCCACTCCTCCCGGGTGCGTTCGGTGAGGACCTCGAGAGTGGTGCCGACCAGGATGATCAGGAAGAGCACGCGCAGTGGCGTGATCACGAAGATGTTGGTGAGCCGGGCGGCGTCACTGACCGGGGTGATGTCACCGTATCCGGTGGTGGAGAGGGTGACGGTCGCGTAGTAGAAGGCGTCGAGCAGATCCACCGAACCGTCGGAGTTGTCGTTGTAGCCGTCATGGTCGAGGTAGACGATGACGGCGGTCCCGACCAGCACCAACAGCGCGATGACGACCCGTCTCGCGACCTGCCTCATCGGGTGTTCCACGCGTCTGCGAGGCAGGTTCACGCGGTGAGTGATAGTGCGTTCTTCCGCCTGTCGGGCGATCGCGTCCTGGCCCGGAAGTTTCACGTGAAACACACCCCGATCCCGGCCATGGCCCAGGGCAGATCGAGGATCTCCAGTTCCTGACCGGGGCGCGCGCCGCCGGGCGGGACGACCGCGAGCGCGTCGGCCACGGCAATGCCGCGCAGCATGGCCGGGCCGTTGTAGTGCAGCGGCACGGCCCGGTCCTCGCGCAGGACGACAGGGATCAGCCGGGTGTCGTACGGGTGCCCGTGCACCGTGTCCTTGAGGGGCAGCGTGTACGGCTGCGGGGCCGCGCGTCCCGCGAGCGTACGCAGCAGGGGCTCGGCGAGCGTGAGCAGGCCGGAGACGGCGGCGAGCGGGTTGCCGGGCAGGCCGACGAGGTGCTGGTTCTCCTTGGTGCGGGCCAGGAGCATGGGGTGGCCGGGGCGCACCTTGACGCCGTCCACCAGGAGCTCGGCGCCGATACGGCGCAGGGTGGGGTGGACGTGGTCGACCGGGCCCGCGGCGGTGCCGCCGGTGGTGACGATGAGGTCGGCGTCGGAGCTGGTGAGGGCCTTCCGCAGCGCCTTGGCGTCGTCGCCGAGCCTGCGCACCGCGATGACGTCGGCGCCGAGCGCGCGCAGCCACGGCGGCAGCATCGGGCCGAGCGCGTCCCGGATCAGGCCGTCGTGGGGCAGGCCCTCCGTGAGCAACTCGTCGCCCAGGACGAGGACTTCGGCACGTGGGCGGGGGAGCGCGGAGACGGTGTCGTATCCGGCGGCCGCGGCGAGCCCGAGCACGGCCGGGGTGACCAGCGTGCCGGGCGGCAGGAGGGAGTCACCGGAGCGGCACTCCTGGCCGCGGGGGCGGATGTCCTGTCCGGGCACGACCTCCCGGGTCGCGTGCAGGCGGCCCTTCTCGTCGGCGCGGCCGTGTTCGCTGCGGATCACGGCGGTGACGTCCTGCGGGATGCGCGCGCCGGTGGCGATCCGGACCGCCTCGCCGTCGGTGAGCGGCTCGGGCTCGGCGTGGCCCGCGAGGACTCCCTCGGCCCGGACGTCCCACGGGCCCGGCCCGGCAACCGCCCAGCCGTCCATCGCGGACGTGTCGAACGACGGGAGGTCCGTGAGGGCGGTGAGGGGAGCGGCGAGGACAAGCCCCAGCGCGGCGTCGAGGGAGACGGAGACGGGGGCGTGCGAGGCGCGGGGGGCTCGCGCGGCGATGGCGCGGGCCTCGGGCCAGGGAGTGGCGCTGTGGTGGCCGTGCTTGGCCGCGTGGGCCTGGGAGGTGCCCTCGGCTGCGTGCTCCCGGCGCTCATGGCTCGCGCCCTTCGGCGACGGCGGGGGGACGGAACGGGGACCTCCAGCGGCTCCGGAGCCGTCGGGCACCTGGGCACCACCTTCCTTCGCCAACGCGAGGGCTTCCTCGACGTGGAGATCGTCGAGCTCGACACCCTCGTACTGCCCCCGGGCGCGCCCCTGGGCGGTCATCCGGCGTCCGGGCGGGCTTCGGGAGCGGCGGTCCCGGTGCCGCCGCCGGACGGGGCCGTCGGGCCGCTGCCCGACGGGGGCGCCGTGCCGTCCGCCTCCGCCGCCCAGCGCAGCGCCAGCGCCGTCGCCTTGCGGGCCGCCTCCGCGACCGCCTCGGGGCCTCCCTCGGCCTGTGCCGCCGCGTAACCGACGAGGAAGGTGGTCAGCGGTGCCGCCGGGCGGGCCACGCCGTGCGCGGCGTCGCGGGCCAGGTCGAGCAGGATGCCGGTGTCGACGTCCAGGTCGATGCCCAGCTCGTCCTTGACTGCGGTAATCCATTCATCCAACACGTGCCCATGCTCCCTGATACGTGCCCGGGCGGCAGCGATGTCGTCCCAGGTGTCGCAGTCGAAGGACGCGACGGGGTCGGTGATACGGGTGAGGTCGAGCGCGCCGGTGAGCCGTCGCAGCGGCAGTCCGGTCAGCCCGCCGTGCTCGGCGCGAAGGGCCGCCAGTCCGCGACGCAGCGCCGAACCGCGGTACGCGGCCACGAGCGGCTGGTCACGGCCACCGGAGTCGGTGAGCAAGACGCCTTCGGTGCCCGCCTCCTGAAGGGCGGTCAGCAGCCTGCGTACCGTCTCCTCGTCCAGGAACGGCAGGTCGGCGGAGAGAACCACGACGTACTCGGCGGTGGTGCGCCGCAGTCCGGCGTCGAGGGCGGCCAGCGGGCCCGCGCCTGGCGGGTCCTCGCGCGCCCACTCCACCGGGCGCGCGGTGGGCCTGGGCTCGGCGACGACCACGGTGGCGGCCGCGCCGGAGCAGGCCGCCAGGACGCGGTCGAGCAGCGCCCGGCCGCCCACGCGTACGCCGGGCTTGTCCGCCCCGCCGAGGCGGCGGGCGGCGCCGCCGGCGAGCACGACGGCGTCATAGCCGTCCGCACCGGGTGCGCCGGAAGAACCGGGTGCGCTGGAAGGCTCGTACGCGGTCACCCCCCGAGTATGAGCGCCCGGTGGATCATTTCCACCCCCGTGCACAGCATGTGGACGGGGGTGGTGACGAGGTCGTACGGGCCGGAGTGGCTACAGGGTCCGCAACAGCACCGCCGGCTGTTCCACGCAATCAGCCACATACCGCAGGAAACCGCCCGCCGTGCCGCCGTCGCACACCCGGTGGTCGAAGGTGAGCGAGAGCTGCACGACCTGCCGCACCGCCAGCTCGCCCTCGTGCACCCAGGGCTTGGGGACGATCCGGCCGACGCCGAGCATGGCCGCCTCGGGGTGGTTGATGATCGGTGTGGAGCCGTCGACGCCGAACACGCCGTAGTTGTTCAACGTGAAGGTCCCGCCGGTGAGTTCCCCGGGAGTGAGCGTTCCGGTCCTGGCCGCCTCGGTGAGCCGGGCGAACTCCGCGCTCAGCGACTCCGCGTCCCGTGTGTGCGCGTCCTTCACCACCGGCACGACGAGCCCGCGCTCGGTCTGCGCGGCGAACCCGAGGTGCACCTCGTCGAGCCGTACGACCTCGCGGGCGTCCATGTCGACCGTCGAGTTGAGCTCGGGGAAGCGGGCCAGCGCGGCGGTGCAGATGCGGGCCAGCAGGGCGAGGAGGGAGATCTTCGGTCCACCTGCCTCGTTCATCCGCACGCGCGCGTGCATCAGTTCCGTGGCGTCGGCGTCCACCCAGCAGGTCGCGTCCGGGATCTCCCGACGGCTCCGGGAGAGCTTGTCGGCGACGGCCCCGCGAACACCCTTGAGGGGGATGCGGGTGCCGTTCGCGCGCGGGGGCGTCATGGCCGGTACGGGCTCGGCCGCCGGGGCCTGTGGTGGCCGCGCGACGGCCGGGGTGGACGCGGCGGCCCGGGCGGCGTACTCCACGTCCGCGCGCGTGATCAGCCCGTCGGGCCCCGAACCCGCCAACTCCCGCAGGTCCAGGCTGTACTCGCGGGCCAGCCGACGCACGAGCGGGGAAATCACCGGAACGGGACCGTCGGTCCGGCGCCCGGTGACGGCACCGGTCACGTTCGTGTCCGACTCCTCGTCCCGAACAGGACGACGGTCTGCGGTGCTGGGTGCGGCTGCCGCCGCGACGGTCAGGTCCGTATCCGGGCGTCCCGCGCCTCGGCCTCCGGAAGCCTCGGTCTCCGCCCCGGCCGCGCTGCCGGGCCGGTCAGAGCCCGGCCGGCCCGCGGACGTGCCCGGTGACCGCCGCCCCGGAGCCGCCCCGCCGGAAGGCGGCCGCAGCCTGCCCCGCCGTGCCGGAGGCGCCTGCGTGCCGTAGCCCACGAGCACATTGCCGGAGCCCTCGTCCTCGTCGCCGGAGGCAGGAGCTCCCACCGCGACCGTCAACAGGGGTGCGCCGACGGGCAGTTCCGTGCCCTCGTCGCCGTAGCGGGCCGTGACCACCCCGCCGTACGGGCAGGGGACCTCGACCATCGCCTTGGCCGTCTCGACCTCGACGACGGGCTGGTCGACGGCGACGACGTCGCCGACCTGGACGAGCCAGCGGACGATCTCGGCCTCGGTGAGCCCCTCCCCGAGGTCGGGCAGCCTGAATTCCAGGACCTGGGCCATCAGCTCTCCGCCTCCCACTGCAGCCGCGCCACCGCGTCCAGGATCCGGTCGACGCCGGGCAGATGGTGCCGCTCCAGCATCGGCGGCGGATACGGGATGTCGAACCCTGCCACCCGCAGCACCGGCGCCTCCAGATAGTGGAAGCACCGCTCGGTGACCCGCGCGGCGATCTCCCCGCCCGGCCCGCCGAAACTCCCCGACTCGTGCACCACGACGGCCCGCCCGGTGCGCCGCACGGACGCGGACACCGTCTCGTCGTCGAACGGCACCAGCGAGCGCAGGTCGACGACTTCGAGGTCCCAGCCCTCGGCCCGCGCCGCCTCGGCCGCCTCCAGGCAGACGGGCACGGACGGCCCGTACGTGATGAGCGTGGCGCTCCGGCCCGAGCGCCGCACCACCGCGCGGCCTATCGGTTCGACCGTCTGCGGCTCGTCGGGGTTCCAGGAGTCCTTCGACCAGTACAGGCGCTTGGGCTCCAGGAAGACGACCGGGTCGTCGGAGGCGATGGCGGCGCGCAGCAGGCCGTACGCGTCGGCGACCGTCGCGGGCGTGACGACATGGAGCCCCGGAGTCGCCATGTAGTACGCCTCGGAGGAGTCGCTGTGGTGCTCGACGCCGCCGATGCCTCCCCCGTAGGGGACACGGATCGTGATCGGCAGGGGCATCGCCCCGCGCGTGCGGTTGCGCATCCGCGCCACGTGCGAGATCAGCTGCTCGAAGGCCGGATACGCGAAGGCGTCGAACTGCATCTCCACGACGGGCCGAAGGCCGTACATGGCCATGCCGACGGCCGTGCCGAGGATGCCCGCCTCGGCGAGCGGTGTGTCCGTGACCCGGTCCTCGCCGAACTCCTTGGCGAGCCCGTCAGTGACCCGGAAGACGCCGCCCAGGGTGCCGACGTCCTCGCCCATGACGTGGACGGCCGGGTCGTCGGCCATCGCGTCGCGCAGGGCGCGCCCGAGGGCCTGCGCCATGGTGGCCGGCTTCACCGCGACGGTGGTCATCGTGCGGCCCCTTCCGGCTCGTCGCCGTGATGGCGGGCCTCGGCGTCCAGCTCTGCCTGCAACTGCGCCTCCTGTTCCAGGAGTTGCGTCGTGGGCTGGGCGTAGACGTGCGCGAAGAGGTCCATGGGATCGAGCACCGGGTCCTGGTTCATGCGCTCGCGCAGGTCCGCGGCCATCGCCTCGGCGTCCTCACGCGCGGCCTGCATGCCGGCCTCGTCGAGCAGCCCGCGCTCGGTCAGCTCGTGCTCCAGGAGGGCGATCGGGTCGTGCGCGCGCCAGGCCTCGACCTCGGCATCGCCGCGGTAGCGCTTGTCGTCGTCGGCGTTCGTGTGGGCCTCCATGCGGTACGTCACCGCCTCCACGAGCGTCGGACCGCCGCCCCCGCGCGCGTGGGCGATGGCCTCGCTGAGGACCTCGTGCACGGCGGCCGCGTCGTTGCCGTCGACCAGGCGGCCCGGCATCCCGTAGCCGACGGCCTTGTGGGCCAGCGACGGGGCCGCGGTCTGCTTGGCGAGCGGCACGGAGATCGCGAAGCCGTTGTTCTGGACGAGGAAGACCACCGGGGCCTGCCAGACAGCGGCGAAGTTCAGCGCCTCGTGGAAGTCGCCCTCGCTGGTGCCGCCGTCGCCGACCAGGGCGAGCGCGACCACGTCGTCACCCTTGAGGCGGGCGGCGTGCGCGAGGCCCACGGCGTGCGGGAGCTGGGTCGCGAGCGGCGTGCACAGGGGCGCGACACGGTGCTCGTGGGGGTCGTAGCCGGTGTGCCAGTCGCCGCGCAGGAGCGTCAGCGCCTTGACGGGGTCGAGGCCGCGGGCGACGGCGGCAAGCGTGTCCCGGTAGCTGGGGAAGAGCCAGTCGCGCTCTTCGAGGACGAGCGCTGCGGCTACCTCGCAGGCCTCCTGGCCGGTGGAGGACGGGTAGACGGCGAGGCGGCCCTGCTTGGTGAGGGCGGTGGCCTGCGCGTTGTAGCGGCGCCCGCGCACCAGTTCCGCGTACAGCCGCCGCAACAGGTCCGGGTCGACCCGCTCGGCCGCTTCGGTGCCGAGGACGCGGTGGGGCAGCGCGTCGGGCAGCAGCGGCGCGGGGTCGGTGCGGGGCTGCCAGGCGGGCGGCGGCGTTGGCCGGTATGCGCCTCGCTGCTCCATGACCGTCATGTCGGCACCTCCTCGTGGGAGCGGCTTCGAGAGACGTGCCGTGAGTGACCCGCCTCACCTACCGATTGTTCGGTCGTCGGCACATTTTGGCTACAGGCACCTCCAGGCTGTGGACAAACGGTTCTCCACAGCCTGAGATGGACGCAGTACGTCCATGGTAGGGAGGCGGGGGGACATGGCACCTGAACAAATGGCCGAAGGGCCGGAGGCCGGATCCTCCCCGCCGCCCCCGCGCCCGCTCGACGCCATCGATCAGGACATCCTCCAGATGCTCCAGGCGGACGGCCGCGCCTCGATACGGTCCGTGGCCGAGCGCGTCCATGTGTCACGCGCCAACGCCTACGCGCGTATCAACCGCCTCGTCGAGGACGGCGTGATCCGCGGCTTCGGAGCCCGCGTCAACCACGAGCGGGCAGGGCACGGCACCTCGGCGTACATCACTCTCAAGATCGTGCAGAACACCTGGCGCACAGTGCGCGAGCAGCTGAGGGCGCTTCCCGGGGCCTCCCACATCGCTCTGGTGGGGGGCGATTTCGACGTTCTGCTCCTGGTGCACACGCCGGACAACAGGGCGCTGCGCGAGCTGGTGCTCACACGTCTCCAGGCCATCCCCGAAGTGCTCAGCACGCGGACGCTGCTGGTGTTCGAGGAGGAGGACCTGGAGCCACAGGGCTGACCCCGGGACGCAGCGTTGCCCCCGGGCGCTTCCTGGGCCGTTGGGACGCCTTCTTCGGGATGTCTTCCGGGATGTCTCCTCTGGGACGTCTCCTTGAGGGCGCTCCGCTCAGTCCTCCTGCCGGAGTCCCCCGAAGACCAGTCGCACGACCGCGTCGGCGACCTCGCGCTCGCCCATGCCCCGCCCGTCGGGGCGGTACCACTCGACGATCGAGTTGATCATCCCGAAGACCAGCCGTGTCGCGAGCCCGAACTCCACGTCGCGGCGTACGTCACCGTCGGCAGCGGCCTCCCGCAGCAGCTCGGCGACCCGGTGGTCGAAGTCCCGGCGCCGCTCCAGGGCCCAGCGCTCGGCGTCGGTGTTGCCGCGCACGCGCAGCAGCAGCGTCACATACGGCAGCTCGGTGGTGAGCACCTCGACCATGCGCCGCGTGACGTACTCCAGGCGGTCCACGGCACGCCCCACGCGCGCGTGCTCCTCGTCGAGGATCCCGAAGAGGCCGTCGAGCGCTCGTCTGACGGCCCGGCGCAGCAGCTCCTCCTTGCCCGTCACGTGGTGGTAGATCGACGACTTGGAGATGCCGGCCGCCTTGGAGAGATGCTCCATGGAAGTGCCGTCGTAGCCCCGCTCGTTGAAAACCCGCACGGCCACGGAGAGCAGCGTCTCCGGGGTGTAAGTGTCGCGCTTGGCGGTGGTCATGCCGTGCCCTCCCGCTTCTCGGAGGCGTACGCGTGGCGGTAGAGGGCGAGGGACGGCGCGTAGCGTCCTGAGGGGTCGCGCATGTGCAGGTCGTCCAGGACGTCGTAGGCCCAGCTCCTGCCGAGCCTGCGGCTCCATTCGAAGGGCCCCAGGGGGTAGTTGACGCCCAGGCGCATCGCCGTGTCGATGTCCTCCTCGGTGGCCACCCCCTTGGCGACGGCGTCGTGCGCGAGGTCGACGATGCGGGCCACCGTGCGGGCGACGATCAGGCCGGGCACGTCCCCGATGACGCTGACATCCTTGCCGAGCGCCTGGAAGAGCCCGGTGGCCTCGGCGAGGGTCTGCGTCTGGGTGTCCTGCGAGTGGGACAGGGCGATCCGGGTCGCCCGGCGGTAGTCGAGCGCCAGGTCGAAGTAGACGACGTCACGGAACTCGACGGCGGTCTGGCCGTCCGCGAGGGCCAGCTGGCCGCCACTCGGCAGCACCAGCCGCGTGCCGTGGTCCTCCTCGTCCTCGCGGACCTGGATGCCCGCCTCACGGATCAGCGCGAGCAGCTCGGAGGCGGGGCCCAGATCACCCTCGGCGACGACGTACGCGGGCGGCCGGACCTTCTCCGCGGTGTGCGGCTCGGGGCGCTCGCCGTCGTCTCCGTAGTCGTACCAGCCGTGTCCCGTCTTGCGGCCGTGCCGGCCCGACTCGACGAGCCGCCGCTGGGCCAGCGAGGGCGTGAACCGCACGTCCTGGAAGAAGGCCTCCCATACGGAGCGCGTGACGGACTCGTTGACGTCCTGGCCGATGAGGTCGGTCAGTTCGAAGGCACCCATCCTGAAGCCGCCCGACTCGCGCAGGATCGCGTCGATGGTGGCGGGGTCGGCGGCCTGGGCCTCGTAGACCGCGAAGGCCTCGGCGTAGAAGGGCCGCGCGATGCGGTTGACGATGAAGCCCGGGGTGTCGGCGCAGGCGACCGGGGTCTTTCCCCAGGCGCGTGCCATCTCGTACGCGCGCGTGGCCGACGTGACGTCGGTCGCGAACCCGGAGACGACCTCCACGAGGGGCAGCAGCGGGGCGGGGTTGAAGAAGTGCAGCCCCACGAAGCGGCCGGGGTTGCGCAGGGCGCCGCCGATCGCGGTCACGGACAGGGACGAGGTGTTGGTGGCGAGCAGGCAGTCGTCCGCGACGATCTCCTCGAGCTCGCGCATCAGCTGCTGTTTGACGTCCAGCCGCTCCAGGACGGCTTCGACGACGAGACCCGAGTCGGCGAGCTCGGAGAGGCTCTCGGCGGGGCGCAGACGGGCGCGTGCGGCGTCCCGCTCGGCGCCGGTCAGCCGGTCCTTCTCGACGAGCCGGTCGATGCGTGCGCCGATCGCTTCGGCCGCGGACCGGGCGCGGCCGGGCACGGCGTCGTACAGCCGCACGGGGTGGCCCGCGACGAGCGCGACCTGAGCGATGCCCTGGCCCATGGTGCCGGTGCCGACGACGGCCACGGGGCCGGCGAGGTCGAGTGCTGTCATGCTCGCGATCCTCCCGCACGGGGTTTTCCACAGGTTCAGCGGACCCCCTTGTCCCGACCGATCGTTCGGTTACTCTAACCCTGTCTGTCCATTCCTGCCCAGGTCGCGAGTTCAACGAAGAGCTCTCGAGACGAGGAGTTGGTCCCTCATGGCCGCCGAACTCACCGCGCACCAGCTGATCGCCCAGCACCGGCCCACCCTCGACCAGGCGCTGGAAGCGATCCGCACGCGCGCGTACTGGTCGCCGCACCCCGAGCACCCCAAGGCGTACGGGGAGAACGGCAGCCTGGGAATGGCCGAGGGCAAGGCCGCCTTCGACGCCCTCCTGGGCGGCCGCCTCGACCTCGGCCAGCCCGGCACCGACGACTGGGCGGGCGGCGAAGTCTCGCCGTACGGGATCGAGTTGGGCGTCACGTACCCGCACCCGGACATCGACGTCCTGCTGCCCGCCATGAAGGCCGGGCAGCGCACGTGGCGCGACGCGGGCGCGGAGATGCGCGCGGTGGTGTGCCTGGAGATCCTCAAGCGGATCAGCGACCGCACGCACGAGTTCGCGCACGCGGTCATGCACACCAGCGGCCAGGCCTTCATGATGGCGTTCCAGGCCGGCGGCCCGCACGCCCAGGACCGCGGACTCGAGGCGGTGGCGTACGCGTACGTGGAGCAGATCCGCACGCCGGACACCGCGGAGTGGACCAAGCCCCAGGGCAAGCGGGACCCACTCGCTCTGAACAAGCAGTTCACGCCCGTACCGCGCGGCGTCGCGCTGCTGATCGGCTGCAACACCTTCCCGACGTGGAACGGCTATCCGGGCCTGTTCGCCTCCCTGGCCACGGGCAACGCCGTGCTCGTGAAGCCCCACCCGCGCGCGGTGCTGCCGCTCGCGCTCACCGTGCAGGTGGCTCGGGAGGTGCTCGCCGAGGCCGGCTTCGATCCGAACCTGGTGGCGCTGGCCGCCGAGCGTCCCGGTGAGGGCATCGCCAAGACCCTGGCCACGCGGCCCGAGATCCGGATCATCGACTACACGGGCTCGACGGCGTTCGGCGACTGGCTGGAGGCCAACGCCCGCCAGGCTCAGGTCTACACGGAGAAGGCCGGCGTCAACACGGTGCTCGTGGAGTCGACCGACGACTACAAGGGGATGCTGTCGAACCTCGCCTTCTCCTTGTCCCTCTACAGCGGCCAGATGTGCACGACCCCGCAGAACCTGCTGATCCCCCGCGACGGCATCCGTACGGAGGAGGGCCCCAAGTCGTACGACGAGGTGGTCGCCGACCTCGCCAGGTCGGTCGGCGGACTCCTCGGCGACGACGCTCGCGCGAACGCCCTCCTGGGCGCGATCGTGAACCCCGACGTGAAGGCCCGCCTGGAGGCCGCGGCCGGGCTCGGCGAGGTCGCCCTCGCCTCACGGGAGATCGCCAATCCCGAGTTCCCGGGCGCGGTGGTCCGTACGCCGGTGATCGTGAAGCTGGACGGCGCCAAGCCCGACGACGAGGCCGCCTACATGAACGAGTGCTTCGGTCCGGTGTCGTTCGCCGTCGCGGTCGACTCGGCGGCCGACGCGGTGGAGCTGCTGCGGCGGACCATCCGTGACAAGGGAGCGATGACCGTCGGCGCGTACACGACCTCCGAGGAGGTCGACGAAGCCGTGCGGGAGGCGTGCCTGGAGGAGCCCGCCCAGCTGTCGCTGAACCTGACCGGTGGGGTGTACGTCAACCAGACGGCTGCCTTCTCGGACTTCCACGGGTCGGGCGGCAACCCGGCGGCGAACGCTGCGCTGTGCGACGGGGCGTTTGTGGCCAACCGGTTCCGGGTGGTGGAAGTCCGCAGGGAGGCGTGAGCGCCCCTTGAGGGGCGTGGGGCTGTATCGATGTGCGGCTCCGCCGCGTGGGCGCGCGACCGGCCCCCGGCGGCCCGCAGCCGTACGACCGCCCGCGGCCCCCGCCCCTTACGAAGCACTCCAGTGGAACAGCGCCATCGCCACGCTGGTGGCGAGGTTGTAACTGGAGACCTGCGGCCGCATCGGCAAGGACACCAAATGATCGGCACGCGCGCGTAGCTCGGGCGAGAGCCCGCTCCGCTCCGAGCCGAACGCGAGGACGGCGTCGTCCGGGAGCTTCAGCGCTCGGATGTCGTCGCCGTCCGGGTCCAGGGCGAAGACCGGGCCGGACGGCAGCTCGTCCACCGTCAGCCGTTCCACGGCGGTCGCGAAGTGCAGGCCCGCCCCGCCGCGCACGACCGTCGGATGCCAGGGGTCAAGGGTGCCGGTCGTGACGACACCCGTCGCGCCGAAGCCGGCCGCGAGGCGGATCACGGCGCCGGCGTTCCCGAGGTTGCGCGGATGGTCGAGGACGACCACGGGCGCGGTGCGGGGCGTCCGGGCCAGCGCACGCAGGTTGGCGTCGCGCGCGGGGCGTACCGCCAAGGCAGCCACCGCGGTGGGGTGCGGGCGCGGAACGAGGGCCTGGTACGTGGCCTCCGGGACCTCCGCCAGGAGGGCGTCCAGCGTGTCCCGCACGTCCGGGGCCAGTTCGTCGGCGAGGGCGAGCGTCGCCCGCCGGTCGGTGGTGACCGCCACCGGGACCTCGGCCTGGAAGCGCACGGCGTGCTTGAGGGCGTGGAAGCCGTCGAGCAGTACAGAGGTGTCGGCGAGCCGGTGCCAGGCGCTCACCGGCTCGTGGGGGGCCGTCATGCGGTGAAGCCTACGTGCGTGTGCTCGGCCGTCTCCGGGGTGCGCGGAGCCTCCTTGCGCGGCCCCGGGAGCGTACCGCTGACGCGCGAAAACAGCCCTCTACGCGCGCGTGCCGTCCATCCGCCCAGGCGGCGCAGGAAGGTCGTCGGCAGGAACACCGCGTCGGCGGCGATCATCGCGAGCGAGAAGAACGGCAGACCCAGGACGACGGCGATCACGGCGTGCTCGGTCATCATGGCCGCCAGCAGGACGTTCTTCACCCGCCGGTTGAAGAGCGTGAAGGGGAAGGCGACCTGCACGACGACCGTCCCGTACGTCACCAGCATCACCAGCGTGCCGTACTCGGTCAGCAGGTCGGAGAGGGCCGGCCAGGGGGAGAAGTAGTCCAGATGGAGCGGGTAGTAGACGGCGGTGCCGTCCTGCCAGCGCGAGCCCTGGATCTTGTACCAGCCGGCTGTCGCGTAGATCAGACAGGCCTCGGCCATGATCACGAACAGGGCGGCGTTGTGGACGAGGTTGGCGACGACGTCGAGGAAGATGCGCGGCTGGACACTCCGGGCATACCGGCCGGCCAGCCACCACAGGCCCTGTACGGCCCACAGCCCCCAGTAGATCGTCCGCCAGCCGCCGAGAAACCCGCCGTCTATCTTCCCCGCGAGGGTGGCTGCGGCCAGGGCTAGGCCGAGCACGGTCCACAGGGCGGGACCGACCCGGTCCGTGGAATTGCCCCGGTCCGGGGAACCGACCCTGTCCGGGCCAAAGCCCTCTCCACGCGCGCGTGCATCCCGTGCTTCCCGAGCATCCTGCGCTTCGCGTGCATCCCGCGCTGCCCGTGCAAGGCGTTCCCGTCGCTCGTCCAGTGACCAGACCTGGCCGCAGCGCGTGAGCACCAGGTAGATCGCCATCAGGTGGATGACGTTGTCGCCGCCGTCTCCCATGAAGACGCTGCGGTTCTGCAGGGAGAGCACGCCGATCAAGAAGAGCACGGACATGGTTCGCGTGCGCCAGCCGAGCATCAGCAGGGCGCTGGACAGCACGGCGAGCGCGTAGACGATCTCGAACCACACCTGGCTGTTGGCCCACATGAGAGCCGTGAAGGAGTGGTTGCTCGCGATGAGCTGCTGGGCCAGGTCCCAGCTCCAGGGGCCGTCGGGACCGTACATCTCCTGGCGGTGCGGGAACTCGCGCAGCAGGAACAGCAGCCAGGTCGCGGAGAAGCCGATGCGGATCACGGCGGTCTGGTACCGGCCGAGGGCCTCGCCCGTGACGCGCGCGATGGTCTGCCCGAGCGTCCGGTCGAGGCGGTGCTTGCGGTCGAAACGGTTGATCCGGCTGGTGAGACGGTCGCGACCGGGGTTGCTCAGCCGATCGCGACTGAGGCTGCTCGTCCGGGTGGGGTCGGGCTTGCTCATCCGGTCGGGGCCGGGGCCGCCTATCGGGTTGCGGTCAGGGTCGCTCGTCCCGTCGGGGCCGGCGCCGCTCACCGCCTTGCGCGCGGGGTCGCTCGTCCGGTCGGGGCCGGGACCACCCATCGGGTTGCGGTCAGGGTCGCTCGTCCGGTTGCGGTCAGGGTCGCTCATCGGGCGCTCGCCTCCGCCCCCGTGGACGCCGTGGACCCCGTGGGCCGCGTCCCTGCCGCCCGGTCGGTCTCCGAGACCAGCCACCAGGGGAGCTGGCGGAAGATGGGCTTGTCGGACACCTGCTCCTGGCTCCACTTCGGAGGCGGCACATTGGTCGTACGGGAGCGGACCTGGACCTGTCGCACGACGGCGCCGCGGCCACCCGCCTGCTCGCGGTCGAGACGCAGGACCACGATGCGGCGCAGATAGCGCTCGGAGAGGGCTCCGCGCAGGCCGCTCGGACGGTTCTGGTTGTCGTGCGTCGCCACGAAGAAGTCCCAGGCCCTGCGCAACTCGTTCTGCTGGGTGTGGCTGGGCAGCAGATTGCCGTCGATGGCCGCGCCGTCCAGCGCGGAGAGGTCGTACCAGCCGGTCGTTCTGACATCGCCGTCCGCGGTGCGTACCTCCGCGCGGACCTGGACCGCGATGTTCTGCTGCAGCGGGTTGGGCGCGAAGAGCTTCCAGTTCTGCTCGAACTCGGGGTAGACCCACTCGTCGATCGCCCGCCCGTGCTGCTTGGTGACCGTGTTCGACGGCGCGACATGTAGGAACACCATGCCGAGGTGCGCACAGGCGGCGACCGCGACGACGGCGAGGGCGAGCGCGGCGGCGATCTGGAACGGGACGGAGAGGGCGGCTATGCCGGAGGGAGGAGGGGGATCGACGGGAGAGGGACCGGCGAGACCGGGACCGGGACCGGCGGAAGGTGCCTCTTCGTGCTGACGCGGGATCCCGACGCGCGCCTCACCCGGGGTCGCCCGACCGTTCGGCGGAGGGCCGCCGGGGGCGGTGGCCGCGGGCTCGCCCGGCACGGGCCGGGCGTTCGAGCCCTCGTCGTACGCGTCCATCCCGCCCCGTTCCCCGATGTCTGTCCGATTCCGTCGCCGGCCCGCGAGGCGGCATACCGTCCGCGCGGCACCACGCCGCGACGGTCGCACCGGAACGGTACTCAGGCGCACCCGCCCGGCACAGCCCCAAGGGACACAGCGGCCACGAGGTTATCCACAGTGGTTGACACCTTACGGCCCCACCCGACCCTCGAACCGTACTTACCGAACGATCGGTCGGCCACTCGCCCACAGTCCGGGGCCGCGGGGCGACGACAGCCGGTCCACGCCGTTCCCTTCTTGTAGAACCTGTTCTATCTTGACGCACCGTCAGATCAACGGATCCGCCGGGAGGACAAGGCCGTGGACTTCACCTTCACCGAGGAGCAGCAGGCGGCCGTGGAGGCGGCGAAGGCGGTTTTCGCGGGGGTCGCGCCGGACGGTGTGCCGAGCCCCGCGCTCACCCCGGGCGCCGTCGCGGACGACTTCGACCGCGCGCTGTGGGCGAAGCTCGCCGACGCCGACCTGCTGAGCCTGCTGCTCGACGCGCGCCACGGCGGCGCGGGCCTGGACGCCATCGCGCTCTGCCTGGTGCTGCGGGAGTCGGCGAAGGTGCTCGCGCGCGTGCCGTTGCTGGAGAGCACCGCGGCCGCGGTGGCCGTGCAGACGTACGGCGGCGAGGAGTTGAAGTCGGATCTGCTCGCGCGGGCCGGCCGGGGCGAGGTGGTCCTGACGGTCGCCGCGAACGGTCGTACGGGCCATGACGGCGCCGAACTCGCCGTCACCGCACGGCCGGAGGGCGACGCGTGGGTGCTGGACGGCATACAGACGGCCGTCCCCTGGGCGCAGAACGCCGACTTCGTCCTCGTACCCGCCCTGAGCACGGACTCGGGCCGCTCCGTGCTCGCCCTCGTACCCCGCGTCCAGGAGGGCGCGCTGCTCGCCGAGCAGATCTCGACGACGGGCGAACGGCTCGGCGAACTCCGGCTGGATTCCGTACGTATCCCCGCGCGCGACGTCATCGACGCCGACGGCGCCTGGGAGTGGCTGCGGGACCTGCTCGCCACCGGGACGTGCGCGCTGGCGCTCGGGCTCGGCGAGGGCGTGCTCGGGATGACGAGCGAATACACCAGCAAGCGGGAGCAGTTCGGGTTCCCGGTCGCCACGTTCCAGGCCGTGGCCGTGCAGGCCGCCGACCGCTATATCGATCTGCGCGCGATGGAGGCGACTCTCTGGCAGGCCGCGTGGCGGATCAGCGCGGGGGCGGGCGGGGCGCTGCCCGCGTCCGGTGACGTCGCCGTCGCCAAGATCTGGGCCTCCGAGGGCGTACGACGCGTCGTGCAGACCGCGCAGCATCTGCACGGGGGCTTCGGCGCGGACACCGACTACCCCCTGCACCGGTACCACGCCTGGGCCAAGCACCTGGAACTCTCACTCGGCCCGGCGGCGGCGCACGAGGAGACGCTGGGGGATTTGCTGGCAGCCCATCTTTTGGGCTGAGCCCGCTCCAGACGCGAGCTCGCCGTGAGCTCGCTTGGCGTGAGCTCGTTTGGCATGAGCTCGCTTGGCGTGAGGCCGATTTGAGCTCCGCCTCGGGGTGAGCGCCGGGGCGCCTCGCGTCCTTCAGCCCACGGCGCACAGCTCACGGCTCGACGCTGCCCTCAGCCCGGCTGCCGGGCTGCCGGGCTGCCCGGCTGTCGGCTGTCGGCTGTCGGCTGTCCAGAGTCCGTTAAAGCACGAACCCCGGCTGCCCCTCGGCGTTCACCACAGGACGACCCACGGCTGCCCAGACCTGCATGCCGCCGTCGACGTTCACCGCGTCGATGCCCTGCTGGACCAGGTACATCGCCACCTGCGCCGAGCGGCCACCGGAGCGGCAGATCACGTGGACCCTGCCGTCCTGCGGCGCCGCCTCGGTCAGCTCGCCGTAGCGGGCGACGAAATCACTGATGGGGATGTGCAGAGCCCCTTCGGCGTGACCCGCCTGCCACTCGTCGTCCTCCCGGACGTCCAGCAGGAAGTCACCGTCCGCGAGATCCCCGACCTCGACCGTGGGCACACCAGCTCCGAAACTCATGCCCCCGACGCTACCTGACCGGGCCATTCCGCAGATCCGCCCGGTGTACGCGGCCGTGTACGCGGCCACCACTCATTCCGTGTACGCGGCCACCCCTCATCCCAAGGCCAGACGCGCATCCGAAGACCGACCGCACAGCTCAAAGCCGGCCGCTCACCAGGAAGCCGCCCCCTCAGGCACCGCTGCCGAGCAAGCCGACCAGCTCCGCCTCCCGCTCGCTCACCTGCGCCAGCAGCTGCTCGGCGATTTCCTCGAGCAGCCGGTCGGGGTCCTCCGGAGCGATCTTGAGCATCGAGCCGATCGCGCTCTCCTCCAGGTCGCGGGCCACGACAGCGAGCAGTTCCTTGCGCTGGGCGAGCCATTCGAGACGGGCGTAGAGCTCCTCGCTACGGCTCGGGCGCCACTCCTCGGGCACGGGACCGGCGGCCCACTCCTCGGACAGTTCCCGGAGGAGGGGCTCGTCACCTCGGCCGTACGCGGCGTTGACCCGGGAGATGAACTCGTCGCGCCGCGCGCGCTCCGCGTCGTCCTGCGCCAGGTCGGGGTGCGCCTTGCGGACGAGCTCCCGGTAGAGCTTGCGGGCCTCGTCGCTCGGCCGGACCCGCTGCGGCGGCCGCACCGGCTGCTCGGTCAGCATCGCCGAGGCCTCTGGTGTCAGTCCGTCCGAGTCGAGCCAGTCGTGGAAGAGCTCCTCGATGCCCGGCATCGGCATGACGCGGGCGCGCGCCTCCTGCGCCTTGCGCACGTCCTCCGGGGCGCCGGTGCGCGCGGCCCGCGCCTCAGCGATCTGCGCCTCCAGCTCGTCGAGCCGTGAGTACATCGGCCCGAGCTTCTGGTGGTGCAGCCGGGAGAAGTTCTCCACCTCGACCCGGAACGTCTCCACCGCGATCTCGAACTCGATCAACGCCTGCTCGGCCGCCCGCACGGCCCGCTCCAGCCGCTCCTCGGGCCGCGCCTGCCCTTCGCCTCCGGTCTCACCCGAGGCCTCGCCGCCACCGCCCGCGCCCGACGACGCGTCGGCGCCCGACTCAGACGACGCCTCGGCGCCGGACTCGGAGGACGCCTCGGCGCCCGGCTCGACGTCCGACTCAGGGGACGGCTCGGCGCCCGACTCGCCGGATGGCGGCTCGGCGGACGGCACCTCCTCGGCGCGCGGCTCACCGGCGCCCGGCTCCGCGGAGGGCGGTTCGGACGGGGACTGCTCAGCTTCCGGGGTCGTCACCCGTCCAGCCTAGGCCACGGTTCAGCCACCCACTCGAACCCACCGGGACGTGGGCCTTCACCCCACCCGTCAGACCCCCAGCTCCCCCTTGATCCGCCCCGCTCGCACGGCCGCCACCAGCTCCGCGTGGTCCGCCTCGGTCCGGTCCGCGTACGCCACCGAGAAGGAGGCGACTGCCTCGTCCAGCTCCTCGCTCTTGCCGCAGTACCCCGCGATCAGCCGCGGATCGGCGCTGTGGGCGTGCGCCCGCGCCAGCAGCGCCCCCGTCATCCGGGCGTAGTCGTCTATCTGGTCCGCGGCCAGCGCCGCGGGATCGACGCTGCCCTTGCGGTTGCGGAACTGCCGTACCTGGAAGGGGCGTCCGTCGACCGTCGTCCAGCCGAGGAGGATGTCGCTGACGACCTGCATGCGCTTCTGGCCGAGGACGACCCGGCGGCCCTCGTGCACGACCTCCGGCGCCGCGAGGCCGACCGTCTGCAGATGCGGCACCAGGACGGACGTACGGGCCTCCTTCACCTGGAGGACGAGGGGCTCACCGCGGTGGTCCAGCAGCAGCACCACGTACGAACGCGCGCCCACGCTGCCCGTGCCGACGACACGGAACGCGACGTCGTGCACCGCGTGCCTCGCGAGGAGCGGGAGCCGGTCCTCGGAGAGTGTGCTCAGGTACTCCTCCAGCGACGCGGCCACGGCGGCGGCCTCGGCGTCCTGCACGCGGCGCAGCACCGGCGGAGCGTCGACGAAGTGGCGCCCGCCGCCCTCGACGACCTCCGTCGCCTTCGCCGCGAACCGCCCGCTGGTGTTGGCCCGTGCCTTCTCCGAGACCCGCTCCAGTGTGCCGAGCAGGTCGTGGGCGTCGGTGTGGGAGACCAGCTCCTCGTCCGCGATGGCGTTCCACGCGTCCAGGACCGGGAGCTTGGCGAGCAGCCGCATGGTGCGCCGGTACGAACCAGTCGCGAACTGCGCCGCCTTGCGGCATATGTCCTCGTCCGCCCCCGCCTCACGGCCGGCGAGCACCAGCGAGGTCGCAAGCCGCTTGAGGTCCCACTCCCACGGCCCGTGCACCGTTTCGTCGAAGTCGTTCAGGTCGATGACGAGGCCGCCGCGGGCGTCCGCGTACAGGCCGAAGTTCGCCGCGTGCGCGTCGCCGCAGATCTGTGCGCCGATGCCCGTCCACGGCGTACGCGCCAGGTCGTACGCCATGAGTCCGGCCGAGCCGCGCAGGAAGGCGAAGGGAGTGGCCGCCATCCTGCCGACCCTTATCGGTGTGAGCTCGAGAATCCGGCCGCGGTTGGACTCCTCCACCGCGGTCACGGCGTCCGGCCGACCGCCGTTCGTGTCGAAAGAGGCGTGCGCACTGCGCGGGACGCGTCCCCGCAACGCCTTGCCCTCCTCCTTGGGCGAGCCCTCCGCGGGCCACCGCGCGAACCCGCGCACCCCCGGAACCCTTGCCGCCCCAGCCTCCGCACCACCGGTCTCGCTCACCCGAACCGCCTCCCCCGCACACGAACATCAACTCGTGACGACCGTACAGCCGGTCACCATTCCGCGTGAGCCCCTGTGGACAACTCCGCCCCTGTGGAAAACACCCCAGCTCAACGAGGACGGCGGGCCACGCCGACTGAGCACGAACGACACGGCGGGCGTACTCCCGACGGCGTGCAGACGCGCACGGCCTTTTCCCCACCGCGGCAGGGGATCCACGCGGCACTCTCGGCGCTGCCCTTCAAAACGGACAACAGACGAATCGGCGTCACCAGGCTCACCAGACTGCGACCTCACCGGGCTCAGCAGGTTCACCGGACGGCGACGATCCCGCCCCCGTCTCAGGCCGCCCCGGACCCGGCAGCCACCACCCAACCGCAGCCCCGCCCGTGAGATACCTCACCGCGAAGGCTCCGCCCGTCCGTACCCGTTCGGGCAACGAGAAACGGGCCCCCACCAGAACTTTCGTTCCTGGTGGAGACCCGTCTCCGGTGGTGCGCGAGGGGGGAGTTGAACCCCCACGCCCTTGCGGGCACTGGAACCTGAATCCAGCGCGTCTGCCTATTCCGCCACCCGCGCATTGGGTGTGTCGTCCGTCTCTCACCGCGTGGGTGAGCGCCTGCCGACATCGAGAAGATTAGCACGCTGGAGAGGGTGGATTCACATCCGTTTCCGAGGGCGGCGGGAGGGCAGCCGGCCTCCGCGTCACCCCCCGCATCACCCCCTCATCACCTGCGGGACCGCCTCGGACGGCGCCCCGGATCCCATCGCCCCCACCCTCCACGTATCAACGAGAACCGGTTCACGTATCAACCTCGTACCGGTCCCGGCCATCTCCCCAGGAGGCGGCCAAGGTCCACAGTCAGGTGCGGGACACTGTGGTGAAGCCACCTCTACGATCCTTCCCATACGGAGTGCCCGGGGGAGTTCGAAGAGTGGCTCCGGAGGGAACTTCGGGAGGGGACTTCAGTGGGCGTCGACACCCGTCGACCGGGCCGACAGGGGGAACCAGCCGATTTCCCGGCGCGTGGATACGATCAGTAAGCAGTACCAGGGCAACGACAAAGGAGGAGGTGCCCCATGGGAGTCCTGAAGAAGTTCGAGCAACGTCTCGAAGGTCTGGTCAACGGCACCTTCGCCAAGGTGTTCAAGTCCGAGGTCCAGCCCGTGGAGATCGCGGGTGCGCTCCAGCGGGAGTGCGACAACAACGCCACCATCTGGAACCGCGACCGGACCGTCGTCCCCAACGACTTCATCGTGGAGCTGAGCACGCCCGACTTCGAGCGTCTCAGCCCCTACTCGGGCCAGCTCGGCGACGAGCTGGCCGGCATGGTGCGCGACTACGCGAAGCAGCAGCGCTACACCTTCATGGGCCCCATCAAGGTCCACCTGGAGAAGGCGGACGACCTGGACACCGGTCTGTACCGGGTGCGCAGCCGTACGCTCGCCTCCTCCGCCAACCAGCAGGCCGCTCCCGAGCGCGCCCCCGCGGGCCCGCCCCCGGCGGCCGCCCGCGGTCAGGCCGGCGGCTACGGCTACCCGCCCGCCGCCGCTCCCCCCATGCCTGCCGCGCCGCCGCCCGGCGGCCGTCCGGGACCCGCGCCGATGGGCCAGCGGCCCGCGGCCGCGGCCCCGCAGCCGGGCGGACGTACGCGGCACTGGATCGAGATCAACGGCACCCGCCATCAGATCTCCCGCCCGACGCTGGTGCTGGGCCGCAGCACCGAAGCCGACGTGCGGATCGACGACCCCGGCGTCTCGCGCCGGCACTGTGAGATCCGGACCGGAACGCCCTCGACGATCCAGGATCTCGGGTCCACCAACGGCATCGTGGTGGACGGGCAGCACACCACCCGCGCTACGCTCCGCGACGGCTCGCGGATCGTCGTGGGCAGTACCACCATCATTTACCGGCAAGCCGAAGGGTGAAGCGGGGGCAATGTCAGAGCTGACCCTCACGGTCATGCGGCTGGGTTTCCTGGCCGTACTGTGGCTGTTCGTGATCGTGGCCGTGCAGGTCATCCGCAGCGACCTGTTCGGAACGCGTGTCACACAGCGCGGCTCGCGCCGGGACGCCGCCAGGCAGCAGCCGGCCGCGCGCCAGGCCGCGCCCCCGCAGCAGCGCCAGCAGGCGGCGGCACCGAACGGCGGCGGCCGTCAGCGCCGCGGTGCCCCCACCAAGCTGGTCGTCTCCGAGGGCACCCTCACGGGTACCACGGTGGCGCTGCAGGGGCAGACCATCACGCTGGGACGGGCACACGACAGCACGATCGTGCTGGACGACGACTACGCATCCAGCAGGCATGCCAGGATCTACCCGGACCGTGACGGCCAGTGGATCGTCGAGGATCTGGGGTCCACCAACGGCACGTATCTCGACCGGAACCGACTGACGACTCCCACGCCGATTCCGCTGGGCGCGCCGATCCGCATCGGCAAGACCGTCATCGAGCTGCGGAAGTAGTACGACAATGAGCGAGCGGAGCGAGCACGCAGCGGCGGCCCCCATGACGGGCCCCGGCGCGCTCCCGACCGGAGGGTGGGCACCGTGCGGATGTACCCGGAGCCGACGGGCGAGGTGCGCATGAGTCTGTCACTGCGCTTCGCCGCCGGATCGCACAAAGGCATGATCCGCGAGGGAAACGAGGACTCCGGCTACGCCGGTCCGCGCCTGCTCGCGATCGCCGACGGGATGGGCGGCCAGGCCGCCGGTGAGGTCGCCTCGTCCGAGGTGATCTCCACCATCGTCGCGCTCGACGACGACGTGCCCGGCTCCGACATCCTCACCTCGCTCGGCACGGCCGTACAGCGCGCCAACGACCAGCTCAGGATGATGGTCGAGGAGGACCCCCAGCTCGAGGGCATGGGGACGACGCTTACGGCGCTCCTGTGGACCGGGCAGCGGCTCGGCCTCGTACACGTCGGCGACTCGCGCGCGTACCTGCTGCGTGACGGCGTACTGACGCAGATCACACAGGACCACACGTGGGTGCAGCGCCTCGTCGACGAGGGACGCATCACGGAAGAGGAAGCCACCACTCACCCGCAGCGCTCGTTGCTGATGCGCGCGCTGGGCAGTGGCGACCACGTCGAGCCCGATCTCTCCATCCGTGAAGTCCGCGCCGGCGACCGGTACTTGATCTGTTCCGACGGGCTCTCGGGGGTCGTGTCCCATCAGACGATGGAGGACACCCTCGCCAGCTACCAGGGCCCGCAGGAGACGGTGCAGCAGCTGATCGAGCTCGCGCTGCGCGGCGGTGGCCCGGACAACATCACCGTCATCGTGGCCGACGTCCTCGACATCGACGGCGGGGACACCCTCGCGGGGCAGCTCTCCGACACCCCGGTCGTCGTGGGCGCGGTCGCCGAGAACCAGCACCAGCTGCACGACAACGGCGCCATGCAGACGCCCGCCGGCCGCGCCTCCAGCCTCGGCCGGCAGGTGCCCGGGCAGGGCGGCGGAGAGTTCGGCCCGCCCGGCAGCGGCGACACCACCGGTTACGTACCCACCGGCGGCTTCGGCGACTACTCCGACGAGGACTTCGTCAAACCGCGCTCCGGGCGGAAGTGGCTGAAGAGATCCCTCTACATCGCGCTCGCGCTCGGCGTCATCGGCGGCGGGCTGTACGGCGGCTACCGCTGGACGCAGACGCAGTACTACGTCGGCGCCAACGACGAGCACGTCGCGCTGTACCGCGGGATCAGCCAGGACCTGGCCTGGGTCTCGCTCTCGAAGGTGGAGAAGGACCACCCCGAGATCGAACTCAAGTACCTGCCGCCGTACCAGCAGAAGCAGGTCAAGGCCACGATCGCCGAGGGCGGCCTCGGCGACGCCCGGTCGAAGATCGATGAGCTGGCCACCCAGGCGTCCGCGTGCAAGAAGGACGCCGAGCGCCGCGAGGCCGAGAGCGAGCAGAACGCGAAGACGGGCGAGGGCGAGGCCGGCGGGGTCACGGGAACCACACGTACCTCTGCCGCGTCCAAGGCGACACCGACGCCGACCCCGCCGAACTCGCCCGACCCTTCCAAGTCCACGACCGCACCCACTCCCACACCCGGCCCCAGCCTCTCCGACGAAGAGCAGAAGCTGGTCTCGCTGTGCGGTAAGCAGTAAGCAGCCGTGAGGGGCCCTGTCACACGATGAGCAGTTCTTCCAATCCGTCGACGCACCACACGTCCACGATCGGCTCGATCGGAACGCCGAGCCGACGCAACACCGAGCTCGCGCTGCTCGTGTTCGCCGTGGTCATCCCGGTGTTCGCCTACGCCAACGTCGGTCTGGCCATCAATGACTCGGTGCCGCCCGGCCTGCTGAGCTACGGCCTCGGGCTCGGGCTGCTCGCGGGCGTCGGCCATCTCGTCGTACGGAAGTTCGCGCCGTACGCGGACCCGCTGCTGCTGCCGGTGGCGACGCTCCTCAACGGGCTCGGTCTGGTGCTCATCTGGCGGCTCGACCAGTCGAAGCGGCTCCAGGCGCTGGACAACTTCGTCCAGGCCGCACCCCGACAGTTGCTGTACACCGCACTGGGTATCGCCCTGTTCGTCGTCGTACTGGTCTTCCTCAAGGACCACCGGGTCCTGCAGCGCTACACCTACATCTCCATGGTCGGAGCGCTGGTCCTGCTGCTCCTACCGCTGGTCCCGGGGCTCGGCAAGAACGTCTTCGGCGCGCGGATCTGGATCCAGATTCCCGGCCTGGGCAGCATCCAGCCCGGCGAGTTCGCGAAGATCGTCCTCGCGGTCTTCTTCGCGGGCTACCTCATGGTGAAGCGCGATGCGCTGGCCCTGGCGAGCCGCCGCGTCATCGGCCTCTACCTGCCACGCGGCCGTGACCTCGGCCCGATCATCGTCGTCTGGGCGATCTCCATCCTGATCCTGGTCTTCGAGACCGACCTGGGCACCTCGCTGCTGTTCTTCGGCATGTTCGTGATCATGCTGTACGTCGCCACCGAGCGAACGAGCTGGATCGTCTTCGGTCTGCTGATGTCCGCTGCCGGCGCCGTCGGCGTCGCCACCTTCGAACCGCACGTCCAGCAGCGCGTCCAGGCCTGGCTCGACCCGATGCGCGAGTACACCCTCAGCCAGGAAGGCGTCGCCGGCCACACCGAGCAGTCCATGCAGGCTTTGTGGGCCTTCGGCTCCGGCGGCACCCTCGGCACCGGTCTCGGTCAGGGCAACTCGGACCTGATCAAGTTCGCTGCCAACTCCGACTTCATCCTCGCCACCTTCGGCGAGGAGCTGGGCCTGGCCGGTGTGATGGCGATCCTGCTGCTCTACGGCCTGATCGTGGAGCGCGGCGTGCGGACCTCCCTCGCCGCGCGCGACCCGTTCGGCAAGCTGCTGGCCGTCGGTCTGTCCGGCGCCTTCGCCCTCCAGGTCTTCGTCGTCGCCGGCGGCGTCATGGGCCTGATCCCGCTGACCGGTATGACGATGCCGTTCCTGGCGTACGGAGGTTCCTCCGTCCTCGCCAACTGGGCCCTGATCGGCATCCTGATCAGAATCAGCGACACCGCGCGCCGCCCCGCGCCGGCCCCCGCGCCCAATCCCGACGCCGAGATGACCCAGGTGGTTCGACCGTGAACAAGCCCCTGCGCCGGATCGCGATCTTCTGCGGGCTCCTCATCCTGGCCCTGCTCATCCGCGACAACTGGATCCAGTACGTCCAGGCCGACTCGCTGAAGGACGACCCGAAGAACCGCCGCGTCTCCATCGCGCGCTACGCCACCCCGCGCGGCGACATCATCGTCGACGGCAACCCGATCACCGGGTCCACCAAGACGAGCGGCGACGACTTCAACGACTTCGAGTACAAGCGCACGTACAAGGACGGCGCGATGTGGGCCCCCGTCACGGGCTACGCCTCGCAGGCCTTCGGCGCCACGCAGTTGGAGAACATCGAGGACGGCATCCTCACCGGCAACGACGACCGGCTCTTCTTCCGCCGTACGCTCGACATGATCACCGGCAAGAAGAAAGAGGGCGGCAACGTCGTCACCACGCTCAACGCCGCCGCGCAGAAGGCCGCGTACGACGGTCTGCTGAAGCGGGGCAAGGGTGCCGTCGCCGCGATCGACCCGGAGACCGGTGCGATCCTGGCGCTGGCCTCCACGCCCTCGTACGACCCGTCGACGTTCGCCGGGAACTCCACGAAGGTCGACGGCGCGGCCTGGGAGAAGCTCCAGAAGAAGAACAACCCCGACGACCCGATGCTCAACCGGGCGCTGCGCGAGATCTACCCGCCCGGCTCCACCTTCAAGGTGGTCACCGCGGCGGCGGCGCTGGAGCACGGCCTCTACCCGGACCCCGACGCGAAGACCGATTCGCCGGACCCGTGGACCATGCCGGACACCACGACCGAGCTGCCGAACGACGGCAACATCCCTTGTAAGGACGCCACGCTCCGCAACGCCCTGCGGTTCTCCTGCAACACCGTCTTCGGCAAGGTCGGCTCGGACCTCGGCAAGGACAAGATGCTGGAGACCGCCGAGAAGTTCGGCTTCAACAAGGAACAGTTCATCCCGATCCGCGCCAGCGCCTCCAACTTCCCCACGGAGATGGACAAGCCGCAGACCGCGCTCAGCTCCATCGGCCAGTTCGAGACCGCCACGACGCCGCTGCAGATGGCCATGGTGGCCTCGGCCGTCGCCAACGACGGCACGCTCATGAAGCCGTACATGGTCGACAAGCGCCAGGCGCCGAACCTCGACGTCATCGAGCAGACCGACCCCGCCAAGATGAGCGAGCCGCTCTCCGAGGAGAACGCCCAGATCCTGCAGTCGATGATGGAGACCGTCGTCAAGGAGGGCACCGGCACCCGGGCCCAGATCAACGAGGACGGCGTCACCGTCGGCGGCAAGACCGGTACCGCCCAGCACGGTGAGAACAACAGCAAGAACCCGTACGCCTGGTTCATCTCGTACGCGAAGCTCGACGACGGCAGCTCGCCGGTCGCCGTCGCCGTGGTCGTCGAGGACTCGAACGCCGACCGTAACGAGATCTCCGGCGGCGGTCTCGCCGCACCGATCGCAAGGGACGTGATGAAGGCAGTCATCGACAGCAAGAAGTGACCCCGCTCACGTCCCCTTCACATCGGTGCACGTTGCGATACCGGTCCTGTATCGGGTGACGGATGTGGCCAGGTCAGTCAAGGCGAGCCGGGTACGGTATGCCCGGACAGCACACCGCCGGACTACACGTGGTGTGGTCGGGACCGTCGGAGAGGGCTGGTAGTAGCTATGGAAGAGCCGCGTCGCCTCGGCGGCCGGTACGAGCTGGGCCAGGTGCTCGGCCGTGGTGGCATGGCGGAGGTACATCTCGCCCATGACACCCGGCTCGGCCGCACCGTGGCGGTGAAGACGCTGCGGGCGGACCTCGCACGCGACCCGTCGTTCCAGGCCCGGTTCCGCCGGGAGGCCCAGTCGGCCGCCTCGCTCAACCATCCCGCGATCGTCGCCGTGTACGACACGGGTGAGGACTACATCGAGGGCATCTCCATCCCGTACATCGTGATGGAGTACGTCGACGGGTCCACGCTGCGCGAGCTGCTGCACTCCGGGCGCAAGCTGCTGCCCGAGCGCACCCTGGAGATGACCATCGGCATCCTCCAGGCGCTCGAGTACTCGCACCGCAACGGCATCGTCCACCGCGACATCAAGCCGGCGAACGTCATGCTGACGCGCAACGGCCAGGTCAAGGTCATGGACTTCGGCATCGCGCGCGCCATGGGCGACTCCGGCATGACGATGACGCAGACCGCAGCGGTCATCGGCACGGCGCAGTACCTCTCGCCGGAGCAGGCGAAGGGCGAGCAGGTCGACGCCCGCTCCGACCTGTACTCCACGGGATGCCTGCTGTACGAGCTCCTCACGGTCCGCCCGCCGTTCATCGGGGACTCCCCGGTCGCGGTCGCTTACCAGCACGTACGGGAAGAGCCCCAGCCTCCCTCCAACTTCGACCCCGAGATCACGCCCGAGATGGACGCGATCGTGCTGCGGGCGCTGGTCAAGGACCCGGACTACCGCTACCAGTCCGCCGACGAGATGCGCGTCGACATCGAGGCCTGCCTCGACGGCCAGCCCGTCGCGGCCACCGCGGCCATGGGCTCCGTCGGCTACGGCGGCTACCCGGACGACCAGCCGACGACGGCACTGCGCTCCACGGACGCGCAGGCCACGTCCATGCTGCCCCCGATGAACCCGGACGACGGCGGCTTCGGCTACGACGACCGCGCCGGACGCCGCCGCCAGCCGAAGAAGAGCAACACCTCGACGATCCTGCTGGTCGTCGCGGGCCTGCTCGTCCTGGTCGGCGCGATCCTCATCGGGAAGTGGGCGTTCACCGGGACCGGCGGGACCGGGGACGAGCCGTTCCCGGCACCCAACCTCGTGAACCGGCCGCTGGACGAGGCGCAGCGACTGGCGTCGAACGTCGACCTGAAGGTGGAGGTCGACAAGAAGCCCTGTGAGGACACCCCGAAGGACAGCGTCTGCGCGCAGAACCCGGCCGCGAAGACCGAGGTCAACAAGGGCGACACCATCACGCTGACGGTGTCGACGGGGGCGCCGAAGGTGGCGGTGCCGAACGTCATCGACGACGACGTCGACGTCGCCACGAAGAAGCTCGAGGGCGACAAGTACCAGTTCGAGGTCAAGACGGAGAACAAGGAGTCCAGCGAGGAACCCGGCACGGTCCTCGAGCAGGACCCGACCGCGGGCGACGAGGTGGAGAAGGGTTCCACCATCACGCTCACCGTCGCCACGGAGAAGAAGCAGGTCACTGTTCCGGACGTCACCGGCAGTACCTGTGACCAGGCCAAGGCGCAGATGGAACAGAACGACCTCACGGGCAACTGCACCGATGTCGAGACCGACGACCCGAACCAGGTCGGCAAGGTCATCGCGACATCGCCTGCGGTCAACTCCCTGGCCGACCCGGGCTCCACGGTGACCATCCAGATCGGCAAGGCGGCGGAAGAAGACGAGGAGTTCGCCATGCCGAAGGTGACCCAGATGACCCTCGGCCAGGCCAAGCAGGTCCTCGCGCAGAGCCAGCTCCAGCTCGGCAACATCCAGGGCTCGCAGGACGACAACGCCATAGTGGTCGCCAGCAACCCGCAGGAGGGCCAGGAAGTGAAGGCCGGCGACAGGGTCAACCTCGCCACGCTCGACGCCGGGCAGCAGAACAACGGCGGCAACGGCAACGGCGGCCTCTTCGGAGGCGTCACCGGCGGCACAGCGACGCGAAGCGAGGACTGACCCCCGCTTCACTCGCCCACGACGAAGCCCCGGCACCCTTCAATCAAGGGGGTGCCGGGGCTTCGTCGTGCGGTGGGCGTCGTACGCGGCGTGCGGCGCGGCCCTGCCCGTAGCCCGTACGAGACGGGTCAGCGCGGCGCCCCCGTACGAGACGAGTCAGCGCAGCGCCCGTACGGGACGGGTCAGCGCAGCTCGGGCGGCGGTGTCCGCTCGTCGTTCACCTTCTCCACGCGCTCCAGCTCGCCCCACACCACGTACCGGTAGCGGGACGTGAAGACCGGCGTGCAGGTCGTGAGCGTGATGTAGCGGCCCGCCTTCTTCTTGCCCGACTCCTTGGGGATGGGGGCGAGGACCTTGACGTTGAACTTCGACGTCTCGGGAAGGGTGGCGTAGACCTTGTAGACGTACCAGTTGTCCTTGGTCTCGAAGACGATCGCATCGCCCTTCTTGAGCTTGTCGATGTTGTGGAACTGCGCTCCGTGCCCGTCGCGGTGGGCGGCCAGCGAGAAGTTGCCCTTCTTGTCCTGCGGGAGCGCGGACTTGACGGGGTCGGTGTAGTAGCCGGCGATGCCGTCGTTGAGGGACTTGGTGGAGGTGCCCTTCTTGACCAGCACCTCGCCGTTCTTCATCGCCGGGACGTGCAGGAAGCCGATGCCGTCCTTGGTGTCCAGGCCGACCGGGCCACGGTCCTCGGCCCAGTGGTCGCGCACCTTGTCGCCCTGCTTGTCGGCCTCGCGGTCCGCGACGACGTTCGTCCACCACAGCGAGTACGCGACGAACAGACCGAGGATCAGGCCCGCCGTGATGAGGAGTTCACCGAAGAAGCTGACGGCCGCCGCGATCCGGCCGCCGCCGCGGCGCCGCGGTGCGCGCGAGGACGCCCGCGCGCCCGTGTGCTCTTCGTGGTCGGTCGTCGCTGCCACTGCGTTGCCCCGTCTGGTGTCTCAGGAATCTTGGGTTGTCTTTGAAGCTTGAGTCGTCTTTGAAGCTGCTCTGCATGTCTTTGAAGCTTGGGGTGTCTTGGGGAGTCTCACACGCGTTCTCACGTATCCACATGTGCTCCCCGCGTGCTCTCAGCCGACTAGCGCGTCCGGTTTGCCCTTGCTGCGTGGCCGTTCCTCGACCATGGTGCCCCAGACGATCATCCGGTACTTGCTGGTGAATTCCGGGGTGCAGGTGGTGAGGGTGATGTACCGGCCCGCCGCGGTGAAGCCCGACCCCTTGGGGATCGCGTCCAGGACGGCCGTATTGCTAGGCGCCGTCACCGGCAGGATCGACGCCATCTTGTAGACGAAGTACTTGTCCTGCGTCTCCACGACGATCGGGTCGCCCGGCTTGAGACGGTTGATGTACCGGAACGGTTCGCCATGGGTGTTGCGGTGTCCGGCCACGCCGAAGTTGCCCGTCTTCGCGTCCGGCATCGCCGTCTTCACGCCCTCCTCGGCGTAGTGGCCGACCATGCCGCGGTCCAGGACCCGCTTCTTGTCGGTGCCCTCGGCGACCGGCACGACCACGTCCAGCTTCGGAATGTGCAGGAGGGCGAAGCCCTGCCCCGGCTCGAACGCGCCCGGATTGCGCTTGCCGTTCGCCCAGTCGTTCTGGAGGCTGCTCGCCTCGTTGCCCGCCTGCGCGGCTGCCCGGATGTTCGTCCACCACAGCTGGTACGTCACGAACAGCAGCATCAGTACGCCGGTGGTGATGAACACCTCACCGATCGCCCGGCTGGCCATCACGGCAGCGCCCGGCTTCCGCGCCCGCGCCGCGCGCCGCGCCTCCATGCGCGAGAGGGGCGCTCCGGGCTCCGTCCGCTCCTCCTGCGCCCCACTGGTCCCGCCGGCCCCGCCATGCCGCCCGTGGCGCCTGGCGGCCTTCCGCCGGGCCGCACGGCCCCCGCCCGGGCCGCCTGTGCCGCCTGTGCCGCCTGTGGGCGATACGGCGGGCGTGGTGGGCGTCGGGAAGCCGGATATGGGCTCGGCGCCGGCTATGCGCAGTGCGACCGTCTCGTCGTCGTCAGGGGGAGGCTCGTACGACGGAGGGCCGGGCGGGGAGTACGACGGGGAGCTCGGCCGGGCGTTCGGCCGGGCGTACATCTCGTCGTACGACGGCTGCGGCGGCCCTCCGTACGACGGCTGGGCCTCCTGATACCGAGGCCCAGCTCCGGTCCCTCCGTAGGACGGCTGCTGCGCCTCGTACGGCCGCGGCGGTTCGGCGTACGGCGGCTGCGGCTGCGGCTGCGGCTGCGGCTGCGGCTCTGCGTACCCGTGCGCGGGCTCCGCGTGCGCACGGCGCACCGGCTCCGCGTACGCCGCGGCGTTCTGCCCGGCGCTCCAGTCCCGCGAATACCCCTGAGAGTCATGCCACGCCTGCTCGGGCGACGCGGGCTGTCGCTGTCCCGGGAGGGGGTCGCTGAGCGGGTCGGTGAGCCCGTCGACGGCGGCCCGCATCGCTCCGCCCGCCTGGACACCGCCCGGCGCTGCGAAGTCTTCCGACACCGCGAAATCATTCGGTGCCGCGAAATCACGGGACGCCTCGAAGGACGACGTCGCCTCAAAGGCGGCTGTCTCCTCGAAGGCGCCCGGCGCCTCAAACGCCGCAGCGCCCCCGTACACGGCGTCCTCGCCGTACGGGGCGGCACTGTCGCGCTCGGGGCGCAGGGCGGTCACGCCGTGGCCCTGCCCACCACCGGGGCGAGCCCCGTCGATCTGGCCACGGCCCCGTGGTCGCCGCAGTCGACCAGCCAGTTGGCCAGCATGCGGTGACCGTGCTCGGTCAGCACGGACTCGGGGTGGAACTGCACACCCTCGACGGGGAGTTCGCAGTGCTTGAGACCCATGATGATCCCGTCGTGCGTGCGGGCCGTGACCTCCAGCTCGGCCGGCACGGTCTCCGGCTCGGCGGCCAGCGAGTGGTAGCGGGTGGCGGTGAAGGGGGACGGCAGTCCCGCGAACACGCCCTTGCCCTCGTGCTCGACGAGCGACGTCTTGCCGTGCAGCAGCTCGGGCGCCCGGTCCACCACACCGCCGTACGCCACCTGCATCGACTGCATCCCGAGGCAGACCCCGAAGACGGGGACGCCGGTCGCGGCGCAGTGCCGCACCATGTCGACGCAGACACCGGCCTCCTCGGGCGTGCCCGGGCCCGGCGACAGGAGCACGCCGTCGAAACCGTCCTGTGCGTGCGCCGTCGACACCTCGTCGTTGCGCAGCACCTCGCACTCGGCGCCCAGCTGGTAGAGGTACTGGACCAGGTTGAAGACGAAGCTGTCGTAGTTGTCGACGACGAGAATCCGCGCGCTCACTGGTTGTCCACCGTCACATCGTTGAAGGGCAGCAGAGGTTCGGCCCACGGGAAGACGTACTGGAACAGCACGTAGACCACCGCGAGCACGAGCACGAGCGAAATCAGCGCCCGCGCCCATGTGTTTCCCGGCAGATGCCGCCAGATCCAGCCGTACATGCCGTCCCTTCCGTCGCCGTACCACACCAGACTAACGGCGTAGAGCCTCGGGTTTCCCAGCCTCTACGGGCTGGGTGGCATCAAGGTGCGCCCAGACGATGAGCCGATGGCTGTGACCCCATTCCGGTTCACAGGTCGTCAGCGTCAGATAGCGGCCTTCGCGCGTGTAGCCGGATTTCCTCGGTACGGGGTCGATGACCGCAATGTCACTAGGGAGCGTTTTGTAGGGCTTGGTGTCGATGCGGTATGTGAACCACGTCGCGCCGTCGGTCAGCACCACCGCGTCGCCCGGGCGCAGCCTGGGGAAGTCCTTGAACGGGTCCCCGTACGTGCGCCGATGGCCGGCGACGGCGAAATTGCCCTCCTGGCCGAGCTGCGCGGTGCTCGCGTAGTGGCCGAGGCCCTTCTTGAGGGTGCCCGTCTTCGTGCCTTCGAGCACGGGCTTGTTCCACGTGAAACCAAGCCGCGGGATGTACATGACGGCGAAGGGCTTGCCGTCCTTGTACGGGGCGGGCTCCTCGGGACTCGCGCCGGGGCTCCCCGTCGCTGTGGACGTCGGCGCCTCGGGCCCGGCGGTCACGGAACCCTTCGCCCACTGCTCCTGGAGCTGCGCGATCTGGTCGTCCATCGCACTGTCGGCCTTCACGCCCGTCCAGAACAGCACGTACACCACGAAGAGCACGATCACGGTGCCGACGGTGATGCACAGCTCGCTGAACGTCCTGACGACCACTCGCACCGACACAAGGTCCCCCAGCGGCAGCTACTCCACAGGCTTCGCGTAGTGGAGATCCACTGTGCCCGAGTAGCCGGGAAGAGTCACGGTCCCGTCCTCCTCGACTTTCCAGCCGAGCCCATAGACGTTGACGTACACCATGTAGTTCTGGATCGCCGGGGAGGCCGAGAGGGCCTTCTGGAGCTTCTCCGGGTCGCCGACCGCCTGGATCTTGTACGGGGGCGAGTAGACGCGGCCCTGGAGGATCAGGGTGTTGCCGACGCAGCGGACGGCGCTGGTGGAGATCAGCCGCTGGTCCATGACCTTGATGCCCTTGGCGCCGCCCTTCCACAGTGAGTTGACCACGGCCTGGAGGTCCTGCTGGTGGATGACCAGGTAGTCGGGCTGCGGCTCGGGGTAGCCGGGGAGCTTCGCGGTGGCGTTCGGAGGCGCGTCGTCGAGGGTAACCGTGACGGCCTTGCCCTTGAGCTTCTGGGTGCCCGCGTTCTCCTCCAAGGCGGCGAGCCTGGCCTCCTCCGCCTCCGTGCTGCCGTTGTCCCGCTCGGCCAGGGCCTCGACGTCTTCGCGCAGCGATCCGTTGCTCTCGTCGAGCTGCCCGTTCTTGTGGCTGCGCTCCTGAATCAGATCGGAGAGCTTCAGCAGCGAGGCGTCCGTACGGATGTTGGTGCCCTTGGCCGTGTTGAAGCTGGTGAAGAAGATCAGTCCGGCCAGGGCGAACACGGCCACGGTCAGCACCCGTACCGGCCGGAAACGCCGGATAGTTGCAGGGCTGGAACCCGGCTGGGGGGAGTCGGCAGAATTGCTCAACGTACCCTTATCTCCTTCGGCGCCGCGGAAGCACTACGCTAACGGACGCCCGGGGGAGCGCTAAGAGTCCCCTTGTACGCTGCCCCGGAGCCAGCCAACGTTCCCTGCGCGGCCACGCAGCGCATCGACAGGAGAGACCCTCGTGCCGAAGTCACGTATCCGCAAGAAGGCCGACTACACGCCGCCCCCGGCGAAGCAGGCGACCAACATCAAGCTGAACAGTCGCGGCTGGGTTGCCCCGGTCATGCTGGCCATGTTCCTCATCGGCCTGGCCTGGATTGTCGTGTTCTACGTAACGGACGGCTCGCTGCCGATCGACTCGCTGGGCAACTGGAACATCGTGGTGGGCTTCGGCTTCATCGCGGCGGGATTCGGCGTTTCCACGCAGTGGAAGTAAAGCGGCCGTAAGGTGGCCAGGGCCTTTACGGCAAGCCCTGGCCCAAGCTGTCCACTGAGTTATCCACAGCGGTTTCCACAGTGGGGAAAAGGTCAGAAGATCTGTGGATAACCCATCCGGCGTTGACGCCGGTGTGACTGACTTACCGGGATCCGAACGGGATCCGGAAGTGTGTTCGCCCCCTGTCCTGCCTGGGGAAACCCAGGTCAGCGGCAGGGGGCACACTTGTTCCCGCACAGCATGCACAAGATCCGCCACGGTCTGTGGACAACGTCGGCTTCCGTTGGCTTCGCAGGTGGGTCGGCGGGCCGACAAGGGTGAGCCGGGCAGTCCGGCTCAGGTGAGCTGACCGGTCCTCACGAGTGTCATGACTACGACCGCGATCAGCACCAGCGCACATACGCCGTACTGAATCAGGGCGCGCCGTTCGCGGGGCGCGTGAACCATCGCGTAGCCGATCAGGACGCCGCCGACGAGGCCGCCGATGTGGGCCTCCCAGGCGATGTTGCTCCACCCGAAGGTGAAGATCAGGTTGATCACCAGCAGGGCGATGACCGGGCGCATGTCGTAGTTCAGCCGCCGCATGAGGATGGCGGTCGCGCCGAAGAGGCCGAAGATCGCGCCGGAGGCGCCGAGCGACGGCTGGTTCGGCTCGGCGATCAGATACGTGAGAGCGCTGCCCGCGAGGCCCGAGACCGCGTACAGGGCGATGTAGCGGGCGCGGCCGAGGGCCACCTCCAGAGGGCCGCCGATCCACCACAGGCTGAGCATGTTGAAGGCGATGTGGATATAGCTGCCGTGCAGGAACATCGCCGTGACGAGCCGGTACCACTGTCCTTCCGCGACGCCCTCGACGTCTCCGAGGATCGGCACGTAGGCCCGGCCGATGAGGTCGAAGCTGTCGGTGAAGCGGTCGCCCACGGAGAGCTGGACCAGGAAGACGGCGAGGTTGAGCCCGAGGATGATCTTGGTGATCAGCCGGGGGTCCGCGGCGACCGTGCCGCCGGCGAGGGTGCGGGGCTGCGAGGCGCTGGGCGCGTGCCCTGTGCCAGAACCGTCCCGTACGCACTCCGGGCACTGGAAGCCGACCGAGGCGCTGATCATGCACTCGGGGCAGATGGGGCGCTCACAGCGAGTGCAGCGGATGCCGGTCTCCCGGTCCGGGTGCCGGTAGCAGGTGGGCAGGCTCGCGGCACCCTGCGGTCCCTGCGGGCTGCCTGGCGCCTGGTCCATGGGGATCCCCTCATCCTCTGTACGCTTTTGGTACGCAACGCACCGCCCCGCTCATCCTTACGGATGGGCGGGGCGTTTGGTTCCCTGCGGGAGCCGTCCGGCACATGGCCGGGGTCGGGCTCGCCCGCGGCTCTCGCTCAGCGGGTCTCGCTCAGCGGGTCTCGATGACGACCGACTCGATGACCACGTCGTTGACCGGGCGGTCGGTGCGCGGGTTGGTCTGCGCGGACGCGATGGAGTCCACGACCTTCTGGCTGGCCGCGTCGGAGACCTCACCGAAGATGGTGTGCTTGCGGGTCAGCCACGCCGTCGGGGAGACGGTGATGAAGAACTGCGAGCCGTTGGTGCCCGGGCCGGCGTTCGCCATGGCCAGCAGGTACGGCTTGTCGAAGGCGAGGTCCGGGTGGAACTCGTCCTCGAACTCGTAGCCGGGACCGCCGGTGCCGTTGCCCAGCGGGTCACCGCCCTGGATCATGAATCCGCTGATCACCCGGTGGAAGACCGTGCCGTCGTAGAGCTTGTCCGTGGACTTCGCACCCGTGGCCGGGTTGGTCCACTCACGCTCGCCCTTGGCGAGCTCGACGAAGTTCCGGACCGTCTTGGGCGCGTGGTTCGGCAGGAGCCGCACTTCAATGTCGCCGTGATTGGTCTTCAGGGTGGCGTAAAGCTGCTCAGCCACGATCTGCCTTCCGTTGTCCTTTGTGACTCCCCGATCCTCGCACGGACCGCGCCGCCCGTCTTCCGTCACCGCCGTTCCGGGCCTCTTCAGCCGCTTCGTACCAAACAGGCGCGCGGTCCTGGGATCCGTGGCATTGTCGTCGCAAGCGCCCGTTGCACCGTATTGATCAGCTATTGCCCGAGTACACCCGTAGTCAGTAGTCATGACCCGGATGCCCGCCCTCGCATGCCCCGCAGCGCTCCGGCAGGCATGATCCGGATAAGGGTGGAAAGGTGAACTGTGACTTTCCGGGGATGGCCCCAAACCCCGACGTACGCCACCGAGGAGGAGGATCCCGTGACCCGCAAGGACAGCGTGCGCGCAGCGGCCGAGTCGGCGAAGGACAGCGTGCGGCACGCCGCGGAAGTGGTGGCGCCCTACGCCGACACGACCAAGGACCGAGCCGCTCAGTACGCGCACGAAGCACGCGTCAAGCTCGCACCGAAGGTGTCGGCCGCCGCTCTCCAGGCCGCCGAGCAGGCCCGCACGCAGTACGGCGCCCATCTCGCCCCGCGTCTCGAGCAGGCTCGTACCCATGTGCCGCCGAAGGTCGATCATGCCGCCCACGAGGCAGCGGTCCGCACCCGCAAGGCTGCCCGGCATGCGGCGGACTACTCCCGGCCGAGGATCGAGCAGGCCAGGTCCGCGGCCGGGCCTGTCCGTGAGGAGGCCGCGAACCGCAGCGCGGCGGCACTGGCGGCCCTGCGCGGCCAGGTCTCGGCGAAGGAGATCGAGAAGCTGGCTCGTAAGCACGAGCGGCGGGCCAAGGTCGGCCGCCTCGCCAAGGGCCTGGCCGTTCTGGGCATCCTGGCAGGTGGCGCCTTCGCCGCCTGGAAGTGGTGGGACAAGCAGGCCAACCCCGACTGGCTGGTTGAACCGCCCGCCGCCACCGAGGTCCCGGAGACCGGCCGTCTGACCTCGGTCGACGGCAGCGGTCAGGACGAACTCGACCCCGAGGTCCAGGCCAAGCAGGCCGAGGCGGAGGCCGCGGAGCGCGAGGACCGCGGCTGACGCGTAGGGCGTCACCGCCGGCATCAACATCGCTGTGGGGCGGGAGACTTGAAGTCTCCCGCCCCACAGCGATGTTTCACGTGGAACCAGCGTCGTTTCACGAGGAACCGGTGCGCGGAGCCGGCTCTGCGCCGGTTCGGCCTTACGTGGAGCCGGTCGCGGTGCGGCGTGGGCGCCTGCGTTCCGGCAGGGGCTTGCGCTTGCGGGTGCGGCGGGAAGCGTCCGGCGGGGTGCCGGCAGGCGCGATCGGCGCCGAAGGGGCGGGTGACGTGGCCGTGAGGGCTCTTATGCGGTCGGTGAAGTCCGGGTCCGGTAACGGGAGGTCCAGGTCGTCGTCCACGTAGGCGACGGCCGCGGGTACGTAGTGCAGGACGGCGTTGACCGGGTCGGGAACGGGTGAGTCGTCCGGCTTGAGCGCGCGCAGGATGCGCAGTGTGGTGGTGATCGCGACCTCGGGTCCGGTCTCCCCCTCGGCGACGGCATCGGCTTGGGTGTGCCACCAGTCGGCCGCTCCGTGCTCCCCGAGTGCCCGGTGGTGCAGATAGAGGCAGTAGCTGGCAGCGGGGTCGCCCGCCCCGGCTGCGTACTGCCACCAGAAACGCGCGGACTCCTCGCGCTCGGAGAGCTGCAGCATGCATCCGAGAACTCGGGCCCCGGACGGTTCGGGCAGCGCCCGGGCGAGGAACAGCTTGAGGTCGGCGAGGGCTCCGGTGTGGGTGATCACGGTCTCGCAGAGGGTCTGGAGGTCGTCGGCGGCGGAGCTCTCGTCCACCGATCCCCCGTCCACCGTTCCTTCGCCCACCGGCCCCTCGCCGGCCAGACCTCCGGCCACAAAGCCCTCATCGGCCGAGGTCTCATCGGACGGGCCCCTTGCGCCCGGGTTCTCGTCGCCGGCGCTCTTGCCTGCCGGGCTCTCGTCGGCCGGCCCGGGGTCACTGCGAGCGTGGGAGGCGGGGCATGGGGGTTCGCACAGGGGTTCTTCGAGGGCCGCCTGCAGCGCCGCGCGAGCGGCCAGGCGGGCCGCCGCCGCGTCGATGTCGGCCGCGGTGTAGGGCTCACTGCTCAGCCTGGCGCGAGCGAGCAGCTCATCAATGTGCGACGTCATCGGCATGCCCTTCCTCGCTCTCGCTCTGTGCGGCGCTCTCGTTCCTCGCGGCACTCTCGCTGTGTGCGGCGTTCTTCTCCCTCTGCGCGGCCTCAAGACGTCTCTTGACGCCGTACGCGTGCTCCAGCCGGCGCCTGGCATGGCGGACGGTGGAACGTACGCCGGCCGGGGTGATCCCGAGCGCGGCCGCCACCTCCTCCACGGTGAAGCCCTGGCCGAACTGCAGGAGTATGACGTCCATCTGACGTGGCGGCAGCTGCCCGATCGCCTCGTAGAGACTGAGGCTCTCCTCGAACTGGCCGATGGGATCGACCGCCTGACTCAACGCCACCGTTTCGAAGGCGGCCTCGCCTATGAGCGCGGGCCGCCGGTCGCGGGCCCTGGAGAGGTCGATGGTGGTGTGCCTGAGCACCTGCCAGGCGTACGCGGTCGGGTTCTCCTTGGTCAGGACGACGGGCCATGCCTTGAGTAATTTCTCGAAAGCCGCGTCCACGGCCTCCTCCGCATCGGCCCTGCTGCCCAGCCGGATCTCCGCCCAGTGGACGTAGATCGGCCGGTACATCCGGTGGAAGGCCTCGAAATCCAGCGGCAGTTTCCTCATCGGCCGGGCGCCGGTCGCGTATCGGGGAAGGTCCTGGCTCATGTCTGCCCCTCCGTACCGCCCTCGCGCCGCATCTCGCTGATGCCCGCCCGTACTCCCGCCGCGGCCACCCGGCGCAGCAGACCGAGCGCGTCACGGCCGAATACCCGCAGGGCGAGCACCGCCAGGATCACATCGCCGGCAACGTCCAGATTCACGTGCAGTTTTGCCTCTCCTTGCGGAAGGCGAGGCCTCGCCGCACCGCAGGTGGCCTCGGGAGGGCGCCTGTTTACGCCCTCCGTTCACGATGACGTTTGCAACGGGCCTGGTGTGCAACATCCGCACAGGCTTTCTTAACGGAGCGCAGTGTTCTGGTTACGCATCTCCGTTCACAGCAGCTCACACAAGCCTTCACGACTTCTATACGCCACCCTTGCGCCACCTCAGCCACCTGCGGAGCGACCGGATCGCCCTGACGACGGGCGCATATTTGCGCAAACAATCGCAAAGATCGTGACGAACCCTCTGTGATGTACGTCACCGCGCTTGCGGCCCCGCCGGGCCTCCGGCACCCGAGAGCGGTGGGGCACGAGGCTTGACGAGGCCACGTCACCCCAGGGCAGGCGGTCAATTCCCGGCCAACCCGCACCCGTTGATCAACGGGACCCCTGAGTGGAAGCACCCAGCAAGCACTCAAGATCAAAAAGCTTCACGGTCGATGCGCACGGCGTCACCGCAGAGCTCCCGACAAACCCAAGAGCCCCCGAGGAACCGGCACGAGGCTGCCGCCCCCACACCCCAGCACACACAAAAACCCCCTCCGACCTGCGGCAAAGCCGATCAGAGGGGGTCCGTCCTGTGGAGCCTAGGGGAGTCGAACCCCTGACATCTGCCATGCAAAGACAGCGCTCTACCAACTGAGCTAAGGCCCCGGAAGGGAGGCGTCCACCAGAAGGATCTCCATCTGGAGCAGCGCCGCAGACCAGAGTACCGGGTCACCCCCGGTATCCCGCAAAAAGATTGGGGGTCCCCGCACACGACCACTCTCCGTAAGATGCTCGACGTGGTTCGCTACAGCGAACCACGGTACTTGGGGAAGCGATGGGGAGACGCGAATGGACGCCGCACAGCAGGAAGCAACCGCAAGAGCCCGGGAGCTGCAGCGGAACTGGTACGGGGAGCCGTTGGGGGCGCTCTTCCGTAGGCTCATAGATGACCTTGGTCTCAATCAGGCGCGCCTCGCCGGAGTGCTCGGCCTGTCAGCGCCCATGCTGTCGCAGCTGATGAGCGGCCAGCGTGCCAAGATCGGCAACCCCGCGGTGGTCCAGCGCGTACAGCTGCTGCAGGATCTCGCGGGTCAGGTCGCGGACGGCAGCGTGAGCGCCGCCGAGGCCACCGAGCGCATGGACGAGATCAAGAAGTCACAGGGGGGCTCGGTGCTCAGCAACACCACGCAGTCGACGACCAGTTCGGGCGGCGCACCCACGGTGAAGCGCGTGGTGCGTGAGATCCAGTCGCTGCTGCGCTCGGTGTCTGCCGCGGGGGACATCATCGAGGCGGCGGACACCCTCGCCCCGACGCACCCGGAACTGGCAGAGTTCCTCCGGGTGTACGGAGCCGGCCGCACCTCCGACGCGGTCGCCCACTACCAGTCCCACCAGAGCTGAGCACACCGCCCGGCTGCCGAACGTCCCGCCGCCGGAGGCCTGTTGGGCCTTCGGTCGCCGGAAGCCAGGCAGCCGGGCACCTCGAAGAGGCCGCCGTACCGACCGCCGAAGGGGGAGCGACGCACGACCATGGGTGAGGTCTTCGCCGGCCGGTACGAACTGGTCGACCCGATCGGACGCGGGGGAGTCGGTGCCGTCTGGCGCGCCTGGGACCACCGGCGGCGCCGGTATGTGGCCGCCAAGGTGCTCCAGCAGAGCGACGCGCACTCGCTGCTGCGCTTCGTGCGGGAGCAGGCACTGCGGATCGACCACCCCCATGTGCTCGCTCCCGCCAGCTGGGCCGCCGACGACGACAAGGTCCTGTTCACCATGGACCTCGTCAGCGGTGGCTCGCTGGTCCACCTGGTCGGGGACTACGGTCCTCTGCCGCCGGCCTTCGTCTGCACGCTGCTCGACCAACTGCTGGCGGGGCTCGCCGCGGTGCACGCGGAGGGGGTCGTGCACCGGGACATCAAGCCCGCCAACATCCTCCTGGAGGCGACCGGAAGGGGCCGTCCGCGGCTGCGGCTGTCCGACTTCGGCATCTCGATGCGGCTGGGTGAGCCACGGCTGACGGAGACCAACTACGTGGTGGGGACGCCTGGTTACTTCGCTCCCGAGCAGATGCTCGGCGCGGAGCCGGACTTCCCCGCCGACCTCTTCGCCGTGGGCCTGGTCGCCCTCTATCTCCTGGAGGGCGCCAAGCCCGACGCCAAGGCGCTGGTCGAGCGCTTCACGGCCCAGGGCACGCCGAGCGCCCCGAAGGGGGTTCCCGAGCCTCTGTGGCAGGTGGTGGCCGCTCTGGTCCAGCCGGACCCGCAGGCGCGGTTCCGCACTGCCACGGGGGCGCGCAAGGCACTCGCTTCGGCCAGAGAGCTCCTCCCTGAGCCCGGACCCGACGACGAGCTGATCGAGATCTTCGACCAAATCGGCCCGCTCCCCTCGGGGTTCGGCCCGGAAGGCCCTCTCACGACCGCCTCCGGCCACGCCCAGGGTCACGACACCGTGCCCCAACGCCCGGCCTTGAGCACGTCGACGACGTCGCCTCCACAGACGGGTGCCACGCCTCGGAGAGCCCGGACAGACGCCGAGAGGCCGGAGGCGCAGGCAGGGGGCACCGCTTCCCCTGATGCCCGGGCGGGGGCCGTGTCCCCAGAGACCGGCATGGGAGCCGTATCCCGCGAGGCCCGCACCTCTCCCGAGGCCCACTCCGGTAACGCGTCCCCAGAAGCCCACACGGACACCGTCTGGCCCCAGACCCGCACAGGTGCCGACTCGCCGCACTCCTCCGCGGGCGCTGTCCCGCCGATGCCCACCACCGGCTCCGTGCCACCACAGCCCCACGCCGACCCCGTAACGCCAGAGGCTCCCACCGGCTCCGTACCACCTCGCTCTACGACCCCCGGCAACGACGTACCACCGCCGCCGAACACCTCCGCCGTCCCCCCGCAGCCCCCCACCACGTCGGACACCGGCAGTTTTCACCTGCCGCCCCCGCCGCAGACCACCACCTCTCACATACAGCGACACCAGCCGCAGCCCCACCCTCAAGCGCAACATCACCCGCAGGCACAGGGACAGGCACGACCACAGCCCGAGCAGCTCCCTCCTCCCCCCGCCTCGCTCGCGCTCCCGGACCCCGCCTACTCCCCGCACTTGCCGTACGAACCCACTCACGTGCCCTCCCCCCAGGCTCCGCGTCCTCCGGCCCCGACCCCCGTGTCGCAGCCGCAGCCGCGCGAATTCGCCTCTACTGCTTCATACACCGCTCGAGACGTTCGGGTTCCACCTCAGCCGCAGCCAGTTGCGCGGCATCGCGCCAGGCGGGCGCAGCGGCGGCCCGGGCCGCCCGCGAAGGTCGCGGTTCCGGTGCTGTTGCTCGCTCTGGCCTGTTTCGCGGTCGGGTTCTGGGCGCTGACGCAGATCTGAACCGCCGGTGGATCCGGAGCCGGTGGACTACCAGGCCCGCGGCGCCCCGTACTCCCGCGAGGCTGTGCCGTCGACCGGCGGCACGGCCACCTCTCCGGCGTCTCCGGCTGCGGTCGTTGCTCGTCGCCGCGCGGCCACCGTCCACACCACGAGCCCCAGCACGAGCACGAAACCCGCTCCGATGCCGCCCGCGGCCACCGCCTTCATCGCGGTGTTCCCGTCCGATCCCCCGTCCCCGCCGGTCGCCGCCGCTCCGCTCGCCGCCGCGTCCTTGTCCCCCGCGGTGACGTCGAACACGTCGCGCGGTGCTGCAGTCCCCGCGTACGCCGGAGCGGCCCCAGGTGCTCCGCTCACTCGCACGCGCAGCGTCAGCTCGAACGGCCCGTCGCCGAACTTCTCGGCCATCCCCGCGCCGAGATGCACGGCGACGTAGTACCAGCCGGCGAACCGCATCCCGCTCACCTGGTCATCGACGTCGTACCGGTTCTCGTAGGCGACCGGAGGCAGCGGCTCCAGCTCAGCGGACTTCTCAGCGCCGTCGTATCCGGTGCCCGCGTCGTCCACGAAGGCGCGCACCGGGTTGTAGAGCGACATGGCGAGGGCGTTGCCCAGGAAGCCGTCGCCGTCCGCGGGGCCGAGTTCTGCGGTGGCGTAGATCTGCTGCCCCCAGTCGAGCGGAACGCGGTAGAAGAGCGTCTGTCCGGCCCGTATACCGTCCTTCCAGACTCCCTGCTCCAGGGACCGCGCCTCGTTGAAGCTCGTGCCGCCCTTACGGGTCCTGGCCGAGCCGCCGAGTGCTTCCGGGGAGGCGGAGTCCCACACCTCGGGGGCGCTCGTCGACCCGGACTTCTTCAGGGCGGGCTCCGAGACGTACTGCAGCTCCAGCTCCCAGTCGTCCGGCGAGGACTCGCCGCCGCTGATGCGCTCGACGAGCACGGAGTACGTCCCCGCGCCCTTGCACGCGTACGTGTCGGGGCCGGCCCGGCGCGACGCCCAGGCGGTGAGCGGCCGCGGGCTCTCGGTAGCCCCGAAGCGCGCGGCACCGGCGTCCCCGGAGAAGCACTTATGACCGTCGGGGTCCTGAATGGACACCTTGATGCCGTCCGAGTACACGACCTTCGTCCCCACCCTGGGGACGGCGGTGGCCGACACGTACGCGTTGGACACGGCGTCGAGCCGCAAGCCGTAATAGAGCTTCCCGTTGTCGCCGATGGAGCTCCGGTAGGTCGTGCCGGGTGACAGCCGTACGGCATCGGCGGGCTGCGTCGCGCCCTCGACCTGCTCGGCGTCCGCGGCGAAGCGGTATGGAGGGGGAGTGCCGGCCGCCGTCGCCGGACCTGCCGACGCCGCGACCGAGAGGAGCACCGCCGCCCCGGCCAGGACCGTACGGCCGCGCCACCATCCCGTGCGCCGCCCCATCACGCGCCACCCCTCGCCGTAGCCCCGGACTGTCACTCACGTCACTCAGCGGGCTTCCGCGGACGGGCGTCATCGCTGCCCTGAGCCGCCTCCGACGCCCGCGAAGCCTCGACCATCCTGCCCCTCCGGCCGCCGCGCCATCCCTCTCTTCGACGACGCAAGCGCTTCCTGTGACGTCCTCGACGCCCTACGCCCTGTCGAGACCCTGCCCCGGACAACACAAAACCCCGACCGCGTGGCGGCCGGGGTCTGTACTGAGACTGTCGTCGATACTCACGAACCCGTGGGCACGGAGTCGGTCGCCTCCGTCCACAGATCCTGCTCGGCGCGATCCGCCTGGATCTGGCGGTACACGAGGAGCCCGCCGATGGCGGCCAGTGCGACCAGGAGAAGCTTCTTCACCGCGCGACCTCGTCTTTCCTTGACGTAGGGGACTTCTGGCGCCCGACTATACACACCGGCCGATACCGATCGGTGACCTGCGTCAGCCACCAACTTCCGCCCGGCACACAGCAGTAGAACCGGACGGCACCGCTCCCCTCGCAGTGCGATCGGCTACCACACACCGTTACGTTCTCCTCAATCTTGCACTTTTCGTGCTTCTTGGGTCCATCCGGGTGGTGTTCATCTGAAGATCGACGCGCCACGGGAGCAGGTCCACCACTTCGCGATCCGCATACACATCATGAAGAAGTACGCAAATCGCCCGACCCGAAAGTGAGGGGCCATGGCCAGGAACAAGGTCATGAAGCTGTGGACCGCGGTCATCACCGCCTTCATCGCGCTGTGCACGACGCTCGGACTCGTCACGACGGCCAGTGCGGCCACGGCTGTACAGCAGCCGCAGAGCCCGCGCAACAGCACCGCGAGCGTGACGCTTCCGACGGCGACCCACTGGGCGTGGGCATACGCCCGCGCACTGCCCCCCACCATGAAGCAACGCATCCGCGCAGAAGCCCACGGCTCCTCCCCGAACTGCCGCCACGGCGCACCGACGGACACGAACGAGATCTCTGCCGAGGGAGAGGCGGTGGCAGACTCCGCCGCCCCCTGCACTGACCGGACGTAGACCGGCAAGCAAGCCTCTACGTTGACCGGACTCAGCGCAGATCAGCCTCTATATAGACCGGCCTCAGCGCACATCAGCCTTTACGTAGTCCCCGATTACTCCCTTCACGCACCTCGATCACCCCCTCACGCACCTCGTACCTCTTATCGTCCGGGCGAACTTGCGTACACACCGGACACGCAGAAAGACCCTCAACCAGGATGGTTGAGGGTCTTCGTAGTGTGGGGCTAACAGGATTTGAACCTGTGGCCTCATCCTTATCAGGGATGCGCTCTAACCAACTGAGCTATAGCCCCGCCGCGCTCTGCGGTGTATGTCCCGCGCGCTGACCTCTGAAGATTAGCGCACGACGGGGTCAGTCCCAAAATCGGTATCCGGGCCCTGCTCCAGCCTGCCCGGACAGCGTTGGAGCGCATCCCTGACAGGGATGCGCTCCGGCCGTAGAGCGGCTTGCTTCAGCCGCCGAGCGGCTTCGACAACGTTTACTCGTCCTCGGCGAGCGTCAGCTCAATGCCGCCGACGAAGCCCGCGGAGAGGTTGTAGATGAACGCGCCGAGGGTGGCGAGCGCGGTGGCGAGGACGACATCAATGACCGCGATGATCGACGTGAAAATGAGCACACGCGGCAGCGACAGGAAAGACTGAAGGTCGAAGCCGTTGGACTCGTTCGAGCCGGTGGCCTCGGAGATCGTGCCGCCCACCGTGGAGAAGACGCCCATGGCGTCCATGACCATCCACAGCACCGCGGCCGCGACGATCGTGCAGATGCCGAGCGCGATGGAGAGCAGGAAGCTGACCTTCATCACCGACCAGGGGTCGGCCTTGGCCACCCGCAGCCGCGCCTTGCGCGTACGGGGCGTCGTACGCGCCCCGGTGCGCGGCCTGCGGACGGCGCCGGAGGGCGCCGGCTGCTGTGCCGGGTACGCCTGCGGCGGGTGATACGGCTGGGCGGGCTGCTGCGGGTGCCGCTCCCCCGGCAGCGGTGAGCCCGGAGCCGGCGGTACCGCCGATCCCGGAGGAGCCGCCGGGCCCTGAGGCGCCGGCGATCCTGGGGCCGCACCCGCCGCGTACTGCGGCGTCTGCGCGCCTCGGGTGTCCGTCACAGTTCCCCCCTGGGATCCATGAGAGTCATGGGAGTCAGTCGCCTCCGTGGCGGGGCCACGGCCGCCGTCCGTCTCCGTACCGGTCGAACCGGCGCCCGTGGCTCCGCTCACGATGAACTCACTCCTCGCGCTACTCGTCCGAGGACTGCTCGCCCTCGTCCGTGCCGGCGACCGTCTCGACCTCGTCCGATTCGTCGACCGCGCCGTCGACTTCCTCGGCCTCTCGACCGGCCTCGGCGTTACGAGCGATACCGACGACGGCATCGCGCTTGCCCAGGTTGATCAGTTGGACGCCCATGGTGTCACGGCCCGTCTCCCTGACCTCGTTGACTCGCGTACGAATCACACCGCCGGACAGCGTGATGGCGAGGATCTCATCCGTCTCCTCGACCACCAGCGCGCCGACGAGCGAGCCGCGATCCTCGACGATCTTGGCGGCCTTGATACCGAGGCCACCGCGACCCTGGACGCGGTACTCGTCGACGGCGGTCCGCTTCGCGTACCCACCGTCTGTGGCAGTGAACACGAACGTACCGGGTCGAACAACATTCATCGAGAGGAGCTGGTCTCCCTCGCGGAAGCTCATGCCCTTGACGCCCGAGGTCGCACGGCCCATGGGGCGCAGCGCGTCGTCCGTCGCCGTGAACCTGATCGATTGTGCCTTTTTGCTGATCAGAAGCAGATCATCCTCTGATGAAACCAGTTCGGCTCCGATCAGTTCGTCGTCGGAACCGTCCTCCGTTTCACGGAGATTGATCGCGATGACGCCACCCGAGCGCGGTGAATCGTAATCCTTCAGGGGCGTCTTCTTCACAAGACCGCCCTTGGTGGCGAGCACCAAGTAGGGCGCCGCTTCGTAGTCGCGGATCGCCAGGATCTCGGCGATCGCCTCGTCCGGCTGGAAGGCCAGCAGGTTGGCGACATGCTGTCCACGCGCGTCACGTCCGGCGTCGGGAAGCTCGTACGCCTTCGCGCGGTAGACGCGGCCCTTGTTGGTGAAGAACAGCAGCCAGTGGTGCGTCGTCGACACGAAGAAGTGGTCGACGATGTCGTCTTCCTTGAGCTTCGTGCCGCGTACGCCCTTGCCGCCGCGCTTCTGCGAGCGGTAGTCCTCGGTCTTGGTCCGCTTGATGTAGCCGCCGCGCGTGATGGTGACGACGATGTCCTCTTCGGCGATCAGGTCCTCCATGGACATGTCGCCGTCGAAGGGCACCAGCTTGGAGCGGCGGTCGTCGCCGAACTTCTCGACGATCGCGGCGAGTTCCTCGCTGATGATGCCGCGCTGGCGCACGGGCGAGGCGAGGATCTCGTTGTACTCGCGGATCTTCGCCTGGAGTTCGTCGTGCTCGGCGACGATCTTCTGGCGCTCCAGAGCAGCCAGTCGGCGAAGCTGCATCTCGAGGATCGCGTTGGCCTGGATCTCGTCGATCTCCAGGAGGCCCATCAGGCCCTCACGCGCGATCTCCACGGTGTCGCTGCGCCGGATCAGCGCGATGACGTCGTCGATGGCGTCCAGGGCCTTCAGGAGGCCGCGCAGGATGTGCGCGCGCTCCTCGGCCTTGCGCAGCCTGAAGCGCGTGCGGCGGACGATGACCTCGACCTGGTGGCTCACCCAGTGGCGGATGAACGCGTCGAGCGACAGCGTGCGCGGCACGCCGTCCACCAGCGCCAGCATGTTGGCGCCGAAGTTCGTCTGCAGGTCGGTGTGCTTGTACAGGTTGTTCAGGACGACCTTGGCGACCGCGTCCCGCTTCAGGACGATGACAAGGCGCTGGCCCGTACGGGACGACGTCTCGTCGCGGACGTCCGCGATGCCGCCGACCTTGCCGTCCTTCACGAGGTCGGCGATCTTCTGCGCGAGGTTGTCCGGGTTGACCTGGTAGGGGAGCTCCGTGACCACCAGGCACTGGCGGTTCTGGATCTCCTCGACCTCGACGACCGCGCGCATCGTGATGGAGCCACGGCCCGTGCGGTACGCCTCCTCGATGCCCTTGCGGCCCACTACCAGGGCGCCGCTCGGGAAATCGGGGCCCTTGATGCGCTCGATCAGCGCGTCCAGGAGCTCCTCGTGGGAGGCCTCGGGGTTCTCCAGGTACCACTGGGCGCCCGCCGCGACCTCGCGCAGGTTGTGCGGCGGGATGTTGGTGGCCATGCCGACCGCGATGCCCGCCGAGCCGTTGATCAGCAGGTTCGGGAAGCGGGCCGGCAGGACCGTCGGCTCCTGGGAGCGGCCGTCGTAGTTGTCCGTGAAGTCGACGGTCTCCTCGTCGATGTCGCGGACCATCTCCATGGACTGCGGCATCAACTTGCACTCGGTGTACCGCATGGCGGCGGCCGGGTCGTTGCCCGGAGAGCCGAAGTTGCCGTTGGAGTCCACCAGCGGCATCCGCATCGACCACGGCTGCGCGAGGCGGACCAGCGCGTCGTAGATCGAGGAGTCGCCGTGCGGGTGATAGTTGCCCATGACGTCGCCGACGACACGGGCGCACTTGTAGAAGCCCTTCTCGGGCCGGTAGCCGCCGTCGTACATGGCGTACAGCACACGGCGGTGGACGGGCTTGAGACCGTCCCGTACGTCGGGCAGCGCGCGCGACACGATGACGGACATCGCATAGTCGAGGTACGAGCGCTGCATCTCGGTCTCGAGCCCGACGGGCTCGACACGCAGAGCGATCTCGCCCTCTTCTTCAGGGATGCTCGGGATGTTCTCGTCGGCCATTGCTGGTGAAGATCCTTCCTGGTGCGGTCAGCTGAGACCGACTCAGATGTCGAGGAAGCGGACGTCCTTGGCGTTGCGCTGGATGAACGCGCGACGCGCCTCGACGTCCTCGCCCATCAGGACCGAGAAGAGGTCGTCGGCCTGGGCGGCGTCGTCGAGGGTGACCTGGCCGAGGACGCGGTGCTCCTGGTCCATGGTCGTGATGCGCAGCTCCTCGGCGTTCATCTCGCCGAGACCCTTGAAGCGCTGGACCGAGTCCTCGCGGATGCGCTTGCCGGCCTGCTTCCCCAGCTCGATCAGGGCGTCGCGCTCACGGTCCGAGTACGCGTACTCGAAGTCGTCACGACCCCACTTGATCTTGTAGAGCGGCGGGCGGGACAGGAACACGTGCCCGGCCTCGACCAGCGGCCGCATGAAGCGGAACAGGAAGGTCAGCAGCAGGGTGTTGATGTGCTGGCCGTCGACGTCGGCGTCCGCCATCAGGATGATCTTGTGATAGCGGAGCCGCGCGATGTCGAAGTCCTCGTGGACCCCGGTACCGAAGGCCGAGATCAGCGCCTGGATCTCCTGGTTCTGCAGGATCTTGTCGATCCGCGCCTTCTCGACGTTCAGGATCTTGCCTCGGATGGGCAGGATCGCCTGGTACTCCGGGTTGCGGCCGGACTTGGCCGAACCGCCGGCGGAGTCACCCTCGACGATGAAGATCTCGCACTTGACGGGGTCGTTCGACTGGCAGTCGCTCAGCTTGCCCGGGAGGGACGCCGTCTCCAGCAGGCCCTTGCGGCGCGTCAGGTCGCGGGCCTTACGAGCCGCCACACGCGCGGTGGCCGCCTGGATGGACTTGCGGATGATGTCCGCGGCCTCGTTCGGGTTGCGGTCCAGCCAGTCGCTGATGTGCTCGTGGACGACCTTCTGGACGAAGGTCTTCGCCTCGGTGTTGCCCAGCTTGGTCTTGGTCTGGCCCTCGAACTGCGGCTCGCCCAGCTTGATCGAGATGATCGCCGTCAGACCCTCGCGGATGTCGTCACCCGTGAGGTTGTCGTCCTTCTCACGCAGCAGCTTCTTGTCGCGCGCGTACCGGTTGATCAGACCCGTCAGCGCGGCCCGGAAGCCCTCCTCGTGCGTACCGCCCTCGTGCGTGTGGATGGTGTTGGCGAAGGAGTACACACCCTCGCTGTAGCCGCTGTTCCACTGCATCGCGACCTCGAGGGAGAGCAGGCGCTCCTTGTCCTCGGCCTCGATGTCGATCACGGTGGGGTGGATGACGTCTCCCTTGCGGGAGTTGAGGTACTTCACGAAGTCGACGATGCCGCCTTCGTAGTGGTACGTGACGGTCTTGACCTCTTGGATCTCGTCCGCGCCGGCCTCGTCGGCTCCCGCCGTGGCCTTCGCCGAATCGCGCTCATCAGTGAGTTTGATCGTCAAACCCTTGTTGAGGAACGCCATCTCCTGGAAGCGCCGCGACAGCGTCTCGAAGGAGTAATCCGTGGTCTCGAAGATGTCCGCGTCGGCCCAGAAGGTGACCGACGTGCCGGTCTCGTCGATGGCCTCGTGCTGAGCCAGCGGAGCCGTCGGGACGCCCAGCTTGTAGTCCTGGGTCCAGCGGTGACCGTCGGTCCTGATCTCCACGGCGACCTTCGTGGACAGCGCGTTCACGACGGAGACGCCCACGCCGTGCAGACCGCCGGAGACCGCGTAGCCGCCGCCACCGAACTTGCCGCCCGCGTGCAGCACGGTCAGCACGACCTCGACGGCGGGCTTGCCCTCGGAGGGCACGATGCCCACCGGGATGCCCCGGCCGTTGTCGACGACGCGTACGCCGCCGTCGGCGAGGATCGTGACGTCGATCGTGTCCGCGTGGCCGGCCAGCGCCTCGTCGACGGAGTTGTCGACCACCTCGTACACGAGGTGGTGCAGTCCGCGCTCACCGGTCGAGCCGATGTACATGCCCGGTCGCTTGCGGACCGCGTCCAGACCCTCGAGGACGGTGATGGCGCTGGCGTCGTACGCCGTGGCCATGACCTCGCCGTTCGAGGTGTTGGCCTCGCCGTTCGCGCCGACGTCGGTGGACGGGATGTTCTCGTTGGGGTTGCCGGAATCGGCCACGAAGCGCCCTTTCTGGCACAGCACAAACCAAGCTCTCGACGGGTGGCCGGAGCGGCTGCGGCGTGTTGCGTTGGTAAGCCTTTGTCAGCGTTGCTCGGTGTGTCCCACAAGTGGGGCGGGATTAGCCTCCAGTCTACCGGTAGCGCCGACAGTGATGGGGGTTTGCCGGTACCTGAGTCCGCATGTGCCGCCCTGAACCGGTCTCCACCGACTCCCCATATGCGGACCCGGGCTCAAAGAGGCGCAGAGCGCCACTCAGCGCTTCGAGGTGTCAACCCCCCGCAACGAACGGCATACCGCCCGGTCTGCCTCACCCGTAGGTGTCACCGGGACCCGTGCTGCCGGGCGCGCGCAGGGGGCCGAAGCGGCGGGCGGGACCCGCGGGTCCGTACACCTTGATCAGCCTGACCGTGCCGTGGCCGAGGTCCTCGTTCAGGCGAGCCACGAGCTGCGGGGCGAGCAGCCGCAGCTGGGTCGCCCAGACCGTCGAGTCGCACTGCACGGTCAGTACGCGCTCGTCCTCGTCGTACTTCTCCGGTACGCAGTGCTTGGCCAGGTCGTCGCCGACGATCTGCGGCCAGCGGCCCATGACACCGCCGACGGCGGCCGGGGTCTCCCAACCGCGCTCGGTGATGAGCCGGTTGATGGCGGAGCCGAGCGCCATCGGGTCGCGCCCGTCGGCGTGCGCGCCGGAGCGCAGACCACCGCGCCGCGCCTGCTTCTTCTGCCGCACCGCGTCCCCACGCGCGCGTGCCTGCTCTTTCGCGGCGCGCAGGGCCACACGCGCGAGGTCGACGCCGGAGGGTTCGGGCGCTTTCTTCGGCTCTGGTGTGTTCTCGCTCATACGCGCTCCACCGTGCCCTCGGACACGGTGAACCGCGTCCCCGTCAGCACGTCCGGTACGTCGTCGTCGACCGCGGCCGTCACCAGCACCTGCTCTCCGGGTGCCACGAGTTCCGCGAGGCGTTCTCTTCTGCGCGTGTCCAGCTCGGCGAACACGTCGTCGAGGACCAGCACAGGCTCATTGCCCTCGGCCCGGAGAAGGTCGTACGAGGCCAGCCGCAGCGCCAGTGCGTACGACCAGGACTCGCCGTGTGACGCATATCCCTTCGCGGGCAGCTCGCCGAGCTTGAGAAGTAGTTCGTCCCTGTGCGGTCCGACGAGAGTGACGCCCCGCTCGATCTCCTGTTTGCGGGTCTCCACCAGGGCAGCCATCAGCTGCTCGTAGAGCTCCTCGCGCGCGTGGCCGACGAGTTCCGGCGAGGAGGGCTTGTACTCCAGGGCCACGGGGCCGCCGCCGGGCGCCAGCTGCTCGTACGCCTTGTCGGCCAGCGGCTGGATCGCGGCGACCAGGTCGAGGCGCTGGGCGAGCAGCTCGGCGCCCACGCGCGCGAGGTGCTGGTCCCACACGTCGAGCGTGGACAGGTCCATCGTGCGGCCGCCGTGGCGACGGGCGAGCGCGGCCGACTTCAGGAGCGTGTTGCGCTGCTTCAGGACGCGGTCGTAGTCCGAGCGCACGCCCGCCATGCGCGGGGAGCGTGCGGTGATCAACTCGTCGAGGAAGCGCCTGCGCTCGCCAGGATCGCCCTTGACCAGCGCGAGGTCCTCGGGGGCGAACAGCACGGTCCGTACGATGCCGAGCACGTCACGGGGTCTGACCTGCGAGGACCTGTTGACACGGGCACGATTGGCCCTGCCGGGGTTCAGCTCGAGCTCGATGAGCTGCTGCCGTTCCCCCTGTCGGACGTTGGCCCTGATGATCGCGCGGTCGGCGCCCATGCGCACGAGCGGTGCGTCGGACGAGACCCGGTGGCTGCCGAGGGTGGCGAGATAGCCGACCGCCTCGACGAGGTTGGTCTTGCCCTGTCCGTTGGGCCCCACGAACGCGGTGACGCCCGGGTCGAGCGGGACCTCGACCCGGGCGTACGAGCGGAAGTCGGCCAGCGACAGATGCGTGACGTGCATGGTCGTTCGCCGACCTCCCCCAGGCTGTGGATCCGCGGAGCGGACCTGTGGATTACTTCTTCTCGCTTCTTCGTGTCTTCGTCGGGGCTACTTCTTCTCGACCGCGTGGCCACCGAACTGATTCCGCAGCGCCGCGACCATCTTCATCTGCGGGGAGTCGTCCTGCCGGGACGCGAACCGCGCGAACAGCGACGCGGTGATCGCGGGCAGCGGGACGGCGTTGTCGATGGCGGCTTCCACAGTCCACCGGCCCTCGCCGGAGTCCTGTGCATAACCGCGCAGCTTCTCCAGGTGCTCGTCCTCGTCCAGCGCGTTGACCGCCAGGTCGAGCAGCCAGGAACGGATGACGGTGCCCTCCTGCCAGGAGCGGAAGACCTCGCGCACATCAGTGACGGAGTCGACCTTCTCCAGGAGCTCCCAGCCCTCGGCATAGGCCTGCATCATCGCGTACTCGATGCCGTTGTGGACCATCTTCGAGAAGTGCCCGGCGCCCACCCTGCCCGCGTGCACGGCGCCGGAGTCGCCCTCGGGCTTCAGCGCGTCGAAGACCGGCTGCACCTTGGCGATGTTCTCGGCGTCCCCGCCGTACATCAGCGCATAGCCGTTCTCCAGGCCCCAGACGCCGCCTGAGACGCCGCAGTCGACGAACCCGATGCCCTTGGCCGCCAGCTCCTCCGCGTGCTTCTCGTCGTCCGTCCAGCGCGAATTGCCGCCGTCCACGACGACGTCGCCGGGCTCCAGGAGAGCGGCGAGCTCGTCGACGGTGGACTGGGTCGCCGCTCCGGCAGGGACCATCACCCACACCACGCGCGGACCCTTGAGCTTGCCCACAAGCTCCTCGAGGCTGTGGACATCGGCGAGGTCCGGGTTGCGGTCGTATCCGATGACGGTATGGCCTGCGCGGCGTATGCGCTCGCGCATGTTGCCGCCCATCTTGCCGAGGCCGACGAGACCGAGCTCCATCAGGTTGTTCCTTAACTAGCGACGTGGCAGGAGGGCACTTTCGTACCTGCGTCCGAGCCTAAACCCGGACGCTCCTGCACACCTGTGGGCATAGCCGCTCAGACGTACGCCCCGACCTGCGGTCTTCGTCAGCCGCTGAGCCGCACCGGCATGATCAGGTACTTGTACGCCTCGTCCGCCTCCGCGTCCACGGCGGGCTTGCCGCTGAGGAGCGCCGGCTTGGTGGACGTCGTGAAGGAGAGCTGGGCCACGGGCGAGTCGATGGCGCTCAGGCCGTCGAGCAGGAACGTGGGGTTGAAGGCGATCGAGACGTCGTCGCCCTCCAACTGGGCGTCGACCCTTTCCACAGCCTGTGCGTCGTCGCTGGAACCGGCCTCCAGGATCAGCACGCCCTGCTCGAAGGAGAGCCGCACCGGGGTGTTCCGCTCGGCCACCAGGGCCACGCGCTTGACGGCCTCCACGAAGGGGGCGGTCTCGATGACGGCGACCGAGTTGAACTCCGTCGGGAACAGTGAGCGGTACTTCGGGAGGTCGCCCTCCAGCAGGCGGGTGGTCGTACGCCGGCCCGCGCCCTCGAAGCCGATCAGGCCCTCGCCCGCGCCGGAGCCGGACAGCGCCAGGATCACGCTGTCGCCGCTCGTGAGGGCCTTGGCGGTGTCCAGGAGCGTCTTGGCGGGCACCAGGGCGACCGCGGACGCCTCGGGGTTCTCCGGCTTCCACAGGAACTCGCGGACCGCGAAGCGGTAGCGGTCGGTGGACGCCAGAGTGACCGTGTCGCCCTCGATCTCGATGCGCACGCCGGTGAGGACGGGCAGCGTGTCGTCACGCCCGGCGGCGATGGCCACCTGGGCGGCGGCGGAGGCGAAGACCTCACCGGGGACGGTGCCGGTCGCCGACGGCATCTGCGGCAGCGCGGGGTACTCCTCCACAGGCAGTGTGTGGAGCGTGAAGCGCGAGGAGCCGCACACCACGGTCGCCCGTACACCGTCTGTGGAAATCTCCACCGGCCGGTTGGGGAGGGCGCGGCAGATGTCGGCGAGCAGGCGGCCGGAGACGAGCACCGTGCCTTCCTCGTCGATCTCGGCGTCCACGGAGACGCGTGCCGAGACCTCGTAGTCGAAGCTGGAGAGGCTCAGTGCGCCTTCCTCCGCCTTCAGCAGAAGGCCGGCGAGCACAGGCGCCGGCGGACGGGCCGGGAGACTGCGTGCCGCCCAGGCCACTGCCTCCGCGAGTACGTCGCGTTCCACCCGGATCTTCACCGTTGCCGCCTCCGTCTGTTGCCGGCGCTCTCGCCCTGCTTGGCCTTCGTCGTCTGACTCGGTGTCGCTCAGCCCGCTCAGGGGAAGGACACCGGGGTCCAGTCTGACGCACCGCACTGACAGTCGGTGCCCCTCGGGGTCAAGTCGTTCCGAGCGGCACCTGAGGCGCCGAGCGCGAGTTGTGCACAGCCCCCACTTCGAATCGATTCCCAGACTCTCTCTAGTTGGGAGTAGTAGTAGGGGCTGTGGATACCGTGGATAACCGCGTATTCGCAGGTCAGGATCGGTTTTTTGTCCACTGGCCCTGTGGGCGGAGGCGGTGGAAAACCGGGGTGCGCTGTGGACGGGGAAAAGTTCTGCACACCCGATGCACAGACTCGGGGCACTTCTCCCCAGCGCCGTCCCCAGGTTTACCCACGTTCCCCACAGGCCAACCGGACACCTTGGTGTGACGCCTTTCACTCGACACGGTGAGAGGGCGCGTCGCGTTGCCGAACAGTGGACAGCGGTGTGGAGAAGCCGGGGTTCGCTGGGGACAACCGGCGCCAGCCTGTGGGCCGCCGGTGGACAACTCTCTGCACAGCCTGTGGATCTTCTCGTCGTCCACAGTCTGTGGAGATCGTCCGTCCACGAATCCACAGCCGACTGACCTGGCCTGATCGTCTTTCACCAGCACACCCTGTGGACACGATCTGGACAACTCCACAGTCCCCAGGGTGTGGACGCGAGAAAGTCCCCGGATCTGTGGAGGGCGGCCGTAACCGGGCGCGTAATTCGAACAGCGGATGCCCAGCGGGTGCCGCGCCGGTGGCCGTCGAAGGACGCCAGGCCCCCTTCCGCGGACGGCAGACCCCTTCGGCGTGGGCCAGCAGACCGCTTCGGTGCGGGACGGCAGACCCCTCCGGCGAGCGTGCCGGAACAGCGAAAGGCGCCCTCAGGAACATGTCCCGGGGCGCCCTCAGCGACGTACCGCCGTGGCTGTCAGCCGTTCTTGATGCGGTTCGTGAGCTCGGTGACCTGGTTGTAGATCGAGCGGCGCTCGGCCATCAGCGCGCGGATCTTGCGGTCTGCGTGCATGACGGTCGTGTGGTCCCGGCCGCCGAACTGCGCGCCGATCTTCGGCAGAGAGAGGTCGGTGAGCTCGCGGCACAGGTACATGGCGATCTGGCGTGCCGTCACCAGTACGCGGCTGCGCGAGGATCCGCACAGGTCGTCCACCGTGAGGCCGAAGTAGTCGGCGGTCGCCGCCATGATGGCCGTCGCCGTGATCTCCGGAGCCGAGTCCTCGCCGCCCGGGATCAGATCCTTGAGGACGATCTCCGTCAGACCGAGGTCCACGGGCTGCCGGTTGAGCGACGCGAACGCCGTCACCCGGATCAGCGCGCCTTCCAGCTCGCGGATGTTGCGCGAGATCCGGGACGCGATGAACTCCAGGACCTCGGGCGGTGCGTTGAGCTGCTCCTGCACCGCCTTCTTACGGAGGATGGCGATACGGGTCTCCAGCTCGGGCGGCTGGACATCGGTGATCAGGCCCCACTCGAAACGGTTCCGCAGTCGGTCCTCCAGGGTCACCAGCTGCTTGGGCGGCCGGTCACTGGAGAGCACGATCTGCTTGTTCGCGTTGTGGAGCGTGTTGAAGGTGTGGAAGAACTCCTCCTGCGTCGACTCCTTGTCCGCCAGGAACTGGATGTCGTCGACCAGCAGGATGTCCATCTCGCGGTAGCGCTTACGGAAGCTGTCGCCCTTGCCGTCGCGGATGGAGTTGATGAACTCGTTGGTGAACTCCTCCGAGCTCACGTACCGCACACGGGTGCCCGGGTAGAGGCTGCGGGCGTAGTGCCCGATCGCGTGGAGCAGGTGCGTCTTGCCCAGCCCCGACTCCCCGTAGATGAACAGGGGGTTGTATGCCTTCGCGGGTGCTTCGGCGACGGCGACCGCGGCCGCGTGGGCGAAGCGGTTCGAGGCGCCGATGACGAAGGTGTCGAAGAGGTACTTCGGGTTCAGGCGTGCGGTGGGCTCGCCGGGACCCGCAGCCGGCGCCGGCTGCGCTGCCAGCGGGCCGGGGGCGCCACTGGAGGCGGGCAGTGAGGAGCCGACGGGACCACCGCGGTGGACGTGGCCCGTACCGGACTGCGACGGCGGATCGGGCCGCTCGCGGCGGTCCGAACGCTGGTCGTAGTCGGAGCGGGGCTGGTTGTACCCCGGCCGCTGCTGCTCGTAGTCGGACCTCTGCTGCTCGTACGGCGAGCGGTCCGGGGACTGCGGCCGGTAGTCCTGCGAGGGCGACGCGTACGGGTCCCGGTCCGGGAAGCCGAGGCGCTGCTGCTGCCAGCCGTAGTCGTCCTGCGAGGGCCGCGGCCAGGCGCCGGGATCGGGACGCTGATAGTCGGGGTACGCGGGGCGGGCCGTGGGGAGCTGGTCCCCGCGGCCGGGCTGCTGCTGGTCGGGGCGGCCCTGTGGATGGTCGTCCATGCGGTCGTCCGCACGGTGGCGGCCGTACCCCCGGTACCCGTCACGGCCCTGGGAGGAAGGGAGCTCCGGTTCCTCATAGCGCTGCTGCGACTGGGCGGGCGGCGCCTGCGGGGCGGGGGGCTCGCCGACTGAGTCGTCGACGGTGATCGCGATACGGATCGGGCGGCCGCACTCGCGACTCAGCGTCTCGCTGACGATCGGCGCCAGGCGCCCTTCGAGGACGCCCTTCGCGAATTCGTTCGGGACCGCGAGCAGCGCGGTGTCCGCGACCAGGGCCAGCGGCTGGCAGCGCTTGATCCAGTGCTCGTCCTTCGCCTCGACACCCTGTCCGCGGCCCTCACCGAGAAGTTGCTCCAATACTCGTGGCCACACTGCGGCAAGATCGGCAGGTACGTCAGCCACAGGGCACGCTCTCTCACGGGTCCCACGAACGTGTGGTTCTTGGGACGGATTGGGTTGGAACTCAGCTTGGGCGGGCGGAACGAATCAGATGGGGCTGCGAGAAGGGAACGAATCAGAGTCCAGCCACGGTAGTCAGGGCGACCCATGCGGTTCAAGTTGTTGTCCCCAGCCTGTGGATAGTGTCTCCCGGGCAGCGCTGGTTTGACCGGATGGCGCAGCCGCGCGTACCGTAACCAGGTCGAGTTGTCGATGGCTGCTGCCGCCTGCCTCCGATGGGCACAGGTCACGTCGAGTGATCGGGAAGCGGTGCACTCGGGCGTAATACGAGTTACTCGTGGGCGCACGGTGACAGCCAGGACGGCACCCCGCAACTACCGATTCTTTCTGGAGCCCCCGAGTGAGCAAGCGCACCTTCCAGCCGAACAACCGTCGTCGCGCCAAGACCCACGGCTTCCGGCTGCGCATGCGCACCCGTGCCGGCCGCGCGATTCTCGCGACCCGCCGTGGCAAGGGTCGCGCCCGCCTGTCCGCCTGATCTCGCAGCACAGGTCATGACGTGCTGCCTACCGAGAATCGGCTGAGGCGGCGCGAGGACTTCGCGACCGCGGTACGCCGAGGACGCCGGGCCGGACGCCCGCTTCTCGTCGTCCATCTACGTAGCGGTGCAACGGACCCGCACGCGCCTGGGGAGAGCGCTCCCCCGACGCGTGCGGGTTTCGTTGTCAGCAAAGCCGTGGGCGGAGCGGTCGTCCGCAACAAGGTGAAGCGAAGGCTTCGTCATCTGATGCGTGACCGAGTGGCCCTGTTGCCCCCCGGTAGCCTGGTAGTCGTACGAGCGCTGCCCGATGCGGGTGACGCCGACCATGCACAGCTGGCCCGAGACCTGGATGCCGCCCTGGAGCGGCTACTGGGAGGGGGCGCGCGATGAAGTACCCACTGCTGGCTCTCATCAAGCTGTACCAGTGGACCATCAGCCCGTTGCTCGGGCCGGTGTGCAAGTACTACCCGTCGTGTTCCCACTACGGGTACCAGGCCATCGACCGCCACGGTGCGATCAAAGGGACGGCGCTCACCGCCTGGCGCATCCTGCGGTGCAACCCGTGGTCGCTGGGCGGTGTGGACCATGTCCCGCCGCGCAAGCGTCCGCGGTGGCACGAAATGCTGCGAGGCGCCTGGCGCGCACGCAAGGGCGGGAACTCCGCCGCCGAACCGGCCACCGAAGGGCACGGTATGTCCGACCACCCCTCGAGCCCGGCCGCCGAGACCCCGTCCCATGCTCAAGGAGCCTGATTAGTGGACACGATTGCCAGTATTTTCAGCTTCATCACGACACCCGTTTCCTGGGTCATCGTCCAGTTCCACTCGGTGTACGGCGCCATCTTCGGCCCCGACACGGGCTGGGCCTGGGGCTTGTCCATCGTGTCCCTGGTGATCCTGATCCGTATCTGCCTGATCCCGCTCTTCGTGAAGCAGATCAAGGCCACGCGGGCGATGCAGACGCTCCAGCCCGAGATGAAGAAGATCCAGGAGCGCTACAAGAACGACAAGCAGCGTCAGTCCGAAGAGATGATGAAGCTGTACAAGGAGACGGGCACCAACCCGCTCTCCTCGTGCCTTCCCATCCTGGCGCAGTCGCCGTTCTTCTTCGCCCTGTATCACGTGCTCAACAGCATCGCGTCGAACGACACCATCGGCGTGATCAACGAACGGCTGCTGGAGAGCGCGCAGAAGGCCCACATCTTCGGGGCTCCGCTGGCCGCGAAGTTCACGGACAGCTCGAACAAGGTCGAGGCGCTCGGTGCCTCGCTGACCGACGTCCGGGTGATCACCGCCATCATGATCGTCCTGATGTCGGCGTCGCAGTTCTACACGCAGCGCCAGCTGATGACGAAGAACGTCGACACGACGGTGAAGACGCCGTTCATGCAGCAGCAGAAGATGCTGATGTACGTCTTCCCCATCATGTTCGCCGTCTTCGGCATCAACTTCCCCGTCGGTGTCCTTGTCTACTGGCTGACCACCAACGTGTGGACCATGGGCCAGCAGATGTACGTCATCCACAACAACCCGACCCCGGGTTCCAAGGCCCAGGCCTCGTACCTGGAGCGCCTGCACAAGCGCGTCACGCACCACGGCAAGACGCGCGGCCGCGGTGAGAAGGCCATCGTCAAGGCCATCGTGGCCAAGGGCCGCGACCGCAACGAGTTCGAGCGCAAGTTCATCAACGGCCTGAACAAGGCGGGCCTCGCGGCCCAGGCCGACGGCACCGTGGTGAAGAGTGAGGCCTCGACCGTGGTCGAGACCGAGGACGGCACCCCGACGACGGGCGCCGCTCCCAAGCGCCAGCAGCCCAAGCGGCAGAGCAAGTCCCGGCGTCAGTCGGGCGCTGCCCAGGGTGGCCACAAGGCGGCGGGTGAGTCCGGGGCCTCCGGTTCTTCCGAGTCGAAGACCTCCCTGAGCAAGTCCGACGAACCGCAGGACGCCAAGCCCGGCCCCAAGCCGGCGGGCGGCGGCAAGTCCGCGTCCGGTGGCACCCGCAGCAAGGCCCAGTCCGGACAGCGCAAGGGTCCGCAGCGGCCCAAGTCCCCGTCCAAGAAGTAAGAAGGAGTCCATCCCGTGACGGAAGGCACCACCTCCGCCGCCACCGAGGGCGACACCCTGTCCCGCCTGGAGCAGGAGGGCGAGATCGCGGCGGACTACCTCGAGGGTCTGCTGGACATCGCCGACCTCGATGGCGACATCGACATGGATGTCGAGGCCGATCGCGCGGCTGTCTCGATCATCAGCGACACCAGCAGCCGTGACCTGCAGAAGCTGGTCGGCCGCGACGGCGAGGTGCTGGAGGCGCTCCAGGAGCTCACGAGGCTGGCCGTGCACCGGGAGACCGGGGACCGCAGCCGGCTGATGCTGGACATCGCGGGTTACCGCGCCAAGAAGCGTGAGGAGCTCTCCGAGCTGGGCGCGAAGGCCGCGGCCGAGGTCAGGAGTTCCGGCGAGCCGGTGAAGATGAAGCCGATGACCCCCTTCGAGCGCAAGGTGGTCCACGACGCGGTCAAGGCCGCGGGCCTGCGCAGCGAGTCCGAGGGCGAGGAGCCGCAGCGCTTCGTCGTCGTACTCCCCGCCTGATCCAGCACGTCGTTCTCCGGCCCCGTCTGTGTTCGCAGGCGGGGCCGAACTTTGTCAGCCTGATAGTCCCCGATGGTTCCTGATAGTCCTGGTAGTCAGCGCACACTGCGCTCAAGCGGTACGGAAGGACGGTTCCCCGTGACGGAGGCAGCGGAGCTTCCCCCTGCGCCCGAGCAGGCCCGGGCGGTATTCGGCGATCGCTTCGCAGACGCGGTTCGTTACGCGGAACTGTTGGCGGACGCGGGAGTTCAGCGCGGTCTGATCGGCCCTCGTGAAGTGCCCCGCCTCTGGGAACGGCACATGCTGAACTGCGCGGTGCTCTCGGAGGTCGTTCCCGAGGGCGTGACTGTGTGCGATGTCGGTTCCGGTGCCGGACTTCCCGGCATTCCGCTCGCCCTCGTCCGCCCTGATCTGAAGATCACGCTGCTGGAGCCGCTGCTGAGGCGTACGAACTTCCTCAACGAGGTCGTCGAGCTGCTCGGGCTCGACCATGTGACTGTCGTCCGCGGGCGGGCCGAGGAGGTCCTCGGGAAGCTGCCTCCGGTCCACGTGGTGACAGCACGGGCCGTGGCACCGCTGGACCGCCTCGCGGCCTGGGGGGTTCCGCTGCTGCGTCCGTACGGGGAGATGCTGCTACTCAAAGGCGACACCGCGGAGGAGGAGGTCAAGAGCGCCGGGGCTGCCCTGAGCAAGCTCGGCGCTGTGAACACCTCAGTGCTGCACGTGGGCGAGGGCGTAGTGGAGCCGCTCGCCACGGTGGTGCGAGTCGAGGTCGGGGAGAGCCCCGGTGGCGTGCGCTTCGCGGCCAAGCGGGCGAAGGCGGCCCGGACGGGGCGGACCCGGAGACGTCGCTGACGGTCGCCTGGGGAGGGCGGCTCGTTCAGGATGCGCGTTGTCGGGTCGAAGGATGTCTCTTGTTGGGTCGGAGGCTTGTAGGCGGCGACCCGTTCACTGATCCGTCCTGACGACGAGACGTACTCCACACAAGCTGCCAAACCTACGCATGCCGGAGTGTCGCGCGGTCGCGGTCGCGCGCGCTGTGCATCGTGTTTCACGTGAAACGTCGCTCACTGCTGCACGGCATCATCAGTCGCGGCCGCGCCGCGGCCGAACCCCGCGACCGCAACCCTCTGGGATCCCTCGGATCCTTCGACAAAAGACCCCCTCGCGGCGACAGTGCGTCCCCCGGAGAGGGCACGGAGTTGTCCACAGAGGTGGATTTCTCCACAGAACAACGGGCCTCGCTGGTTCACGACCCCGAAGACATGGGAGGCTCTGTTCATTGCGAGCCTGAAGTCGAGGAGAGTGAATCCTTGCGGTCCGACGCCAACATCGCGGGACCGATGACCGATCCGGTCCCCGGTCCCCGTACCGAGTCGATGGGGGACGATGTTTCACGTGAAACACCGCCCCCGATGGACGACACTCCCATCGGTCGTGCTGCCCAACTGGCGGTGGAGGCTCTCGGCCGCGCCGGCGAGGGCTTGCCACGGCCCGAGCAAACCCGCGTGATGGTGGTCGCCAACCAGAAGGGTGGGGTGGGCAAGACCACAACCACGGTCAACCTTGCCGCCTCGCTGGCGCTGCACGGCGGGCGCGTCCTGGTGATCGACCTCGATCCCCAGGGCAATGCCTCCACCGCGCTGGGCATCGACCACCACGCCGAAGTTCCTTCCATCTACGACGTGCTGATCGACAGCAAGCCGCTGTCCGAGGTCGTTCAGCCGGTCCCCGATGTCGAGGGTCTCTTCTGCGCGCCCGCCACGATCGATCTCGCCGGTGCGGAGATCGAGCTGGTGTCCCTGGTGGCACGCGAGAGTCGACTGGAACGGGCGATCCAGGCGTACGAGCAGCCGCTGGACTACATCCTCATCGACTGCCCACCCTCGCTGGGCCTGCTGACCGTCAACGCGCTCGTCGCCGGTGCGGAGGTCCTCATCCCGATTCAGTGCGAGTACTACGCGCTGGAGGGCCTGGGCCAGTTGCTGCGCAACGTCGACCTGGTGCGGGGGCACCTCAACCCCAACCTCCATGTATCGACGATCCTGCTCACCATGTACGACGGCCGGACGCGCCTCGCGTCGCAGGTCGCCGACGAGGTGCGCAGCCACTTCGGCGACGAGGTGCTGCGGACGAGCATTCCGCGCTCGGTCCGTATTTCCGAGGCCCCCAGCTACGGGCAGACGGTGCTGACCTACGATCCGGGGTCGAGTGGTGCCCTCTCCTACCTTGAGGCGGCACGGGAAATCGCGCTGCGTGGAGTCGGAGTGGCGTACGACGCGCAGCATGCCCACATGGGCGCACACAACGAACAGAGCATGGTGGAGGGGATCCAGTGAGCGAGCGACGGAGGGGGTTGGGCCGTGGTCTCGGCGCACTGATCCCGGCAGCACCGACAGGAGAGAAGACGGCGCCACCGGCGGCGGGTGGAGCGTCCACCTCGCCCGGGGCCGTTCCGCTGCTCACCGCGGAGCGCGGTGTGGCGGCGGCCAAGGTGGCGACGCTTCCGTCGGCCCATGTTTCACATGAAACCGAGGAGCCGTCGGCGAGCGTCTTCGGGGAGGCTCCGGCTCCGGCGGCGCCCGTCGGGGCGCACTTTGCCGAATTGCCCCTCGACTCCATCACCCCTAACCCGCGCCAGCCCCGTGAGGTGTTCGACGAGGACGCTCTCGCGGAACTCGTGACCTCCATCAGGGAGGTCGGGCTTCTCCAGCCGGTCGTCGTGCGGCAGATGGGCCCGGGGCGCTACGAGCTCATCATGGGAGAGCGGCGCTGGCGGGCCTGCCGTGAGGCGGGGCTCGAGGCCATTCCGGCGATCGTGCGGGCCACGGAGGACGAGAAGCTCCTCCTGGACGCGCTCTTGGAGAACCTGCACCGAGCCCAGCTGAACCCGCTGGAAGAGGCAGCCGCCTACGACCAGCTGCTCAAGGACTTCAATTGCACGCATGACCAGCTGGCGGACCGGATCGGCCGGTCCCGTCCTCAGGTCTCCAACACCCTGCGTCTGTTGAAGCTCTCGCCGACGGTTCAGCGCCGCGTCGCCGCCGGTGTGCTCTCCGCCGGACACGCGCGAGCCCTGCTCTCCGTCGCGGACTCGGAGGAGCAGGACCGGCTGGCTCACCGGATCGTGGCCGAGGGACTCTCAGTGCGGGCCGTCGAGGAGATCGTCACCCTCATGGGCTCGCGGCCGCAGTCGGCCCCGCGTTCCAAGGGGCCGCGGGCCGGCGCTCTGCTCTCCCCGGCACTGAGCGATCTTGCGACCCGTCTCTCGGACCGCTTCGAGACCCGGGTGAAGGTCGACCTCGGCCAGAAGAAGGGCAAGATCACCGTCGAGTTCGCTTCGATGGACGACCTTGAGCGGATCCTCGGCACGCTCGCTCCTGGCGAAGGACCGGTTCTGCAGAAGAGCCTCCTGGATGACGACTCCGAGGAGACGGAGTCCTGAGCGTCTCGGGCGGCCGGTCGATTCCGACCGGCCGGCCAGCAGAGCGGGCTGTGTCCGGTGTGTACCGGAACACGGCTCGCTCTTTGCTTTCGGACGGTATCGATGGAATCGCATCGTGGATACGATGCGATCGGGTATGGCGCATCCACCTAGCAGCACCTTCTGTGGGGAGGCGGGGGCCATGCGAACGGTGAGCCGCACCGGACTGGTGAGCGCGGGCCTGGGGCTCGGCGCGGTCGGCGGGTTCGTCGGCAGCCTGCTCAAGGAACGGAGCACTCTGACAGCCGCCCGCGACGCTGCGGGCGAAGGAAGCGAGGAACTGCCTTCATGGGGCGTCGGCTCGTACCGCTCACGCTGGACAACCTTCAGGACCTTCCCAAGCGCTGTCGCACGTGTGTCTTCTGGGAACTGGATCCAGTCAGCGGGCAGGCAGCGGTAAAAGCAGGCACACCCGAGTTGGAGAAAGAGGCCTGGATCTCCGCCGTCCTGCTGGAGTGGGGATCCTGCGGCCGGGTCGTCTACGTGGACGACGTACCGGTGGGCTTCGTGCTGTACGCACCGCCCGCGTATGTGCCGCGCTCGACGGCTTTCCCCACGAGTCCTGTCTCCCCTGACGCGGTCCAGCTGATGACGGCCTTCATCATGCCGGGCTTCCAGGGGCAGGGGCTCGGACGTGTGATGGTCCAGACGGTTGCCAAGGATCTGCTGCGGCGGGGCTTCAAGGCGATCGAGGCCTTCGGGGATGCCCGGTGGAAGGAACCGGCCTGCGTGCTGCCCGCGGACCATCTCCTGGCCGTGGGCTTCAAGACGGTCCGGCCCCATCCGACGTATCCGCGACTGCGCCTGGAGCTGCGCACGACGCTCTCCTGGAAGGAAGACGTGGAGTTGGCTCTCGACCGGCTGCTGGGGGCAGTACAGAAGGAGCCGGCACTGCGTCCGCTGTAGGGCCGCGCCCTCGGGTCCGTCGGCGGTGCGCCCTACAGCAGCCACACATGCGGATGGGCCAACCCGTCCGGGTTGGCCCATCCGTGTTTCACGTGAAACATCGCCGCCAGCTGAGGGCGGCCTGCCGGACTACTCGGCGATGAAGTCCTCGAGGTCCCGCACGATCGCGGCCTTCGGCTTCGCACCGACGATGGTCTTGGCGACCTCGCCACCCTGGTAGACGTTCAGGGTCGGGATGGACATGACGCCGTACTTGGCGGCCGTACCCGGGTTCTCGTCGATGTTGAGCTTGACGACCTCGATCTTGTCGCCGTACTCGGCGGCGATCGCCTCGAGGGACGGAGCGATCTGGCGGCACGGACCGCACCAGGCGGCCCAGAAGTCCACCAGGACGGGCTTGTCGCTCTTGAGGACATCCTGCTCGAAAGAGTCGTCGGTTACGTGCTTCAGGGTGCCGGCCACGGCGGGCTCCTTAACTGGTTGGTGCGGTGGGGCGGATGGGGGTCAGACGGTGGTCTTCTCGGGCTCCGCAGCCGCCTCGCCGTCCGCGATGGCGGAGAGGAAGCGCTCGGCGTCGAGGGCGGCGGAGCAGCCGGTGCCGGCCGCAGTGATCGCCTGGCGGTAGGTGTGGTCGACGACGTCGCCAGCGCCGAAGACACCCACCAGGTTCGTGCGGGTCGAAGGCGCCTCGACCTTGAGGTAGCCCTCCTCGTCCAGTTCGAGCTGGCCCTTGAAGAGCTCGGTGCGCGGGTCGTGGCCGATCGCGATGAACAGGCCGGTGACGGGCAGTTCCGACGTCTCGCCGGTCTTCAGGTTGCGCAGCTTCAGGCCCGAGAGCTTCTGCTCGCCCTGGATCTCGGCGACCTCGCTGTCCCAGACGAACTTGATCTTCGGGTCGGCGAAGGCGCGCTCCTGCATCGCCTTGGAGGCGCGCAGCGTGTCCCGGCGGTGGACGATCGTCACGGACTTGGCGAACCGAGAGAGGAAGGTGGCCTCCTCCATGGCAGTGTCACCGCCGCCGATCACAGCGATGTCCTGGTCCTTGAAGAAGAAGCCGTCACAGGTCGCGCACCAGGAGACACCACGTCCGGACAGGGCGTCTTCCCTGGGCAGGCCCAGCTTGCGGTGCTGAGAGCCTGTCGCGACGATGACGGCCTTCGCCCGGTGCACCGTGCCCGCCGTGTCCGTGACGGTCTTAATCTCACCGCTGAGGTCGACCGTGACGATGTCGTCCGGAACCAGCTCGGCCCCGAAGCGCTCGGACTGCGCCCGCATGTTGTCCATGAGCTCCGGGCCCATGATGCCGTCCTGGAAGCCGGGGAAGTTCTCCACCTCAGTGGTGGTCATCAGCGCGCCGCCTGCGGTGACGGCGCCCTCGAACACCAGCGGCTTAAGCGACGCGCGCGCAGTGTAGAGCGCCGCCGTGTAGCCGGCGGGCCCGGAGCCGATGATGATCACGTTACGGACGTCGCTCACGGCTTGATTCCTCGTCTCTGGAGACTGCTTCGTACGGCCGGTGGGAGCCTCTCTCAGAACTCTCACCCCACCCAACGGATCCTAAGGGGCGCGCATTCCCACTGTGTCCGGGCACACGAAGACTCGTCACCGCACCGGGATGCCATGGATGACGCAGGGCACGCACATGATGATCCGACGCAGGCCCGGACCCGCTCAGCTTCGCGGGTAGGACTGCTGGAGCAGAACCTTGCCTTCGGAGATCGACGGCCTGTCCACACAGGCGGAGTCGACGACATAGGCCGTGACCTGTGCGGCGTCGGAGGCGTCGGGCAGCACCACGAGATACGCCTCAGTGCCGTCGTAGTCACCTTCCTTGAAGGCGAGGGGAGCCGCGTCGCGCCCGATGCCCTGCTTGATGCACTCGGGCACTGACGTGGGCGTGTTCAGGATGTTCGGCTCTTCGGTGGAGTCGGTGCCGTAGGGCTTCGCGGTGCGGGGACTGCCGTCCTTCTTCTCGGACTTCTTGGCCTCGGCGAGGAGACCCGCGACCTCGTTATCCAGCTTCTCCCCGGCGAACGTGTTCGCGGAGTCGCTCTGCTCCCGGGAGGCCGAACCAGGGTTGTTGCCCGATGTGTCGCCCAGCGACTGGAGGAGCAGGCCGCCGAGTCCCAGCGTGGCCGCCGTGAACATGGCGCCCAGCACGACGGTCCTGCGGCGTCCACGACGAGGCCGGTTCGTACGACCCGGGCCGGTGGAAGCACGGGGGTGTCCTGAGGGACGATCCGCTGTGGCCGATGTTTCACGTGAAACATGCCGACCCTCGTCCTCGCCGGACAGCGGCTGGGAGGCGCTGACTGATGCCGGGACGTTCGTGTCGTCGTCTGCTTCGGGCGCCGTGGCACTCAACAGGGCCTCGGCGGCGAGAGCGGCATCGATGCGTCCCGCGACATCGGCGGGCATGCGGGGCGGACCCGGCAGCGTGCCGAGCATGCCGCGGATCTCCTCCAGCGAGTCGTACACGTCGGCACACAGCGCGCAGCCGTCCAGGTGGCGTCGCACGTCCGCCGTACGCGAGGGCGGGAGCAGACCTTCGGTGAGGTCGGAGATCTCCGTGACGTCCGGGTGTCCGGCCGTGTCGGTCGTGGATGTCACGCTCGCCCACCTCCGCCCTTCACAGCAGCTGAATCGCTCGGTCCATCGTGTTCTCCCGCTGCGGGTGGGACGGATGCCCCCTGCGTGCGGTTCCGTCCCTCACCCGACTTCTTGCTCTCTCTGTCGCTCCCGCTGTCCGTACGCAGGTGTTTGAGCAGCGGGAGAAGTCTGGCTCTGCCGCGAGCACAGCGGCTCTTGACCGTGCCGGTCGGCACGTCGAGCAGACTGGCCGCCTCCGCCACCGGGTAGCCCTGCATGTCCACCAGGACGAGGGCGGCCCGCTGGTCGGGGGGCAGAGTGCCCAGCGCCTCCAGCAGCTCACGGTGCAGATCGTTGCGCTCGGCCGGAGCGGAGGCCGACTCGTGCGGTTCCAGCAGTTGCTCGAGCCGTTCCGTGTCGTCCACGGGGGAGGTCTTCCTGGAGGCCGCCTTGCGGGCGCGGTCCAGGCAGGCGTTCACGGTGATCCGGTGCAGCCATGTGGTGACCGCCGACTGGCCACGGAAGGTGTGGGCGGCCCGATAGGCGGAGACGAGGGCGTCCTGGACGGCGTCAGCGGCCTCCTCGCGGTCGCCCAGCGTCCGCAGCGCCACCGCCCAGAGCCGGTCACGGTGACGCCGCACGAGCTCACCGAAGGCGTCGGGGTCGCCCTCGACATGACGGGCGAGGAGGTCCTGATCGCTCACTTCGCTGAATCCGGCACCGTCCGCCATCGAACCCCCTCCCCCCTCGCATTCACCGTCAGCTGGTCACCTTGATGTCCGCCACCCGGCCACGGTAGTTACCGTCGTTCGTCAGCGGCAGCTCGGTCAGCCAGACCAAGAGATAGCGGGTCTTGACGGACTCGTCGGGCTTGAGCGCGACGCTGGTCCCGGATCCCTCGGCGACCTTTGTGTAGGCATCGAAGGAGGTGGGTTCCGAGCTTGTGTCACCGGAGGCGGCACGGAGTTCGGCGGAGGTGTTCCCCACGAAGGTAACGGTCACCTTCCCGACCTGCTGGACCTTGCCGAGATCGAGGATGACGCCGAGGCCCGGCTTGAGGTTTCCGAAGTTGGCACCCTTGTAGAAGTCGGTCTGCCAATAGGTTCCGGGGCTGTTGTCGTAGGTCTTGTCTATATCCGCAGGCTTCTCGGATCCGTCGGACCCGAACGGGTCGAAGTCCCGTGCACCGCTGATGGCGATCGGCTTGCTGACCGGCTTCGCCGGGTTCTTGTCGTTCTCGTCCGTCGTCTTCGTGTTGCCCGTGTCGTCGGACTTCCCCTGCTCCATGAGCGCGTCCGCGAGCTGCCAGCTGCCGAGGCCGAGTGCGGCGATCAGGAGGGCGGACACGGCCCACTTCAGGACCTTGCCGGTACGGCTCTGCAGCGGGGGCGGCGGCGTCGGTACCGGCTGGGTGGCGCCCGGGTGGGTCGCGGGGCGGCCGTAGCTGCCCTGCTGGTACGTCGTGCGCTGGTAGTCCGGCGGTGCCGTGAACGCGGGCTCCGGCGGACGGATGCGGGGCATCTCGCCGACCGCCTTCACCAGTTCCTCCGGCGTGGTGCACGGAGGCTCCTGGCGGGACGCGGTCGCGCCGTCGTTGACGAGCGCGCGCATCGCGAGCTCCGACAGGCCGCGGTGCACGCCTGCCCGTACCTGGTCGGGGGCGATGAGGCCCACGCCCTTCGGCAGCCCGGAGAGGCCGTACGCGTCGTTCTCGTACGGCCAGCGCTGAGTGAGCGCGGCGTACAGCAGCGCCCCGATCGCTTCCGTGTCGGTGCGCTGCGGGGTGTCGGAGCTGATGCCGCGCAGCGCGGCGTTCACCGCGAGGCCGCGGATGCGCCACTGACCGGACGAGGTGCGCAGCACAGCGCCCGGGGTCAGCTTCAGATGGGCCAGCCCCTCACGGTGCGCGGCGGCCATCGCCTGGGAGACCTGGCTGACCATCTGGTACGCCTCGTGCACCTCCAGCGAGCCGGAGGCCAGGAGCGTCGTCAGCTCCGTGGCGTCCGGCAGCCACTCGTGCACCACATAGACGAGGTCGTTCTCCTCGACGGCGTCCAGAACCTGGACGAACCGAGGATCGCCCAGCAGGGCGGAGGAACGGGCCGCCGCCAGGACGGAGCGCGCTCGTGGATGGTCGGCGGGCAGCAGATGCACACCGACTGCGCGGCGCAGCTTCTCGTCCACCGCACGCCAACTGCTGAAACCGTCCAGGCGGGTGACACACTCTTCCAGCCGGTAGCGTCTGGCGAGTTTGTGACCGCTGTGCAACTCGGGCGGCGAGGTCCTGCCAGGGCTCTCGTTCCCCCCGCTCCCCTGTGCCTCTTCGCTCTCCGAGTTGTCCGTGTCCCGCTCCCGGTTCTGGGCCACCCCGTCGGCCGTGGACTGGTCCGCCTTCGCGGTCAGCGGTTCATCACCGCTGTTGTCTGCCACGTCGACGGCAGCCGTGCTCCGTTCCGCCACCGCCGTTCCTGCCTCCCCATCCGTTGCGCGCTCTCCGACGCCAAAGCCAATTGTGCCCACAGTCCGCCCCTATGCACGACACGCGGTCGCGGACGATGGTTGTGCGACTACCCCCGCCTCAGCGCCCGAGGCGCCCGCGGACCATGCCGACCATTCCGTTCAGCTCCTCGATGCGCATACGCCGCGCCGCGACGTAGAAGACACCGAGCAGTACGACACCACCGCCGAGCAGGGCGGCGAGCGAGCCGCCGACACCCTGTCCCAGCGTGTGGCCGATTCCGTAGCAGGCCGCACCGCTGAGCAGCGCAGCCGGCACCGACGCGATACCGAGTCGGGCGTACGTACGCATGACCCGGGCGCCGTCCAGGTCACCGCCCAGCCGCTTGCCCAGCCGGCTCCACGCGACTCCCACGCCGATCGCGTAGGCGAGACCATACGAGGCTGCCATGCCCGCCACGGCCCAGCGCGGGGGAAGCAGGAAGAAGCAGAGCGCCGAGGCCCCGGCGTTGACGGCGGCCACGATGACCGTGTTGTAGAAGGGGGTCCGGGTGTCCTCGTACGCGTAGAAGGCGCGCAGTACGACGTACTGCACGGAGTACGGGATCAGACCGAGGCCGAAGGCCATCAGCATGTAGCCCATGTTCGTGGCTTCGCTCGTGCCCGAGGAACCGAAGATCAAGGTGCACATCGGGATGCCGAGGGCGACGAAGCCGAAGGAGATGGGCACGATCGCCACGGCCGTGGTGCGCAGGCCCTGGGAGATGTCGTCTCGGACGGCGCCGGCGTCGCCCTCGTTGGCCGAGCGCGAGAGCCGGGGCAGCAGGGCGGCCATCAGGGAGACGGTGATGATGGCCTGCGGGAGGCCCCAGATGAGCTGGGCGTTGGCGTAGGCGGCGAAGCCTGTGCCGTCGACCGGCGAGTCCTTGCCCGCGGCGGTGGACAGCTGGGTCACCACGATCGCGCCCGCCTGGTTGGCGAGGACGAAGAGCACGGTCCACTTGGCGAGCATCGCGGCCTTGCCGAGGCCGTGGCCCTTCCAGTCGAAGCGCAGCCGCAGCCGGAAGCCGGTCTCACGGAGGTACGGGATCATCGCGAGTGCCTGCACGACGAGACCGAGCAGGACGCCGATACCGAGAAGCTGCTCGCCCTCCGGCGGGATCGTCGCGGCCTTCATACCGGAGTTCGCCGCGGTGCCGTACACCCAGATGAACAGTCCGAGCGTCACGATGATGACGATGTTGTTGAGGACCGGAGTCCACATCATCGCGCCGAATTTTCCGCGCGCGTTCAGGATCTGGCCCATCACCACGTGAATGCCCATGAAGAAGATCGTGGGCAGGAAGTAACGGGCGAAGGTGATGGCTACCTCGTTGGCCGCCGGATCGCTGGCGACCGGCGCCGACAGCACGCGTACCAGGAGAGGTGCGGCGAGGACCGCGAGCACGGTGAGCGCACCGAGGACCACGACGACGAGGGTCAGAAGCCGGTTGGCGTATGACTCACCGCCGTCTTCGTCCTCCTTCATGGCGCGCACGAGCTGCGGTACGAAGACGGAGTTGAGGCCGCCGCCGACGGTCAGGATGTAGATCATCGTCGGCAGTTGGTACGCGACCTGGAAGGTGTCGCCGAGCAGGCCGACGCCCAGCGCCGAGACGATCAGGGCGGAGCGGATGAAGCCGGTGAGGCGGGACACCATGGTGCCCGCCGCCATCACCGCACTCGACTTCAGCAGACCCGACGCGCGCCCGCCCTTCGTCGCCGCGGGTGCGGCGGGTGCGTCGGGTGCGTGAACCGGCTCAGGGGCCGGTGGCTGTGGTGCCGCACCCTGGTCCGCGTACGGCGCGTGGGCCGGGCCCGGCACGGACGTGGGCTCCATCGGCGGATGTCCGCCGCCCTGTTGCTGGTCCCGGAAGAGATGGGCGAACGCGTCCGGCTCGTGTCGCTCCTGGCCGGCCTGGGTCACGAGGTCGTCCACGCCCACGAACTGGGTGGTACGGGGGTCGTCGCCGTACGGCAGGTACTGGGTCGGGCCCTCCGGTTCGGGCGCCGGGGTCTGCGCCCACACGCGGGGGTCGGGGGCGTACGGGGACTGGGGCGGCTGGCCGTAGAGCGGGGGCTGCGGCTGATACGTGCCGGGTGGTGGCGGGGGGTGCGCGGCACGGTCGTAGAGGGCCTCCGCGACGGGGTCCTGAGCCGAGAGGTCCTGCGCCCGATAGGGATCCTGGGCGTAGGCGTCCTGGAAGTACACGTCGGCTGGGGGCTGCGGAGGCACCTCGCCGGGTTCCGGCGGGCCCTGCGGCGGGCCGTCGGGGTAGCCGGAGCTGCCCGCGCCCTGGCCGCGGTCACCGTCGTACGGCGCGTTCATGGTTACCCCACCTCATCGTCCCCGGGCCCACCGGCCACGACATCGCTCAACGGTCCACTCTCTCACCCGTGCCGGACGGCTCGGTGATTTCCGGTGCGGTGTCCGGTGAAGGGTCACTCGGGTGCTCCGGCTCGTGTGCCCTTGATTCGGCGGCGGACGCTTCTTCGGGAGCGTCCTCGGCTTCGTCGCCCGCTGGGACGTTCTCCGATTCCTGCGCGGCCTGGCGGGCGGCCGCGCGCTTGCGCTGCGTGTACATCCGGAATCCGGCGAGCACGAGCAGCAGGACACCACCGGCGATGACCAGCATCACCGTGGCGGTGATCTCGGTGACCTTCACGTCGAAGGTGACCTCGGGTCCGTACGGCCGGCCGTCCTCCGTGAAGAGCTGGGCGACGACCTCCGCCTGGCCGTTGGCATGGGCGTTGGTGGTGAACTTCACCGACTGGCTGTGCCCGCCCGAGACCGCGACCGGTTGCTCCTCGTAGGCACCGTCACCGATGCTGAGGCGGCTCGGCTGCATCGACGTCAGACGCAGCACCAAGTGGTCCACGCCCTGGACGAGGTTGTTCTGCACGGTGACGGGGATCGTGGCGCTGCGCCCCGAGAGCTTCGCGTCGGACTTGTCGATCAGCCCGACGCTCTCCGTGAGCCCGAGGAGGTAGGCCTTCACGCCGCCGCGGTACGCCGTCGCCTCGGTTTCACGGCCGCGCCAGGCTGTGGACATCGACCGGTCCATGGCCCGCCCGAAGGGGGTGACCACGCGGGACTTGTCAGCGAGGATCACCTGGAAGCTGTTGAGCTTTTCCTGCGTGCCCTCGATATACGCGAAGGCATTCCGCCGCAGCTCCTGACCCTTCAGCGAGGATGGGTACGAGGCCGCCGACGGGACCCGCGTGGTGGCGCCCGCGTCCGGCTTGGCCTTCGTGGCCGCGGACAGGGCTGCCGACTGCGACCAGTTCCCTTCCTGGAGAGCTGTCAGCGCCTGGGCCATCGTCTGGGCCTGGCTGGCGGTCGGCATGCGCTGCGGGGCGACCACGACGCTGCGCTGCTTGTCCGGGACCTGGAGCGTGAACATCAGGCTCTGGGCGAGGAACTTCTGCACGGCGAGCGTGGAGTTGCCGGCCACTGTCATGTCGCCCTGGAACGCCGTCGACAGACGGGCGTCCGCGACCACCGCCGTGGTGCCGCCGCCGATCGGGCGGGCCGCGGAGGGCGTGTACGGCAGGCCGCCGGTCTCCTTGAGGCTGTCGCTGCGGGAGATCACCGTGTGGGCGCCTGCGGAGGTGGCGACCTTGACGACCGACGGGTCGATCGCGCCGTTCGCGGGCCAGGCGTAGTCCGTGCTGGGCGTCACGTGGAGGATCGACTCCACCGTCGTGGCGGCCACGGTGGTGGCGTCCTTGAGGTGGCTCAGTGACCCGGTCACGCCGTGGTGGGCCAGCGACGCCAGGTCCGGGTCGGCGAAGGGGAGAGCGACGACTTCCTCGTCCTGGACCGCCTTCTCCAGCTCGCCGAGCCACTCCTCGGCCACCGCCTGATGCGTGCCTGCCTTGGTGGTCTCGCTGGAGCCGTTCACCTGGACCCGGTAGCTGCGGGTCATCGCGTCGACGGAGGCCAGCAGGTCCGGGTCGACCACCCAGGTGATGTCGAGGTCCTTGCCGAGCGAGAGGAGCTGCTCGAGGCGGCCGCCGGGGGAGAGCTCCGCGGCCAGGTCGTCGTCCTTGAAGACGGGGGTCTGCTGCTCGTTCGACCCCGTCTCGGCCGTCATGTGAGGGGTGGAGATGAGCGGCCAGAGGTACGTCGTCCGGGTCTTCGTGTCCGCGGCGTCGGGCTGCCACGGCAGGAAGGTCCGCTCGATGCCGAGGATCTGCTCGTACGGCGCGGCGGTGGTCCGGCCGTTGAGCGTGACACCCAGCTGGTAGACGCCGTCGGAGCTGAGAGGCAGCTTGTCGACCGGGACGGAGATGCTGAAGGTCTGCGGGACGCCCGGCGCCAGCTTGGAGAACTCCGCCACGTACTTGCCGCCGACTTCCGTGCCCGCGTACGGATTGTTCTTCGCGGCGTCGTCGATCGCCGAGCGGCCGTTCATCGTCGGACCTACTCGCAGGCCGACGTGCGCGTCCGTGACCGTCTGCTTGCCTTTGTTGACGACCCTGCCGGAGACGGTCAGCGTGTCCCCGTCGGAGGGCACGCGGGGGCTGAGCGAGTACAGGGAGACATCGACCGTACGGGAGCCGGAGACGTCGGCCGCGGCGGTGCGCTCAACGGCATGCGCGGAGGGCGACACGGGCAGCTGGAGAAAGCCGGCCAGCAGAGGCGCCCCGGCGAGCAGTGCTCCGGTGCGCCGCAGCCACCGGCGGGCAGGTGAGGGACTCATCCCCTGGAAGTCTGCCGCCTCGGCCACGCGCTCGCCCGTCCCTCGTCGTCGTCAGTGGTCGTCGGAATGTGCGTCCACGCATGGTAACGATGCGCGCTGAGGGTAAGTGCCGCGGTCCGCTTCACAAGATCGGAAGAAGAGACCGGGCTGTCCCGCTATGTGCACCTATCAATGTATGCGTCCCCGCACATATGAGGAGAGACGTCTGTGCACGTTTAATGGAGGCGCCTGCGGTCGTCCGGGCCACGTACCCTTTTCTGTTGTGCCGAACGCCAACGAAGACAGTCCCAGTGCGCTGAACCAGGTGCAGAGCCGCGCGGTAAGTGAACTGCTGCGGGTGTCCCCCGTCGCAGACGACCTCGCCCGTCGTTTCCAGGAGGCCGGGTTCTCCCTTGCCCTGGTCGGCGGCTCGGTCCGGGATGCCCTCCTCGGCCGGCTCGGCAACGACCTGGACTTCACGACCGACGCCCGTCCCGAAGACGTACTGAAGATCGTGCGTCCATGGGCGGACGCCCTGTGGGAGGTCGGGATCGCCTTCGGCACGGTCGGGGCTCAGAAGGACGGCTACCAGATCGAGGTGACGACGTACCGCTCGGAGGCGTACGACCGGACCTCGCGGAAGCCCGAAGTGTCGTACGGCGACTCCATCGAGGAAGACCTGGTGCGCCGTGACTTCACGGTGAACGCGATGGCCGTGGCACTGCCCGAGAAGGAGTTCATCGATCCGCACGGCGGGCTCGGCGACCTCGCCGCCCGCGTTCTGCGGACTCCGAGCACACCCGAGGAGTCCTTCTCCGACGACCCGCTGCGGATGATGCGGGCCGCGCGTTTCGCGGCCCAACTCGACTTCGAGGTGGCGCCGGACGTCGTCGCGGCGATGAAGGGCATGGCCGAGCGCATCGAGATCGTCTCCGCCGAGCGCGTGCGTGACGAGCTGAACAAGCTGATCCTCTCCGCGCACCCGCGCAAGGGGCTGACGCTGCTCGTCGACACGGGGCTCGCCGACCGTGTGCTGCCCGAGCTGCCGGCACTGCGTCTGGAGCGGGACGAGCACCACCGGCACAAGGACGTCTACGACCACACGCTGATCGTCCTGGAGCAGGCGATGGCGTTGGAGGAGGACGGTCCCGACCTCACGCTTCGCCTGGCCGCGCTGCTGCACGACATCGGCAAGCCACGGACGCGTCGCTTCGAGAAGGACGGGCGGGTCTCCTTCCACCATCACGAGGTGGTGGGGGCCAAGATGACCAAGAAGCGAATGGCCGCGCTGAAGTACTCCAACGAGCTCGTGAAGGACGTCTCGCGTCTGGTCGAGCTGCACCTGCGGTTTCACGGCTATGGCACCGGGGAGTGGACGGACTCCGCGGTCCGTCGTTACGTCCGTGACGCGGGCCCGCTCCTCGACCGCCTCCACAAGCTGACCCGCTCCGACTGCACGACGCGCAACAAGCGCAGGGCTGCCGCGCTCTCCCGTGCGTACGACGGCTTGGAGGAGCGCATCGCCCAGCTCCAGGAGCAGGAGGAGCTGGACGCGATCCGGCCCGACCTCGACGGCAACCAGATCATGCAGATCCTGGGCGTCGGGCCCGGCCCGGTCATCGGGCAGGCCTACAAGTTCCTGCTGGAACTGCGTCTGGAGAACGGGCCTATGGAGTACGACGCGGCGGTGTCGGCGCTCAAGGAGTGGTGGGCCGCGCAGAGCTGAGGTCGCGCGTCGTGGTCATGTTTCACGTGAAACATGACCAC
>NZ_VWMY01000010.1:139347-201642 GCF_008905045.1 Streptomyces albicerus
GAGTACTCCGACAGGCAGAGGGTGAAGTCGCTGCCGCCACCGGTCTCGGTGTACTCGGCGTACTTGGTGCGGTCGCAGCCCGAGTCGTCGCTCTTCTTGTCCTCGACCTTGTACGCGGCTTTGGAGTTGCTGCAGTCCACGACCTCGAGCTCCGGGTCCGTGGCGCTGTCCGGGTTGCCGATGCTCATGCAGTCGCCGACCTTGGCGGCCTGGGCGTCGTCCCGGCTCGCCAGGTAGCCGGCGCCGGCGACTATGAGGGCGATGACGACGATCCCGACGCGCAGGTACTTCTTGAAGCCACGCTTCGGCTGCTGGGGCGGGACCGGGGTGTACGGCGCGGCCGGCTGCTGCGGGTGGCCCTGCGGCGGCTGCTGACCGTACGGGTTCCCCTGGGGCGGCTGCCCTTGAGCGAACGGGTTCTGGCCCTGGGGCGGCGGAGTGGTCACTTGGGGGTCCCCCTTGAACGTAGGAGCGCGTGGCGCGAAATAAGACGCACGTAAGCTACCGGCCGCCACTGACAACTCTGTAGTCCAAAGGGGCTCTGTGGCATTGATGTGACACTTACTGCAGTTCAAAGCGGACCATAGCCGCAGCAACTGCCCCGTAGATAACGGCGACCGTGACCACCAGCGGGACTGAGCGGCCGTCAGGAGGCAGCATCAGGGCGGCCACCGCGGCGGCGCCGACGAAGGCGACGTTGAACAGGACGTCGTACACGGCGAAGATCCGGCCACGGAAGCCGTCGTCGACGGACGACTGGACCACGGTGTCCGTGGCGATCTTCGCGCCCTGGGTGGTCAGGCCCAGGACGAAGGCCGCGATCAGTATGGGGACTTCGGCGAACGGCAGGCCGAGCGCCGGCTCCAGAACCGCCGCGGATGCGGCACAGGCGGTGATCCAGCCGATGGGCCCGAGTCGGCCGGCCACCGCCGGGGTCAGCACGGCCGCGGCGAAGAAACCCGCTCCGGAGATCCCCACGGCCAGGCCGAGTAGGGCGAGCCCGTCGTCGTCCGGGCCGGACGACCAGGCGTACCGGCAGAGCATCAGCACCATGACCGTCAGGGCGCCGTAGCAGAACCGCATCAGCGTCATCGCGGTCAGCGCCCAGACGGCCTCCCGTCGTGCGGGCTCGGCGAGATGCCGTACGCCCGCCGTCAGGCCGCGCGCCGTGCCGACCAGTGCCGCCTTCAGCCGTGGCTGTACCAACTCCTGGTCGGGGCCGAGCAGTTCAGGTGCCAGGCGCAGCGAGGCGAGCGCGGAGCACACGTAGAGCGCCGCTCCGACGAGGATGACCACCGCATCGGAGTCCGAGGCGACGAGGCGTACGACGAAGGCGAGACCGCCGCCGACGGTCGCGGCCAGCGTTCCGGCCGTGGGCGACAGGGAGTTGGCCATCACCAGGCGGTCGGGGTCGACGACGCGGGGCAGCGCGGCGGACAGGCCCGCCAGGACGAAACGGTTGACCGCGGTGACACAGAGCGCGGACGCGTAGAAGAGCCAGTCCGGCACACCGCTCAGCATCAGGACGGCCGTCAGGGAGGCCAGCAGCGCCCGCAGGAGGTTCCCGTACAGAAAGACCTGCCGGCGTCGCCAGCGGTCCAGCAGGACGCCCGCGAACGGGCCGACGAGGGAGTACGGGAGCAGCAGGACCGCCATCGCGGAGGCGATCGCGGCCGCCGATGTCTGCCTCTCCGGCGAGAAGACGACGTACGTGGCGAGTGCGACCTGATAGACCCCGTCAGCGCCCTGCGACAGCAGCCGTACGGCGAGCAGGCGCCGGAAGTTCCGGAAGCGCAGGAGTACGCGCAGGTCACGTACGACAGCCATGGGACACAGCCTCACATACGGGGAGGGTCCCCGGGCGCACGACCCGGGGACCCTCAACAGAGCTCAGCGCAAGGACGCTCGGCGCGCGGCGCTGTGTCTCGCCGGCGCACCGAGCTGTGTCGCGCTAGCGCTCGACCTCGCCCTTGATGAACCTCTCGACGTTGTCGTAGGCCTCGTCGTCGAAGTACTGGACCGGCGGGGACTTCATGAAGTAGCTCGACGCGGAGAGGATCGGACCGCCGATACCGCGGTCCTTGGCGATCTTCGCGGCGCGCAGGGCGTCGATGATGACACCCGCCGAGTTCGGGGAGTCCCAGACCTCGAGCTTGTACTCCAGGTTCAGCGGGACGTCGCCGAAGGCACGGCCCTCGAGGCGGACGTACGCCCACTTGCGGTCGTCGAGCCAGGCGACGTAGTCGGACGGGCCGATGTGGACGTTGTCGGCGCCCATGTCGCGGTCGCGGATCTGCGAGGTGACGGACTGCGTCTTCGAGATCTTCTTGGACTCGAGGCGGTCGCGCTCCAGCATGTTCTTGAAGTCCATGTTGCCGCCGACGTTGAGCTGCATGGTGCGCTCGAGACGGACACCGCGGTCCTCGAACAGCTTCGCCATCACACGGTGCGTGATGGTGGCGCCGACCTGCGACTTGATGTCGTCGCCGACGATCGGGACGCCCGCCTCGGTGAACTTGTCCGCCCACTCCTTGGTACCGGCGATGAAGACCGGCAGGGCGTTGACGAAGGCGACCTTGGCGTCGATGGCGCACTGGGCGTAGAACTTCGCCGCGTCCTCGGAACCGACGGGCAGGTAGCAGACGAGGACGTCGACCTGCTTGTCCTTGAGGATCTGGACCACGTCGACCGGGGTCTCGGCGGACTCCTCGATGGTCTCGCGGTAGTACTTCCCGAGGCCGTCGAGGGTGTGGCCGCGCTGGACCGTGACGCCCTTGTTCGGGACGTCGCAGATCTTGATGGTGTTGTTCTCGCTGGCCCCGATGGCGTCCGAGAGGTCGAGGCCGACCTTCTTCGCGTCGACGTCGAAGGCGGCGACGAACTCGACGTCACCCACGTGGTAGTCGCCGAACTGGACGTGCATCAGACCCGGCACCTTGGACGCCGGGTCGGCGTCCTTGTAGTACTCGACGCCCTGCACCAGCGAGGCGGCGCAGTTGCCCACGCCGACGATGGCTACGCGAACCGAACCCATTCCGGTTGCTCCCTGTGTGTACTCGGTGAAGTCCTGAGCGGACTTCACATGGCAGTGTCATCGGACGGATCCGGCCCGGGAGTGTCCCCGGGCCGGGGCAGGCCGCCCGACTCCCCAGATGTGCTGTCCTGCTGAGCGGCGCCGTCGGATCCGGGACGCCGCTGGTCCCGTCCGGCCCGCTCGCTCTCGATGAGCTCGTTCAGCCAGCGCACTTCGCGCTCCACGGACTCCATTCCGTGGCGCTGGAGCTCAAGGGTGTAGTCGTCGAGGCGCTCCCGGGTGCGCGCCAGAGAGGCACGCATCTTCTCCAGGCGCTCCTCGAGACGGCTGCGGCGGCCTTCGAGGACCCGCATCCGTACGTCCCGCGACGTCTGGCCGAAGAAGGCGAAGCGAGCAGCGAAGTGCTCGTCCTCGTACGCGTCGGGACCCGTCTGTGAGAGCAGGTCCTCGAAGTGCTCCTTACCTTCCGCCGTCAACCGATAGACGATCTTGGCGCGGCGCCCTGAGAGTGGCGCCGCGAGGGCGTCCTCGGGGGTGTTCCCCGATTCCTCGATCAACCAGCCGTTGGCGACCAGCGTCTTGAGGCAGGGGTAGAGCGTTCCGTAGCTGAACGCACGGAACACACCCAGTGACGTATTGAGGCGTTTGCGCAGCTCATAGCCGTGCATCGGGGACTCGCGGAGCAGGCCGAGAACAGCGAACTCGAGGATCCCGGAACGCCGGCTCATCGTCGCCTCCTCTCTGCCGCGGTCTTGCCGTGACGGTCTTTATGCCGAGCTGATGTATCGACTCGATACATCAGCACGATAGATCGGTCCTCTGTCTGCGACAAGAGGGGGCACGGTGAACGGCGTCACATCACAGATTCTCAGGAAGCAAGTTGCCTGTTTTGGGGTGAACTTCGGCCTAGGCGGGTTTTGACGGTGCGTAGTCTGTGCGCCATGCAAACCACCGGGAACCGAGTGACGCCTGGGGACGTCCTCGTCCTCGGTGCAGTACGGGTGAATGCAAGAACGACCGCATCCGTACTTCGGGGGGACCGGAAACCAGCCGCCGTTTCCAGGCGCGCTCAGGTGCGCCTGCCCGAGGAGTAATCGTTCGATGAGCGAGCACCGTCGCAAATCGCCGCAGCCGCAGGGCGGCGGACGTGCCGCGGCCCGACGCGGCCAGACAGGGTCGTCCTCTGGCCGCCGTGCGGCACCGCGTGGCGCCACCGGGTCTCCTTCCGCCTCGTACGACTCGGGGGGTGAGGAGCGCCCGTTCGGTAGCCGTGCCGAGGCCCGGCGGGCGGCGCAGAGAAGCAGCAGCGGCGGAGGCAGGCGCAGAGCCGCCGACGGCGCGGGACACGGCGGCCACGGTGGTGGCGGCCGCCGCGGTGGTCCCGGCGGGCCGAACGGGCCTGGGCGGGGCCGAGGGCGTGGGTCCATGCCCGAGAGGAACCGGATCATCGACTATCCGCGCGCGGGCAAGTACGGCTGGGCGCGTTGGGTGCCCTCGTGGAAGCTTGTGACGGGTACGTTCATCGCCTTCTGCGGCAGCATGATGGCCGTGGCCGGTATCGCGTACGCCATGGTGGGCGTGCCGGACATCGCGGCGGCCGCGAAGGCGCAGAACAACGTCTACTACTGGTCCAACGGCAAGCCGATGGTGTCCACCGGCGGTGAGACCAACCGCCAGAACATCAAGTACGAGCAGATTCCCAAGTCGATGCGGTACGCCGTCATGTCGGCCGAGAACAAGACGTTCGAGACCGACAAGGGCATCGACCCCATGGGCATCGGCCGAGCCCTCTTCAACATGGCCAGGGGTGGCGACACGCAGGGCGGCTCGACCATCACGCAGCAGTACGTGAAGAACGCGATGCTCAACGACCAGTCGCAGACGCTCTCCCGGAAGTTCAAGGAACTGCTCGTCTCCATCAAGGTGGGCCGCAGCGAGCCCAAGGAGAAGGTCATGGCGGGGTATCTGAACACCGCCTACTACGGCCGCTCGTCCTACGGCCTCCAGGCGGCCGCGCGTTCATACTTCGGCAAGGACGCGACCAGCCTGAACGCGAGCGAGTGCGCCCTCCTCGCAACCGTGCTGAAGGGCGCCACGTACTACGACCCCGCGGGGCAGACGGAGATCGACCCGGCCGCCACGCGCGAGGCCAACACGGAGAGGGCCACGAAGCGCTGGAGCTGGATCCTCACCGAGATGGTCAAGGACGGGCATCTGTCGGCCACGGAACGGTCCAAGTACACAAAGCTGCCCAAGCTCCAGAACCCGCGGTCCAGCGATGAGCTGGGCGGTCAGATCGGCTACCTCGTCGACCTGGCCAAGGGCTACGTCATCAACAACACCGAGATCACCGAAGAGCAGCTCCGGCAGGGCGGCTACGAGATCCACACGACCTTCGACAAGAAGAAGGTCGAGGACCTCGAGAAGGCCGTGAAGAAGGTCCGCGAGGAGAACATCAACGAGAAGAAGCGTCCGAAGACGGACAAGTACGTCCAGTTCGGCGGGGCCTCCGTGAACCCGGAGAACGGCGCCATCGAGGCCATCTACGGCGGTGAGGACGCCACCAAGCACTTCACCAACAACGCCGACGAGACCGGTGCCGCGGTCGGTTCGACGTTCAAGCCGTTCGTCTTGGCGGCCGCGATGCAGGACGGCAAGCGCAACCCCGATCTCGGGGAGTCCCAGGCGCAGGACGAGCGCACCAAGGTGTCGCCAGACAGCTTCTACAGCGGCAAGAACAGGCTCAAGATCCGGGAATACGACGGTGACGTCTGGAAGAACGACAAGGGCAAGGAGTGGCTCCAGGCCAATGACGACGACGAGTCGTACGGCAGTCCGCCGAACTACCGGATTGATCTACGTGAGGCCATGAAGGTCTCGGCGAACTCCGCCTTCGTGCAGCTCGGCATGGACGTCGGTCTGGACAAGGTGAAGCAGGCAGCCGAAAACGCCGGCCTCAGGGAGAGCAGTCTGACGGGTACCACCTTCCCGTCCTTCTCCATCGGTATTTCCGACCCCAGCACGATCCGGATGGCCGGCTCGTACGCGACGTTCGCGGCCAGCGGTGAACAGAACGACCCGTTCTCGGTCAAGGAGGTCAAATACGAAGGGGACATGGTGTTCAAGCACAAGTCCCAGCCCAAGTCGGCCTTCACGGAGAAGGTTGCCGACAACGTCACCGACGTCCTGAAGACCGTCGTCGAGGAGGGAACTGGTACCTCGGCGCAGCTGGACGATCGTGAGGTGGCCGGCAAGACCGGTACGACGGACGGTAACAAGTCCGCCTGGTTCGTCGGGTACACGCCGCAGCTCTCGACCGCGATCAGCATGTACCGCATGGACGACGACGAGACCAAGAAGCGCGAGTTCCTGGAGATGTACGGCACGGGTGGCCAGAAGACGATTCACGGCGCCTCGTTCCCGGCCGAGATCTGGCACGACTACATGGAGCAGGCGCTCAAGGGCGAGAAGCCCATCGACTTCCCCGAGGCCACGCCCATCGGTGAAGTGGTCAATGACGTTCCGAGCCCGAGCGTGATCCCCACGCCCACCGAGTCCGAAGAGGAACCGGTTGAGCCCACGCCGACGCCCAGTGAGCCCCAGGCCTCTCCCTCGCCCTCGGTGAGTGAGACCTGCAACAACCCGTTCGACCCCAACTGCGTCGACACGGGCGGTACTGACACGGGCGGAACGGACAACGGCGGTACAGACGGAGGGGTGACCGCCTCGCCAACGGAATCCGACGACAGCGGAAATTCCAGAGGCAACGGCAACGGCGGCCTCTTCGGAGGATCGACCGGGTAGCCGCCTCCGCGGGTGTTTCACGTGAAACATCCACAGTGGATGTTTCACGTGAAACGAGGGCCGTCGCACCGACTCGGTGCGACGGCCCTCGGCGTATTCCTAGACGCGTACGGCAGGATGTGCGGCATGCCCAGTGCAGAAACGACGCGAACGAGCGTGCACGAGCCAGATCTGGTGCGGCCGACCAAGGAGGACCCGGTCGCCACGACCGGCAGTGAACTGTTCGGCGGTCCTCTCGGACGCCGCGCGCTGCTCGGGACGTCCTGGTGGACCCCCGTACGCGTCATCGCGCTCGTCGCGATCGGCATGTTCGCCCTCGGCATGGTGCAGAAGCTGCCCTGCTACGACGGAGCCTGGTTCTTCGGGGCCAGCTCGCAGTACACGCATGCCTGCTACTCGGACATCCCGCACCTCTACCAGGGGCGGGGCTTCGCCGACGGGCTCGTGCCGTACTTCGACAAGCTCGAGGGCGACATGGAGTACCTCGAGTACCCGGTCCTGACCGGCGTGTTCATGGAGGTCGCTGCCTGGCTGACACCGGGGAGCGGCAGCATCCAGGACCAGGAGCAGGTCTACTGGATGGTCAACGCCGGGATGCTGATGGTGTGCGCTGCCGTCATCGCGGTCTGCGTGACCCGCACCCACCGGCGGCGGCCCTGGGACGGCCTGCTGATCGCTCTGGCGCCCGCCGTCGCGCTGACCGCCACCATCAACTGGGACCTGCTGGCCGTCGCTCTGACGGCCGCCGCGATGCTGATGTGGTCGCGGGGCCGCACCCTCGCTTTCGGCGTCCTGCTGGGGCTCGCAACGGCCGCCAAGCTCTATCCCGTCCTGCTGCTCGGGCCGCTGTTCGTGCTGTGCTGGCGTGCCGGCAAGTGGCGGGAGTTCGGCACCGCCCTGCTCGGTGCCGCGGGCTCCTGGCTGATCGTGAACCTTCCGGTCATGCTGCTCGCGCCCGAGGGCTGGTCGAAGTTCTACACGTTCAGCCAGGAGCGCGGCGTCGACTTCGGCTCCTTCTGGCTGATCCTGTCCCAGCGCATGGAGAGCCCGCTCGCCACCGACACCGTCAATGCGTTCGCCACGGTGCTCATGCTGATCTCCTGTGTGGGCGTCGCGGCACTCGCGCTGACCGCTCCGCGCAGGCCGCGCTTCGCCCAGCTGGCGTTTCTGATCGTCGCGGCCTTCATCCTCACCAACAAGGTCTACTCACCGCAGTACGTGTTGTGGCTGGTCCCCCTCGCCGCGCTGGCCCGCCCGAAATGGCGGGACTTCCTGATCTGGCAGGCCTGCGAGGTCGCGTACTTCCTCGGGATCTGGATGTACCTCGCGTACACGACCAGCGGCGACGCCCACAAGGGACTGCCCGAAGAGGGGTATCAACTGGCCATCGCCGTCCACCTGTTGGGGACGCTGTACCTGTGCGCCGTGATCGTGCGCGACATCTTCATGCCGGAGCGGGACGTGGTGCGCCGCTCCGGTGACGACGATCCGTCGGGCGGTGTCCTGGACGGCGCGGAGGACGTCTTCGTCCTGGGCGCCGCGGCCCATCCGCCCCGGCACGCGGCGCACTTCGACGGGCCGTACGTGGAGTGGGGCAGCGGCGGCGAATCGCAGCGGAGGAGTTCGCCCTGAGCGAACAGGGCATGGGCGAGTCATGCAGAAGGCCGTACCCGGATTCGCGGGTACGGCCTTCTGCATGACTGCGGGGACTTGGTGTCCCCTTGGTCAGCGCTCCACGATGCGGTCGAACTGTGTGGTGGTGTGCCGCAGATGGGCCACCAGCTCCTCGCCGACCTTCGGCTCCGGGGCGTCCGACGGCACGAAGAGGATCGAGACCTGCATGTGCGGGGGCTCCGCGAACCAGCGCTGCTTGCCGCCCCAGACGAACGGCGAGAGGTTCCGGTTGACCGTGGCGAGGCCGGCCCGGGCGACGCCCTTGGCGCGCGGCATGACGCCGTGCAGGGCCTTCGGAGCCTCAAGGCCCACCCCGTGCGACGTCCCGCCCGCCACGACCACCAGCCAGCCGTCCGATGCGACCTTCTGCTGGCGGTAGCCGAAGCGGTCGCCCTTGGAGACGGGCGTGACGTCCAGGACGGCTCCGCGGTACTCCGTCGCCTCGTGGTCGCCCAGCCACAGCCGGGTGCCGATGCGGGCGCGGAAGTGTGTCTGCGGGAACTGCTGCTGCAGCCGGGCGAGCTCCTCGGCCTTGAGGTGGCTGACGAACATGGTGTGCAGCGGCAGCCGGGCCGCGCGCAGCCGGTCCATCCAGCCGATGACCTCCTCGACGGCGTCCGAGCCGTCGGTGCGGTCCAGCGGCAGGTGGATCGCGAAGCCCTCGAGCCGCACGTTCTCTATGGCGGCGTGGAGCTGGGGCAGATCGCGCTCGCTCACACCGTGCCGCTTCATGGAGGACATGACCTCGATGACGACGCGGGCGCCCACGAGGCCGTAGACCCCGTCGACCGACGACACGGAGCGGATGACCCGGTCGGGCAGCGGCACGGGCTCCTCGCCCCGTCTGAACGGCGTCAGCACCAACAGGTCGCCGCCGAACCAGTCCTTGATCCGCGCGGCCTCGTACGTCGTGCCGACGGCCAGGACGTCGGAGCCCATGCGGGTGGCCTCGTCCGCGAGCCGCTCGTGGCCGAAGCCGTAGCCGTTGCCCTTGCAGACGGGGACGAGCCCTGGGAACCGCTCGGACACGTGCTTGTGGTGCGCCCGCCAGCGCGCGGTGTCGACGTAGAGGGTGAGCGCCATGGCCGGACCTGGAACCTTTCTCGTGGCTGCGGTGTATCAGAGGTATGAAGGCGAATTCTGGTGCGTCAGCGGCGCGACATGTAGATGTCGAGCGCCTTGTGGAGCAGCTTGTTGAGTGGGAAGTCCCACTCGCCGAGGTATTCGGCGGCCTGCCCGCCGGTGCCCACCTTGAACTGGATGAGGCCGAAGAGGTGGTCGGTCTCATCCAGCGAGTCGGAGATGCCGCGCAGGTCGTAGACGGTGGCGCCGAGCGCGTAGGCATCGCGCAGCATCCGCCACTGCATCGCGTTCGAGGGCCGGACCTCACGCCCGATGTTGTCGGAGGCGCCGTAGGAGTACCAGACGTGCCCACCGACGACCAGCATCGTCGCGGCGGACAGGTTCACCCCGTCGTGCCGGGCGAAGTACAGCCGCATGCGGTTGGGGTCCTCGGTGTTGAGGGCCGTCCACATACGCTGGAAATACGAGAGCGGGCGGGGCCGGAAGTGGTCGCGCACAGCGGTGATCTCGTAGAGGCGCTGCCACTCCTCCAAGTCGTGGTAGCCGCCCTGGACGACCTCGACGCCGGCCTTCTCGGCCTTCTTGATGTTGCGCCGCCACAGCTGGTTGAAGCCCTTGTGGACGTCCTCCAACGACCGGTTGGCAAGCGGCACCTGGTAGACGTAGCGGGGCTGTACGTCGCCGAAGCCGGCTCCGCCGTCCTCGCCCTGCTGCCAGCCCATGCGGCGCAGCCGGTCGGCGACCTCGAAGGCGCGCGGCTCGATGAAGTCGGCCTCGATGTCGCGCAGGCGCTTCACGTCCGGGTCCTGGATGCCCTTCTTGATCGAAGCGGCCTCCCAGCGCCGGATGATCACCGGAGGACCCATCTTCACGGAGAAGGCGCCCTGCTGCTTGAGGTGCGCGAGCATCGGATCCAGCCATTCGGTCAGATTCGGCGCGAACCAGTTGATGACCGGGCCCTCGGGCAAATAGGCGAGGTAGCGCTTGATCTTGGGCAACTGCCGGTACAGCACAAGACCCGCGCCGACCATCTCGCCGGTCCTGTCGTCGAACCATCCGAGGTTCTCGGAGCGCCACTCCGCCTTGACGTCGGCCCATGCCGGGACCTGCATGTGACTAGCCGCGGGCAGACTCTGGATGTACGCCAGATGCTGCTCTCGGCTGATGGTCCTCAGGGTCAGACTCATTCGGGGCGCTCCTCGGGCTGGTGTGTCCCCATGGGTACAGGGGCTCCGGCTCTCGCGCCGAAGCCTACTGCGCCCTGCGAGCGCCCCGTCTGGCCGTATGGAACCTTGGCCCCGGCCGATACGCGGCCGGGGCGCCTGGAGGTGTTGTCCGGCCATGGGGCCGGGAGTTGGGAAAGCCGCGGGCCGACGGCTCCCGTGGACCCAAGCGGCGGTCAGCCGATGACGCCGCCGAAGAGCCCGCCGTGCGCCATGCCGAGGAGGAAGCCGACGCCCGCGGCACCGAGACCCAGGATCAGCCCGAAGCGTTCCCTGGTCGTCACGGAGACGAACTGCCCGGCGGCCCCGGTGAGGATGCCCACCAGCCCCGTCCATGAGCTGAGCAGATGGAGGTGGTGGAACATCGCCGTGGTGAAGGAGACCGCTCCGAGCACCAGCGTCACGGCGAGCAGGGTGTCCTGGAGCGGATGGGGCTTGTGGTCGGTGGCGAGCAGGGAACCGACGGTGTTGGGTCGCAATGCCTGTGCCATGGGGCACCTCCTGCGGAAGGCGGCGCATCGTAGCGCCATACACACCCGATGTGTACAGATTGACGGTCCCCGGCCCCCGATTTCAACCGGAAGCCGGTGTGCGGGTAGTCTGTACCGTCTGCACCGGTGTCTGCCCAGGCCACGACACGATCCCCCGCTCAGTTCGCTGATCGGCGGGCCCGATTGTCAGTGGCGGCCGATACCGTTGCGTACGCATCACAACCCTCCTGCCACGGAACGACCGTGGCCGTTGAGTCCAAAGGAGGTGGGTTCCACATGCGTCACTACGAGGTGATGGTCATCCTCGACCCCGATCTCGAGGAGCGCGCTGTCTCTCCGCTGATCGAGAACTTCCTCTCCGTCGTCCGCGAGGGCAACGGAAAGGTCGAGAAGGTCGACACCTGGGGCCGTCGTCGTCTCGCGTACGAGATCAAGAAGAAGCCCGAGGGCATCTACTCGGTCATCGACCTGCAGGCCGAGCCTGCGGTCGTCAAGGAGCTCGACCGCCAGATGAACCTGAACGAGTCGGTCCTCCGGACCAAGGTCCTCCGTCCCGAGACCCACTGAGCTTTCCGCTCAGCTGATCTCGGACAACGAGTAGCAGCACAAGCAGCCAGCAGCAAACCCGCCGAGAGGTTCCCCCAATGGCAGGCGAGACCGTCATCACGGTCGTCGGCAATCTTGTCGACGACCCCGAGCTGCGCTTCACCCCTTCCGGTGCGGCGGTCGCGAAGTTCCGCGTCGCGTCCACTCCCCGCACCTTCGACCGTCAGACCAATGAGTGGAAGGACGGCGAGAGCCTGTTCCTGACCTGCTCGGTCTGGCGTCAGGCGGCGGAGAACGTCGCCGAGTCGCTCCAGCGAGGCATGCGCGTCATCGTGCAGGGCCGGCTGAAGCAGCGGTCCTACGAGGACCGTGAGGGCGTCAAGCGCACGGTCTACGAGCTGGACGTCGAGGAAGTCGGCGCCAGCCTGAAGAACGCCACGGCCAAGGTCACCAAGACCACCGGTCGAGGCGGCCAGGGCGGTTACGGCGGCGGTGGCGGCGGCCAGCAGGGCGGCGGCTGGGGCGGAGGCCCCGGCGGCGGTCAGCAGCAGGGCGGCGGCGCTCCCGCCGACGACCCCTGGGCGACCAGCGCTCCTGCCGGCGGCGGCCAGCAGGGCGGCGGCGGTGGCTGGGGCGGAAGCTCCGGCGGCTCCGGCGGCTCTGGTGGTTCTGGCGGCGGCTACTCGGACGAGCCCCCCTTCTAGCCCCAGGGCTGAGGGTGGGCCGTACCCACACTTCTTGATCACACAGGAGAAACACCCATGGCGAAGCCGCCTGTGCGCAAGCCGAAGAAGAAGGTCTGCGCTTTCTGCAAGGACAAGGTCACGTACGTGGACTACAAGGACACGAACATGCTGCGGAAGTTCATTTCCGACCGCGGCAAGATCCGTGCCCGCCGCGTGACCGGCAACTGCACGCAGCACCAGCGTGACGTCGCCACGGCCGTGAAGAACAGCCGTGAGATGGCGCTGCTGCCCTACACCTCCACCGCGCGATAAGGGAAGGGTGACCGACACATGAAGATCATCCTCACCCACGAGGTCTCCGGCCTCGGTGCCGCGGGCGACGTCGTCGACGTCAAGGACGGTTACGCTCGCAACTACCTGATCCCGCGGAACTTCGCGATCCGCTGGACCAAGGGCGGCGAGAAGGACGTCGAGCAGATCCGTCGTGCTCGCAAGATCCACGAGATCGCGACCATCGAGCAGGCCAACGAGATCAAGGCCCGCCTCGAAGGCGTCAAGGTCCGCCTGGCCGTCCGCTCCGGCGACGCCGGTCGTCTCTTCGGTTCCGTCACCCCGGCCGACATCGCCTCGGCGATCAAGGCTTCCGGTGGCCCCGAGGTCGACAAGCGCCGCATCGAGCTGGGCTCGCCCATCAAGACGCTGGGCGCCCACGAGACGTCCGTGCGTCTGCACCCCGAGGTTGCCGCCAAGGTCAACATCGAGGTCGTCGCGGCCTGACCGCTGCGCTCGGCATAGCTGAGAGAAGGGCCGCACCCGCTGGGGTGCGGCCCTTCTTCGTTTCACGTGAAACGGGCAGCACACGGTGTTTCACGTGAAACAGTCAGCGCGTGGCGCCCGTGACGATCCAGCGGCCCGAGCGGGAGCGGATCCACAGGGTCAGCATCCGCATGGTCATCATCAGGGTCATCGCTCCCCAGAGCGCGGTCAGCCCGCCGCCGAACACAGGCACAAGCAGCGCCACCGGAGCGAAGACCGCAAGAGTGAGCAGCATGGCCCACGCGAGATACGGGCCGTCCCCCGCGCCCATCAGTACGCCGTCCAGGACGAAGACGATGCCGCAGATCGGCTGGGAGAGCGCCACGATGAGCAGGGCGGGCAGCGCAGTGTCCTGGACAACCGAGTCGCTGGTGAAGAGCGGGAGAAACAGGGTGCGGCTGACGATCACCAGCCCGCCGAGCACAACGCCGACGGCGATGCCCCACTCCACCATGCGGCGGCAGGCCTCACGGGCTCCCTGGGCGTCGCCCGCGCCGAGATAACGGCCGATGATGGCTTGTCCCGCGATGGCGATGGCGTCGAGGGCGAAGGCGAGCAGGCTCCACAGGGACAGGATGATCTGATGCGCGGCGACGTCTGTGTCTCCGAGGCGGGCGGCGACGGCGGTGGCGGTCATCAGGATCGCGCGCAACGAGAGGGTGCGAACCAGCAGTGGTGCGCCGGCCTGAGCGCTCGCGCGTATGCCTGCCTTGTCGGGCCGCAAGGACGCCCCGTGCTTCCGTGCTCCGCGGACGACCACGAAGAGGTACACCGCGGCCATGCCGCACTGGGCGATGACGGTGCCCCAGGCGGAGCCGGCGATGCCGAGGTCCGCGCCGTAGACGAGACCCACGTTGAGTGCGCCGTTGGCGACGAAGCCCGCGATGGCGACGTAGAGCGGTGTCTTCGTGTCCTGCAGGCCACGCAGGACACCGGTGGCGGCGAGGACGACGAGCATCGCGGGGATGCCGAGCGCCGAGATGCGCAGATAGGTGATGGCGTAGGGAGCGGCGGTGTCCGATGCGCCGAAGAGCTCCACCAGACCGGGTGCGGTGGGCAGGACGATGGCGATGACGGCGGCGCCGAGCAGCAGGGCGAGCCAGATGCCGTCCATGCCCTGCCGGATCGCGGCCTGGAGGTCGCCCGCGCCGACCCGCCGGGCGACGGCGGCCGTGGTGGCGTACGCGAGGAAGACGAAGATGCTGACGGCTGTGGCGAGGAGGGCCGAGGCGACACCGAGACCGGCGAGTTGCGCGGTGCCGAGATGGCCGACGATGGCGGTGTCGGCCATCAGGAAGAGAGGCTCGGCGATGAGTGCGCCGAAAGCCGGAACGGCCAGCGCGACGATCTCTCGGTCGTGCCGACGCCGGGCGGCCTTGGGTGCCGCGGGAGCCTGTGTCATGGGCATCAATCTAATCTTCCACAGGTAAGAGATGCAACCTAGTAGAGACCCTTACTGGCAATCTTGTGTGGTGTGTTGCCCCGCGCCATTCGCGGCGATCTTGACCCGGCTGGGAAAGTTTTTCTTCTGCACAGCCGGTGGACGGGATATAAGCAGGTCAGAGCGGGTGTGGAAAAGGGGCTGAGTGCTTGTTCACAGGCCTGTCCACCGGGTCGTGCACAGGTTTTGCCGGGTTCTCCACAGCATCGGGGCCGTCGTCCACATGGCCTGTGGATAACCAGATTGGCTGACGGTGCCCGCGGGCCTACCGTGGTGCGGCGCCCGCTCCCTCCTCCGTCCTCGGAAACCTCGCAAAACCGACGCGTCAGAACCGGAGTTGGGCATCTCATTTGTCAGTGTCGTGCCGTAGGAATTGAGGGGCACGGCGAGATCCGCGCTGCGGACGGGAGGAGGTGGCCCGGTGAGTATTTCCGAGCCCTTGGACGATCCGTGGGCCGACAGCGGTCCCAGTGATCGTCTGCCCGCCTCCCGCCAGCGCCGCGACGGTGGCCGGGGCCGAGACGACCAGCACGACCGCGGTCCGGACGGCGGTGCCTGGGACGGCGGAGGTTCGTCCTTCGAGCGCGTGCCGCCGCAGGACCTGGACGCCGAACAGTCCGTCCTCGGCGGCATGCTGCTCTCGAAGGACGCCATCGCCGACGTCGTCGAGGTGCTCAAGGGTCACGACTTCTACCGGCCTGCCCACGAGACCATCTACAGCGCGATCCTCGACCTCTACGCGAAGGGCGAGCCGGCCGACCCGATCACGATCGCCGCCGAGCTCACCAAGCGCGGCGAGATCACGAAGGTCGGCGGCGCGTCGTATCTGCACACTCTGGTCCAGACGGTTCCGACGGCGGCGAACGCCGAGTACTACGCGGAGATCGTCCACGAGCGCGCGGTGCTGCGTCGCCTGGTCGAGGCTGGTACACGCATCACGCAGATGGGTTACGCGGCCGACGGCGACGTGGACGAGATCGTCAACAGCGCCCAGGCCGAGATCTACGCGGTCACCGAGCAGCGCACCACTGAGGACTATCTGCCGCTCGGCGACATCATGGAGGGCGCGCTCGACGAGATCGAGGCGATCGGCTCGCGGTCGGGGGAGATGACCGGTGTGCCAACCGGCTTCACCGACCTCGACCAGCTCACCAATGGCCTGCACCCGGGCCAGATGATCATCATCGCGGCCCGTCCCGCCATGGGTAAGTCGACGCTGGCGCTGGACTTCGCACGGACCTGCTCGATCAAACACAACATGCCGAGCGTGATCTTCTCGCTCGAAATGGGCCGCAACGAGATCGCGATGCGTCTGCTGTCCGCGGAGGCGCGCGTGGCCCTGCACCACATGCGGTCCGGCACGATGACCGACGAGGACTGGACCCGGCTTGCGCGCCGGATGCCGGACGTCTCAGCCGCCCCGCTCTACATCGACGACTCCCCGAACCTGTCGATGATGGAGATCCGCGCCAAGTGCCGCCGCCTCAAACAGCGCAGCGACCTGAAGCTGGTCGTCATCGACTATCTCCAGCTGATGCAGTCGGGCGGCTCCAAGCGGTCCGAGAGCCGGCAGCAGGAAGTCTCCGACATGTCGCGAAACCTGAAGCTGCTGGCCAAGGAGCTGGAGCTGCCGGTGATCGCGCTGTCCCAGCTGAACCGTGGCCCCGAGCAGCGCACGGACAAGAAGCCCATGGTCTCCGACCTGCGTGAATCCGGGTCCATCGAGCAGGACGCGGACATGGTGATCCTCTTGCACCGCGAGGACGCGTACGAGAAGGAGTCGCCGCGCGCGGGCGAGGCGGACATCATCGTGGGCAAGCACCGTAACGGCCCGACGGCCACGATCACGGTCGCCTTCCAGGGCCACTACTCACGCTTCGTGGACATGGCACAGACCTGAGCCGTCCGGGCACAAATGCGCTCGACGTGGGACGTCGGGGCAGGTGGACTTGGGCCATGACGACGACACCTGTGGAAGAGCTGCTTCCCACCACGCGCCGGGCCCTGCTGCACCGAATCGCCACCGCTCAGGCCGAAGGGCGGGCGCCGTCGCTGGTGGCGGCGGTCGTCCGGGATGGGGAGACGGTGTGGCACGGGTCCCGCACCTCGGTGGACGGGCACGGGCCGGACGAGAACGTGCAGTACCGGATCGGTTCGATCACCAAGACATTCACCGCCGTCCTGGTACTGCGGCTGCGCGACGAGGGCGTGCTGGACCTGGGTGATCCGCTGGAGAAGCACCTTCCGGGCACTGGTGCGGGGGAGGCGACGATCGCCGAACTCCTGGCGCACACGGGCGGTTTGGCGGCCGAGTCACCCGCCCCTTGGTGGGAGCGCACCCCAGGATCGCTGCGCCCCGAGCTCGTCGACGTGCTGGGTGAGCAGCCTCACCGGCATCCCGTCGGACGACGGTTCCACTACTCGAACCCCGGCTATACGTTGCTGGGCGCGCTGGTCGAGGAGCTGAGGGGCGCCGCATGGGAGGAGGTCCTGCGGAGCGAGGTGCTCGAACCGCTTGGGCTGCACCGTACGGGCGCGCAGCCTCGGGCACCGCACGCGGGCGGCTGGGCCGTACATCCCTGGGCTGACGTGATGCTGCCGGAGCCCGTCGAGGACCTGGGCCGGATGGCTCCGGCCGGTCAACTCTGGTCCACCACAGGTGATTTGGCGCGCTTCGCTGCCTTCCTGGCCAAGGGCGACGACCGAGTGCTGAGCGCGGAGTCGGTACGCGAGATGCGTACGCCCGCCGCGCCGGCCGAAATCGAAGACGTGGCGTCCGGCAGCGCCTACGGCCTCGGCCTGCAGATCCAGCACCGGGACGGGCGGACCCTAGTGGGGCACGGTGGCTCTCTTCCGGGCTTCCTCGCCGGTCTCATGATCAGTGTGGAGGACGACTTGGCCGCCGTCGTGCTCACCAACTGCACTTCCGGCCCGCTGGTGTCGACGGTTGCCGCCGATCTCGTACGCCTCGTCGCCGAGGCCGAGCCCCGGATGCCCGAGCCGTGGCGGCCGTTGCCCGAAGTGGACCGGTCCGTACTGGAATTGGCGGGGCCGTGGTACTGGGGGACGCACGCTTTCGCGCTGCGTCTCACTGTCAACGGGGGTGTCTCGCTCGGGCCCCTGGTCGGCAACGGGCGGCGCTCGCGCTTCCGGGCCAATGGAGACGGGACCTGGACGGGACTCGACGGCTACTACGCGGGCGAGCTCCTGAAGGCCGTACAGCGTCCCGACGGGTCGGTGAGCCACCTGGACCTCGGGTCGTTCGTGTTCACGCGGCAGCCGTACGAGGAGGGGGCTCCGGTGCCGGGTGGGGTGGATCCCGAGGGGTGGCGCGGGATCCGATAGCCGCGCCCCGGCGATTGGCGCCATGGGCGACGAGAGCATGTACGGCGGGAGGAGTCCTGTTTCACGTGAAACAGGACTCCTCCCGCCGTACCGGGGTGTACAGATCTGCTGTCGCCAGGGGGCGTCTCAGAGCTGCAGTTTGAACCCCACGTGCGATGCCGTGAAGCCGAGTCGTTCGTAGAACCGATGGGCATCGGTGCGGGTGACGTCGGAGGTCAATTGCACCAACTGGCAGCCCTTGCTCCGGGACCGGTCGACGGCCCACTCGATGAACCGCGTACCGAGACCGCTCCCGCGCTCGTCGGCATGGACACGTACGCCTTCAATGATCGAGCGGGTCGCCCCCTTGCGTGACAGCCCGGGGATGATCGTGAGCTGCAGTGTGCCGACGACGCGGCCCTCGCGCACAGCGACCACCAGGTGCTGGTTCGGATCCCGGCTCAGGCGCTCCAGGGCGGTCAGATACGGCGTCAGGTCGTCCGGGGACTCACGCTGGGCGCCCAGTGGATCGTCGGCGAGCATGGCGACGATGGCGGGGACGTCCTCCGCGACGGCCGGGCGTATCTCAAGATCTCCCATGGCGGCAGCTTATGCAGCCATCCCCGACGCAGAACCCTCCCTCGGCAGACGCCTCTGACGCAGAACACTCCCTCGGCGGACACGTCCTACACGGGCGTGGGTACGCTCGCCGACTCCACGACGCGGACCAGCGGCGCCAGTTCGGGGTTCTTGGCCGCTTCGTCGAGCGCCTCGCGCAGGGCGGCGTCGTTGGAGGGCCGGGCCTCCTCGAGAAGCGTGAGTCCCGCCTCGCTGACGTTCGTGTAGATGCCGCGGCGGTCGGTCGGGCACAGATAGCGCGACAGCAGCCCCCGGTCCTCGAGACGGGTCACCAGACGCGTGGTGGCGCTCTGGCTGAGGACCACCGCGTCGGCGACCTGCTTCATCTGCAGATGGCCGCCGTCGCCGTCGTGCTGGCGGCTGAGGACGTCGAGCAGGGAGTACTCGCGCACGCTCAGGCCGTGCTTGCTCTGCAAGGCCCGTTCGATGTGCGCCTCGATCCTCCCGTGCAGCAGAGAGAGGGCGCACCAGCCCTGGGCGAGGGCGGTGAGCGCGGGGTCCGTCGCTGTCATGGCGTTTTCCTCCGTCCCGGAGCGGCTGAGACCAGGGTAGAGCACAATCGCAATAGCCTGCGTTTGCATGTAGCCCGCGTCTGCAACTATTGTGAACGCACGTAAAGCGCTCCTGCAATCTTCTGGGAAGGCTCTCCCCATGCCTCTCGCGCTACTGGCCCTCGCGATCGGGGCCTTCGGAATCGGAACCACCGAGTTCGTGATCATGGGCTTGCTGCCCGAGGTCGCGGGTGACTTCGGTGTCTCCATCCCCACGGCCGGGTTCCTCGTGACCGGCTACGCGCTCGGCGTCATGTTCGGCGCCCCGCTCATGACCGTCCTCGGCACCAAGGTGTCCCGCAAGCGGATGCTGATGCTGCTGATGGGACTGTTCATCGTCGGCAACCTGCTGTCCGCCGTTGCTCCCGCCTTCTCCGTGATGCTGATCGGGCGTGTGGTCGCCTCACTCGCGCACGGAGCCTTCTTCGGCATCGGCTCGGTCGTCGCCGCGGACCTGGTCGCGCCCGACAAGAAGGCCGGCGCCATCGCGATGATGTTCACGGGACTGACCGTCGCCAACGTCGTCGGCGTACCGCTGGGCACCCTCATCGGACAGTCGGTCGGCTGGCGTGTCACCTTCGCCGGCGTCGCCGTCCTGGGCGTCATCGGCTTGGCGGGCATCGCCAAGCTCGTCCCCGACATGCCCAGGCCGGAAGGCGTGCGCCTGCGCCACGAGCTGGCCGCGTTCAAGAACGTCCAAGTGCTGCTCGCCATGGCGATGACCGTCCTCGGCTTCGGCGGGGTCTTCGCAGCGATCACCTACATCGCGCCGATGATGACGAACGTCGCCGGCTTCGCCGAGGGGTCGGTCACCTGGCTCCTCGTCCTCTTCGGCCTCGGCATGGTCGGCGGCAACCTCGTCGGCGGCAGGTTCGCCGACCGCGCCCTGATGCCGATGCTGTACGTCTCTCTGGGCGCCCTCGCGGTCGTACTCGCCCTGTTCACGCTGACCGCGCACAACAAGATCGCGGCAGCCGTGACCATCACGCTGATCGGTGCCCTCGGGTTCGCCACCGTGCCGCCGCTCCAGAAGCGGGTGCTCGACCAGGCGCACGGCGCCCCGACGCTCGCCTCTGCCGTGAACATCGGCGCCTTCAACCTCGGCAACGCCCTCTCTGCCTGGCTCGGCGGTCTCGTGATCGCGGCAGGCCTGGGCTACACCGCCCCCAACTGGGTCGGTGCCGTTCTCGCCGCCGCTGCCCTGGTGCTCGCCGTGCTCTCGGCCGCCCTGGAGCGCCGGACCGACGCCTCGGACACGACCGACGACGTCGGCTTGGTCGTCGCCGGGGCGGAGCCCGCGAAGTCCACGAAGTCCGTGGCGCAGAAGGCCGCTGTCCAGCACTGACGCGCTTCCTGGACCGCATAGGGCCCGGAACAGGGCCCGGACATGGTCAGCCGTGGGGCCAGGGCCGTCCCCGCGTCCGACCGCACTCTCGACAGCCACTACCTTCCCCACAGCACCACCCACAAGGAGAAACTCCCTCATGAGCACCACCACCGTCGCCCCGCTGACCATCGAGGACGCCGAGGCTCTTGTCACGGCCGCTCGTCGTGCGGCCGAAGCAGCCGACGCGACCGTCAGCGTCACTGTCCTCGACGCGGGCGGCCACCTGCTCGCCTTCCGGCGTGACGACCGTGCCGTACTGATCTCCGGTGAGACCAGCACCCGCAAGGCCTACACGACGCTGCAACTGGACACCCCCACCGCCGACCTCGTCGACGCCGTCCAGCCCGGCGGCCTCTTCCACACCCTGCCCACCGCGCTCGACCGCCCGCTGCTCTTCATCGCGGGCGGTGTCCCGGTCCACCGCGACGGCCGCCTGGTCGGCGCCATCGGAGTCGGCGGCGGGGCGCCGGAGCAGGACCACGCCTTCGCCACCGCCGCGGTGAAGGCCCTCGCGTAGGAGCACCCGAAAGCGCAGGAGCACCCGGAGACACCGAAACGCCTGCCCCGCCCGGGGCAGGCGTTTCCTGTTGGCCGCTCAGCTCACCCTCCGGCCGGCGGGCTCACCTCGCCCGCTCAGCCCGCCGCCACCGTGAGCGGAGCGAACCGCCGCGTCCAGTCGCCCGGCAATTCAGCGATGCCGTACGTCATGACCGCGTTGAAACTCGTGGAGGCGAGACCGCGTTCCTTCACCCACACCAGCAATTCCTCGTGGCGTACGTCGATGTCCGTACGCAGCACGCGGTCGGTGCGGGTGGCCAGTGAGGTGATAAGCGCCTTCGCCGTCTCGGTGTCCCGGGCGATCAGCGGGCCCACGACATGGTTGTCCATGTTGGGCCAGGCGGCCCCGTAGCCAATGATCCGGCCGTCCTCCTCGGCGACGCGCAACTGGTCGGCGAAGGCGGGCAGACGCGTGATCACGGGCGTGCGGTCGGTGCCGAAGACCTCCTCGTCGAGCCGGAGGATCGCGGTGAGGTCCTCGGCTGTGGCCGCACGCGTGGCTACCGCGGGCTCAGGGCTGCCGGAGACGAAGCGGCCGCGGACCATCTCGGCCCGTCCGGTGGTCTTGAAGCCCAGCTCCTCGTAGAGGGGGCGCCCGTACGGCGTCGCGTGCAAGGTCAGTGGGGTGGTGCCGAGCTCGGCGACGACATGCCGCATCAGTCGGCGTCCGACGCCCTGGCGCGCGTGCCGCTCGGCGACCAGCACCATGCCGATCGCCGCGAGATCGGGGCGGCCCCGAGGCCCGTACGTGGTCACGATGCAGGCGGTGACGAGGCCGCCGTCGGGGTCGTCGATGCCGTAACCCGTGCCGGCCGTAAGGAGCAGACCCCACTTGTGCTCCTCGCGGGGCCAGCCCCGGTTCTCGGACAGGTCGGCACAGGCAGAGAGGTCGCGAGGCGTCAGACGACGGATGGGCAGGGAGGTGGGTGAAGGAGTCGACACGCAGGTCAGGCTGTCTGACGGGCGCGCTCGACGTCCACCGATTTGCGGGCAGCCGTACGGATCCTTTGCCCGCGTCGGGTCAGTCCCCACGGCTTGAGGATCGAGATCACCGTCATGAAGAGATACGCGGACAGCGAGACGATCGGCCCGAACAGTACGTCACCGGCGTCGGGCAGTGGTCCGCCCGCCGAAACCGCGGTGACGGCGGAGCCGACTCCGGGGCGCAGCGCGAAGACAGTTGCCGTGGTCGTGGCCAGGGTCAGCCAGAACTTCGTATAGACCCAGCGGTGCCTCGCCAGCCCCCACTGCGTGCCCAGGGACAGCACCAGGCCGCTCAGGAGCGTGAGGAAGGCGAGGGGGAGCAGGAGCCAGTCGGCGAAGAGCTTCATGGCGCGGACGGAGGCCTCCACGGTCACCGCGGATCCGGTGGTGGTCGCGGTGATCCCCAGCGCGAGCAGCCCGAGCGTGAGCCCGAGCCAGCTTGCGGAGGCGGCTACATGGACGACGAGGGTGGCCCGGCGTGCGGGGCGGCGTAGTTTCACGTGAAACACCGTGCCGGGCGCGAGCGGTGAGGACGTCTGACAGCGGGAGTAACCCCACGTACTAGCCTCGGCGTACATGGCGAGACTTCATCTCTTCGATCTGGACGGGACGTTGCTGCACGGCACGTCGGCGCCCGTGGAGATCTCCCGGCAGCTCGGACGGGAAGCCGAGACCGTGGAGCTCGACGAGGCGCTCGGTGCGGGGCTCATAGGCCCGCCGGAGTACGCGACGCGGGTGCACGCTCTCTGGGTCGACCTCACCGAGGCGCATGTGGCGACGGCCTTCACGAGTGCGCCGTGGCTGTCGGGCATCCAGGACGTCTGGGCGGAGATCAGGGGGAGCGGCGACTACTGCGCCGTCGTCTCGCTCTCACCCTCGTTCTTCGTGGAGCGGCTGACGGGGTGGGGTGCCCATGCGACGTACGGATCACGCTTCCCCGCGGTGCCGTTCACGGAGCCGGTGGATCCGGCGGGGATTCTGAGCGCGGCGGCCAAGGTCCGGATCGCGGACCGGCTCTGTTTGGAGTTCGGGGTGGGGCGGGACGATTGTGTCGCGTACGGCGACTCGATGTCGGACAGGGACCTGTTCGGGGTGGTTCCGCTATCCGTCGCGGTCAATGCGGACCAGCATCTCGCGGGCCTTGCCACCCACTCCTACGTAGGGCGGGATCTTCGGGATGCCTATGAATTGGTTCGTCCCGCCCGGTAATTGAAGGAATTGATGGTCCGGTGCCCTACCAATTCCCGGTGCAAGGAAGAGGGGACTTGTGCGTCGGACGGTGACCGGTATGGTCGACTCCGGTTCGTGTCCGGTGTGATGTTCGCGCATCCCGCCAGGGCGAACGCAGGGCAATGCAGCCTAACGGGACGGAGAGATCGAAGACACGCATTTCCGGTTACGCGACCGGGGTGTTGGCGCGCGGTGGGATGCTGCGATGGCGGTAGTGCGGCCAATGTCACACTCTCGGCTTCCTTGTCCGTAGGGTGCCGGATTCCGGGGTTCGATGTGGACGCATTGACCGACGGGGCGGAACGGGGAAAAGCAAGCAGTCTGCGGGGGAAAGCAGGCATCTTCCGACCGAGGAAGTGCGCAGACCGACCGAAAGATGTTCGAGGCGAGGCACACCATGGACGCTCCGACCACCACGTCGGCCGACAACGGCACTTCAGGGGGTAACGGCGGGGGCGGCTGGTTCACGCCGCACAAGCCGCCGGAGCCGCCCGCGGGCGGCGACCAAGAGACGGCCGAGGGTCACCGACTCGCAGCGCTGCGCCCTGTCGGCAGGTCGGCGACGGGCGACCGGGACGCGACCCGCCAACGCATATCTCCGGCCGCGGAGACCGACTCGGACGCCGACCGAGCCGACACCGACTCCCCTGATACGAGTGGCCGCCATGCGCGCTCCACCGACACCGACACCGACACCGACACCGCACACGGGGCCACTGCCGACGCCATGACCGCCCCTGTGGGCAGCCCCGACGCCAGTTCCCCACCTGGCGCCCCGACCAAGGCACCGGCGGTGGCTCACGAGCCGATACCCACCCCGCCGCCTCTGACCGGACCTCCCGCTGCACCCGAGCCGGACCCCGCGCCCCGCGTCCCCGACCAGCGGTCCGTCCACACCTCCGCCCCCGCGGCCCCCTCCGTCCCCGCCCCTTCCAGGCCGGCCTCCCCCGACGCCGTCCTCATCCGTCGCACCATGGCCGAGGCGGGCCCTGTGGCCGACAAGGTCACTTCGTACTTCTATGCGCTGCTCTTCGTGCGCCACCCGGAACTGCGCTCTCTGTTCCCCGCCGCGATGGACACACAGCGCGACCGGCTGCTCAAGGCGCTGATGACCGCGGCCGAGCACATCGACAACACCGAGATCCTGGTCGCGTATCTGAAGAACCTGGGACGCGGACACCGCAAGTACGGCACGCGACCCGAGCACTACCCGGCCGTCGGCGAGTGTCTGATCGGCTCGCTCAGCCGGTTCGCCGCGGCTATCTGGGACGAGGAGACCGAGGCCGCCTGGGTCCGGGCGTACACGACCATCTCGCAGGTCATGATCGACGCCGCCGCCGCGGACGAACTGCGCGCCCCGGCCTGGTGGTACGCCGAGGTGATCTCGCACGACCTCAGGACCCCGGACGTCGCCGTCATCACCGTCCGCCCGGACCAGCCGTACGCCTTCCTCGCCGGGCAGTACACGAGCCTGGAGACCCCTTGGTGGCCGCGGATCTGGCGGCACTACTCGTTCGCCTCGGCCCCCCGCTCCGACGGACTGCTCTCGTTCCACGTGAAGGCGGTTCCGGCGGGCTGGGTCTCCAACGCGCTGGTGCACCGGGCCCGCCCCGGCGACATCATCCGGCTCGGCCCCCCGGCCGGCTCGATGACCGTCGACCACACCACCGACAGCGGTCTGCTCTGCCTGGGCGGTGGCACCGGCATAGCGCCCATAAAGGCTCTGGTCGAGGATGTCGCGGAGCACGGTGAGCGGCGCCCGGTCGACGTCTTCTACGGAGCCCGCACCGATCACGACCTGTACGACATCGACACCATGCTCCGGCTCCAGCAGAGCCACCCCTGGCTCGCCGTGCGCCCGATAGTCGACCAGCAGGCGCACCTCCAGCTTCCCGACGCCGTACGCGAGTACGGGCCGTGGAACGAGTACGACGCCTACCTCTCGGGCCCGCCCGGCATGATCCGCAGCGGAGTGGACGCGCTCAGAGACATCGGCATCCCGTCGGAACGGATCCGGCACGACGCGGTGGAGGAACTCGTGGTGGCCGGGGACTGACCCGAACCGACGACCGCGCAGGCAGGGGACTCGTCTCGGGCCACGCAGGCTGGGGTCCGACGCCAGGCACGCACACCCCGGCCCTTGAAGAGCCGGGCGTCAGCCCAGATCGGGCGCGTGCATCGCCCGTACGCCCTCGATGTTCCCGTCCAGATAGTGCCGGAGCGACAGCGGTACGAGATGGACGGAGGCGATGCCCACCCGTGTGAAGGGGATACGGACGATCTCGTACTCGCCGGTGGGCTCCTCGATCTCGGGGCCATGGCGCAGCGAGGGGTCCATGGATTCCAGGCGGCAGACGAAGAAGTGCTGCACCTTCACACCGGTCGCGCCGCCGTCCTCGCCGATGTGCTCGACGGTGTCGACGAAGCAGGGCACCACATCGGTGATCTTGGCGCCGAGTTCCTCGTGCACTTCACGATGGAGCGCGTCGACGACGGTCGTGTCCTCCGGCTCGACCCCGCCGCCGGGCGTCAGCCAGTAGGGATCGACGCCGGGCTTGGTCCGCTTGATCAGGATCAAGTCGTCGCCGTCCAGGAGGACGGCCCGGGCGGTGCGCTTGACCACGGGTCGGACGGTCATGGGAGAAATGTGGCCCGGTTGGTTCCACGTGAAACATCGCCCTCTTGACGAGGTGAAGCATTGCCGTCATGACCAGTCCGTGGCGGCGCGCAACAGCCACTCGTGCGCCCGCGCGATATGCGGCATGGCCAGCGTTCCGGTTCGTACCACCAGGAAGTACGTACGAAGCGGAGGCACCGCGGGGTCGATCAGTTCCACCACGTCGCCCCGCTCCAGAGCCGGAGCGCACAGATAGCGCGGCAACACCGCGAGCCCCGCGCCGGTGGTGGCGCAGGCGAGGACCGCACGCAGATCGGGGACGATGACGGTGCCCGAAGCGGCGGGGCGGGAGTCGAAGACGGAAGCCCAGTAGCGGGCGACGAAGGGCAGCGACTCGTGCACTTCCACCACGGGAAAGTTTTCCAGCGGGGGCGCACCCTTGTGGGGAAGCTTGCCGCAGCCGACGCGGTCGGCCCAGCGCGGGGCAGCGACCAGGACGTGCTCCTCGTCGCAGAGCGGAGTCGCGGTGAGCAGGGCGCCACGCGGGCGGGCCGTACTGATGGCCAGATCGTGATGCCCCGCGGAAAGCCCTTCCAGTGTCTCCTCGGCGTTGCCGAAGGAGGCGCGGAGTGCGAAGCCCTGGCCGTCGTCCCCGGTCAGCTCGGTGAGCGCGGGCAGAGCGCGTTCAGCGGTGAACTCGGGCGGCCCGGCGAGGTGGAGGGTGCGTATGGAGGAGGCCTCGTCGAGGCCGGTCTCGGCGATCTCCACGAGGGCGTCGAGATGCGGAGCTGCCTTGTGGGCGAGTTCGTCGCCGATGGTCGTGGGGGTCACGCCGCGGGCCTGGCGCAGGAAGAGGGGGCGCCCCAGCTGCTGTTCCAGGGTGCGGATCTGGGAGGTGACGGCCGGCTGCGAGAGGCCGAGCAGGGCAGCCGCGCGAGTGAAGGAGCCGGCCCGGTGCACGGTCACGAAGGTCCGCAGCAAGGCCAGATCCATGGCGTCCCTCCCCTCCCCAGCTCCCCGGAAGCCCTCAACTATAAATAAGTCGATAGGTCTCTGTCGCTACGGTGATTGGACACTGACACAGAGTCAACTAGCCTTGGTCGCGCGGTTCTTCGCGCGCAGAACCGGGGCGGTCCGAGCCACGAGGGGGGAGGCTCGGACCGCCCGTTGTACGTAGCAGGGCTACTGAACCGGTCGCTCAGAGAGCGTTTACTACTGCGCCGACTCGTCGAGCGCGCGCAGCACATCCGCCACCAGATCCTCCGGATCCTCGGCACCGACCGAGAAGCGGATGAATCCCTCCGGGACCGCGTCGCCGCCCCAGCGACCGCGCCGCTCGGCCGTCGACCGCACCCCGCCGAAACTCGTCGCGTCGTCGACGAGGCGCAGCGCGTCGAGAAAACGGTCGGCACGCGCGCGCGTGGGCAGTGTGAACGACACCACACACCCGAAGCGCCGCATCTGCTGCGAGGCGATCTTGTACGAGGGGTCGCCGGGCAGCCCCGGGTAGCGCACCCGGGTCTCCTCGGGCCAGTCGCGCAGGGTCTCGGCGATCACCAGCGCGTTGGCATTCTGCCGTTCGACACGCAGCTGGAGCGTGGCGAGGGAACGGTGCGCGAGCCACGCCTCCATGGGCCCCGGAATCGCTCCGACGATCTTGCGCCAGCGCCGCACCGAGGCCATCGCCGAGGCATCGCCGCCGGCGACGTACCCCAGAAGAAGGTCGCCGTGCCCGGTGAGCTGCTTGGTGCCGCTGGCCACGGAGAAGTCGGCCCCCAGCTCCAGCGGGCGCTGCCCGAGCGGGGTCGCCAGGGTGTTGTCGACGGCGACCAGGCAGCCACGCGCGTGTGCCGCCTCGACGAGCCGCCGCACATCACACACGTCGAGCCCCGGGTTCGACGGGGTCTCGATCCACAGCAGCTTCGCCCCGTCGAGGACGTCCAGTTGGGCGTCGCCACGGGTTGGCGCCGTGCGCACCTCGATTCCGTACGCCTCCAGCTGTGCGCGTACGAGTGGCAGCACCTGGTAGCCGTCGCTGGGCAGTACGACCGTGTCGCCGGCACGCAGCTGCGAGAAGACGACCGCTGAGATAGCGGCCATGCCGGAGGCGAAGACGAGCGTCTCGACGCCGTCGCGCCCCGGCGCCTCCAGCTCGCCGATGGCGCGTTCCAGATGGGTCCAGGTCGGGTTCTCGTCGCGGCCGTAGGTGTACGGGCCCGTGGGGTCGCCCGGCAGATGGAAATGGGCGGCGAAGACCGGCCCCGGGAGGGTCGGCTCGTGCTTGACGGGCTCCGGCAGACCGGCCCGCACCGCGCGCGTACCGTCACCGGCTCCCGTAACGGAATCTGTCATGCCGCCCGTCCCTTCACGTGCTCCCGCACCGCGGCGAGCAGGCCGGGGCTCGCCGCCTCCACCATCTCAAGGCACTCCTCGAAGCCGTCCAGACCCCCGTAGTAGGGATCCGGAACGTCGAGGTCGTGGCCCGCGACAGGGTCGTACGAGCGCAGCAGACGGACCTTCTCCGAGTCCTCCGGAGTGAGGGCGAGGCGGCGCAGGGCCTTCAGGTGGCCGGCGTCGAGGGCTATGACGAGGTCGAGCCGGGAGAACCAGTCGGCCCGGAACTGCCGGGCCGCATGGCTGCTCTCGTAGCCATGCGTCTCAAGGACGGAGACGGTGCGCGGATCGGCGCCGTCGCCTTCGTGCCAGCCGCCTGTACCGGCACTGTCCACCTCGACCAGGCCGTCGAGTCCGGCTTCCGTCACACGCGCGCGGAAGACGGATTCGGCCATCGGGGAGCGGCAGATGTTGCCGGTACAGACGAAGCACACGCGATAGGGCATCAGGGTCGCTCAGTCCTTGTCGGGGAGGACGACGTTCAGCGCCCAGGAGACGATCGAGATGATCAGGCCGCCGAGGACGGCAGTCCAGAAGCCCTCGACGTGGAAGCTCAGGTCGAGTTTGTCCGCCAGCCACGAGGTGAGCAGCAGCATCAGGGCGTTGACCACCAGGGTGATCAGGCCGAGCGTGAGGATGAACAGCGGGAAGGTGAGCACCTTCACGACCGGCTTGACCAGGAAGTTCACCAGTCCGAAGACCAGCGCGACGAGCAGCAGTGTGCCGATCTTCTTGCCCGTGCCGTCACCGGTCAGGGTGATCTTGTCGAGCAGCCACACGGCGACTGCCAGAGCGCCCGCGTTGGCGATCGTCTTGACTACGAAATTCTTCATGTGTCTGATCGTGGCAGAAGAGATCGGTTACGAGCAGTGGGGCAAGGGCGGACAAGAGCGATGAAGGCATTCCGGCTGGACGAACTGGAGGCGGAGCGCGCCGCCAACGACGGCGCGTACCTCCAGTTCCTGCGTGAGAAGAACATGTCGGTCGGCCTGTACGCGCTGGACGCGGGCGAGCAGGACCCGCAACAGCCCCACAGCCAGGACGAGGTGTACTTCGTCGTGAGCGGCCGTGCGGCGATCACCGTCGGCATGGAGACGACCCAGGTGGCGCGCGGCAGCGTCGTGTACGTGCCCGCTGGGGTGGCCCACAAGTTTCACCACATCAGCGAGGATCTGCGGATTCTGGTGATCTTCTCTCCGCCGGAGAGCTGACGTCCGCCTCAGGGTTCCCTAGGGGGACGTTCAGGGGAGGACAAGGGGTGCGAGGCCCCCGTCGGCACCCCTGCCGCGCCTAGCATCGAGGGCAGGACATTCGAGACCCGTCACCATTCGGCGACGGGCAGAGACAGCACTCGGAAACGGGCAGAGAGACAAGGAACAAGGGCGATGCGAGAGATCTTCGCGGGGATGCCGTGGTGGGTTAAGTGGGTCGCGGTGCCGGTCATCGCCCTGGTCGTGTTCGGTGGCCTGATAGCGAGCGTCGTCGGTTTCGTGATTGGACTGCTCTTCAAGCTGCTGGTCTTCGTGGCACTGGTCGGCGGACTGATCTACGTCGTACGGAAGTTCATGTCGAGCTCCTCTTCGAGGAGCGACTGGTAGGCGGCGGGCGAGGGGGACGGGTGCTCCGGCGGGCCTCGGCCGCGGCGGGAACCGGCAAACCCGCCGCTGGTGGGCCTGGCCCGCGGTCGGGCGACGGCCAAGGTCAACCGGCGACCCTCCGGTCGGCAACCGGCCGCCGGTAACAGGAATCAACGGTTCCCTCGGGCGAGGGAAGTTTTCGCCACAGGCCGTCTGCGAGCGGTGGCAGACGGTTAAAGTCCGGAACTCGACGCGGGGATGATCCCCGCGCGCGGCGCTCTGATCCCTCCCGTGTTACCCCCGCACGGGAGGCCCCCCTCGCGCTTCGGGAGTGACCCTTGGCCACGGTTGACACCGCATCCGCAGGACCGCACGTCCCCTCCTCCGAGCCACATCCCACGACTCTCATCGGATCCGTGCAGCGTGCGATGCGCCTCCTGGAGTCCGTGGCGCGCCATGAGCACGGCGCGCCCGCGAAACAGCTGGCCCGCGAGGCCGGGCTCGCTCTCCCCACGGCGTACCACCTGCTGCGCACCCTGGCGCACGAGGGCTATCTGCGCCGGGAGAAAGGGCTGTTCTTCCTCGGTGAGGCTGCCGAGCGGCTGAGCAGCAGCGGTGCCCAGCAGAAACGTCGCAGCGCGGTCGCCGACGCGCTGGCCCACTGGCGCGATTCGATCGGTGTGCCCGTGTATTACGCGGTCTACCGCGACGGCGAGATCGAGGTCCAGTGCGTAGCCGACACCCCGGGTAATCCGGCGGTCGAGGAATGGGCCGACTTCCGCGAGACGGGCCACGCGCACGCGATCGGCCAGTGCCTGCTGTCCCAGCTCGACGAGGAGGCCCGCCGGGACCACCTCGACCGCTACCCCGCGCAGTCCATCACTCCATACACGGTGCGTGACGACCGAACCCTGCTGAGGCGCCTCGAATCGACGAGACGCATGCAGCCTGTGCTCGAGCGTCAGGAATACGCGCTGGGCACGATGTGCGCCGCGATTCCGATCACCGCGGGTACCACGGCCGCCACGATCGCACTTTCCCTGCCGGCCCACCATGTCGACCGACTGCTGCCGACGGCACGGCGGTTGCAGAGCGAGATCGGCAGGCTGCTGGGGACACTTTCGCTCTCTATCAGCATCTGAAAACTCACTCCTTGTGATCTGGTGTGTACGTTCAGCAAGATGCCAGCAGTGTCAGGGGGATCATTCCTGGCCAGTCGACGGCAAACGGCGGGGTAGGCGATGCGCGAGTCGGTAGTACAGGCAGAGGTCATGATGAGCTTCCTCGTCTCGGAGGAGCTCTCCTTCCGCATTCCGGTGGAGCTGCGCTACGAGACCTGTGATCCGTATGCCGTCCGCCTGACCTTCCACCTGCCCGGTGATGCCCCGGTGACCTGGGCCTTCGGCCGGGAGCTGCTGGTCGACGGGGTGGGCCGGGCGTGCGGGCAAGGAGATGTGCACATCGCCCCCGCCGACACCGAGGGATTCGGCGATGTGCTGATCCGGCTTCAGGTGGGCGGCGACCAGGCGCTGTTCCGCTGCGGTACGGCGCCACTCTTGGCGTTCCTGGACCGCACGGACAGGATGGTGCCGCTGGGGCAGGAGCGATCCCTCGCCGACTTCGACACGCACCTCGACGAGGCCCTGGACCGCATTCTGGCGGAGGAGCAGAGCGCGGGATGAAGCGGTAGGGGGCCGGGGGGCGGCGTAACGCTTCTCCATAACCGGCCTCGGTGACAGGCCGGTGTCAGTGCTTACGGCGGCGGCCGCTCCCGCCGCGCAGCGGTGCCCTGGTGCCCGGCTGGGGCTGCGGCTGCTGCTCCGCCGACGCCGGGGAGCCCGGGCGGTCCGCCGAGACCACCACCGCCGCCAGAGCCGTGGTGACCGGCACCGAGGCGACCAGCCCGATCGAGCCGACAAGCGTGCGAACGATCTCCTCGGCGACCAACTCGCTGTTGGCCACCGTCCCCACGCTGCTCTGCGCGATGGAGAAGAGGAGCAGCAGAGGCAGCGCGGCGCCCGCGTAGGCGAGGACGAGCGTGTTGACCACGGACGCGATGTGGTCGCGGCCGATGCGGATGCCCGCGCGGTACAGCCCGCGCCAGCCCATCGTCGGATTGGCCTCGTGCAGTTCCCAGACCGCCGACGTCTGGGTCACCGTGACGTCGTCGAGCACACCGAGCGAACCGATGATGACGCCCGCGAGCAGCAGGCCGCTCATGTCGATGGACGGGTACAGCCCGTGGATCAGACCGGTGTTGTCGTCCGTGTTGCCGGTCAGCGCGGCCCAGTCGATGAACAGCGAGCCGAGCAGCCCGATCAGCAGGAGGGAGAGCAGTGTGCCGAGCACCGCCACCGAGGTACGGGCTGAGAGCCCATGGCACATGTAGAGGGCGATCAGCATGATGGCGCTCGCCCCGACCACCGCCACAACCAGCGGATTCGAGCCCTGCAGGATCGCAGGCAGGATGAAGAAGGTCAGGATGAGGAAGCTGATGGCCAGAGAGATCAGCGCCATGAGGCCACGCATCCGGCCCACCACGACCACGGCGAGGGCGAAGATGCCGGCGAGCAGTGCCATCGGGAGCCTGCGGTTCACGTCGGTGACCGAGTACTGGAGCTCCTTGGGGGCGTCGGGCGCGTACGCCACGATCACCTCCTGGCCCTGCTCCAACTGGCGCGAGGAGTCCGGCTGGACGATCTCCGTGAAGGTACGGCCCTTGTCCTTGCCGGTGTCGACGCGGACTGTTGCCTTCTTGCAGGTGCCGGACTCCTGTTGCTGCGCCGACGAGCCCTCGGCGGTCGACGTGTCGCCGGTCGGGGGCACTCCCGAGGCGTTCACCGACTTGCAGTCGACCTCGTCGACCTTGGTCACCGTGGCCTGCTGGGTCTGCCGGTCGAAGCCGACACCGGTGCGCTCGTGTCCGGGAGCGCCGCCGGGCCAGAGCACCACCAGACCGACGACGACCGCCGCGGCGAAGGGGATCAGTACGGCCGCGATGACCTTGCGCAGGTGCATCGAGACGGGTGCGGCGGGTCCGTGACTGTGCGAGTGGCCGTGCCCGCCATCGCCCGGTCCATCACCGCCACTGCCACCGCCACCGCCGCCGGGCCGGCCACCTCCGCCGCCCGGCCCGGGGCCGCCCGGTCCGTGTCCAGGTCCGCCTCCGTGCCCATGGCTGTCGTGGCCGTGTCCGTGTGGGGGTTCGGACGGCGGGAGTGGGGGCTGTTGCATCGTGGTCACCGACCGATCATCGCAAGAACAGTGGGGGCCCACTGTTCACCGCGCCACATCTGACGCTAGCGTGGAGGCACCTTTGCACACGCGGGAGCTCGGAGCACCGGGCTGAGAGGGCGCTGACCTCCGCCTCCGCGATGTTTCACGTGGAACATCGATGGACGGAAAAAAGCTGCGTCGACCGCCGAACCTGTTACCGGGTAATGCCGGCGTAGGGAGTAGGTCTCATGACCAACAAGGACGTACGCACGCCTGCCTCCAGCCTGACGGACGGGGTGGACGCTCCGGCCGGAAACGGTGGGGTGACTGCTTCGCCCGAAATCGGTGGGGTGGCTGCCTCGGCCGAGAACGGCGAGGCTGGGAAGTCCATCGGCTGGCACAAGGCATATGTCGAGGGTTCGCGCCCCGACCTGCGGGTGCCGGTCCGGCAGGTGCACCTCACCAACGGGCAGTCGGTCACCCTGTACGACACCTCCGGCCCGTACACCGATCCGACCGTCGACACCGATGTACGCAGGGGCCTGGCGCCGCTGCGCGGGAACTGGATCATCGCCCGCGGCGACACCGAGGAGTACGCGGGCCGTCCCGTCCGCCCCGAGGACGACGGGATCAAGCACACTTCACCGCGCGGCGGACTGCGCAATCTCGACGCGGTCTTCCCGGGGCGTCCGCGCCAGCCCCGGCGTAGCCGTGACGGACAGGCGGTGACGCAACTCGCGTACGCCCGGCGGGGCGAGGTCACGCCGGAGATGGAGTACGTGGCCATCCGGGAGAACCTTTCGCCCGAGGTCGTACGCGAGGAGATCGCGGCGGGGCGGGCGGTCCTGCCGGCCAACGTCAACCACCCGGAGATCGAGCCGATGATCATCGGCAAGCGGTTCCTGGTGAAGGTCAACGCCAACATCGGCAACTCCGCGGTGACCTCCTCCATCGAGGAGGAGGTCGAGAAGATGACCTGGGCGACCCGCTGGGGCGCCGACACGGTCATGGACCTGTCCACCGGCCGCAACATCCACACCACGCGGGAGTGGGTGCTGCGGAACTCCCCCGTCCCCATCGGCACGGTGCCCCTCTACCAGGCGCTGGAGAAGGTCGACGGGCGTGCCGAGGAGCTGACCTGGGAGATCTACAAGGACACGGTCATCGAGCAGGCCGAGCAGGGCGTGGACTACATGACCGTCCACGCGGGCGTGCGCCTGCCGTACGTGCCGCTCACCGCGAACCGCAAGACCGGCATCGTGTCGCGCGGTGGCTCGATCATGGCGGCGTGGTGCCTGGCGCACCACAAGGAGTCGTTCCTGTACGAGAACTTCGAGGAGCTCTGCGAGATCCTCGCCGCGTACGACGTCACGTACTCGCTCGGCGACGGGTTGCGTCCCGGTTCGATCGCGGACGCCAACGACGCCGCGCAGTTCGCGGAGCTGAGGACGCTCGGGGAACTCAACACGATCGCGAAGCGTTTCAACGTTCAGACCATGATCGAGGGCCCGGGACATGTCCCGATGCACAAGATCAAGGAGAACATCGACCTTCAGCAGGAGATCTGTGATGAAGCTCCGTTCTATACGCTCGGCCCGCTGACGACGGACGTCGCGCCGGCGTACGACCACATCACTTCCGGCATCGGTGCCGCGATGATCGCCTGGTGGGGCACGGCCATGCTCTGCTACGTCACGCCCAAGGAACACTTGGGCCTGCCCAACCGTGACGACGTCAAGACGGGCGTCATCACCTACAAGATCGCGGCCCATGCAGCGGACCTCGCCAAGGGACACCCGGGCGCACAGGAGTGGGACGACGCCTTGTCGGACGCCCGCTTCGAGTTCCGCTGGGAGGACCAGTTCAACCTGGCCCTCGACCCGGACACGGCCCGAGAGTTCCACGACGAGACCCTCCCGGCCGAGCCGGCCAAGACGGCACACTTCTGCTCCATGTGCGGGCCGAAGTTCTGTTCGATGAAGATCTCCCAGGACATCCGTCGCGAACACGGCGGCTCGCAGGTGGAGATCGAGGAGGGCATGGCGCAGAAGTCCAAGGAGTTCGCGGCGAGTGGGAATCGGGTGTATCTGCCGTTGGCCGATTGATCGTTCGGGACGATTCTGTGGCGTCGTGCTGATCGGCAGGTTATGAGGTCGGCGCCGCTCCGGGCTCCGGTCCGCGGCTTCATGGTCGCGGCCCGGGGCGCCCGTGCGGTTCGTTGCTCCGGTCGGAGTCGGGCCCGATGGTCAAGGACGACTCGGCGGCACTCGCTGCGGACGGTTGCACCTGTGCACCTGCGTCGGTCCTCGTTCCACAGGGCAATCCGTCCGGTCCCGGCCTGATCGCTCGGGCCCGGGTGGACCTGCACCACGCCGTGAACGCTGCCGGTCCGGTCCTGCGCCACTCCTTGAACCCGGCCGGGCTTACCCACTGCTCGTGCCCGGTCGGGCCTCACTCCCCCCGCTCGCGCCCGGCAGGGGGCTTACTCCGGCTGGTGCTCCGGGCCCCCGAAGTCCGGGCTGCTGAAGTCCGGGCTCGAGAAGCTGGGGCGGGGGCCCGCTGCCGGGCCGCCGTCGGGGCTGCTGAAACCAGGGCGGTTGTAGCCGAGTTGGGGGATTCGGCTGGTCGCTGCCGGAGGCTTCGTACGGCCGAAGGCTGCCGTGCCGGGGTCGGCGAGGGCCTCCCTGAGGAACGGCATGATGCCGCGCTCCAGGAGGGCGTCGCGCCAGGCTTCCCTGGCCCGGATCACCTCTTCGCTGCGTTCGCCGTGCGCGCCGGCCTGGAGCGAGCTGGAGCCGTTGCGCAGGGCGGTGAGCAGGAGGCCGACCGCTGCCATCAGGATCGTGACCGCCATGATCGCGCCGAAGACCCACCCGGTGGTGAGGAGGGTCTGGGCGATACCCGGCTCGGGGTCGAGCATCTTCAGGATGTAGCCGACGAGCAGGAAGATCGCCGCGGCCGTGCCGGCGAGGACGGGGGCGAGCACCGCGACGACGGCGGCGGCACCCGCCCCGGCGGTCTCGGCGACCTCGCCCATGGTGGTGGCGAGCCCCACCGCGCCCGTGGCCGGATCCGTCGAACCGGTGGACCCTTCGCGGACAGGAGGGGTGGACGGCGCCGGCTGGCGCAGTTCCTCGCGGACCTTCACATAGTGCTGGTACTCGGTCGCCGCGGCCGCCGTGATGAGAGCGGTGGCGTTGAGCGCCATCGTGCGCAGCTGTTCGGGGTTGAGCCGCTGACCGACAGCGGCGAGTTCCGGACGGTGTGGTGCGGAGCGCAGCGCCTCATCGAGGATCCGCTCGTACTCTTGGCGGTCCTCGCTCAGCAGGTGCTGCGGAACGCTGTTCATGTGCATCCCCCGATGCTCCGTAGGGCTTGGGACTCGGCATGCTGACGAGCCGTCGGGCAGAAACGGAGGGGAGCCTGCTACGGATAAGCCGATGGTAGAGCGGTGACGGCACGCGGTGACAGGGGGTTTCCAGAAATTGCCCCTGGGCAGCCCCTGTTCTTCCGTGGGAGGACGCCTTCCCGTTGAACGCTCAGCTATCCAGGGGAAGTTGCTGGACCAGTAGCTTTCCGGCCATGGTCACGCCGCCGTCCATCGCGATGGCGAGCCCGTCTGCGTACACATGCGGTCCCTCGACCAGGGGACCCGAGGAATCCTCGCCGTCCTCCGAGCCGACCTCGCCCAGGAGGTAGGGAATGGGGCTGTGACCATGGACGATGCGTGAACCGCCGTACATGTCCAGCAAGGAGCGCACCGCCTGCGCGCCCCCGTCGTCGCGGAACGCGAAGCGCTTGGTGAACTTGCGGAAGAGGTCCCAGCATTCGTCCGCGTCATTGCGCGTGAGCGTTTCGCGGACGGTGTCGTTGACCGCTTCGATGGAGTCGCCGTAGTCGAGATAGGCCGTGGTGTCGGAGTGCACCAGGAGGTGCCCGTCCGCCACCTCCATGGCGTCGAGGCGGGCCATCCACTGCAGATGATGGTCCTGGAGGCGCTCCATGTCGGTCTTCTGACCGCCGTTGAGCAGCCAGGCGGCCTGGAAGGTGGCCGTCCCCGCCCCGGAGTTGACGGGGGTGTCCCCGAACCGCTTGGCCCCTAGCAGCAGCAGCTCGTGGTTGCCCATCAGCGCCTTGCAGTAGCCACCGGCCGCGGCGGCCTCCGCGGACAGCCGCATCACGAGGTCGATGACGCCGATGCCGTCGGGCCCGCGGTCGGTGAAGTCCCCGAGGAACCACAGCCGCGAGGTCCCCGCCGACCAGCTGCCGTCGATGTCGATGAGCCCCTTCTCGCGCAGCGCGGCGACGAGCTCGTCGAGATATCCGTGCACATCGCCCACGACGTACAGCGGCCCCGGCCCGTCGGCGGGCTGCGGGACCGGTACGGCTTCGGGGTCGACCGTCACCTGAACAGTGTCGCCACGGTTGATCACGGGCAGATCGCGCTGCGTCGGCGTGTAGCCCTCCGGCTCCGCGGCCGGTCTGGCGCCCTCGCCGGGAGGCGTCTGCCCCGCATAGGGACCGGGCTGGGCGTACGGATCAGGAACCTCGGCATACGGCTCGGGAGCCTCGGCATACGGATCGGCGGTCTGGTCGTACACCTCGCCGGACCGCGCGTACGGGCCGGGGGACTGCGCGTACGGACCGGCCTCGTGGACGTACGCCGGCACGCGGAAGTCGCGCACCGTCGGCGTCCGCATCTCGGGTCCCTGACCGGCCCCCTGAGTCATCGACCCCTCCACCACCATCGCGCCGCATCTGCACCGCGTCGGACTGCCTGGTCGCAGCGGCCCGCGGTGTCGTCCGCCCATCATAGGAATGCGGATCGCGCCATGTGATGACCCAGGGGTGGTGAATCGGAGCAGAACCCCAGTTCACCGTGGTTTTCTCCCGAATTGGGAGGTGCTTTCCGCGCTGTAGGTCATCCGGAGGTCATCCCTCCTCCGGAGACCTGGGCGGGTTGACGGTTGTCCGAGGCGGCCGTCGTTCGGAGGACGTACGGACGATCAGCTCGGTCGGTATCACCTGCTCGACCGGTTGGTCCGATTCGACCCCCTCGATCGCGTCGATGAGGAGCTGGACGACGGCCGTGCCGATGCGACGCGGTTTGAGCGAGAGTGTCGTGACGGGCGGCTCGGTGTTGGCGTAGACGGTGGACTCGCTGCAGCACACGAGAAGCAGATCGTCCGGTACGCGCAGTCCGTAGCGGCGGGCCGCCGCGAGGAGATCGGTGCCGTTCGGGTCGAACAGCCCGTACACGGCGTCGGGCCGGTCCGGCCGGGCGAGCAGCCGGTCGGCTGCGACGGCCCCCGCGCACGGATCGTGCGCGGGATAGGCCTCGTACACCGGATCCTGGCCCACGCGCTCGCACCAACGCAGGTACGCGGTCGTCGACAGATGTGTGTACGTGTCCGTGGTCGTCCCCGTCAGCAGGCCGATCCTGCGGGCCCCGGCGTCGGCCAGGTGGTCGAGGATGCCCAGGACCGCGGCCTCGTGGTCGTTGTCCACCCAGGCGGTCACCGGCAGCGAGCCGGCCGGGCGGCCGTCGGAGACGACCGGTAAGCCCTGGCGGACCAGTTCGCTGACGACCGGGTCGTGGTCGGAGGGGTCGATGACGACCGTCCCGTCCAGGGCCACGTTCGACCACACGTCGTGGCGCGAGGTCGCGGGGAGGATGACCAGGGCATAGCCCCGGGCGAGCGCGGCCGAGGTGGCGGCTCTGGCCATCTCCGCGAAGTACGCGAACTCCGTGAAGGTGAAAGGTTCATCCCCGTAGGTCGTCACAGTCAGGCCGATGAGGCCGGACTTTCCGGTACGGAGCGTTCGGGCCGCGGCGGAGGGGCGATAGCCCAGCCGGTCGGCGACCTCGCGGACATGGCGTCGGGTGGCGTCCGGGAGCCGCCCCTTGCCGTTGAGCGCGTCGGACACCGTCGTAATCGAGACTCCGGCGGCCGCGGCCACGTCTCTGATGCCCGCCCGGCCCGGCCGGCTTCCTCGGCGGGAGGTCTCCGACCGGCTCACCTGGTGCTTCCCTGCTGCTGTCATGGCGAGCCGATAGTAGGGCTCATGCGATGGGGTAGTGCGGACGCATATGCACGCGTTGACAGGCACGTTTCTGCATGGTCATAAGCGGTCAACTCCCTTGGAAAGTAAGGTAGTTGACCGCTTCAATGGCAGTACGTCACTTGTCGGCGCGCATAGGCCTGCCAAATGGGTCATGTTTCGAAGAGGTCTCAACTCACCTTCACGAGGGATGCGCGCCACGGCGCGAGCCACCGGCGCGGACTCAGAGGGGTGGCGCGCCCCCTCTTTCGTACGCCTTCGTGCGCTGATGCCCGGTAGTGCGTACGCGGTCTGTCCCGGGCCATACGCAGCGGAGCCGAATCCTCTTAAAGTGAGGAGTATTGGTTGCCGGTGGTGGTCATGAGCCGGAGACGGTCACGAGGAGGACTGCGGTGAGCGAGACGAGCCCCAAGCTGCGTGCCGAGCTGGAGGGTATCCCCACGTACAAGCCGGGGAAGCCCGCCGCGGCCGCGGCCGGTCCGATGGCGTACAAGCTGTCCTCCAACGAGAATCCGTATCCGCCGCTGCCCGGCGTGATGGAGCGCGTGGTCGCGGCGGTCGGGTCCTTCAACCGCTACCCGGACATGGCGTGTACGGGGCTGATGAGCGAGCTGGCGGACCGGTTCGGGGTGCCGCTCGAGCATCTGGCCACGGGCACCGGTTCGGTCGGTGTCGCCCAGCAGCTGCTGCAGGCGACCGCGGGGCCGGGCGACGAGGTGATCTACGCCTGGCGGTCCTTCGAGGCGTACCCGATCATCACGCAGATCAGCGGGGCGACATCGGTACGGGTGCCGCTGACTCCGGGGGATGTGCACGATCTCGACGCGATGGCGGACGCGATCACCGACCGGACGCGGCTGATCTTCGTCTGCAACCCCAACAACCCCACGGGTACGGCGGTGCGCCGGGCCGAGCTGGAACGATTCCTCGACCGAGTGCCGAGCGATGTCCTCGTGGTCCTCGACGAGGCGTACCGGGAGTTCGTACGTGACGTCGAGGTGCCGGACGGCGTGGAGTTCTACCGGCAGCGGCCGAACGTGTGCGTGCTGCGTACGTTCTCCAAGGCGTACGGACTCGCCGGGCTGCGGGTCGGCTTCGCGATCGCCCGGGAGCCGGTGGCGGCGGCGCTGCGCAAGACGGCGGTGCCCTTCGGCGTGAGCCAGCTCGCGCAGGACGCTGCGGTCGCCTCGCTGCGGGCCGAGGACGAGTTGCTCGGCCGCGTCGGTTCGCTGGTGTGCGAGCGGAACCGTGTGGTCGAGGCGCTGCGCGGGCAGGGCTGGACGGTGCCGGATACTCAGGCGAACTTCGTGTGGCTGCGGCTGGGTGAGCGCACGCTCGATTTCGCCTCCGTGTGCGAGGGGGCCGGGGTTGTCGTGCGGCCGTTCGTCGGCGAGGGGGTCCGGGTGACAGTCGGCGAGACCGAGGCGAACGACATCTTCCTGAAGGTGACTGAGGGGTTCCGCAAGGAGCTCTAGTCGGTCGGCGGGGTGCTGGGGCCGGCGGATTCCTGGGGCCTGGGCGGTCGGTGAGGTGCCGGGCGCCGGCCCGGGCGTGTGCCTGCCCGGCTCGGCACCCCCTCCTTGCCACTCCCTCCTTGGCCAGGCACTTCGCGCCAGAGGCCAACCGGTCCACGCTTAGGGACCCCCCGCCGGTCAACCCTCGAACGGCCATGCGTCATAATTGCTTGTGAATGTGAACGCGTTCACAAGCGTGTCCCGGTTGCTCCCGTGATGTCTGTGACGAGCGGGGCAAACTGCCGCTGTACCACGGCGATGTAAGGAGACTGACGACGTGGAATTGGCTTTGGCGCCGGAGACTCTGGCGCGCTGGCAGTTCGGTATCACCACCGTCTACCACTTCCTGTTCGTCCCGCTCACGATCTCGCTCGCCGCGCTCACCGCGGGCCTCCAGACCGCCTGGGTGCGCACGGAGAAGGAGAAGTACCTCAAAGCGACGAAGTTCTGGGGCAAGCTCTTCCTGATCAACATCGCGATGGGCGTCGTCACGGGCATCGTGCAGGAGTTCCAGTTCGGTATGAACTGGTCCGACTACTCGCGATTCGTCGGTGACGTCTTCGGTGCCCCGCTGGCCTTCGAGGCACTGATCGCCTTCTTCTTCGAGTCCACCTTCATCGGCCTGTGGATCTTCGGCTGGGACAAGCTGCCGAAGAAGATCCACCTCGCCTGCATGTGGATGGTCTCGATCGGCACGATCCTGTCGGCGTACTTCATCCTCGCGGCCAACTCGTGGATGCAGCACCCCGTCGGCTACCGGATCAACGAGGAGAAGGGCCGCGCCGAACTCACCGACTTCTGGCAGGTCCTGACCCAGAACACCGCGCTCGCCCAGGCCTTCCACACCCTCTCCGCGGCCTTCCTGACGGGCGGTGCCTTCATGGTCGGCATCGCCGCCTTCCACCTGACGCGCAAGAAGCACATCCCCGTGATGAAGACCTCACTGCGGCTCGGCCTGGTCACTGTCGTCATGGGCGGCATGCTCACCGCGCTCAGCGGTGACACGCTCGGCAAGATCATGTACGAGCAGCAGCCGATGAAGATGGCCGCGGCTGAGGCGCTGTGGGACGGCGAGGCCCCTGCTCCCTTCTCCGTCTTCGCCTACGGGGACGTCGACGCCGGTCACAACAAGGTCGCCATAGAGATTCCGGGACTGCTGTCCTTCCTGGCCAAGGACGACTTCAGCTCGTACGTCCCCGGTATCAACGACGTCAACAAGGCCGAGCAGGAGAGGTTCGGGCCCGGCGACTACCGGCCCAACATCCCCGTCGCCTACTGGGGCTTCCGCTGGATGATCGGCTTCGGCATGACGTCGTTCGCCATCGGTCTGGTCGGACTCTGGCTGACCAGGAAGAAGTTCTTGCTGCCGCAGCATCTGCGGGTGGGGGACGACGAGGTACCGCATCTCGTGCTGCTCCCCAAGAAGGCGCTCGGCCCGACGCTCACCAAGTGGTACTGGCGCATCGCGATCCTGACCCTGGGCTTCCCGCTGATCGCCAACTCCTGGGGCTGGATCTTCACCGAGATGGGCCGCCAGCCGTGGGTCGTCTACGGCGTGCTCCAGACGCGTGACGCGGTCTCCCCCGGCGTCTCGCAGGGCGAGGTCCTCACCTCGATGATCGTCTTCACGACGCTCTACGCGATCCTCGCCGTCGTCGAGGTCAAGCTGCTCGTGAAGTACGTCAAGGCCGGACCGCCCGAGCTCACCGAGGCCGACCTCAATCCGCCCACGAAGATCGGCGGCGATCCCCGTGACGCCGACAAGCCGATGGCCTTCTCGTACTAGGCCCAGGGAGCTGAGTCATGGAACTTCACGACGTCTGGTTCGTCCTCATCGCCGTCCTGTGGACGGGCTACTTCTTCCTGGAGGGCTTCGACTTCGGGATCGGTGTCCTCACCAAGCTGCTGGCCCGGAACCGGACCGAGAAGCGGGTGCTGATCAACACCATCGGGCCGGTCTGGGACGGCAACGAGGTGTGGCTGCTCTCGGCGGGCGGCGCTACCTTCGCCGCCTTCCCCGAGTGGTACGCCACCCTCTTCTCCGGCTTCTACCTGCCGCTGCTGCTCATCCTGGTCTGCCTGATCGTGCGCGGTGTCGCCTTCGAGTACCGGGCGAAGCGGCCCGAGGAGCAGTGGCAGCGCAACTGGGAGAACGCGATCTTCTGGACCTCGTTGCTCCCGGCGTTCCTCTGGGGCGTGGCCTTCGGCAACATCGTCCGGGGTGTGAAGATCGACCAGGACATGGAGTACGTGGGCAACCTATGGGACCTGCTCAACCCGTACGCGCTCCTGGGTGGTCTGGTGACGCTGACGCTGTTCACCTTCCACGGGGCGGTGTTCGCGGCGCTCAAGACCCTCGGTGACATCCGGGAACGGGCGCGGAAGCTGGCGCTCGGGCTCGGTCTGGTGACGGCGGTGCTCGCGCTGATCTTCCTGCTCTGGACCCAGGTCGACAACGGCGACGGCCAGAGCATGGTCGCGCTGGTCGTGGCGGTGGTCGCGCTGGTCGCGGCGATCGGGGCGAACCAGGCGGGACGCGAGGGCTGGGCGTTCGCACTGTCGGGCCTCACCATCGTGGCCGCCGTTGCGATGCTCTTCCTGTCGCTCTTCCCGAACGTCATGCCGTCCTCGCTCAATGACGACTGGAGCCTGACGGTCACCAACGCCTCATCGAGCCCGTACACGCTGAAGATCATGACCTGGTGTGCGGTGATCGCGACGCCGGTGGTGATGCTCTACCAGGGCTGGACTTATTGGGTGTTCCGCAAGCGGATCGGTACGCAGCACATCGCCGAGGCCGCGCACTGATGAATCCAAGGGCCTGTTTCACGTGAAACAGGCCCAATGAGAAGAGGGTGTGTTTCACGTGAAACACGCCTGCTTGACCCCGAGGGTGTGTTTCACGTGAAACCGATCGACCCGCGACTGCTGCGATACGCCCGGGCCACCCGCCTCTTCCTGATGGCGGTCGTCGGCCTGGGAGTTGTGGGGGCGGGGCTGGTCATCGCCCAGGCGATGCTCATCGCCGAAGTGGTGGTCGGCGCCTTCCAGCACGAGCTGGCGGTCGCCGAACTCCGCACGCCGCTCCTGCTGTTGGTGGCGGTCGCGGGCGGTCGGGCGTTTGTCTCATGGCTCACCGAACTCGCCGCGCACCGGGCGAGCGCGGCGGTCAAGTCGGAGCTGCGGGGGCGTTTGCTGGAGCGTGCCGGCGCGTTGGGGCCGGGATGGCTGAGCGGGCAGCGGACGGGATCGCTGGTCGCTCTGGCCACGCGCGGGGTCGATGCTCTGGACGACTACTTCTCGCGCTATCTGCCGCAGTTGGGGCTCGCGGTGGTCGTGCCAGTGGCCGTACTCGCGCGGATCGTCACCGAGGACTGGGTGTCGGCGGCGATCATCGTCGGCACGCTGCCGCTCATCCCGGTCTTCATGATGCTCATCGGCTGGGTCACCCAGTCACAGATGGACCGTCAGTGGCGGCTGCTGTCGCGGCTTTCGGGGCACTTCCTGGACGTGGTCGCGGGGCTGCCCACGCTCAAGGTGTTCGGGCGGGCCAAGGCGCAGGCCGAGTCGATCCGGCAGATCACCGGGGAGTACCGGCAGGCGACCATGCGGACCCTGCGGATCGCCTTCATCTCCTCCTTCGCGCTGGAGTTGCTCGCCACGATCTCGGTCGCCCTGGTCGCGGTGACCATCGGGATGCGGCTCGTCCACGGCGAGATGGCTCTGTACGACGGTCTGGTCGTCCTCGTCCTTGCGCCCGAGGCGTATCTGCCGTTGCGGCAGGTGGGGGCGCAGTACCACGCGGCGGCGGAAGGGCTGTCCGCCGCCGAGGAGATCTTCTCGGTCCTGGAGACGCCGGTGCCGACGTCCGGGACAGATGCTGTGCCGTCCTCCGGGGCCCTGCGCTTCGAGGGCGTGACGGTCCGGTATCCCGGGCGGTCCGCCGACGCGGTGTCGGACGTGTCCTTCGCGGTCGAGTCCGGGGAGACGGTGGCACTCGTCGGACCCAGCGGGGTGGGCAAGTCGACGCTCCTGAATGTGCTGTTGGGGTTCGTGGAACCCACGTCGGGGAGGGTGAGCGTCGGGGGAGTCGATCTCGCCGAGGTCGCCCTGGAGGAGTGGCACGCGCGGGTCGCGTGGGTGCCGCAGAGGCCCCACCTGTACGCCGGGTCCGTCGCCGAGAACGTACGGCTGGCGCGGCCGGACGCGGACGACTCGGCGGTGCGCCGGGCGCTGTCCGATGCCGGAGCCCTCGAGTTCGTGGATGCGCTGCCCGGCGGGATGCGGACGGTGCTCGGTGAGGACGGTGCCGGGCTGTCCGCCGGGCAGCGTCAACGGCTCGCCCTCGCACGGGCGTTCCTCGCGGACCGGCCGGTTCTGCTGCTCGACGAGCCGACGGCTTCACTGGACGGGGCGACCGAGGCCGAGGTCGTGGAGGCGGTCCGGCGCCTGGCGGTGGGGCGGACCGTGCTGCTCGTCGTACACCGGCCGGCCCTGTTGGACGTGGCGGACCGGGTGGTGCGGCTGAAACCGGAAGCACCCGTCGCGGTGGACGGTTCCGTGCGCTCTCGCAGCGCGGAGGCGCGTCGCGCCGATGTGTTGGCGTCTGTGCCCGCGGCTGGTGTGTCGGCGGCGGTGCCCGCGCCCGGCGAGGAGGCGCCTCTGCTCCCAGAGGTGCGGGAGGGAGTGCTCGCGCGCGTACGCGCCATGGCCGGGCCTTGGCACGGTCGGCTGGCGCTGGCCCTTCTGCTCGGCAGTCTCGCGCTCGGGAGTGCCGTCGGGCTCATGGCCACCTCTGGCTGGCTGATCTCCAGAGCCTCGCAGCAGCCGCCCGTGCTGTATCTGATGGTCGCCGTGACGGCCACGCGCGCGTTCGGGATCGGGCGGGCCGTCTTCCGGTACGCCGAGCGGCTGGTGTCCCACGACGCCGTGCTGCGGATGCTCGCCGACACCCGGGTCGCCGTGTACCGGCGCCTCGAACGGCTCGCGCCCGCGGGGCTGCGTAGCGCTCGCCGCGGTGACCTGCTCTCGCGGCTCGTCACCGATGTCGACGCGTTGCAGGACTACTGGCTGCGCTGGCTGCTGCCCGCCGCGGCCGCCGCCGTCGTGTCGGCCGGCTCCGTCGGGTTCACGGCCTGGCTCCTGCCCGAGGCCGGGGCCGCCCTCGCCGTCGGGCTGCTGGCCGCCGGGGTGGGCGTCCCGCTGGTGACCGGCGCAGTCGCACGCCGGGCGGAGCGTCGGCTGGCCCCCGCGCGTGGTGTGCTGGCGACCCAGGTGGCCGATCTCCTCACGGGGACGGCCGAGTTGACGGTCGCGGGTGCGCTGCCGGCGCGTACCGCCGAGGCACGGCGGGCCGACGGTGAGCTCACGCGTATCGCCTCGCGCGCGGCCACCGCCACCGCGCTCGGCGACGGGCTCACAGCGCTCGTCTCCGGGCTCACCGTCGCGGCCACCGCGCTGGTCGGTGCCCAGGCGGTCGTCGACGGGCGCCTGAGCGGCGTGGCGATGGCCGTCGTCGTCCTCACCCCGCTCGCCGCCTTCGAGGCCGTCCTGGGGCTGCCGCTCGCCGTCCAGTACCGGCAGCGGGTGCGCAAGAGCGCGGAGCGCGTGTACGAGGTCCTGGACGCGCCCGAGCCCGTACGCGAACCGGAGCGGCAGCTGGAGGCGCCCGAGTCGCCGTTCCCCGTCGTGGTGAGGGGGCTGGCCGCTCGTCATGCCGGGCAGGAGCGGGACGCGCTCTCCGGAGTGGATCTGACGCTCGAACAGGGGCGGCGGATCGCCGTCGTCGGGCCGTCCGGGTCCGGCAAGACGACTCTCGCGCAGGTGCTGCTGCGGTTCCTGGACGCGGGGGCGGGGGCGTACACGCTGGGAGGCGTGGACGCGTACGGCATGGACAGTGACGACGTACGGCGGCTGGTGGGGCTGTGTGCGCAGGACGCGCACCTCTTCGACAGCTCTGTGCGGGAGAACCTGCTGCTCGCTCGGAAGGACGCGACGGACAGTGAGCTGCGGGATGTGCTGGGGCGGGTTCGGTTGCTCGAGTGGGTCGACGGTCTGCCTGACGGGCTCGACACGTTGATCGGGGAGCATGGGGCTCGGCTGTCCGGGGGGCAGAGGCAGCGGGTGGCGTTGGCGCGTGCGTTGCTTGCCGACTTTCCTGTGCTTGTTCTTGATGAGCCTGCGGAGCACCTCGATCTGGCGACTGCCGATGCGCTCACCGCTGATCTGTTGGCTGCGACTGCGGGACGGACGACGTTGCTGATCACGCATCGGCTGGCGGGGCTGGAAGCCGTGGACGAGGTGATCGTGCTGGATGACGGGCGTGTGGTGCAGCGGGGGGTGTACGGGGAGCTGGTGCATGTGGAGGGGCCGCTGCGGGGGATGCTTGAGCGAGAGAGTCAGGCGGAGATGTTGGCCGTTTCGCGGTGAGCGCGCTGTGTGTGGGGGCGACGAGCTGTCGTGAGCGGTCGGCCCGGCTGAGTCCGACTTTCCTGGGCAAATGGGACTAACTAGGCTCGGTGCATGTCAGTCGTAGCGGCCTCCGGCGCCGACCCGAATCCCGATGACGTGCCGCGGTTGTTGGAAGCGATGCGGTCGGTGGGGGGTGGGCTGGAGCTGCGGTCCACGCTGGAGCGGATCTGTGGGACCGCGGCGGAACTGGCGGGCGCGCGGTATGCGGCGATCGGGGTGTTGGCGGAGGGCGGGGACGGGCTCGCCGAGTTCGTCTATCAGGGAGTCGACGGGGAGACGGCCCGGCTGATCGGGCGGTTGCCGGACGGGCGCAAGGGTCTGCTGGGGGCGTTGATCCACGAGACCGGGCCCGTGCGGCTCGCGGAGCTGGGCGAGGATCCGCGCTCGTGCGGGTTTCCGGAGCACCATCCGGCGATGCGCGGCTTCCTGGGGGTGCCCATCCATGTCCGGGGGGAGATCTTCGGAAATCTCTATCTGGCCGAGAAGCGCGACGGTGGGCCGTTCGACGACCACGACCTCGGCATGGTGCTCGTACTGGCCAGGGAGGCGGGCATCGCCATCGGGAACGCGCGCCTGTACGAGTCGGCCGAGCAGCGTGAGCGCTGGATCGACGGATCCGTGGCCGTCACGACCGCGCTGCTGTCCGGAGGGGACGCCGACGAGGCCCTCCAAGTGGTCGCGGAACAGGCCCGCAGGCTCTCGGACTCGGCGGCCGGACTCGTGCTGCTGCCCGCGGCCGAGGGCGGCCTGGAGATCGTCGCCGTCGCGTCCGAGCGGCCGTCGAAGGCATTGGGGCTGGTCGTACCGCCGGAGAGCGGGGTTGCGGGCGAACTGCTAGCGGGAGATGCCGTGTTCGTCGAGGACGCGGCCGCCGACCCGCGCATGCCCAGCGATCTCGCCCGCGGTTACGGGCCGACGATGCTCCTTCCCCTGCAGAGCGACGGCCGGGTCCTTGGGACCCTCGTCATGGCGCGTGCGGGCGGCGCGCGTCCGTTCACGGGGCGCGAGCGCACCCTGGCGACGCGGTTCGCCTCGCAGGCCGCCCTGGCGCTGGTGATGGCCGAGGCACAGCGCGACCGGGAGCGGCTCGCCGTCTACGAGGACCGCGACAGGATCGCCCGTGACCTGCACGACCTCGTCATCCAGCGGCTGTTCACCACCGGGATGATGCTGGAGAGCGCGCAGCGGCGCTCCACCGTGCCCGAGGTGCGGCAGGGCGTAGGCAAGGCCGTCGATGAACTCGACGTCACCATCCAGGAGATCCGCACCGCCATCTTCGCTCTTCAGCAAGGACCGACAGAGGTGTCAACAGGGTTGCGGACGCGCGTGCTGCGCGAGATCAACATGGCCGCCGTACCGCTCGGCTTCAAGCCGTCGCACCACTTCGCCGGCCCCGTCGACACGGTGGTCGGCGAACTCACCGCCAAGAACCTCATCGCGGCCCTCCGCGAGGCCCTGTCCAACGCCTTCCGGCACGCGGGAGCGTCCCGTATCGATGTCACCGTGGACGCGACCGTGCAACTGCCGGACGGGCGTCCCGGCGTACGGCTGACCGTCTCGGACGACGGCGTCGGCATCCCCGAAGGGGGGCGGCGCAGCGGACTGAAGAACCTGCAGCGGCGGGCGGAGTCGCTGGGCGGGGACAGCTGGTACGGGCCCCGGGTCGGGGAGGGCGGCGGCGGTGCGTCGGTGGTGTGGGAGGCGCCTTACTAGCCGTACTGGTGTCCGTGGTGAAGGCACTCGGGCGAGAACGGCCGGTATGGACAGTCAGACAAGGTGCCCTGCCGAAGTGCTTCGTTCCCGGCCCCTGTTCGGCCCAGTGGAGTGGTCCATCCGTGACAACCGGTCCCCCAGGTGTACGACTTGAACAGGACCGGAGCCGCCCCGCGCGACACGATCCGTGTCATGCGCTCACCTCGCCGTCATCCCCTGCTCGTCCCGGTGCTGCTGTGCGCGTTGGCCGTTCTGGCGGCCCAGCCCACGGCGGCCACGGGAGAGGCCGAGGGCTCGGGCGGCGTCAGCGCCGAGGTGGTGCGGCTGTACGAGGAGGCGTCCCTGGCGACGCAGCAGTACGAGGCGGGGCGCCTGGAGGCCGAGGCGCAGCGGGGCCGGGCACAGCGCCTGGAGCGGCTTCTCGAGCGTGAGCGGGAGGACATCGCCGTGCTGAACGAGGACCTCGGCCGGATCGCGCGCGCCCAGTACCGCAGCGGCGGCGGGCTCCCGCACACCGCGCAGCTGATGCTCGCGGACAGTCCCGAAGAGCTGATGCGCGGTCAGCGTGCCGTCTGGCAGGCAGATCTCGCCGTCAACAACGCCATCGCCAAGAGCCGCCGGGCCGAGGCACGGCTCGCCGCCGACGAGGCGAAGGCGGCCTCGGCCTGGCAGGCGCTGGAGCGGCACAACGGTGAACTAGCCGAGATCAAGCGGGGGATCGAGCAGAAGCTCGAAGAAGCCCAGTGGACGCTCCAGGGACAGGCGGACGCCTCGGTCGCCGCCGGCGCCTGCCGGGGCGCCGTCCGGCTCGACCAGCCGCGAACGGGCTTCACACAGCCGTGGGTCGCGCCGGTGGAGACGTACGAACTCTCCGCGGGCTTCGGCAGCGGAGGCGAGCGCTGGGCGAACCGGCACACCGGCCAGGACTTCGCGGTGGACATCGGCACACCGGTGCGGTCGGTGGGCGAGGGGCGGGTGGTGAAGGTGTCGTGCGGCGGCCCGTTCGGCATCGAGGTCGTGGTGGGGCATCCCGGGGGCTACTACACGCAGTACGCCCACCTTTCCGCGGTCACCGTCGACCAGGGGGAGCGAGTGGCCGCGGGGCAGTGGGTCGGCCAGTCGGGCACGACCGGCAACTCGACCGGGCCGCATCTGCACTTCGAGGTGCGTCTGACGCCACAGCTCGGGTCGGGGGTCGATCCGCAGGAGTGGCTGGCCGAGCGCGGGGTCCAGCTCTGAAAAGGTGTCCAGGAGAGTGCCGGTAAGGGGCAGGCTCCAGGCGCACGCCTGTTACGGATGCTCCTTATTGCCGACGTTCTCCCCGAGCATGCACCGCTGGCCGCGCTCCGCGAGCATCAACTGCGAGCCGCACTCCCAGAGCATCGACTGCGAGCCGCGCTCCGCGAGCATCAAGTGCTAGCCGCGCTCCGCGAGTATCCGCTCGATCACGACCGCCACCCCGTCCTCGTTGTTGGCGACCGTACGCCCGGAGGCTGCCGCGATCACGTCGGGGTGCGCGTTGCCCATCGCGTACGACGTGCCCGCCCAGGTGAGCATCTCCACGTCGTTCGGCATGTCCCCGAAGGCGATGACCTCCTCGTGCGAGATGCCGCGCTCGGCGCAGCACAGCGCGAGCGTGCTGGCCTTGGAGACGCCGGGGCCGCTGATCTCCAGGAGGGCGCTGGGGCTGGAGCGGGTCACGTTGGCGCGGTCGCCGATGGCCAGGCGGGCGACGGTGAGGAAGTCGTCCGGGGAGATCTCGTGGTGGTACGCGAGGATCTTGAGCACCGGCTCGTCGGCACCCGGGGCGTCCGGCGCCAGCAGCTTCTCGGCGGGCGCGAGGGTGTCGGGGATCTCCATGTGCAGCTTCGGATATGCCGGCTCCTGGTAGAAGCCGAAGGTCTGCTCGATGGCGAACACGGTTCCCGGCGCGGCATCGCGGAGCAGCCGGACTGCATCAAGCGCGTTCTCCCGCGCCAGCTCCCGGATCTTGACGAAGCGGTGGGCGCCGGGGCCGCCGTGCAGGTCGACCACGGCGGCGCCGTTTCCGCAGATGGCAAGCCCGTGACCGTGGACGTGGTCGCTGACGACGTCCATCCAGCGGGCCGGGCGTCCAGTCACGAAGAAGACCTCGATGCCGGCCTCCTCGGCGGCGGCCAGGGCGGCGACCGTGCGCGGTGAGACGGACTTGTCGTCGCGCAGCAGGGTGCCGTCGAGATCCGTGGCAATCAGCCGGGGCGGGAGAGTGGAGGCCGGGGTCCCGGGCCGTCGGGTCTCTGAGGTCACGCCGCCCATTCTCCCGCATATGCGCGCACGGGCGTGCGGCGGTCCGCACACTTGAGTGACGTATGTCCTCACCTGCGCCTTTGTGCATTCCGCAGCTGTCGTGCGATTGCCCCTCGAAGGACCGCGGGAGCGGCTGTCGGGGCGGCCGCCGAGGCAGTCCCGGACAGAGCCTCAGCCGAGCTGCCCGACCGCCTCCATCGCGATGTGCTCGAAGACCTTCTCGTCCGCCGCGAAGTCCGAGTCCGGGACGGGCCAGTGGATCACGATGTCCGTGAAGCCAAGCTCCATGTGCCGGCCCGCGAAGTCGACGAACGCGTCGAGGGACTCCAGCGGACGGCCGCGGTCCGGGGTGAAGCCGGTGAGCAGGATCTTGTCGAGTTCGTTCACGTCGCGGCCGACCGCTTCGCACGCGGTGGCCAGCTTCTCGGCCTGTCCGCGAATGGCTTGAACCGACTGTTCGGGAGTGCCCGTCTCGAAGAGTTTCGGGTCGCCTGTCGTCACCCACGCCTGCCCGTGCCGGGCGGCGAGCTTCAGCCCGCGCGGCCCGGTGGCGGCGACCGCGAAGGGCAGCCGGGGGCGCTGGACGCAGCCGGGGATGTTGTAGGCCTCGCGCGCCGAGTAGAACGCGCCGTCGTACGACACGGAGTCCTCGGTGAGCAGCCGGTCGAGCAGTGGTACGAACTCGCCGAAGCGGTCGGCCCGCTCGCGCGGCGTCCACGGCTCCTCGCCGCTCTTCAGCAGCGTCGTGGCGTCGAAGCCGGAGCCGCCCGCGCCGATGCCCAGCGTGATTCGGCCACCGGAGATGTCGTCGAGCGAGATCAGCTCTTTGGCGAGGGTCACCGGGTGCCGGAAGTTCGGGGAGGTCACCAGCGTGCCGAGGCGCAGACGGTCGGTGGCGCCCGCGGCGGCGGTCAGCGTCGGAACGGCGCCGTACCACGGACCCTCGCGGAACGTCCGCCACGCCAGATGGTCGTACGTGAAGGCGGTGTCGAACCCGAGCTGCTCGGCGCGCTGCCATGCGCGGCGCCCTCCCTCGTGCCAGCGGAGGTAGGGCAGGATCACAGTGCTCAGGCGCAGACTCATGTCTCAGAGCCTAAGCGCACTCGCGGGGCGCTCCCGAACGGCCGGTCGGCGAGGCCCGGGCCCGGGCAGTCGATGAGGGCAACGGCCCCGAAGCGGTCAGTGCGAGGCGGGAAACCGGAGGTAGCGCGGGGGTACGGCGGCCGTGAGCCAGACGCCGTTGGCGCTGACCCGGAAGACATGGCCGTCGCGGTACATGGCGGCGGCGTCCACGGAGAGCACGACGGAGCGCCCGCGGCGGGCGCCGACGCGGGTCGCGGTCTCGCGGTCGGGCGAGAGGTGCACGTCGTGCCGGTTCATGGACCTGAGGCCCTCGGCGCGGATCGCGTCCAGGTAGCGGGCGACGGTCCCGTGGTAGAGGTACGCGGGCGGCGTCGCCGGCGGCAGGCCGAGATCGACGTCGACGGAGTGGCCCTGGCTGGCCCGGATCCGGGTGCCCTCGATCGCGAAGCGCCGCTTGTCGTTGTGGGCGACCACGTGGTCGAGCTCGTCCCGGCTGAACCGGAAGCCGTGCGCCGCCGCCGCGGCCATCAGCGTCTCGATCTCGACCCAGCCGCCCTCGTCGAGCGTCAGCCCGATCCGCTCGGGCTGATGCCGCAGATGCTTCGAGAGGTACTTCGACACCTTCACGGTGCGTCTTTCGTCCATGCCGCCAGAGTGCCTGGCGAGACGCTGATCACGCAGTTGATTTTGTCTCGGAGGTTTGATCCACAGCCAAATGCGTTATCCACAGGGCCAGTTGAAGCTTCTGTGGACAACGCAGGGGTAATTTACGACGATTCATCAAGTATGGCGGCCTTGGTGTGATTTGCGGCGAGTGTGTCCAAGGCCCGTGCCCGAACCTCGCGTTCAGCCGCAACGGCGATGAACTCGGCCGCGTGTTCCGCGCCGACGAGACCTTCCACAGCCTCCATTGTCGAGGCGGGGACGACCACGGACCGCGTCTCCTCGGAAGGCGCCGCGGAGCGTTCTGCGCCGAGATGCCGACGCAAGTGCCGGTTGGCGAACAGCCGCATGGCCCGGGCGAGTTCGGCGTCCACCGTCTGCCGTGCGAGCGGCCGCAGCCGTCGTACGAGTGCGGCCGCCTCGGCGGCGTCGGCGTCGGTCGGCGGATGCTCGCCGAGATAGCGTGCGAAGACGTGCTCGGTCGTGAACTCCAGGAAGCGCGCGGCGATGTGCTCCACCTGGCCACGCAACTCCCGCAGATGGCCTGATATCGCCGACAACGGGACGCCCGCCTCGTACAACTCGGCCGCCACAGCCAGCTCTTGGGGGCTCGGCACGAGGAACGTGTCCTCGTGCCCCGGAACGCGTTCGAGCACCCCGAGCTCGACGGCGTCGGCCACCGCCGCGTCGTCCGGATTGCCACCGAAGCGCTCGTCGAGCTCGGTCCGCGAGATTCGGACCGCCTCCTCGTCCGTCCACGGCCCGTCGACCTCCGCGACCAGGCCGAGCACTCCGCCGAGGCCCCGGCCCGCGTCCCAGGCCTCCAGGAGCTCCTTGATGGAGGCCAGCGTGTAGCCGCGGTCGAGCAGGTCGGCGATCTGCCGCAGCCGGGCCAGATGCGCGTCCGAGTACACGTTGGCGCGGCCGCGCCGCTCCGGGCGGGGGAGCAGCCCGCGGTCCTGGTAGGCGCGGATCGTCCGGACCGTGGCACCGCTGTGGTGCGCCAGGTCCTCGATCCGGTACGCGACGCCGGCCGGCTCGTCGTTCACAGTCCCTGCCTTCCCGAGTGCTTACGCGAGCGCCGCCCTGCCGATCGCACCTGCCGCCGTACGCGCCGCCGGTGACTGCGCCAGATACTCGACCGCTCTGCGCATCGACCCCTCCCGCGACGGATGGTACGAGCGCCGCAGATAGCGCGGGACGGCCGAGCCGAGCTCCTTCCATGTGGGCAGGAGCCCCTTGCGTACCGCACTGTTGTGCGCTGCGAGCGAGTAGCGCGGCCGGCCCGCCAGCTGCGGATCGTGGCGTATGAGGTAGGCCGCGCCCCACGCCCACATGTACAGCATCACGGGAGCCGTGACCGCCATGCCCACGACCCGGCGTGCGTACCGGGGCAGGCCCTCGCCGCCGCAGTGCTGGTACATGTCGAAGGCGACCGCGCGGTGCTCCACCTCCTCCGCGCCGTGCCAGCGCAGCAGGTCGAGCATGACCTCGTCGGCCCCCGCGTGGTCGAGGCCCTCGGCGGCCAGCACCCAGTCGCCCAGCACCGCCGTGAACTGTTCGATCGCCGCGATCACCGAGAGCCGGAAGCGCAGCCACTCCCGCGCCGGTATCGGTATCCCCGGGGGAGGCTGTTCGCCCAGCAGCTTCTCGAAGAGGTAGTCGACGTACTTGGTGTAGTCCGCCGTGTCCAGCCGCTGCGCCGCCAGATGCTCCAGCACGTACGAGTGCTGCACGCTGTGCGTCGCCTCCTGCCCCATGAACCCCTTGACGTCCTTGAGGAGTTCGGCGTCGGTGACCAGTGGCAGGCCCTCCTTGAAGACCTTCACGAACCACCGCTCCCCCGCCGGCAGCAACAGGTGCAGCACGTTGATGACGTGGGTCGCGGTCGGCTCGTCCGGTATCCAGTGGAGCGGGGTGTTCTCCCAGTCGAAGGACACCCGCCGGGGCGCGATGGGGTAGTGCTCTCCGGTTCCTGCCGGCTCCTCCGCGCTCGCAGAAGCGGCTCCTTCCGTGGTCACAGCGGTGGCTCCATCCGTGCGATCGCGCGCAGCGCCCTGGGCGTGAAGCGGGACATGAGGCGGCCGCCGCGTGCCTCCGCCGTCACCGGCACCACGGCCTGGTTGCGCACGACCGCGCGCAGCACGGCGTCGGCGACCTTCTCCGGCGGATAGTTGCGCAGCCCGTACAGTCGCGCGGACTTCTTCTGGCGCCGCTTCTCCTCGTCGGCGTCGACTCCTGTGAAGCGCGCGGTCGACGTGATGCCGGTGTTGATGAATCCCGGGCAGATCGCCGAGACCCCGATGCCCTGGCCCGCCAACTCGGCGCGCAGGCACTCGCTGAGCATCAGCACCGCCGCCTTCGAGGTGCTGTAGGCGGGCAGCGCCTTGGACGGGAGATACGCGGCCGCCGACGCGGTGTTGACGATGTGGCCGCCCTGTCCCCGCTCGGTCATCTGTTTCCCGAAGAGCCGGCAGCCGTGGATCACACCCCACAGGTTGACGTCGAGGACATTCCGCCAATCCTCCGTGGTGGTGTCGAAGAAGGAGCCGGACAGCCCGATCCCGGCGTTGTTCACCAGCACGTCGACCACCCCGTACTCGGCGGCGACCTTCTCGGCGAGCTTCTCCATGGCCTGCTCGTCGGAGACGTCGACCGTCTCGGCCCAGGCCTCGGGGGCGCCGATCAGGCGGGACAGCTCCGCGGTGCGGGCCGCGCTCTCCGCGTCCCGGTCGACGGCCACCACGCGCGCGCCGGCCTCGGCGAACGCGAAGGCGGTGGCGCGTCCGATGCCGCTGCCCGCACCGGTGACCAGCACGAGCTGCCCGCCGAAGCGGTCGGCGTACGGCCCGTCGGTCACCGGTGTGGGCCTCCCGCCTTCGACGGCGGTCACGAACTCGGTGATCCAGGCGGTCAGTTGGTCGGGCCGGGTGCGCGGGATCCAGTGCTTGGCCGGGAGGGTGCGGCGCACCAGTTGCGGGGCCCACCGCTCCAGTTCGTCGCAGAGCTTCTCCGACAGGAAGGTGTCGCCCAGGGGCGTGACGAGTTGCACGGGCGCGTGTGCGTACGCGTCGGTGCGCGGTCGACGCAGCCGCGCCCGTACGTTGTCCCGGTACAGCCACGCGCCGTGTGCCGCGTCCGTGGGCAGTGACGGGGTCGGATAGTCGCCCGCGGGGACCTTTTCGAGCCGCCGCAGGATCTTCGGCCACTGTGTGCCGAGGGGGCCGCGCCAGGCGAGTTCGGGCAGGACCGGCGTGTGCAGCAGGTACACGTACCAGGACTTGGCGCCCTGCCCCAGTAGTTGGCCGACCCTGCGGGGCGTCGGGTGGGACACGCGCTTCTTGATCCAGTGGCCGAAGTGGTCGAGGGACGGCCCGGACATCGACGTGAAGGACGCGATCCGCCCCTCGGTGCGCTTGACCGTGGTGAACTCCCAGGCCTGCACCGAGCCCCAGTCGTGCCCCACCAGGTGCACCGGCCGGTCCGGGCTGACCGCGTCCGCGACGGCCAGGAAGTCGTCCGTCAGCTTCTCCAGCGTGAACCCGCCGCGCAGCGGCCGCGGTGCCGTGGACCTGCCGTGGCCGCGCACGTCGTACAGCACGACATGGAAACGCTCGGCGAGGCGCGCGGCGACCTCGGACCACACCTCCTTGGAGTCCGGATAACCGTGCACGAGGACGACCGTGGGCTGTGCCTCGTCGCCCAGCTCGGCGACGCACAGCTCGACTCCGCCCGTACGCACCCAGCGCTCGCGCGCGCCCTGAAGCGTCACTTGTCCTCCGCCCAGCGCCGCACATGCGGCAGATCGTCGTCCAGCCAGAACGCGCTCTGCTCCGGATCTCTGGAGTCGGTGACCACGAGAATCTCCTCGAACTTCGCGCCCGTACCGCGGAATCCGAGGTGCGGCTCGACCGCCCACAGACCGGGCTGGGGCGGGTGGTCGGAGAACTTGTACGGCGACCACAGCGGGGACCAGCCGTCGCGGTGGCCGTGGATCGCGTCACTCGCCAGGCCCTTGAGCGACTGCGTGCCGAAGCCGAACAGGTGCGGTGACCAGCGCCGCTCCTTGACCCGGTCGACCTTGTGCGCGATCACCCCGAAGGGATAGGCGCGATGCCGGTTGGCGTAGCCCTGGCGGACCATGAGCCGGTCCACGTCCTCGTAGATCTCGCGCAGCGGGCGGCGCTCGCGCACCTCGCGCAGGATCAGCTCGCGGTGCGCCTCCAGGTCGGCGAGCAGCTTGTCCTGCACCGGATTGAGCCCCAGTGAGCCGGAGTACCCGATGTCCGCGGTGTAGCCCTTGTGGACCGGGGCCAGGTCGAGGATGAACGGCATCCCCGCCTCCAGGCGCCTGTTGGTGGGGAAGAACTGCAGCGGAATCCGGAAGCCCACGAACGCCGTGCGGTCCCCGAACCAGGCGAAGGGCAGATGGAACCAGTCCCGCACTCCGCGCTCACGCAGCCACTCGCGCTGCATCCGCGCCGCCTCGCGCTCGGTCACGCCCGGCTTCAGCTGCGCCGCGACCGCCTCCGCGCACTCGTACGCGAGACGCTGCACCTCCCTGAACCCGCGCAGTTCCGCGGTGAGTTCGCCTGGTGGGGCCACTGCTGAGGTCATGCCACCGTCCGTCCCAAGCCGACTGCCGTACGCGCCCGTAACTTGACACTGATGAATGTGACAATTGTTGGAGGCTGCGTCAATAGGCGTGTGCGCCCCCTGTGGACAACCGGAGCGCTGTGGATAACCGGGCCGGGGCGGACGGCCCAGCCGGTGCCGGCCGTCCCCCGCCGGTTGTTCGACCTCAGGGGGACCCTTACGGGCCCGTAATACCCGAGAGGGACGGCAATCCAGCTCCCAGGTCTGACGACCGCTGTGGCCTGCGCCACTACCTTCGAAACGTGACTGTGATCGCGACCGAAAGCCTGAGCAAGCGGTTCCCGAGGGTGACCGCTCTTGACCGGCTCTCCGTGGACGTCGGACCCGGTGTGACCGGACTCGTCGGAGCCAACGGAGCCGGCAAGTCCACACTGATCAAGATCCTGCTGGGTCTGTCCCCCGCCACCGAGGGCCGTGCCGAAGTGCTCGGACTCGATGTCGCCACCAAGGGCGGCGACATCCGTGAGCGGGTCGGGTACATGCCCGAGCACGACTGCCTGCCGCCCGACGTCTCGGCCACCGAGTTCGTCGTCCACATGGCGCGCATGTCCGGCCTGCCGCCGGCGGCGGCCCGCGAGCGCACCGCGGACACGCTGCGCCACGTGGGCCTCTACGAGGAGCGCTACCGCCCCATCGGCGGCTACTCGACGGGCATGAAGCAGCGCGTGAAGCTCGCGCAGGCCCTCGTCCACGACCCTCAGCTGGTCTTCCTCGACGAGCCGACGAACGGCCTCGACCCGGTCGGCCGTGACGAGATGCTCGGCCTGATCCGCCGTATCCACACGGACTTCGGCATCTCCGTCCTGGTCACCTCGCACCTCCTCGGCGAGCTGGAGCGCACCTGCGACCACGTCGTCGTCATCGACGGCGGCAAGCTCCTGCGGTCCAGCTCCACCACGGACTTCACGCAGAGCACGGCGATCCTCGCCATCGAGGTCACCGACACCGACGAGCACCCGGACGGCACCCGCGCGGTGCGCGACGTGCTCCAGGCGCGCGGGATCGACACCCACGACGGCAGCGAACTGCCCGGCGCGGGCCACATCCTCCTGCTCACCGCGGAGGGCGAGGAGACGTACGACCTCGTACGGGACGTCGTCGCCGACCTGGGCCTCGGACTGGTCCGCATGGAGCAGCGCAGGCACCACATCTCGGAGGTCTTCAAGGACAGCGACGACCAGGCTCTCCGGAACAGCGACGCGCAGGCCCCCAAGGGCGGCGACGAACAGCGGAAGGAGGCGGTCGGCCATGGCGGTTGAGCAGCCCTCGGCTCAGGCCACAGCTCAGATCCCGGCTCGCCCGGGCGAGCAGTCCCGGATCCACAACATCGGCTACCGCAACTACGACGGCCCGCGCCTGGGCCGTGCGTACGCCCGCCGCTCGCTCTACTCGCAGTCCCTGCGCGGCGCCTACGGCCTCGGCCGTTCGGTGAAGTCCAAGGTGCTGCCGATGCTGCTCTTCGTGGTGATGTGCGTCCCCGCGCTGATCATGGTCGCGGTCGCCGTCGCCACCAAGGCGAAGGACCTGCCCGTCGACTACACGCGCTACGCGGTCATCATGCAGGCCGTCATCGGCCTGTACGTCGCCTCCCAGGGACCCCAGGCCGTCTCCCGCGACCTGCGCTTCAAGACCGTGCCGCTGTACTTCTCGCGCCCCATCGAGACCGTGGACTACGTACGCGCCAAGTACGCGGCCCTGGCCTCGGCGATGTTCGTCCTCACGGCCGCACCGCTGCTCGTGCTCTACGTAGGCGCGCTGCTGGCCAAGCTGGACTTCGCCGACCAGACGAAGGGATTCGCACAGGGACTGGTCTCCGTGGCACTGCTGTCGCTCCTCTTCGCCGGCATCGGCCTGGTCGTCTCGGCGGTCACGCCGCGTCGCGGCTTCGGCATCGCCGCCGTCATCGCCGTACTGACCATCTCCTACGGGGCGGTGTCCACCGTCCAGGCCATCGCCTACGACCAGAACAGCACCGACACGATCCCCTGGCTCGGACTCTTCTCGCCCATCACGCTCATCGACGGCGTGCAGACCGCTTTCCTCGGCGCCACCTCCGCCTTCCCCGGAGGGGAAGGCCCCTCGTCCGGGCAGGGTGTCGTCTACCTCATCGTCGTCCTGGGACTCATCGCGGGCTGCTACGGCCTCCTGATGCGCCGCTACCGAAAGGTCGGACTGTGACCACGCTCACCATCGACCACGTCTCACGCTGGTTCGGCAACGTGGTGGCCGTCAACGACATCACCATGACGATCGGCCCAGGCGTCACCGGCCTGCTCGGCCCGAACGGCGCCGGAAAGTCCACCCTCATCAACATGATGGGCGGCTTCCTGGCCCCGTCCACCGGCTCCGTCACCCTCGACGGCCGGCCGACCTGGCGCAACGAGCAGATCTACAAGCAGATCGGCATCGTCCCGGAGCGGGAGGCGATGTACGACTTCCTCACCGGCCGCGAATTCGTCGTCGCCAACGCCGAGTTGCACGGCCTCGGCAAGAAGGCCGCCCAGAAGGCCCTCGCCACCGTCGAGATGGAGTACGCGCAGGACCGGAAGATCTCGACGTACTCCAAGGGCATGCGCCAGCGCGTGAAGATGGCCTCCGCCCTCGTCCACAATCCGTCACTGCTGCTGCTCGACGAGCCCTTCAACGGCATGGACCCGCGCCAGCGCATGCAGCTGATGGACCTGCTGCGGCGCATGGGCGACGAGGGCCGTACGGTCCTCTTCTCGTCGCACATCCTCGAAGAGGTCGAGCAACTCGCCTCGCACATCGAGGTGATCGTCGCCGGACGGCACGCGGCGAGCGGTGACTTCCGCCGGATCCGCCGCCTGATGACCGACCGCCCGCACCGCTACCTGGTGCGCTCCAGCGACGACCGCGCGCTTGCCGCCGCGCTCATCGCCGACCCGTCGACGTCCGGCATCGAAGTGGACCTCCAGGAGGGCGCGTTGCGCATCCAGGCCGTCGACTTCGGACGCTTCACGGCACTGCTGCCGCGGGTGGCCCGCGACCACGGCATCCGGCTGCTCACGGTCTCGCCGTCCGACGAGTCCCTCGAGTCCGTCTTCTCGTATCTCGTCGCGGCGTAGGAGGCCCAAGATGTACGACCCCACAGTCGCCCGGCTCACCTACCGCGGCCTGCTCGGCCGCCGCCGGGCCCTCATCCTGGGCGCCCTGCCCGTCCTGCTGATCGTCATCTCCTTGGCCGTACGCGGCTTCACCGGCGCCGACGACCAGGTGGCCGCGGACGTCCTCGGCGGGTTCGCGCTCGCCACGATGGTGCCCATCATCGGCGTCATCGCGGGCACCGGAGCGATCGGCCCCGAGATCGACGACGGCTCGGTCGTCTACCTGCTCGCCAAGCCGGTCAAACGTCCGACGATCATCTTCACCAAGCTGATCGTCGCCATCGCCGTCACCATGGCGTTCTCGGCGATCCCGACCTTCCTCGCCGGGATGATCCTCAACGGCAACGGGCAGCAGATCGCCGTCGCCTACACGGTGGCCGCGCTGGTCGCCTCCATCGCGTACGCCGCGCTCTTCCTGCTGCTCGGCACCATCACACGGCACGCCGTCGTCTTCGGGCTCGTCTACGCGCTCGTGTGGGAAGCCCTCTTCGGGACGCTGGTGTCCGGGGCGCGCACCCTCAGCGTGCAGCAGTGGGCGCTCGCGGTGGCCCACGAGGTCACCGGCGGGGACCTCGTCACCTCGGACGTGGGCCTGACCACCGGGGCGGTGCTGCTGATCGCGGTGACGGTCGCCGCCACGTGGTTCGCGGGGCAGAAGCTGCGGACGCTGACGCTGGCCGGCGAGGAGTAGACCGCTCCGGGGAGTTGGGGTGGTTCCACGCGTGCGTGACCGTTCTCTCGGTGCACGCGCGCGTGGAGCCACTTTTGATCTTGAGATCGGCTTTACACGCGTAACGGCACACTTGCTCAAGGGGATGCACAGCAAGGAGGACGGGGATGGCAGGGCAGGCACCGCGGAGCGACGGACAAGGCCCCGGCGACGGGCAGGGGGAGTCCGAGGACGTCTGGGACGAGCTGATCCTGGACGATGACTTCATACGGTCCGCCGAGACGGCCGAGCCGTCCGCGCGCGCCCGTATGCTCGCGGCCCGCTGGCGCGACGGCGGACCCGATCCGCAGCCCTGGCGCTCCGACGAGCCGCCCGCGGGCTGGTTCTTCAGCAAGGCGCGACGGCGCAGGTGGCGCCGCCGGTAGTTTCCCCGGCCGTCTGCCTCCGGTGCCTTTTTATTCGGTGGCGTCCAACTCGGCTTACGTGCACAGTGGTTATGTCCAAGTCGCCGGGTTCCGCCGGCGCCGCATTCTGGGAGAGGAGCGCGACGATGCCCATCAGTAGCAGTTCGTCGAGCTCCCGGCAGGGCAGCCCGCGGCAGGCTCCGGAGTAGTTACGCCTCCGTCGAGTCCGCCCCGCACGGGGAGCTGCCCGGGGCGGCCGCTTCGAGCGCGCATCTCGCGCGGGCCGCCCATTACCGTCTTCGTAGAGCCCGGTTCGGGGCTCGTGGCCTTCGGGGCCGGTATGACTCGTTGCCCCTGTCCTTGATGATCCGG
>NZ_VWMY01000100.1 GCF_008905045.1 Streptomyces albicerus
AGCCCCGCGCCCCTGAAAGCGGGGCTGCGCCCCAGGCTTTTGTCTTTAGGGGCGCGGGGAACTGCGCGACCAGCCACGAACAACCCGCAGCCATCCGACGACCTTCCCTGCCCCTACAACAGCCGCTTCAGCTTCTCCGCCAGCAAGTCCCAGCGCCACTTCTCCTCGACCCACTCCCGACCCCGCTCCCCCATCCGACGCCGGAGTTCCGCGTCGCCCAGCAGCGCGACGACGCGGTCGGCCGCCGCCTCCGGGGAGCCGCCCCGCACGACCCACCCCGTCTCCCCGTCCAGCACCGCGTCGGGCGCGCCGCCGGAGTCGCCGGCGACGACGGGAAGGCCGGTCGCGGAGGCTTCGAGGTAGACGATGCCGAGGCCCTCGACGTCGAGGCCGCCGCGGCGGGTGCGGCAGGGCATGGCGAAGACGTCGCCCGCGCCGTAGTGGGCGGGGAGTTCGGACCAGGGGACGGCACCGGTGAAGCGGACGGAGGCGGAGACGCCGGTCTCGTGCGCGAGCCTGCGCAGGTCCTTCTCGTACGGGCCGCCGCCGACGATCAGCAGCACCGCCTCGGGCTCCCTCGCCAGGATGCGCGGCATGGCGAGGATGAGGGTGTCCTGGCCCTTGCGCGGGACGAGACGGGAGACGCAGACGACGACCGGGCGGTCGGTCAGACCGAGGCGGGCGCGGACGACGTCGCCGCCCGAACCGGGGTGGAAGGTCTTCTCGTCGACGCCCGGCGGCAGTTGGACCATCCGAGAGGCCGCGTCCCGCGTCAGCGCCGGGGCGATCCGCGAGCGCGTGTACTCGCCGAGGTAGGTGATCGTGTCCGTCGACTCGCCGATCGCGCGCAGCCGCCCACGTGAGCCCGGCAGTTGCGCCCACCCCGCCTCGTGACCGTGCGTCGTGGCCACGAGGCGCTCCGCACCCGCCTTCCGGAGCGCGGGCGCCAGCAGTCCGAGCGGCGCCGCGGCGCCGAACCACACCGACGTGCAGCCGTGCTCCCGAAGCAGCCCCACGGCCCGCCGGGAGACCCTCGGTGTGGGCAGCAGCATCGTTGTTCGGTCGCGTACGATGACGAAGGGCTGTTCGGCGTCGAAGGCGGCCGTCGCCTCGACACCCTCGCGGCCCCGCTTCCAGGTGGAGGCGTAGACGACGAGCCGCTCGGGGTCCAGGCGCAACGCCATGTTGTGCAGGAAGGCCTGGATGCCGCCCGGTCTCGGCGGAAAGTCGTTGGTCACGATCAGGGTCTTGTGCATCGCCGTCGACAGTACCGAAAGTACGGAAGTACCGAACCCGCACCTCGCAGCTCCGCACGGCCGCGCTTCATGGCTCTCGCACAGCCGCACAGGGAATCATGGCCGCACAGGATCCGTACGGAAAAGGACAGGTGGGCATGACGGGAGCAAGGGGGGCGAGGTTCCCGTTTCTGCTGCTGGGGACCTGGGGCCTGACCAGGCTGATGCTGCTGCTCTTCGTCTTCAAGGTGTGGATCTTCCCCGGTCCTGACGTCACGAGCGACGTCTCGGTGATCTACCAGGGCTGGTACGAGGTCCTGCGCACCGGCACCTTCCCGCTGGACGACGTGACCTGGCAGTACCCGCCGGCCGCCGCGCTCGCGATCCTCTCCCCCGCGCTGCTGCCCTTCCTCGCGTACACGGAGGCGTTCTTCGTCCTCGCCTTCGTCGCCGACCTGATCGCCTTCGGCCTGCTCCTCTACGCGGGCCGGCGCCCCGGCAAGTCGCTGCGCGGCGCCTGGGTGTGGGTCGTGGGTGTGCCGCTGCTCGGGCCGACGGTGTACTCCCGGTACGACGTGATGGTGACGGCCGTCGTCATCGCCGCGATCCTCGCGGGCGCCCGGCATCCGCGGGTCATGGGCGCGCTCGCCGCGTTCGCCGCGCTGCTGAAGGTGTGGCCGGTGCTGCTGCTCGTGGGCACGGCGAAGCGGCGGGCGTGGGGCGCTGCGGCGGCGACGGCCGCGGGGCTCGCGCTGCTGTTCGCCGTGTCGATGCCCGGCGCGTTCGCGTTCCTGACCTTCCAGCGCGACCGCGGGACCGAGGTCGAGTCGCTCGGCTCCCTGGTCTTCCACATCGCCCGGCACCACGGCTGGCAGGGCCAGGTGCTGCTCAACTACGGCTCGGTGGAGTTCCTCGGCCCGTACGTGGACCTGGTGAGCGCGGCGGCTCTGCTGCTGACGGGGCTGGCGTTCGGCTGGCTGCTGGTGTGGCGGCTGTGCGCGACGCGGTTCCACACGCACACGGTCGCGGACGCCGCGTTCGTGGGGGTGCTGCTGTTCACGACGACCAGCCGGGTCATCAGCCCGCAGTACATGGTGTGGCTGGTCGGTCTGGCCGCCGTGTGCCTGGTCTTCCGCGGTAGCCGGATGGGGCTGCCGGCCGGGATGGTCCTGGCGGCGAGCTTCTTCACCGTCCTGGAGTTCCCCATCTGGTTCTCGGACGTCGTCGGCAGTACCGGGCTCGGCATCACGCTGCTCGTGATCCGCAACGGCCTGCTGGTCGCCGCGTGCGTCTCCGCGGGCGCACTCCTCTGGCGCGACACGGTGTCGTCCGCCGCCCCGGCCAAACTGCCCGCTCAGACGGCCCGCACCCAGGAGACGCTGACTTCCTGACGGCGCAGCCGCGGCAGGAGCACCGCGCACTGCACGGCCATGGCGAGCGCCATCGCGAGGCAGATGCCGGGGAGGCCGAGCCCCGACAGGGCGTACGCGAGCGCCAGTTGGACGGCCGTGCCGAGCACCGTCACCCGCAGCAGCACGGGCGCGCCGCCGCTGCCCTCGAAGACCCCGCCGAGCGCGATGCAGCAGGCCATCAGGAGCAGATACGGCCCGACGCAGCGCAGGAACACCACGCCTTCGTGCGCCACTTCGGGGCCGGCGCCGAAGGCCCGCATGATCCAGGGCGCGAGGACCAGCAGCAGGAGCGCGGCCAGCAGGCCCAGCGCCCCCGAGACGAGCACGGCCTGCCGGCCGATGGCCCGCCGCTCGTCCTTCCCGGCGCCCCCGGTGTGCGCGGTGTGGATGGAGGCGGCCTGCCGGACCGCGTAGAAGGCCATCGTGGCGACGTACATGACCTTGTACGCGATCGAGTACGCGGCCACGGCACTCACCCCCAGCCGGGCCACCACCGCGACGAGGACGAGCGCGCCGGTCTGCCGCACGGTGAAGTCGGCGGACATGGGCAGACCGGTCCTGAGCGTCCGGCGCAGCGCGGGCCCGGTGGCCTCGGCGGGCCGGGCCGTGGCGGCCGCCCGGAGCACGCCGTTCCGGCGCAGCGCGCGCAGGCCCGCCGCGAGGGCCACACCGCGGCACAGGACCGTGGAGGCGGCGGCGCCCCGGACGCCGTACGCGTGGATGAGCAACGGATCGAGCACGAGGATCAGCCCGTTGGCCAGCAGGGCCAGACGCATCGGGGTCCTCGTGTCGCCCGCACCCTTGAGGATGCCGTCGACGAGGTTCTGCGCGAAGAACACGGCGATGCCCGGCAGGGAGATCGCGAAGTAGCCGACGGCGAGGGCGAGCGCGGGTCCGTCGCCGCCGAGCACGAGCCGCGCGAGGGGTTCGCGCAGGAGCCAGCCGCCGACGGCCACCACCGGCGTGACCAGCGCGCACAGCGCCCAGCCGCCGCGTACGGCCGCCCGTAGCGCGGCCGAATCGCGGGCTCCCCTCGCGTGCGCGACCAGGACGGTCGTGCCGGAGGCGAAGACGAGCGCGACACCGAGCAGCACGTTCTCGGTATTGGTGGCGACGGCGACGGCCGCGACGGCGTCCGGACCGAGCCGGGAGACCCAGACGGTGTTGATGATTCCCGCGGTGACGCTCGCGAGGAGAGAGAAGTAGACGGGGTGGGCGAGCGATATGAGCTGCTTGCGGTGGTCGTTCACCGATTCCCCCTCGATCCGAGCTACCTCGTTTCGAGGTAGCTCGATAAGAGGTAGCATGTCGACGCGAGGCACGCAAGCACATGCAAGCGAAGGAGTCGCCGGTGCTGGAGCTGTCGATCCTGGGGTTTCTCTCCGAAGAGCCGCTGCACGGGTACGAGTTGAAGGAGCGCATCAAGGCGCTCAGCGGCCATGTACGGCCGGTCAGCGACGGAGCGCTCTACCCGGCAATCACACGCATGGTGGCGGCGGGCAAGCTCGAGCAGCACACAGAGCCGGGTTCGAGCGCGGCCCCGCGCCGCATCTTGTCCCTCACCGAGAAGGGTCGGGCGGATCTCCTGGAGCGCCTGCGCCACCCCAAGGACACCGAGATCACGGACCAGGTCCGCTTCAACACCCTGCTCGCGTTCCTACGACACCTGCCCGACCGCCACGAGCAGGCCGCCGTACTCCGACGGCGCCTGGACTTCCTCAACACGCCCGCGAGCTTCTTCTACCGAGACGGCCGCCCCGTACGAGCGGAGGAGTCGGGCGACCTCTTCCGCCGGGGCATGCTCCGGGTGGCCCGGGCAACGGGCGAGGCGGAACGAGCATGGCTGACGGAGGCAATCGAACAACTGGAGAGGTGACAGCGCCCCGTCAGGGGCGCGGGGCTGTGACATTTGCGGCTCCGCCGCGTGGGCGCGACCAGCCACAACCGGCCCGCAGTCCTCACTCCGACCGAATCACCCCAATCGGTCCCGTAGATATGCCCGCCACGCCTCCGTGAACTCTTCCAGCGTCGTACCCAATGCCTCCCGCATCGCATCCTCCACAGCCCCCGCCCGCTTCTGATGCGCCCCCACCGCCCGGTAGAACTCCCTCAACCTCACTTCACCCCACCGCTCGGCAATCAACCGACAGGCCAGCCACCCGCCCTCATAGGCCCGCGCCAGCGCCCCCGCGTCCCCACCGAACGCGAATTCCCCGTCACCCGGCAGAGCCGCAGGCACCCGCCCCTCCAGCACCGCCCGAGCCAACTCGGGTGCGACCTGCCTCGCCGTACGCCCCGTCCCTCGGTAGCCGACCCAGTCCGCGAACCCCTCGGAGAGCCACAGCGGAGTCGCCGCCGAGGTCGACGCACGGGTCGCCACATGGGTCGTCTCATGGGTGAGGACGACCTGCCGGCCGAACGCGCCGAGGACGCCGTACGCCTCGGGGTTGACGATGATCCGGTCGGCGGGCGCCTTCGCGGCACCGCCCGCCTCGCCCGTGGTGACCGCCGCGATCCCCCGGTACCCGGACGCGGGCGCCCCGAGCAGCCCCGCCATCCCCTCCAGCGACTTCGGTACGAGGACGACGACCCGCCCCGACCAGTCCCCGCCCCATGCCTCCCGCACCGCGGGCACCGCGCGGTCGGCCAGCTCCGCGTAGCCGCGCAGCGCGTCGCGCGACTGCCCGACCCCCAGGACGAGGCTGCGCTCGCCGCGTACGGCCAGGACGGCCCCCTGCTCCCACAGCTGCTGGCTGGAGTCCTTGGCCGGCCGGTCGTCGGACACGTACCACCGCCCGTCGGACCGTATGAGGCTCAGCGTGCGGGCGGTGACGATGGGCGCCTTGTCGTGGCCCGCTATGCGGTAGTGGAGCTCCGCGTCGGCCGTGGCGCGGTCACCGGAGCGGTGGAAGCCGGTCACGCGGTACGACCAGTCGGCCAGCGGGACCGTCCGCAGGTTCTCGAACTCGGTGCGCGCGGCGGCCCGTTCCCCGGCGGCGACGGAGACCGGCACCTCCGTCGCCACGAACGCCCGCTCGCTGCCGTCGCGCACCGCCGCCGCCCGCCGGTCGAGCACGCGCCGGACGTCGGCGGACGCGCTGTCGGTCCCCGAGCCGCCGCAGCCGACCGGGCTGACGAGGCCGACGAGCAGCAGTCCCACGACCCACTTCGGCGCACGCCCACGACCAGCCACGATCCTGATCGTACGGCGCGGGGGCCGTCGGGTCAGGGGCGCGTCACGGTCGAGACGGGCATCATGCCCACCGGGTCGTAGCGCACGGGCGCGCCCGGGTAAGGCGCGTGGATCACCTGGCCGTTGCCCACGTACATCCCGACATGACTGGCGTCGTCGCGGTAGGTGACCAGATCGCCCGGCTGCGCCTGCGAGAGCGGCACCTGCTCTCCTGCCTGCGCCTGCCCTTGCGAGGTGCGCGGCAGACCGATACCGGCCTGCGCGTACGACCACTGCGTGAGGCCCGAACAGTCGAACCCCGCGGGCCCGTTGGCACCCCAGATGTACGGGCGGCCGACGACCGAGCGGGCCGCGGCGACGGCGGCGGCCGCGCGCGCGGAGGACGGGACGGCTCCGGCGAGGTCGGGGACGCGGCCGGAGCGGGAGGCCCGGTCGTAGGCGGCGCGGTCGGCGTACGGCATCGCGTTGAGCAACTGCCGCGCCTTGGACAGCTTCCGCTCGACGGTCCGCTTGTGCCGGGCGACGGCCTTGCGGCTCTTCTCCAGTTCGGCGAGTTTGCGGGTGGCCGCGTCGCGCTCCTGGGAGAGGTCGCGCATGGCGCCCTGGAGTTCCTTGAGCTCCCCGGCCTGAACGGCGCTGATCCGGTCCAGTGCGGCCGCCTTGTCGAGGTACTCGTCGGGGTCGTCGGAGAACATCAGCGCCAGCGAGGGATCGAGGCCGCCGGAGCGGTACTGGGCCCCGGCGAGCGAACCGAGCGCGTCGCGCATGGTGTTGATGCGCTCCTGCTGTCTGGCGATCCGGTCCTGTGCCTTGTCCACCTGGTCGCGCAGGGTGTCCGCGCGCTCATCGGCCTTGTTGTAGGACTCGGTGGCCTGCTCGGCCTCCTCGTACAGCCGGTCCACCTCGGCACGGGTGTCGTCCTGCGGCGCGGCGCCGGTCGGCGCGATGCCGAGGGCCGCGGCCGCGGCGGTCAGTACGCAGAGGGTGGCGCCTCGGGCGCCCCGGTCGAAGCCGGACGGTGCAAGGCGGCGATGGGACCCCACAGGAAGCCGCTCTCCCTTCCGCTGACAGACCCCCGGAGTTGGGGGAAACGCGGCAGACAGTAGCCGTGCGACTACGCGGCGGCCAAAGACCGTCACGGGCACACAACGTGACACCCCGCCTCAGACGCAGGTCATCAGCGGGGCGTGGGGTCAGCGGGAGGCGCTGGAATTCGCCCGTTCGGGCGGCGTGGCGAACGGGCCACCGGTGGGCCGGGAAGGGCTCCGGACCGGACGAGGGATCAGACTCGGACGCCGAACTGGAAGGACCCGACCGTGCTCATCGACTCCATACGGACGACGGTGCCGGGTTTCGGGGCGTGCACGATCACGCCGTTGCCGGCATACAGACCGACGTGTCCCAGGCTGTTGAAGAAGACCAGGTCGCCGGGCTTGAGCTGATCGCGGCCGATCTTCGTGCCGTCGTTCTGCTGGGTGTACGTGGTCCGGGTTATGGACACCCCGGCCTGGGCGTACGCCCACTGGGTCAGCCCGGAGCAGTCGTAGGAGTTGGGGCCGCTGCCACCGGAGACGTACGGCTTGCCCATCTGGGTCTTGGCGGCGGCGAGGGCGGCGGCGCCGCGCTCGGAGGCCGGTGCCTCGTTGCCGAGTTCGACGCGGTCCCCGGCGGAGCGGCTGGCCCGCTGCTCCTCGGCGTTCAGGGCCGCCTTCTCCTGGGCGGTCAGGGTGTTGAGCAGCTTCTGCGCGTCGGCGAGCTTGCCCTGGACTTCCTTCTTCTTCTTGCTCAGGGTCTCGCGGGTGTCGGCGAGGTCCTTGAGCTTCTCGGCGGCTTCCTGGCGCTGCTGAGCGAGCACCCGCTGCTTGGCCTGGACCTTCTTCAGCGTCTCGACCTGCTGAGAGCTCAGCTGGTCCATCGTGGACGCCTTGTCGAGGTAGTCGTCCGGGTCGGAGGAGAGGAAGAGCTGGACGGAGGGGTCGATGCCGCCCGTCCGGTACTGGGAGCTGGCCATCAGACCGAGGCCGTCCCGCAGGCCGTTGAGATCGTCCTGGCCGCGTGCGACCTGGTCCTGGAGAGTGCCGATCTCCTTCTCGAGCTTCTCCTGCTTCTCCTTGGCCAGGTTGTACTTGTCGGTGGCCAGTTCCGACTCGTGGTAGAGCTTGTCGACCTTGGACTTGACCTCGTCCTTGCTCGGCTTCTCGCTGGGCGCGGCGTTGGCCGCCTGCGAGGTGAGTGCCACAGCAGCGGCGGCAGCGGTGGTGAGCACGGTCACGCGGGTGCGGCTCGGCTGCTTAGGTCGACGGTGGGACGCCACGGAGGCGAGCTCCTTCATTACCTCAGCCGCCCACCGATGACGCCGGTTGGCGGTGCCCCTCCACCGTCACTCCCAATGAGTGATCACCCGAGCGGAGGTTCGAGGCCTGACCTTAGTGATGTACTTGTGATCAGTTCAAATCCTCCTCATAAAAATCTCTGTCACCATCCGCATTCTTTGCACTCAACTCACGTGCAGTAATGCGAGCCTGACACTACGTTGCGTGAAGGTTTCGCCAATTCGGGCAAGTCACTCATGCGTTGCGATTGGGGCGCCTGTTACGTAGGTGACGTACACCCCAGAAGCACAGCCGCGAGCAGGAGCCGCGAGTTCAGCCGCGCGAAAAGCGCTTGAGCAGCACCGCGGAGGCCACCGGACGCGCCCCCGCCTTGGCCACGCCGTCGGCCACCTCGCGGTCGGTCGAGGCGACGATGACGGGCCGGCCGGGCGGCTCGGCGCGCACCAGCTGACGGATCAACTCGTCGGCGGTGACGCCCGCTTTGGAGAACAGCACCCGCACCCCGCGCGGCGGCGCGAGCAGCACCGGGGCGGCCAGCTCGGCCCCGTCGAAGACACAGGTGACCTCCGCCCCGGTCTGGGCGGCGAGCTGGGAGAGCTGGCCGAGGAGCCTGAGCCGCTGTTTCTCCAGCGGCATCTGCGGATAGCCGGTCTTGGTGACGTTGTAGCCGTCGACGACCAGATGCGCCTGCGGCAGCGCGAGCAACTGGTCGAGGATCGCGGGATCGTTTTCGGACAGCGCCCGGGCCGCGATGTCTTTTGGCGTCATCCGTCCCGGTTCGACCGCGTCCACGGTCTCCGCGGGCCGTACCGACACGGGCGGCAGGGCGAGTTCGCGCCGCAGCCCCTGCGCCGCGTCGAGCACGGTGTCCAGCAGCAGCCGTACGCGCATGTCCTCGACGCTTCGCCCCTCGCGCGCCGCGCGGCGGGTGGCCTCCAGGGTGGCCTCGACCTCGCCGAGACGCGCCTTGAGCCGTCGGGACTCGCTCTCGGCGGCGGACACCTGGGCCTGGCCCTCGCCGCGTACGGACTCCATCTCGCCCTGCAGCTTGCGCAGGGCGGCCTCGCCGCGCTTGACGTCGCTGAGGGCGCCACGCAGTTTGCGCTGAAGCGATTCGGCTTCCTTCTTCGCCGACTCCAGCTCCGTACGCAGCCGCTCGGTCTCGGCGCGGGTCTGGCCGCGGGCCTCCGCGAGCTCCTCGCGCAGCCGCTCCAGCTCGGCGCGGCTCTCCTCGTCGGCGCGCTCGGCGTCCGCCCGCAGGGCTTCCTCGCCCGCGGCGGTCACCAGCTTCACCCAGCCCGTGGGCCGCAGCACATAGGCCGCGGCCGCCACGTCCAGCGGGTCCGCGGCCGGGGGCGGCGAGCCCGAGTCGAGGGCGCCGGCCAGCTCCGACTGGGCTTCCCTGAGCTTCTCGGCGATGCGCTGCCTGAAAAGCGGGTCCGTCTCCAGGGCCGCCGCCATCGCGTTGCCCGCGAACTTGGCACGACGATTGGGGGCGAACCGGGCGTACTGCCTGAGCTGTGTGGGCAGTTCGGCCACCGTCAGCCCACCGAAGCCGTCCGAGACGATCTGCACGACCCGGCGCCGCACACCGTCGGGCAGCGGACGGTCGAGCACCTCAGCGGCGCCGTCGTCCGGCTCCCCGCCTGTGGTCTCCACCATCCTTCACCCCATTGTCCGTGCGGGGCCCGCTCCTGTCAGGAGCCGGCGCCCGGCCTGTCCACCAGTTCCACCTGATCCACCGCGTTGCACCAGCGGCAGCGCACCGACTCGATGGTCTCACTGACCACCTCGCGCTCCTCGACCTTCGGTTCGCCGGCCAGATCGAGGTGCACATACTCGACGACCTTCGACGAACGGGTCACGTCGAAGCGCGTGAGGTTGCCGCAGAGCGTGCAGCGCCAGCGGGTCTCGGCGGTCGGCAGGGGAACCGTCATCGTGGCAGTCGCTCACTTTCCTGGTCTTCTGTTGCGCACCAGCTTCCCTGGAGCGTATGGCTCGTAACCCTACGGCCTGGCGGGTAGTCGACGCCCGTCCACCGGGAGCGGCGAGGCGCTCTGTGCGGTTCGGTCCGGTTACGTCATGCTCTGTCACATGATCGGCAAGTGGGGTGCGACCGCCGCGAGGGCGGTCCGGAGTCAGTCCGCTCCGGTGACGTACGGACTGATCGCCCTGTGCTGTCTGGTCTTCCTGATGGGCCCGGCCTCGGGGCTCAGTCCCACGTACGGCACCGGTGACGAGCTCCTTTCCGCGCAGCGGGCCTACTTCGAACGCTGGGGTGTGGTGCCCGTCGAACTGTTCAAGGGGGCGCCGCGGGCCGCCGTCACCCCGGCCACCGCCCTCTTCGTGCACGGCAGCTGGCTGCATCTGCTGGGGAACATGCTCTTCCTCTATGTCTTCGGGGCGATGGCCGAGGAGAGGATGGGCCACTTCGAGTTCGCCCTCTTCTATGTGGGCTGCGGCTATCTCGCCCTGCTCGGCTACGCGGCCGCCCACGCCGGCTCCGCGCAGACGCTGGTCGGGGCGTCGGGGGCGATCTCCGCGGTCCTCGGCGCGTTCCTTTACCTGTTCCCCAAAGCCCGGGTGACCAGTCTTTTTCCGTTCCTCTTCTTCCTGCCGCTACGGTTCCCGGCCTGGGTGGTCCTGCCCTTCTGGGTGTCCCTCCAGTGGATGGCGGCGAGGCGGGAGACCCAGGGCCCCGGGGTGGCCTATCTGGCGCACTTGCTGGGCTTCTCGCTGGGCTTCCTCTACGCGTGGGTGCGGTACGGCCGTCCGGCTGCTGTGTCTTCCCGGGGGGACAACCCCCGGACCCCCGGCCGAAAAGACCACCAGGCGTGAGGCTGAGTAAGGTGAAAAGCCCAGCCATGGCCACCGAGGGAGAAAACCAGCCGTGATCACCGCGATCGTGCTCATCAAGACCAGCGTGGACCGGATCCCTGAGATCGCGGAGTCGATCGCCGCGTTGGACTCCGTCAGTGAGGTGTTCTCTGTGACCGGGACGTATGACTTGATCGCCATGGTCCGGGTGAAGGCCCATGATGATCTGGCTGATGTCATTCCCGGGAAGATCAGCAAGATTCCGGGGGTGGAGGGTACGGATACGCATGTGGCGTTTCGTACGTACTCGCAGCATGATCTTGAGGCTGCGTTCGCTATTGGGCTGGACAACTAGGCAGGGCTCCCCCCGGGGGGTCGTTCGTCGGCTGCGGGATCGTTGTGGCTGATCGCGCAGTTCCCCGCGCCCCTGAAGGGGCGCCCCAGCGCCGGACCGGCAGGTGACTCAGCTTGATGAAGAGTTCTTCATCCGGAGCTCATCTGCGCCGCCAGGTATCACCTGCAGGATCCACCCCATGGTCTTCTCCCATCGGATGGCGGCCCTTGCCGCCGTTGTGGTGATTCCTCTGGGGATCGCCGCTACCAGTTACGCCCTGACCGACAGTCCGGAGTCTCCCAAGGTGCCGCCCAAGGTGGAGCTGGACAGTGGGTCACCCTCGGCGACGCCCACGTCCCCGAAGCCCACTGCGACGCCGAGTGACGAGGTCGTGTCGCGGCCTCCGGTGAGTGACGACGATGACGATGACGACGGACCCGGGGACGACGGCTGAGCCCGTACCCGTGCCGGATCGCGTTCCCGTACGTCGGCGGATCTCGGCCAGGGTCCGCATCCTGCTCTGGCTGCTGCTCGTGATGGCCGTGGCCTTCGCCGCCGTCGCCACGACCACCCGCTCGATCCTCCTGCGGGACGTCGACACCCGCGTCAACGGTTTACTCGCCCAGGAGACGGGCGAGTTCGCGAACTTCGAGGAACGAGGTGTGGACCCCGAGACCGGGCGGCCCTTCACGGATCCGGGGCGGCTGCTGCGGGTCTTCCTGGAGCGGCAGTACGCCGATCCGGACGAGGAGCTGATGGGGCTGCTCGCGGGGCCCGAGGGCGCGAATCCCGCGAAGATCGTCCAGGACCGCGAGATCCCGGTGGAGCTGCCCCTGCACCGGGACACGGCCGCCCGCCGCGCAATCTTCCAGTCCACGGAGTCCACCGGCACGCTGCATCGCGCGGCCGGCGAGATCCGCTGGGCCAAGGTCGCCGTCGCCCGGTCCGGCGGTGAACCGGAGGCCGCGTTCGTCGTGGCCTTCCATCCGGGGCGCGAGCAGGACCGCGCGGACGAGGTGTTCCGCATCCTGCTCGCCATCTGCGGGGTCGCGCTGCTGATGACGACGGGGATCGGCTGGGTGGTGGCCGGGCGGATCCTCAAGCCCGTACGTCTGGTCCGCACCGCTGCCGCCCAGCTCACCGGGCAGGACCTCACCCGGCGCATCCCGGTCCACGGCCATGACGACATAGCCGCGCTCGCCGAGACGTTCAACGCGATGCTCGACCGGCTGGAGCGCGCCTTCGCCGCCCAGCGCGAGTTCGTCGACGACGCGGGCCACGAGCTGCGCACCCCGATCACCATCGTGCGCGGCCATCTGGAGCTGATGGGTGACGATCCGGCCGAACGCGAGGAGACGGTCCGTCTGGTCACCGACGAGCTCGACCGGATGAGCCGCATCGTCGAGGACCTGCTGCTGCTCGCCAAGGCCGAACGCCCCGACTTCGTCAGGCCGGAACCCGTCCAGCTCGCCGAGCTCACCGCCGACGTCTTCGTCAAGGCCCGCACCCTCGGCGACCGCCGCTGGGAGCTGGCCGAAGTCGCCGACGGCGAGGCACGGCTTGACCCGCAGCGCATCACCCAGGCGATGGTGCAGCTCGCGCAGAACGCCGTGCAGCACACCGTCCCCGGCCAGTCCGTCCGCATCGGCTCGCGCCTCGTCGGCGCATACGGCGGACACGGCGGACACGGCGGACACATCGAGTTGTACGTCGCCGACTCGGGGCCCGGTGTCCAGCCGCAGGACGTCGAAGTGATCTTCGAACGGTTCCGGCGCGGCACCGCCCGGCGCGGCACCCGGGGCAGTGGGGCGGGCCTCGGCCTGTCGATCGTGCGGGCCATCGCCGAGGGACACGGCGGCGGCCAGGTGCGGCTGCGGGAGACCGAGGGCGGCGGGGCCACCTTCGTCATCGTGCTGGACTCGGCACCGGCCCTGCTTCCGGAGGCGGACCGCGCATGAACACCCGTACCGGAAAGGCCAGTTGGACATGAACCGCATCCTGATCGTCGAGGACGAGGAGCGCATCGCCTCCTTCGTCGAGAAGGGCCTGCGCGCGGGTGGCTTCACGACGACCGTCGTCGCGGACGGCGACGCTGCCTACGAGTACGCGCTGACCGGCGGCTTCGACCTGGTCATCCTCGACATCGGGCTGCCCGGCCGGGACGGCTTCACCGTGCTGCGCGAACTCCGCGAGGCCCGAGTGACGGTTCCGGTGATCGTGCTGACCGCCCGGGACTCCGTACGCGACACCGTGGCGGGCCTCGAGGGCGGCGCCGACGACTGGATGACCAAGCCGTTCCGCTTCGAGGAACTCCTCGCCCGGGTGCGCCTGCGGCTGCGTACCGCGGCGCGCGCCCCGGAGGTGACCGTGCTGCGTGGCGGTGATCTGACGCTGGACCTGCGCACGCGGCGGGCCCGGGCGGGCGAGCGGATGGTCGACCTCACGGCCCGTGAATTCGTGCTGCTTGAGCTGTTTCTGCGGCATCCCGGGCAGGTGTTGTCGCGTGAGCAGATCCTGTCGCATGTGTGGGGGTACGACTTCGATCCCGGATCCAACATCGTTGATGTGTATGTACGTTCGTTGCGGAAGAAGTTGGGTGCGGAGAGGGTGGAGACGGTGCGGGGGATGGGGTATCGGCTCCCGGCGTGAGCGTTCCGCTGAGTCGGTCGCTTGATGGCTGCGGGCCGGATGTGGCTGATCGCTCCCCCCCTCTCGGCTTCGCTCGAGCGGGGGGACCCCCATCGCGGCGGAGCCGCACAATGTCACAGCCCCGCGCCCCTTAGGGGGCACGCGTGAAGCTCCTTTCATGTGCGGCTCATCGAAGGCTCACCGCCCCGCTGAACGCTGAATGTCGTGAGTCTGAACCTCCGACAAACCGCCGCCCTGTGCGTGGCCCTGAGCCTCTGCGCCCTGCTCGTCGTGCCCGGCAACTTCCCCGGGCTCGGTGGTGACGCCCGGCTGACCCTCGCCGTGTTCGCCCTTGCGACCTGCGCGTGGATCGGTACGCCCATCGACGACACGTACATCGCCCTGGGCGCGGGACTCGCGCTCACGGTGACCGGGGTGATCAGCAGCGAGACACTCTTCGGCACCCTCGGCGATTCGACGGTCTGGTTGCTGATCTGCGCCTTCGTGCTCGCGGCTGCGGTGACCCGGACGGGGCTCGCGGGGCGGGCGGCGGCGTTTCTGGTGGGCGGGGCGCGCACGGTACGGCAACTGGTGCACCTGACCACGGCGGCCCTGGTCGTGACGGCCTTCGCGGTGCCGGCGACCTCCGGCCGGGCCGCGCTCGCGCTGCCGGTGTTCCTCGCGCTCGCCAAGGTCCTGGCCGACCGGAAACGACTGGTCGTGATGCTGGCGCTGCTCTTTCCGACCGTGATCCTGCTGTCGGCCGTGGCGACCCTGATCGGTGCGGGCGCGCATCTGATCACGGTGTCGGTGCTGTGGGAGACGACCGGGGAACGCGTCGACTTCACGCAGTGGCTGCTGCTCGGTCTGCCGCTCGCGGTCGTCTCCTCCCATCTGGCCGCCGAGACCGTGCTGTTGACGACCACGCGGCGCGCCGACCGGCGAAGTCCCGTACGGATCACGGCAGATGACATCCAGCAGCACAGCGAGCAGCCGGTCACCGGCCCCTGGTCGCCGGCCGAGTCGCGCTGCGCGCTGCTGCTCGCCACCGTGGTCGTGCTGTGGTGCAGCGAGCCGCTCCACCAGGTGTCTCCCGCGGTCGTCGCTCTGATCGGCGCGGTCGTCGCGGCCTCGCCCGCGCTGGGGACCGTGGGTCTGAAGGACGCCCTGAAGACCGTTCCCTGGTCGCTGCTCCTCTTCATGGCCGCCACGATGGCGATGGGCGTCGCGCTCGCGGACTCGGGGGCGGCGGGGTGGCTGGTGTCCGGGCTTCCCACGGCCGTCTCGGGTGAACTCTTCCTGGCCGCGGTCGTCGCGGTCAGCACGGCGGCCCACCTCGTGCTGCAGTCCCGCTCGGCCCGCTCGTCCGTGCTTGTGCCGCTGGTGATCGCGGCGGCCGTGGGCGCGGGGGTGAACCCGGTCGGAGCCGCGCTGGCATCCACCGCGGCTGCGGGCTTCTGCCACACGCTTCCGGCCTCGGCGAAACCGGTGACCCTCTTCGCCGAGATACCGGGCACGCCGACCTACACCCCGCGTGACCTGCTGCGCCTGTCCGCCGTACTGGCCCCGCTGACCGCCGCGCTCGTCCTGCTCTTCGCCCTCGCCGTGTGGCCGCTGCTCGGCGTACCCGTCCTGAAGCCCTGACTCCGGAAACCCTGCACCCGGAAGCTCTGCATCCGGAAACCCTGAGCCCGGAATTCCCCAGTTCCGGAGACCGTGAAGGAGCCCCGCCCATGCTGACCCGTTTCGCCGTCGCCCCCAGCGGTTTCAAGGAGTCCCTGTCCGCCCAGGCCGCCGCCGACGCCATCGCGGCGGGCGTACGCCGCGTCGTACCGGACGCCGAGGTCGACCTGATCCCGCTGGTGGACGGCGGCGAGGGCACCGCCCGGGCGCTGGCCGCCGCGACCGGGGGCCGGCTGGTCGCCCTGGCCGCCACCGGCCCGCTCGGCGAGCCCGTGGGCACCCACTTCGCCCTGCTCGGCTCCGGCGCCGCTTCCGGCTCCGGTTCCGGCTCCGGCGACACGGCCGTCGTGGAGATGGCGGCCGTCGCCGGGCTCTCCCTCGTCCCGCACGGCCTGCGCGATCCGGGCGCGACGACCACGTACGGCGTCGGTGAACTGATCCGCGCCGCCCTCGACACGGGCGTACGCCGCGTCCTGGTGGGCTGCGGCGATTCGGGTACGTCGGACGGGGGCGCCGGCGCGCTCCAGGCACTCGGGGCCAGGCTGCTCGACGCGGACGGCTTCGAACTCCCGCACGGCGGACGGGAGTTGACGCGCCTCCACCGCATCGACCCCTCCGGCCTCGACCCCCGCCTGAAGGACGTCGACCTGCTGGTCGCCTGCAACCCGTACAACGTGCTGTGCGGCGAGCGTGGCGTGGCCCGCGTCTTCGGTCCGCAGAAGGGGGCGACGCCCACGCAGGTCGAGGAGCTGTCCGCGGCCCTGGAGAACTGGGCGTACGTCCTCACCCGCGACCTCGGCGGTACCGCCACCGATCTCCGTCACGGCCGCGGAACCGGCGCGTCCGGCGGCCTGGGTGCGGGCCTCGCCGCCCTCGCCGCCCGCCTCCTCCCCCGCTTCGAGGTGCTCCTCGACCACCTCGACCTGGACGCCCGCCTCGCCCGCGCCGATCTGGTCCTCACCGCCGAGGGCGCCCTGGACCACCAGACGCCGCGCGGCAAGGTCCCGGCCGAGGTGGCGCGCCGCGCAAAGCTGCACGGGCGTCCGGTCCTCGCCCTGGCGGGCACGCTCGGCGAGGGCGCGCACACGGTGCCGGGCGTGGACGCCTTCACCGGGATCCTGCCCGCGCCGATGGCCCGCGCCGAGGCCTTCCTGCGCGCCGCCGAACTGCTCACCGACGCGACCGAGCGGGCGCTGCGGATGATTCTGCTGGGGGCGGGGCTGCCGCGGGGGGCGGGGGTGTGACGGCGGGCCTGAGCGGCCTTGGTGAAGTCCGGTGCGGTACCGCGCCCGTAAGGGGCCGGGGAACTGCGCGACCAGCCCCCACCGGCCCGCAGGTACGTCAGCGTTCTTCCAGCGGAGCGCTTAGCCCGGCACGTCGACGGCGGCGATGCCGTTGCGGGTGCCCACGTACACGCGCACCCCGCGCTCGGGGTGGGCGCTGACCACCGGCTGGAAGGCCGGGACCGACGGGTCGGAGAAGGTCAGCGCCCACCTCTGCTCGCCCTTGCGGTTCACGACGTGCAGCGTCTGGCCGAGTAAGGCGTAGACGAGGTCCTCGTGGACGATCGGGTCACTGTAGTACTCCGAGTACTCCGCGTGACGTTTGCCCCGCACCGTCCATACCGTGGACCCGTCGGCGGGGTCGACAGCCACGAGCTGATCCGGCGTCGTGGTGACGGCCAGGTCCCCGAAGGGGATGTACACGCTCTCGCGCGACGAGTCCGCGGCGACATCGTCGTTGCTGGCATCCCACAGCGCCTTGCCGCGCGTCGCGCTCAGTCCCAGTACGGAATCCGAGCCCTCGAATCCCAACACGAGGGTGCTGCCGACGAGTGCGGGACGTCCGGCGTGGGTGCCCGCGTCGTACGTCCACAACGTTCTCCCGTCCTGGCCGTCCAGGGCGATCAGCGACCTGAAAGTGCTCACATAGACCACGCCGTCCGCCACCACGGGCGTAGTGACGATCGGATGCTGCGTCCGTGCGTTCCAGGCCACACTTCCGTCGGGCCGGAACGCGCGCACCGTGCCCTTGTCCTTGGACAACTGAGTGGTCACGAGCACCAGATCGCCTACCTGCACGGGGAATCCCCCGAACCTCGCCTCGAGCGCACGTTGCCAGCGCACACGCCCTCTCGGGTCCACCGCGCACAGCTTCACCGGGCCGTCGTGATGCAGACAGTAGGCACCGTCAGCCGTGACGACGGACGATCCCACCCACCCTCCCCACAGGGGCGCTTCTCCCAGCCTCGTCTCCCATCGCCCGTCACCGTCCGGAGCGACCGCCCGCAGCCTGCCGTCCATGCCCCCGAAGTACACCAGGTCGGCGTCGGGCGACAACGCGACAACGGGGCCGCCATCGATGTGGGTCTCGATGCTGCCGTGGGCCCAGACCATGGCCGCGGGCTGCGGCGTGGCCACGGACCGCTTCGACGGCGAGGCGCTGCCGCCGCTCTTGCCCCGCACGGCGTCGCCCCCGGCGTCCCGGTCCCGCAGCCACAGCCATCCGCCGGTGCCGGCCCCGGCGGCGACCAGCCCTCCGGCCGCGAGCCCCTGCAGCAGGCGTCGTCGTGACGGCGCCGCCGGCGCGGCGACCGGAACGTCCCGGATCGTCAGCGGAGCCACGTACTCGACCCGGCTCTCCCGCTCACCCGAGCCCCGCTCCGGAAGCCACCGCTCGTCTCCCCCGACCGGCCCGGCGGCGGTGAACCAGCCCGGCCCCACGCTCTGGCGCAGGGACTGGGCCGTGTGCCCCGTGGCCGCGACCACCTCCGCCGGAGTCGGCCGGTCCACCGGCGCCTCCGACAGACAGGGCTCGACCAGCGACCGGATCCCCGCCGGGACGCCGGACAGGTCGAAGTCCCGGTTCATGATGCGCATCAGGATGACCGCGTCCTTGCCCTCTCCGAAGGGCTCACGCCCGCTCGCCGCGTACGCGAGGACCGCGCCCAGCGAGAACACGTCGCTCGGCGGCCCCACTTGCCCACCGGTGCGGATCTGCTCGGGCGAGACGTACCCGACCGAGCCGACGACGACTCCGGTCCGGGTCAGCGCGGTTGCCTCCAGCGCTCGTACGATCCCGAAGTCGATGACCCGCGGGCCGTCCGCCGCCAAGAGGATGTTGGACGGCTTGAGGTCCCGGTGGACCATGCCCTTGGCGTGGATCGCCACGAGCGCCTCGCCGAGGGCGGCGGCCAGTAATCGCACCGCGTCCTCGGGCAGCGCGCCGTGGTCGAGGACGGCGTCCCGCAGGTTCGGCCCGTCGACGAACTCCGTTGCCATCCAGGGCCGTTCGGCCTCCGTGTCGGCGTCGACGACCCGCGCGGTGTACGTGCCGGCCCCGCCGACGGTCTGCGCCGCCCGCACCTCCTGCCGGAACCGGGCCCGGAAGGTGCGGTCCTCGGCGTGCTCGGCCCGCACCACCTTCACCGCCAGCCGCAGCCCGGTGCCCGACTCGGCGAGATACACCTCGCCCATGCCGCCGGCACCGAGTCTGCCCAGAACCGCGTATGGCCCGATCCGCCGTGGATCCGTCTCACGCAACGCCTGCAGCACCCCGTGCTCCCCCTGTCCGGTCGTGCGATCCGAACGGCCGTCCAAAAGGAGCGTATACGCCGGAAACGCGTCAGGGCAGCGGTCGGACGGACGCGTGGGGCACTCGCCGCGGGATCACACCGCCGGGACGCAACGCCCGTCCACCGTACGGTAGTTCCACTTCGCGCCGTCCCGTACGAGTTCCTTGACGGCCCGGACGAAACGCTCCACGTGCTCGTCCGGCGTGCCCGCCCCGAAGCTGACCCGAATGGCATTGAGCGACTTCTCGCCGGGCGCGGCCTCCGGGGCACCGCACTCCCCCTGGGTCCGCGGGTCGCTGCCGAGGAGGGTGCGGACGAGGGGGTGGGCGCAGAACAGCCCGTCCCGCACCCCGATGCCGTACTCGGCCGAGAGCGCGGCCGCGAAGTGCGAGCTGTTCCACCCCTCGACGACGAAGGAGATGACACCGACGCGCGGGGCGTCGTCACCGAAGAGCGAGAGGACACGCACCTCGGGCACCTCGGCGAGACCGGCCCGGACCGTGTCGATCAGCTGCTGCTCACGGGCGACCAGCGTGTCGAAGCCGGCCTCGGTGAGGGCCTTGCAGGCGGAGGCGATGGAGTAGACGCCGATGACGTTGGGCGATCCGGCCTCGTGCCGGGCGGCGCTCTCGTGCCACTCCACGTCGACACCGCCGTCCGTCCGCCGCGAGACCTTCCGCGAGGCACCCCCGCCCGCGAGGTACGGCTCCGCCTCGCGCAGCCAGTCGGACCGCCCCGCGAGCACACCGGAGCCGAAGGGCGCGTACAGCTTGTGCCCGGAGAAGGCGACCCAGTCCACGTCCAACTCCTGTACGGAGACGGGGTGATGGGGCGCGAGCTGCGCCGCGTCGAGCACGATCCGCGCACCGTGGGCGTGCGCGGCGGCGGCCAGTTCCCGTACGGGCCACAGCTCGCCGGTGACGTTCGAGGCGCCGGTGACGCACACGAGCGCCGGGCCGCCGGCGTCCCGGTCGTCCCGGCCGACGAGCGCCCGCTCCAGCGTCGCGACGGCCTCGCCGTGCGTGCGCGGGGCGTTGAGGTACGTGACGCGGGCGTCCCGCCAGGGCAGCAGGGACGCGTGGTGCTCGGTCTCGAAGACGAAGACCTGGCAGTCGGCGGGGAGGGCGGCGGCGAGGAGGTTCAGCGAGTCGGTGGTGGACCGGGTGAAGACGACCTGGTCGCCGTCCCGGCAGTCGAGGAACTCGGCCACGGTCTCGCGCGAGTTCTCGAAGAGATCGGTGGAGAGCTGGGACAGGTACCCGGCACCCCGATGCACGCTTCCGTAGTACGGCGCGTACGCGGCCACGTCGTCCCACACCCGCTGGAGGGCCGGGGCGCTGGCGGCGTAGTCGAGCGCGGCGTAGGTGACCTCGCCGCCGGTGACGAGCGGGACGGTGACGTCTCGGCCCAGTACGGGCAGCGGCCCGGGGATGTCACGGCAGACGGACGGTGCGGTGGCAGCGGTGGAGACGGAGGTGAAGGTGAAGGTGGAGGTGGAGACAGACATGGCGAACTCCTGTGAGAGGCAGGCGAAACCGTGCGCCGGACAGCCCGCGCGGGGGCGTCAACGGCACAGCAGGGCAGACAGGTTCCAAGAGGCTGAAAACTGAAAGGGGTGTGCGGAGGCGGGGCTCGACGCCCTATCGCATTCGCTTGCTCACAGAAGGCTCCCTCGAACGACCAGGACCCCTGGTGTATCCACTCGAATGAGTGCGAGGGGTCCGCGCTTGCCGTAGACCTCGCTGCCTACGGCCTGGTCTTCACCCGGGGCACCCCGCCACGGACGGAGGGTTGCCGGACAGCCGGCCGGGGCCTGATGGCTGTCGCTCATGACCTGCCCAGCATCCTGCCACACGATCTTCCGGACGCAAGCCGGTTGTCCGGATACCGGGACGGTTGGGGTACGACCTCGTCCTCAAACGCCGGACGGGCTGAAAGTCAGCCCGTCCGGCGTTTGAGGAGCGGAGTCTGGGGCGGAGCCCCAGGGGACGGGAACGGGTAGGGGCGGCGGGGGCGAGAAAAACCCGCCCCCAACCGCTACGCGTTCGTCGCCGCCACCCACCGCTCCAGCGTCCTCTTCGCCGCCCCGGAGTCGATGGCCTCCGCCGCCTTCGCCATCCCCGCCCGGAGCTGGTCCGCGAGCGGACCGTCACCGGGCGACAGAGCCACCAGCGCCGCCGCCGAGTTCAGCAGCACAGCGTCCCGCACGGGCCCGCCCTCCCCGTTCAGCAACCGCCGCGCGACATCCGCGTTGTACGAGGCGTCGGCCCCCCGCAACGCCTCCACCGGCACCAGCTCGATCCCGACGTCACGCGGATCGAAGGACTCCTCGCGCACCTTTCCGTCCCGTACGACCCACACCCGGGACGTGGACGTGGTGGTCAACTCGTCGAGCCCGTCGTCGCCGCGGAAGACGAGCGACGAGTTGCCGCGCTCGGCGAAGACGCCGGCCACGATGGGCGCCATCCGGGCGTCGGCGACCCCGACGGCCTGCGCCTTCACCCGGGCGGGGTTGGTGAGCGGTCCGAGGAAGTTGAAGGTCGTCCGGATCCCCAACTGCCCGCGCGCCGCCGCCACATGACGCAGCGCCGGATGGAACTTCACCGCGAAGCAGAAGGTGATCCCGGCCACCTCGGCCACCTCGGCCACCCGCCGCGGCGTCAGCTCCAGATTGACTCCGAGCTTCTCGAGGACGTCGGAGGCACCGGACGCGGAGGACGCAGCGCGGTTCCCGTGCTTGACGACCTTGGCACCCGTACCGGCGATGACGATGGCCGACATGGTGGAGATGTTGACGGTCTTCGCCCCGTCTCCGCCCGTGCCGACGATGTCGACGGTCTCCCCGGGCACCTCGATCACGTTGGCGTGCTCGTACATCGTCCGGACGAGCCCGGAGATCTCCTCGACGGTCTCGCCCTTGGCCCGCAGGGCCACCGCGAACCCGGCGATCTGCGCGTCCGTCGCCTCGCCCCGCATGATCAGGTCCATCGCCCAGGCCGTGTCGTCGGCGCCCAGGTCGCGCCCGTCCAGCAGGCCGTTCAGCAGGGCGGGCCAGGAACGGCCCGCCGCGGTGTCGCCTCCAGCGGGGGTCACAGCGTTCATATGCCGCTCCTGGGTCGTCCGGTCCCGACGGCTCGTCCGGGGACTCGTATAGGGATGGCACCACCCTATCCAGCCCCGGGGACGGCAAAGAGCCCCGTCCATGAACTGGACGAGGCTCTCGCCGTGGCGATCAGTGCAGATCAGTCAGGTGATCGGGCGATCAGTGGTGGCCGTGGCCGCTCGTGATCTCCTTGTACTCCTCAGCGGTCGGCTTCGGGATCTGGTTGTCCTCCCCGAAGTACGCGTTGCTGAGCTTGGCCCGCAGCTTCTGCGAACCCTTCACCTTGCGCTCGACACCGTTCTCGTCGACCGCCGGTCCGATCTCCGCCGGCTTGTACTGCTCGTGCGCCGTGAGGGTGTGCAGCGCCTCCTGGCTGAGCGGCTCGTGGACCTCGATGAACTCACCGTGCGGCAGGCGCTTGATGATGCCCGACTCGCGGCCGTGCAGCACCTTGTCCGCGTCGCGGCGCTGGAGGCCGAGACAGATCCGCTTGGTGACGATGAACGCGACGACCGGTCCGACGAAGAACCCGATCCGGACGAACCAGGTGACCGAGTTGATCGACAGATGGAAGTGCGTGGCGACGATGTCGTTGCCACCGCCGATCAGCATGATCATGTACGCGGTGACCCACGCGACGCCGAAGCCCGTACGGGTCGGGGCGTTGCGCGGCCGGTCCAGGATGTGGTGCTCGCGCTTGTCCCCGGTGATCCAGGACTCGATGAACGGATAGAGCGCGATCACCCCGAGGAAGAGGCCGAAGAGCACCAGCGGGATGAACACGCCCAGGACGAGCGTGTGGCCCCAGAGGTTGATCTCCCAGCCCGGCATCGCGCGGATCAGCCCCTCGGCGAAGCCCATGTACCAGTCGGGCTGGGCGCCCGTGGACACCTGGTCCGGCCGGTACGGCCCCAGCACCCAGATCGGGTTGATGGACGCGACCGCGGACAGCATCGCGATGAAACCGAAGACCAGGAAGAAGAAGCCTCCGGCCTTGGCCATGTAGACCGGCAGCAGCGGCATGCCGACGACGTTCTTGTTGGTCTTTCCGGGACCCGCGAACTGCGTGTGCTTGTGGTAGAAGACCAGGATCAGGTGGCCGACCACGAGCCCCAGCATGATGCCGGGCAGCAGCAGGATGTGGATCGAGTAGAACCGCGAGACGAAGTCTCCGCCCGGGAACTCCCCGCCGAACAGGAACATCGAGATGTACGTGCCCACGATCGGCGTGGCCAGGATCGCGCCCTGCGTGAAGCGGACACCGGTGCCGGAGAGCAGGTCGTCCGGGAGCGAGTAGCCGGTGAAGCCGGTGAACATGCCCAGGACGAACAGCAGGAAGCCGAACAGCCAGTTGATCTCACGCGGCTTGCGGAACGCGCCGGTGAAGAAGACGCGCATCATGTGCACGAACATGCCGGCCAGGAAGACGATGGCCGCCCAGTGGTGGATCTGCCGGATGAGCAGACCGCCACGGACGTCGAAGCTGATGTCCAGCGTGGAGGCGAAGGCCTCCGACATCATCTGCCCCTGCAGCGGGACGTAGCTGCCGTGGTACTCGATCTCGTTCATCGAGGGGTGGAAGAACAGCGTCAGATACACACCCGTGAGGATGATGATGATGAAGCTGTAGAGGCAGATCTCGCCCAGCATGAAGGACCAGTGGTCCGGGAAGATCTTGCGCATGTTGGCCTTGGCCAGGGAGTAGATCCCGAGCCGGCCGTCGGCCCAGTCGGCGACCTTCTCGCCGGCCGGTGCCTTCTCGCGCGAGCGCGAGTCCTTGGTGGTCGTAGTGCTCATCCGCGCTCCCAGAACGAAGGACCGACGGGCTCATCGAAGTCGCCGAGCGCCTCGAGGTAGCCCTCGTCGTTCACACCGATGCGCAGCTGCGGCAGAGCGTGACCAGCGGGGCCGAAGATCACTCGGGCACCGTCGGAGAGGTCGAAGGTGGACTGGTGGCAGGGGCACAGAACGTGGTGCGTCTGCTGCTCGTACAGGGAGATCGGGCAACCGACGTGGGTGCAGATCTTCGAGTACGCCACGATGCCCTCGTGTGACCACTCGAGCTCGCGCTTGTCCTTGATGTCCTTCGGCTCCAGCCGGACGATCATCAGGGCTGCCTTGGCGATCTCGTTCTGGAACTCGTGGTCGTGCTCCTCCAGGCCCTCGGGCTTGGCGAAGGTCAGCGAACCGACGGTGACGTCGGAGGCACGCAGCGGCTCGTCCGTGTTCATGTTGACGAGCAGCTTGCCCCTGCGCCACAGCGTGTGCCGCAGCTTGTCCTCCGGCAGCGGACCGAGGTCGCGAAGGAGGACGATGCCGGAGAGCGGCACGAGGGTCAGCGCCCCGAGCATCGTGTTGCGGATCAGCTTGCGGCGGCCGAGCGCCGACTCCTTGGCGCCCTGCTTGAAGTCCGCGTGGACCTTGGCACGGTCCTCCGGGGACGCCTCGATCGCGTGGCGCTCGTCGGCGATCTCCTCGTCGGACATCAGGGTGCGGGCCCAGTGGACCGCGCCCGCGCCGATGCAGAACAGTGCCAGACCGAGCGTCATGCCCAGGGCGAAGTTCAGTCCGCTGATGTGGCCGAGCGGCCAGATGTAGACGATCTCGTCGACCGGGATCGCCACGAACGCGGCGATGAAGCCGACCGTGGCCAGCATCGACATCGTGAACAGGAAGGCGACCGCGCGCTCGGACCGCTTGGCGGCCCGCTCGTCGATGTCCTGGATGCGGTGCTCGTGAGGCGGCAGGCCGGGATCCGCGAACGGGTGCTTCTCGTCCGCGACGCTCACCGCACCGTGCTCGTCGGCGGCCCGCTCGGCGGGCAGGTTCTCTTCTGGAATGTCTTGGCTACTCATGACTTCTTGGCCTTTGCGGTCCGGGCGGCGACCCACACGGCGACGGCGATCAGTCCGCCAAGACCGAAGATCCAGCCGAAGAGGCCTTCACTGACCGGCCCGAGGCCGCCCAGCTCAAGACCACCGGGGCTCTCCGAGTCGTCGCTGTTGACCGCGTCGAGGTACGCGATGATGTCCTTCTTGTTCTTCTCCGTCAGCGTGGTGTCGGGGAAGGACGGCATGTTCTGCGGGCCGGTCTGCATGGCCTCGTAGATGTGCTTCGGGTCGACATCCTCCAGCGTCGGGGCGTACTTGCCGTTCGTCAACGCGCCGCCCTTGCCGGTGAAGTTGTGGCACTGCGAGCAGTTGTTACGGAAGAGCTCGCCGCCCTTGGCGATGTCCGCGCCCTCGGGGTTGTACTGCTCCTCGGTCGGCACGCTCGGGCCGGCGCCCAGCGAGGCGATGTACGCCGCGAGCTGGTCGATGTCGGCCTGCGAGTAGATGTTCTTCTTCTTCGGCACCTGAGCGCCGGGCTGCTGGGCCGGCATACGGCCGGTGGCGACCTGGAAGTCCACGGCCGCGGCGCCCACGCCCACCAGGCTCGGACCGTCAGTGGTGCCCTGACCGCCGGTGCCGTGGCAGCTGGCGCAGCCGACGGCGTAGAGCTTCTTGCCCTCGTCGATGGCTAGGGACTGGGCGGTTGTACCGGCCTGCGCCTCGTCCGTGGGCGCGAACACGGTATACAGCCCCCCGGTGCATGCCAGCGCGAGGAGTAGGACGACGAGCGCCGCCAGCGGATGGCGTCGTCGTGCGGAGAGCTTTTTCACGGATTACCCCGGTGTCAGGATCTTCTGCGTCGATGCTTCTGGAATGTGCGCGGGAACGGGCCCGGCTACTTGATCATGTAGATCGTGGCGAAGAGGCCGATCCAGACGACATCGACGAAGTGCCAGTAGTAGGACACGACGATGGCGGCGGTCGCCTGCTCGTGCGTGAACCTGCGGGCGGCGTAGGTGCGCCCGAGGACCAGCAGGAAGGCGATGAGACCACCCGTCACGTGCAGGCCGTGGAAGCCGGTGGTCAGGTAGAACACCGAGCCGTACGGGTCGGACGAGAGCGAGAGGCCCGCGTCCTTGACCAGTTCGGTGTACTCGAAGACCTGACCGCCGATGAAGATCGCACCCATGATGAAGGTGACGATGAACCACATCCGGAGCTTCTTCACGTCCCCACGCTCGGCGGCGAACACGCCGAGCTGGCAGGTGAGGGAGGAGAGCACCAGGATCGTGGTGTTCGTGGCCGAGAACGGGAAGTTGAGATGGGCTGCCATCTCCTTCCAGTGCTCCTGCCCGGTCACCGATCGCAGGGTGAAGTACATCGCGAAGAGGGCCGCGAAGAACATCAGCTCGGAACTCAGCCAGATGATCGTTCCGACGCTGGTGAGGTTCGGCCGATTGACCGACGGGTGCGCGTGCCCGGTATCTACTGTCGTTGCTGTCGCCACGACCGACATTATGTCGGTCGCTTATCCCGCCCTCACTCCGGGGGGTGCCGTTCGGGGTGTCTGTGGGGTGTGTCCAGCCCGTATGGCCCATCGAAGCCCTGTCCGAACCGGTGTTGACCACGAGGTCGAGGGAGTAGCATCCGCGCAAGCGGACCCTGTCCGTCTCTGTCTCTACGACGCTGACGTCCCGGAGGAAGAATGCAGCCGACCGCAACGGTGCTGGTCTACAGCGACAACTCCAACACCCGCGAGCAGGTGCGGATGGCGACCGGCCGGAGGCCGGCCACGGACGTTCCTCAGGTCGAGTTCATCGAGTGTGCGACCCCTGCCGCCGTGATCAAGGAGCTGGACCGGGGTGGCATCGATGTGTGTGTGCTGGACGGGGAGGCTGTTCCCGCCGGTGGGATGGGTATCTGTCGGCAGATCAAGGACGAGATCTTCAACTGTCCGCCGGTGCTGTTGCTGATCGGGCGGCCTCAGGATGCCTGGCTGGCCACGTGGAGTCGGGCTGATGCCGCGGTGACCCTGCCGGTGGAGCCTGTGGAGTTTGCGTCCGCCCTGGCGGGGCTGCTTCGGCGTAAGAATGCGTTGAGCGCCTGAGCGCCGCGGGGTGCGTCCTGTACGGCGGCTGCGGGTGCGTTGTGGCCGGTCGCGCCCACGCGGCGGAGCCGCATATGTCACAGCCCAGCGCCCCTTACGGGGCCCACTGGCCCGCATCGATCAAAATCTCACACTGACTCCGGGCGTAGCCGTAGGCGTGCCTCCGGGCCCGGGCCCTCTGGGGTGTCGGCGACCAGGGCGCTGCCTGTGCGCCATTTCTTCCACGGGAGGTTCCAGTCGCCGAAGCCGTTGCCGAAGGGGGCCATCGTGTCGCCGTATGAGTTGACGACCTTGACGATGTCTCCGGGGCTTACGGTTTTGAAGAACCACTCGGCGTTGGCGGTGCTCATGCCGGTGCAGCCGTGGCTGACGTTGGCGGAGCCCTGGGAGCCGGTGGACCAGGGGGCGGCGTGTACGTACTCGCCGCTCCAGGTGACCCTCGTGGCGTAGTACACGGGCAGGTCGTACGAGTCGGCGCTGCCCTCGGCGATGCCGATGCTGGTGCCGCGCATGCGTACGAAGTACTCCTTGCCCAGCACCACCTTGACGCCGTTGCGGGTCTCGAAGCCGGGTTTGCCGGTGGTGACGGGGATCGTGTTGATGGCCTCGCCGTTCTTGTAGACCGTCATCGAGTGCGCCGAGGCGTCCGTCACGGCCTCGACGCGGTCGCCCGTGGTGAGCTTCAGGGGCTTGGCCTTGCCGCCCCAGAGGCGTTCGGCGACCTTGATGCCCGCCAGGTTGCTGCGTGCCCGGATGGTGGCGTGGGTGGGCCAGTACTCCTTGGGGCGGTAGTGCAGCATCTTGTCGTCCACCCAGTGCCAGGCGCCCTCCACCGCGGGCTGCGAGTCGACCTTGAGGGCGCGCTCGACGACGGCGCGGGCGGCCTTGTCCTTGACCGGGGCGCTGAGTTCGGCGGTGACGGGCTGGCCGACGCCGTACGTGCCCGTGTCGGGCCCGAACTTCACGTTCAGCCGCTTCTTCGTGGTGGGTGTACTGGTGTCGAAGTCGAGGACCTTGCGGCCCGGTGCGCCGTCCTCGTCCTCGGTGCTCACCCGCAGCGTGTAGCGGGCGCCTGCGGCGAGCGGCGAGGTGCTGTGCCAGCGGGTGCCGTCGGCGGACAGTTCGCCCGCCACGTACCGTCCGGCGGCGTCCGTGGCCGTCACGTCGGTGATGCGGCTGTCGGAGTCCTGGGCGGTGATCTCCAGGGGCTTGTCCGGGTCGGCCTTCTTGCCGTCGTCCACAGGGGCGTTGAAGGAGATGTCCTCCGCCGCGTCGTACGGCTTGGCCGAGAGCGGGTGGCCGTCGGAGCTGCAGGCCGTGACGCCCGCGCCTATGGCGACCACCAGCGCAGTGCAGCTGACACCGGCTCTTGCGCCCCTGGAAGAAACTGAGTGGCTCATGACCTCACGCTAGGAACCGGGGCCGGGTCCGGCGCGGTGAGTGGGCCGTGCGAGGGACGAGAAGCGTGGCAAAAGAGGGAAGCCCGGACCTCCTGACGGAGTGTCCGGGCTTCCGTGCGCTCTGCGCGTGTTACTGGTTCTGGTTCTCTCCGCGGTAGTACTCGAAGACCCAGCCCCACAGGCCGATCATGATGATCGGGGCCGAGAAGTAGAGCAGCCACCAGCCGAAGATGACGCCCATGAAGGCGAGCGCGCCGCCGATGCCGAGGGAGAGCGGCTGCCAGCTGTGCGGGCTGAAGAAGCCGACCTCACCGGCGTCGTCCGCGACGTCGGCCTCCTTGTTGTCCTGGGCGCCCACGTCGACCCGCCGGGCCGTGAAGGCCAGGTAGTAGCCGATCATGATGCACAGGCCGAAGCCCAGGAAGAGCGCCGTGGTACCGGCCGGCTCCTTCGACCACACGCCATAGACGATCGCCATGGCGAGGACGAAGACCGCCAGCCAGATGAACATCTTGCCTTGGACCTTCACTTGCCGGCCTCCTTGCCACCAGCGAGGGCCTTCTCACCGTGAGGTGCGTTCTCGAGCTGGTCGAGAGCGGCGATCTCCGGGTGGTGCAGATCGAAGGCCGGGGATTCGGAACGGATCCGAGGCAGCGTGAGGAAGTTGTGCCGCGGCGGTGGGCAGGACGTCGCCCACTCCAGCGAACGGCCGTAACCCCACGGGTCGTCGACCTCGACCTTCTTGCCGTACTTGGCCGTCTTCCACACGTTGTAGAAGAACGGCAGGATCGACAGGCCGAGCAGGAAGGAGCTGATCGTCGAGATCGTGTTCAGCGCGGTGAAGCCGTCGGCCGCGAGGTAGTCCGCGTAACGACGCGGCATGCCCTCGGCGCCCAGCCAGTGCTGGACGAGGAAGGTGCCGTGGAAGCCGATGAACAGCGTCCAGAAGGTGATCTTCCCGAGGCGTTCGTCGAGCATCTTGCCGGTCATCTTCGGCCACCAGAAGTGGAAGCCGGAGAACATCGCGAACACGACCGTGCCGAACACCACGTAGTGGAAGTGCGCCACCACGAAGTAGCTGTCCGAGACGTGGAAGTCCATCGGCGGCGACGCCAGGATCACCCCGGTCAGACCACCGAAGGTGAAGGTGATCAGAAAGCCGGTGGCCCACAGCATCGGGGTCTCGAAACTCAGGGACCCCTTCCACATGGTGCCGATCCAGTTGAAGAACTTCACACCCGTTGGCACGGCGATCAGGAACGTCATGAAGGAGAAGAACGGCAGCAGCACACCGCCGGTGACGTACATGTGGTGCGCCCACACGGTGACCGACAGGCCGGCAATGGCGATGGTCGCGCCGATCAGGCCCATGTAGCCGAACATCGGCTTGCGGGAGAATACCGGGATGACCTCGCTGATGATGCCGAAGAACGGCAGCGCGATGATGTACACCTCGGGATGGCCGAAGAACCAGAACAGGTGTTGCCACAACAACGCGCCGCCGTTGGAGGCGTCGAAGATGTGCGCGCCGAACTTGCGGTCCGCCTCCAGCGCGAACAGCGCGGCGGCCAGCACCGGGAAGGCCAGCAGCACCAGCACCGCGGTGAGCAGCACATTCCACACGA
>NZ_VWMY01000101.1:0-5592 GCF_008905045.1 Streptomyces albicerus
CCAGCCCGTCCGGCGTTTGAGGACGAGGCCGTTCAGGCCGATAGCGGGGGTCTGGGGGCGGCAGCCCCCAGGGACGGGACGGGAAGGGGCGGCGGGGGCGAAAAAAAAGAGGGGCGCCCCAAAACCACAGGGCGCCCCTCCTCCCAACCGCCGCCTACGAATGCGTACGCAACATCGTCCGCATCGTCCGCATCGCCACCGACAGATTCGCCAGGTCGAAGGACTCGGACCCCTGAATCTCCTCGAGCGTCGTGCGGGCCCGCGCAAGGATCGCCGCGTTCCTCTCCTCCCACGCCTTGAACCGCTGCTCAGGCGTGAAGGCGCCGTTCCCGACGGCGAGGACGTCGGCGGTGAGAGCCGCGTGCGCCGCGTACAGGTCCTCACGGATGGACGCACGGGCCATGGACTGCCAGCGATCCGCGCGCGGCAGCTCGATGATGCGGTCCATGAGCGCTGTGATCCGCAGCCGGTCGGCGAGGTCGTAGTAGACCTCGGCGACGTCCATCGGCTCCTTGCCCATACGGTCACCCACCGCGACGATGTCGAGCGACGGGAAGGCGGACGAGAACCCGGCGACACGCTGGGCGAGCTCGTCGGGCACCCCGGCACCGGTCAGCTCGTCGTAGATCCGCTGGTACCACTCCAGGTCAGCGCCCCGCAGCAGCTTGGGCAGCTCACCCCAGACCCGCGCGACCCCGTCGCTGAAGAAGCCGATCGTCTCGGCGAGCTCCAGCGGCTGCGGCCGGTTGTTGAGCAGCCACCGCGTACCGCGCTCGACGAGCCGCCGCGAGTGCAGCCGGATCCGGGTCTGCACACCGGCGTCGACCTTGTTGTCGAGCGCCTCGACCGCGTCCCACACCTCGCTCGACCCGAAGATCGCGCGGGCCGCGGTCTGCGCCCGGACGATCTCCTCCAGCGAGGCCCCGGTCTCCTCGCGCAGCCGGTGCAGGAAGCTCGTACCACCGGTGTTGACCGTGTCGTTGACCAGCACCGTCGTGACGATCTCGCGCCGCAGCGGGTGGCTGTCGATCTGCTCGGTGAACTGCTCACGCAGCGCGGTCGGGAAGTACGCGTGCAGCAGGCTCCGCAGATACGGATCGTCGGGCAGCGAGGTGTGCAACAGCTCGTCGGCGACCGTGATCTTCGTGTACGCGAGGAGGACGGCCGTCTCCGGCTGGGTCAGACCGTGCCCGGTGTTGAGCCGCTCCCGGATCTGCCGCTCGGTGGGCATGAACTCCAGCGCCCGGTCGAGGTGGCCCGCGCGCACCAGATGCCGCAGGTAGCGGTGCTGGGCGTGGAGCATGCTCGGGGACTGGGCGAGCGCGTTGGCGAGCGCCGTGTTCTGCGCATAGTTGTTGCGCAGAACCAGCTGACCGACCTCGTCGGTCATCTCGGCGAGCAGCTTGTTGCGCTGCTTGACGGTCAGGTCGCCCTCCGCGACGACGGCGTTGGCGAGGATCTTGATGTTCACCTCGTGGTCGGAGGTGTCCACGCCCGCGCTGTTGTCGATGGCGTCGGTGTTGACCTTGCCGCCGGCCTGCGCGAACTCGATGCGGCCGAGCTGGGTGAGGCCGAGGTTGCCGCCCTCGCCGACGACCTTGACCCTGAGGTCGGCGCCGTCCACGCGGATCGCGTCGTTGGCCTTGTCGCCGACGTCCGCGTGCGTCTCGGTCGACGCCTTCACATACGTACCGATGCCGCCGTTCCACAGCAGGTCGACCGGAGCCTTGAGGATCGCCCGCATCAGGTCGGCGGGGGTCATCTTGGCGATCTTGGACTCGATGCCGAGGGCCTCGCGGATGTGGCTGTTGAGCTGGATGGCCTTGGCCGTGCGGGGGAAGATGCCGCCGCCCTGCGACAGCAGCTCCTTGTTGTACTCGGCCCAGGACGAGCGCGACATCTCGAAGAGGCGGCGGCGCTCGGCGTACGAGGCGGCCGCATCCGGGTGCGGGTCGATGAAGATGTGCCGGTGGTCGAAGGCGGCGACCAGACGGATGTGCTCGCTGAGCAGCATGCCGTTGCCGAACACGTCACCCGACATGTCACCGACGCCGACGACCGTGAAGTCCTCGGTCTGGGTGTCGACGCTCAGCTCCCGGAAGTGCCGCTCGACGGACTCCCAGGCACCGCGGGCCGTGATGCCCATCTTCTTGTGGTCGTACCCGGCCGAACCGCCGGAGGCGAAGGCGTCCCCGAGCCAGAAGTTGTACGACTCCGCGACGCCGTTCGCGATGTCCGAGAACGTCGCCGTGCCCTTGTCGGCGGCGACGACGAGGTACGTGTCGTCCTCGTCGTGCCGTACGACGTCGGCGGGCGGTACGACCTCACCGGCCACCATGTTGTCGGTGATGTCGAGCAGCGCCGAGATGAAGGTCTTGTAGCTGCGGATACCCTCCGCCAGCCAGGCGTCGCGGTCCACGGCCGGGTCCGGCAGCTGCTTGGCGACGAAGCCGCCCTTGGCACCGACCGGCACGATGACGGTGTTCTTCACCATCTGCGCCTTGACCAGGCCGAGGATCTCGGTCCGGAAGTCCTCACGCCGGTCGGACCAGCGCAGACCTCCTCGCGCGACCTTGCCGAACCGCAGGTGCACGCCCTCGACACGCGGCGAGTACACCCAGATCTCGTACGCCGGACGCGGCGCCGGCAGGTCCGGGATGGCCTGCGGGTCGAACTTCATGGAGACGTACTCGTGCGGCTTGGCGCCCGCCGCCTCCTGGAAGAAGTTCGTGCGCAGGGTCGCCTTGATGACGGTGAGGAAGGAGCGCAGGATCCGGTCCTCGTCCAGGCTGGCCACCTGGTCGAGGGCGGCGTCCAGCTCCTCGAGGAGAGCGTCGGTCAATTCCAGACCCGCCCGCTGCCGGTCCGGCGACATCCGCGCCTCGAACAGCGAGATGAGCAGCCGGGTGGTGTGGACGTTGTTGCGGAGGGTGTCCTCCATGTAGTCCTGACTGAAGGTCGAACCGGCCTGGCGCAGGTACTTGGCGTACGCGCGCAGCACCATCGCCTGCCGCCAGTTGAGCCCGGCGCTCAGGACGAGGGAGTTGAAGCCGTCGTTCTCGGCCTGTCCGGTCCAGGTCGCCGAGAAGGCCTCCTGGAAGCGCTCGCGTCCGTCGTCGCCCAGGTAGTCGCCGTTGCCGCCGCCCTGCGCCTTGGGCATGCGCAGGCCGAAGTCGTAGATCCACGCGGACGTACGGTCCGAGCAGCGCAGCTCGTACGGGCGCTCGTCGGTGACCTCGACGCCGAGCTTGCTGAGGACCGGCAGGACCGCGGAGAGGGAGACCGGCGCTCCGGTGCGGTAGATCTTGAAGCGGCGCTCTCCGGGGGCGGCGCCCACCGGCTCGTACAGGCTGAGCGCGAAGTCCTTGTCGTCGCCGAGCTGCTCCAGGTGGACGAGGTCGGCGACCGCGGTGCGCGGGTTGTGGTCGGCCTTGTAGCCCTCGGGGATGGCGTTCGCGTACCGGCGCAGCAGCTCGGCCGCGTGCTCCTCGCCGCACTCCGCGTTCAGTGCCTCGGCGAAACCGTCGGCCCAGGAGCGGGCGGCCTCGACGAGCCGGGCCTCGATGCGCTCCTTGTCGGCGTCGCTGAGCTCCGGCAGCTCGGTGCCCTGCGGGACACGGACCACGAAGTGCAGCCGGGAGAGGATCGACTCGGTGTTCCAGGCCGTGAAGTCGACGCTGATGCCGCCGAGCTCCTCCTTCAGGATGTCGATGATCCGCAGGCGTACGCCGGTGGTGTAACGGTCGCGCGGGAGGTAGACGAGCGCCGAGTAGTAGCGCCCGTACTCGTCCTGGCGCAGGTAGAGCCGGAGCCGGCGCCGCTCTTGGAGGTAGAGGACGGAGGTGACGATCGACCGCAGCTCGTCGGGCGGGGTCTGGAAGAGCTCGTCGCGCGGGTACGTCTCCATGATCTGGAGGAGGTCGCGGCCGTCATGGCTGTTGGGCGAGAAGCCCGCGCCCTTCAGCACCTCCTGCACCTTGCGGCGGACGACGGGGACGCGACGGACGGACTCGGTGTACGCGGCGGAGGAGAAGAGACCGAGGAACCGGCGCTCGCCGACGACGTTGCCCTCGGCGTCGAACCTCTTCACTCCGACGTAGTCGAGGTAGGACGGCCGGTGCACGGTGGCGCGGCTGTTGGCCTTCGTGAGGACGAGCAGCTTGTGCTCACGGGCCTTGGCGCGGGCGTCGGCGGGCAGCCGCTCGAAGGACGGGCTGACCGGGTGGCTCTCGTCGGTCGCGTGGTGCGGGTCGGACCGGAGGATGCCGAGGCCGGTGCCGGGGACGGCGGCGAGCGAGTCGTCCTCGCGCAGCTCGTACTCCCGGTACCCGAGGAAGGTGAAGTGGTCGCCCGCGAGCCAGCGCAGCAGCTCGCGCGCCTCCTCGATCTCCTGGTCGCGCAGGTCGTCGGCGGTCGGCTCCTTGGGCAGCTCCTCGGCGATACGCAGCGCCGAGTCGCGCATCTTCTCCCAGTCCTCGACGGCCTCGCGGACGTCGGACAGGACACGCAGGAGGTCATTGGTGATCTGCTTCAGATCGGCGCGGTCGGTCTCGCGGTCGATCTCGACGTGGATCCAGGACTCGATGGACGCGTCGTGGGGCAGCTCGCCGGTGGGCCGGGTCTTCATGACCTCGATGAGCTTGCCGGTGACATCGCGCCGTACGACGACCTGCGGGTGAATGACGACATGAATCCCGCGGCCCTGCCGGGACAGCTCATTGGTCACGGAGTCGACGAGGAAGGGCATGTCGTCCGTGACCACCTCGACGACGGAGTGGCTGCAGGTCCAGCCGTTCTCCTCGACGGTCGGGGTGTGGACTCTTACGTTGGCCGTGCCCTGGGGGCGGTTCTCGGCCAGCCGGTAGTGCGAGAAGGCGGCTCCGAAGACATCGACCGGGTCGCGGTCGGTGAGGTCCTCCGGGGCGGTGTGCAGGTAGTAGCGCTGGAGGAACGCGAGCACGGTGTCCTGGTCGGGTGCGCTCTCGCCCGTCTTCCCGGTCGGTAGGTGAAGGTGCCCCCCGACCGGGCTGTTCTCAGCTACCCGGGCAGCCCGTTCGAGCAGCTCGGCCTTTGCTTCGTCCAGCTTGGTCTGCATTGTCCTCTGGCTCCTGTCGCGCGCCGTTGCGTGACGTCGTAGAACGTGAAGTGACGTAGCGCCGTGACGCGGGGTGTCCGGTCTGATTCGACGCTATGCCGCGATGAGAGATGAGCGGGGCGTTATCGGCCATCTTTGCGTCGCCCGGAGGCTGTGACACTGCTCTCGGTGCGCCTGCGCCGAAGCTCGCCGCGCTTTCCGCGCTTGCCCGCTCGCGAAGACCAGCGACCGCCCGGTCACGGATGTCGTCCGTGCGGTCCGGGCGCAGAGCAGAGGCACGGATGCCCCCGCGACGTATCGCGCTGATCACGGCACAAGGCTATCGCTCCCGACGGGGGCGGCGTCATGAGCCGTATGTGTACAAAAGCGGGGGTCGAATTTTGACACTCTGCACAGTTCGCTCCGCTGGGTCGGGCGGGGTGGGGGACGCGGGCTTGTGTATGTGGGCGGGTGGGTGGGGGTTTGTTTGTGGCTGGGCGCGCAGTTCCCCGCGCCCC
>NZ_VWMY01000101.1:5676-29049 GCF_008905045.1 Streptomyces albicerus
CGCGCCCCTGGGTGAGTGGGGGCTGGGGACGGGTTCGACTGGTGCGGGAACCTGCTGGGAACCTGCTGCACGAGGCCCACACAGGCCCCCCTCCAGGGGCGCGGGGAACTGCGCGCCCAGCCACCGCCGGCGCGCAGCCGACGCACGACCCTGAGGGGGTCTGGGGGCGCAGCCCCCAGTTTCGGGAAGGGGCGGGGTTGGGGAAAGGAAACCCTCCCCCACAGGGGCAGAATGGACGCAGGGCCCCTTGGCAAAGCCTCCGGCCGGAGGCACGTTGAGCGAGACGAGTTCTGCGAGGGGAGCGGAGCGCCATGGCTGTCAAGATCCTGATCGTGACCGGGGACGCCGCGGAATCCCTGGAGGTCCTGTACCCGTACCAGCGCCTGCGCGAGGAGGGCTACGAGGTCCACATCGCGGCCCCCGCCCGCAAGAAACTCCGTTTCGTCATCCACGACTTCGAACCCGGTTTCGACACGTACACGGAGAAGCCCGGCTACACCTGGCCCGCGGACCTGGCCTTCTCGGAGGTCGACGCCGGCCAGTACGCCGCCCTGGTGATCCCCGGCGGCCGAGCCCCGGAGTACCTCCGCAACGACCCCGAACTCCGCAAGATCCTGAAGTCGTTCTTCGACACGGACAAACCCATCGCCCAGATCTGCCACGGCCCTCTCCTGACCGCGGCGATAGACGGCCTCCGCGGCCGCCGCGTCACGGCCTACCCGGCCCTGGAACTGGACATGCAGGCCGCAGGCGCGACCTTCCAGGACGCCGAGGCCGTGGTCGACGGCACTCTGGTGTCGTCGCGCGCCTGGCCGGACCACTCCCGCTGGATGCGGGAATTCCTCACGGTCCTGCGCGCGAAGGCACCGGCGACCTGAGGCCTGGAAGCCCTGGAAGCCCTGGAAGCCCTGGAAGCCCTGGAAGAGGCTTGCTCAGGCGGGCCTGAACACGAGAGAACGTTCACCCAGTCCCGCCCTGAGCTCGGGAAGGCGTCCGCTCGGACCTGCCCGAGCCCGACGACGCGCTCGCTCGGACCAGCCTGACCGATGACGCGCTCGCTCAGTCCAGCCCGACCCCGACGACGCACTCGCTCCGACCAGCCCGACCCCCGAGAGGGTTTCGCTCACGCCGCCAACCGCTCGGCCTCCGCGACCGCTTCCTCCAGGCTGTCCACCACCGGCACGCCCACTTCCTCAAGGCTGGCCCGGCTGTGCGACCCCCCGGTGTAGAGCACGGCCCGCGCCCCCACATGCAGCGCGGCGACCGCGTCGTCCGCCGCGTCCCCGATCACCACCGTACGAGAGGGCTCCACCCCGCTCAGCGCCCCCACGTGCCGCACCATGTGCTCGGCCTTGCTGCCCCCGGACGGCCCGGTCCGCCCGTCGACCCGTACGAAATGCGGCTCGATCCCGAACCCCCGCACCAGCGGGACGAGTTCGTCATGCCCGTACATGCTCAGCAGCGACTGACTGCGACCGGCCGACACCCACTCGGCGAGCAGCCCGGGCACCCCGTCGGTGAGCCCGCAGCCCACCCGGTGCTCCACGTAGTACCGGTGGAAGGTCTCGTCCATGATCTCCCACTCCGCGTCCGTGGGCAGCCGGCCGATCAGCCGCTCGTAGAACTTCGGTACGGGCACGCAGTACAGCTCTCGGTACCTCTCCAGCGTGATCGGCTCCATGCCCAGTTCGGCGAACGCCGCGTTCGTCGCGCCGATGATCGCCGCGTTGTCGTGGAACAGGGTCCCGTTCCAGTCCCAGACGATGTGTGTCGCTCCGTGCTTCCCCATACCAAAAACGTACCCGCCCGCACCGACAACCAGCCGGGAAGCCTCAGTCGCCGAGCCCCACCAGGTTCGGAATCTCCTGCGTGGCGAACCACAGCAGCTCGTGGTCCTCGGCACCGTCCACGACGAACTGCGCGTCGTCGTCACCCCGGTCGGCCGCGCCCAGCGCGTCCGCCGCCGCCGATACGTCCGCCTCGGCCTCGCCCGAGTCGACGTGCACGGCCGCGGCCTTGGCCAGCGCGACGGCCCCGCCGACCCGCACCTCGCCGAGCGAGGCGGGGTCGAGCCCCCGGTCGGGGTCGGCGACCGCGGCTCCGTCCGGCACGTCGACGGCGACGACGACCCGCCGCCTCGGGGCCGCGGGGTCGAGCGCGATCAGCCGCAGCGAGGCAAGGGCGGCCCGGCTCAGCGCCGAGTACTCCAGCTCCTCGATGTCGTCGGACAAGTACCACTCGCGCAAGGCGGGCGTGACGGCGTACGCGACGAAGGGCCCCGAGCCCAGCTCACCCGTCTTGTACGCCTCGGCGAGACCGGAGAGGGTCAGGGGGACGTAGACGCGCATGGCTGGCCGCTTTCGTAGTCGGAGGGCTCCGAGGAGGCGGTTCCGCACCTCCCGGGAAGGCCTTCAGGATACGTGCGGGCGTCCCCTTTCGGGTCCCGGCCACCGCTCCGGAGGCGTCCACCACCGGCCCCGTACGTCACCCGGTACACCCCGGTCCCACCAAGCCTCCCGCCCTCCCCCGTCACCCTGATAGGTGAACATTCCGGCGTCCCCGGCACGCGCCCGGCTTCCTTGCGGCCGACCACTTCGGCCTCGTACAAGATCCCCAACGGAAAGTTACCGACCGGTATCAAGCCGGTCCGAACGATCGGGGACCCGCCGTGAACAAGGTGATGACCAGGATGACCAGGACGAAGCACACCCCGGGCACCCGCCCACCGGTCCGCCACGACACCCGCCGCCCGGGCAGCGGCACACCTCGTACGGCTCCGGGCGGGGGCAGGCCTCGTACAACCACGCGTGGCGGCCGCCCGCCGACCGGGCCGACGGCCGTACCGACGACCGCGCCGACGACCGGTGGCGGCCCCGACCGACGGGCGTCCGGCAGCGGTTCTTCTCGGACCCTGTCGGGCGCAGGCGCCCGATCCGCCGCTCCCGGCGACAGCCCGCAGCCCACGACCTCGGCCGCAGCCCCGCCACGGACGGCCCGCACGGCCCTCGCCGAGGGTCTGCCCACAGCTCCACCGCAGCCCCGCCCCACCGATCTCTTCGCCGACCGTCTCCTCGCCGTTCTGAGCGGTCAGCGGCCGGTCCACTGCATGCTCCGGCACACCGCGGGCCGCGCGTACGACGAACTGGCCTGGCTCGCCGAACGCGGCCCGCTCCGCGCCCGCGGCACCCGCCCGGTCGTCCGTGACATCGGCTATTACGTACCCCGCCCGGGGGCGGTGGAGGCCTTCGCCCGCATCGGCGCGGGCGACCAACTCCGTGCCATGGCCTTCCGCCTGGAACAGGGCCCCGACCTCCGCTGGCGCTGCACGGCGGTGGAACTGGGCGGCGCCCGCATGCCCCACACCGACGACGACTGATCCACACGCCCCCACCGGGGCGCCCCTACAGGGGCGTGTGACTGTAGACATTTGCGGCTCCGCCGCGTGGGCACACCCAGCCCTCTCACCCGGAGCCAACGTCCCGGCCCCACAACCCGAAGGGCCGGGCACCCCAAGGTGCCCGGCCCTTCACAGCTCACTCTCACCAAACCCGCTCAACCGGCCCAAGCCAGCGGAGCGAACCGTCACTTCTTGCGGCGACGGCCGCCCTTCTGCTGCTTGCGGCGCTCCGCGCGCGTGAGGCCGTCGGACTCCGAGCGGACCGGCTCGTCGTCGCTGGTGAAGTCGCCCTCGACGATGCCGCCCTCGCCGTCGACGGTCGGCGCGGAGAAGTGCAGCCGGTCCGGCCGCTGCGGGGCGTCGAGCCCCTTCGCCCGGATCTCCGGACGGGAAGCACCGGCAGGAACAGCGTCCTCCTTGGCGAGCGACGGCTTCGCGTCCTCGACCGGGACCTCCTCGACCTGCTGCTCGACCTGGACCTCCAGGTTGAACAGGTAGCCGACGGACTCCTCCTTGATGCCGTCCATCATGGCGGTGAACATGTCGAAGCCCTCGCGCTGGTACTCGACCAGGGGGTCCTTCTGGGCCATCGCGCGCAGGCCGATGCCCTCCTGGAGGTAGTCCATCTCGTAGAGGTGCTCGCGCCACTTGCGGTCGAGGACCGACAGCACGACCCGCCGCTCCAGCTCACGCATGATCTCGGAGCCGAGCTGCGCCTCACGCGACTCGTACTGCTCGTGGACATCGTCCTTGATGGACTCGGAGATGAACTCGGCGGTGAGGCCCGCTCGGTCGCCCGCGGCCTCCTCCAGCTCCTCGACGGTGACCTTCACCGGGTAGAGCTGCTTGAAGGCGCCCCACAGCCGGTCCAGGTCCCACTCCTCCGCGAAGCCCTCGGCGGTCTCCGCCTCGATGTACGCGTCGATCGTGTCGTCCATAAAGTGGTGGATCTGCTCCTGCAGGTCCTCGCCCTCCAGGACGCGGCGCCGCTCGCCGTAGATGACCTCGCGCTGCCGGTTGAGGACCTCGTCGTACTTGAGGACGTTCTTCCGGGTCTCGAAGTTCTGCGTCTCGACCTGCGACTGGGCGGACGCGATCGCGCGCGTGACCATCTTGTTCTCGATCGGCACGTCGTCCGGGACGTTCGCCATCGACATGACGCGCTCGACCATCTGGGCCTTGAAGAGGCGCATCAGGTCGTCGCCCAGGGAGAGGTAGAAACGCGACTCGCCGGGGTCGCCCTGACGGCCGGAACGACCACGCAGCTGGTTGTCGATACGCCGCGACTCGTGCCGCTCGGTGCCGAGGACATAGAGCCCACCGAGGTCCTTGACCTCCTCGAACTCGGCCTGCACCGCCTTCTCGGCCCGCTCCAGTGCGGCGGGCAGCGCGGCGGCCCACTCCTCGATGTGCTCCTCGGGGTCGAGGCCGCGCTGGCGCAGCTCGGCCTCGGCGAGATCGTCGGGGTTGCCGCCGAGCTTGATGTCCGTACCACGGCCGGCCATGTTCGTGGCGACCGTGACGGCGCCCCTGCGGCCCGCCTGGGCGACGATCGTCGCCTCCCGGTCGTGCTGCTTCGCGTTCAGCACTTCGTGCTGGATGCCCCGCTTGCTGAGCTGCTGCGAGAGGTACTCGGACTTCTCGACCGACGTCGTACCGACGAGGATCGGCTGGCCCTTCTCGTGCTTCTCGGCGATGTCGTCGACCACCGCGTCGAACTTCGCGACCTCGGTGCGGTAGATCAGGTCCGACTGGTCCTTGCGGACCATGGGCATGTTGGTCGGGATCGGGACGACGCCGAGCTTGTAGATCTGGTGGAACTCGGCGGCCTCGGTCATCGCCGTACCGGTCATGCCGGAGAGCTTGCCGTAGAGGCGGAAGAAGTTCTGCAGGGTGATCGTGGCGAGCGTCTGGTTCTCGTCCTTGATGTCCACCCCTTCCTTCGCCTCGATCGCCTGGTGCATGCCCTCGTTGTAACGGCGGCCGGCGAGGATACGGCCGGTGTGCTCGTCGACGATCATGACTTCGCCGTCGATGACGACGTAGTCCTTGTCCTTCTTGAAGAGCTCCTTGGCCTTGATGGCGTTGTTCAGGTAGCCCACCAGAGGCGTGTTCACCGACTCGTAGAGGTTGTCGATGCCCAGCCAGTCCTCGACCTTGGCGACACCGGGCTCGTGGATGGCGACCGTGCGCTTCTTCTCGTCGACCTCGTAGTCGCCGGTCTCCTCGATGCCCTTGAGGGTGTTGCCCGCCTCGCCCTTCTTCAGGCGCGTGACGAGCTTGGCGAAGTCGCCGTACCACTTGGTGGCCTGGTCGGCGGGGCCGGAGATGATCAGCGGCGTACGGGCCTCGTCGACGAGGATCGAGTCGACCTCGTCGACGATCGCGTAGTTGTGGCCGCGCTGCACCAGTTCGTCCTTCGACCACGCCATGTTGTCGCGCAGGTAGTCGAAGCCGAATTCGTTGTTCGTGCCGTACGTGATGTCGCACGCGTACTGCTCGCGGCGCTGGGCCGGCGTCATGTTGGCGAGGATGCAGCCGACGCTCAGACCCAGGAACTTGTGGACGCGGCCCATCATCTCGGAGTCGCGCTCGGCCAGGTAGTCGTTGACCGTGATGAGGTGGACGCCCTCTCCGGAGAGGGCGTTCAGATACGCGGGCAGCGTGCCGACCAGGGTCTTGCCCTCACCGGTCTTCATCTCGGCGACATAGCCGAGGTGGAGGGCGGCGCCGCCCATCATCTGCACGTCGTAGTGACGCTGGCCGAGGACGCGCTTGGCGGCCTCACGGACGGTCGCGAACGCCTCGGGGAGCAGGTCGTCGAGGCTCTCGCCGTCGGCGTACCGCTGCTTGTACTCATCGGTCAGGGCTCGCAGCTCGGCGTCGGAGAGGTCAACGAAGTCCTCTTCGATGGAGTTGACCTGGTCCGCGATGCGGTGCAGCTTGCGCAGGATCTTTCCTTCGCCTGCACGCATGATCTTCGAGAGGACGGACACGGGGGTTTGTCTCCTTGCCGGTCGGGCCTGGGACGGTCGGTTTCAAATGACAGCTTGAGCAACGGCCATCGTAAGCGAGGACCCCACCGCGCCGGGAGGTCTGCATGTGACAGCCACTAGGACAACGGACAGGGGATGCGGAAGGTGCCGCGCTGTCGCTACGAAAGGTAATCGCCGCCTTACACAGGGCGAAAGTGATGGCTTCCTTACCGAAGCCCGAGCAGAATCGGCCGATGGACCCCGTCACACTCACCTCCGAACGACTCCTGCTGCGCACGGTGGGAGCGCACGACACCGACGCCGTGTACGACGCCGTCCAGGATCCCGACATCCAGCGCTGGACGACGATTCCGTCGCCCTATCTGCGCGAGCACGCGACGGCCTTCACGGAGCAGATGGTGCCGGACGGGTGGGCGGACGGCTCGATGTTCACGTTCGGTGTCTTCCTGCCGGTCGGCGGTGAACTCGCCGGCATGCTCGGCATCTCGATGCGTTCCCTGGGAGTCGGCGAGATCGGCTTCTGGGCGGCGAAGGAACACCGCGGCAACGGCTACATCACGGAGGCCACGCTCACCGCCTCCCGCTGGGCGTTCACACAGTTGTCGATCGACCGCGTCGAGTGGCGGGCCGAGGTGGGCAACACGGGCTCCCGCGCGGTCGCCGAACGCGCCGGCTTCACCATCGAGGGCACCCTCCGCTCCGGCATCAACAACAAGGGCGTACGCCGCGACTGCTGGGTCGGCTCCTTGCTCCCGTCGGACCTGGGCCTGCCGTCGACGGCGCCGTACCTGCCGGCTCAGCGGCAGGTCTGAGCCCCCGACACCGCTGCTTCTGACGGGATTTCCGCAGCTCAGATCCCGTTGTCAGTGGCACCGCATATCGTGCGGACCATGACGAGTCTGCCGCGCCCCACCGCCGAACTCTCCGCCGACGAGGCCCGCCGAATCGCCCTGCGCGCGCAGGGTTTCCTGGGCGCCCCCGACCGCAAGGGCGGCGTCCGAGGCGTACTGCGGCACCTGGGCGCGGTCCAGCTCGACACCATCTCCGTCCTCGCCCGCTCCCACGAACTCATCCCGTACGCGCGCCTCGGCGCCGTCGGCCGCAAGACCGTCGACCGTGCCTACTGGACCACGGCGTCCGTCGGTGCGCCTCCGGCACAACCCCACGCCTTCGAGTACTGGTCGCACGCCGCCTGCATCCTCCCCGTCGAGGAGTGGCCGCACTTCGCCTTCCGCCGCCGCGCGTACCGAGCCCGCCCGCACTGGAACCACGAGCTGCCGGACGGCACGTACGACCAGGTCATCAAGCAGCTGAGGGCCGAAGGCCCGCTCACGGCCACCGACTTGGGCGGCGCGAAGAAGACCAGCGAGTGGTGGGACTGGTCAGGCACGAAGGTCGCCGTCGAGCGCGCGCTGATGTACGGCGAGGTGGTGTGCACGGAGCGCCGCGGCTGGAAGCGGGTGTACGACCTCGCCGAGCGCGCGATCCCGGACGCGCTGCTCCACGACGAGCTGTCCGACGCGGAGTGCCTGCGCCGCCTCGTCCGCCTCGCGGGCCAGGCCCTGGGCGTCGGCACGCGCGCGGACATCGCCGACTACCACCGCCTCAAGGGCGAGCAGGTCGACGCGGTGATCGCGGACTCCGGCCTGGTCCCGGTCACGGTGGAGGGCTGGTCCAAGCCCGCCTGGGCGGACCCGGCTGCGCTGGAGACGCCCCCGCGCGGGCGCCACCGCACCACCCTCCTGTCGCCGTTCGACTCCCTGGTGTGGGAGCGGGCGCGCACGGAGCGCATCTTCGGCTTCACCCACCGCCTGGAGGCCTACGTCCCCAAGCCGAAGCGGGTGTACGGCTACTTCGCCATGCCGGTCCTCGCAGGCGGCCACCTGGTCGGCCGCGTCGACCCGGCCCGCGAGGGCGCCACCCTCGTCGCCAAACAAGTCACCCTGGACGGCCCCAAAGCCATACCGGCGGTCGCCCAGGCCCTGCTGGAGGCAGCCGGCTGGGTGGACTGCACGAACGTACGGGTGGAGCGGGTCGACGCCCCGGAGCTGCGCGACGCGCTGACGGCGGAGCTGGGGCGAACGCTCGGCTAGGGCACCTGTCAACCGCGGGTGCGTGAGCGCCCCGTCAGGGGCGCAGGGCTGTATCGATATGCGGCTCCGCCGCGATGGGGGTCCCCCCGCTCGAGCGAAGCCGAGAGTGGGGGGAGCGACAAGCCCCCACCCGCTCGCAGCACGAACCGACGCGCTCCCCCACGGCGTCCCTACCGAATCTCGAGGATCTTCTCCCGCATCGCATACACCACGGCCTCCATCCTGGAGTGCAGCTGCAGCTTCTCCAGAATGTTCCGCACGTGGTTCTTCACGGTGTTCTCGGAGATGAACAACTCCTTGGCGATATCCCGGTTGTTCATCCCGGTCGCGACAAGCTTGAGAACCTCCAGCTCACGTTCAGTGAGCCGAGGCGCCGGCACCAGCCGCCGCTCGTCCGTGCGCTGGATCATCGACTTGAACTCGGTGAGCAGCTTCGACGCCATCGAGGGACTGATCTGCGACTGCCCGTCCGCCACGGCACGAATGGCCGTGGCCACCTCGTCCGTGGAGATCTCCTTGAGCAGATAACCGGTCGCCCCCGCCTTGATCGCGTCGTAGAGGTCGGCCTCCTCGTCGCTGATCGTCAGCATGATGATCTTCGCGCTGGGGGCGACCTCCTTGATGGAGGTGCACGCCTCGATCCCACCACGCTTCGGCATCCGCACATCCATCAGCACGATGTCCGGCAGCAGATCGGCGGCCTTGTCGACGGCCTCCGCCCCGTCACCCGCCTCCCCGACGACCTGGATGTCCTCCTCGGCGGCGAGCACGATCTCCAGGCCGCGACGGAAGAGGGCATGGTCATCCACGACAAGGACCCGGATGGGCTCCTTGCGTGGGGATCCCGCGTCCGGGCCCATGCCGACGACGCCGTCGTCGGCATCTTCGTCACGCATCGGTCCGAAGCTGTCCGCCATGGTTCCTCCCCCTGAAGGCCGTGGCCTGTGTTTCTGTGCCATCGCCAACCCAAGGCAACGGCCCACCGGTTGGGCCGGTACGGCCATGATTTCATGCCCTGACGACAACGAGATGACAGAGCGGGACGCAAAGGGGTCGCACACCGGTGCCCCTGGGGGCGCAGAGGCGCTCCAGGGGCACCGGCTGGGGTCCTCCCGGCCGAAGGCTGGGGAGCTCACCGGGCGAGGTCAGCCGCCCAGCGCCCCGCCTGCCGGGGTCTGCTGCGCCTGGGCGACCATTGGGTCCGTGCTGAGGTGGATGACGCCGTAGTCGTACGCGTGCCGCCGGTAGACGACACTCGGTTCCTTGGTCTCGGAGTCGACGAACAGATAGAAGTCGTGTCCGACCAGTTCCATCTCGTAGAGCGCCTGGTCGAGGGTCATCGGGGACGCGACGTGGGTCTTCTCGCGGACGACGAGGGGGCCTTCGCCCTTCACCTCGAGCGAGCCGATCTTCTTGGTCGGTACCGCTTCGGGCTCTTCCTCGTGGACGACACTGCCGTTCCCGTTCAGCGTCGCCGCTCCCGGGACGTGGTCGGCGACCTCTGCGGCCGAGATCCTGCGTGTGCCGCGGCGCGTGTGCCGCTTGTCGTGCTGCTTGCGCAGCCGGGCTTCCAGCTTGTCGGCCGCCAGGTCGAGCGCCGCGTACGGATCGCTTGCCGCTGCCTCCGCCCGGATCACCGGACCGCGGGAGTGAAGTGTGATCTCCACTCGGTCGGAGCGGTCGGCCTGCCGGGGGTTCAGCTCCTTGGACACCTCGACGTCGAGGCTGATCACCTTGCCGTCGAGCTTCTGGATCTTCTCCAGCTTCAGCTTCTCGGCCACGTGCTTGCGGAACCGCTCGGGCACCTCGGTCTTGCGGCCCTTGACGACGATGTCCACGCAGAACTCCGTTCCCGGATCGCTCCGCATCGACGGCGGAGCATCTCCCTTTTGCACCAGGCTCCGGCCACTCCCGAAGCCTCGGACTCGGTGACTTCCACCTCCTCCTCCCCCGCGGGCAAGATCTCCACCCACTGTCGCGGGTGATTGCAGAAAACCCACGGCACGGCATTCCGATATGCGAGGGACGACGTCCGCCATTCCCTCACAACCGAACATATCTCGCCTGGACGGATGTCGTCACCCTCTACTGCGGCCTACCTCCATTCAGGTGAATAGAACCTCTCACTACCTGCAACGACGCAACTTCTCTGTCAGTTCCGGTTTATTCCGAAAGAAGCTGGAGATGCCGCGACCACCGCCGCGCTGATCATGCCTTCGACGCCGTTCGTACCCGTCATTTCCCTGGACGCTTCCGGTCGGCCTACACCTGTCACGGTTGCTCGGGCCATCCCTTCCCCTCTCACTTTGGGTGTTACTCGGCCGTAAGGACCTGCTGCCTCCGCGAAAGCGGCACCCAGGGCCCGTGCCGCCTCCGTCAAGGACGCCCCCGTCGTCATCAGGTCGTCGACCAGCACGACCCGCCCGCCGCCTGCCAGCAGCCGGACGCCTCCGGGCGCCGCCTCCAGGGCGCCGGCGAGATTGTCCAGCCGCTGCCGGGAGTTGAGCCCCGACTGGTCGGCCACGGCACGCCGCTGCCGCAGCACGGCGAGCACCCGGGCCGGCGTCCCGGTTCGCCGCAGCTCACCCGCCGCGGCGAGCGCGATCCGCCGCGCCGGGTCGTGCCCCCGCGCCCGCACCGCCCACCGCGCGGACGGCACGGGAACGAGCGTCACGGATGCCTCTGAGCCTCCCGCTCCAGTCCGTCCACCGGCTACGAGCCCCACGGCCCCACTCACGCCATCGGCGGCGAGCACGGCCCGCACAGCCCCCGCCAGCGCCGCTCCCAGTGGCGCGGCGAGCATCAGCGCACCCCGTTCCTTGTGGGCGAGGAGCGCCGCCCGCACCTCGTCCTCGTACGGAGCCGCCGCGTGCGTCACCGGCAGCCCCGGTGGCTCCGGCACCGGCCGCACCCGGCTCGGTACGGCCCCCATCAGGGCGGCAAGGCACTCCGGGCAGAGCACCGTGCGAGGCCTCCCGCAGCCTCCGCACTCGGCCGGCAGCACCAGGTCCGTGAGGTCCTGCCACCACCCCCGCATGCCCACCACTGTGCCAACGCCCGAGCGCCTCTGCCACCCCTGTGGATAACTCCCTGTGGACAACTCCACGCAACCGTAGGGGCGTTGTCCCCCACACGAGGGACCCACCCGCGACGTACCGGCTCCGCACAGGCAGACGCGGGCGGGCGCCAGACGCGGGCAAGATCCCACGCAGGCAGCGCGCCCGGCGGGCTCACCCCGGATAGACCGGCGCCATCCCTGTCTTGACCACCGTCTGCCACTGCGCACCGGTCGAGAGCCGCACGATCCCGTCCTCCGAGTGCGCCAACAGCGGCAGCCGTTCGTTCTCGGAGGCGGCGATCTCCTTCACGCCGGTGAGCGCGGAGGGCGCCGGGCCGACCGGCGTGGAGCCGTCGACCTGGACGTACTGGATCTGCTGCACACCGCGGGTCTTGCGCCCGACCACGACCAGGCGGCTGTCGCCGGCCCAGGACATGGCGGTGACCTCCTCCAGCTGCGGTGCCACGGGCCGCAGCTCGTGGATCCCGACGGCGGTCTTCCCGCCCGGCCCGTCCTGCCGTTCGATACGCCCCATGAGCAGGGTGGTCCTGTCGTCCTTCCGTACGATCAGGGCGACCCGCACCCCGTCCGCGGCCACCCGCACGGCCTCGATGCGCCCCTCGAGCCCGGGCGTCGTGACCACCAGCGGCTCGCCCGCGCCCTTCGCCAGCAGGAGCAGCCGGGAGTTCTTCGGGTCACGGTCGGCCACCCACAGGTCACCGCTCGTGTCCCAGCTGGGCGTCGTCAGCCCGTCGTCCTCCGACGTGGCCTTGCTGCGCAGCACGGGATCCCCGAGCGAACCGCCCGACGCGAGCGACCCGACGTACAGCGAGCGCCCGTCGACCGTGACCCCGGCCGCCGTGTCCTCGTCCCGCGCGACCGCGGCCGCCCGCAAGTCCTTGTTGCCGTCGCCGAGCGCACCGGGCACCGGCTCGGGCTTCTGCTCGCTGCTGCCACCCGGTATCCGGACGAGGCGCTTCTCGCCGTCGATGAAGTACTCGTAGGCGACAGGCTTCGTCGGGCCGTGCGCCACCACGATCCCGGCCCGCTCGTCGGTCAGCGCGCACAGCTGCGCGCCGTCCGAACGCTGCAGCTCCACCTCGTCGATGCCCGTGGGCGTCAGGTCCTGGAGGGTGAACAGGAGTTGGGCCGCCATCTCCGTGCACACGGACTGACCGACCCGGTCCGCCTTGGCGTTCAGCGGCACCGTCAGCCTGTTCTGGTCGTCGGGCGTCAGCGTCTTGACGCCCTCCTTCAGCGCCGTACCGGTGGGGAAGCTCGACCTGACCACCGGTTTGAGCCAGCTCGTCGGCCCCTTCAGGAGCGAGCGGACCATCCGTGTCACCGGATCCACCTGCTCGCGCACATAGACGGGGTCGGCGACGGCCCCGAGCGGCCCGTCCGCCCCGCCCGCCCCGTTCGACGCGAAGTAGTACTTGTTGACGGACACGTAGTTGCGCTGGAAGTCGGACATGCCCATCACCAGACCCTGGGGCGGCACGTCGATGCGCCACTGCTTGGTGCCGTCCTTCTCCTTCTGCTTCGTGAGGTGCACGAGCTCGTCGTACTTCCCCTCCGCGGGCTCGTACGCGAGCTGCGAGTCCACTTCGGCGACCTTGGTACCGGTCAGCGAGTAGGCGTAGTCGCCCGTCGCCTCTCTGCTGCCGCTGTGCTCCGCGACGGTGTTCGGCCCGTCCGCGAGCACCGTCGTCGACTGGTTCGGACGCCACTCCTGCGACGCCTTGTCGGTCAGGTACATGCGCGCCGTGTCGAACCGCGGATCGTCGCTGGTCAGAGCCTCCAGGAAACCCTGCACGATCTCCTCGGGCTGCGCGTCCTCCCGCGGCGGCATGGCGAAGACCCTGACCTGCGCGTCCGGCCGCTGCGAGGCCTCGACCGCGCGTGGATCCCCGCTGTCCGGCATCGAGGCGCACCCGGCCAGGAGCACGGCTCCGCAGCCGACGTACACCAGCACACGCACCGGACGCCGACGGCCGCCCCGATCGCGGTCAGCGCCCACGAGATTCCTCCCCCTGCTTCAACTGATCCGACTTCTCACCGGTTACCCGCCCGTCCTCAGCCGGGGCCTCCCCCGGTGGGCCGGCCTGGCCACGCGGCTCTGTGGTGGGCCGGGGCACCACCCGCGCGCCGTTGCCGGGCAGCGCCGCCGGATCCACCGCACCCGCCACCCTGGGGGCAAGCGCCGGCATCGGCGGCACCGCACGCTCGCCGGCGGGCTGTGCAGGCACCGTGGCCAGCTTCTGCGTGCCGCCGAGGGGCAGCCCCGCGTCGTTCAGCCCGCGGTTGCGTCGCGAGTCCTTGGGTTCCAGCGGTATCGGCGACCCCCGAAGCGGCTCGTCGGCCGTGCGCGGCAGCGTCAGGCGGAACTGCGAGCCACCGCCCGGCTCGCCCCACGCCTGCAGCCATCCGCCGTGCAGCCGCGCGTCCTCCAGGGCGATGGACAGGCCGAGGCCCGTGCCGCCGGTGGTACGCGCGCGTGCCGGGTCGGCCCGCCAGAAGCGGCTGAACACCCGGGTCGCCTCGCCGGGCTTGAGCCCCACTCCGTAGTCGCGCACCGCGACCGCGACCGCCCCGCCCGCCGCGGCGAGCTTGACCACGACGTCCTTGCCCTCACCGTGCTCCACGGCGTTGACGACGAGATTGCGCAGCACCCGCTCCACGCGCCGGGCGTCCGCCTCGGCGACCACCGGCTGCTGATCCCCGACGACCCGTACGTGGGTGCCCTTGCGCTCAGCAAGCGGCTCGGCGCCGCTGACGACCCTGCGCACGACCTCCCGCAGGTCTATCGGCTCGGCCTCCAGGGCCGCCGCGCCCGCGTCGAACCGGCTGATCTCCAGCAGATCCGCGAGCAGCGTCTCGAAACGGTCCAGCTGGTCGGCGAGCAGCTCGGCCGACCGCGCGGTCATCGGATCGAAGTCCACGCGCGCGTCGTGGATGACGTCGGCCGCCATCCGGACGGTCGTCAGCGGCGTACGCAGCTCGTGCGACACGTCGGACACGAACCGCCGCTGCATCCGCGAAAGGTCCTCCAGCTGCTGGATCTTCAGCTGCAGGTTCTGCGCCATCTTGTTGAAGGCCTCACCGAGCCGCGCGATGTCGTCCTCACCGGTGACCTTCATACGTTCCTGAAGGCGCCCGGCGGACAGCCGCTCGGCGATCCCCGCGGCCATCCGCACAGGCGTGACGACCTGACGCACCACGAGCCACGCGATCGCCCCGAGCAGCACCACGACGAACAGTCCCGCCGTCGCGAGCGTCCCCTTGACCAAGCTGAGCGACTTCTCCTCCTGCGTGAGCGGGAAGAGGTAGTACAGCTGGTACGGGTCGCCGTTGGGGTCGTTGACCTGTGTGCCGATGATCAGCCCCGGCTGGGACTCCTGGCCGTTGTTGTAGAAGATGCGTGTGTAGCTCTGGGCCGCGCCCGTGCCTTCGCCGACCCGTTCGCGCAGGTCCTCGGGAACACTGAGGCTCCACTCCACAAAGCCCGACGCGCGCGGTCCGAGACCCCTGCTGTTGTTGTCCGTGGAAGTGGTGCTGAGAGTCACGACGCTGAACGCGCCCTGGCCGCCGCTGGAAAGCGACTGCACGAGAGAGCTCATCCACCCGCTGACGTTCTGGACGGGGTTGTCGTCCGGGCCCGAGCGGTCCTCCCCACCCGCGCCCGCCGCGCTGTCGGCCTCCTGTCTGGCGACCGTGAACCCGCCCGTGGCCTGGCTCTGCGAGGCCTTCACCTTGGCGTCCAGCAGGCCGTTGCGTACCTGCCCGATCACGACGAAGCCCAGCAGCAGGACGACGCCCAGCGACATCAGCAGCGTCGTGACGACGACCTTGAGCTGGATGTTGCGCCGCCACAGCCGCATGACGGGCAGCAGCGGCCGGCGCACCCAGCGCATGAGCAGCCGAAGGACCGGGCTGCCCTGGACTCCGCCCTGCAGCAGCCCGACCTCGACGAACTGCCCCCAGCGGGAGCCCGTCGCCTTCCGGCCGACAGGCCGCCCGGCGCGGGTCCCCGGCTGGCCGGGCGCCGAAGCGGCACTGTCCCGGGACATGTCAGCTCGGTCCTGCCTTGTAACCGACGCCACGGACGGTCACCACGATCTCCGGCCGCTCCGGGTCCTTCTCGACCTTGGAGCGCAGCCGCTGAACATGGACGTTCACCAGGCGGGTGTCCGCCGCGTGCCGGTAGCCCCACACCTGCTCCAGGAGCACCTCACGCGTGAACACCTGCCACGGCTTGCGGGCCAGCGCCACCAGCAGGTCGAACTCCAGCGGAGTCAGCGCGATCGACGCGCCGTCCCGCTTCACAGAGTGACCGGCCACGTCGATGACCAGATCGCCGATCGCGAGCTGCTCGGGCGCCGGCTCCTCGGACCTCCGCAGCCTGGCCCGGATCCGAGCCACCAGCTCCTTTGGCTTGAACGGCTTCACGATGTAGTCGTCGGCACCCGACTCGAGGCCGACCACGACATCGACGGTGTCGCTCTTCGCCGTGAGCATCACGATCGGCACCCCGGACTCCGCCCTGATCAGGCGGCACACCTCGATACCGTCCCGGCCGGGAAGCATCAGGTCCAGGAGCACCAGATCGGGCTTGGTCTCACGGAATGCGGCCAGCGCCTTGTCGCCGTCGGCTACGAAAGACGGCTCAAAACCTTCACCACGCAACACAATGCCGAGCATCTCGGCCAGTGCGGTGTCGTCATCGACGACAAGGACTCGTCCCTTCATAAACGCCATCATCCCATTAACTAAATCGTTACCTGGCGTGACCTGTCACACAGCTCGGCAAGGGCCTCAGCTGTCACGGGCGACACGGCGCCCTCCTCGGTGACGATCGCCGTCACCAACTCGGGCGGCGTCACGTCGAACGCCGGGTTGTACGCCTGGGTCCCCAGGGGTGCCACCGGTATCCCGCCTCCCGCTTCCGCTCCCGCCACCGGCACCTGGGGTGCTGTGATCTCGGTCACTTCATGACCTGCGCGCTGCTCGACCTCGATCGATGCTCCGTTCGGAGTGTCCGGGTCCACCGTCGTCACCGGCGCGACCACGATGAACGGCACATGGTGGTATCTGGCCAGCACCGCGAGCGGATAGCTCCCCACCTTGTTCGCCACCGAGCCGTCCGCCGCGATCCGGTCCGCCCCGATCAGCACCGCGTCCACCTCTCCTGCCGAGAACAGCGACCCTGCCGCGTTGTCCGTGAGCAAGGTGTACGCCATTCCGCTGCGCGCCGCCTCATAGGCCGTCAGGCGAGCACCCTGCAGCAACGGCCGCGTCTCGTCCACCCACAGCCTGCGCAGCCGCCCAGCCCGGTGCGCCGCGAGCGCAACCGCGAACGCCGTGCCCTCACCCCCGGACACCAGCGCCCCGGTGTTGCAGTGCGTCAGGATCCGGTGGTTGCCCCCGGGCAGCAGCTCGTCCAGCAGCGCCAGACCATGCGTGGCCATGCGCCCGCTGGCCTCGGCGTCCTCTTCATGGAGCGCGCGCGCTGCGGCGAGCGCGGCCTCGGCGGCCTGCTTCTGGTCACCGCCGCCCACGAGGACGGCACGATGAGCCGCCTCGGCCCTGCGCACCCCGTGCGAAAGGTTCACCGCGGTGGGCCGTGCACTGGCGAGCGCGGCCGCGGCCTCATCCACGTCGAAGCCTCTCGCGGCGGCGAGCGCGACCCCGTACGCCCCCGCGATCCCGAGCAGCGGCGCTCCGCGCACGGCAAGCGTACGGATCGCCTCCACCAGCGCGGGCGCGTCGGTGCACACCAACTCGACCTCCTCGGCGGGAAGCCGCGTCTGGTCGAGAAGGACCAGTACGGGACCTTCCGGCGGCTCGTCCCACCGGATCGCGGGTATCTCGGTGCGCCCGTCGTTCTCGCGGGATTGCGCGTACTGATCAGCCATCCGCCCAGTCTGCCCCTTACCGGGCGGACAATTGAAGGTGTGCAGCCCATACGGCGACCGGTCACTTCCCGGCCACACCGTGGCACGATGGCTGCCAACCTGCCGCCGCGACCGCGGACGGGCACCGTGAAGGAGCGACGATGAAAGACACTCCGGGCTGGGCATCGCCCGGATCTGCCCCCTCCGACGGGCAGAACGGACAGGAGCCAGCCGCTTCCGGCCCTGCCGAGCCCGCGGACCAGCCCGATCGTCAAATGCCCGCGGGCGAGCCGGGCGGACCCGGCCACGACCCGTCCGGCCCAGGCTCGAAGTGGTCCAAGGAGCAGCCCCCGCCGGCCCAGTGGCCCGCGCCCAGTGGCCCCCAGGGCGCACCACCGCAGGCCCCACCGCCACCCCCGCCCAGCCCCGGCTGGGGCGGCCAGCCACCCGCCGGCCCCGGCGGGTACGGAGGCCCCGGCGGGTACGGCGGTCCCGGCGGGTACGGCGGTGGCTACGGCCCCGGCCCCGGCGGCTACCCCGGCTGGGGAGGCGGCTGGGGCGGTCCCCCGCCCGCGGCCAAGCCCGGCGTGATCCCGCTCCGCCCGCTCGGCGTCGGCGAGATCCTCGACGGCGCGGTGTCGACCATGCGTACGCACTGGCGCACGGTCCTCGGCATCTCGCTGACCGTCGCGGTCTTCACGCAGATCGCCGTGATCCTGCTCCAGGGCTTCGTCCTGGACGACAGCGCCAGCACAGAGACCCTCAACGACCCCAGTGCCAGCGCCAGCGAGCTGACCCGCGCCCTGGGCGACACCCTGCTGAACTCTGGCGTCGTCCTGCTGATCACCCTGCTCGGCACCATCGTCGCGACAGCTCTGCTCACGACCGTGACCAGTCGCGCCGTGCTCGGCAAGTCGGTGACCACCGCCGAGGCCTGGCGCGACGCCCGCCCCCAGCTGGCCAAGCTCTTCGGCCTGACCTTCCTGCTCCCGCTCATCGCCGTCGCAATCGCCGCCGTGGGCACCCTGCCCGGCATCCTCGTCGGCCTCGCCGGCGGAGGCGACGGCGCCGTCGCGCTCGCCGTCTTCGGCGGCCTGGCCGCGGCAGTCGTCGCGCTCTGGCTGATGATCCGCTTCTCGCTGGCCTCGCCCGCCCTGATGCTGGAGAAGCAGAGCGTCCTGAAGTCGCTGAGCCGCTCCGCGAAGCTGGTCCGCGGCTCCTGGTGGCGGGTCTTCGGCATCCAACTGCTGGCCACGATCATCGCGAACATCGTCGCGTCGATCATCGTGATCCCGTTCGCCTTCCTCGCCTCCTCGCTGAGCGGCGAAGGCGTCAGCGGCTTCCTCAACAGCAGCACCGGCGATCTGGGCTGGACGTTCCTCATCGTCAGCGGGATCGGCTCCGTGATCGGTGCCATGCTCACGTTCCCCATTACCGCGGGCGTGACCGTGCTCCTCTACATCGACCAGCGCATCCGCCGCGAGGCCCTCGACCTCGACCTGGCCCGCGCCGCCGGTGTCCAGGACTACGGCTCCGGCGCCCCCGGCTCCACCCCGGGGAGCTGATGCGGTGAGCCTGGCGGGGGGAGTTCTCACGGCCGTACTGGCGCTGCCACGCGCCAACGACGCGGCCGTACATGCGCTGTCGCGCGCCGAAGGCGAACCACCGGTGACGATCCCACGCGGCCCCGCGCGGGAAGCGGCCCGGCGCGAGCTGTCCAAACGGATGTACCACGAGAACGACCCCAGCCTGCTCCAGCGCGCCCTGAACGCCTTCTGGGAGTGGGTCGACAAGCTGTTCAGCGCAGCCTCGTCCGCGACTCCTGGGGGCGCGCTCGGCCTCCTCGTCGTCGCCCTGGCCGCCGTGGCACTCATCGGTGCCCTCTGGTGGCGCCTCGGCACCCCGCGTCGCGGCCCGACCTCAGCGGCCCCGCTCTTCGACGACCGGCCGCGCAGCGCCGCCGAGCACCGGGCGGCCGCCGAGGCGCACGCCGCCCAGGGCCACTGGAACCAAGCCGTCCAGGAACGCATGCGCGCCGTCGTCCGCTCCCTGGAAGAGCGCGCCCTGCTGGATCCCCGCCCCGGCCGCACCGCCGACGAAGCCGCAGCCGAAGCGAGCCGCACCCTCCCCACCCACACGGACCGACTGCGCGCCGCGGCCCGTGACTTCGACGACGTGACGTACGGCGGACGGACGGCCACCTCGGAGACGTACCACCGCCTCGCACAACTCGACCGCGACCTGGAACGCACCAGGCCGGTCCTCGCGAGCAGCACCCAGAGCACGGCCCACAGTGCCCGCCAGGGGGCAGCCGAATGACCACCGAGGCCACCCTGCCGTCCACTTCGGCCTCCCCCACCGTCCGCCAGGTGTGGACCCGCGCGCGCGGTGTCCTGCTCGCGCTCGTGATCCTCCTGGCGGCCGCCGTCGCCATCGCCGTGGTCCGCTCCGACGCCCAGCACGGCAGCCTCGATCCGCGCTCCGCCGACCCCTACGGCAGCCGCGCTGTCGCCGAACTCCTCGCCGACCAAGGCGTGTCCACACGCGTGGTCACCACCCTGGACGAGGCGAGCACCGCGGCCGGCCCCGACACGACCCTGCTGATCGCCGCTCCCGACCTGCTGACCGACCGTCAGCAGGACCGCCTCCACTCGGCGTTCTCGGACTCCGGCGGCCGCACGGTCCTCGTCGCCCCCGGCACCCCGTCCGCCGGCACCCTCGCCCCCGGAGTCGACGCCGACCCCACCCCCAGCTTCGACTCCACGCTCTCGCCCGGCTGCGCCCTGCCCGCCGCCCGGCGAGCGGGCACCGCCGACACCGGCGGCATCCGCTACTCCTCGGACGCGCCCGACGCCGATTCCTGCTACCTCAGCAACGGCCTGCCCACCCTGCTGCGCATCCCGGCAGCCGAAGGGGACGGCGACACCGTCGTACTCGGCGCCCCCGACATCTTCCACAACGACCGCCTCGACGAGCAGGGCAACGCCTCGCTCGCCCTCCAACTGCTCGGTTCCCGCGCCCACTTGGTCTGGTACCTCCCCTCGCTCTCCGACGACTCGGCCACCGACGCCGGTGACCGCAGCTTCTTCGACCTGATCCCCTCCGGCTGGCTCTGGGGCACGCTGCAGCTCTTCATCGCCGCAGCCCTGGCCGCCCTCTGGCGCGCCCGCCGCCTCGGCCCGCTCGTCCCCGAACGGCTCCCCGTCGCGATCCGCGCCTCCGAGACCGTCGAAGGCCGCGCCCGCCTCTACCGCAAGTCCAACGCCCGCGACCGCGCCGCGGCAGCCCTGCGCTCCACCACCCGCACCCGCCTCGCCCCCCTCGTCGGCGTATCCCCCGCCCAGGCGCACGCGCCCGAGGCCCTGCTCCCCGCTCTGTCCGCCCAGCTCCGCCGGGAAGGACAGTCCCTGCACTCCCTCCTCTTCGGGCCGCCACCCCGCGACGACGCGGCCCTCATCGCTCTCGCCGACCAACTCGACGCCCTCGAAAGAGAGGTACGCCGTCCATGATGGCCCCGACCACTGACAACGCCGGGTACGCCGGGGATCCGGGCACCGCCCGCTCCTCCCTGGAAGCCCTGCGCGCCGAGATCGCCAAAGCCGTGGTCGGCCAGGACCCCGCCGTGACCGGCCTCGTCGTCGCCCTCCTCTGCCGCGGACACGTCCTACTAGAAGGAGTCCCTGGAGTAGCCAAAACGTTGCTCGTCCGGGCCCTCGCATCCGCACTCGAACTCGACACCAAGCGCGTCCAGTTCACCCCGGACCTGATGCCCAGCGACATCACGGGCTCCCTCGTCTACGACGCCCGCACCGCCGAGTTCTCCTTCCAGCCCGGCCCGGTCTTCACGAACCTGCTCCTCGCCGACGAGATCAACCGCACCCCGCCCAAGACCCAGTCCTCGCTCCTCGAAGCGATGGAGGAGCGCCAGGTCACGGTCGACGGCACCCCGCGCCCGCTCCCCGAGCCGTTCCTGGTCGCCGCGACCCAGAACCCGGTCGAGTACGAAGGCACGTACCCCCTCCCCGAAGCCCAGCTGGACCGTTTCCTCCTCAAGCTGACGATCCCGCTCCCGTCCCGCCAGGACGAGATCGACGTCCTCACCCGCCACGCGGAGGGCTTCAACCCGCGCGACCTGCGCGCCGCCGGCGTACGCCCCGTAGCGGGCCCGGCAGACCTCGAAGCCGCCCGCGCAGCAGTCGCCAAGACAACGGTCTCCCCCGAAATCACCGGCTACGTAGTGGACATCTGCCGCGCCACCCGCGAATCGCCGTCCCTCACCCTCGGCGTCTCCCCGCGCGGCGCCACGGCACTCCTCGCCACCGCCCGCGCCTGGGCCTGGCTGACCGGCCGCGACTACGTCATCCCCGACGACGTAAAAGCCCTCGCGCTTCCCACCCTCCGCCACCGCGTCCAACTCCGCCCGGAGGCAGAGATGGAAGGCGTGACGGCCGACTCGGTCATCAACGCAATCCTCGCCCACGTCCCCGTACCCCGCTGATGGCCCTCACCGGACGCGCCGCTCTCCTAGCGGCCCTCGGCACCCTCCCCGTCGGCATCTGGGAACCCAGCTGGGTGGGCATCCTGGCCGTGAACACCCCCTTGGCCATCGCCTGCGCCTGCGACTTCGCCCTGGCGGCCCCCGTACGCCGCCTCGGCCTGACCCGCTCCGGCGACACCTCCGTACGCCTCGGCGAAGCCGCCGACGTCACCCTCACCGTCACCAACCCGTCCCAGCGCCCCCTGCGCGCCCGCATCCGCGACGCCTGGCCCCCGAGCAGCTGGCAGCCCGGCACGGAAGTCGCCGCCTCCCGCCACCAGGTGACGATCCCCGCGGGCGAACGCCGCCGCGTGACGACCCGCCTGCGCCCCACCCGCCGCGGCGACCGCCAGACAGACCGCGTCACCATCCGCTCGTACGGCCCTCTCGGCCTCTTCGCCCGCCAGGGCAGCCACAGAGTCCCGTGGACGGTACGCGTGCTGCCCCCGTTCACCAGCCGCAAGCACCTCCCTTCGAAGCTGGCCCGCCTGCGCGAACTCGACGGCCGCACCAGCGTCCTGACCCGCGGCGAGGGCACGGAATTCGACAGCCTCCGCGACTACGTCCCCGGCGACGACACCCGCTCGATCGACTGGCGTGCCACAGCCCGTCAGTCCACGGTCGCCGTACGCACCTGGCGCCCCGAACGTGACCGGCACATCCTCCTGATCCTCGACACGGGCCGCACCTCAGCGGGCCGCGTCGGAGACATCCCCCGCCTCGACGCCTCCATGGACGCGGCTCTTCTCCTGGCAGCCCTCGCCTCCCGGGCCGGCGACCGCGTGGACCTTCTCGCATACGACCGCCGGGTACGCGCCCTGGTGCAGGGCCGAGCCGCGGGCGACGTCCTTCCCTCCCTGGTCAACGCGATGGCGCGCCTCGAACCGGAACTCATCGAGACGGACGCCCGCGGCCTCACGTCCACCGCCATCCGCACGGCCCCGCGCCGCTCCCTGATCGTGCTCCTCACGACCCTCGACGCGGCCCCCATCGAGGAGGGCCTGCTTCCCGTGCTCTCCCGCCTCACCCAGCGCCACACGGTCCTCGTCGCTTCGGTGTCGGACCCGCACATAGAGCGCATGGCCGCGGCTCGCGGAAACACTGAAGCCGTGTACGAAGCCGCCGCCGCGGCCCAGGCCCAGTCGGAACGCCATCGCACCGCCGAACAACTCACCCGCCACGGCGTCACCGTCGTCGACGCGACGCCGAACGACCTCCCGCCGGCCTTGGCGGATGCATATCTGGCTCTCAAAGCGGCGGGGCGTCTTTAGGTAGTGGGGAAGTATCAGGGCCGAAGGAGCACCGCCATAAACACAAAAAAGCCCCCGCACCGAAGTGCGGGGGCTTTTCTTTAAAATTTGTTCGGCGGTGTCCTACTCTCCCACAGGGTCCCCCCTG
>NZ_VWMY01000102.1 GCF_008905045.1 Streptomyces albicerus
CCCGCCTCCTTGCGGATATCTCATGCAACCGGCCTACCGCGCCAACTACCACTTGTCAGCCACGACATCACGCCAACAAGGTCAGTAGAGGGGTATTTCCGTATTCGCCAAAGTGATCCCTTTCCTGTGGGGCGCGGGGAGGCGCCGGGCGAAGAAGGAGGCCACGTCGCCGAATCCGAAATCGGCGTCGTGGCCATTGCCTGTCGCGTCTCCGTAGCGCCGCGCGGCAGCGGCGCCCTCGGCAGCCAGGCGACCGCCGTCCAGGAGGTCGTCGGCCTCGAGGTCGCCGCGCCGGGCGGCGTTGATGAATCCGTGGCGGTAGTCGTCGAGCAGGTACAACTCGCTTTCCACGCCCGCAGCGACGAGTGCCGTGTGCAGGTTCCAGCTGTGGCGCCACGAGACCAGGTCATCGGTTGTGCCATGACAGATCTGGAACGGTGGGGCGTCTGGGCGTACATGATGCAGCGGGCTTGCAGCTTCAGCGATCTCCGGTAGCTCGTCGGGTGCACCTCCGAGGAAGCGGTCCGACCAGGACGGACCGCTGAGGCCCGGGAGGGTGGCCAACTTCGGCGGGGGCGCCGACGCCGTCATGTCGGTGGGCCCGTACGCCTCGGCCACCGCGCGTACGGAGACGTCGCCGTGGACGTCGCCTTCGCCCGGGAGTCGCTCCCTGTTGCCCAAGAGGCCGGCCAGGGCTGCCAGATGGCCGCCCGCCGACGCGCCCCAGAGGCCGAGCGCGTCGGGGGCGATGCCCAGGGCCTCGGTCAGGAACATCCCCAGTATCCGAACCGTGCCCCACTGCCCAGCCCAGCTTCGTCGCCGGCCGCTGCTTCTCCGCCACCACGAGCCGGTTCGCCCACTGCTGTGCCCCGTCACGTTGACCGGGTCGGACACGGCGCGGTGACCGGGCCGGTGTTCTGGCTCGTCAGGCGGCTGTGCCGAAGCCGGCCGGTTCCTGTTCGCGGAGCCGGGCGAAGCCGACGTTGGTACGCAGGCGGTTACACCGCCCGGCGCCGCACACATGTCCCTCCGCTGGTCCATGCGGTCCAAACACATGCCCGCCGTCACCGTCCCGCACCGCTGCACACCCGGCCAGGACGCACAGCGGCAATCCGCCGGCAGAACGACTGTCCGGGGAGGAGCCCAACCGGCCGGAGCCGACGGGCAAGCACTGAGCCTTTTCAGCGGTGCCGCTCCAGGGTGAGGATGGCGGCTGCGATTGACGACATTCGGTTCGGGCTGCACCGGGCCTTGCGGAAGATCCGCCAGGACTTCAGTCGTGCGACATCGTTCAACGGGTGCCCGTGCCGCCGACTACGCCTCTTCCATCCTGTTCCCGAGGGTGGTCAGGACCTCGCGGGCTTGGCGTTCGGTGACGCAGTGCACGACTGCGTCGTCCGCATACAGTTCAAACTGGACACCCGGGTATGTCCGGGCCAGCCACATGTCGAACGCGTAGTGCATGAACAGATTCGCCAGCACGGGCGAGGCCGCGGATCCCTGCGGGCCCCGGTCCCGCTTCTGCAAGGTGCCATCGGGCAGTTGAAGCGGCGCTTCCAGCCACCGCTGAACATACAACTTCACCCATACGGCGTCGGCGTGAGCCTCCACAACCTTGACAATGAGGTCCCAGCGGACGGTCGCATGACTGCCCGCTGGGTCCGGACGGCCGTCCGGACCGGATCGCACCCAAGGGCGGCGGACCTCAGCCCCGCCGCCCCGCCACCTGTCCGGCCTTCACGTCGGCCGCGTACCGATCCACGTACTCCTGGCCCGACAGCCGCATAATCGCGTACGTGATCTCGTCAGTGACGGCCCGCAGCACCGTCCTTTGGTGCGCCATCCCCGCAAAGCGCGAGAAGTCCAACGGTTGCCCGAAACGGATCGTGACCGGCAGGAGTCTCGGCAGGACACGTCCCGAAGGCCAGATCTGAAACGTCCCCACCATCGCGCACGGAATCACCGGAACCTGCGCGGCCAGCGCCATTACCGCCACCCCGACCTTGCCCCTGTGCAGCCGGCCGTCGGGGGAACGCGTGCCCTCCGGATAGATCGCGAGCAGTTCTCCCTTCGCCAGTACCCCCAGCCCCTCCCGGATCGCCGCCTGCCCCGCGGCCCTGCCTGACCTGTCCACCGGAATCTGCCCGGCACGTCGGAGAACAAGCGCGGTCAGGCGGCCCCTGAGGCCCGGCGCCGTGAAGTACTCCGCCTTGGCCAGGAACGTGACGCGCCGTTTCAGCACCGCGGGCATGAGGAGAGGGTCCGCGAAGGACAGGTGATTCCCGGCGACGATCGCCGCGCCCTCCGCCGGAACATGCTCGAGCCCCTCGACCCGCGGCCGGAACAGCAGCCGCACCAGCGGCCCCAGAAGGACGTACTTGAGCACGTAATAGAACACGGCGGCCCCCACTGCCGAATCAGGTGTGATTGGCCCGCGCGGCCCTCACCTAAGCCTCCGCCCTCTAGCCTGCCTGGCCTGGTCGAGCACCGTGATGCGGCGGGGCGAGGCTCAGGAGCATGGTCGCGTAATCCCGAAACTTCTTGGTACACGTCTGCCGACAGGTGCCGGGGGCCTCCTTTACGAGGAATATCCTTATCTATCCCTTGTATGTGTTTTTTCGAGTCTACGGTTAGTGATACTTGTGTGTTTCCCTTAGGTCACTTCCATGCCGCAGGACCCGCAGGTGCCTCAGTGGGGCGAGCCCGACCCATCTGCCCCGAAGAAAATGCACCACCTCATCAAGATCCTTCTGGGGATCGGCGCGACGCTCATTCTCGTCATCTATCCGCAGCACTCGGGTCCTCCGACGGAGGCGGTGGAGGCGCCAAGCCGCCGCTGGCCAGCGAGGCCCCCGAGGAGACCTCTCCGCCGAACGAACCGGCCCTTCAGGGGGCAGAGGCGGAAAGGGAGGAGAGCGAGACCGCGCTCCCGAGCGACACCGGGAGTAGGCAACCCGACCGGCCGATCGACGGGGACCAGCTCCCGCCCCGCCGCGCATATGGGCCGATGAACAGGCCGACAACGACAACGAGATGCCCACTGTCCTCGACGGCGACCACCGAGCCGAGTTCCAGGCCCATTACGACGTCTATGTTGTCGAATTGGGCTGACTGACTGATTGGGTGGCCCTTGCTCGCACAACACAACCGCCTGCTTCCGCGACCTCGGCGAGCGGAGGTGTAGTGCTCAGGCATGTGCGCACGGCCTGTCTTCGCTCTGGCGTGCGCCGCGCGTAACCGCGGGGTGCGAGGCCCGGAAGAGAAGCCAAGATCCTTGTTCCACCTGGGGGTTACAGACGAGGAGACGATCGGCGGGGACGCCGAATGCCGCGGTCTCGGCGTTCGCGTGAAACTGCCCAGCCCGCCACACGACTACGTCCCCAGCAAGCTGGACGCCAGGCTGCTGGGGCCACCTGACAGCCGGCAAGCCCTGACCGGGGCTGCAGTCACGGGTGGGGAGGAGCCCCATCGCAGCGCCACGCCGGTAGGGGCGCCCCTGACGGCGGCCCCGGTCCCGAAGAGGGCGGCCTCAGCACCGCCACCGGCCTTCAGCCGCCGACGATGGAGGTCTGCCTCTCCTGCATCGGGTTCTCGTCGGCGTACCGCACCAGGTCGAGGAAGCGTGTGTCGCCGACCGCCGCCAGCATCTCCTTACTGGTGACCGGGGCGGAGACCGTGACGGCCTCGTCCGGGCTGACGGTGAGTGAGACTTCGCTGTTTCCGTAGGAGAAAGAGACCAGGGTGCCGGTGGTCTCCGCCGAGTCGACGAACAAGCGGTAAGAGGTCGCCTTGATACCGCCGGGCAGAGTGGCCTCCTCACAGCTGCCGCCCTTGAGGGCGCCGGGTTCGCTGGGGCAGGACTTTGGGCCGGAGTCGCTGCCGGACGGCCGTACGGAGAAGATGACGGGGAACACCTTGCCGTCCGCGTTCTCGCCCTGGTAGCGCCGCACTTCGAGGTCGACCGGCCGGATCAGACCGACCTTGTCCGGCAGCAGGTCGTCGAGAAGGACAGCCGCCTGCTGCTGGAATTTCTGCTGCCGCTCCCGCTCGGCGGGCGACAGGTCGGCCATGGTCTGTTCCTCCTCGTTCGTGGGTTCGACGTGTACCGGCGTCCGGTACGGCTCCGGCTCCTCGACCTGGTCGAGCGACTCGCTCGGCTTGGGGGTGCTGCTCGCGGCGGGACGGACCGTCCTGCCACCGTCGCCCTCGGCCGGCAGCGTCACGGCGCCGAACACCACCGCCCCGGCCACACACGCGGCTCCGGCGGCGATCGTGAGACGGGCACGCGCCCTGCGGCGCCGGCCCTGGGTGACCGCGGGGGGCACCAGGTCGTGTGCCGGCGGCAGTTCCGCCACCGTACGTTCCATCGCATCCCTGACCAGCAGGGCGTTCCGGCGGTCGTCTTCGGGCATGTTGTCTCCCATGGCGGTTCCTCAGCTGCCTGTGGTGTAGATGTGGGCCTCGCCCAGTTGAGTGCGCAGCTTCGTCAGGGAGCGTGAGCACTGGCTCTTGACCGTGGACTCGCTGCACTTCAGAAGTTCGGCGACGGACTCGACGCTCATGTCCTCCCAGTACCGCAGTACGACCATGGCGCGGGCCCTGGGCGGCAGCCCGGCCAGAGCCGACAGCAGGGTCACCCGCAGGTCGGCGTGCTCGGGCGTGGGCCGGGGGTCGGGGCGGGAGTGCGCCAGCAGATCACGCAGCCGACGCCGCCGCTCGGCCAGGTAGGTGCGGGTGAGCACGGTCCTGGCATAGGCCTCGATGTGGTCGGCGGCGCTCGCCCGCCGCCAGTATTGGAACAGCTTGGCGAGCGTGGTCTGCGTCAGGTCCCGGGCCGCGTCCGGGTCCCCGCACAGTAGGTACGCGGTCCAGTACAGCCGTCTCTGGCTCGCCCGGGCGAAGGCCTCGAAGCTCTCGGGTCTCTGGGAGCCCTCCCGCTCTTCGGAGCCCCGGCTGTTCTCCGGCATCTGCTCTCCTCTCCGGGCCCTGTCATGGAGCCCTGTCCTGTCACCCCTCTTCAGAGCGCTGCCGCACCTTAAAGGTTGAAACGGAATTCACCTCCGCCGAGGCACGTCTCCGGCCCCACACCCCGTGGGCGGTGTCCGCCCAACAGGGGTCACAATGGGCCTCTGTCGCCCTGCGGACGGTGATCCGCTCCACTGGCTCCAGCAATCGGCAGCAGCCGGCCGCGTGTAGCACCTGGTCGTTTGGGCGGACCTCTTCGGCTGCCTTGCGCTCCCGCACGTCCAGAGGCATGTCAGGAGAGATTTCGCCCACCGGCAAGCGCTCCGGCCCCGGCTCGTCGCCCGAGCTGCGAGCCTCTCATGCGGACCAGGACCGGGTGGTGGATGTGCTGCGTATCGCGGCGGGGGACGGCCTGCTGACCGCGGACGAGTTGGACGAGCGCCTGGAAGCTGCCCTGTCGGCGCGGACTCTGAGCGCACTGACTGCGCTCACCTGACCTGCCGTCCGTATCGGCCTCGGGCAGGCTGGCCACGGCCACCGGAATACCTCGGACGTCCCGGATTGTACGCAGTTGCGCCGTATGTGGGGGAGGAATCGTCGATCAGTCAGAATTGATCGGGATGGACTAAACTTGCCACTCCGGCGGGTGTCTTTCGGTTTATCTTCTTACGCGACATGGCAGATAAATTTTCAGGAAAGCGAGCGTTGTCACCTCTGGTCCGGGCTTCCGGGCGCACACGCGCCGGCGCTCGATCGCGCCGCGGGACGGCACCTTGGAATGTCAATGGCCCTCTGCCCAGCGGGCGTAGCCCATCTGGTCGGGGAGCGCGATGACGGACAAGTCCAGCCCGTCCCTCTGCTCGCCCGTCCGCAGCAGTGGCTCGATCACGTACCGGGTGGGCCAGCGCTCGATCCTGATGACACTGCCCACCCTGTCCGGGTCGAACTCGCCGGAGGAAAGCGGCGTCATCCCCATGACCAGGTCGCCGGGTTGGGGCTGGTCCATGCGGTCGCGCAGCTGGGCCACTACCGGGGCCGGGGCGCCGAGGTGGGTGGCCGCCCACAGTGCGCGGCCCAGGTGCGCGATGTGCTCCATGACGTCTTCGGCGCCGGGTGTTTCCGGCACAGTCTTGCTCACGCGTCTCCTCCGTGCGGAGTGCCCGCCGATATGAGCAGCCGGGCAGGAGAGCCGACGGGTGGGGGAGGGCGACGGGGCCGGTCGCAGCCTACACAGGTGGAACGCGGCGGGGAGCCGATACCGTCACGGCGGCCCTGGAGTGACGCGGCCGACGTGTGCCTGCCGGGTCCCGGTGATGGTTGAGTTCGGCGTCGCCGGCTGGCGATAGCGTCCCGCAGCCAGGCCCGGTGTGACACCGTCTGCGCTCTTCGCGCTGTACGGGGTGGATCGGTCACAGGGTCTCGGGAGTACACGCCACCCCTGGTGGGCGGATACTCGTGCAGGGGCAGGCAGGCGCGATCCCCCCGTCGTCTGCCTGCCCGCGTGACCTTGGCGTGGACACCCTCATGACCGGTTCGGCGGGGCAGCGCGGAGATGACCGTGTGGCACAGGAGAGTTGGGGCGAGCGTGCGAATGACGACCCGTGGACCTTGCTCGGGAGGGTGCGATGGCGCATTCCCCCGATGAGGCGGACCTCGCGCGCTGGCGTGAGAGTCGCAGTTGTCAATGGGCGGAGCGGGCCTGCGACGTCGCGCGCGGCTTCCTGTGGGCGTGCTCTCCGGGAAGTGAGGGCCGCAATGACGCGGTGCTGCTGGTGGTGTCCGAGCTGGTGACGAATGCGATCCGGCATGCCGGGGGTCTGACTGACTTCCGCCTGGATCCGGGCGAGGGCTGCGTCATCGTGACGGTGGCCGACGCCAGTCAGCGCGTTCCGCAGGAGTGGGATCTGGACGTGCAGAGGCCTGGCGGGGTGGGCTGGCAGCTCGTACGAGAACTCGCTTCGCAGGTGCATGTCGAGATTGTCCCCGGGGGCAAGACGATCCAGGCGATCGTGCCTCTGTCTGAGTAGTGAAGCCGCCACCGTGGAGGGCGGGTGGTTGGCACGGTCCGGCCGAGGGCGGCAGCCTCTCATCGGGTATCGCCTAATGCTGCGATCCTGGCCGGACGCGTCTGTCACTTCGATGCTGGTGGAGGGATCCAGGGCACCGCGCGCAACCTTCACTGACTTGCCCTGGAGGTCCGGCATCTTCCCGCCTGCCTTGGTGGGCTCCTTTTGGTCCTTCGCCGGGCACGTCTCGTCAAGCTTGACAGCCCCGAGATCAATTTCGGTGTCTATCGGTCGTCGGCCTGGCCTCGGCGTCTGGAAGCAGACCTTCCACTCCCGGTCGAGTACCTAGTTCCGGCCACGGCCGAGCGAGTCATGCGATGTGGGCACGGAGAAGCCAGCGGTTTGCGCGGCGTCCTGTGCGCTCTGCAACCCGTTGCCGACAAGGTTGGGCAGCTCCGCCGTTCTCGCCTCTTCGGTGGGAGCTGGCGTCGTTGGCGCCGTGGTTTCAGTCTTCGGCGGGGTGTCCTTGGAGTCGTCCCCGCACGCGGTGAGCGGCCCGTACGGGCCGGAACGGCGGGATGCGCGGTGACACGGGAGCGAGCGCCCGCCGCCGGACTGGGAGCAGGCCCTGATGTCAGCAGGGCCCCGGCGTTCTCCCCTGGATGTCTGGTTCGCGCGAGCCGCACGCGAGGAGCTTGCCGCGTTCGCTCTGCTCCTCACCCACTACCCCCACGCCCCGCCGGATCGATGGCCGGTGCGGAGAGCCGCGAGCGAAAGCGATTCGCCTTGCCGAACATTTCCATGACAGCGCAATGCCCCCTCGCGCGACTTCGGTCGTGGGGACCTGTTTCGCTTCATGGGTCCCGAGGCCGTTCGACGAGGGCCCTGTCAGGCGGGCGCACCCGCGGGCGGCTGCTGGCTGGCGCAGTACCGGCACTTGGTCGCCGCCTCGGGGATGTCCTCGGCCATACAGGCCGGGCAGGTCTTCACCGGCCGAGGCTCACCGAAGACGGTGACGCCACGGCGCGCCTCGGAGTGCTTGTAGGGCACAACGATCAGGAAGTACACGACGGCCATGAAGATGAGGAAGTAGATCAGCGCCGAGATGAACTGCCCGATGTCTTGAATCCTGCCCGGTGCCCCGTGGACACTCCGTCGCAGCGCATCGACCGCGTGCTGACCGCGTTCGGCATCGCGTTCCACGACACCAGGACACTCCCGCCCTCGGCAGGTCTCAGCTCACCCCGAGGTGGGGAGCTCCTCAGGCGGCCGGCTCTGGCGGCCCGGACATCGACCTGAAGGAGTGCCGGAACCCGGGGCCAGACGGGCAAGGGGCCCCTTTCGTCTCTCCTCGTTGAGGCGGGCCCTGGACGCTGTCAGCAGCGACGGGTCTGGTACGGCACGGGGGAGGGCGCCGGTTCGGGCGGTGTCGGGCACCGGCGCAAGGCGACGAGGAAGGTCAGCACGATTCCGCCTGCCGCGACGAGGAGTGCGGTGCTGATCCCGTCGGCGGTGGCGATTCGAAGCTGTTCACCGGAGAGGCCATCGAGGCCGGCAGTCGCTACCAGGACGAGGATGGCGAGTCCGACAGCGGCGCCCGCGCCTGAGCCGGTGGAGGCAATGCCGGAGGCGATGCCTTGTTGTCGGTCGGAGATTCCGGTGGCGGCGGCGATGAACATGGTGGTGAAGACCACCCCGTCGCCGATGCCGAGCGCCACCAGGCCGGGGATGAGTTCGATGTAGGTGCCGTTCGGCGAGATCGCGAGGCCGAGTGCGAGCGCACCGAGCGCACCGACGGCGAGGGCTGCGGCCAACGTGCGCCTGAGACCGAACCGCGTCACCAGCGAGCCTGCGATTGTCGAACCGGCCACCACCACTGCCGTGGGGATGAGGAAGCCGGCGCCGGTCTGCAAAGCGTCGTAGCCCAGAATCTCCTGGAAGTAGATGGACAGGAAGTAGAGCACGGAGCCGAAGGTCGCCATGAACATGAACGCGATGACGACGCCGGTGATCAGGTTCGGGTTGGACAGCAGCCGGGGTGGCATGAGCGGATCGTCGCTGCGCCGCTCAATGATGACGAAAGCTCCCATCAGGAGCAGGCCCGCCGCCGCGCTCACCAAGATGCCCGGCGAAAGCCAGCCCCATCCGGGGCCTTGCACGAGGGCGAACACGATGAATGTGACGCCGAGACTCACGCTGAGCGCACCGGGTAGGTCGAACGTGCGGCCTTTCTCGCGTTCACCGTCCCGGGGGATCACTACGAAGGCAAGCAGCAGCGCAGGGCCGGCCAGGGCCACGTTGACGAGGAAGACCGCTTCCCAGCCGAACGCCTGCGTCAGAAGACCGCCGAGCAGCACACCGATGACGAGACCTGCCGCACCGGCTCCTCCCCAGATGCCCAGTGCGCGGTTGCGGGCGCGGCCTTCGACGAAGGTGGTGTTGATGAGTGCCAGGGTGGTGGGGAAGACGAGGGCTCCGCCGAGACCTTGGAATGCGCGGGCGGCAAGGAGCATTCCGGGGCCGGTCGCGAGTGCTCCCGCGAGCGCTGTCGCGGCATAGAGTGCGAGGCCGGTGGGCAGGATGCGGCGTCGTCCGAGCAGGTCGGCGGCACGCCCGCCGAACAGCAGGAAGCCGGCCGAGGCTACTGCATAGGCGCTGATCACCGATTGGAGCGTCTGCGCGGAATAGCCAAGGTCGCGTGCGATGTCGGGCAGTGCCACGACCACGATGTACTGGTCGAGCGACACGATCAGCATGGCGAAGGACGGGAGCGCCAGCGTCGCTGTCTCACGGTTCCAACCGAGGCCGCCGGGCGCAGATGATGTTTCTCTGGGTCGCACGGCAGCACTCCTGATGATCGGTCAAGTCTGCGCTTACGGCCTACCAGGAGGTCTGATTCGGGGCGGGCGGGCCTCGCCGAGAAGGACGGTTGCCACGTCCGTATATAACTCGCACTCAGTCCCGTCAACGACCCACGCTCGTCAGACGGCGCTCGCGCGCCCCGCTCGTCGAGGCCATCTCACTTGGCACGTCCGCGGGTAGCAGATAGGGGGCGAGCTGTAGCGATGCTGACGAAGGGAAGGAATCAGCCGCCGTTGGGGCCGCCGAAGAGGCCGCGTCGCCGTTGCCCGCGCATGGGGGGATAGCATCGCTGCCGCCGTCGCTTGTGAGGTCGCGCACCGCATCGCGCGGAAAAACATAACGGGGGGGTGGCGCGCAGATCCATTGTTGGGATGCGGCTTGGGAGTGATCGCGGTAGCCCGAACGATGGGAGCACGCTGTTTTCGAAGCGGGTCATGGCGCAGATCCGGTCGCCGGTGATCCGGCCCGGGCTGCGCGCGGCAGCCGGACGGGCCGCAGCTGACGACGGCGCCGTCCTCCTCCGCCCGTCTGCGGAATGCCCCTGCCGGTGTTGACTGCCCGGGGCCGGACGGAATCGCGAGCCGGGGGCGGCCCAGGACGCCGAGGACGAGCGGATTCCACCGGGTGGCCTCGGCCGGCGGACGACTCCGCGTCCAGGGCAGCACCACGGGCATCCACCGCGTGTTCCATGCCGTGATCGGCGGCGTCGCGGTAGCGTCCGACCGTGCCGACATCACGGCAGGGGCTGCGCGGATGACGGTGGGTGAGCGTTCGAGATGAGCGGGTGCGGGGACGCTGTTTCGCTGGTGTGGCCCGCTCTTCCCCCGTCACCCAAGGAGTGATCATGAGCGTTGCAGGCGAGTCCGGTGGTCGTGCTCAGGAGATGCGTCAGAAGGCGCGGGAGATGGAACAGGCCGCTGAGCGTGCCACTGACCCGGATGAGCGTCAGCGGCTGAAGGACAAGGCCCGCCAGCTCAAGGAGCAGAGCGAGCAGCAAGGCGGCACGGGCAGCAGGGGCACCGACCCCATGGTGTAACAGCCCCACCTGCACCGGCCGGTGGCTGCCCCGCGACCTTCCGCGCGCGAGGCCACCGGCCGGTCATTTGTGTCCGCGCCACCGCCTGCAGTGCTCCGTCATGTTGCGCACGATCTTTAGTGCGTCGTCGGCGCCGCTAGTTGCTGCCCCGCCTCCCAGCCTCCGAGACCGAGGTGGGCCGACCCGGCCTTCGCCATCCTGGGCCGGCCCACCCTGTCTTCGTACGCCCGCCAGACGACGCGGCAAAGGCGCCACGACGCACTTGCCGCCGCAGCATCCGGTTGCCGCGGTGCGGCGGATCGCCCGGCCGCCCCTGCCCGGGAACCCGCATCACACACAGTGCCCCGGGCCGCCCGTCCCGGTCCCGAGGTCGAGGACTCCGCCCACCAGGTGGGCCTGCGCTTGGCCGCCGTCGGCTGTGGGAACGCGGCCCCACAGCTCGATGGTGCGGTGGCCGCCGCCGGTCTCCGGGATGCGCAGGCACTGGTCCAGGACACGGCCGTCCCGGATCACGGCGCGGGCGGCGGCCCGGAAGGCGGGGCGGTCCGCCGGGTGCACCCGGGCCGCCAGCGTGGACGCCCGCCCGTCGTACTCGTCCGGGGACAGCCCGAAGATCGCACACACCGTGGCATCCGCAGCCAGGGCTCCGGTGCCCATGTCCCAGTCGAACAGACCCATCCGTACTGCGGAGGCGGCGGGAGTCGGGACTTCCAGCGGATCGCCCGTCAGGTCTGTGCCCTACGCGCGCAGCCGGGCCAGCATCACGCCCAGGTGGCGCGTGTGGTGCGCAGGTGCCGCCGCTGCGCCTTGGACAGCCCCTCACCGCCGGGCCGGGCCGCCCACACCACGGCCATCGCCCCCCCCGGTCTCCTGCCCGGCCGCAACCGGCACCGAGGCTGAGCCGAACGGGTAGGGCAGGCCACGGCGAGCTGGGGAAAGCGCCGCACGGTCTCCCCGGCGTCGGCCAGATGGACTGTCCGCCCGGTGCGGAACGCCTCCGCCACCGGAATCGGGCTGCTGGCCGGGATCCGCCGCCAGTCGCCGGGCAGCGAGGGCGGCATCCCGGCCGCCGCGGCCAGCGTCAGCGTGCTGCCATCATCGGAGGCCAGGAACACGCTCCCGGCATGCGCCCCGGTCACCTCGACCGCCTTCAGCACGGCATCAACCAGCGCGTCGTCACGCTCCGCCGCCCTTTCGGAGCTCGTCGTACCGAGAGGGTGCGCACCCAACCTGCTGCCGGTGGACGACATGCTGACCCCGATCACCGTACGGATGGCGCCGCGGGCACATCTGAAGCGTTTGCCTCATTCTCGTACGAAATGGGGTGAGGTGGAACCCCGGGCCGGGTTCCGCCCCATCGCACATGCCGGCTGACGACTCGGCGACGAGAGCGCGGCAGACTCGGCGGGTTCGATGGACGGCCCATGGTATGTCCCCGGGTCCAGGAGGCAGCCCGTCACCTGATGCCGTCGCCTGCCGATCGACGATGCACGGCCGTGCGCGGTTCCCCTCTTCGGGGAATCCGCTCACTGAGCGCCTCCGAACACATACCCTCGGTGGCAGGGGTGCATGTGACACATCAGCAACAGCCGTCTCTGCCCGAGCCGCGGACACCGCGGCAGCAGGGACAACATGGTCGGCAGGAACAATCCCGACAGCGGGGACCCGAGCAACAGCGGTCCATGGAGCCGGAACCAGGTCGGCCACCACCGGGGCAGCTAGACCCGGCGTCTGATCCACAGCCGCAATCGGCGTCGGATGGCGAAGGGGAGGACGAACGGCGGGGCTTCCTCCCGTGGGTGAGGAGAACCTTCACGTCGACCAACCTCGTCGTACCGCTTGTTCTGCTTCTGCTGGGCACGGTTTTCCAGTCTGCGATCACCGACGGGTACGACAGGGCGAAGAGCCTGTTCAAGGACGAGGAACCGCCCCTGTACGTTTCCCCCTCACGGGAGCCGCGAACGCTCGACTCCCCGGAGCCGAGCGCCAGTACGCTCGATCCTGTCCAAAGTGGCAAGGAGGCGCCCTCGCCGGGCCCCTCGGCCACCGGGGCCGCGACGGTGGCCGGGGACGGCGGCAATCGGCAACCGGCGGCCCGAGAACCGGACATCGCCCAGGGGAGATATGCCGACGGCTGCCCGTGGGACTTCTGGGTCGTACGGACTCCTCCGAGTGAGCTGACGGTGCCGCCGGTGGTGAACGGCTCTCCCCGCCTGTCGTACAAGGACGCGGCCGATCCCGACGAGACCCGTCTGCGCCTCAGTATCCAGCCGCGCGACAGCAGACCGCTTGTGGTCGAGAAGGTGTGGATCAAGATCGTCGACCGGAAGCCCGTGCCCGGCGCACGGCAGGCGTCGCTGGTCGCCCTGCGAGGCTGCCCCGCGCACATCCCTCCCCTTGAGGTGAAGGGCCAAGCCAGCCTGGACGGCGGAGGCGACTCCGTCCCCGTCCAGACCACCGGCAGCCAGGTGTTTCCGCAGGAGCTGAGGGGTGCGCAGACATTCCATGTCGCGCTGACCGTCGAGACCCGCACGTGCGACTGCACCTGGGTCCCGGTCGTCGAATGGACGCTGAACGGCCAGACCCGCCAGACCCCGGTCAGGAGCGACGGGGCGGAGTTCCGCACCATCCCCTCCCAGGGGTACTGGCGGTACACCTGGAAGCCGCGCTGGGTGAAGGGCGAGAACGGCGCGATGACCAAGGAATGGGAGAAGGCGCCCTACGCGGCGGAGGCGACGGGCGGCTGAGTCGGCGTACGCCGCTGACTCCACCAGCAGCTGCCGCTGAGGGGCAGGCTCTTCAGTACGTCCACCTTGTAGCCGTCCGTCGCGGTACGACTCGACCAAGTAGACGGCTGCGGCGGGGAGTTCGACGGGTGGCAGGTCGCGGAGTCGCGCTGGCCCGGATGCGCTCGGACCGCGTCCTGCGCAGAGCTGACCCGCCCCGGCAGCCCCACACCCCCGGGCCGCCCGCCCCGGCGCGGCAGCGAGTTCGTCTTCGGGCAGCCCGACACCTGGGGCACCCGGACGCGGCCGACACCAGTGTGCCGGGGGCCAAGGAGCGTGGAGGGGCGCGCTCATGCATATATCTGCCCCTGAACGTGCCCCGCGCTCACTCTATGTAGCGAACTGCGTGTCCGGTGTCTGGTCCGCCCGGTCCGCGCGGGTTGCACTGGGGCGTGAATCGAGCGGTGCTGTGCTGACGCCGAAGCGCCGGGGTGCGCCTCTCCCCGTCCCGCGGTGTCGGCACGTGGCCGCAGGTGACGGCTGCGGAAGGGAAGGTGCGATGGCACTGATGTGGATGCGGTCAAGTGCCTCGAAGTGGCTTGCCGCCGCTTCGCAGGATCCCCGGGCATGCAGGCGCGAGTGGCGACTCGGCCTCAGGGGGGTCGCGCTGCTTCCTGCGGGACGCCGGTGGGATGTTGTGATCGTTCCGGAAGAGCTGGGGCTGCGCGTCGCTGACATCCTGGAGGACCTGCCGCTGCTGAGGCCCGGGCCCGTCTTGTGGGATGTCCGGCGGTATCAGGTGGGCTTCTTCGTGCCGCCGGGCACGGCGTCCCGGTGCGTCTGCACGGGGCTGCGCTGCGCGGGCAAGGACGCGTGGATCACAGCTCCGGCGCCACACCGTCGCCGGGGCTCACTATGCTGGCTGATCTCCCCGGATGGTGTCGGCACCTTGAACCGGCCCGAGGTCCTGGCGCTGACGCTGAAGCGCGCAGCGGGGAACTCGGTGCTTGGGCTGAGCGGGTGATGACGACGGTGTTGCTGTTGCCATAGTCCTTGATCACGCGTTGACAGGGCATGCATCCTCGCAGTGACGCTGTGCCGACGCCGGCCCTGCTCGGGGCTTACTGGTTCCCGCCCGAGCGGGATGCCCCGGATGCCGTCGTCACCCGCGACGGTGGCTGGAGTCGGGCCGTGATGGTCATCTGCTCAGCGGCAACGGTTGCCGCCGTGGTGGTGCTGGCCGTCGCGGGCCGACTCTCCTGAGGGCTTCGTCCCCCGGATGCGGGTGGTGTCGGCCGGGGCGGGGTGAATAGGCCGGTTCGGGTTCGGTGACAGTGCCGCGGTTCACCAGGCGCTTCAACTTGCACCCGGGCACCTGGGGCCGACCGGCGGTAACGAGTGACCGGGCCAGAAGTTGCGCGACAGGCAAGGGGCGAGCGAGGAAACCGCACGTTGGGGTGATGCCCTGTCGGATTTTCGCACGATCGACATCCGTGAGGCCATGATCTGCGGGTCGAGGTCGTCGGCGGACACGCTGTACCGAGCACGGCAGCGCCGACGGCTCCAAGTCTCTGTGGGGGTTTCTCAGTTGCACACGAATGTCTTCAGCATGCCCGCACGCCCAGCCGCTCTCCTGAGCCTCTCGGCTCTGATGATCGGCGGCGCACTGGCCGCCGGCCCGGCCTATGCCGTACCCGCGGACGAACACTCCGGCTCCACCGGCAAGGCGACCGCCGTCGCGGCGCGCGCCGACCTCGGCGTCTTGGTGGAGGGCGTCGGCGACGTTCCGGTGAAAAAGGCGCTCAGCGACCTGAGCGCGCCCGGGGACGCACAGCAGACGCTGCTCACCGCCGAGGTGAACGGTGCGAACAAGGGACAGCCCACAACGCTGGTCAAGGCCTCGGTCGCGCATTCCAGCGTCAAAGCGGACGCGCACCGGTCGGTGGGCGACGTCAAGCTCGTCGGCGTACGGGCCTACGCACCGGGCCTGCCCGCCAACCCGCTGCTGACCGCCGACCTTCTGACGGCCACGGCCTCCTGCGAGACGGGCAAGAAGCCGACCGCGAAGGCCGCGCTGGCGGACAACGTGAGCGTCCTGGGCAAGCCGGTCCCTGTGAACGGGCCCGGTGACCAGCACGTCGAGGTGCCAGGCGTCGGCACCGTCGACCTCGTCCTGCAGAACGCGACCACGACGGACAGCACGGGGGCGGCCACCGTGCTTCGGCTGAAGTACACAGTGACTCCGGCCAAGTTGGGCGTGGTGAAGGCATCCGGAGAGATCGTGCTCGCCGAGGCCACCTGCGCGACGCCGGACGGCTCCGGCGTCGCCCAGGATGGTTCGGACGGTGACGGTGCGAACGATGACGGATCCGGCAGTGGCGTGGCCGACGGCGGCTCGTCCGACGACCAGTCTTCCTCCGAGTCCACCGGTTCGAAGGGTGCCGAGGGCGCCGAGAACGCTGACGCCGCGGGCAATCAGCCCAACACCCAGACCGGCGACGACGGCTTGAGCCTTGCTGAGACCGGCGGCAACTCCGCCACACCCGTCATCGCCGGCGTGGGCGGGGCGCTCCTCCTCGGCGGCGCCGCGGCCGTGTACCTGATGCGTCGCCGCCGCACCACTCAGAACAACTGACGCGCCACCGGTCGCGGGCGGCGCTCCCACCCGGGGCCGGGGCCGGACCTCGTTGAAGCCCATCGCCGCCCGGACCTGCGGCTGCGATGGGCTTCGGCCTGCGGGGGAGGCTAGAGACGGCACCATGATCCACACTACCTTCCGTGGCGGAGCGGACTCGTTCTCCCGCCGCGCGACCTGCGCGCGGCGTTGAAGGTGCTCCCCGGCGTTTCCCTGGCGAGGCCCGTACTGCTCGAAGCAGGCCGATCTCACGGGCCACGGGGTCACACTGGACGTACAGCGCCCGCGAAGAAGTGATCACCATGACCAGCGACGAAGAACTCGCGTTCGCAGAAGAAATCGATGCCGACTTGGCGAAGATTCTCGCCGATCTTCGCGACTACTGCGAGACCATCCCTCCCGAGGAGGCTCTCGATCTGATCGACAAGTGCAAGATGGTCGTGTCCGTATGCCGCGATCTCTGGCGGCTGGAGGACAACCCACCTGATCTGTAAAGAGCGCCGGATTCCGTCACTACACAGCGTCATGTGGCCTCAGACCCAAGATCCGGGGGGTCACACTGGACGTACCGCAACCAAAGAAGAATGACCACCATGAACACCTGCGTGCCCGTAGCGAGCTGCCGCAGACGCCCACCCCTCCGACCGAGGAGCAACTCGACGAGGCCGAAGACGCCACCACCGAGTTCCTGGCGGTCTTCCTGAAGGGCATGCACGGCATCCACTCGAAAGGCGGTCGAGGCGGCCCTCGCAGGGCTGATCCGAGATCATCTGGCGCGACGAAAAGCCCCCCACTCCCCGGTGTCCGAAGGGACAAAGGAGCAGGGGGACAAGGAAGACACGGAGAGTGTGCGCCAAATCCCCGTTGATCCGCTGCGCACTTCCCGTTGCGATGACGATCAAGGGAAACTCACCGGGCCTTCCTGCGCAGTAACGCGAGGGGGCCCGGGCAGTCACGGTCGCCGCTCCGGCACGTTGACGAACAACAGTCAGGCGAAACCCTGGGTGGAAGCCCTCCTTCATCGGCTTTGAGGAGATTCGGGACGGTATCCACCGATGGGGGGAGGCGTTCAGGGGCGGCATGGCCATATTCCGTGGGCGAACGTCGGGTGGGTCCACCGCCGGTTACCTGCGCTGTGAAAGGCCCGGTGAGGTCCCCTTGATCGGTCAGAGCACCTGGCCCCGATCACGGGAAGCAGTGTGCAGCCGACGGGGAATTGGTGCACACCCCGCGTCTTCCTGCCTCTCTGCTCCCACCCCCTCGGACACACCGGGGAGCAGCGCCTTCCTCACGCCTGATTGCTCCTTGTGCCGCCGATCGTCGACCACGAGCGGCAGGTCGGCCTAGCCGAAGACGAAGGCGAGCACGACCAGCAGTGCAACCAGGGCGAACGTCTCCCAACGCATCGAGCGGCGCAGGACATTCAGCCGAAGAACACCTCGAACTCGTCGTACAGTGACGGATCGACCAGCTTGGTCTTCGCTGTGGCATCGGCGAGGGGGAGGCGGACGATCCGGGTGCCCTGCAGGGCGACCATGACGCCGAAGTCGCCGTCCTTGACCGCGTCGATGGCGTGCAGTCCGAAGCGCGTGGCCAGCCACCGGTCGAAAGCACTCGGGGTGCCGCCGCGCTGGATGTGGCCCAGAACCGTGGTGCGGGCGTCCGTGCTGGTGCGGTCCGAGATCTCCTGGGCCAGCCATTCGCCGATGCCGGACAGTCGTACATGGCCGTATTCGTCCAGCGTCTGGTCCTTGAGGATCACCCGTCCCTCTTTGGGGATGGCCCCTTCGGCGGCCACCACGATCGGCGCGTAGTTGATCTTGAATCGGCTCTTCACCTGTTCACAGACCTGATCGATGTCGAACGGCCGCTCCGGGATGAGGATCACGTTGGCGCCGCCGGCGATGCCGGCGTGCAGGGCGATCCACCCGGAGTGCCGCCCCATCACCTCCACGACCAGGGTGCGCATGTGCGACTCGGCAGTGGTGTGGAGGCGGTCGATGGCCTCGGTCGCGATGCCCACGGCGGTGTCGAAGCCGAAGGTGTAGTCCGTGCCGGAGACGTCGTTGTCGATGGTCTTCGGCACGCCGACCAGTTGGATCCCCTGTCGGCTCAGCTCGGTGGCCACACCGAGCGTGTCCTCGCCGCCGATCACGACGAGCGCGTCCACGTCGTGCGTGGCGAGAGTGTCCCGTACGCGCCGCGCCCCGTCCTCGTGCTTGAAGGGGTTGGTACGGGAGGAGCCGAGGATGGTCCCGCCGCGGGGGAGAATCCCTCGCACGCTGGGGATGTCCAGCGGTATGACATGACCCTGGAGCAAACCGAGCCAGCCGTCCCGCACACCGACGAAGTCGAAGGCGTATTCCTGCACGCCTTTGCGGACGACGCTGCGGATCACGGCGTTGAGGCCGGGACAGTCACCGCCGCCGGTTAGTACTCCGACCTTCATGGGCTTCCTCCCATCCGCTGGTCACCCCGTCTGGTCGCGGCCTTCTCGGCGATCGAATAACGCTGTCGGGGTATATGGATCGCCTCGTTCCAGCCTCCCTCCGTTCGATCCGCAGTGGCTACTCGACGGGCACAGGAGCCAGGCGGCTCGCTCGTGGGGACTCTGTCCGGCCTTCGGGTCGGCCTGGAGCCCGCTGGACAGCTGCGGGCCCTGCTGGAGGGCGGATGAATGGCAGTGCCCCAGCGACCGTCCTCCTGGAGGCGGTGACCCGCGTCCGCGGCCCCGATGCGGGTCACTGCCGTGGTGTACCAGCTGTGGCATCTGTTTCGGAGTGGAGGTGTGACTCATGTGCCGACGACCGACTGGCGATGTCCCAGGGTGGGTGGACGGTTCGGCGACACCCAAGGGCGGACAGCGGAGAACGTGCCGGTGCGGGCCGAAGTGGTGAGCGTCCCCAGGGACTGCGCCCCTGCCGACGCGGCCGAAATCATCGACTGGCTGCGTGACGGCGGTGCTCCTTCGCCCTCCGCCAGCGCCCTCGTGCGCGGTCAGCCGGACGCCGCCTAGATCCTCCGGGGCTGGATCGATGTCCTGCACGCAGAAAAGCACGTTCCACTCCGTCATCACGGAGGCGGCGTGCGAGCGGGCGCTCAGCTGCAGTGCGATGGGCAGTCCGCCGAGTGACTGCCCGCGAGGGTGCTTCGCCGAACCGTGGGCCCGGTGAGTGCACCCGTACCGAGCAGGCCTGCGGACTGCTCGGCTGCGAGTCACCCCGTCTCGCTCACGCAATGATCGTGTGGAAGAAGAGGACAGCCGCAGTGAATGCGGCCCCGCCCGTGAGGATGCCGCTGGCAACGACTCCACCGGCCCATACGGTCAGGATGCCCGCACCGAGTCCGCTGAGCACGCCGAGCAGCAGGATGATGGCCGTTCGCAGGCTGAGTCATCGCCGATTCCCAGTGGTCTCTTCGACCGGCGTGTAAGCCATGGTGCCGGTCGGTGCGGGTGCCGGCCACAGCGGCCGACTCTGGACGCGGCGGCTACCTCGTCCCGTTTGCCGGTTCGAGCCGGGCCACGTCGATTTCCACCCGGACGTCGTCGGCCAGCCGCAGCGCGCCGAGGAATGCGGTGTAGGGCTTGATTCCCCAGGTGGACTGCGTGACGGTCGCCCAGCCGCGCAGGAGTCCGTCGCCATTGCCCTTCCCGTGGACCGTCACCGGGTGGGTTCGGCCCTTGATGCTGAGCTCTCCGGTGATCTCGAAGGACTGGGGCGTCCCGGTGATACGCGTGGAACGGAAGGTGATCGTGGGGTGCTCCGCGGCGTGCAGCAGGGCCTTGTCGGCCAGGGTCCGTTTGATTTCGGCCCGGTCGGCGTCGGTAAGGGGCTTCAGCCCGCCCGTGGCTTCGCGGACCTCCAACGAGCCCGTCTCGACCGTCACATTCACCCATGACTTGTCGGGGTCGCCGACGACCACCACCGCCTCGCCGGACCATCGGGCGGCCTCGATGGTGAGGTCGTGCCCCGCCCTGCGGCCCAGTCCCGCGCGACCGGTCTTGATCAAGAGGCGGCCGATCGACGGCCCGAACCTGTACGTTCCGTCTGTCAGCGTCACAACGCCCGAGCGTAAGGGGCGGAAACAGTCGGGCGGTCGAGGCGGCCCGGTCGGCGTGTCCCACATTTCCTGCACTGAGCCGACTCCGGGGCGCAGTCGGCCGCCCCGGGCTGGCGGAGGCGCGGCGGGCGCACCGTGCTACTGACACCTCAGCACCGCCCGAACCACCCTCTACCCCTGGGGCACCCACGGTGGCGGCAGGGGAATCGGGTCGGCTCGCGCAGAGTTCCCGGGGGTAGGACAATCGGGGGTGCATGCGGGGAGGTGAACGGTTACGGGCACTCCTTTCAGGACGCAGTTGTCGGTGCCGGGGCTGTCGCCGATGCGCGGCGTCGGCGCCGAGGCGGGTAGGGCGGTGGTGCGCCTGGCCCGGCTTCCGCTCGACATCGCCGTGGAGAGCGTCGGGCAACTGACCGGATGGCTCGCTCCCGCCCGGCCCGCGCGGTCGACGGAGGCGGGTGAGCCGTCGACGGTTGACGCGGCGATCCCAGTGCTGCTGGTGCACGGCCTGGCCGACCGGGAATGGGTCGTCTCGTCACTGCAGCGGGGACTGGGCGGCTGCGGCGCCGGCCCCTTCGTCCCGGTCAGCTACAACGCCCTCAGCCCGGACATCCGCGCGGCGGCCCGGATACTCGGCGACCAGGTGGAACTGGCCCATGCCCGTAGTGCGGGGCGGCCCGTGGTCCTGATCGGGTACAGCCTGGGCGGGCTGATCGCCCGCTACTACGTCCAGCGGCTCGGGGGAGACGCGTACGTGCCGCTGGTGATCACTCTGGCGACGCCGCACGGCGGGACCGCGACGGCCCTGCTGGCCCCGCCCCATCCGCTACTGCGCCAGCTGCGGCCGGGGAGCCAGGTGCTGACCGAACTCGCCGAGCCGGCCGCGCGATGCCGTACCCGGTTCGTGGCCTTCTACAGCGACCTGGACGAGGCCGTCATCCCCGCCGCCAGGGGCCGCATCGACCATCCCGACCTGAAGGCCCGCAACGTACTCGTGCCCGGAGTCGGCCACCTGACGCTTCCCCTGCACCAGCCGGTCATCGACCAGATGCGCTCGCTGCTGACCGCAGCCGGGCAGGCTGCATCCGCCCTGACTCCGCCCGCGCGTGACAGCGGGGACAAATCGGAGGACGCTGAAGCGTAGCCGGTAACAACGTCAGCACCTGTGCGGACCGACACCATGGCTTCTTCACCCAGCCCCGACAGCAGCGCGACGGTACGCCCGTATCGCCCCGAGGACGAACCGGGGGTGCGGGAGCTGATCGATGCCGACCGGCTTCCGGGACAGCAGCGGTGCACCCCGGAGAAACTGGCCGATGTGCGGCGCGGTCCGCTCGCCCTGGCCGGCTGGTCAGTGCCGGCCCGGCCGAGGATCAGCGTCCTGGCCGACGCCGAAGACCGCCCACGCGGCATCATCGCGTACCTGTCCTTCACCGATGTGAACACCGGCCTCATCTGCTGGATCTACGCACGGGAGGATCCGCCCGCTCTGCGTGCCCTGCTCGGCTTTGCCCTCGCCGAGCTCGCCCACTGCCCGCAGATCGAGGCATTCGTCGGCGCTCCGCCGGGCCCCCTGGGGCCAGGCGGGCTTCCCCGTACCCGCCGAGGCGCCACCCACGACGCCCTGCTGCAGACCGGGTTCACCGGCCGCCGCCAGGGCTGTTACCTGCACTGCGCGCTACCGGCCGAGTCGGCGTCGGCCAAGCTGGTCGCCGACAGCTTCCCCTGCGACGTCCCGCCGGGTCACCGGCTGATCATCCGTGAGGCGGCCGAGCCGGTTGCAGAAGCGCTGGTCGGTTTCGGTCCCGACCGCACCGCGACCGTCTACTGGATCGAGACTCAGCCCACCCATCGTGGTCGGGGCCTGGGCCGCAAGCTGCTCGGCCAGGCGATGGCCCTGTTGGCTGAGCAAGGTGCCGAGGAGGTCGTCCTCGTCATCGACGATGAGGACGACCTCACTCCCGAGAACCAGGCTGCCACCCGGCTCTTCGCCTCCTTCGGCTTCACTTTCGTCGATCACTTGTGGACCTACCAGCGCCGACGGCGCGGGCTCACGCGGTCGGCCGTGTGAGCCCCGGGGGGCGCGGCCCTGGCCAGGGGCGCGGCACCAGGTGGCCGCCGTACTCGGGACGGTCAGGCGGGCACTCGTTCGGCGGCTCTGAGGATGGTGGAGCGTGCCTGATGGCGGCGCTCGTAGTCCAGCACCCGGCGGGTGTGGACCGATTCGGCGTCACCGAGCCGCTTGAGAATCTCGTCCGCGGTCATGCTGTCGTAGCCGGGCCACGGCACAGGCCCGAGCAGTTCGGCGATGCGGCTCAGGACAGCGGAGCGGCCCGCGTGGCACCGCTCATACGCGCCGAGCGTAGCCAGGTCCGTCTGCGCCAGATGCGGGAGCCGGTCGATGATCATTTTGGTGCTGAGCCTGCGGTAGTCGGGGATCGGCAACTCTTCCTCGCTGATGAGGGCTCCCTGCGGTCCGCCCTGGAGCCGGTCCGCGCCCGGCATGCGTTCCGCCGTCTCCCGCAGCCAGCTGCCCCACTCGCGGACCGCCTGGCCGGCGCCACCGTTGCTCAGGCCCTCGGCGGTCTCGGCAGCCGCCACCGCGGCTTTGGCGTGCTGCTCGATGGCGTCGGCGAGCTCATCCAGCGCCTCCTCGTCGTCACGGCGGATGCAGCTGAGCAACTCCACGCTGACCGTGTCCTCGGCCTCCTGGGCGATGCGCTCGGCGGCCCGGCAGACGGCCAGGGCCAAAGCGGTGACCGCGTACTCGTGCTCGGCGTTCTTCAGCAGCTGGTACTCCTTTGCCGTCCCCCGGCTGCGGAACACCGCGCCCGGGACCGACAGCGCCACGTCGAAGGAAAGCCGGGCTGCCTGCCCGGTGAGCTGCCAGGCACCACCGAGAACGCTCTGCACCAGCCCACGGGGCTGCAACGTACTCAGGCGTTCGTCGATGCGGTACATGTGACCCCGGGCGTCACCGAGGCGACGCTCCAAGACATCCCGGTGCTCACCGGGGGGCGTGACAGCGAGGTGGGCCCTGAAGCGGTCGGCAAGCGCCGCCTTGGCCTCGCGGACCTCGCGCAGCGCCGGAACGAGCAAGTCTGTTGCTACTGCCATCAGGAATCCTTCGGCTTGTCCGATGCTCAGCAAGAATCGGCCGGAAACCGGCCCCGCCCCCGCTCCACCGTGCCCCGAAACAGCCGCCCCCGCATCTTCCGCCCCTACGCACGGCGTTGGCACGCGTGCAGACTGGCGCTGATCGGCGGCTGATCTGTGCTTCCACCTCCCGGCGACAGCACCTGCTCTCGTCCACGTTGGAATGCGTGCTGCGCCGACGGGAGCTGCCGCGATCCAGCCAGATGCCAGGTTTACTGGTCGACCCGGTCGGAGGCGGCCTGGCTTGGCCGACAGGAGATCACGGTGGTGAAGCCAGTCGAGTGAGGACTCTGCCAAGAAGGCCGTGCCGTACGCCCGACCCCTTCTCCGTACGCTCCGATTCTGGGGTCGTCCCTGCCGGACAACCGTGCTGGTACGGAGCAACCCCCCGCCAACTAGACATGGAGCGGGAGGCCTTCTCCCGGTGGTGTTTCCGATGCGGGAGGCGATGGCGCTCCATGCCCTACGCCGCTGTGAGTGCCCTGAGCTATCAGGGGCTGGTCCGGGACCGGAACGAGGACAGCCTCGTGCTCGGGCCGTGGCTCCTGTGCGCCACCGTGACCGAGAGACCGCAGACCCTGTTCTTCCCGCTGGGGATGCCCCTCGTCGCCGCCGTTCCCCGATGCCGGCGGCTCTGGAAGAGTGGCCTGTGCCGTGCCAGGCGGGTCCCTTCTCGCTGCCCAGCGCCTGTTGAAGGGACCCGCCGACGGCGGCGGGCCGGGGCAGGCACCCTTCGCCACATGCGATGCCGAACTCGGGATCCGCATGCATTTGATAACACCAGCACACGGAGCCCCGCCGGGCAGCCCACTGCCAGGCAGCCAGTCGGCGGTCAGATTTCACTCTGCGGGACCGGGAAGGTCCGGCCTCCGCCCCGCCGGGGGGTGTCCTTCCTGTTTGGCATTTCCGCAGCGGTTCCGCCTCCAACCCGGACCACGCGTGTTGCGTGTGACTACCGGCTCGCAGCGGAGTCTGCGCAGGGGCAGGCTGGAAGTGTGGTCCGCTCTGCCTGAGCCGGTTCTGCTGCTCATGGGCGGGGAGCAGGTCGAGATTGAGGCTGACCTGGGAGTGTTCTCCCCTGGCGGGGACAGTTGGGGCGGCTTCCTGCGGGGTGTGCCGGTGCGGCTGGCCGCTGCCGTGCAGCGCGGCGATGATGCGCCGATTCATCTACGCGATGGCCAGAAGAGGCTGATTCACCCGCTGGGGCCGTCGCGCCTCGATGATCAAGGGCGCCTTCTGGTGCCCTTCGTAGGCGAGGGGACGACTCCGGTCTCGTAGCGTCTGGTCTCACACCTCACCTTGATCCATTCCGGCTTGGCGTGGCGCCGAGCGGTGGTGAGGCGTGTCACGGGCGCGGGGTTTGTGCATCGCGCGCCAGGAGGGCGCTGGCGACCGCGGATCGCGCGCGGGTGTGGCCTGCGGCTGGTGGGCCGTGCTGTCCGCCGTCCGAGGGACCGGCAGGCGCGACAGCTGCGCGCCCGCCGACCGACCAGCTCGTCCGATGGGAGGGTGCACGAGCCACCCCGGCCGAGGGCCTGGCGGTCGCCACAGTGCCAGGCCCTCGCAGCGTGTGCCGCTGCGCGTGAGCAGTGCGAATGGGTGATGTGGCGAACGCCCGGCCGTGGCTGGGGCGTTGTCGCAGCAGGGCGGTCGCCCGCCCTGCTGCCGCGCCTGGCGCGGCAGCCGATCTGGTCGGCCCGTTCAGGGATGGTGTGGGCGATGCCTCGGCTGCGCAGCCAACTGCGGAGCGCCCCGGAACGGTAGCCCTTGCCGCCGATCACGTGCGCAGACCGGGAGCGGGGATGTCCCAGGCGCAGCCGCGGCACCCGAATCGCGGCCATCGCCGCGGTGAACTGGGAGCAGCCGTTGGTGTTGCCGCCGGTCAGCGGGAGGTCGAGCGGGCGGCTGCGACCGTCGACGGCGAGGTGGATCTAGGGTCCGTCTTCAAACGGATCTTGCCCAGAGCAGGAACGAGGCGAGACAGGCAGCTGTTGTCAGGCGGTCACCTCGGGCAGCGGATACTGACGGCGCATGTCCTCCGGAGCAGGCGTGACGTGCCAGGCGAAGAGGCCGTCCAGGCCACCCCACATGCGCTTGGGCTTCACGTAGGTGTCGTGGCTGTCGTTCTCGCGGATCAGGGCATACTCCGGCTGGTCAAACGGCCGGATGACGTAGGTGTTGCCGGTGAGCCCGGGGACGGGGGTCAGAAGCCAGCGCTGGTTGCTGCTGTTGGTCCGGGCCCGCAGCCGGACCTCGCCGTCGGTGTCCAGGGTGAGCGCGTTGTGCTGAGGGTTGGACAACAGGCTGTAGGTGCTGTTGTCATGTCGGACGAGATGCCACTGCATCGTCTCGCCCGCGGCCTTGTGGACCTCCCGGATGACGTCCTTGTTCCAGATCTGGACGAGTTGTCCGGTGTTGTCGTCGAGGTTGTCAGGCCGGAGGTAGTTTGATTGCAGGCTGTTCTCGACGGCGATGATGTACGGCTGGTCGAGCGGGGTGGTCAGCACAGGGCTCTCCTTGAGGTGTGGGGCGGTCTGCTGCAGGCCGTGCGGCAGGCCAGAGTTGAGGTCGGTTGCCTGTCCGCCGCCGGCGGTCGTCTGGCCAATTTCGGGAGGGAGCACAGTGCCAACGCCGGCTGTTGCGTTGAAAGGCCAGCCGGCAGCAGCGCTGCGGACCCATGCCAGGTGCAGGATGGTTCCCTGGTCCGCGCCCAGCCAGATCTTGTGGCCCGCTTCGAGGCCGGCCAGGTGCAGGTTGTCGAATTCCGTGGCGGTGGCTGTACCTGGATTGACTGTGAGCGTGATGCGCTCCAGCAGCCACTGCGGCTCGGACCCAGCCTCCTCCAGCCGCACATAGACGGGGTACCGGGTGAGGTCAGCCAGGTCCAGCTGAGGAGCGCGCGGATCATTCGCTGCGCTGTGGGCGACGTTCGACGATGCTCCCAGTTTGAAAGTGGTCGTCACGCCGCGGTCGAACTCTCCACCATCCTTTGCCAGGCGGAACTCCCTTCCACCCAGGCCGAGGAAGACCCGCCCCCTTGTGTCGGCTGAGTCCGCATCCGCGGTGACAACCTGCACCTCGATTTGTGTGACCGGCTGGCTAGGGCGTCTTCTTTTGGGTTCTGGCACAGATCTTGGATGCTGTTGGTGATCTTCGGTAGTCATCGTGAGGTGCTGAACATCAGCTTTCGACAGAGGAGTTGGAATGGACTGGTGGGTCGGGGTGGTTGTGGCGGCGCCTCGCCAGGTGGGAAGCAGCCACTGAGCCTGATGATGTTGGTCCCGGCGGCGGTCAGGACGTGTTGGACATGTGTCTTGGCGATTCCCCGGTAGCGGCAGTCGCGCAGGCCGTGGGCGTGGACGGTCTCGGAGACCGTGGCTTCGCAGCCGGCCCGCATCGCGTATCGCTCGCGCCAGGCGCTGGTCTCCTGCTCCTGGCGCGCCTGATTCTGGATCTCCTCCAGGGGGCGCGGAAGGAGCATGACGTGTCGGCCTCTGTTGACCGTGTTGCCGGTGCAGAGTGCGCGGTCGGCGCAGGCTCGGCAGACGGCCGTAGGGAAGCGCACCGAGTACTGCAGACGGCCGTCCAGGGAGGTTTCGTTCCAGGGAAAGCTGGTTTCGCCGCGCGGGCAGGTGAGGGTGTGCTGCTCCCAGTCGGGGCGGAAGTCGCGTTTGTCGAAGCCGGGATGCTCCCGATTGCTGGACACCGTGCGAATGGGGCCGGTGAGCCTGATTCCGTACCCGGTGAGCGCCTGATGGATGGTGGAGGGGCTGATGTAGCCGCCGTCGACCAGGTGTTCCACAGGACGAAACCCCCGGACCGTCAGGCCCTGGTGGATCCGCGGGAGAGCGTCGATGTCCTGTTCTGGCGCTGGCGCCGTGACGACCTGGATGATCACATTCGGACCGGTGCCGTCACATGTCTCCGTCTGGTGATCGCGGTAGCCGATCCACGATCGCGCCCCGGACGAGACGACCTTCCGGCTGAAGCGGGCCTCGGCGTCATGCGGGGTAATGATCTCCGCACTGGCCCATGGCACCCGCGCGACCGCGGGATCCGGCCGCCCCTGGGCCTCCGCGACGGCAGAGCGGCGTGGAGTCTCCCGCCTGGACCGCCGGTCCTGAGTGGACTTCGGCTCACGCCAGCGCAGTTGCCCCTCTTCGTCGAACCAGTACTGCTGTAACCACACCTGCCTCAGGACCTGCACTCCTGACAGCTCCCGCAGCCGGTGCGGTGCATCATCGCCATACACGGCGCTCAACAGCCGGACACCGTCCGCGCCCACGTCAAGGGCGTACTCCAAGCGGTCCTCCGGGCCGCGCGGCAGCCGCTCATAGCGCACCGGCCGCCCGTAGCGCCGTGCCCAGCCCGCGGTGACCAGCGGTGCGAGCCACTCCTCACCGGCCTCGCTGAGTTCCTCCAGCGCCCTGCGCATCGTCTCGCCGACCAGCTCGACACGGTTCAGCGTGCGCACCGCGGCCAGCACATGCGTCGAATCGGTCCGTACCCGGCCACGCCGCCCCACCAGACCAGCGGCCACCAGCCGGTCGACCACCACCGCCAGGAGACGGTCAGCCCGATCGCCCTGGGCCATCCGGTCCCGGAACTCGCTGAGCACCGAATGATCGAACCCCGGGTCGTCCAACTCCATGCTCAGGCAGTACTTCCAGTCCAACCTGCAACGGACCGCCTCAGCCGCCTGCCGGTCAGTGAGGTTCTCCGCATACTGCAACACAGAGACCATCGCCAGCCGGGCCGGCGACAGCCCCCGTCGGCCGTTGGTCGGATACCAGTCGGCGAAGTCATCGTCCGTGAAGAGCTCGTCGAGCCGGTCACGCACCCACATCGCCGCCGTGCCCCGCGGGTTACTCGCCCGTGCCACCCGCACCGTCAACGCCGGAATCGCCCGCCCCGAGCTCACACCCATCGCCATCGCGGTCCCCCTTCGACCGCCGAAGCCGCCCCGCTCTCACCAGCGGAGCACAACCCTCAACGCAATGGGAGCAGAGCCCGAACCATTCACCTCACCGAATGAAGATCGCCAACAGCATCGATCTTGGGGAGCGGTCGCGGAGCGTCACTGAAGCAGGATCATCTTGCGGAGCAGGTCGAATCCGGCACGACCGTACAGCTGTCTCTTGATCTTCTTGATGCGGTTCACAGCACCTTCGGCACCGCCGGAACTCCAGAAGGGCGTCCGCCGGAGCGGACGCCCTTC
>NZ_VWMY01000103.1 GCF_008905045.1 Streptomyces albicerus
AGCGGGGGTTCGGGGGCTGGCCCCCGACGGGGTCTGGGGCGGAGCCCCAGGGGATGGGACGGGTAGGGGCGGCGGGGGCGAAAAACCCCGCGCCGACCCACCCGTACCCTTGGTCCGTGAGCAGCCCCACCCCCGACGCCCTCCTGGGCCCCGCCGACATCCGCGAACTCGCGGGAGCCCTCGGCGTACGGCCCACCAAGCAGCGCGGCCAGAACTTCGTCATCGACGCCAACACGGTGCGCCGCATCGTACGGACCGCCGACGTCCGCCCCGAGGACGTGGTCGTGGAGGTGGGCCCGGGCCTCGGCTCGCTGACCCTCGCCCTGCTCGAGGTCGCCGACCACGTCATCGCCGTGGAGATCGACGACGTACTCGCGGGCGCCCTCCCCACGACGATCACGGCCCGCATGCCGGACCGGGCCGAGCGCTTCGCGCTCGTCCACTCCGACGCCATGCACGTGACCGAACTGCCCGGCCCCGCCCCGACGGCCCTCGTCGCGAACCTCCCGTACAACGTCGCCGTCCCCGTACTGCTGCACATGCTCGACACCTTCCCCACCATCGAGCGCACGCTCGTGATGGTGCAGGCGGAGGTCGCCGACCGGCTGGCCGCCGCACCCGGCTCGAAGGTGTACGGCGTGCCGTCCGTGAAGGCGAACTGGTACGCCGAGGTCAGGCGGGCCGGTTCGATCGGGCGCAATGTCTTCTGGCCCGCGCCGAACGTCGACAGCGGACTCGTCTCGCTCGTACGGCGGACCGAACCGGTCAAGACGAGCGCCTCGAAGCGTGAAGTCTTCGCCGTCGTGGACGCCGCCTTCGCGCAGCGGCGGAAGACCCTGCGGGCCGCGCTCTCCGGCTGGGCCGGTTCCGCCCCGGCCGCCGAGGCTGCCCTCGTCGCGGCGGGCGTCTCGCCGCAGGCGCGCGGTGAGTCCCTGACGGTGGAGGAGTTCGCACGGATCGCGGAGAACAAACAGTGAGCGTGACGGTACGTGTGCCCGCCAAGGTCAATGTGCAGCTCGCCGTGGGCGGGGCCCGCCCCGACGGCTTCCACGACCTGGCCAACGTCTTCCTCGCGGTCGGCCTCTACGACGAGGTGACGGTGACCCCGGCGGATGCCCTCCGGGTCACCTGCGAAGGGCCCGACGCCTCCCAAGTGCCCCTGGACCGCACGAACTTGGCGGCCAGGGCGGTGGAGAAGCTGGCCGAGCGGTACGGGCGGGCACCCGACGTGCACATCCACATCGCCAAGGACATTCCCGTCGCCGGGGGCATGGCGGGCGGTTCCGCCGACGGTGCGGGTGCGCTGCTCGCCTGTGACGCCCTCTGGGGTACCGGGGCCTCGCGGGACGAACTCCTCGACATCTGCGCCGAGTTGGGCAGTGATGTGCCGTTCAGCCTGGTCGGCGGGGCGGCGCTCGGAACCGGGCGGGGGGAGACGCTGCGGGTTCTGGAGGTCGGGGGGACCTTCCACTGGGTGTTCGCCGTCGCCGACGGCGGGCTGTCGACGCCGGCGGTGTACGGGGAGTTCGACCGGCTCAACGAGGGTGTCGAGGTGCCGGAGCCGGTTGCCTCCGGCGGGGTTCTCGGGGCGTTGGCCGCGGGGGACTCGGTGGCTCTCGCCGCCGCTCTCTCCAATGACCTTCAGCCTGCCGCGGTGTCCCTCCGGGGGGAGCTGGCGAAGACGTTGGCCTCCGGCCGGTCTGCGGGGGCGTTGGCGGGGCTGGTGTCGGGCTCTGGCCCGACGACCGCGTTCCTGGTGCGTGATGCGGAGTCGGCGGTGAAGGTCGCGGATGCACTCGTCGTTTCCGGTACGTGCCGTACGGCACGGGTTGCGGCGGGGCCGGTGCCGGGGGCCACTGTGCTTTGACGGTTGTGTGTCGTCCGCGGGTGTGTGGGGGCTGGTCGCGCAGTTCCCCGCGCCCCTATCGGGGCGCCTGTCCTCGGGCGGTTGAAAGGATCAACCTTTCGGCCGACTACCCTGGAAGGTCGATCGATCCCCCTTGTCAGGAGTGCGATGGCCGTCAATCTGGTCAATGTCGAGGCAGTCAGCAAGGTGTACGGAACCCGTGCGCTGCTCGACGGAGTCTCCCTCGGCGTGTCCGAGGGCGACCGGATCGGGGTGGTCGGCCGCAACGGTGACGGCAAGACCACGCTGATCCGGATGCTCGCCAAGCTGGAGGAGGCCGACACCGGGCGCGTCACGCACTCCGGCGGCCTGCACCTCGGCGTGCTCACCCAGCACGACTCCCTCGACCCGGAGGCCACCGTCCGCCACGAGGTCATCCGGGACATGGCCGACCACGAGTGGGCGGGCAACGCCAAGATCCGGGACGTGCTGACCGGCTTGTTCGGCGGGCTCGACCTGCCGGGGTTCCCGCAGGGGCTCGACACCGTGATCGGACCGCTCTCCGGCGGTGAGCGGCGCCGTATCGCGCTGGCCAAGCTGCTCATCGAGGAGCAGGATCTGATCATCCTCGACGAGCCCACCAACCACCTCGATGTGGAAGGCATCGCCTGGCTCGCGCAGCATCTGCGCGAGCGGCGCTCCGCCCTCGTCTGCGTCACCCACGACCGGTGGTTTCTCGACCAGGTCTGCACGCGCATGTGGGACGTGCAGAAGGGCGATGTGTACGAGTACGAGGGCGGCTACACCGACTACGTCTTCGCGCGGGCCGAGCGGGAGCGGATCGCCGCCACCGAAGAGGTCAAGCGGCAGAACCTCGTACGCAAGGAGCTGGCCTGGCTGCGCCGCGGCGCCCCCGCCCGTACGTCCAAGCCGCGTTTCCGCGTCGAGGCGGCGAACGAGCTGATCGCGGACGTGCCGCCGCCCCGGGACAGCAGCGAGCTGATGAAGTTCGCCTCGACCCGGCTCGGCAAGACCGTCTTCGACCTGAAGGACGTCACCGTGCAGGCCGGGCCCAAGGTGCTGCTGAAGCACCTGACCTGGCAGCTCGGGCCGGGCGACCGGATCGGCCTGGTCGGCGTGAACGGCGCCGGCAAGACCTCGCTGCTGCGGGCCATGGCGGACGCCGCGCGCTCCGAGGGCGAGAAGCAGCCCGTCGCCGGGCGGGTCGCCGTCGGCAAGACCGTGAAGCTCGCCTACCTCTCCCAGGAGGTCGCCGAACTCGACCCGGACTGGCGGGTGTTGCAGGCCGTCCAGGCGGTGCGCGACCGTGTCGACCTCGGCAAGGGCCGCGAGATGACCGCCGGCCAGCTCTGCGAGACCTTCGGCTTCAACAAGGAGAAGCAGTGGACGCCGGTCGGGGATCTGAGCGGTGGTGAGCGCCGCCGGCTCCAGCTGCTGCGGCTGCTGATGGACGAGCCGAACGTCCTGTTCCTCGACGAGCCGACGAACGACCTCGACATCGAGACCCTCACCCAGCTCGAGGACGTCCTCGACGGCTGGCCCGGCTCGATGGTCGTGATCTCCCACGACCGGTTCTTCATCGAGCGGACCACGGACAAGGTGTACGCGCTCCTCGGCGACGCGACGCTGCGGATGCTGCCGCGCGGGATCGACGAGTACCTGGAGCGGCGGCACAAGATGGAGGAGGCCGCGGCGGCTTCGGCTCCCGCGTCCGTCCAGTCGGCCGAAAAGTCCGGTGTGTCGGCCGCCGACGCCCGCGCCGCGAAGAAGGAACTCCAGAAGATCGAGCGGCAGCTGGACAAGATCTCCGAGAAGGAGAGCAGGCTGCACACCCAAATCGCCGACAACGCCACGGACTTCGAGAAAGTGGCGAAACTGGACGGCAACCTGCGTGAACTGGCCACCGAGCGCGAGGAGTTGGAGATGCGCTGGCTGGAGCTCGCAGACGACGCGTGAAGGGCGCGTGAAGGAGCGTAACGAGGGCATCACGGGCCGGTCCTCCCTTGGGAACAGGGGGGAACCGGCCCGCTGTTCGAGCGCGACAGGGTGATAGAAAGGGCCGTCTGAGAACAGTCTGAGACAGTCTGACAACCACTGTGAGTGCGCCGCCTACTGCGGTGCGTACTGCAGGGCATGGCTAAAAATCAGTGAAGAGGGGGAACGCGCTGATGACTCAGCCGCCCAACCAGCCGCCGCAGGGCGGGTTCGGACCGCCACCGGACCAGCCTTCGCAGGACCAGCCGCCACAGGGAGGCTTCGGCCCCCCGCAGGACCCGCCGGGGGCCACGCCTGTGCCGCCCGCCCAGCCGCCGCAGGCTCCACCGCCTCCGCAGGGCGCGCCGCAGACTCCGCCGCAGCCCGGTTACGGCTATCCGCAGCAGCCCGGCCCGTCCGGCCCGTACGCCCAGCCGGGTCCGTACGGCCAGCAGCCGGGGCCGTACACGCAGCCCGGCCCCTACGGTCAGCAGCAGGCCGGCCCGTACGGGCAGCCGCAGCAGCCCGGGCCCTACGGTCAGCAGCCCGGCTATGGATACCCGCAGCAGCCGCAGTTCCCGGGTGCGCCCGGCACCCCGCCGGGCGGCGGCTCGCGGAACCCCTTCAAGGGGAAGCCCGCCGTGATCATCGGGGCCGCGCTGGCCGCCGTGCTCGTCATCGGCGGCACCGTGTGGGCCGTCTCCGGCAGCGGTGACGACGACAAGAAGAAGCCCGTCGCCGACAAGAGCCAGGACGCCAAGCCCTCCGCCACGGACGGCCCGATCAACCCCGGTGACGGCGACGGCGACGGCGACAAGGGGACCGAGGACCTCAACGAGGGCCGCCAGGCGGGCGAGTCGAAGGTGCTCTGGTACAAGGAGGCGCCCGACGCGCCCGGTTCCGGCGCCGACGCCCCCGGCCAGTGGGTCACCGACAAGGTCGCGGTGAAGGCCGCGTACAAGCAGGTCTTCGCCTACAACGTCGGCGACGGCGCGCAGGCTTGGCCCGCGCTCACGTTCCCGCAGCCGATCTGTGCCGTGTCCGATGAGAAGACGTCCGACGACAAGGTGTTCGTGGCGTACAAGGAAGGCACCAAGAACACCGCCGAGTGCAACCAGCTGGTGCAGCTCGACCTGAACACCGGCAAGAAGGGCTGGACCAAGGAGGTCGCGGCGGGCGAGCTGTTCGACAGCATGCTCAACGTCGGGCTGTCCGTCTCCGGGGACACGCTGGTCGTCGGCCGCGGGCAGTCCGGGACGGCGTACGACGTCAAGAGCGGCGACAAGCTCTGGGACAAGAAGCGGTACGAGCCGACCTGCTTCCCGGCCGCGTTCACGGGCGGCCCGAAGATCCTCGCCGTCTCGTCCTGCGGCGCCGGCGGCGACAACGAGCACGACGAGGTGCAGGAGCTCGACCCGGCGACGGGCAAGGCCAAGTGGACGAAGAAGATCCCCAAGGGCTGGCGCGTCGAGCGCACGTACTCCGTCGACCCGGTCGTCCTCTACCTCACCAACGAGGACAAGAAGCAGTGGAACGTCACCACGCTGAAGAGCGACGGCTCGACCCGCTCGCAGGTCGACGTCGACGAGTCCTTCGCGCCCGAGTGCGGCTGGGCGATCCTCTCGCGTGACCTCCAGGGCTGCGCGGGTGTGGCGGCCGACACGAACACCCTCTACCTGCCGACCGAGGCGAAGAGCGGCGCCAACGAGGTCGTCGCGATCAGCCTGGAGACCGGCAAGGAGAAGTGGCGCACCAAGTCCCCGGCCGACGAGTCGATGATGCCGATGAAGATGGACGGCACGAACCTCATCGCCTACGTGCAGCCCTCGTACGACTCGGGCGGGCAGATCGTCTCGATCCCGACCGGCGGCGGCTCGCACACGCCCAAGAAGCTACTGCAGAACCCGCAGGGCACCGCGGACATCGAGAACGGCTTCTTCTCGAAGGCCATCGACTATGTGGACGGGCGTTTCTACCTCTCCACCACCCGGCTGACGGGCAACGACGACTCGAAGGAGAAGTTGATGCTGGCCTACGGCAAGTGACCGGGCCGGCGCTCCTTCCCGTCCCTCTCGTCCCTCCCGTCCACCCCACCTTCGTCCCCTTCGTATCCGAGGTACACACGTCATGAGCCAGCCGCCGCCCCCGCCGCCCAATCAGCCGCCCCAGGGAGGCGGTTTCGGTGCCCCGCAGGACCCGCCTCCCGGTGGCTTCGGCCCGCCCACTCCGCCGGCCGGTCCGCCCGCGGCGCCCCCGCAGCAGCCGCAGCAGCCGGGCTACGGCTACCCGCAGGCCCCCCAGACTCCGCCCGCGGGTGGGCCGTCGGCCCCGCCGCAGCAGCCGTACGGCTACCCGCAGGCGCCCGGGGCACCCCAGGGAGCCCCGCAGACACCCGCGCCGGGCCAGCCCGGGTACGGCTACCCGGGCCAGCAGCCGCCGTCGTACGGATACGGCCAGCAACCCCCGTACGGCTATCAGCAGCCGACCACGATGCCGCTGCAGCCGCAGGCTCCGCAGGGCGGGCGGAAACTCAACGCCCAGATGGTGATCATCGTCGCGGCCGTCCTGGCGATCGGGCTGATCGTCGGCGGCGGTGTCTGGTACGCGAGCTCGTCCGGCAAGGACGACGACAAGGACACCTCCGCGGGACCCGGCGGCACCGAAGGCAAGGACGACAAAAGCGGTGGCGACGACGCCGCCACCGGAGGCGGCGGCACGGAGAAGGTGCCGTCCAGCACCAGCGCCAAGGTCCTCTTCCAGGTGCCCGCGGCCGAGGTGCCCAAGAAGGAGGTCTGGAGCGTCGCGGGCTCCTGGCTGACGGACAAGACATACGCCAAGGCCGGCGTCCGCGAGGTCATCGGCTACGACCCGGACACCGGCAAGGAGTCCTGGACCCTGCCGTTGTCGGGCCTGACCTGCGCCGGTTCCCCCGAGGTCACCAAGGACGGCGTCGCCGTGGTGATCGCGGAGGAGGCCAAGCGGACCAAGGCGGACCCGTACCCGCAGTGCACCGAGGTCACCGCCTTCAACCTGAACACCGGCAAGGAGCTCTGGACGAAGTCCGTGGCCCCCAACGGCGGTGAGAAGGCGGCCTTCAAGGAAGCCAGCATCACGGGCACCACGGTCGCGGTCGGCTCCGGCACCAACGGCGGCGCAGCCTTCGACATCACCAACGGCAAGGTCCTGTGGCAGCCGAAGGTCGACACGTGCGAGGACGTCGGCTACGCCGGCGGCGAGCAGCTGGTCGCCGTCCGCAAGTGCGGTGACTACGGCAACGAGAAGTACGAGGTCCAACTGCTCGACCCGAAGTCGGGCACCGTCAAGTGGACCTTCAAGCTCCCCGCGGGCATCGACAACGCCAAGGTCATCTCCACCAAGCCGGTCGTCTTCGGCGTGGACTCCGGCGACATCACCGCGTCCGGCGCGACGGACGTCTTCTCGCTGGACGACAGCGGCAAGCTGCGGACCAAGATCACGCTGGAGGACGGCAAGTACGAGCACGACTGCGGGGTCAACAAGGTCCACGACTGCAAGGCGATCGCCGCCGGCAACGACAAGCTGTACGTGCCGACCAAGCAGCACGAGGGCGCCGAGCAGTACAGCCGTGTCAACGAGATCGTGTCCTTCTCGCTGGCCACGGGGAAGCCCACGAGCGACCGGGCCGACGCCGGCGACGGCTACGAGATCTTCCCGATCCGGATGGACGGCGGCAACATCCTCGCGTACAAGAACGGCCCCTACGACAAGGGTTCCCAGGTCGTCTCCATCGACGGCGGGTCCTTGAAGGAGACCAAGCTCCTGGAGACCCCGGCCGACGCCCGGGTCCGCAGCGCGATCAGCGGGATGGTCCCGAAGTCCTCGGAGATGCTGTACACCGGCGGCCGGCTCTTCATGGCCCAGGACCTGATCAGCGCTCCGTACTCCGCGGACGCCCCCAAGGAGTACGCGGCGATCGGGTTCGGCGCCGAATAGGCACCCGGCGGCTGCCGGAAGCCTTCGCCGCGGCCGCCGCCGGGTCGTACACCGATCAAGCGTTCGTCCGTCGGTCACGGCTCCGCCCCTGCTCAGGGGCGGAGCCGTGCTCGTACGTCCCATCGCTCGCGAATGCGAGGAATTTCGGTAATCCGGGGCACTTCTCTCCAGTAGGGGAAGCGCAACGTCGAACAAGCGTGTAGCTTCCGGGGGATGGAGAGCCGGGGGGCTCCTATCCATGGGGTACCAGTGGGGATCCTTGGGGGGACTGGGGGGTTGGGCTCGATGGGAGTGCGGCTCATGGTGGTCGACGACCACCGACTGCTCGCTGAGGCGTTGGCCTCGGCCTTGAAGCTGCGCGGGCACCGCGTGCTGGCCGCGGCGGCGCCCGCGGCGGGAGCGGCGGAGTTGGTGATCACGAGGGCTCCGGAGGTGTGCCTGATCGGCACGGCCACGCCTGCCGAACCGGGCATCTTCGACCCGGTGGTGAAGATCAAGCGGGAGCGGCCGCAGGTCGCGGTGCTGGTCCTCGGGCCGGTGCCCAACCCGCGCGGAATCGCCGCCGCGTTCGCCGCGGGCGCCTCCGGTTACGTACGGCACGACGAGCGGATAGAGGGCGTCGAGCGGGCCATCATGAAGGCGCGGGCGGGAGAGGCGGCCGTGGCGCCGCAGCTCCTGCAGGGCGCCTTCAGCGAGCTGCTCAACCCGGCCGCGCAGCCCGACGACGAGGGGCAGCGGCTGCTCCAGATGCTGACACCGCGTGAGGTGGAGGTGCTGGTGAGGGTGGCCGACGGCGAGGACACCCGGCTCATCGCGGCCGGTATGGGCATAGCGCCCAGCACCGCGCGGACGCACGTACAGCGGGTCCTGATGAAGCTCGGCGTCGGCTCACGCCTGGAGGCAGCCGCACTGGCGGCCCGCACGGGACTGCTGGACCGGGCGGGCCCGGTGACGCCGCACTCCACACCGGAGCCGGGGGCGGGACCGGGGCCAGGGCCGGAGTCCTAGCGAATTCGGCCCGCTCGGCGGGGCGGCGCGGCGGGGCGGCGCCCCGCGCTGTCTTCGGGGGCCGATTGGAAGATTTGGGACAAGCCGCACCGGGTTGTACGCAGGTCACCGATCCCGCAGGCACTGCGCCGCTGTCCCGAACCTTCCAATCACCGCCCGGGATGGCGTCCGGTGCGCCTCGCCGAGCGGGGCCTGCTCGACCGTGCGGCTACTCGGTGTCCTTGTCGGGCTCCGGCAGCAGTTGTTCCGTGTCGACCGGTGGTGGGGTGGGGCGCAGCCAGAGCCACGCCAGGAAGAACAGGCCGAGCGCGAGCATGCCCAGGCCTGTCCAGAGGTTGATGTTGACGCCCTCGGCCTTGTCGAGGTTGGCGTCGGACACGGTGATGCCGGCGATCGTGACGATGATCCCGTAGACCACGAAGAGGCCGCCGATGATGCGCCGGATGTCGAAGAGCCTGGCCGCGGTGGCGGACTTGCCCTGCAGTTCGGTGACGGCTCGCTGGACGTCACGCTCGGAGTACTCGGACATGGGTTATCGAACCTCCGGCAGTCAGAACGAGAAGGGGATGTAGCAGGCGGCGGCCAGGATCACGGCGCTCCAGCCCAGCAGGGCCGGCTTGCGGTACCAGGCGTCGTCGCCCTCGGCGGGCGGCTCCTCCATGCCGGGCGAGCGCGTCCCGTACACCAGGCCCTGCAGCTCCTCCGTCGGCTTCGGGGCGGTGAAGAGCGAGACGGCGACCATGACCACCGCGCCGGCGACGAAGCCCGCGATCGCGGAGACGAAGTTGGCGCCCTGGTCGGAGGGGATGTCGATGATGTCCTGCTTGTAGATGACGAAGTAGTTGATCATCGCCGCAGTCGTGCCCACCAGCAGCCCCCAGAAGCCGGACTTCATGGACGCGCGCTTCCAGAACATGCCGACGATGAAGACGACGAACATCGGCACGTTGAAGAAGGAGAACAGCGTCTGGAGGTAACTCATGATGTTGGAGAAGGAGGAGGCCAGGAAGGCCGTGCCGATCGACGCCAGCACACCGATCGCCGTGATCAGCCGCCCGAACCGCACGTAGTACGTGTCCTCCCGGCCCTTCACCACGTACTTCGCCCAGATGTCGTTGGTGAACACCGTGTTGAAGGACGAGATGTTGGCCGCCATGCCCGCCATGAACGCCGCCAGCAGACCCGTCACCGCGATGCCGAGGACGCCGTTGGGCAGCAGGTCCTCCATCAGGTACGGGATCGCGTCGTTGTACTGGAGGTCGGAGCCGGCGGTCCCGATCTTCGGTACGAGCACGGCCGCGACGAGACCCGGGATCATCACCAGGAAGACGATGAAGATCTTCGGGAACGCGGCGATCAGCGGGGTGCGCTGCCCGGCGGACATGTTCTTCGCGGACAGGGCGCGCTGCACCTCGGCGAAGTTCGTCGTCCAGTAGCCGAAGGAGAGCACGAAGCCGAGGCCGAGGACGATGGTCAGCCAGTTCGCGCCGAGCGGGTTGTCGCTTCCGATGCCCGTGCCGCCCCACGCCGTCACGAAGTCGCCCCCGTGGCTCTCGGTCAGCGAGTCGGACAGGCCGTCCCAGCCGCCGACCTTCTTCAGGCCGAGGACCGAGAGCGGGATGAGCGCGGCGAGGATGACGAAGAACTGCAGCACCTCGTTGTAGATCGCGGACGACAGACCGCCGAGGGTGATGTACCCGAGCACGAAGAAGCCCGCCACGACGATCGACACCCACTGCGGCCAGCCGAGCAGCGCCTCGACGACGATGGCGAGCGCGTAGAGGTTCACCCCGGCGATGAGGATCGCGGCGAAGGCGAACAGCACCGAGCTGAGCAGATGCGCCCACTTGTCGAAGCGCAGCAGCAGGAACTCCGGTACGGACCTGACCTTCGAGCCGTAGTAGAAGGGCATCATCACCAGGCCGAGGAAGACCATGGCGGGGATGGCGCCGATCCAGTACCAGTGCGTGGTGTAGACGCCGTACTGGGCGCTGTTGGCGGCCATGCCCAGGATCTCGGTCGCGCCCAGGTTGGCGGCGATGAAGGCGAGGCCGGTCACCCAGGCGGGCAGCGAGCGCCCGGAGAGGAAGAAGTCGAGGCTGGTCTTCACCGAGCGGCGGGCGGCGAAGCCGATGCCGAGGACGACGACGAAGTAGATCGCCAGAATCGTGTAGTCGAGCCAGTTGGTGGGCAGCCGCAGCTCGGCGGCCAGGTCCATGTGCGATGTAGGGGCCGGATCTGTGGGGGTCTGCATACAGCGCTCACTTCACTTTGGTGTTCTTTGTTTGGTTGTGGTGGTGACGAGCGTGGGGGTTTGTGGTTTGATGTGTTCGGTTCTGTTTAATGTTTGATCGGTAGGGATGGGGAGTCCGGCGTGAAGAAGACCTCGACCCGACTGGCCGACGGTCGTGAGCTCATCTACTACGACTCGCGCGACGACACCGTGCGCGACGCGGTGGACCGGCGCCCGCTCGACCGGACGGTCACCACATCGGAGGTACGCCGCGACCCGCTGCTCGGCGACGCGGTGGCCATCGCCTCGCACCGCCAGGGCCGCACCTACCACCCGCCGGCCAATGAATGCCCGCTCTGCCCCTCCGAGGGCGATCGCCTGAGCGAGATCCCGGACTCCTCGTACGACGTCGCGGTCTTCGAGAACCGCTTCCCGTCGCTGGCCGGGGACTCCGGCCGCTGCGAGGTCGTGTGCTTCACCTCGGACCACGACGCGTCCTTCGCCGAGCTGACCGAGGAGCAGGCGGGCCTGGTCCTGGACGCGTGGACCGACCGCACGGCCGAGCTGTCGCATCTCCCCTCCGTGGAGCAGGTCTTCTGCTTCGAGAACCGCGGCGCCGAGATCGGTGTGACGCTCGGGCATCCGCACGGCCAGATTTACGCGTACCCGTTCACCACGCCTCGTACGGCACTGATGTTGCGATCGCTCGCGGCGCACAAGGAGGCGACGGGCGGCGAGAACCTCTTCGACGCGGTCCTGGAGAGTGAGCTGGCCGACGAGCGGGTCGTGCTGGAGACCGAGCACTGGGTGGCCTTCGTGCCGTACGCGGCGCACTGGCCGTACGAGGTGCACCTGTACCCGCGGCGCCGGGTGCCCGATCTGCTGGGCCTCGACGAGGGCGCGCGCACAGAGTTCCCCAAGGTCTATCTGGAACTCTTGAAGCGTTTCGACCGGATTTTCGGTGAGGGTGAGCCTCCGACTCCGTACATCGCGGCCTGGCACCAGGCGCCGTTCGGCACGCTGGAGGAGTTCGACGGTGTGGTGCGGGACGACTTCGCGCTCCACCTCGAGCTTTTCACCATCCGCCGTACATCCGGCAAGCTGAAGTTCCTCGCGGGTTCCGAGTCCGGCATGAGCGTGTTCATCAACGACGTGCCGCCGGAGACCGCGGCCCAGCGACTGCGAGAGGTAGCGAGTTCATGAGTGGGAAGTACCTGGTCACCGGCGGTGCGGGCTATGTGGGCAGCGTGGTCGCGCAGCATCTGCTGGAGGCGGGCCACGAGGTGACCGTCCTCGACAACCTCTCCACCGGCTTCCGCGAGGGCGTCCCGGCGGGCGCCGACTTCATCGAGGGCGACATCCGCGATGCCGCCAAGTGGCTGGACTCCTCCTTCGACGCCGTGCTGCACTTCGCCGCGTTCTCGCAGGTCGGCGAGTCGGTCGTGAAGCCCGAGAAGTACTGGGACAACAACGTCGGCGGCACCATGGCGCTGCTGGCGGCGATGCGCTCGGCGGGCGTGCGGAAGCTGGTGTTCTCCTCCACGGCGGCCACGTACGGCGAGCCGGAGACCACCCCGATCGTCGAGTCCGCCCCGACGGCCCCGACGAACCCCTACGGCGCCTCGAAGCTCGCCGTCGACCACATGATCACCGGCGAGGCGGCCGCCCACGGACTCGCGGCGGTGTCGCTGCGCTACTTCAACGTGGCGGGCGCGTACGGGACTTGCGGTGAGCGGCACGACCCCGAGTCGCACCTGATCCCGCTGGTGCTCCAGGTCGCGCAGGGCCGCCGTGACGCCATCTCGGTCTACGGCGACGACTACCCGACGCCGGACGGCACCTGCATCCGCGACTACATCCACGTCGCGGACCTGGCGGAGGCCCACCTGCTGGCGGTCGCCGCCGCGCGGCCGGCCGAGCACCTGATCTGCAACCTCGGCAACGGCAACGGCTTCTCCGTCCGCGAGGTCATCGAGACGGTGCGCCAGGTGACCGGACACCCGATCCCCGAGGCGGCGGCCCCGCGCCGGGCCGGCGACCCTGCGGTCCTGGTCGCCTCCGCGGCCACGGCCCGCGAGCGGCTCGGCTGGAACCCGTCCCGCGCGGATCTCGCGGGGATCGTCGCGGACGCGTGGGAGTTCGCGCAGAACATCGCGAATTCGAAGGAGCGGTAGTGGCGGCACAACAGGCAGAACAGCCGGCAGAGCAGCAGGTCCGGGACGGCTTCGAGGAGCTCTACGGGTCGACGCCCGAGGGCGTCTGGGCGGCCCCCGGCCGGGTCAACCTGATCGGCGAGTACACGGACTTCAACGAGGGCTTCGTGATGCCGCTCGCGCTGCCGCACACGGCGGTGGCGGCGGTCTCGCGCCGCGACGACGGGGTCCTGCGTATCCACTCGGCCGACATCGAGGGCCCGGTCGTCGAGCTGCACGTGGACGAGCTGGCACCGCTGACGAACACGAGCTGGGCCGCCTATCCGGCGGGTGTCGTCTGGGTCCTGCGCGAGGCCGGCCACGCCGTCACCGGCGCGGACATCCACCTCGCCTCGACGGTCCCGACGGGCGCGGGCCTGTCCTCCTCGGCGGCGCTGGAGGTGGTGACGGCGCTGGCGCTGAACGACCTGTTCGAACTGGGTCTGTCCCGCCCGGAGTTGGCCCGCGTCTCCCAGCGCGCGGAGAACGACTTCGTCGGCGTCCCCTGCGGCATCATGGACCAGACAGCATCGGCCTGCTGCACCGAGGGCCACGCCCTCCACCTCGACTGCCGAGACCTGTCCATCCGCCAGGTCCCCTTCGACCTCCCGGCCCACGGCCTGCAACTCCTGGTCGTCGACACCCGCGTGAAGCACGCCCTCGGCGACGGCGAGTACGCGGAGCGCCGGGAGGGCTGCGAGGAGGGTGCCCGGCAGCTGGGCGTCCCGTTCCTCCGGGACGTCCGGTACGAGGACCTGGAGGCGTCCCTCTCCCGTCTGCCCGACGAGCGGGTACGCCGATATGTACGCCACGTCGTGTCGGACGACCACCGGGTCGACGAGGTCATCGCTCTGCTGGACGCGGGCGACGTCCGTGGCATCGGGCCCGTCCTGACGGCCGGCCACGCGTCGTTGCGGGACGACCTCCGCATCTCCTGCCCTGAGCTGGACCTGGTCGTCTCCACGGCGAACGAGACGGGGGCGCTTGGCGCTCGCATGACCGGTGGCGGGTTCGGTGGCTCGGCGATCGTCCTGGTGGAGACGTCGGACGCCGACACGGTGACCAAGGCGGTGGAGGAAGCCTTCGCGGCGGCGGGCTACACGGCACCCCGGGTGTTCCCGGCGGTCCCGTCGGAGGGGGCACGCCGCCTGGCGGACTGAGGCGTTTCTCGCCCCCGCCGCCCCTACCCGTCCCATCCCTGGGGGCTGCCGCCCCCAGACCCCCGCTTCGGCCTGAACGGCCTCGTCCTCAAACGCCGGACGGGCTGAAAATCAGCCCCCTCACTCCACCGCCGTGACGAAGTCGATCAGTTCCTCCACCCGGCCCAGGAGTTCCGGTTCCAGGTCCTTGTAGGAGTGCACGGAGCCAAGGATCCGCTCCCACGCCGCGCCCGTGTTCTCGGGCCAGCCCAGGGCCCGGCAGACCCCCGTCTTCCAGTCCTGCCCGCGCGGAACGCGCGGCCACGCGGGGATGCCCACGGACGCAGGCTTCACGGCCTCCCAGACGTCGATGTACGGATGGCCCACGACGAGCGCGTACTCACTCGTCACGGACTCCGCGATACGGGACTCCTTCGTGCCGGGGACGAGATGGTCGACGAGGACTCCCAGGCGGGCGTCCGGCCCGGGGGCGAAGTCGTCGACGATGGCGGGGAGATCGTCGATGCCCTCCAGGTACTCGACGACGACACCCTCGATACGGAGGTCGTCGCCCCAGACCCGCTCCACCAGTTCCGCATCGTGGCGGCCCTCGACGTAGATGCGCCCCGCCCGGGCGACCCGAGCCCGAGCGCCCGGCACGGCCACCGACCCCGACGCCGTACGAGTGGGACGTACCGGCGCGGCCGCCGGGCGCACCAGCGTCACCACGCGCCCCTCCAGCAGGAACCCCCGCGGCTCCAGCGGAAACACCCGGTGCTTGCCGAAGCGGTCCTCCAGCGTGACCGTCCCCGCCTCGCAACGGATCACGGCACCACAGAACCCGCTCCCGGGCTCCTCGACCACGAGCCCGGCCTCCGCCGCGACCTCGGGCACGGGCTTGGGCTTCTTCCACGGAGGGGTCAGATCCGCTGAGTACTGGCGCATTCGGATGACGATAGACGAGACGGCGGACAGGAGGAGAAGTACCCGGGAGAAGTACCCGGCGGGTACTACGACACGCCGAAACGCTGTGCCAGCGCGTCCCGTTGAGCCCGTACGAACGCGGCGTCGACCACCGCCCCGTGCCCGGGCACGTACACCGCGTCCTCGCCCCCGAGATCGAGGAGCCGGTCCAGCGCGGCGGGCCAGTGGGACGGTACGGCGTCGGGGCCCGCCTGGGGCTCGCCGGACTCCTCGACCAGGTCGCCGCAGAAGACGACCTCCGGCGAGTCCGTCGCCGGGCCTCCCGGTACCAGAACGGCCAGGTCGTGTGCCGTGTGCCCGGGCCCGACGTTCGCCAGCAGGACCTGCAGGCCGCCGCCCAGGTCGAGCGTCCACTCACCGGAGACGAGATGCCGCGGCAGGACGAGGAGATCCGCGGCCTCCGCCGCCTCGCGCGCATCGGCGCCGTTGCGCACCGCGTCCGCGCGCAACTCCTCCCGCTCATGGACGAGAACCCGCTCGAGACCCACCGCGCCGAAGACCTCGACCCCCGCGAACGCCGCCGCCCCGAAGACATGGTCGAAGTGCGGGTGTGTGAGCGCGAGATGGGTGACCCGCCCGCCCCCGAGCAACCGCCGCGCCTCCGTACGCAGCCACGCGCCCTCCCGCAGCCCCGAACCCGCGTCGATCATGAGCGCCGCACCCTCGCCCACCACGAGTCCGGCCGTGCAGTCCCACACCGGAAGCCGGCACCGCCCCACCCGCGGAGCAAGTTCCTCCCACCCGGCCTCTTCCCAAGTCACCGTCATGCGCCGACGCTAACCCCACCTTCCCGACAGAGCAGGACAGCCCGCAGGCCCGCCCTTGCCCGGGCCGTACCTACCGGCCGTACACTTGGGCGGGGATGCTGGCACTCGCGCGCGCTGAGTGCCAGGCAAGGACGATCGCAGACGATCGAAGACCGCGGGGAAGACCAGCTGGAGGTGTGCGCGATGCTCAGTGAACGCAGGCTCGAGGTGCTGCGCGCCATCGTCCAGGACTACGTGGGCACGGAGGAGCCGGTCGGCTCCAAGGCGCTCACGGAGCGCCACCGGCTGGGCGTCTCCCCGGCGACCGTCCGTAACGACATGGCGGTGCTCGAGGACGAGGGCTACATCGCCCAGCCGCACACCAGCGCCGGCCGCATCCCCACGGACAAGGGCTACCGCCTCTTCGTCGACAAGCTCGCGGGCGTCAAGCCGATGACCGCGCCCGAGCGGCGGGCGATCCAGAACTTCCTCGACGGCGCCGTCGACCTCGACGACGTGGTCGGGCGGACCGTCCGGCTTCTCGCGCAGCTGACGCGCCAGGTCGCCGTCGTGCAGTATCCGTCGCTCACCCGCTCGACCGTGCGTCACGTGGAGCTGCTGTCGCTGGCCCCGGCCCGCGTCATGCTCGTACTGATCACGGACACCGGCCGCGTCGAGCAGCGCATGGTGGACTGCCCGGCTCCCTTCGGGGAGGCCTCTCTGGCGGATCTACGCGCGCGGCTCAACAGCCGGGTCGCGGGCCGCCGGTTCGCGGACGTCCCGCAGTTGCTGCAGGACCTCCCCGAGGCCTTCGACACGGAGGACCGGGGTACGGTCGCGACGGTGCTCTCCACTCTCCTGGAGACCCTCGTCGAGGAGACCGAGGAGCGGCTGATGATCGGCGGCACCGCCAATCTCACCCGCTTCGGACATGACTTTCCCCTCACTATCCGTCCGGTGCTCGAGGCTCTTGAGGAGCAGGTCGTCCTCCTCAAACTCCTTGGTGAGGTCAATGATTCGGGCATGGCCGTACGGATCGGTCACGAGAACGCCCATGAGGGACTCAACTCCACGTCCGTGGTCTCGGTCGGCTACGGTTCGGGCGGCGAGGCAGTAGCCAAACTCGGCGTGGTCGGACCGACCCGCATGGATTACCCCGGAACGATGGGAGCGGTACGAGCGGTGGCACGGTACGTCGGACAGATCCTGGCGGAGTCGTAAGTGGCCACGGACTATTACGCCGTACTCGGCGTGCGCCGCGACGCGTCCCAGGACGAGATCAAGAAGGCATTCCGGCGGCTCGCACGCGAGCTGCACCCGGACGTCAATCCCGATCCGAAGACGCAAGAGCGCTTCAAGGAGATCAACGCCGCGTACGAGGTGTTGTCGGACCCGCAGAAGAAGCAGGTCTACGACCTCGGCGGCGACCCGCTGTCCCAGGCGGGCGGCCAAGGCGCGGGCGGCTTCGGCGCCGGCGGGTTCGGGAACTTCTCGGACATCATGGACGCGTTCTTCGGTACGGCGTCGCAGCGCGGCCCGCGGTCGCGTACGCGGCGCGGCCAGGACGCGATGATCCGGCTGGAGATCGAGCTCGACGAGGCGGCCTTCGGTACGACGAAGGACATCCAGGTCGACACGGCCGTCGTCTGTACGACCTGCAGCGGTGAGGGCGCCGCGCCGGGAACCTCGGCGCAGACGTGTGACATGTGCCGTGGTCGCGGTGAGGTGTCCCAGGTCACGCGGTCCTTCCTCGGCCAGGTCATGACGTCCCGGCCGTGTCCGCAGTGCCAGGGGTTCGGGACGGTCGTTCCGACGCCGTGCCCCGAGTGCGCGGGCGACGGTCGCGTACGGTCGCGGCGGACGCTGACCGTGAAGATCCCCGCCGGTGTCGACAACGGCACGCGGATCCAGCTCGCGGGCGAGGGTGAGGTCGGTCCCGGTGGTGGGCCCGCCGGTGACCTCTACGTCGAGATCCACGAGCTTCCGCACTCCGTCTTCCAGCGGCGCGGCGACGATCTGCATGTCACGGTCACCATTCCGATGACCGCGGCGGCGCTCGGTACGAAGTGTCCGCTGGAGACGCTCGACGGGCTCGAGGAGGTCGACATCCGTCCGGGTACGCAGTCCGGGCAGTCGATTCCGCTGCACGGGCGCGGTGTCACGCATCTGCGGGGTGGCGGGCGCGGTGATCTCATCGTCCATGTCGAGGTCATGACTCCCAGCAAGCTGGATCCTGAGCAGGAGCGGTTGCTGCGGGAGCTGGCGCAGCTGCGGGGGGAGGAGCGGCCCACGGGGCAGTTCCAGCCGGGGCAGCAGGGGTTGTTCTCGCGGTTGAAGGATGCGTTCAACGGGCGTACGTGAGCGGTGCAACGGGCTGACGTGAGCGGTTGAGGGTCGGTGGGTGTGGCACGGGTGCTTCCTTCGCCCCGCCGCCCCTGCCCGTCGGGTCGGCGGGGGACGATTCCTGTGGCTTATGCCAGGCGGAAGGCCGGATTCGGACTTGTTCGGAGGACGTGACAACATGCCGTCATGTCCTCCGCGCTGACCGGTCTTTTCCCCCTCCCGATCGTGCAGGCCCCCATGGCGGGCGGCGTCTCCGTGCCGGCCCTCGCTGCGGCCGTGTCCGAGGCCGGGGGGCTCGGTTTTCTCGCTGCCGGGTACAAGACGGCCGACGGCATGTACCAGGAGATCAAGCAGCTGCGGGGGGCCACGAGCCGTCCGTTCGGCGTGAACCTGTTCATGCCGCAGCCCGAATACGCCGACCCGGCCGCCGTCGAGGTCTACGCTCACCAGCTCGCCGGCGAGGCCGCCTGGTACGAGACCGAACTGGGCGACCCCGACAGCGGACGCGACGACGGCTACGACGCCAAGCTCGCCGTCATCCTCGACAACCCCGTGCCGGTCGTCTCCTTCCACTTCGGCTGTCCCACGCGCGACGTCCTGGAGTCCCTGCGCCGGGCCGGCACGCTGACCCTGGTCACGGCGACCACCGCCGAGGAGGCGCAGGCCGTGCAGTGGGCGGGCGCCGACGCCGTGATCGTGCAGGGCGTCGAGGCCGGCGGCCACCAGGGCACCCACCGTGACAACCCGGAGGCCGACGGTTCCGGCATCGGCCTGCTCTCGCTGATCGCGCAGGTCCGCGAGACCGTGCAGATCCCGATCGTCGCGGCCGGCGGCATCATGCGCGGCAGCCAGATCGCCGCCGCCCTCGCCGCCGGCGCGAGCGCCGCCCAGCTCGGCACGGCCTTCCTCGCCACGCCCGAGTCCGGCGCCAACGCCCTGCACAAGCAGGCGCTGACCAACCCCCTCTTCGTACGGACGGAGTTGACGCGGGCCTTCTCCGGCCGACCGGCGCGGGGTCTGATGAACCGCTTCATGCGTGAGCACGGGCCGTACGCGCCCGCCGCTTACCCCCAGATCCACCACCTCACCGCCGGGCTGCGCAAGGCGGCGGCCAAGGCCGGGGACGCGCAGGGGATGGCGCTGTGGGCGGGGCAGGGGCACCGGCTCGCGCGCGAACTGCCCGCCGGGCAGCTCGTCGAGGTGCTGGCGGCCGAACTCACCGCGGCCAAGACAGCGTTGTCGGCGCACCCGGGCGGAGGTGGGGTCCGATGACCGCGCCGGTGTTCGTGGTGGACGTGGTGCCGGGCGGGCCCGAGTTCGTGCTCGACGGTCCCGAGGGGCGGCACGCCGTGTCCGTGAAACGGCTGCGGCCCGGTGAGGACGTGGTCCTCACCGACGGGCGCGGGCGCTGGGCGGAGGGCGTCGTCAAGGCCGCCGAGGGCAAGGACCGGCTCGTGGTCACGGACCTCCACGAGGTCCACGAGGAGCCCGAGCCGGCACCCCGTATCACCGTCGTCCAGGCACTCCCCAAGGGCGACCGCGGTGAACTCGCCGTCGAGACCATGACGGAGACCGGCGTCGACGAGATCGTCCCGTGGGCCGCGTCCCGCTGCATCACGCAGTGGAAGGGCGAGCGGGGACTCAAGGCGCTGGGCAAATGGCGGGCGACCGCGCGCGAGGCGGGCAAGCAGTCGCGGCGGGTGCGGTTCCCGCAGGTCGCGGACGCGATGACGACCAAGCAGGTTGCCGCACTTCTCGCCAAAGCCGACCTTGCGGTGGTGCTGCACGAGGACCGGGCGTACGCGAGCGAGCCGCTCGCGACCGCCGAACTCCCCTCCTCCGGAGAGATCGTGCTGGTCGTGGGCCCCGAAGGGGGCGTGTCTCCGGAGGAGTTGGCGGCCTTCGCGGAGGCGGGGGCCAAGGCGTGTCGCCTCGGCCGCAGCGTGCTGCGTACGTCGACCGCGGGGACGGCGGCGGTGGCGCTGCTGCTGGGTCGTACGGGTCGTTGGTCCTGATGAGAGTCTGAGGGGACGCGTTGGAACTCGCACAAGTACGGCTGCTCGTCTCGGACTTCCGGGCCTGTTACCGCTTCTACGCCGAAGTGCTGGGCCTCAAGCCCCAGTCGGGCGCGACGGACGGTCCGTACGAGAAGTTCAGTCCCGCGACCGGTTCGGCGGGTATCGCGTTGCAGGACCGCGCGATGATGGCGCAGGTCCTCGGTGAGCTCGGGGACTCCGCCACGGGGCATCGTTCCCTGGTCGTCCTTCGTGTCGACGACCTGGACGCCTACTGCGCCGCGATCGTCTCCCGCGGCGCGTCCCTCCTCCACGACCCGGTCCCTCTGACGGACCGCATGCGCGTGGCTTACCTGAAGGATCCGGAGGGGAACCTGGTGGAGCTGCAGGAGTGGCTGCTGCTGCGGGGCTGAGGACCGGGTTTTTCGCCCCCGAACCCCCGCTCCTCAGACGCCGGAGAGGCTGAATACTTCGCGGCCCGGCATCGTGGCCGCATGCGGTCTACCGTCCCCCGTTCTCCGGTGGCACGCTGCCGTTCATGGGGGCAATGAGGCGTTTTCGGCGTCGTCCGGGCGGGCGGCGGGGACCGGCGTTGGCCGGCCTCGCGGTGGTGGCCGTGTTCGGGGCGGTCGCGTGTGAGCCGGGGGACGGGATCAGTACCGCCGCGGTGGCGATCACCACCGACCAGGCGGGCACCAGGGAGCTGGAGAAGCAGGGCGTCGACGTGCAGTGGCTCAGCTGCACGGCCTCGTACGGGGACAAGGCGCCGACGGCCGGGAGTTCGCCGAGCGTACGGAGCGTCGCGAACGTCGACTGCGTGGGGGAGACCAAGGACGAGCGGGACATCACCATCAAGGGCAAGGTCACGCAGGAGGTCAACGGGAGCTGCGTACGGGGCGACCTCACCGCCAGGGTGGGCGGCAAGGAGTGGTTCCGCGTGGACGTGCTCGGGAACTGCGACGCCGGTACGCCGAGCACGGTGGAGCCGTGGACGCCGCCCGTCGATCACAAGACGACTCCGCCGCCGCCCGAGCAGCCCGGCCCGACCGTCACTGTCACCAGGACCGTCACCGAGTACCCGCATCCCACCTGCTCCTGCTTCCAGGGGAAGTGATCTACGAAAGTGACCTGCCAGGCGAAGTGATCGAAAGCTCTGGCCGCACGGAGAACCGCTGCATAGGGTGATCGGGTGACACAGCCCGCATCCTCCGCGTACTTCAGGTACCCCCATCTGCACGGCGAGTTGATCGCCTTCACCGCCGAGGACGACGTCTGGGTCGCGCCGCTCGACGGCGGCCGCGCCTGGCGCGTCAGCGCCGACAACGTCCCGGTGAACCATCCACGCATCTCCCCGGACGGCGCGACCGTCGCCTGGACCTCCACCCGTGACGGCGCCCCCGAGGTGCACATCGCCTCCGTCGACGGCGGCTCCACCAAGCGCCTCACGCACTGGGGGAGTTGGAAGACACAGGTACGCGGCTGGACCCCGGAGGGGCAGGTGCTCGCGCTCAGCACCCAGGGGCAGGCGAGCCTGCGCCGCACCTGGGCACGGGCCGTTCCGCTCGACGGCGGCCCGGCAACCACCCTTCCGTACGGGCCCGTTGGCGATGTGGCGTACGGCGACGGGGTCGTTCTGCTGTCCGCGCCCATGGGGCGTGAGGCCGCCTGGTGGAAGCGCTACCGGGGCGGGACCGCCGGCAAGCTGTGGATCGACAGGGGCGGGGACGAAGGGAACGGCGAGTTCGTACGGCTGCATGCCGAGCTGGACGGGAACCTGGAGTACCCCTCGTGGGTGGGGGAGCGGGTCGTCTTCCTCTCCGACCACGAAGGGGTGGGCGCCGTCTACTCCTCCCTCGCCGACGGGTCGGATCTGCGGCGGCACACAGGGGTTGAGGGGTTCTACGCCCGGCACGCGTCCACCGACGGGACGCGTGTGGTGTACGCGTCCGCCGGTGAGCTGTGGATCCTCGACGACCTCGACGGGGCCGAGCCGCGGCGGCTCGACATCCGGCTCGGCGGACAGCGCGTCGATCTGCAGCCGCACCCGGTGAACGCGGCCCGCTGGTTCGGGGCCGCCGCGCCCGACCACACCGGACGCGGCAGCGCCGTCGCCGTGCGCGGGGCCGTCCACTGGGTCACCCACCGCTCGGGCCCGGCCCGCGCGCTCGCCGCCGAACAGGGCGTACGGGCCCGGCTGCCGCGTACGTTCCGCGCGGACGGCGAGGAGCACGTGGTGTGGGTGACCGACGCCGAGGGCGACGACGCCCTCGAGTTCGCCCCGGCTACCGGTGTCGCGCCGGGAGCCACCCCGCGCAGGCTCGCCGCCGGGCAGCTCGGGCGGGTGCTCGGGCTCGCGATGGCGCCCGACGGCAGCCGCGCCGCGGTCGCCTCGCACGACGGGCGGGTACTGCTCGTCGAGCGGGAGACCGGAGAAGTACGGGAGGTCGACCGCAGCGAGGACGGCGAGGTCTCCGGGCTCGTCTTCTCGCCCGACTCGGCCTGGCTCGCCTGGTCGCACCCCGGCCCGCGGCCGCTGCGCCAGCTCAAGCTCGCCAACGCCGCGGACCTCTCGGTGACCGAGGCGACACCGCTGCGATTCAGGGACTACGCGCCCGCGTTCACCCTCGACGGGAAGCACCTGGCGTTCCTGTCCGCGCGCTCCTTCGACCCGGTCTACGACGAGCACGTCTTCGACCTGGCCTTCGTCGGGGGCTCGCGGCCGCATCTCATCACCCTCGCCGCCACCACTCCCTCGCCCTTCGGGCCGCAGCGGCACGGCCGGCCCTTCGAGGCGCCCGACAAGGACGAGACGCCCGACAGCGAGGGCTCCCCGACCACGCGGATCGATCTCGACGGGCTCGGCGACCGCATCGTGCCGTTCCCCGTCGAGGCCGCCCGCTACTCCGGGCTGCGGGCCGCCAAGGACGGCGTGCTGTGGCTGCGGCACCCCGTGCGCGGTGTGCTCGGCGCCTCGCGCGCCACACCGGACGACCCGGACCCGAAGACCGACCTGGAGCGCTACGACCTCGTCCAGCAGCGCATCGAGCATCTCGCCTCGGACGCCGACAGCTTCATGGTCACCGGCGACGGCAAGCGGATCCTGCTCTGGACCGACGGCAAGCTCAAGGTCGTACCGAGCGACCGGCGCGCCTCGAACGACGACGAGAGCGACACGAACATCACCGTCGACCTGTCGCGCATCCGCCAGACCGTCGACCCGGCCGCCGAATGGCGGCAGATGTACGACGAGACCGGCCGCCTCATGCGGGACAACTTCTGGCGGCCCGACCTGGGCGGGGCCGACTGGGACGGCATGCTCGACCGGTACCGGCCGGTCCTCGACCGGGTCGCCACCCACGACGACCTGGTGGACCTGCTGTGGGAGGTGCAGGGCGAGCTCGGCACCTCGCACGCGTACGTCATGCCGCGCGGCGGATACGGCGGCGGGGAGCGGCAAGGACTGCTCGGGGCCGACATCTCCCGTCACGAGGACGGCAGTTGGCGTATCGACCGGATCCTGCCGTCGGAGACCTCCGACCCCGACGCGCAGTCGCCGCTCGCCGCGCCCGGGGTCGCGGTGCGCGCCGGGGACGCGATCGTGGCTGTCTCCGGGCGGCCCGTCGACCCGGTGGCCGGGCCGGGACCGCTGCTCGTCGGCACGGCCGGAAAGCCCGTCGAGCTGACCATCTCCCCGGCGGGCGGCGGCGATCCGCGGCACGCGGTGGTCGTGCCGATGTCCGACGAGGAGCCGTTGCGCTACCACGCGTGGGTCGTCGACCGGCGCGCCTACGTCCACGAGAAGTCCGGCGGCCGGCTCGGGTATCTGCACGTGCCCGACATGCAGGCGCCCGGCTGGGCGCAGATCCACCGCGACCTGCGGGTCGAGGTCGCCCGCGAGGGCCTCGTCGTGGACGTCCGCGAGAACCGCGGCGGCCACACCTCCCAGCTGGTCATCGAGAAGCTCGCCCGCCGCATCGTCGGCTGGGACCTCGCCCGCGGCATGCGGCCCACCAGCTACCCGGAGGACGCGCCGCGCGGTCCCGTCGTGGCCGTCGCCAACGAGTTCTCCGGCTCCGACGGCGACATCGTCAACGCGGCCATCAAGGCACTCGGCATCGGCCCCGTCGTCGGCACCCGCACCTGGGGCGGCGTCATCGGCATCGACAGCCGCTACCGCCTCGTCGACGGCACCCTCGTCACCCAGCCCAAGTACGCGTTCTGGCTCGAGGGCTACGAGTGGGGCGTCGAGAACCACGGGGTCGACCCGGACGTCGAGGTGGTCCAGGCCCCGCACGACTACGCCGCCGGTCGCGACGTACAACTCGACGAGGCGATCCGCATCGCGCTGGCGGCGCTGTCGGAGAACCCGGCGAAGACGCCTCCGCTGGTGCCGGAGTTGTAGGGCGGCCGGTGTTGTCGTAGGGCACCCGGTGTGGGGGTGGGCGTTGCTGGGGGCTGCCGCCCCCAGACCCCCGCTGTCGGCCTGCGGCCTCGTCCTCAAGCGCCGCACGGGCTGAATTGCCGTACCGCTCGGTACCATGCCGGGGCAACGATCATCCAGCGTGAGGAGGCCGCGCATGGCAGGCGAGGCGCAGGACGACTGTCTGTTCTGCAAGATTGTCGGCGGGAAGATCCCGGCGACCGTCGTCCGTGAGACCGACACGACCGTCGCCTTCCGGGACATCAACCCGCAGGCACCCATCCACGTCCTGGTGATCCCCAAGGTCCACTACCCGGACGCCGCCTCCCTCGCCGACGCCGAACCGGCGATCCTCGCCGACATGGTGCGCGAGGCCGGTGCGGTGGCGGCCGACGAGAAGCTCGAGAGCTACCGCATCGTCTTCAACACGGGCAGCGGTGCGGGGCAGACCGTCTTCCACGCACACGCCCATGTGCTGGGCGGCCGCGGCATGCAATGGCCCCCCGGATAGCCCCGGAACTCGGGTAACTCTCAGTGTCCGTACGTGAATTGGTGGTCCTCGGCACCGCCAGCCAGGTCCCCACCCGGCATCGCAACCACAACGGCTACCTGCTGCGCTGGGACGGCGAGGGCATCCTCTTCGACCCCGGCGAGGGCACGCAGCGGCAGATGCTGCGCGCCGGGGCCGCCGCGCACGACCTCCACCGGATCTGCGTCACGCACTTCCACGGCGACCACTCCCTCGGCCTCGCCGGGGTGATCCAGCGGATCAACCTCGACCGGGTGCCGCACGAGATCACCGCGCACTACCCGCGCTCCGGCCAACGGTTCTTCGACCGGCTGCGGTACGCGACCGCCTACCGCGAAACGGTGTCGCTCACCGAGGCTCCGGTCGCCGCCGACGGGATCCTCGCGGCCTCGAAGACATACGCGCTGGACGCCCGCAAGCTCTCCCACCCCGTCGAGTCGTACGGCTACCGGCTCGTCGAGCCCGACGGGCGGCGGATGCTGCCCGAACGGCTCGCCTCGTACGGGATCAAGGGCCCGGACGTGGGGCGGATCCAGCGGGAGGGGGTCCTGGGGGATGTCCTGCTCGACGACGTCAGCGAGGTGCGGCGCGGGCAGCGGTTCGCGTTCGTCATGGACACCCGGCTGTGTGACGGGGTGTACGCGCTCGCTGAGGGGTGCGACATGCTCGTCATCGAGTCGACGTTTCTGGACGAGGACATCGAACTCGCTGTGGATCACGGGCACTTGACGGCTGGTCAGGCGGGGATGGTGGCGCGGGACGCGGGTGTACGGCACCTTGTGCTGACCCACTTCAGTCAGCGGTACTCCGAGCCCGACGAATTCGAGCGGCAGGCTCGGGCCGCCGGGTTCGAGGGGGAGCTGACGGTGGCGCACGATCTGCTGCGGGTGCCACTGCCGAAGAGGCGGTGACTCGGGCGCGGGTGCCCGTTCGAAACGCGTGTGGGTCGGCCGTACGATGCATTGATGTCCCTCCCGAAAGCTGAACTGCACCTCCATATCGAAGGCACGCTGGAGCCCGAGCTGGCCTTCGCGCTGGCCGCGCGCAACGGTGTCTCGCTGCCGTACGCGGACACGGACGAGCTCCGTAAGGCGTATCTGTTCTCCGATCTGCAGTCGTTCCTGAACCTGTACTACGAGCTCATGGCCGTGCTGCGGACCGAGGACGACTTCGCGGACCTCGCCGACGCGTATCTCGCGCGGGCCGCCGCGCAGGGAGTGCGGCACGCGGAGATCTTCTTCGATCCGCAGGCGCACATCGCGCGGGGCGTCGGGATAGGGACCGTCGTGGAAGGGCTTGGGCGGGCGCTCGACCGGAGCGAGGCCGTGCACGGGGTGTCCACACAGCTGATCATGTGTTTCCTGCGGGACGAGTCCGCCGAGTCCGCGATGGAGACCCTGGAGGCCGCGAAGCCGTATCTCGGCCGGATCGTGGGGGTCGGGCTCGACTCCGCCGAGGTCGGGCATCCGCCGGTGAAGTTCCGTGAGGTGTACGAGGCCGCTGCCGCGCTCGGGTTGCGGCGGGTTGCTCATGCGGGGGAGGAGGGGCCGCCCGCGTACATCGTCGAGGCGCTCGATGTGCTCGGGGCCGAGCGGATCGATCACGGGCTTCGGTGCATGGAGGATTCTGAACTGGTGGCGCGGCTTGTGCGGGATCGGGTGCCGTTGACCGTGTGTCCCATGTCCAATGTCCGGCTGCGGGCCGTGGACATTCTTGAGGAGCATCCCTTGCCCGCGATGCTCGACGCGGGGTTGTTGTGCACGGTCAATTCCGATGATCCCGCGTACTTCGGTGGGTACGTCGGGGACAACTTCCATGCCGTGCGGGAGGCGTTGGGGCTGTCCCAGGAGCGGCTGCGGGAGCTCGCCCGGAACTCGTTCGTCGCGTCGTTCCTCGATCATGACGAGGAGCGGCGGGCCCGGTATCTCGCGGAGGTGGAGGCGTACGAGTTCTCGTGAGAGGACTTTGTTCGCCCCCGCCGCCCCTACCCGTCCCATCCCTGGGGGCTGCGCCCCCAGACCCCCGCTCATCGGCCTGGCGGCCTCGTCCTCAAACGCCGGACGGGCTGAAGATCAGCCCCTCCGGCGTTTGAGGAGCG
>NZ_VWMY01000104.1 GCF_008905045.1 Streptomyces albicerus
CCGTCAAGAATCATGTCAGCAATATTCTGCACAAGGTCGGCATCCGGAATCGCAGAGAACTCTTCCACAGCGAGCCGGTGCTGTCCCGGTGAAGGTCGCGGACGGCCGCCGCGAAAAGACCGGCGGAGCGGTTCTCCAGTGGGGAACTTGGAGAACCGCTCCGGTCCGAACGCGTGGATTTCGGTGTGCTCGCCCGTTCTCCGCAGCGGTCAGGAACGCCGCGGCGGCAGCGGGCTGACCCGCGCCCGAGTGCCGTCGAACACCTCGCACCACTCCCGCTGCGTGCGCGTGCGGAAGGTGCCGGCGAAGAGCCGGCGCAACTCGGCCCAGACGGACGGTTCCCGGTGACCGGGCACCATCTCCCAGACGCCCAACAGCCTGACGAATTCCCGGTAGCAGTCGGGCTCCACGGCTCCGACGGCCATCTGGCACCCGTCGGCCGTCCAGTAGACGCTGTAGTACGGGCAGCCGACGAGGGTGCCGTCCACGGTCCGGCCCCGTCCCGTGCGCGCGACGTGGGCCAGCGCGGCCAGCACCCCCACGGTCAGGTGCAGCGCGGCCGTCAGCTCCCCCTGCCCGCCGTCCATCGTCAGCCGGCCGTAGACGAGCCGGGGGTTACGGGCCAGACACGGCTCGGGACCGACTCCGAACCGTTCGGCCGTCCCGGGAGGGCAGTTCTCCACCAGGACATCGGCGTCCGAGGCCAGCCCGAGCACGGTGTCGGCGTCCGAGGACCGGCCGACCCGTACGACCTCGGCGCCCAGCCCCGCCAGCAGCGTCCCGCACAGCGACATCCCCTCGGGGAGCGCCAGGTCGAGCACCCGCAGCCCGGTCAGCGGACCCACGGTCATCTAACGGTCCTCCCTGGCGGTGAGCCGGGTGATCGACGCGCGCGTGCCTGCGCGGCCGCTGGTCGGCGCGAGGTGGATCACCGGCCCCACGCTCACCCGGGGCGGCCGGCTCACCGCCCACGCCACCGCCTCGGCGACATCGTCCGGGGTGAGCAGTTCCTCCGGGCTCGCGCCCAACTCGTCGGGCGACGCGGACAGTTCGGTGCGCACCCAGCCGGGGCAGACCGCCACCGCGCGGATGCCGTGGTCCCGGTTCTCCAGCGCCACCAGCTCGGTGAGTATGTTGAGCCCGTGCTTGCCCGCGGCGTAGCCGGCGGTGTGGCTGAGCGTCTCCTGGGTGATGGACGAGCCGATGTTCACGATCGTGCCGCCACCGCTCTTGCGCATGTACGGCAGCACCTCGTGGATCAGCAGGTAGGGCACGGTGAGGTTGAGGCGGATCATCAACTCCCAGTGTCTGGGCGGCAGTTCGTGCACCTGTCCGAGGCGTACCGCGCCCGCGCAGTTCACCAGCACCACCGGCGGCCCGAACAGCTCCACCGTCTGGGCGACCACTCGCTGCGGCTCCCCCTCGGCGGCCAGGTCCGCGACGAGCACGCTCGCCCGCCCGCCGCGCTCCGCCACCTCGTCCGCGACCCGTGCCAGGGGCGCGATCCGCCGTGCGACCAGGACGACATGCGCCCCGCTGTCGGCCAGCGCCCCGGCCACCGCCGCGCCGATGCCCGACGAGGCTCCGGTCACCAGCGCGACACCGTCGACGGCGCTCATCGCAGCTCCCTCCGGGCCAGCGGCGGCAGTCCGCCCAGCGCCAGACCGCCGTCGGCGTGCAGCAGCGCGCCCGTCACATAGGCGGCGCTGTCCCCCGTCAAGTACGCGGCCAGCGGCGCCACATCGCCCGGTGTGCCCGCCCGGCCCGCCGGGATGCGGGCCAGCCACGCCTGCTGGAAGTCGTCCGCGACCGACGTGTCGACCATCGGGGTCGCCACCAGGCCGGGGAGCACGCAGTTCGCACGGATGCCGTGGCGGCCGCCGGAGACTGCCACGTTGCGCGTGTACTGCGTCATGGCCGCCTTGCTCGCCGCGTAGCTCTCCAGATGCGGTACGGCGCCCGCTCCGGCCGAGCCGAGCCCGACCACCGAGCCGCCCTTCCGGTCCTCGGCCCAGCGCCGCACCAGCGCGTCGGTGAGGGTAGCGTAGCCGCGGTAGTTGATGTCCAGCATCCGTTCCCGCAGGCCGGGTCGGCACGTGGGATCCTCGGTCTCGAACAGTCCGGTGGCGTAGATCAGGGCGTCGATGCGGGCCGTCCCCCACAGCCGCTCCACGACCGGTTCCAGCTCATCGAGGCGTGCGACGTCCTGGGGCACGACCTCGGCGCGCCGTCCGAGACAGGTGATCTCGTGAGCCACCGCGAGGAGTTCACGCTCACGCCGGGCCAGTACGGTCACATCGGCGCCCCGGCGGGCCAGCTCGAGCGCCGTCTCCCTGCCCATCCCGCTGCTGGCGCCCACCACCAGGCAGTGCCGGCCGCTCAGGTCGAACAGCTCGGCTCCGCCCCGGCGTTCGACGGGCGTCTGCGCGTGGTCTCGGGAGCCGGGCGGCCGTAGCGGCGGGACCATCATCAGGCCCATGCCGCCGTCGACCGGGAGGGTCTCGGCCACCGTGTAGGCGCATCCCTCCGAGGCGAGATGCAGCACGGCGGCGGCGACGTCCGCGGGCTGGGCGACCCTGCGCAGCGGCAGATGGCGCAGTACGGCGGCGGTCCGTACCGGGCTGATCCGGTGCGACAGGAAGGGCGCTATGCCGACCTGTATCTGGTTGGCGAACACGCCGTACGCGGACAGGCGGGCCGCGAGTTGCCGCCACCAGGCGAGGTCGGCCGACCGCGAGGCCACCTCCTCGGGCGGGACACCCGTGTGGACGCCGCCCCCTCCGTCGAAGACCAGGATCATCCGGCCCGAGCCGCGCTCCGCCATGGCGACGGCCAGCTGGGCGATCCGCCGCCTGGGCAGCGGTGGCGCCGCTGTCGCACTGTCGAGCGCGGCGGTGCCGGTGAGCAGGACGCAGCAGATGTCCGGGACGGGGTCGCTCCTGTTCCTTCCCCCGCCGCCGATGTCCTCGACCGGCTTCAGGCCGGCGCTCTCGAACGCCTCGCGGATCACCTCGTGCGCCGTGCCGCGCGGCCCCAGCACGAGTGCGGTGGAACCGTGGATCCGCAGCGGCGGTGCGGTGGTGTGCGCCATGGGTCAGGCCTCCGGATACTCGATGAGCAGTGAGGTGGCGTCTCCGCCGCCGCCCGCCACGGTCACCAGCGCGTGGCGGCCCTTGAGCGGTGCGCCCGCGCCGCGTACTGGCGTGGCGTCGAGCCGTGCGTACGGGGTGCGGCAGCCGACGACGGGGGCGACCGTGCCGTGGCGGAACATCAGCACGGAGGAGACGAACTTCAGGAGCCCGACGAAGCCGAAGACGTGCCCGAACGCGGCCTCCTGATTGGTCAGCAGCAGCGGACCGTCGTAGTCCGTCAGCTTGCGCAGTCCGGTCAGTGCCTCGCAGAAGAGGTCTTCGACGTGGCGGGAGCCGTCGGCGAAGCTGTTGACGAAGGCCAGCTCCTGCATGCCGGTCCCGGCGCCGGTGAGCAGCGCGTGGGCGTCCCGGGAGAAGTTGTCCGGCGGGCCGGAGATCATCGGATTGGAGCCGTTGCTGCGCGAGGTGCGGAACCACAGCCCTAAGCGCTCCGCTGGAAGCACGGTACCGACCCCGCGGGCCGGTGGGGGCTGGTCGCGCAGTTCCTCGCGCCCCTTACGGGGCGCGGGACTGCCGACCCGTGCGGCTCGGGCGGACTCCAGCACCACGGCCAGCGCGCCCTCGCCCGGTGCGTTGCCGTCCTGATCCTCGTCGTGCGGGCGCACCGACGCGGGGTCCGCGGAGAGGGTGGAGATGCGAAAGCCGCGCCGCTTGCTCTCGTTGGTCGTGCTGGAGACGCAGATGGGGTCGAGGGTCGCGTCCGCTCCGACGACCACCGCCCGGTCGACGGTCCCCGCGTGCAGCATGGTGGCCGCGACCTCCAGGGCCCGCAGCGAGCAGTTGCAGGCGCCCGACACTGTCAGGGTCTGCGGGCTGATGCCGAGGACCGAGCAGATGCCGCTGGTCACGCTGCCCGGTGTACCGGTGAGCCAGTACTCCATGCCGAGCGCTTCCTGACCGCCGTGCTCGTACATCGTGAAGTAGCGGCGCGCCTCCTGGAAGGCGAACTGCAGCGAGGCGACCACCAGCACCGTGCGGCCGTCGTCGAGGTCCTCGGGCTTCAGCCCCGCGTCGTCCAGCGCGTTCTTCACCGCCCCGGTGGCCAGCGCGGTGATCCGGGCCATCCTGCCGCCGACGCGCTCGGACACCCCGAGCGCCGTCACCGGGTCCCAGCCCCTGACCTGGCCGGCGATGCGCAGCGGCAGCCCCTCGTGCTCGAAGGGCGTCAGGCAGGAGGTCCCGGTCCTGACGATCTCCCACAGGGTCGGGGTGTCCACGCAGGGACCGTCAGGACCGGGAAGCACGGCGCCGATTCCGGCGAGGGTGAGCGGCTCATGCGTCAGCGGTTCGCCGGGCAGCGGGTCGCGGGGCAGCGGGTCGCGGGGCAGGGGGTCGCGAGTGAGCGGTTCGCGGGTCGGCGGGTCAGTCGTCACGGCCGCCTCCCGGGGTTCCGGCAGTCGCGGCGAGGGGCTCGGGCGCGGCCAGCAGCAACGCCGCCGCGGCGCCCATCTGGTAGTTGAAGCTCAGCGCCAGGTCGAAGGAGAGCGGCCAGGGGTAGCCGGTGACGACGGCGTACGGGGCTTCCTCGGCGACCTTCTCACAGTTCGCGGCGGGGCAGACCTGGCCGTGGCGCATCATCAGCAGGGTCGCCGCCACGCCGATGTTGCCCAGCGGCGCCCCGCTGTGTCCGAAGCACGCCTCGTGGTTGGTGATCAACGGGCCCGTGGCGTCGGTACCTTCGGCTCGGGCTCCGGCTCCGTAGAGGGACCGCAGTGCCCTGAACTCCATGGTCTGGAAGAGCGGGTCGCCCTCGGCGCCGCCGTTGACGACCGGGACGGCGGACGGGGCGATCCGGCCGTGGCTGTCCTTGGGCCGCAGAGCGCTGTGCACCGCGCGGACCAGTGCGTCGCCGTCCTCGTCCGGGGTGAGGGCGCTGCCGGTGGCCCCGCGCCTGATGGACTGCCCCAGGATCCGGCCGTAGGACCGGCGGCCGCGCCGCTCCGCGTGCTCCCTGCTCTCGAGGATCAGAGTGGCCGCGCCCTCACCGAGGTTGAAGCCGTCGGCACGTTCGTCGTACGGGCGCATCGGGCGGTCGTAGCGCAGCCGGGTGGTCGGGGCCTGGTAGGAGGAGGTCCTGCCGGTGCGCTCCGAGGTGACGCGCAGTTCCTCGAAGTGCTCGATGTGGTCGAGGCTGTAGGCGTCGACGCCGGTCACCACAGCGATGTCCACCTCGCCGTCGGCGATCTGGTTCGCCGCGACGCCGAGCAGCGCGTTGGTCGAGGCGCAGCCGCAGGACAGCGAGAAGGTCGGGCCTCCGCTGCGCAGCAGCGCGGCCTGGACCGAGGCCACGTCCGTCGCGGTCACCGAGAGCAGGATCCGCATGAGGAGGGAACGGGCCTCGGCCGGGCTCATCCCGGAGGAGTCGCCCGTGACGCCCTCCATGTACGTCTCCAGCGCCGTGTCCATACCCGCCCGCCCGGTGAGGACGGCGGCGTCGGCCAGCTCGGTGCCGTGCCAGTCGAGACCGGCGTCCTCGCATGCCTCGACCAGGGCCACAAGGCCGTAGCGGTGGACGCGGTTGTAATAGTCGCGAAACCGCATGTCGAGATCCGGCACCGCCCGATCGAACGCCTCGTCGTCCAGGTGCACCAGGCCGTAGAACAGCCCGTCGTTGTCCAGGTGGGACCCTCCGCTCGACACCGTCCGCCACAGGTCGCCGCCGGTCCTGCAGACCGTCCGGTCGGGCCCGGGGAGGCAGAAACCCATGCCGGTCACCAGCACGTCGCGCCAGCCGGCCGCCACACTCACCACGTCGTCACTCGCTCTCTGTCGGGGAACACACGGGATACGGACTCGTCTCCGCGCATCTGGGCGCGTTTTGGGCGTATCTGGACGTATCCAGGCGTTTCCGGGTGCTCACAGGCGGAAGAGCAGCCCGCCCTCGTAGAAACCGGAGCCGATCGCGGGAGTGAGATACAGCTGGCCCGGGCGGGTGCGACCGGAGGCCAGCAGCTCGGACAGCGCGATCGGGATCGACGCGCTGGAGGTGTTGCCGCGCGTCTCCATCGTCACCACGAACCGGTCGGGGTCGATGCCGGCCTTCTCCTGCACCGCCTGGTGGAGGGGGTCCGTGCCCGGGTGCATGAGGACCCAGTCGATGTCCTCGATCTCCAGTCCGTTGCGCTCCAGGAGGAGTTCGATGGCTCGCAGATTGCCCTCGACGGCGCGCTCGATGAGCTCCGCCGTGCTGGTGAGCCAGCCGTGCGGCCTGCGGGCGTGGATGATGCGGGAGTCCTCGCCGTCGCTGAACAGCACGGAGTCGATCAGCCGGGGATCGTCCGCCGCCCTGTCGTCGTCGTCCGCGCGCTCCAGTACCACGGCGCCCGCCGCGTCACCGGCGACCAGCTCGCCCTTGCTGCCGGGCCGGGTGCCCCGGGAGAGCTGTTCGGAGCTGACGACCACGGCGCACCGCCAGGGGCCGGGCGAGGACAGCATCGCGGCGGCCGACTGCACGCCGTGCACGAAGCCGGCGCAGGCCCCGCACAGGTCGAAGCCGAGGGCCCGGCGGGCGCCGAGTTCGAAGGCCACGGTCGGCCCGTACTCGGGGATGAACTGACGGTCCGTCCAGTTCGTCACGATCACCAGGTCGATGTCGCGCGAGGAGCGCCCGGCGGCGCGTAAAGCGTCCTCGGCCGCGCGGACGGCCATGTACCCGACCGTCTCCTGCTCGTTCGCGACATGCCGGGACTTGACGTTCAGCCGGCCGATGACGGCCTGGTCGATGGCGTTGAACCGGTCCTCGGCCCCGACGATCTCCGGGGTGTTGTGCACGACGTGCTCGGGGAAGTAGTGCCCGACACCCGTGACGCGGATACCGGAGCCGGCCCAGATGCCGCCCGGGCCCCTGACGGTGGTGGCTGCTGTCTCAGTCATGTGTGTTCTCGTTGTCCTCTCGACGGATCGCGACGGGGTCGCGACGGATACTGATTCCGGCCGCCTGCCGGTCCCAGGTGTCGGCCGTGACGCCCTCCTGGCGCAGCGCCTCCTTGCGCACCTTGCTGGTGGGGGTCATCGGCAGCTCGGGCACCGCCCGGATGTAGCGGGGCAGCATGAAGTGGGCCATCCGGGGCCGCAGGAACTCCAACAGCCCGGCGGGGTCGAGGCGTTCACCGGGCACGGGACAGACCACGGCCAGCACTTCCTGCTCGCCGTGTTCGCCCGGGACGCCGACGGCCGCCGCGTCACGGACCGCGGGGTGGGCCCGTAGCTCCTCCTCGACCTCGAAGGAGGAGATGTTCTCGCCGCGTCTGCGGATGGCGTCCTTGAGCCGGTCCACGAAGTAGAGCTGACCGTCGGTGTCCTGGCGGAAGGCGTCTCCGGTGTGGAACCAGCCGTTGCGCCAGGCGTCCGCGGTCGCCTCCGGCATGCCGTGGTAACCGTGGCTGAACGCCCAGGGCGCGGCCGAGCGGAGCACCAGCTCCCCCGTGCTGCCGCGGGGGACTTCACGGTCGTACCGGTCGACGATCCGCGCCTCGATGCCGGGGCGGGGCTTGCCGCAGCTCCTGGGGGCGTCCGCCGAGGGGCCCGACATGACCGGGCAGGACGTCTCGGTCATGTTGAACAGCGTGCGGACCTCGACCGCGAAGCGGTCGGCGAAGGTGAAGGCCGACTCGGTCAGGGGGATGACATAGGCGGTGCGCAGCGGATGCCGGGTGTCCTCGGGGGTCGGCGGCTGCCCGGTCAGGAAGGTCGCCATGACGCCGAGGAGGGTGCACGCGGTCACCTGGAGCCGGCGTGTCTCCTCCCAGAACGCCTCCGTGCGGAAGTGCGAGACCACCGCGACCGATCCGCCGAGCCCGAGCATCCCCAGGACGCCGAGCACCCCACCGCCGTGGAAGAGCGGCAGGTTGACCAGGTAACGGTCGTAGAGGGTCAGCCAGTCGCCGAAGGAGGCCGTGGCGCTGGTGTGGAGATGGGCGTAGCTGCACAGCACGCCCTTCGAGCGGCCGCTGGTGCCCGAGGTATGGATGATCGCGTGGGTGTCCCAGGGTTCCAACGGCTCGGTGAGAGAGGTCAGTTGGCCGGGGTCGGCGCGTAGCGGTTCGGTGTCGTCGATCACCAGGATGCGAAGGGCCGGGTCCAGTCGGAGGCCGGCCAGGTGGCCGACGAGGTCCTGGCAGGTCACCAGCGTCCGCGCGCCCAGTCCCACGACGGCGCGCTCCAGCATCCGTCCGCGGTAGGCCGTGTTGAGGGGTGCCCAGACGCCTCCGGCGGCGATGGTGCCGAACCAGGTCCGCAGCTGGTCCGGGCCGTTGGGCAGCCAGCTCACCACCGGTTCGCCGCGGGTCACCCCGTGGGCCTGCAGCGCCGCGCCCGTCGAGCGGGCCAGTCGCCAGGCATCGGCGTACGTCCATGGCTCGCCCTCCTCGAACACCGCGAAGAGGCGCTCGGGGTGGCGGGCGGCGCGGGCGGCGAGCTGCTCGGTGAGGACGCAGTCCTGGCGGGCGGGGACGGTCGACATCGGCCGTCCCTCACGTGGTCCGGGTGGCGAGCACGGGCAGCCGCAGCAGCGAGGGCCGTGTGGCGTCGTGGTGGACGGACTGCCGCGCGAGGATTCCGGTGGCTTCCTGGCCCGTGGGGCGGCCGGTGTTCAGATTGCGGTCGAGGTGCGGGAAGTTGCTGCTGGTGACCAGCAGGCGTATCCGGTGGCCGGGCTCGAACCGCCAGGCGGTGTGCCCCAGATCGACGGGGCAGGTTTCGGGCACCGTCGGGGTCAGCGGCTTCTCGCTGTCGAAGCCCTCGCGGTAGCGGGTGCGCAGGGCGCCGTCGCAGACCAGGATCGAGCGGCCGTCCGGGAAGACGTCGGTGAGCTTGACGACCACGTCCGTGTCCAGGGCACTGCTCGCGAACGACAGCGAGGCGGTGACGTGCCCGGCCACCTCCACCGGGTCGTCGAGGACGGGCCCGGTGTAGACCAGGGTGTCGTCGCGCTCCTCCAGGTGCCGCTGATCGAGCGGACCGCCGACCAGTTCGCCGAGGTTGAGCACGCGGCCGCCGTGGGTGGGCGACGGGTCGTGCGGATCGTAGACGTAGGCGTCGGCGGGTTCGTCGTCCTGCGGCGGGTCCATCGCCAGCCTGCCGCGCTCGCGCAGATACCAGAGGCAGGCCGCGGAGTCGGCGGGCGGCCAGGTCGGCGCGGTCCGCCATTCGTTGGCGCCCATCATGAAGTACCGCACGGGCTCGGGCGGTTGACCTGCGGTCCGTACGTCCCTGAGGTGGCCGTCGTCCTTCAGGTGGCCGTCGTCCTTGAGGTAGGCGTCGAAGAAGGCCAGCACCTGATCGGGGGTCGCCCCGTACTCCCCGGCGGCGGCCAGCCCGAAGTTCAGCTCGCCCTGGTACTGCGGGAGCGCCCCCGAGTGGCCCCAGGGCCCGACGAGGAGCTGATGCCGGTCAGGTTCGCGCCGGGCCAGCTCGCCGAAGAGCGCGATGCTCGGCGCGTGGTAGATGTCGAACCAGCCGGTGAGCGACAGTGTGGGGACGCCGATGTCCTCGGTGCGGATCCGCGGCCCGTAGGCGGTGCCCTTCTCCACCATCCGGGTCAGGGACAGCGGGCTGTCCGGCACCTCCAGGACGCGCCGCAGCGGGAGTTGCCGCAGCTGTGCGAGGGGGGACTTGAAGTACCGCAGGACGGCGGACAGTCCGCGCCGCCGGCCCTGCTCCGACTCCCGCCGCAGCCAGTCCACGGACATGAAGGCCAGCCAGCCGGCGAGGTGCGAAAGACGCAGCGCGCCGCCCGTGGCCGGCGGGTCGTGCGCGGCCGAGGTGGTCATGGCGGGGGCGATCGCCTTCAGGTGCGGGGGCCGGAGCATCGCCCCGAGCCACTGCACGATCCCCGCGTACGAGACACCGCTCATGCCGACGCCGCCGTCACACCAGTCCTGGGCCGCGATCCATTCGACGGTGTCGTAGGTGTCGAGTCCCTCGGTCTGCCAGATTCCGGTGTCCCACTCGCCGTCCGAGGCGAACCGGCCCCGGGTGTCCTGCACCACCGCCGCGTATCCGGCGCGTACGCAGCGGTCCGGGTTCAACGGGTCCATCCTCAGCGCCGACTTGTCGTACGGCGTGCGGTAGAGGATCGCGGGGCGGGGTTCGCCCGGGACGCGCCAGACGTCGGCGCGCAGCAGGGTGTGGTCGCGCATCGGGATCTCGACATCTCGGTCGACGACGAAGCCGCTCGACAAGGGAAACCTCCACAAGGGACGGGGCACGAAGATCCACAAGGGCGTGGGACGCGAAGAGAAGGTCCGGCACGGGGACGCGGGTTCGTGGACCACGCTAGGCAGCCAGCCCCGGGCTCCACATCGGCCGCCGAGTACCTGCTCTCGCGCCGATAGGGGACCTTCGGTACTTGGCTGGGCCTGGGGAGTGCGCGGCTTGGCCGGCCTAGGGAATGCGCGCCGGGAAGCCGCCTCCCGCGACCTCCAGGACCGTGCCGGTCAGATACTGGTTGGCCACCGCGTGCACCACCGCGTCGGCGATCTCGTGCTCGGCGGCGAACCGGCGCAGCGGCACCTGCTGTCTCAGCCGTTCCATGTACCGCGCGTGAGCCGGCAGGCGTTCGCACTTCTCGCGCAGCGCGGCGCCGTCCACCACGCCGGGTGCGACGGCCACGACCCGGATCCCCAACTCCCCCAGTTCCAGGGCCCAGCTGCGGGTCAGCGACACGACGCCGGCCTTGGCCGCCGCGTACGCCGACTGCCCCCAGGACCCCGGCCAGGTGCAGCTCACGATGGGAACGAGTACACCCCTGGTGCCGGACCTGGCCATGGTCAGTGCGGCCTCGCGGCCCGCCAGGAAGGTGCCGGTCAGGTTGAGTTCGACGGTCTCCCGCCACTCCTCGACACCGTGCGCCGTCCATGCGCCGCCCGGCTCCCGGGGCGGCCGCAGCAGCGGCCGTGAGAGGTTGCGGCCCGCGGCCATGACGCACACGTCCAGCTCGCCCCGGTGCGCCAGCTCCGCGAAGAGCCGGCCAACGCTCTCCGGGGAGACCGTGTCGACCTGCGCGGTCGACAGCTCGACCCCGCGCTCGGCGGCCTGCTTGCGGCAGCGCTCCAACTGCCCGGCGTCGCGTGCCGCGACGGTGGTCGGCCGGCCGTCGGCGGCGAGGGCGGAGGCGATGGCCGCGCCGAGGCCCCGGCTGCCGCCGATGACCAGCGCCTGTCCGATACGGCTCTCGGAGTTCGTCATCGCCGCTCCGGCCCGCGCGGCCGCCCGTAGCTGAAGACCATCGCGCCCCAGCTGAATCCCCGGCCGATGGCCATGGTCAGGATGCGGTCGCCCGGCGTGATGGTGCCGTCGTGCACGTACTCGGAGAGGCAGCCGGGCACGCTGACGCTCGAAGTGTTGCCCCTGCGCTCGATGTTGAGCAGTACGCGCTTGTCGTCGCGGATTTCGAGCGCGTCCTGCACGTCGTGGATGAGGTTGATGTTGCCCTGGTGCGGGATGATCCAGTCGATGTCGTCGAGGCCCACGTCGGCCTGCCGCAGGGCGCGCCGGGTCGCGTCCGCCAGCACCCCGGGCGCGAGTTCGCCGACGATCTTGCCCTTCATCACCATGGTGTCGTGCTCGTCGATGTCGAACGCGTCGTAGTGCGTGGCGTCGGAGTGCAGCGTCACGGCGTGCATGCCGTTCTCGCCGTCCGTGCCGGAGCGCCACACGCCGGCGGCCGCGCCGCCGCCGAACAGCACGGAGTTGCGGTAGGAGAGGTTGAGGATGGGCTTCGGGTTCTCGGCGCAGACGATGAGGACGGTGCGGTGTCCCGCCGTGCCGATCAGTCCGCGTGCCACCGCGGAGGCGTGCAGGAAGCCCGCGCAGGCCACACCGGTCACGTCCATGCACATCGCCTGCCGTGCCCCGAGACGGCGCTGCACGGGGAGGGCGACGTCCATGTAGTTGTTGCCGGGGCTGGTGGGGTTGACGCGGGGGCGTGCGGTGGCGCTGGTGCCCAGGATGACGTCGACGTCACCGGGCTCCAGGCCGGCGTCGGCGAGCGCCTGGCGTGCCGCGCGCTCCGCCATGTCCACATGGCGCTCGCCCTCGGGGGCGTAGTGCCGGGCGGCGACTCCGGTGTGGCGCATGATCCAGGCGTCGTCGACGTCCAGCTCGGGCCGGCTGGTGAAGTAGTCGTTGCGGACCGGCTCCCCGGGGAAGTCGTGGCCGGTCCCGGCGAGCAGTACGGGCGGGGTGAAGAGCGTCACCGGTAGATCCCTTCGGGGTCGATGGAGCGCAGCATGGCCAGTTCCTGGTCGGTCGGAGGGTCCTCCCGCAGCAGCGGGTCGGCGATCTTCGCCTGCCAGCCGGTGCGGGCCAGCACGGTCGCGGCGGGGCTCGCCGCCCGGCCCAGCGTCGGCGGTGGCGCCCAGCTGGTGAGCGTGAAGGGTTCGGTGCCCTTCACTCGCTCGAAGGAGCCGAACTCGGCGACCACGCGGCTGACATGACGGCCGGGGCTGGTGACGAAGCCGACCTCGTCGGGGTAGCGGCGCGGCGACGCGGGAGCGATCACGATCGTCTCCACATGGCTGGCCACGTCGTTGGCGCCGCCCGAGCCCACCAGGAAGCCGCCGCCCGCGGTGCGGCTGGTGTTGATACGCCCCTGCTGGTCGATCTGAGCGGCCGAGAGCACGCCGAGCGTGCGGGCGCCGCCGCCCGCGACGAGCCCGCCCAGCACCTCCCACGTCCCGGCGTACTGACGGCAGTCGAGCACGTGCCGCTGCGAGAAGAGGAAGCTGTCGCCGCCCCGCGGTGCGAAGTCGACCATGCCCAGTTCGTTGACCACCTGCGGCTCGATGCCCTCGTCGCGCAGCATGCGCGCGGCCAGCCAACTGGCCACATGCGCCGCGCCGATGCCCGCGAGCACCGTGCCGTGGCCCTGGCTGCGGATGGTGCGGGCGATGGTGCGGGCCGCCAGCACCAGATGGTGCTCGCGGTCGCTCGGTGGCCCGGCCGGTTCCGCCGTGGAGGTCCGTCGCGTCCCGTCCACCGGCCGCGGCCCGCCCGCGCTCTCGAACGACCGGTGCCCGAGGGCGAGTCGGGCCAGCCGCGGCTCCCCCAGCCGGGCCAGATATCCGTCGTGGCCGCCCGCTCCGGTCACCCAGCGGCGGAACCACGCGTCGGTGCGCTCCGGGTCCGCGCAGGCGTCCGCGAGGTCGGCCAGAAAGGGGTAGTCGTCCAGATAGCCCGCCACTCCGGCGCTCCGCATCGGCGACAGACCCTGCGGATGGGCGCCGTACGGGCACACGGCCAGCGCGAGCACCCGCCCGGCCGGGATCTGGCAGACCGCGTCGGCGGGCGGCTCGGAGCACCTCGTCTCCACCGTCGCGAGCACTCCGTGACCGGCCGCCAGCGCACCCCACCAGCCCTCCCCGACAGGCCCGGAGAGGTAGAGGTTTCCGCGGTCGTCCGCGCAGTGCGCGTGCAGCAGCGTGATGTCCGGGCGGAGTGCGGGCAGCAGCACGGCCGCCTCGCCGTCCTTCCCGGTTCCGTACGGCACGGTCGCGAGCGGCGGGTGTCCCTGCGGCAGATCGGAGCCGAGCAGTGAGGTGCTGACGGCGGCCGGCACTCCCGTGGCCCCGGCCATCAGCCGTTGCAGCAGGGAGAGCAGGCTCCACTCCTCGACCGGGAACGGCTCGCCCTCGGACAGCCGGGCGTACAGCCGGTTGGGCCGGGAGGTGGGAATGGTGTCGCCCGCGAAGCCGATGACGGCCCGCTCGACCACGTCGGCCATGGTCAGCGCGTGCACCCCGGCGTGCAGGGCGTTCACGCTGATCTCGAACCGGCCGACGCCGCCGAAGACCCGGGCGAGGGCCAGCACGAGTGCGTTCGGGCGGGACATGGTGGAGGCGATGTGCACCCGCATTCCCGGGGTCAGGTGGCGCCGGCACAGCTCGTCGGGGCCCGCGAGGATCTCGGGGCGGCTCACAGCCGTCATTCGGCGGCCTCCAGGACCAGCGCGGAGCTCTGGCTGCCGATGGCGAAGGCCAGGGACATCACCAGGCGCGGCTGAGCGGGACGCGCGCCCTCGGCGACATGGTCGTGGTCGCACTCCGGTTCCACGGTCTCGCAGTTGATCGTCGGGACCAGGCACTGCCGTTTGAGCGTCAGGGCGAGCGCCGCGCAGTTCAACAGGCCTGCGGCGCCCAGCAGATGGCCGTAGACAGGCTTGATGGAGCCCAGCGGCGCCCAGTCACCGCGGCGCGGGCCGTAGAGGTGGTTGAGGGCCCGGCTCTCGGCCAGGTCGTTGTAGCGGGTCGCGGTGCCGTGGCCGCAGATGTAGTCGAGTTCCCCCGCCGCGGCGCCGACGGCGTCGAGGGTCTCGGCCATCAGCTGAGCCGTGCTCCGCCCCGTGAGATCCATCCGGGTGGCGTGCGCCGCCTCGCTGACGCTGTGGACGGAGCGCAGTGCCGCGTAGACCTGGGCGCGGCGGGCCTCGGCGTGCGACCTGCGCTCCAGTACGGCGACCACGGCGCCCTCGCCCAGCGCGAAGCCGTCCCGGCGGATGTCGTACGGCTTGACGGCCCGCTTGGGGTCGGTGTCCCGGGACAGCACGCTCGTGCCGGACGCCGAGTAGACCTGCAACACCTCAGGGACCAGCGGCAGTTCGTGTCCGACGACGAACATGACGTCGGCGGCGCCGCGCTGGATCTCCCCCGCGGCGATGCCCAGCGCCTGGTGCCCGCCCACGCACGCGTTGCTGACGGTGGAGACCAGCCCCTGGGCGCCGAGCCGGACCGCACTGAGGGACGCCGGGGTTCCCGCGAGCGAAGCGAACACCGCCTGGGCCGGGGAGGCCGGAGGACGAGCGGGGTCCAAGAGCACGCCCGAGGCCGTCTGGGACCACCACTCGACCGGCCCCCTCGAGGACGAGGCGACGACCCCGGTGCGCAGCGGGTCGAGTGCGCCGTTCCCCGCGAGCGCGGCGTCGCGGGCGGCGTTCTGCACCGCCGACAGGACGACGAGGATCTCCCGGCTGTACCGCTTGACGAAGTTGTCCGGCAGGTCGGGCAGATAGGGCGCGTGGTCGAAGTCCCGCAGCCGGCCGCCGCCGTGGATCCCCGTACTTCCCGAGATCACCGGTGGTAACGCGCTCAGCTGGGACTCGCCTTCGCTCAGTTGCCGCCAGACGTCTTCGGGGGTGGCGGCGCCTGGCAGAACGAAGCCCAGGCCGGTGATGACCACATCCTCGAACGTCGTGCCGGCCACGCGGTCGCTGCGCGACATGGGACCTCCCTGTCAACGGTGAGGGCTCACTGGTGAGTTGCCTCTACGAGCTCCTCAACAGCACATCTCCTCGGGGCCGGGCGGGACAGGCGCCGCGGGTACTCCTCGATCCGGCACTCCGGGACCGCGGGTACCGCCGACGCGTCCGGGGCCGCTCCGGAGAAAGCGCGTTCCAAAGAAGGCCCGTGCGCGATGTCTTGACAGCCCGTCCATTAGCCTCGATGTTAATGAACATTCATTTACCCAAGTCAGATAGGCTGCTTTCATGAATGGAACGGGAGTTGTCATCGCCGGTGCAGGTGTCACCCGACACGGCTTCTTCCCCTCGCGGGACTGGAAGGACCTGGTGGTCGAATCCGCGTACGCGGCACTCCACGACGCCGGAGTCAGCCCCGGAGAAGTGAGCGGAGGCTTTGTCTCGGTCTCCCTGCCGGAGACCTTCGAACAGCAGAATCTCGGGGCCATCGCCGCCGATGAACTCGGCTTGGCCCCGGCCGCGTTCAGCCAGGTCGGCGCGGCCTGCGCGGGCGGCACCGTGGCGCTGATGAACGGCGTGGCGGCCATTGCCTCGGGGGCCGTGCGGGCCGTGCTGGTGATCGGGGTGGAGAAGCAGTCCGACGCGGCGTCGACCGCCGACTCGATGCTGCACTTCCCCGACGCCGAGTACGAGGCACCGGCCGGGTTCGACTACGTGGACCTCATGGCCCTGATGCACGACCGGTACGTACGCAAGTACGGCGCCACGCACGAGGCGATAGCCCAGTGGGTGGTGCAGGACCGCTGGTATGCCCGGCGCAATCCGATCGCGATCGACTACGGGCGGGCGGCGCTCACCGTGGCCGAGGTGCTGGACAGCCCGATGGTGTCACGACCCATCACCCGGGCCGCCTGCGGACGGGCCTGCGACGGAGCTTCGGCGGTCGTGCTGATGCGCGCGGGCGGTGCCCCCGCGGACTGCGAGCCGGTGGAGATCGCGGGCATCGCGCAGGCCACGGGTCCCAACGTGCTCGCCGCCAAGTTCGGCCACCCCGCCTCCGCCGGCGCCGACATCGCGGAAGCGGTGCCCACCGAGGTGGCCGCCAAAAAGGCTTACGCGCAGGCGGGCATCGAGCCGCATCACATCGGCCTGGCCCAGGTCCACGACTGTTTCAGTGTGATGGGGCCTCTGCACATGGAGGGGCTGGGGATTTTTCCACCCGGCAAGGCGGCCGCGGCGGCCGCCGACGGGGAGACCGCGCTGGACGGCCGCTGCCCCACCAACACCGACGGCGGCCGGATCGGCCTCGGCCATCCCACCGGGGCCACCGGTGTCAGCATCGCGGTGGAGTCCGCGCTGCAGTTGCGGGGCCGCTGCGGAGACCGCCAGGTCCCGGACCCGGACATCGCGGTCTGCCAGTCCATGGGTGGCTCCAACGCCACCAGCGCCGTCGCCGTGCTGCGCCGGCCCCGGTGAACCCCGCATGTCCCCAGTGAACCCCGACGAAGAGGAGCGGACGTCTCGTCATGTGGTCTCCCACTGAACCCGTCTACCGGATCGCGACCCCCACCCCGGCCAAGGCATGGCGCTCACGCGACGGGCGCTACCGACTGGTCGGCAACCGCTGCGAGGACTGCGTGTTGCCCTTCTTCCCCAAGCGGCGGGTGTGCCCCCAGTGCCACTCCAGGTCGCTGACCGAGACCGTGCTGGCGCCCTACGGCCGGGTGGTGAGTGCGGCGGAGGACCGGACCCCGCTGATCGGCCACGTCGGGCGCGACAGCAGGCCCTTCGCGATCGTCGCCCTGGAGGACGGGCCCTGCGTGCTCACGGAACTTGTCGATGTCGATACAGGTACCGATGCCGGGGGCGAGGGTGGGCCCACCACGGTGACCGAGGGGACGGAGGTCGAACTGGTCGTCCGCAAGTGGCGGCGCGAGGCCTCGGGTCCCTACCAGTACGGCTACAAGTTCCGGCCGCGGAGGGCGCGATGAGCGGCACCATGAAGAGCGCGACAAAGAGCGCGGCGAAGGGCGCAACGAACGGGATCGGCAACTCCCGGGCCGCAGTGGGCGTTTCCGGGATCGGTGTCGCGCTCCCGGCCGGACGGCTCGCGGTCTCCGAGATCCACGAGGTGTGGGGCACCGTGCCGCCGCAGGTGCTACGCCGCCGGGGCGTGACCCACCGCAGCGTCTGCGACCCCGACGCGGACGCCGTGACGCTGGCCGCCGAGGCCACGAGGACCGCCTTGCGCGCCGCCGAAGGCCCGGCGCCCGGCGCGGTGTTCTTCGGCTCGCAGACCTGCCCGTACCTCACCAAGGCCGGCGCGGCGCTGCTGGCGGACATGGCCGGCCTGCCGCGGTCCGTCTTCGCCGCCGACGTGCAGTTCTCCGGCAAGTCCGGTACGGCCGCGCTGCTGTGCGCGCTGGCGTGGGTCGGGGCCGGATTCGCCGACGCGGCACTGGCCGTGGGGACGGACACGCTCGGGCCCCATGTCGCGCCCGGCGATCCTCAGGAGTACACCGCGGGCTCCGGGGCCGTCGCGGTCGTCGTCACCCGTGACGCGGCGCTCGCCACGGTGGACGCCACCGGCTCGGCGACGTCCGACACCAACGACGGCTTCCGCACCGACGGCGAACGGCACATCCGCACCGGCGGCGCCGTGATGACCGCCACCGATGTCGGGCTCATCGAGCACTGCACCACGGCCTGGGAGCGGCTCGGCGCCATGCCCGGACCACCGCGCTTCCTCGCGGGTCCGCAGCCCGACGCGGTCACCCCCGTCCGGCTCGCCAAGCGCCTCGGGCTGCCCGCGGAGTGCGCCGCCCCCTGCGTCGTCGCGCAGGGCATCGGCGACGTGGGGGCGGCCGCGCCCCTGCTCGGGCTGGCCAGGGCACTCGAACTGGCCGCCCCCGGCGACCGGATCGCGGTGCTCGGCTACGGCTGCGGCGCGGGCAGCGACGCCCTGCTGCTGACCGTCCGGGCCCCGGCCACGGACACCGGCCTCAGCGAGGCGCTCACGGCGCGCCGCACGGTCAGTTACGCGGCGGCGTGCAGGCAGGAGAGGCACTTCCAAGGTCTGGACCGACTCGTGGGGAGCTACGAATGAACAGCCTGTTCAAGGGACGTACGGCACTGGTCACCGGAGGGGGCAGGGGCATCGGCGCGGCGATCGCCACCCGGCTCGCGGAGGAGGGCGCGACGGTCGCGGTCAACGATATCGACGAGGAGGCCGCCGAGCGGGTCGCGGCCTCGGTCGGCGGGCTCGCCGTACCGGCGAACATCGCGGACCAGGAGCGGGCGAGCGCGGTGGTGGACCGCGTCGAGGAACACCTCGGCGGGCTCGACGTCCTGGTGAACAACGCGGGCATCGGCTACCGGGGCACCATCGAGGACCACACGCCGAGAATCTGGAGCCGGGTGCTGTCCGTCAACCTGGACGCGCCGTTCTTCCTGGCACGGCGCGCGGCACCCCTGCTGACCCGGAGCGGCGGCGCGGTGGTCAACCTGTGCTCCGTAGCGATGATCGGCATCTCCGGCCAGGTGGCCTACGACGTCTCCAAGGGCGGCCTCGCCACGCTCACCCGGTCCCTGGCGGCCGAGCTGGGCCCCCAGGGGGTGCGCGCCAACGCCGTCTGTCCCGGATTCATCGACACGCCCATGATCGCCGACGCCGAGGCCCTCACCCGGGCCGGCGAGAAGCACGTACGCACCCAGCCGATCCGCCGGTTCGGTACGCCCCAGGAGGTCGCGGCGGCCGTGATCTGGCTGGCGTCCGCCGAGGCCAGCTATGTCACGGGCCAGTGCCTGTTCGTGGACGGCGGATGGGTGCGGTCATGACCGGGAGGGAACAGCCATGACACAGATCCTGGCCATGGACGATCCACGCGTGCCGGACGCCGCGTCCTGCACGGTCGTCGGGCTGCTCGCCGCCCGCGCGGCCGAGCACCCCGACCGGGTGTTCGCCGTGTTCGCGGACGGCGGCCGCTGGACATACCGCGAGACCTACGAGCGCGCCCTGGGCGCCGCGGCCGCGCTCGCGGCGCGCGGGGTGCGGCCGGGCGACCGGGTCATCTCGTGGCTGCCCAACGGCCCCGACGCGTTGTTGGCCTGGTTCGGCACGAATCTCGCGGGAGCCGTCCACACGCCCGTCAACACCGCCTACCGGGGCGGGGTGTTGGAGCACGTCCTGACCAACTCGAGGCCCTCGGTGGTCATCGCGCACCCGGAGCTGGCCCCCCGCCTGGCGGGCATCGATCCGGGCGACGTGCGCCCCACCGTCATCGGCCCGGACCAACTCCACGCCCCACCGGGCGAGTTCGAGCCCGCCGCGGCCCAGCCGTGGGACACGTTCGGAATCATCTACACCTCGGGGACGACCGGGCCCTCCAAGGGTGTGCTGTGTTCGTACGTCCACCACTACTCCGCGGCCGTCGCCGCCTTCGCCGGCCGGGTCGGCGAAGAGGACCGCTATCTCGTCCAGCTCCCGCTCTTCCACGCGGGAGGGACGATCGGGGTGTACGCGATGCTGCTGCTCGGGGGCTCGGTCGCGGTGGTCGACTCCTTCGCCACCGACGCGTTCTGGGACGTCGTACGCCGGCACCGGATCACCTGCTGCACCCTGCTCGGCGTCATGGCGGCCTTCCTGCTCAAGCGTCTCCCGTCCGCGGCCGACACCGACCATCCGCTGAGGTGGGTCTGGCTGCTCCCGCTGGGCGACGACAGCGCGACGCTCGCCGACCGCTTCGGCATCGACGTCCACACCTTGTACAACATGACCGAGACGTCCGTCCCCCTCGTCTCGGAGCGTGCTCCTAAGGAGAGCGGGCTGTGCGGAAGCCCGCGCCCCGGAATCGAGATCCGGGTGGTCGACCCGTACGACCGGCAGGTGGCGCCCGGTGAGACCGGCGAGTTGATCCTGCGGGCCGACCGGCCCTGGTCGCTGTCCCACGGCTATCACGCGATGCCCGAGGCGACCGCCGACTCCTGGCGCAACGGCTGGTTCCACACCGGCGACGCGGTGCGGCAGGACCACGAGGGCCGGGTCTTCTTCGTCGACCGGATGAAGGACGCGATCCGCCGCAGGGGCGAGAACATCTCGTCCTTCGAGGTCGAGGCCGAGACCATGACCCACCCCGCGGTGCGGGAGGCGGCCGCCGTGGCCGTCGCGAGCGAGCACGGCGAGGACGAGGTCCTGCTGGTCATCGCGCCCGTGCCGGGCCACTCCGTCGACCCCGCCCACGTCATCGAGTACCTGATCCCGCGGATGGCCCACTTCATGGTGCCGCGGTATGTGCGGGTCCTGGACGAGCTGCCGAAGACCCCCACCTCGAAGGTGCGCAAGCACCTGCTGCGCGCGGAGGGCGTGGTGGCCGGGACCTGGGACCGGCAGGCCGCCGGCATCGAGGTCAAGCGCGCGTCCCTGGGAAGGAGCCGACGCTCATGAGCCTGCCCGGAACACCGCACGGCGAGGTCCGCACCGAGAGCATCGAGCGCGATGTGCCGACCCCCATGCGGGACGGTGTCGTCCTGCGCGCCGACGTCTGGCACCCCGCCGGCGACGGTCCGACGCCCGCGCTGCTCTACCGCGCGCCGTACGACAAGCGCCGGATGGCCGCCCTGGACGTGCTGCCCGCCGCCACGGCGGTGGAGGCTGGCTACACGGTCGTCATCCAGGACACCCGCGGCCGGTTCGCCTCCGAGGGCGAATGGCAGCCGGTCATGTGGCGCCAGGAGTCGCTGGACACCTACGACACCGTGGAGTGGGTCGCGGCCCAGCCCTGGTGCGACGGCGCCGTCGGCATGGTCGGGCCGTCCTACCTGGGCATCGTCCAGTGGGTCGGCGCCATGCGGCAGCCCCCGCATCTGCGCGCCATCGCCCCGGCCATGTGCACGGTCGGCGACTACGACACCCGGGCCACCGGCGGGGCGCTGCGTCTGGACCAACTGATCAGCTGGGCCGTCGTGCTGATGGCGCCGGACTGGCTGCGGCGCCGCGTCGCGGCCGGTGATCCGCCGCCGCGCAAGACGGTCGAGGCGATCATCGAGTACGCGACCCGGCCTCGGCGCGCGATGGAACTCCTGCCGCTGACGGACATCCTCGATGTCGAGGAGTTCCCCCCGCTGCTGCGCGAGGTGCTCTCGGGCACGGCCGAGGTTCCGGACGCCCGGATCGAACGGGTGCGGATTCCGACGTTGTCGGTGAGCGGCTGGTACGACATCTACAGCTCCGCCACCATCGGCCTCCACCAGGACATGCTGCCCCTCTCGGACCACCATCACCTGATCATGGGGTGCTGGGCACACCTCGGATCACTGCTCTCGGTACAGGGCGAGGTGAACTTCGGCCTCACGTCGGCCGCGCGCTTCGGCGGACTCGCCGAGAAGCACCTGGCGTTCTTCGACCGCTATCTGCGGGACGCGGCCGAGGACCTGCCACGGGTCGAGTACTTCCTGATGGGTGCGCAGCAGTGGCGGACGGCGCCGAGCTGGCCGCCGCCCGAGGCCGTGGCCCGGCGGTGGTATCTGCGGCACGGCGGCACCCTGGGCCCGCCGCCGCTGCAGAGCGAGCCGGCCGCGCACTATCGCTACGACCCCGCCGACCCCGTGCCGACCCACGGCGGGCGGGTGCTCAACCTCGGTGATCTCGTGCCGGGGCCGCTGGCGCAGAACCACCTCGAACAGCGCCCCGACGTCCTGGTGTACACCTCGGATCCGCTGCGCGAGGCCGTCGAGCTGGCGGGCCCCGTCGAACTGGTCCTGTCCGCCCAGAGCAGCGCACCGGACACCGATTTCACCGGCAAGCTCATCGACGTCCTGCCCGACGGGCGTGCGCTCCTCGTCGCCGACGGCATCATGCGGGCCCGGTACCGCGAGGGCGTGCACCGGGAGCGGCCGCTGGAGCCGGGTGTCGTCCATGAGCTCTTCCTCGATCTGGGGCACACCGCCTGGCGGTTCGCCCCCGGGCACCGGCTGCGGGTCCACGTGTCCAGCAGCAACTTCCCCCAGTTCGACCGGAACCTCAACACCGGCGGCCCCATCGGGGAGGAGAGCGTCCCGGTGATCGCCGAACAGACCCTCCACCACAGCCTCGAACACCCCTCGTGGCTCGAGCTGACGGTGCTCGAGGATCCCGCGACGGAGCCCACGACAGAGCCCACGACAGAGGGGGCCGAGGAACCCGTATGACGGACGTTCCCCACCGCGCGCCGCACGGCGCCGCGACCACCGATACGTCGGAGGGCCACCCGGCACTCCGCGAACGCACACCTCCGCAGTTCGCCGGGTATTGACTGCCCGGCCAGGCAGAAGGAGCCGCACTTGTCTGTCGATCTCGTTTCACGTATCGGTCGGGTCAGAGTGATCGCCCTGCTGGCGTGCCTCACCGCGATCACCGCGACGGTCCTGGTCACCGCGCCGTCCGGCCACTCGAAGCCACAGAGCCAGGGCACGGGAACCCTGGCCGGCAAGCTCGCCGACCCGCCGCTCCCCGGAGCCAACAACTGGAGCTGCCGGCCGAGCAGGCAGCACCCCGAGCCGGTGGTGCTGGTCCACGGTCTGTTCGCGACACCGGACGTCAACTGGCCGTATGTCGCGAAGGCGCTGCACGAAGCGGGATTCTGCGTCTTCGCACCCACCTGGGGCACCGCTGACGGCAAGTATCCCCTGCCTGGGATGGCCTCGATCGAGGAGTCGGCGAAGGAGCTCAAACGCTACGTCGACCGCGTACTGGGTGTCACAGGTGCCCGGAAGGCCGACCTGCTGGGACACAGCGCCGGCGGGCTGATGCCGAGGCAGTACCTGCGCTTCGAGGGCGGAGCCGCACGGGTCGACGACTTCGTCGCACTCGGACCGCCCAACCACGGAACCGAGTTCCACTCCGTCTTCGAGCAGCTCCCTGAGTGGGTCTCGAACGCGATCTGCCCGTCGTGCCTGCAGTTCAACGACGGATCGGCGTTGGTCACCCGCCTCAACGAGGGGCGTGAGGTGGAGAAAGGGGTCAGCTACACCACCATCAGCACCACTCTCGACGAATACATCCTCCCGTACACCAGTTCCGAGCTGAAGGGAGATACCAGCCAAGTCACCAACGTCACGGTGCAGGACAAGTGCCCGGACAGCACCATCAACCATCTCGAGCTCGCCTTCACCGCTGTACCGCTCCAGTGGGCGGTGAACGCGCTGGAGCGACCAGGCCCGGCGGATCCGGGACTTCAGCCCACGTGCTGACCCGCAAGGGGTGAACGACCGCTCTCCCCTGCCTCGCCCCTTCCTGCGGGAGGAAGGGGCGAGGCCCGGGAAACGGCCCGCCGCGGACAGGCGGCAGACACAGATCCACATCCACGGACCGCATGCAGACACCCACATACACAGGCCCCGTTTCACAACCCCCATACACACATGTCGTACTGACCAGATGAGGGACCGCCATGGAACTGTCACGTCGTGACGTGTTGCGCAGCACCGGCCGGCTCGGCCTGGCCGTCGGAGTGGGGCTGGGGGCGGCTCCCGCGCTGGCCGCCTGCAGCGGCTCCGGCACCGGTGACGCATCCGAGCAGGGCCGGCTCGGCTGGATACAACCGAAGACCGGCGCTCTTGCGTCGGCGTACAAACCGGCCTACGCGGCGGCCCGGCTGGCCGTCAGGGAGATCAACAAGGCGGGCGGGCTGCTGGGTGAGTCGGTCACACTCCTTGAGGAGGACGACGAGGGAAAGCCCGGCACCCAACCGACAGTGGCCCGGCGCCTGTTGCGCAAGAACCCGCAGTTCGCGCTCGGTCCCACCGGAAGCTCCCAGGCCGTGGCATCGGCCAGTGTGCTGGGTCGCGAGTCGGTGCTCCAGTCCGCCTGGGGCGTGGCCGACACCCTCGGCGAGGGGAATCGCTTCCCCTTCCACTACCAGCTGGTCTTCAACACCCGGCAGCAGGCGGCGGCCGTGGCGCGCTACCTCTTCGAGACGCGCGGGGTCCGTGAGATCGGACTGCTGGTGGAGAACTCCGAGTACGGCGATTCCATCCGCAGGGCCTTCACCGCCGTGCTCATGGACCGCTACCGGACGAAGCCGGCCTCCGTCCAGGTCTTCACCCAGGGCGCACTCGACATGGCCCCGTTCGTCAAGAGACTGGACCGCGACGGCGCCCAGGGAGTCGGGCTGTTCAGCGGCCAGCCCCAGACCTCGGTCCTCACGCTGAAGGCCATGACGGCAAACGACTTCGCCCCGCTGACGGTCTCCCACGAACTCAGCTACATCGACGCGTACGACACCGTCCCCGTGGAGCTGATGGAGCGGTTCTACACGACCACGTACGCCGCCTTCAGCTATCCGAAGGGCGGTTCACCGCCCAAGGGCCGCGCGCGGGATTACGCGATCAAGGTCCTGTCCGAACCGACCGCCAGGGGACTGGAGTTCACCGCGGCCACCTCGCCGTACTACGACTTCCTGATGCTGCTGTCCGAAGTCGTCGAGCGGGAGAAGACCCTCGCCCCGGACAAGCTCAAGGCCGCCTTCGACAAGGTGTCGGACTACCAGGGCGCCCGGGGAAGGATCTCCTTCACCGCCGAGCGGCACACCGGTATCGACGACGGCGCCCTGGTCGTCGCCAGCCTGCGCTCCGCCAAGGAGAAGCAGTCGCTGGGCGGCATCTTCCGCGAGCTGGCGCCGGGCGGCCCGGCATGATCAACGACGTCCTGGTGCCAGGACTGGTCTTCGGCAGCCTGTACGCATTGGTCGCCGTGGGACTCACGGTGCTCTACCGGCCGACCCGTGTCCTCAACTTCGCGCAGGGCGACCTGGTCATGCTGGGCGCGATGACGATGGCGGCGCTCACCGCGACCGCCGCGCTGCCCTGGCCGGTCGCCGCCGCGTGCGCCGCGACGGCCGTCGCGGCCGTGGCGCTCGTCGAGGAACGGGTGGCCGTGGCGCCCGTGCTGCGGCGCGGGGACCGCGGCGTCGGCTGGGTGATCACCACGCTCGCCTTCTCACTCGTCCTCAACCAGCTCGTCGGCAGGCTGTGGACCGACGAACCCCGCGGCATCGACCCGCCCGCCCCGCTGTCGCTGGACACCCTCACCGTGGCCGGAGTGCGGTTCAACAGCTACCAACTGGCCGTTGTACTCGTCGCGTTGTGCGTGGTCGTCGCGCTCGAAGCGCACTCCCGCACCCGCACGGGCTGCGCCATCCGGGCCGCGGCGGCCGACCGGGACGCCGCCCGGCTGCGCGGCATCGACCCCGGACGGCTCGGCCGCCTGTCCTTCCTGCTCGGCGGGGCGCTGGCCGGGCTGACCGGGGTGCTGGCGGCGCCGCTCACGCTCGCCTCGGTGACGATGGGCTTCGGGCTGCTCGTCAAGGGCTTCTTCGCCGCGGTGATCGGCGGGATCGGCGACTTTCGCGGAGCGCTGCTCGGAGGCTGGACCGTCGGGGTCATCGAGGCGGCCGGCGCCACCTTCGTCTCGCCGGGGCTGCAGACCACGGTGCTGTTCGCCGCCACCCTGGCCATCCTGATGATCCGCCCGGAGGGGCTGCGCGGGAGCGGGGTGGCGCGCCGTGTCTGACCGTGCCTCACGCGCGCTGCGAGCCCTCGCCCTCGCCGCCTCGCTCGCCCTGGCCGCGTCGCTGCCGCTGCTCGCGGGCGGGGACACGTACATCCTCCATGTCGCCACCGTCGTGGGCATCTACACGCTCATCGCCATGGGCCTCAACGTCCTGTTCGGCTACACCGGCCAGGTGTCGCTCGGCCACGGCGCCCTGGTGGCCGTCGGCGCCTATACGGCGGCCGTGCTCACCGTCGACCACGGCTGGCCGTTCTGGGCCGCCGCCCCACTGGCCACGGCGGTGGCCAGCGGGGTGGGCGGGCTGATGGCGCTGCCCGCGCTGCGGCTGTCCTCCTGGCACCTGGCGCTGATCACCCTCGCCTTCGCGATGGTGGTCAACAGCCTGCTGACCGAACTCCAGGGCCTCACCGGCGGATTCGCCGGCATCCTCGGCATCCCGCTGCCGGAGTGGAACGGCACCGCGCTCACCGAGGAGCAGCTGTACTGGCTGGTGCTCGGCCTGGTCGCGCTGACCACCGTACTGATCACGAACGTTCTGCGGTCCAGGACCGGGCGCGCGCTCATCGGGGTGCGCGACGCACCCGACGCCGTACGGACCGTGGGGGCCTCGCCCGTCCGCCTCAAGATGTTCGCCTTCTGTCTCAGCGCCGCGCTCGCCGGTCTCGGCGGTGCGCTGCTGGCGACGACCCGAGGCCTGGTCACCCCCGACGACTTCCCGATCGAGTTCTCGCTCTTCTTCCTGCTCGTCGTCATCATCGGCGGCGCCGGACGGCTGAGCGGTCCGTTCATCGGCACGCTGGCGTTCTTCGTGGTCCCCGAACTGCTTGACGAGCTGGCGGAGTGGCGGCTGCTGATCTACGCCGTCGCGCTGCTCGTTCTCATCGCCTACGCGCCCCAGGGCATCGCCGGAGCATGGGCCGCGTACTGGCCGAGACTGGCGGCACGGCTGCCCGCCGGAGCGCGACGCGTGGCCGGGCGTCGGGCCACTCCTCCCCCGGCCACCGGACGGCCGCTTCCCGTGGCCGGCCACCCGGAGGGC
>NZ_VWMY01000105.1 GCF_008905045.1 Streptomyces albicerus
AGCCGTTCATCTGGACCAAGACAGCCGAAGAGATCCTCGACTCCCTCGCCCGCTTCTACCGACGGATCTCTGGCGCAGGACACTAGGGCCTGTCTGACAATTCCCGTCGTCGCCCGGAGGGCGGCCGCGCGGCGTCAGGTGCGTGCTCTGGGGGTCCCCCCCGGCCGGAGGCTGGGGGAGTGCCGGGCGCAGACCCTCGTACTGGACGTACTCGGGTCTGTGCCCGGTGCGGCGAGAGTGCGTGCATGGCGCCGCGAGGCAGACGGGAGTTGTCAGACAGGCCCTAGCCGCTCGCGCCTCAGCGGTCGGCGTCGGGGCACGCGGCCCGGGCGTGGCGGCGATGACTGGTGTCGCACCACGGGAAGATGCGGCTGCGCCGGCACGTGCACAGGGCCACGCAGAACCGCTCGGACGACACCGTCGTACCGTCCTCCAGAACAACTTCGACCGGCCCCTCGACGAGCAGCGGACCCTCGCGTCGGGCGATGATCCGACGCGAGCGTTCAACAGGGTTGTCCGGCATGGCAGTTCACCGCCTCTCCTTCGAAGACCTGTCCGGACGGATGTGCGCGACGCCGGTCAGACGGACGCGCGCAATGACGACTCGCCGTCCCGCCAGGCCCCCAACAGCCGGTCGGCCAGGCGGTCTTCGAGACAACTGGTGGCATCGACGCCGAACGCGATGTCGCGGTCCAGCCACGGCTCCTCCTCCAGCAGGCCCGCAACGACCTCCCGGCGCACGACCTGCTCGTGCACCGCGTCGGCCTCGACATGCTCGCGGTAGAAGTGCTCAGCGGCCGGCCCCGCGCCCGTACGCCGCATCGCGTCGGCGAGACGCCTCGAACCGGGGGACGACGTGGTCTCCACCGCGGCGAAGTGCCCCACCAACGCGCCGCGCAGCGCGCGATGCAGACCGAAGAGGGACATCAGGTTGACGACGGCCAGGGCCTCGGCGCCGCTCTCGTGGAGATACCGCCCGTACGTCGGATCGAGGTCCAGGTCGGCCATGAGGTCGGCGAACAGCCGGGCATGCACGCGCTCGGCGCGCCCCGCCCCGAACTCGTCGAACTCCACCGCCGCCATCCCCGCCTTGGCGCGCCCCCACAGACGCGGCAGGACCCAGGCGTGCGGATCGGCCTCCTTGAGGTGGTAGACCGAGCGCTGCGCTACGTACTCCCGCAGCTGCCACAACTCGCCCTCGTCCCGCAGGAAACGGGTGACGCCCCGGCCGTCCGCGGGTTCCACCAGCAACTCGTCGAGCGCGTCGTCCGCGTGCTCGTGCCGGGTCGCCTCGGCACGCAGAGCCGCCAGGAACGGCTGCTCCAGCGCCGCCCGGACCCTGAGGAGCTCCGGGTCCCATTCGAGGGCCGCGTCGACGCCTGCGAAGCCCCGGTAGTGCAACTCGTAGCAGAGGTAGAGAGCGAGCTGCAGATCGTCGCCGAAAGGCGCGGCGTCGGCGATCGCGGCGTCGTCGGGCAGCGGTCCCGTGCCGCGCAGGTAACCGGTGAGCGCGGCGGAGAGTTCGCCGCGACCCGGCGGGAGTTCCGGCTCCGTGACCGGTCCCTTCTCTACGCCCTCCATGCGCACCGGGTACCCGTGACCGCGAACCCCTCACCTGCGCGGCATCATCCCGGAGCCGCTCCGAGGAGCCGGGCGGCGAGCGCCCGGGCGACCCCCTGCAGGCCGGCGGTCATGGCGCGGCCAGTGGGTGTGCGCCCAGGTCGGGGACGCGACGATCAGGATCTCCGAGTCCAGCAGCTTCTCGTGGACCGGCGGCCACTCGTCGCCGTCGCCGGCGTCACTGGTAACCCCTGGCCACCGGCGTCACTGGTAAGCCCTGGCCAATCGACCCACGCGGGCGCCGCCGGGATCACCCGCGGCCGGTGTCGATGACGCAGAAACGGTTCCCGTCCGGGTCCGCGAGCACGACGAAGTCCGGGTCCTCCGGATACAGGTCCCAGTCGACCCGGCGGGCGCCGAGGGACACCAGCCGCTCGACCTCGGCCGCCTGATCCGCCGCGTCCCCGGCATACAGATCCAGATGGACCCGCGGATGCTCCTGCACCGGCGTCTCACTCAGGCCGAGCGCCAGTTGGGGGCCGGTCCCTCGCGCGGGCACCAGCACCACCCAGTCGTCGGCCACCTCGTCGCGCGGGACGTAAGCGAGAGCCTCCGTCCAGAACGCGGCCGCTCGCCGCACATCCGACACACCCATCACCACGGACCCGATCCTCAGCATGGACCGAGTCAAACAGACGTCTCCAGGGCGGGCCTGTCAGGTGGTCTGGTTGCCCTTGGGCCTGCCGCGCTGGTCGGGAGTGCCGTGAGGCGGCGGGTGGGACGCCTCCGCCGCGGTGTCCGGCGACACCGTCGTCCGGCCGGCGTGCCCGGGGCGCTGCTCCGGACGTACGGCCGCGGGGTCGCCGCCCGTGGGTTCCGCGCCCGAGGCGAGTTCGTCCAGCCGGGTCCTGATCACCTGCACCACGGGTGTGCGGTCGGCATGCGCACGCTCGTACTCCAGTACTTTCTCCACCTCGTCGGCGGCGAGGGCCCGGATACGGGTCTTCAGTCCGCCCAGGGGCAGATGGTCGAAGTCGGGCAGAGGCAGTTCGTCGCGGTCGCGGTGGCTCATGTGCGTGCTCCTTGCCGTCGGGGCGCGGATGGGTGTCGCAGGTCAGGTCCGCCCGGGACCCCCGCTGCCGAAGCCTCCGCTGCTGTTCTCGTCCCACGTCGGGGGCTCCTGGTTCGCCGCGCGGCGGGACGGGCTGTTTCCGTGGCCGTGCAGCCGGTGCGGGGTCAGCCGATGCCGGCCGCGGGGCACCTCGGCGGGTTCGCGCCGTTCGCGTACCTCGCGTACGGGGCCCGAGTCGGGCAGCCGGGGCTGCTCCTCGGGGCGGGGCGGCGCGGGCTCCCGGGCGCGGATCCGGCGGCCCCACCACACGGCCCAGATCAGGGCGCCGACGATGACGACGCCCACCAGGAACGGCACCACTCCGCCCATCACCGTGCCGGAGAGGGCCAGTCGTGTCGTGTTGATGTCCATCCACGGCGAGTACCCGGCGCCGCCGACCGAAACAGAGGTCCCTACGCGCGCGGTCAGGTCCCTACACGAGGCCCTGATGCCCGTGTCAGCGTGACGTACAGCCGGCGCCTGAGGCGCAGCACGAGCGCGAGCACCCGCGGAGCGTGCGTTCGCATGTCAAGTCCCCTCTGTCCGGGGGAGGTTCGCGTGACGGCTCCCGGACAGCGCGTGTCCGGGAGCCGACTCCCAGGGGTTCTCCTTCACCACCTGTACCAACGCGACCTGCCTCCCATGGGCGTGCTGCCTCGCATCAGGAAGCCGAGCAGCCAGATGACGAGCACGGCGATAGCGATCCACCACAGCACGTCCACGGCGAATCCCGCTCCGAAGAGAATCAGGATCAGTAGCAGGACCAACAGGATGGGGACCATGACCTCCACCTCCCTGGAGGGTGAGTTCCCCGAATCGCCGCTTCATACCTGCACGGATCCATACCCGTAGGGGGAATTCAGCAGAACAATTCTGGGCGGCGGAATTCACGCACTCCCTTGGGTCCGTCACGCTGCACGACCATTCGATTGCCGGGCGTCACGACATTGCGTCGGGATTCACGAAATCGTTTGGAGATGTCCGAGTGCGGGAAATTGATGGACAAGTGCTTCGGACAGGAGGCACGTCCGTGGGAGCTGGTATGCCAGATCGCGGGTGTGTCGAGCGATCCGTGTGCGCACCTCCCATGGTGACTGTTCCGTCGGTGCCCTCTGAGGGAGATGCGACGCACCATGCAAATCACCGTCAGAACGAAGCAGCACCCGCACGACGACGCCCCCGACACGGCCGCGGACTTCGAAAAACTCGCCGCGCTGCCCGAGGGGCCCGAACGCCAAGCCCTGCGTGATGAGCTGGTCCAGGCCTGGCTCCCCATGGCGAACCGCATAGCCATGGGCTACCGGGGGCGCGGCGAGTCCGTCGAGGACCTGAGCCAGGTCGCGGCGCTCGGCCTCGTCAAGGCCGTCGACCGCTACGACCCCGGGCGCGGCAACGCCTTCGAGAGCTATGCCATCCCGACCATCACCGGTGAGATCAAACGCCACTTCCGCGACCACATGTGGGTCCTCCACGTGCCACGGCGGGTCCAGGACCTGCGCAACCGGGTCCGCACCGCGGTGAAGGACCTGTCCCAGACCACGCCGGGCCACCGGCCCACCGTCTCCGAGATCGCCGCGTACACGCGGATGAGCGAGGACGACGTACGCGCCGGATTCGAGGCTCTCGACAGTTTCACCGCCCTCTCCCTGGACGCCGAGCTGCCGGGCAGCGACGACGGTTACGCGCTCGGGGACGCCCTGGGGGAGCCCGACACCGGGTTCGACCTGGTCGTCGACCGGGAGGCCGTGAAGCCCTGCCTGGCCGCGCTCCCCGAACGCGAACGCACCATCCTCTACCTGCGCTTCTTCGGAGGCATGACCCAGAGCCGCATCGCACAGCAGCTCGGCATCTCGCAGATGCATGTGTCACGGCTGCTCAGCGGTTGCTGCGCCAAGGTGCGCGATGAGGCCCTCGCCGAATCCGAACCCGAATCCGAACCTGAACTCGAACCCGAAGGCGCGCGGCAACCCGACCCTGCACGTCAACCCGAACCCGTGTGACCCCACCGCCGATCCGTGCGCCCCGGCCCGTGGCGGGCTCCCAGGCCCTGACAGACTCAGCCGCCCGTCACGGGTCGTCCCGGATCGGGCGGCGGAGCGGCGAGCTCACTGCCGAACCCTCCCGGGAGCGGTTTGCCAGTGGCCGCCACTCTCCGAACTAACCAGCGCGGGCCGAACAAAACACCCTCATCACGGCGGCGGAGAATCTTCCGGAAGCAATGTGGGGCCGTATCTGTCGAGCGTTTCTTCCAACGTGGCTCGGATATCCGGTGGGAGATCTCCTTTCTGCCCCCAGATAATGATCAATTCCGCGACATTCCGCAGTTTGATGTTCGTGTGCTGGGACACTTCCCGCAGCACGGACCACCCGTCGTCGGGCGTCACCCGACCGAGTGCCACCATCATGCCGATCGCCTGGTCCACGACGGCATGGGAGGTGACGGCCTCTTTCAACTGGCCGATCTCCTCCTGCAATTCGACGATCCGGGGCGTGTTCTCGTCGGGCGCGGGCTGCTCCCGAGGGCCGCCGCCCGGCTCGTCGGCTCCCGAACCGGCGTCTGAGGTCATTCGTCCCCTCCGGGGTCGGAGCACTGGCTTGGATTGGCGCGTCGTCCTCGACGCGACTACAAGATCTGACGCGACTACCTGGTCCCAGTCCATCGTCGCCACTCGACCGGACGTATGCCAGCGCGAGGGCGACCATGCCCTCCGGTCGTTGCACATAGCGATGGATCACTCACGGATTGCGAAGGGCGGGTGCCGGGCGCAGGGTGGATACGCCAGTCCAACCCTCATCGAAGGACGGAAAACCATGGGTAAGGCAAAGGGCAAGGCCAAGCAGATGAAGGGCAAGATGAAGGAAACCACCGGCAAGGCCGTGGACGACAGGTCCATGGAGACCGAGGGCCGGGGCGAGCAGATGACGGGCAAGGCGCAGGAACTCGCGGCGAAGGCCTCCGAGCGCATCAAGAAGTCCGGCCGGTAAGGCGACTCGCCCGCTGGTACGCCCCTGAACGGTCGCTCCGGACTCAGCCCGCGCGTCGATTCGGGGGCGTCCTGCGTTCCGAAGATGCGGGACGTCCGTGACAGAGAGGTGTGCGGGAGGGTTCCAGGGGCACTCGGTGCCCTGAAGAGACATGCCCGGCCTGGCGATTGACGGCCGCGGACACTCACCCCCGCACCGGAGCCGGTGCCCGGACGGAGCACCCCCTCATGGCCTATCTCGTCGAACCAGTGTGCCCTCCCGCAACCCTGATGACACCACCGGGCGTCTACGCGCCACAGGCCGACACCTTCCTCCTGGCCCGGGCCCTCCACCGCGAGGCACTGACCGAGGGCATGGACGTGCTGGACCTCGGAACCGGCAACGGAACCCTCGCGATCTGCGCCGCCCGCGGGGGAGCCCGTGTCACGGCGGTCGACATCGCCTGGCGTGCCGTCCTCACCACCCGGCTGAACGCCCTGCGCTCCCGGCAGCGCCTCACGGTCCGCCGCGGCGACCTCCTCACCCCGGTCCGGGGCCAGTGCTTCGACATGGTTCTCAGCAATCCGCCGTACGTCCCCACCCCGCCCGCGCAGCCGCCGGGCGGCCGGGGTGCCGAGCGGGCCTGGAACGCCGGCCGCGACGGGCGTGCGGTCCTCGACCGCATCTGCGCCGACGTGCCGCGCGTCCTGCGTCCCGGCGGCGTACTGCTCATGGCCCAGTCGGGACTGAGCGACACCGAGAAGACACTGGACCGCCTGGCCCGCTCCGGCCTGCGGCCCACGATCAGCGACCGGACGTACATCCCCTTCGGACCCGTACTCCGTTCACGTCTTCCGTGGCTCCGGGCGTCCGGCCGGGTCGCGGCCCGCCAGGACAACGAGGAGCTGGTGATCATCCGCGCCGAGCGTGCCTGACTGCACGGCGGCGCGGCGGGTACTCGCCGCCGTATGCGCAAGACATGAGGATGGAACAGGCCGGCCCCGCGACGCCTACTTCGGTCCCGCGGAGGCCGTTCCCCCGGACCGGGCCGCCGGCCGCGTCTCGGCCGAGATGATCACGCCGTACCCGCCCGGTATCCCGGCCGTCCTGCCCGGCGAACGGCTCACCGAGCCCGTTCTGCACTACCTGCGGACGGGGCTGCAGGGCGGCATGAATCTGCCGGACGCGTCCGACCCGGAGCTGAGGACGATCCGCGTCCGCAGGTGAGCGATCAGAGCGATCAGTCAGCGATCGGTCAGAAGGCCGCTACGTGAGCATTGCGGCAGCGGGCCGCTGCGTGAACGTCGGGAAGTGGGCCGCTCGACGTGAGCAATCAGGAAGTGGGCCCGCTCGACGTAAGCGATCAGGCGGTGGGCTGCTCGCGGGCGATGTCGCGTGCCGCCTTGTCGTCGCGCAGTCCGAGGTATCGCGGATGCCGCAGCATGCCGTCCCGGGTCCACTCGGTGAACGCGATCTGCGCGACCAGTGTCGGCTCCACCCAGCGCGGGCCCGCCTCACGTACCCGGTCGCTGAACGGCGAGGCGGAGACCCGGAGTTCGTCGAGGTGCTCGCGCAGGGCGAGGAGCGTACGGCGGTCGAAGCCCGTGCCCACCTTGCCCGCGTACCGCAGCCTGTCCCCTTCGTAGTAGCCGAGCAGCAGCGCGCCGAACCCGGTGCGGCTGCCGCCCGGTTCGGTGAATCCGCCGACGACGAACTCCTGCCCCCGTGAGCACTTCAGCTTGAGCCAGTCGGTCGAACGGCGGGGCTGGTAAAGGCTCTTGGCCCGCTTCGCGATCAGGCCCTCCCAGCCTCGGGCACAGGCATCGGCCAGCAGCTCGGCGCCGCCCTCGTTGCGATGAGTCGACATGCGCAGCGGCGCGCGGTAGGTCAGGGCACGCCGCAGCAGTGATTTGCGCGCACGCAACGGAAGCCGTGTCGTGTCCGCGCCCTCCAGCCGGAGCAGATCGAACAGGTAGTACGTCACGGCGACCCCGCTCGCCTCGACGTCCCGGGGCCGGGTGAGCCCCATGCGCTGCTGGAGGCGGGCGAAGTCAGTGCGGCCGTGCGAGAACGCGACGATCTCGCCGTCGACGGTGAAGTCCGTGCACGACTGCGCGGCGAGCGCGTCGACGATCTCCGGGTAGGTGTCGTTGAGGCGGTTGCCGGTCCGGGAGAGCAGCACGGTCCGCCCGCTCTCCCGGACCGCCAGGGCGCGGACGCCGTCCAGTTTCCGCTCGAATAGCCACTCGCCCGGGAAGTCGCGTTGGTCGCTCAGGGTGGCGAGCATCGGCCGGGAGGCCAGTTCCACGCCCTGAGGCGCATCACGGAGCAGCCGTCTATGGTGTGCGGGCAGTGAGCCCAGGAGATCGGTCATCGCCGCTCACCCCTGTCCGGCGACCTGTCGCAGGGTGCGGCCGCTGCGCACCGAGCGGGCGCGGCGTGGATCGGGCGTCCCCCGGTCGCCTGACCTGGCCCGCTCGTCGTCGGTCTTCACCAGGAGCCACGCCTCGTCCTTGCCCTCACGGAAACGGGTCAGGGCGTATCCGCCGTGCAGCTTGGAGCCGTCCAGCCAGAACGTGGCATGACCGCGCTCCAACGACTCGCCGAAGGGCACGGGCCGCCCACGCCGGTCATGGCTCAGGGGCCGGTAGGTGCCGTGGTCCCAGACGATGACGGTGCCGCCGCCGTACTCGCCCTCCGGGATCACGCCCTCGAACTCCTCGTACTCGAGCGGATGGTCCTCGGTGGGCATGGCGAGCCGCTTGTCGTGCGGATCGGCCGACGGTCCCTTCGGGATCGACCAGGACTTCAGTACGTTGTCGACCTGGAGCCGGAAGTCGAAGTGCATCGTGCTCGCGTCATGGATCTGCACGACGAAGCGCGGCTCGTCACCATGGGATCCGTCCCGGCCCCGCGGCTCCGCGGTCCTGTCGAAGTCACGCTTGCCGCGGTAGGCCCGCAGCGCGCTCTTGTCCGCCATGCCCGCTCCTTCCTCGACTCACGGCGCAGGCCGTACGGAGATCCCGAGTACCCCCGGGCGCCCACCCGACTCAGGCCCCGGGCGGCGTACGCGTGCACAGACCACCCCCTGGTATCAGCACGTGCCCGGCCGACCTCGTGGAGTTACCACCGTCATCTACCCGGCATGCGGCAGGGGCGGCCGCGCGCATCCTTGGTTCACGTGCCAACGCCCCAGTGGAGTCATGTATTTGTAGGTCGAGCAGGACCAACACCGGTATTTGAGAAGATTCTTGCTTCTTTCATTGACGGCGGAAAAGAACAGCCCTAGGTTCCGGGGCATGCGTTCGACTCCTCGTGCGGAGGCGTTCCCGGCCCACACGCCGGCCGCTGCCCAGATTTTCACGACCGTGCTGTCCCACGGTCCGCTCACCCGGTCGGACATGGCCGCGCGGGCCGGGCTGTCGGCGGCCGCGGTCACCAAGGCCGTCCGGCCGCTGATCGAGGCCGGATACCTCATGGAGGACGCCGACGACGAGGCGCGCCCGTCCCTGGGGCGGCCCGCCAACCCCGTGCGAGTGGACGGCGGACGGGCGCTGTTCATCGGCGTCAAAGTGACCGCCGACGAGATCATCGCCGTACTGACGGACCTGTGCTGCCGGATCCGCGTCGCCCGGCACGTACCTCTGGAGTCCCGCGAACCCAAAGCCGTGCTGGCCTCGATCGCCGCCCTCGCACAGGAACTCCTCACCGAGGCGGACGGTTTCGGCGTGCCCGTCCAGGGACTCGGCGTCGCCGTCTCCGGTGACGTGGACCGCGCGGCCGGAGCAGTGCGCTTCTCGCCCTTCCTGGAGTGGCGCGACCTTCCCCTCGGCGAACTGGTGGAGATGACGACCGGGCTGCCGGTCACCGTCGACAACGACGTCCGGGCCCTGACCGTCGCCGAGCAGTGGTTCGGCGCGGGCGTCGGCCTCTCCGACTTCGCGGTGGTGACGGTGGGCGCGGGCATCGGCTGCGGTCTCGTCGTGCACGGGAAGGTCGTCTCGGGCGCCCACGGCGTGGCCGGCGAGATCGGGCACGTGGTCATCGACCCGACGGGGCCGCCGTGCCACTGCGGAAACCGCGGCTGCGCCGAAGCCATCGCTGCGGACCCCGCCATCGTCACCGCGGTCCGCACGGCAACGGGCCTTCCGGTGGCCGACGCCGCGCAGGCCTTGGACCTGGCGCGCCAGGGCGACCCCGGCGCCCGCGAGGTCTACGCCCGGGCCGGGGACGCGATCGGCCGGGCCATCGCGACCGTCGCCAACCTCCTGGGACCCGAACGCGTGATCATCTCCGGCGAGGGCCTCGCGGCGTACGACCTGTTCGCCGAGCAGATCCGCGACGCCTTCGCCTCGTCGGCCTTCGGCACCGCCGCGCAGTGCGACCTGCTGACGCGCCCGTTGCCCTTCGACGAGTGGGCGCGCGGCGCCGCGGCCACCGCGATCCAGTCCTTCATCAGCGGTCCGACCCGAGGCGGCAAGGAATGAGCCGCTGCCCGGCTGCTTTTTGACGACACGTCAGAGGCCTGCCTTTCCAAGGAAGTTCACGACAACCACCCGCACCCGCACCCGCACACCGCCGAACTCACCACTGGAGGTCCGACCATGCGGTCATCCTCGTACGCGCCCACGGCCCCCGGCCGCCGCACCACAAGAGCCGTCCTCGTCCTGGCCCTCACCGCGGCCATGGCGGCGACCCTCCCGGCAGCACAGGCCGCCACCCCCACGGCCACCGCCACCGCCGACAGCGAGGCAGTCGCGGGCGTCGCCGGCGTCGCGGCCAAGCCGTACATGGGCTGGTCGAGTTGGAGCATGCAGTCCTCGAAGTACCCGGGGCTCAACCCCGACGGCGACTACAGCTACCTCACCGAGAAGAACGTCCTCAAGCAGGCCGATGCCCTGGCGGCCAAGCTCAAGCCGTACGGATACGAGTACGTCAACCTCGACGCCGGCTGGTGGCGCGACCAGGACTGGACACCGCAGTTCGACCAGTACGCCCGCCAGAAGGCGGACCTGGGACGTTTCCCGCGTGGCATGAAGGCGGTCGCCGACCACATCCACGGCAAGGGCCTCAAGGCGGGCATCTATCTGCCCGTCGGCCTGGAGAAGGAGGCGTACGGCGACGGGAAGATCCCCATCTGGAACGCCGACGACTGCACGACCGCCGACATCGTCCACGGCGACCTGCGCACCACCAATGGCTGGGACAGCGCCTACAAACTCGACTACTCCAATCCCTGCGCGCAGAAGTACGTCGACTCGCAGGCCCGGCTCTTCGCCGACTGGGGCTACGACTTCCTGAAACTCGACGGGGTCGGGCCGGGTTCCGGCAAGAGTGGCGACCAGTACGACAACGTTGCCGACGTCGCCGCCTGGCAGCGAGCCATCGCCGCCACCGGCCGCCCCATCCACCTGGAGATCTCCTGGTCCCTCGACATCGGCCGGGTTGCGGACTGGAAGAAGCACTCCAACGGCTGGCGCATCGACACCGACGTCGAGTGTTACTGCAACACCCTTGTCAGCTGGGAGAACTCGGTCGACGACCGCTGGGACGACGCCCCCGGCTGGACCCGCCACGCAGGGCCCGGCGGCTGGAACGACCTGGACTCCCTGGACGTCGGCAACGGCCAGATGGACGGCCTCACCAAGGCGGAACGGCAGAGCTACGCGACCCTGTGGGCCATCGCCAAGTCCCCGCTCTACACCGGCGACGACCTGACCCGCCTGGACTCCTACGGCCTGTCCCTGCTGACCAACCGTGAGGTCATCGCCCTCAACCAGGGCGGCACGCCACCCGCCCGCCCGGTCACCCCGTCCGACCCGCAGCAGGTGTGGGCGGCCAGGAACACCGACGGCAGCTACACCGTGGCCCTGTTCAACCTCGCCGACGCGCCCGCCGCAGTCACCGCCGACTGGGCGACCCTCGGCTTCACCGGCAAGGCCGCGGTACGGGACCTGTGGAACCACGAGAACCTCGGCACGTACAGGAACAAGGTGACGCAGGCGCTGCCCGCGCACGGTTCCCGCCTGTTCACCGTCACCCCGCGCGGCGGTGCGCTCGCCACGACCGGCTACGAGGCCGAGTCGTCCGCCAACACCCTCAGCGGAAACGCCTCCGTCGCCGACTGCTCTGCCTGCTCCGAAGGGCGCAAGGTCGGCAACCTCTACCTCGGCGGCACACTCCGCTTCAACGACGTGGTCGTCGACAGGGCCGGTACGTATCAGGTGAAGGTCGCCTACGTCAGCGGTGACGCCCGCTCGGTCGACGTCTCCGCGAACGGCAACGGCGCCACCCGCCACAAGCTCCCCTCCACCGGGGACTGGGGGACCGCCGAGACCGTCAGCGTGCCCGTCAGTCTCAAGGCGGGCGCCAACACGATCACGTTCGACAGCGGCTCCGGCTACGCCCCGGACATCGACCGCATCGACGTACCGAAGTCGTCCTGACCGCCGTTCTCCCCCCTCCTGGAGCGCACCATGGACAGCAGCCCGACCGAGCCCAGCAGACGAAGACTCCTCTCCCTTGCCGCGGCGGCCGGCGTCGCCACGGCCCTCGGCGGCCTGCCCGCCTTCACCGCGACCGCGGCACCACAAAGGCCCGCCAACGCACCGCTCTCGCAAGGGAGTTCGCGGGACCAGCTGTGGTGGCAGGCCCCCGCCGACGAGCACTCGATGATCGAACAGGGCCTGCCCGTCGGCAACGGCCGCCTCGGCGCCCTCGCGAGCAACGACCCGGGCCGTGAACTCCTCCTGATCACCGATGCCACGATGTGGACCGGCGGCCTCAACGACACGCTCGACGCCGACGGCCAATTCCCCTACGGACGCGAGGACTTCGGCTCCTTCACCCTGCTCGGCCGCCTCACCGTCGACATCCCCGACCACGATCTGTCCGCTGTCTCCGGCTACCGCCGCACCCTCGACCTCGCGCAGGGCCTGGTGACCACGTCGTACGTCCGCTCAGGAGTGACGTACCGGCGGCAGATCTTCGCCAGCCGCCCCGACGACGCGATCGTCCTGCACTTCACTCAGAGCGGCGGCGGCCGCTACACCGGCAGCATCGCCCTCGACGGTACCCACGGCGAGACCACCCGGCGCACTCAGTCCTTCGGCGCCGCCTTCCCGAACGGCCTGCGCTACGGCGCGGCGATGACGGCGTACGGTTCCGGCGGCAGCGTCACCGTGAACGGGCCGCGTATCGACTTCGCCGGCTGCAAGGACCTCACCGTGGTGGTGAGCGGCGGCACCAACTACGCGCCCGACGCCGTCACCCACTACCGTGACCCGTCCCTCGACCCCGAGCGGCTGGCCCGTACCAAGGTCCGCGATGCCGCGACCCACTCGGCGGACACTCTCCTGCGCACCCATGCCGCCGACCACCGCGCCCTGTTCGAGCAGTTGGAGATCTCGCTCGGTACGTCGTCCGCCGGGCAGCGCTCCCTGGACACCTGGGAGCGGATCAGGGCACGTGCCCGGGACGGTGAGCCCGATCCCGAACTGGAGGCGGCCTACCTGCAGTTCGGCCGCTATCTGATGATCTCCGGATCCCGTGGCAGTCTCCCGCTGAACCTCCAGGGACTGTGGCTGGACGGCAACGACCCGGACTGGATGGGCGATTACCACACGGACATCAACATCCAGATGAACTACTGGATGGCCGACCGCGCCGGCCTGTCCCGGTGCTTCGACGCGCTCACCGACTACTGTCTCGCCCAACTCCCGTCCTGGACGGCCCTCACCCGGTCCCTCTTCAACGACCCGCGCAACCGCTACCGCAACTCCACCGGGAAGATCGCCGGCTGGACCGTCGCCATCTCCACCAACATCCACGGCGGAAACGGCTGGTGGTGGCATCCGGCGGGCAACGCCTGGCTGTGCACCACGCTGTGGGAGCACTACGAGTTCACCCGCTCGCGCTCCCATCTGACGAGGATCTACCCGCTCCTCAAGGGCGCCTGTGAGTTCTGGGAGGCGCGGCTGATCACCACGACACTCCCCGGCTCCTCGGAGGAAGTCCTCATCGCCGACAGCGACTGGTCGCCCGAGCACGGCCCGCTCGACGCCAAGGGCATCACCTACGCGCAGGAACTGGTGTGGGCGTTGTTCGACAACTACCGTGCCGCGTCAGCGGAGTTGAAGAAGGACACCGCTTACGCGGCCACGATCGCCGGACTCCAGAAGCGGCTGTATCTGCCGAAGGTGAGCCCCAAGACGGGCTGGCTGGAGGAGTGGATGTCTCCCAACAACCTCGGCGAGACCACCCACCGGCACCTGTCCCCGCTCGTCGGACTCTTCCCGGGAGACCGCATCCGCCCCGACGCCTCCACTCCGCCGGAGATCGTCGAAGGCGCGACGGCCCTGCTCACCGCACGCGGCATGGAGAGCTTCGGCTGGGCGAACGCCTGGCGCAGCCTGTGCTGGGCCCGCCTCAAGAACGCCGACAAGGCCTACCAGCTCATCGTCAACAACCTCCGCCCGTCGACCGGCGGCGGCAACGGCACCGCCCCGAACCTCTTCGACATCTACCAAGTCGAGCAGGGCCGCGGCATCTTCCAGATCGACGCCAACTTCGGCACACCCGCGGCGATGATCGAGATGCTCCTGTACTCCCGCCCGGGCCACCTGGAACTGCTCCCGGCCCTCCCGGACGCGTGGGCGAAGTCCGGCTCCGTCACGGGAGTCGGCGCCCGGGGAGGCTTCGTCGTCGACCTGCGCTGGCGCGACGGCAAGCCGACCGAGGCACGGATCCGCAGCGTCGGCGGCCGGACGACGACGGTGGCGTACGGCGACAGGTCCCGGACGGTGACCCTGAAGCCCGGCGCGTCCGTCACCCTGCGGGACTTCGCCCGATGACGGCCCGGTCCGCCCGAGTGGGCCGTCTGATGGCCCTGTTGCTGATCGTCGCGGCGGTCCAGACGACTCCCGCCGTGGCGGCCACGCACGACACCGCGCCCGCGACGGCCCCGGCATCCGCCGACGGGCACCAAGTGATCACCTGGGGAGCGAGCGCGGACCGCATGGGTGACGCCGTCCCTGACCGGAGCTATCGCCTGGTCGTACGCACCAGCGTCGCGGGAGACGACCTGCGTATCCGGCTCTCCAACGCCTTCGGGGACCGCCCGCTGACCTTCGACAGCGTCCACGCCGGCGTCCGGCAGGAGGGCGCCGCCCTGGTCCGCGGCACCAACAGGCGCCTGACGTTCGGCGGCGCACGGTCCGTCACGATTCCCGCGGGCGCCACCGCGTACAGCGACCCGCTGCCCGGCAGACTGCCCGCCGCGACCGACCTCGCGGTCAGCTTCCACACGCGCGAGGCGGGCGGGCCGGCCACCGGCCACTCCATGGCCATGCAGACGTCGTACGCGGCCGACGGCGACCACACCGGCGAGGAGGACGCCACCCACTGGACCGACCCGATCGGCTCCTGGTTCTACCTGGACGCCGTCTCCGTGCGGACGCCGAGCACAGACACCGGCGCCGTGGTCGCGCTGGGCGATTCCATCACCGACGGTTGGCAGTCCACCGGCGATCTGAACCGCCGCTGGCCCGACTACCTCGCCCGCCGACTACGGACAACTCACTCGCCGATCAAGGGAGTTGCCAACGAGGGCATCTCCGGCAACAAGGTGCTGGCGGACGGCGCCGGGCAGAGCGCCCTCAAGCGGCTGGACCGCGATGTCCTCTCCCAGCCGGGCGTCCGCACCGTGTTCCTCTTCGAAGGCGTCAACGACATCAAGTCCCACACCGGCGTGACGGCCCAGGACCTCATCGCGGGCTACCGCGAGATCATCGCCCGCGCCCACGCGGCCGGGAAGTGCGTCGTCGGCGCCACCGTCGCGCCCTTCAAGGGCTGGTACGAATGGGACGCCGCCGCGGAGTCCGTACGCCAGGACGTCAACCAATTCATCAGGAACAGCGGCGAGTTCGACGCCGTCACCGACTTCGACCGGATCCTCCGCAGCCCCTACGACCGCGAGCGCGTCCTCCCCGTCTTCGACGGGGGTGACCATCTGCACCCCAACGACAAGGGGATGCAGGCCATGGCCGACGCCGTCGACCTCAAGAGCCTCGAGTGCGCACCGAAGGACACCGCACCCTGAGGAGTCCCATGAACCGCGTCGCTTTCTCACCGACGGGACCGCACTCGCGGCCACCGCCACGCTCCTGTCCACCCGGACGGCGACCGCCGCAAGCACCTCGGACTTCGGCGTGGGCGCCTTCCTGCTCGCGGGCACCGAACTCGCGCGCCTCACCCGCTGACGAGGTCGCCGCGCGGGTAGGTCGAGCGGCTCTGTAGCGTGGGCGCATCAACCGACGCGACGGAGGCCGCCAGATGACCCGCCCGATCACCGTGGGAGTAGACGGTTCCACCGAATCCCTGGCCGCCGTGCAGTGGGCGGCCAGGGAAGCGGTGCGCCGCGGACTGCCACTGCGTGTGGTGCACGCCTGGGAGAAGTCCGACGGTGAGGACCGGGCGACGGGCGTGCGGGAAGCGCTGGCGCAGACCGCCGGCGAGGTCACCGACCGGCACCCGGACCTGCCCGTGACAACCGATGTCCTGGACATCCCCGAGGGCGGCCCCGTCGAGGCGCTGGTCGCCGCGGCGGCGGACGCCGAGACGCTGGTGCTCGGCTCGCGCGGCCACGGCGCGATCGTCGGCTTCCTGCTCGGTTCCGTCGGCCAGCAGGTGATCGCCGAGTCCGCGCGTCCCGTCGTCCTCGTACGCGCCGACGACCGCGCCGAGTCCGAGGCGGCAGGCCGCGAGATCGTCGTCGGGCAGCAGGGCAGCCCGGACGACAGCGCGGCCTCTCTGGAGTTCGCGTTCGAGACGGCGGCGGCACGCGGCGCCGCCGTACGCGTCGTACGAGCCTGGAGCCTGCCCACCGTTTTCACCTTCAGCCCCGGTTCGCTGAAGCTCGCCGACGAGGCCGGAGGACTGGAGCAGTACGAGAAGAAGGCGCTCGCGGAGGCGCTGCGGCCCTGGGGCGAGAGGTTCCCCGACGTGCAGGTGACGCAGCACGTCGAGATGGGCAGTGCGGGCGAGGTGCTGCTCTCGATGGCCGCGCCGGCCCAGCTGCTGGTCGTCGGCCGGCGCGCCCACCGCTCCGCCGTCGGCTCACGGATCGGCTCGGTGGTCCACGCCGTCGTGCATCACGCGCCCTGCCCGGTGGCGGTCGTCCCGCCGGCCTGACGACTCGCCTCAGACCGACGGCTCGGCGGCGTCCGCCGGGGGCGTCAGCGTGTCCCGCACCTTGGGCAGGATGTTCGTGACGTAGTCCTCGACGGCCGTGTCCAGGCCGATGTCGTGCTGCGCCCGCTCGGACAGGTACCAGCGGTGTTCGAGGAGTCCGTGGTACAGCTCGGCCGCATCCATCGTGCCGCGCAGCTCCCGCGGCACGGCGCGCACGGTGGGCCGGAAGACGTCGCGCACCCACCGGTGGGCCAGCACCTCGGGGCGGGCGGCGAGCGGGTCGCCCGGCGCGTAGTCGTCCTGGGTGGCCATCCAGCTCTCCAGGTCGTTCAACAGCCGCCGCGCCTGGTTCTCCTCGGCGTCGAGGCCGGTCAGCCGCAGCAACTGGCGCTGGTGGTGTCCGGCGTCGACGACCTTCGGCACGAACGTGACGGTGTCACCGTTGGAGGAGTGGCCGATCTGCATCTCGGCGACGTCGAAGCCCAGGTCGTTCAGGCGGCGGATACGACGGTCGATGTAGTGGTGCTGGCCCGCCGGGTACACCGACGTGCGGGTCAGCTCCTGCCACAGGCTGTTGTAGCGATCGCAGATCTCCATGCCGAACTCGATCGGGTCCACTGACGGGTGGAGCGCCCCGGACGCCTCCAGGTCCAGTAGCTCCCCGCTGATGTTCACGCGCGCGAGGTCGAGGTCGTACTCGCGCTGTCCGGAGCTGAGTTGAGGTTGCAGCTCCCCGGTCTCGGCATCGACGAGATACGCGGCGTACGCCCCGGCATCACGCCGGAACAGCGTGTTGGACAGTGAGCAGTCGCCCCACGCGAACCCGGCCAGGTGGAGACGGACGAGCAGCACGGCGAGCGCGTCCATGAGCCGGTGCATGGTGGCGGGCCGCATGGTCGTCTCGAACATCGACCGGTAGGGCATCGAGCCGCCCAGATGACGGGTGATCAGCACGGATTCCAGTGGCGCGTCGTCCCCGTCGGTGCGGCCGGTGACCACGGCCAGTGGGTCCACCGACGGGATGTTCAGCCGGTCGAGACTGCGCAGCATCTCGTACTCCCGCAACGCCGGCCGCTCGGCGAGCTCCTTGACCGCCACGACCTCCGCCCCGGCGCGCGCGTACCGCACCACGTGCCGCGAGATGCCCCGCGGCAGCGGTACCAGGTAGTGCTCTGGCCATTCCTCCAGGGGCAGCTGCCAGGGCAGGTCGAGCAGGAGCGCGGGATGCTCCGGGTTGGTGGCGCTGATCTGCAATGCCATCGCTCGCTTGCCCTGCCTCACGGTCGGCCGTCATGTCGCAGGAGCATCTCCGCACCTGGACGTCCCTTTCGTCAACATGGACGTCCGTTTCGTCACGAGGTGGGAGATGCGCCCGCGTCTCGGGTCAGGCCGGCTGGTCGACCCCCAGCACCGCCCGTACCTCGAACCTCTCGTATGTCTCGGGCTCCTCCTCCTGGCGAGGGGACATGACGGTGCCCAGCCAGCCCAGCAGGAATCCGGCGGGTACGGAGACGATGCCCGGGTTCTGCAGCGGGAAGAAGGCGAAGTCCGCGTCGGGGAAGAACGAGGCGGGCTTCGAGGAGACCACGGGGGAGCAGACGACCAGCAGCACGGAGGTGAGGAGGCCGCCGTACAGGCTGAGGAGGGCCCCGCGCGCGTTGAAGCGGCGCCAGAACAGGCTGTAGACCATGGTCGGCAGGATCGCGGACGCGGCGATGGCGAAGGCGAGGAACGCCAGGGTGGCCGTGTTCGTCCCCCAGGACACGAGTGCCAGCAGCATGCCGAGGACGCCGATCACGACAGCCGACAGTCGGGCCACGGTCAGCTCCTCGCGCTGCCGCGCCTGGCCCTTGCGGATCACCTCTCCGTACAGGTCGTGAGCGAGGGAGGAGGCCGCGGCGAGGGTGAGCCCGGCGGCGACGGCCAGCAGCGTCACGAACGCCAGGCAGGAGATGAGCGCGGTGAGTACGGCGCCGCCGAGGTCCTGGGCGAGCAGCAGCACCGCCGCGTCTCCCTTGGCGTCGATGCCCGCGATCACGTCCCGGCCGACGATCGCCGTGGCGCCGAGGCCGAGCACGCCGGCCGCGAGGCACACGAAGCCGACCAGGCCCATGGCCCACAGGATGGAGCGGCGCAGCACTCGGTTGGCGCTCGGGGCCAGCAGACGCATCATCACGTGGGGGAGTGCGGCCAGTCCCAGCACGATGGCGATCTGCAGGCTGAAGAAGTCCAGCTTGCTGGCCGTACTGCCGCCGTAGCGCAGCCCGGGCTCCAGGAACCGCTGCCCGATCCCGCTGCCGGAGGCGGCCCCGCCCAGCAGGTCGTCCACATTCCAGTTGAAGCGGTGCAGCACCATGACGGCGGTCACCGAGACACCGGCGATCAGCATGACGGCCTTGACGACCTGGATGAAGGTCGCGCCGGGCATACCGCCGAGCGCGACGTACAGCACGACCAGCGTGCCGATGGCGACCACGCACAGGGTGCGGGTGGTGCTGTCCGGCTGGCCGACGAACTGCGTCAACAGGGCGACGCTGCCGACGAGTTGGGCGACGAGGTAGAGCACGGCGATGGTCAGCGTGCAGAAGGCGAGGGCCAGTCGGACGGAGCGCTGGCTGTTCGGCAGTCGCAGCGCCAGGGTGTCGCCGAGGGTGAACTTGCCGGAGTTGCGCAGGGGTTCGGCGATCAGCAGCAGCACCATCACCCAGGCGACGGCCGTACCCACGAGGTACAGCAGGCCGTCGTATCCGGTGAGTGCGACGAGGCCGGTGCTGCCCAGCAGGGTGGCGGCGGACAGATAGTCCCCGCACATCGCAAGACCGTTGCGCAGCGGCGACATGGTCCGGTTGCCGAGGTAGAACTCGGAGATCTCGTCGCCCTGCGGAGCGGTGATCAGAGCGGTGAACATGGTGACCACGACGACCGACACGAACAGGATGAAGGTCAGCTTCAGACTGAAGCCGCCGACGACACCCGCGGAGAGAGTCGCCACGCCGCCCTCGGGGAGCGTCACCATGCGCCGAACCGCCTCTGCTGCTGGGGGACGCGGGCCCGCTGCGCTTCGTCGCGGTGCATCCCCGCGCGGAGGCGGTCGGCGATCGGGTCGATCCGGCGGTCCATGTGCACGGTGTACCGCCAAGCGGTCACGGCCATCACGGCGAACTGCCCCACACCGAGCGCGAGGCCCAGCGTCACATGGCCGAACAGTGGCTGGTTGAGCACGTCGGGCAGGAAACTCGACAGCAGCACGAACAGCAGGAACCCGCCCACGGAGATCGACATCGCCACCGCTCCGAATCTGCGGTGAGCGACGCGTATGGAGCGGAAGTCGGGGTGGGAACCGATCGTGTTCCGGGGCGCGGGACCGGACGGCGTCCCGTCCGGAGGCGAACCGTAGTGCGGGCTGGAGTGTCTTGGCATACCGTGCCTTATCAATAAGAGTGCAGCTCAAGATGCATTGTTGAACGCGGCTCAAGTTAGTGGATCGCGCAGATCGGGAATCCGCCCGAAATGCCGCTGAAATCCTCATCCGGTCAACCCGGGTGGCCCCGCCGGTGGGGTATGTCGGCGCGGCCGAACGGATTGTGGCATTCAATCGATTCAACAATCAACCGTGGAAATGTGAGAGAAATGCGAGCGGAGGTATTCGGCCTGCGATCCTCGCTGCGCTGGCTCGAATGCACTGCACACCCTCTGTCGCCTCCACCGCCCGGCATCGCGCCGACGACCGGCGCCGCGGCCGGGGTCGCGGCCGCCGTCGGGGGACGTGATGTGCAGCACGCCGGGGTGACGGCCGTGACGCCTGTGCGGAGGGTTCTGGCTGGGCAGGGCTTGATCAGCGATCAAGCCGGGTAAAATCCCTGGCCAACGCCCATTCTGCTCATTTGACACCTCGTCGCGCGCACAGATAGACAGCAGCCCTCTGAGGTCGAGAGGTGAACTGTGTACGAGCCGAATGTGGTCGGGGACTGGCAGGAGTACGACGACGAGCATGCCGGCCTGCGCGTTTGCGTCCATGGCTTGGAGAAGGCGGAGCCGCCTCGCGGGCGTGATGACGCGGCCGAGGGCCTGAGCTACTTCCGATTCCGCGTAACCGTCGAAAACCGCACGACCGAGCATTTCGGCATTCATCTCGAAGACGGCCAACTCGACATTCGTATCGGAACCGACGGTGAGAGCGCCTTTCTGGACTGGCGAAACTCGCAGTTCATCGAGGGCTTCGACGTCTATCCCCTGCGCCGGGTCACCGCCGTCCTGTACGCCGCGGCCCCGGAGAACGTCCTGACCCAGGTGGACATCCAGGTCCAGCTCAAGGTCGACGACGAGTGGACCGACCGGTACCTCTGGTCGGGCGGCATCGGCCTGCACGACTCGGCCGTCGGTGTCGGAGCCCGGCACGATTCCACCGCGGACGGCCTCGCCGCCCAGGTGATCAGCTTCCTGGAGAAGGAAGCGGGACCGGGATCGTCTTCCTGAAGGGTCTCCGGCCGGGCTCAGACGCCCGTGTCGAGGGCCTCGGCGGCCGCCGTCGTGACGGCCTCGGCCACGGCCGCGAGCGCCGGGAAGTCGAGTTTCCACTGCTGCCAGAACAGCGGAATGTCGATCTTCCAGTCCGGCGCGAGATTGACGAGCCGCCCGGCGTCCAGCAGGGGTGCCGCCTGCACTTCGGGCGCCATGCCCCAGCCCATTCCCGCGACGACGGCATCGACGAAGCCCTCCGACGTCGGCACGAAATGCCGCAGTGAACTCGCGCTGTGCCGGCTGCGCCTGAGCTTGCGGACGAACGCGTCCTGGAGATCGTCCCGCCGGTCGAAGGCCACGACAGGCGCATCGGCGATGACGTCCCGCAAGGGCGTATCGGGCCACCCGGCGAACCATCGCGCGGCGAAACCTGGGCTGGCCACCGGCACGTACCGCATACGGCCAAGACTGCGGACGGAACAACCCGTCACCGGATCCGGTGACGAGGTCACGGCCGCCATCACCAGCCCCTCGCGCAGCAGCGCGGCCGTGTGGTCCTGGTCCTCGCGGCGCAGTTCGTAGGAGAGCCGCAGCTCCTCGGGTACGCGCGTGAGCGCCGGCAGGAACCAGGTCGCCAGCGAGTCGGAGTTCACCGCGATCGACAGACGTGTCGGCTCCTCGGAGCCGGACATGCCGAGCTCGGCCCGGGCGTCGCCCTCGAGCCGGGCCAGTTGGCGCGCGAAACGCACGACGACCTCGCCGGACTCGGTCGGCCGGACCGGTTTCGTACGCATCAACAGGACGCGCCCCGTGCGCTGTTCGAGCGCCTTGACCCGCTGGCTCACCGCCGACGGCGTCACATGCAGCACGGCGGCCGCGGCGTCGAACGTGCCCTCGTCCACGACGGCCAGCAGGGTACGCACCTGGTCGAGGGGAAGCTCCGTCATCACGAGTGCTAATGATACGTAAGAATCTTTAGCTGTACTCGTGGCGTCCGTCTTCCTAGCGTGAGTGCCGTGACCAGCACTCTGACCGCCGCGGCCGCCGGATTCGGCACCGGCCTCTCCCTCATCGTCGCCATCGGCGCCCAGAACGCCTTCGTCCTGCGCCAGGGCATCCGCCGGGACGCGGTGCTCGCGGTGGTGGGCATCTGCGCCCTGTCCGACGCGGTACTCATCGCGCTGGGCGTCGGAGGTGTCGGTGCGGTCGTGGTGGCCTGGCCGTCGGCGCTGACCGTGGTCGCGCTCGTCGGCGGCGTCTTTCTGATCGGCTACGGCTGCCTCGCCGTGCGCCGGATGTTCCAGCCCTCGGCGCTGCGCGTGGAAGCGGGGACCGCGGGCTCGCGGCGACGGGCCGTGCTCACCTGCCTGGCGCTGACATGGCTCAATCCGCACGTCTATCTGGACACCGTATTCCTGCTCGGCTCCATCGCGGCCGACCGCGGCCCGCTGCGCTGGACCTTCGGCCTCGGTGCCGTCCTCGCCAGCCTGGTCTGGTTCGCCGCACTCGGCTTCGGCGCCCGGCTGCTCAGCCGCTTCCTGGCCCGGCCGTCGGCGTGGCGCGTACTGGACGGTCTGGTCGCCGCGACGATGATCGCACTCGGTGCCATGCTGCTCGCCGGGGTGTGAAAGTCTCCGCATCCGTGGGCCGTTGGCCCTGGTCGTGGTCGCCGTGGTCGCAGTCGTCGTGGTGGCGGTCGGAGTGGTCTCCTCGATGGACGACGGCGACGGCCAGCAGACCGAGCGCCAGCCCCACCATCGTCTGCACGCCGAACGGTTCGCCGAACATCAGCGCGCCCCACACGGCGGTCACCGGCGCCATCAGGAACATGAGGGTATTGACCTTGGTCACCCCCGACCGCCTCAGGATGAGCCAGTACAGCCCGTATCCGCCGAAGGTGGACAGCACCACGAGCCACACCACGGCGGTCCAGAAGGAACCACTCGCCGGCGGTGCCACCGCGCCGGTCCCGGCGGCAAGTACCGTGAAAATGACGGCACTTGTGACGGCATGCACGGTCATCGACACCATCGGGTGGACTCCCGTACGCGCCCGGCGGTCCAGGAAAGTCGCCGCCACCAGGCACAACATGCCGAGGAACGGCACGAGATACGCCCACCAGGCGACGCCCGTCCCGGCCCCGGCGTCGGCCGCGGTGACGACGGCGACTCCGGTCACGCCGAGTCCGAGCCCGAGCCACTGCGTACGTGACACCGGTAGGCCGAGCAGCGGCCCGGCCAGCGCTCCGGCCACCAGCGGCTGGGTGCCGTCGATCAGGGCCGTGGTACCGCTGGAGACGCCCAGCTCGATCGCGTAATAGACCGTGAGGAGATAGCCGCTCTGCGACAGCGCTCCGACGGCGGTCTGCCGGACCAGGTCCCGCCTCGTCAGCCCGCGCCAGGACGCCCGCGTCACGGCCAGGGCGACGACGCCCAGAACGAGGGCCAGCGGCAGGAAGCGCCACATGAGAAGCGTGACCGCGGAAGCGCTGCCCGCTCCGAGCTTGGCCCCGATGAAACCGGAGCTCCAGGCCCCCACGAACGCGACCGACAACAGAATGTTCACGACACCGCACACCTCCCAGGCCGGATGACCGACATGAGGTAGACCGATCTGTATACCTGGCACCGAGTATACAGATCGGTCTACTCTGGAGGAATGAGCACCGCGAACCCGCCCCGCCGAGTACCGCTGACCCCCGGCGCCCGAAAAGCCCTGGAGGCAGCCGGGCGACTGTTCTACGAGCGCGGCATCCACGCCGTCGGTGTCGACCTCATCGCCGCCGAGGCCGGCGTCACGAAGAAGACGCTCTACGACCGGTTCGGCTCCAAGGACCAGATCGTCGTCGAGTACCTCGCCGATCGCGACGAGCGCTGGCGGGCCTTCCTCGCCCCGCGCCTCGACACGGCCCGCACCCCGCAGGACCGCGTCCTGGCGGTCTTCGAGGCCTCACGCGACTGGATGGACACGAACAGCCCCAGAGGCTGCAGCATGGTCAACGCCCATGCGGAGATCGACGATCCGTCCCACCCGGCGTACGCGATCATCACAGGCCAGAAGGAGTGGATGCTCACGCTGCTCACCGACCTCGTACGCCCCGTCGCGCCGGCCACGGCCGACTCCCTGGGCCGCACCCTGATGCTGCTCCACGAGGGCGCCCTCGTCGCCCACGGCCTGCGCATCTTCCCGGGGGCGCTCGACCACGCCCGCGAACAGGCGGCATCACTCCTGGCCACCACCGGCGGTCCCCGGCCTGCAAGTTGATCCGCCCGCATGTCCACGGATCGATCCGCCCGGCGAAGATCACCCCGCATCGGCGATAGTGAACCCCGAATCGAAAGATGTACCGAGCAACCAGGACGGGCGTGGACACGAGCAAGGGCAGTGCCGACAACAGCGCGGAACCGGAGACCGGGAGCGAGACCGAGACTGGGACCGAGCCTCCGGGGCGGACGGGCTCGGCAGGGCCGGAGAGGAGCGGCTGGCGCCGCTGGGCCATGGACACCCGGCCGCTGCGCCGCCCCGCCTACCGTCGCCTCTGGTCCTCGACCATCGTCACGGCCGTGGGCAGCCAGCTCACCGCCGTCGCCGTACCCAAGCAGATCTACGACATCACGGGATCCTCGGCCTGGGTCGGTTACGCGAGCTTCGCGGGCCTGCTGCCCCTCGTCGTCTTCGCGCTGTGGGGCGGCGCGATCGCCGACAGCATGGACCGGCGCAGACTTCTCCTCATCACGAACACCGGCATCGCCGTCACATCGCTGCTCTTCTGGATACAGGCCGTCACCGGGCTCGAATCGGTCGCCGTCCTGATGGTGCTGCTCGCCGTCCAGCAGGCGTTCTTCGGCCTCAACTCCCCGGCCCGCCAGGCCTCCATCGCCCGGCTGGTCCCCAAGGACGAACTGGCCGCTGCGAACGCGCTCGGCTCGACCGTCATGCAGACCGGCCTCGTCGCGGGACCCCTGCTCGCCGGAGCCCTCATCCCCGTCGCGGGCCTGGCAGAGCTCTACCTGATCGACGCCCTTGCCCTGTGCGCCACGGTCTGGGCGGTCTACAGGCTCCCCGCACTACCGCCCCTGACCACCATCGCGGCGACAGCCGGCCGGGCGGGGCTACGGGGGATCGCAGAGGGCTTCCGCTACATCTCACTCAACCAGGTACTGCTGCTGTCCTTCCTCGCCGACATCATCGCCATGGTCTTCGGCATGCCCCGGGCCCTGTTCCCGCAGCTCGCCGCAGAGACGTACGCCCCCTACGGCGAAGGGCTCGCGCTCGGCCTGCTGTTCGCGGCGATCCCCATCGGCGCGGTACTCGGCGGACTCCTGTCGGGCACCTTCTCCCGAGCCCGCCGACATGGACTCATGGTCATCGCCGCCGTGGTCGCCTGGGGAGTGGCCATCACCGGCTTCGGTCTGAGTGCCAACCTGTGGGTGGCCGTGGTCTTCCTCGCCGCGGCCGGAGTCGCCGACATGGTCTCGATGGTCTTCCGCGGAGCCATCCTGCTCTCGGCCGTCACCGACGAGCTGCGCGGCCGTATGCAAGGAGTCTTCACCGTGGTCGTCGCGGGCGGCCCGCGCCTGGCCGACGTGTTGCACGGCACGGCCGGTTCCGCGCTGGGCGCCCGCACGGCGGTCGTGGGCGGCGGCCTGCTGGTCGTCCTCACCATGCTGGTGCTGGCCGCGACGATGCCTGCGCTGCGCCGCTACAGCGGGAGCGCCTGAGCGCTTCGCTGGATGTCCGGTGCATCGTCTGCGGGCGCATCGTGGCTGGTCGCGCCCACGCGGCGGAGCCGCATATCGATACAGCCCCGCGCCTCTTCAGGGCGCTGCCGTACCGCACCGGACTTCACCGAGACCGCTTAGGGAACCCGCCCAAGAATTGTGTCGACCCGGGTGCGCCCCCGGAATTAGCCTCGACCCCCATGAACACCCTGCAGACGATCAACGACGTGCCCGTTTTGATATGCGCCGACGAGGGCGATGCCATCGGCAGCGAACAGGACGCCCTCGACCTCATCGGCGATGCCGGTTACCAGGGTGCCCGCTGGGTCGTCATCCCCGCCGGACGGTTCGACGAAGCGTTCTTCCAGCTGCGTACCCGTGTCGCCGGGGACATCCTCCAGAAGTTCGTGAACTACCGCGTAGGAGTCGTCGTCCTCGGCGACATCTCCCGCCATACGGCGGCCAGTTCGACGCTGCGGGACTTCGTCCGTGAGTGCAACCGCGGCCGGCAGACGTGGTTTCTCGCGGATGTCGAGGAGCTGGGGGAGCGGCTGAAGGGCTGACGAGCAGTTCCGATCGCTGGGGCCTGGTGGGGTGGGGCGGGTTTCTTCGCCCCCGCCGCCCCTACCCGTCCCGTCCCTGGGGGCTGCGCCCCCAGACCCCCGCTATCGGCCTGGCGGCCTCGTCCTCAAACGCCGGACGGGCTGAAAATGTCAGCCCGGGCCGCGAAAATTCAGCCCCTCCG
>NZ_VWMY01000106.1 GCF_008905045.1 Streptomyces albicerus
TTGAGGAGCGGGGGTTCGGGGGCAGCGCCCCCGACGGGGTCTGGGGCGGAGCCCCAGGGGATGGGACGGGTAGGGGCGGCGGGGGCGAGAAAACGGCCATGTCAGTGCCGCGTGCCACCATCGGGTTCATGGACAAGCTGCGCCGCCTGCGTCTCGCCAAAGACGTCATGGACCGCGACTGGGCCGAGCCGGAGCTCGATCTGGATGCGGTGGCGGCGCATGCCGGGTATTCGCGGTTTCACTTCATACGGGCCTTCAAGGAGGCGTACGGGGAGACGCCCGGGCAGTATCTGACACACCGCAGGATCGACCGGGCCGAGGACCTGCTCAGGACCGCCGACCTTTCGGTGACGGAGATCTGCCACCTGGTCGGCTACACCAGCCTCGGCACGTTCTCGGCGCGATTCAAGGCATGGACCGGGCTGAACCCCAGCGAGTACCGGGCCAAGCACCTCGGGCGAGGAGCCGCACTCATACCGGGGTGCTACGCGATGCTCTGGGCCGGCGGCTTCCGGCCAGGGCCCGCTCCCGGTGCGCAGGGCGCGCAAGGCGCGCAAGGCGCGCAGGACACCGGCGGAGCCCGCAGTTCTCTAGCTCGCAGTTCCCAAGCCCGCAATTCCGGAGAAGCGGACTGAGCCGCGCGCTGCCTACCGTGGCAGGGCGGGCGGAAGTCCGCCGCCCTGACACGACTGGGACCACTCGCACACCGGGAGCACGCCATGATCAAAGGACTCGCCATCTCGACCGTCTGGGTTCTGGACCAGGACCGGGCCAAGGAGTTCTACACGGAGAAGCTCGGCCTCGAGGTGCGTACGGACATGACGATGGGCGAGGGCGGCATGCGCTGGCTCACCGTCGGCGCCCCGAGCCAGCCCGACGTCGTGCTGACCTTGATGGTGCCGGGCCCGCCGGCCATGGACCCCGAGTCCGCGGAGATGGTGAAGAAGCTCGTCGCCAAGGGCATTCTCGGCGCGGGCTCGCTGACCACCGACGACATCCGGGGGGACTACAAGAAGCTCAAGGACCGCGGGGTGGAGTTCCTGCAAGAGCCCCAGGAGCGGCCGTACGGGACGGAGGCGGTGTTCCGGGACGACTCCGGGAACTGGTTCTCGTTCACCCAGCCCCGCGAGGGCGAGCTCGACTTCGACAAGGACTGGGCCTGCTAGGTCACCGCCCCAGGCTTGCTGGGTCATTGGGGTCATTGGGATCATTGCCCCAAGCCTGCTGGGTCACCGCCCCAAAGCCCGCTGGGTCACTGTCTTCCAAGCCTGCTGGGCCACCGGCCCCAGGAAGGCGAAACCACCCGCGCCCTACACCGGCAGCATCGGATAGCTCCCTGTATTCGTCGGCGCATGCTCCGGCAGCCACAGCACGGCCACCGCTCCCTCCGCCGACACACCGTCCGGCGCCCCCGGGGGCCGTACGTTCCGGAAGGTGAGCCGTGCGCCCAGCACCCGCGCCTGCCCCGCCGCGATGGTCAGGCCAAGGCCGTGCCCGTGACCCGCACGGTCCGTGCTCCCGGTGCGGAAGCGGCTCGGCCCCTCGGCGAGCAACTCCTCGGGGAAACCGGGCCCGTGGTCGCGGACCCGGATGACCCGGCCCTCGACCGTGACCTCGATGGGCGGCTTGCCGTGCTTGGCGGCGTTGATGAGGAGGTTGATGAGGGCCCGTTCCAGTCGGCGCGGGTCGGTGGTGACCTCCGACTCGTGCACGACCCGCACGACGATCTCCGCGTCCCGCGCGGCCACCCGCCGGGTCACGAACTCGCCCAGCATGATGTCCTGCAACTCGGCCCGCTCGGACGCGCTGTCGAGACGGGCCACCTCCAGCACGTCCTCGACCAGTTGGCGCATGGCCTGCGCCCGGTCCCGTACGAGCTCCGTCGGCCGCCCCGGCGGCAGCAGTTCGGCCGCGGTGAGCAGTCCGGTCACCGGCGTACGCAGCTCGTGCGCGATGTCGGCGGTCACCCGCCGCTCGGCCTCGAGGCGCTGCTGCAGCGCGTCCGCCATCGCGTCCACGGCCCGCGCGAGGTCGTCCGTCTCGTCGCGGACGACACCGCCGATGGAGTCCCGTACCCGCACGTCCGTCTCGCCCTGCGCGACGCGCCGGGCCGCCGTGGCCGCTTTCCGCAGTCGTCGCGAGAGCTGGCCGCCGATGAGCACGCCGAGCGCGCAGCCGCCGAAGACCACCGCGATCGAGCCGATGAGCAGCGCCTCGTCGAGGTCCGTCAGCACGGTCGCGCTGCGGTCGGTGAAGCTGGTGTGCAGCGACAGGATGTGACCGTCCTTGAGCGGCACGGCGGCCCAGATGTCGGGCACCCCGTCATGACGCTCCGTCACATAGGTCGCCCGGCGCTTGGCGGTGACCTTCGCCAGCAGGTCCTTCGGCAGGGCCGGGTCGTCGATCTGGACACCGGGGAAGTTCGGCCGCCCGGACGCCTCGTAGTTCCGCTGCGCGATCTGGACGCGCTCGTCCGCCAGGTCACGCGCGTTGTCGAGCATCGACACCCGGGCGGCGTTGTGCACGACCAGGCTGAGCGCGACGGCGACCAGCGCCCCGACCGCCGCGATCGCGGCGCTGAGCTTCCACCGGAGTCCCGTACGCGGCATCAGGCGCCCAAGTCGCTCACGCCCACCGCGCCCACCGTGCGCACCGGGCTGCTCGTGCCCGTGCCCGCCCGGGTTCTGACTGCTCCCCCGCATCGTCCCGTCCGCTCCGCTCAGGCCTTCAACTTGTAGCCGAAGCCGCGGACCGTCTCGATCCGGTCCTGGCCGACCTTCGTGCGCAACCGCTGCACATGGACGTCGACGACCCGGGTGTCGCCGCCCCAGCCGTAGTCCCACACCCGCTCCAGGAGCTTGTCGCGCGACAGGACCGTACCCGGCGCGGACGAGAACTCCAGGAGCAGCCGCATCTCGGTGGGCGTCAGCGCCACCGGCGTACCGCCCCTGCGCACCTCCATGCCCTCCGTGTCGATCTCCAGTTCGCCGTCGCCGAAGGACAGCACGCCACCGCCGGAGACGGATGAGCCGCCCTCGGACTCGGCGGACCGGTGCCCGCTCGCATGCCCGAAGCGCCGCAGCACGGCACGGATGCGCGCGACCAGGACGGCCCCGTCGAAGGGCTTCGTCACGTAGTCGTCCGCGCCCGCTTCCAGGCCCAGCACGACGTCGATCGAGTCGGCGCGGGCCGACAGCATGATCACGGGCACGGTCGACTCGTCCCGGATCCGACGGCACAGCGACACACCGTCGAGCCCCGGCACCATCACGTCGAGCAGCGCGATGTCGGGCCGGTTCGCGCGGAACGCTTCGAGCCCCGACAGACCGTCGGGCATGGCGGTGACCACGAAGCCGTCGCGCTCCAGCGCGAGCTGGGTGGCCTCGCGGATGACGTCGTCGTCCTCGACGAACAGGACATGGGTCTGCTCTGCCATCCGGTGCTCTCAGTTTCTCGGTCGTTCTCGGTCAGTCGAAGTTTCTCGTCCAGTCGAATGCCAGGTCGCATACGGAGAGAGGACTCAGTTCTCGGCCGGGGCCGGCGACTCGCCGCCCACCACCTTGCTGTAGTCGGTGTGTTTACGGGCCCGCTCCGTGAAGCGGTTCACCATCCAGCGGTACGTGATCACTTCCTCGGCGGACGGATACGCCACCGAGTCGCCCTTCGCGTACACCTGCTGGGTGATGACCAGGTCGCCCCGGTCGATCTCCGCGTAGACCGGAGGCTCCTCGGACCGGAAGACATTCTTGTACGCGTCGCCGTCCTCGCGATACACGTACGAGCCGACGCCGACCGCGTCGCCACAGGTCATCACGTTGATCACGACATCGTCCGCGGATCCGCCGGTCAGGTTGCCGTACGACACGTCGACCGGGTACTCGTCGCCGACGCAGGGCTTCAGGTCGCGCTTGACCGCCGCGCTGACCTCCGGGTCGGCCTTGACGAGCCTGATCGCGTCCACGCGGTCCGGGGTCGCGGAGGGGGAGGTGGAGGGGGTGGCGGCGCCCGCGGCCACCGAGTCGGAGGCGGGGCCCTCGTCCCGGGCACCGGTGCCGCCCGTGCCGCAGGCGGACACCAAAAGGCCGAGGGCGGCGAGCACGGCCACCGCCGTGATCACCGCCTTGAGGGTCCCTTGGGCCCGCGGGTCCCCTGTGCCTAGGCCGCGCAACGCTCCCGCTCCTCACGCTTCGGCACACCCGCGCCGAGCTCGTCGAGTTCGTCGGAGGCTCGGCGCTCAAGCTCCTCGCGGAGCCGGGCGAGCGCCCGGTGCAGTGTGCTCTTGACCGTGCCGGCCGACATGCCGAGGGCGGCGGCCGTCTCCTCCGTGGACATCTGCTCCCAGTGTCGCAGTACGACGACGCTGCGCTGCTTCGGAGCCAGCACCTTCATGATGTCCATCAGCAGCGCGCGGTCCGCGTGCTGCTCGGTGGAGTCGTCCACGCTCGCGTCCGGGAGCTGCTCGGTGGGAACCTCCTCCAGCTTGCGGGCCCGCCACCACTCCGTACGCGTGTTGATCATGACGCGGCGCAGATAGGCGTCGGCGAGACGCTTGTCCGCGATGCCGTCCCAGCGGCCGTACGTCCGTACCAGCGCGGTCTGCAGGAGGTCCTGGGCGTCGATCGGGTCGGGGACCAGGCGGCGTGCGCTCCGCAGCAGCGCGTCCTGCCGGGTGCGTACGTACTCTTCGAATTCGAGCACCTCGCCATGCGCCATTCCAACCGCCTCCGTCCCCGTATCCGACCTGTGTGCTGCCGGTTGTCCGTTGCCTGCCGCACCGCTGTTCCGCGGTACGGCACTGAAGCTACGGAGCTGTTGTCACGGGGCTGTCCGAGCGAGCCTGCGGCGAGCGCTCGGCTGTCCGTCGGTTGTGTAACGGAAGTAGGGGCTGGGTAAAGCGAGATGGTGGCTCGGGCGGGTATGGGGTGGTTTGCCCGCCGGGAGTTGTTGCGGGGGACTGTTACTGAGCCCGGTGGAACCTGTGGGTCAGCTCAGCGGGAGCCGGTAGAGGCCGCCCGCGAGGGGCTCGACCAGCCCGTCGGCGACCAGGCCGTCCAGGGCGCGGGCGCGCTGCACCGGCTCGTCCCAGACCCGGTCGAGGGCCGACTGCGGGACCGGCGAGACCGCCTCGCGCAGTACGGCGAGCAGCCGCCCGCGTACCTGCCGGTCCGTGCCCGCGTACGTCTGCCCGCGCCGCGGCGGGCCCTCGTGCGCGGGCTTCCCGGCCAGCCGCCAGGCGCACTGGGCCGCGATCGGGCACCGTACGCAACTCTCGTTCTTCGCCGTGCAGATCAGCGCGCCCAGTTCCATGGACGCGGCCGCCCAGCGCGAGGCCGTGTGCTCGTCGTCGGGCAACAGGGCGCGGGCGAGCTTGCGTTCGGCGGCGGTCGTGGCGTTCGGCGGGTACTGGACACCGGTGACGGCCCGTGCGAACACGCGGCGCACGTTCGTGTCGAGGACGGCGTGCCGTTGCCCGTACGCGAAGGAGGCCACCGCGGCCGCCGTGTACTCGCCGATGCCGGGCAGCGCGAGCAACTGCGCGTGCTCCGTGGGTACGTCGCCGCCGTGCCGCTCCGTTATGGCGACCGCCGCGCCGTGCAGCCGCAGCGCACGCCGGGGGTAGCCGAGCCGGCCCCAGGCCCGGACGGCCTCGCCCGGCGCGTCCGCGGCGAGGTCGGCAGGCCGCGGCCAGCGGGCGAGCCACTGCTCGTACACCGGCAGCACCCGGCTCACCGGCGTCTGCTGCAGCATGAACTCGCTGACCATCACCCCCCACGGTCCCGCGTCGGCCCGCCGCCACGGCAGGTCGCGCGCGTTCTCCTCGAACCAGTCGATGACGGGGGCGTGCAGATCGTCGGCGGGGGCGCCGAGCGGGTCGGCCTGGACACGGGATGGGGGCTTCGTGGGCGCAGTCATGGCACTGCCGATCCTGCCACGGCCTCCGGCGGTTTGGCGGGGGGTGGCGTTGTGTTGCGGTGTGTATCTCGGTGCGGGGTGGTGAGGGCTGGTCGCGCAGTTCCCCGCGCCCCTTATACGTGGGCTCGCGTTGTGTGCTCAGTGCGGGATTGTGGGGGCTGAGCGCGCCCACGCGGCGGAGCCGCATAGTGTCACGGCCCCGCGCCCCGTACGGGGCGTGCAGCGCTGGGATCGTGAACGCGGTCACAGACTGTGTACGGGAGGCCCTCCCCCCGTCACGTGCTGCGATCGCCGGATGTCCGAGCTGACCCAGGACAGGAGTCGACGTCGTGTCGTCCGGAATGATGATCCGGAAAAGTTGAGGTTTAGCGCGGCGGGTGGGGCCAGTGAACTCCCGGATCTCTCGTACAGTTTGCGCCGTGGGATCTCTGCGCAATCCGGTCGGGCCGCTTCCCTCCTCCATCTACTGGCGACGGAGGGCCGTTCTGCTGTCCATGCTCGCCGTGTTGGCGCTGCTGATCGCCTGGGTGGTCACCGCTGGCGACGGGAACGGCAACAAGAACAACGCCGACGGGGCCAACGGCAAGAACCCCACCGCCTCGATCACGCCCGGCCCCTCCGGCTCCGAGCCCGCGATCAGCGAAGCTCCGGGCGGGCGCGACGAGTCGAACGGCGGAAGTGACGGCGGTTCCGGGGAGTCGGGTGGCTCGGCGGGCTCCGGCGGCTCGGGCGGGTCCACCTCCGGGGGCTCCGGTTCCGCGGGGTCCGGTTCCGGCGGCGGACTGGACGACGGCAAGGGCGGCGGTGGCTCCGGGGACACGCTCCCGGCCGGGTCCAGCGTGCCCGACTGCACCGCTGAAGCCGTGAAGTTGACGCTGCGCAGCGTCCGTAACGAGTACGCGCCCGACGAGAAGCCCACCTTCGAACTGACTGCCAGGAACTCCTCCGCCAGCGACTGCAAACTCGATCTCGGCCCGAAGAACGCCGTCCTGACGATCACTCAGGCAGTCAGCGACGACGAGATCTGGTCCTCGGCCGACTGCCCGACGAGCGCCGCCAGCATCTTCTTCCGCATCCCGGCGAACGACCGGGTAACCCGAACCATCGACTGGAACCGCAAGGCCAGCGCCCCCCAGTGCGCCACGCCTCCGGCGATCTCAGCAACCCCGGGCACCTACCTGGTAGAGGCCAAGGCCCCGGGACTGACAAAGACCCAGGGGTCGTTCGTCCTGAAAAAGGACTAGCCGCCCACAAACACGGCCCACGGAGGCGCCCCGTAAGGGGCGCGGGGCTGTGACACCATGCGGCTCCGCCGCGTGGGCGCACTCAGCCCCCACAATCCCGCACTCAGGACACAAGGCGACCCCAGTCAAGGGGCGCGGGGAACGGCGCGCTCAGCCCCCACAATCCCGCACTGAGCACACAACGCGAGCCCACGAATCAGGGGCGCGGGGAACTGCGCGATCAGCCCCCACCCACCCGCACTCAAAACACAACGCAACGCACCGCAACGCCCCCGCCAAACCGCCGGAGGCTACACGTAGCGCTCGAGAATCGAAGACTCCGCCAACCGCGAAAGCCCCTCCCGCACACTACGAGCCCGAGCCTCGCCAACCCCATCCACGGTCTGCAGATCATCCACGCTGGCAGCGAGCAACTTCTGCAACCCACCGAAGTGCTCAACGAGCCGATCGATAATGGCCCCCGGCAACCGCGGCACCTTGGCCAGCAGCCGGTACCCGCGGGGCGACACCGCCGAGTCGAGCGCCTCGGGCGAACCCGTGTAGCCCAACGCCCGTGCCACCGTGGACAGTTCGAGCAGCTCCGCGTGGGTGAGCCCTTCGAGCTCGGAGAGCGCCGCGTCGACCGTGCGGGAGCGCTTGGCGGTCGGCTCGGGCACGTAGTCCCGCACGACGAGCTCACGCTCGGGCTCGACCCCGGCGATCAACTCCTCCAGCTGGAGGGAGAGCAGGCGCCCGTCGGTGCCCAACTCCACCACGTACCCGGCGATCTCCGTGGCGATCAGGCGCACCATCTCCAGACGCTGCGCCACCGCCGAGACGTCCCGCACGGTGACCAGGTCCTCGATCTCCAACGCGGACAGCGTGCCCGCGACCTCGTCGAGGCGGAGCTTGTACCGCTCCAGCGTGGCCAGCGCCTGGTTGGCGCGGGAGAGGATCGCGGCCGAGTCCTCGAGCACCCGCCGCTGCCCGTCCACGTACAGCGCGATCAGGCGCATGGACTGGGAGACGGAGACGACGGGGAAGCCGACCTGCTTGCTCACCCGGTCCGCCGTGCGGTGACGCGTGCCCGTCTCCTCGGTCGGGATCGTCGGGTCGGGGACCAGCTGCACGCCGGCCCGCAGGATCTTGGTGATGTCCTTGTCGACGATGATGCCGCCGTCGAGCTTGCACAGCTCACGCAGCCGGGTCGCCGTGAACTCGACGTCCAGGACGAAGCCGCCCGTGCACATCGACTCCACGGTCTTGTCCCAGCCGAGCACGATGAGCCCGCCGGTGTTGCCGCGGAGGATTCGCTCAAGGCCGTCACGGAGACCCGTGCCGGGTGCCACGGCGCTCAGTGAGGCGCGCATCAGCCCATCGGCACCGGAGCTCCCACCGGACTTTCCGGGAGCTGCTGCCCGGTCGTTGGCTGCCACTGCACTCCTCCGGTCGCAGGTGTCTGGGGGTGCCCTCGGTTCGTACGGACGGGCGAGACCTGGGCAAAGTCTACCGGCGCTCTTCCTCGTCCCGTGGGGCCTCTCGCCTACGCGACCTCGGGAGGACCCGCAGTGCGTCCCCCATGTCGGCCACTTCCAGGACCTTCATACCGGGAGGGATCTTGCCCGGATCGCCCGGAACGAGGGCGTGCGTGAAGCCCAGGCGGTGGGCTTCGGCGAGCCTGCGCTGGACGCCCGTGACCCGTCTGACCTCGCCCGCGAGGCCCACTTCGCCGATCGCGACGAGGTTCTTGGGGAGCGGGGTGTCGCTCGCGGCGCTGGCCAGCGCGAGCGCGATCGCGAGGTCCGCGGCGGGCTCCGAGAGCTTCACGCCGCCCACCGTCGCGGTGTAGATGTCCCGCTTTCCGAGGGCACTGATCCGGCCACGCTGCTCGAGAACGGCCAGCATCATCTGGACGCGGGAGGTCTCCAGCCCCGATGTCGTACGCCTCGGGGTGGGGATCTGGGTGTCCACGGTGAGCGCCTGGACCTCGGCCACCAGGGGGCGGCGGCCTTCGAGAGTGACGGTCAGACAGGTGCCGGGAACGGGCTCGGCGCGGCGGGTGAGGAACAGGCCGCTCGGGTCGGCCAGGCCCGTGATGCCCTCGTCGTGCAGCTCGAAGCAGCCGACCTCGTCCGTCGTCCCGTAACGGTTCTTGACGCCGCGTACGAGACGCAGGCGCGCGTGCCGGTCACCCTCGAAGCTCAGGACGACGTCCACGAGGTGCTCGAGGAGGCGGGGGCCCGCGATGGCGCCGTCCTTGGTGACATGGCCCACAAGGAGTGTGGACATGCCGCGCTCCTTGGAGGCGCGGATCAGGGCGCCGGCCACCTCGCGGACCTGGGACATGCCTCCGGGGGCGCCGTCGATCTCCGGAGACGCCACCGTCTGTACGGAGTCGAGGACGAGGAGGGACGGCTTCACGGCGTCCAAGTGGCCCAGGACCGCGGCCAGATCGGTCTCAGCCGCCAGATACAGATGGTCGTCGATCGCCTTGATGCGGTCGGCGCGCAGGCGGACCTGGCTGGCCGACTCCTCACCCGTGATGTAGAGGGTGCGGTGCTCGTCGCTCGCCGCCTTCGCCGCCACGTCCAGCAGCAGGGTGGACTTGCCGACGCCCGGCTCGCCCGCCACGAGCACGACCGCACCCGGCACCAGGCCGCCGCCGAGCACGCGGTCCAGCTCGGTCACGCCGGTCGAGCGGGCGGTCGCCTGCCGGCCGTCGACCTGGCCGATGGGCAGCGCGGACGTGGTGACCCGGCCGGGGGCTGTCGTACGCACCGCGGGCGTGCCGTACTCGTCGATCGTCCCCCACGCCTGGCACTCGGGGCAGCGGCCGAGCCACTTGGCCGTCTGCCAGCCGCACTCGGTGCAGCGGTAGGACGGCCGGTCCTTCGCGGTCTTCGTACGGGCAGCCATGACACGAACCGTAACCGCCACGACTGACAGCGCGGCGCCGGGCCGGTCGGCGCCCGGCACCGATAACAGGGCACCCCTCACAAACCGGTCGTGGTCCGGCAGGGACACGCCACGGAATCCAGGGTTCCTGTCCCCTTATGAGGGATCGTTTCACCCGTATGGATTAAATGAGCGCAAGCAGGAAGAAGGGGCCACCACCTGGCCCCTACGGTCGCACGGGTGATGAGCAGCAGTCCGGAGACCTCGACCCGCACCACCGGCGCACACAGGGCGCACCGTGAGGCGCGCGACCGGGCGGCCGCGCGCACACTGGCGCAGTGCCCACCCCCGCGCTACGAGCCGTACCTGGACGGCCTGTTCACCTACTGCCTGTCCGTGCTCTGCGACCATGACGCGGCGACCGCCGCCCTCGGTGACGTCCTCGCGCTCGCCGAGCGCCGCGGCCGGCGCGGCTCGGAGGCCCCCGACGACCGCAGGGCCTGGTTGTACGCCCTCGCCCGCTGGTCCTGCCTGCGCAAGCTCGCCGAGGCCAAGCAGAAACGTCATGGCACGCATGCGTCCGGCCGCTCCGGGGGCGCGCATGCCTCTGGCCGGACTCAGGACGGGCACACGGACAGCCGCTCCCAGCGCCCGCGGGCAGAAGCCCAGTCCCCGGGAACCCAAGCCGCCGCCCATCGCACCGCCGCCGCGACCACCGACCGCACCGGCGACCCGACCGCGGACCGCACCGGCGACCGGGCCGCCGACGCCCTCGCCGCCGCCGAAGAGGACCGTCGCCGTCGCGAACTCGCCCTGCTGGCCTGGCCGGAGGCCGCCGGTACGACGCCCGAGCAGCGGGAGGCGCTCGAACTCGCCGTACGGCACCAGCTCGCCGCCCACGAGGTCGCAGCCGTCATCGGCATGGACCTGGCCGCGGCCCGCGAACTCCTCGCGACGGCCGCCTGCGAGGTCGAGCGCACGCGCGCGGCCCTCGCCGTCGTCGAGACCGGTACCTGCCCGGGAGTCACCCGGCTCACCGGCGACAACCACCTGGTGCTCAGCACGGCCCTGCGCCGCGAACTGGTCCGGCACGTCGACGACTGCCCACGCTGCCGCCGCACCGCCGAGCGCGCGGTGCCCGGCTCCTGGCCCGGCACCAGCGTCACGCCCGCCGCGCTGCCCGTACTCGAAGCACCGCGCGCGGCCCTCCACAAGGCGATGACACACGTCCCACGCGCGCGGGGCGGTGGTCCGCGCTTCGACCGGCGCGGTTTCCCGATGGACCCCAAGGACCACGCGGCCCGCCGCGACCGCCTGCGCGCGCGTGCCGTCACGACCACGGTCGTCGCCACCGTCGTGGCGGCCCCCGTGCTCGCCCTGTGGGCGGCCTATCGCGGCGCGCCCCTCACCGGCGAGGGCGTGGACGGCCGCCCGGTCACGGCGAACGAGGCGCAGGATCCCGGCGCGCTCGGCGGCGAGGCGCCCGGCTACGAGAACGCCGGCAACGCCAGCACCAGGCCGGACCCCCGCTTCACCCCGGGCAGCGGCTCGCCCGACGTCTCCGTGGAAGTCGTCAGCGTGGCCTCGGGCCGGCAGAAAAGCGGCCTCTCCGTAGGGGCCGATTCCAGCGGTGACACGACGCTGGTCACCCTCAGGGCGTCGGGGAGTTCGGCGGTCCACTGGTCCGCGCACACCGGGGCCTCCTGGCTCTACCTGAGCCAGTCGTCGGGGGTGCTGGAGCCGGGGGAGTCGATGACGATCAAGGTGTACGTCGATCATCTGCGTGAGCCGAACGGGCCCTGGAGCGCGAGCGTGTCGGTCGCACCCGCGGGGGCGGTGGTCACGATCGACGGGTACGGGACGGCCGGGCCGAGCCCGACGCATCCCGGGCCGCGGCCGGATCCGCCGTCGCCGTCCGGTCCCGGTCCCGGTCCGACCGATCCGGGGCCAGGGCCCGACCCGGAGCCCACGCCGACGCCGAGCGATCCGACGCCTTCGGACCCCGGTCCGGAGCCGACGCCCAGTGACTCGGCTCCGTCCGACCCTGAGCCGGAACCGCCACCGGGTTCCTCCGGAGGTTCGACCCCGACTCCGTCTCCCAGTGACAGTGGCGCCCCGAGTCCGTCGGGGAGCTGAGCGCTCCGCGCGGGCCGGGTTTTCGTCTGCGGATCGTGGGGGCTGGTCGCGCCCACGCGGCGGAGCCGCATATCGATACAGCCCCGCGCCCCTTACGGGGCTTCGACCGGGTCCGCCGGATGTGGGGCCACCAGCGGCAGCTGCGAAGCGAGGCGCGCCTCGCAGAGTTCGGTCAGGCGGTCGTATCCCGCCTTGCCCATCAGCTCGATGAGCTCCGGGCGGTACGAGACGTACACCGGGTCGCCCGCGCCGTGCGCCGAGGTCGCCGACGTGCACCACCAGTGCAGGTCGTGCCCGCCCGGGCCCCAGCCGCGGCGGTCGTACTCGCCGATCGAGACCTGCAGTACGCGGGTGTCGTCGGGCCGGTCGATCCACTCGTACGTCCGCCGGACCGGCAGCTGCCAGCAGACGTCCGGCTTGGTCTCCAAGGGCTCGCGGCCCTCCTTGACGGCCAGGATGTGCAGCGAGCAGCCCGCGCCGCCCGCGAAGCCGGGGCGGTTCTGGAAGATGCACGAGCCCTGGTACGGACGGGTCTGGCGGTCGCCGTCCTCGTCCTCCGAGACCCAGCCGGTCTCCGTCCCCACGTCATGGTGCTGCCAGACCTCCGGCGTGAGCCTCGCCACATGCTCGGCGACGCGCTTCTCGTCGTCATCGTCCGAGAAGTGGGCGCCCAGCGTGCAGCACCCGTCGTCCGCGCGGCCCGCCTGGATGCCCTGGCAGCCGCTTCCGAAGATGCAGTTCCAGCGAGAGGTCAGCCATGTCAGATCGCAGCGGAAGACCTGCTCGTCGTCGGCCGGATCCGGGAACTCCACCCACGCGCGCGCAAAGTCGAGCCCCTTCTCGTCGCCCTGCTCCGGGGGTTTCGGGGACTTCTTGGACTTGGCAGCCTTCGCCTGCGAAGAACCCTTTGCGGAACCCGTCGCGGCAGAACCCTTGGTGGATTTGTCGTTCTTCGCCTTTTTCGTCTTTGGCACGAGTCCAGGGTAAGCGGCCGGGATCCCATCCGGGGACGGCCAGGCGGCCCGCTCGCAGTAGCGTTCCGTACATGAGACTCGGTGTCCTCGACGTGGGTTCGAACACGGTGCATCTGCTGGTGGTGGATGCACACCCTGGCGCGCGCCCGTTGCCCGCGCATTCACACAAGGCGGAGCTGCGGCTCGCCCAACTCCTCGACGGCAGTGGCGCGATCGATTCCGAAGGGGTCGACAAACTGATCGCCGTCGTCCAGGAGGCGCTGGACGCCGCCGAGGACAAGGGCGTCGAGGACCTGCTGCCGTTCGCGACCTCCGCGGTGCGCGAGGCGAGCAACGCCGACGACGTACTGGCCCGGGTGCGCGCCGAGACCGGCGTCGAGCTCCAGGTCCTCACCGGCGCCGAGGAGGCCCGGCTGACCTTCCTCGCCGCCCGCCGCTGGTTCGGCTGGTCGGCGGGGAAGCTGCTCGTCCTCGACATCGGCGGCGGCTCCCTGGAGATCGCGTACGGCATCGACGAGGAGCCCGACGCGGCGGCGTCGCTGCCGCTGGGCGCGGGCCGGCTGACCGCGGGCTGGCTGCCGAACGACCCCGCGGACCCGGCGGACATCAGGGCCCTGCGCCGCCATGTCCGGGCCCAGATCGCCCGTACGGTCGGGGAGTTCAGCCGCTTCGGCACCCCCGACCACGTGGTCGCCACCTCCAAGACCTTCAGGCAGCTCGCCCGGATCGCGGGCGCCGCACGCTCGGCCGACGGCCTGTACGTCCAGCGCGAACTCAAGCGCCGCTCCCTGGAGGACTGGGTCCCCCGCCTCGGCTCCATGACCGCCGCCGAACGCGCCGAGCTCCCCGGCGTCTCCGAGGGCCGCGCCGGCCAGCTCCTGGCAGGCGCCATCGTCGCCGAGGGAGCCATGGACCTCTTCGGAGTGGAAACCCTCGAAATCTGCCCCTGGGCCCTGAGAGAGGGCGTGATCCTCCGCCGCCTGGACCAGATGGCGTCGACGTAAGGCTCGCCGAGGGGCCCGCGAGGGCCCCGAAAGGGGCGCGGGGCTGTGTCGACATGCGGCTCCGCCGCGTGGGCGCGACAAGCCACACACAACCCGCACCCGCCCACGGCGACCCTCCCCAACGGCGAATAGTCACGCCGGCAACCACTCCGGCCAACCCCGCGCCCAACCGCCGGAGGCACCCCGTAACCTGTCCTCGTGGCAGAACCAGTCGTGCGCATCCCGGATGCGAAGGTCGCGTTGTCCACGGCCTCCGTGTACCCGGAGTCGACGGCGACGGCCTTCGAGATCGCCGCGCGCCTCGGGTACGACGGCATCGAGGTCATGGTGTGGACCGACCCGGTCAGCCAGGACATCGAGGCCCTGCGCCGCCTCAGCGACTACCACCAGATCCCGATCCTCGCTGTCCACGCCCCCTGCCTGCTGATCACCCAGCGCGTCTGGTCCACCGACCCGTGGACCAAGCTCCAGCGCTCCCAGGCGGCAGCCGAGAAGCTCGGGGCGAGCACGGTCGTCGTACACCCCCCGTTCCGCTGGCAGCGCCAGTACGCGCGCGATTTCGTCACCGGGATCTGGCGGATGGCGAACGAGACGGACGTACGGTTCGCCGTCGAAAACATGTACCCCTGGCGCTACCGCGACCGCGAGATGCTGGCGTACGCCCCCGACTGGGACGTCACGAAGGACGACTACCGGCACTTCACGATCGACCTGAGCCACACCTCGACGGCCCGCACGGACGCGATCCAGATGATCGACCGCATGGGCGACCGCCTGGGCCACGTCCACCTCGCCGACGGCAACGGCTCCAACAAGGACGAGCACCTCGTCCCCGGCCGCGGCACGCAACCCTGCGCCGAGCTGCTCGAACGGCTCGCCCTGTCCGGCTTCGACGGTCACGTCGTCATCGAGGTCAACACCCGCCGGGCCATGTCCAGCGCCGAGCGCGAGGCCGACCTGGCGGAGGCCCTCGCCTTCACCCGGCTCCACCTGGCCTCGGCCGTCCGGGTCCCGGGCTCATGACCAGCGCCGCCCCGCGCCGCCGGGGACGCCCCTCCCGTACGGACTCCGCGGACGCCCCCGCCGCCCGGGACCGGATCCTGGCGGCGGCCCGCGAGGAGTTCTCCGAGCGGGGCTACGAGAAGACGTCGGTGCGTGGCATCGCCAAGGCCGCGGGCGTGGACTCGGCGCTGGTGCACCACTACTTCGGTACCAAGGAGCAGGTCTTCGAGGCGTCCATCGAGGTTGCCTTCGGCCCCGTCCTGAACGCCCCCGGATCGATCGCGGAAGGCCCCCTCGACGGCGTCGGCGAGCGGCTGGCCCGCTTCTTCTTCGGGGTCTGGGAGAACCCGGCGACGCGTACGCCACTGCTCGCGATCGTTCGCTCCGCCATGAACAACGAGGCCGCGGCGGCCGTCTTCCGCCGCCTCATCTCCAGCCAGGTGCTGCGCCGCGTCGCCAAGCAGCTCGACCTCCCGGACGCGGAGCTGCGCGCCGAGCTCGCGGCCGCCCAGCTCGTCGGGGTCGCGCTGCTGCGCTACGTGATCAAGGTGGAGCCGCTGGCGTCCGCGGACCCGGAGGAGATCATCGCGCGGGTCGCACCGGTGGTGCAGGGGCACCTGACAAACCCCTGAGGTCAGGCGCCCCAAAGGGGCGCGGGGCTGTGACATTTGCGGCTCCGCCGCGATGGGGGTCCCCCCGCTCGAGCGAAGCCGAGAGTGGGGGAGCGATCAGCCACTCACGACCCGCAGTCGACAACCGAGACAGCCATCCCGCATCCCGGACCAGCTGTCCGGATCCTGGCCCACCGGCGTACGCTCGACAGAGTCAAAAACTCTCCGAAGGAGCGAGCGACGATGCCCGAGCTGAGGTCCCGCACAGTCACCCACGGCCGCAACATGGCGGGCGCACGCGCCCTTATGCGCGCCTCCGGTGTACCGGGCGCGGACATCGGCCGCAAGCCGATCATCGCGGTCGCCAACAGCTTCACCGAGTTCGTGCCGGGCCACACCCACCTCCAGCCGGTCGGCCGGATCGTGAGCGAGGCCATCACGGCCGCCGGCGGCATCCCGCGCGAGTTCAACACCATCGCCGTCGACGACGGCATCGCGATGGGCCACGGCGGAATGCTGTACTCCCTGCCGTCCCGCGACCTGATCGCGGACAGCGTGGAGTACATGGTGGAGGCCCACTGCGCCGACGCCCTGATCTGCATCTCGAACTGCGACAAGATCACCCCGGGCATGCTGATGGCGGCCCTGCGCCTGAACATCCCGACGGTCTTCGTCTCCGGCGGCCCCATGGAGTCCGGCCGCGCCACCCTGGTCGACGGCACGGTCCGTACGCTCGACCTGGTCGACGCGATCTCCGACGCCGTGAACGACAAGATCTCGGACGAGGACATCCTCCGTATCGAGGAGAACGCCTGTCCGACCTGCGGCAGCTGCTCCGGCATGTTCACGGCCAACTCGATGAACTGCCTGACGGAGGCCATCGGCCTCTCGCTCCCCGGCAACGGCTCGGTCCTCGCCACGCACACCGCCCGCAAGGCGCTGTACGAGGACGCGGGGCGCACGGTCATGGACATCACCCGCCGCTACTACGAGCAGGACGACGAGTCGGTCCTGCCCCGTAACGTCGCCACCCTCGCGGCCTTCGAGAACGCCATGGCCCTCGACATCGCCATGGGCGGCTCGACCAACACGATCCTGCACCTGCTGGCCGCCGCCCAGGAGGCGGAGGTCCCCTTCGGCCTGGACGAGATCAACGCGGTCTCGCGCCGTGTGCCCTGCCTGGCCAAGGTCGCCCCGAACGTCGCGAAGGACCGCACGTACTACATGGAGGACGTGCACCGGGCCGGCGGCATCCCGGCCCTCCTCGGCGAACTGCACCGCGCGGGCCTCCTGAACGAGGACGTGCACTCGGTGCACAGCCCGTCCCTGTCGGACTGGCTGAAGACGTGGGACGTCCGGGCGGGCTCCCCGTCCCCCGAGGCGATCGAGCTGTGGCACGCGGCCCCCGGCTGCGTCCGCTCCGCCGAGGCCTTCTCCCAGTCCGAGCGCTGGGAGGCCCTCGACGAGGACGCCGAGAACGGCTGCATCCGCTCGGCGGAGCACGCGTACTCCAAGGACGGCGGCCTGGCGGTCCTCAAGGGCAACCTCGCCGTCGACGGCTGCGTCGTGAAGACGGCCGGCGTGGACGAGTCGATCTGGACCTTCGAGGGCCCGGCGGTCGTCTGCGAGTCCCAGGAGGAGGCGGTCGACAAGATCCTCAAGAAGCAGATCACGCACGGCGACGTCGTCGTCATCCGCTACGAGGGCCCCAAGGGCGGCCCCGGCATGCAGGAGATGCTCTACCCGACGTCGTTCCTGAAGGGCCGCGGCCTCGGCAAGACCTGCGCCCTGATCACCGACGGCCGCTTCTCCGGTGGCACGTCCGGCCTGTCCATCGGCCACGCCTCCCCGGAGGCGGCCTCCGGCGGCACGATCGCCCTGGTCCAGGACGGCGACCGCATCCGCATCGACATCCCGAACCGCGCCATCGAGCTCCTCGTCTCCGACGAGGAGCTGGCGACCCGCCGCGAGGCCCTGAACGGCGTGTACGCCCCGGCCGCCCGCGACCGCAAGGTCTCGGCCGCCCTCCGCGCCTACGCGGCGATGGCGACCAGCGCGGACAAGGGCGCGGTCCGAGACGTCTCAAAACTCGGCTGACCGCGCACCACCACAGTGACGTGGGCCCGCCCGGTCCTCACCACCGGGCGGGTTCGCCGTTTCCGGGCCTGCCTCTGAGGGTCGGGCGTCGCCATGTGGCGCCAGGCGCAACGAGTCGGCCCGGCGCCGAGCGCTACCAGTCGGCGGGCTTACGGGCGTCCACCGCGAAGACGCTGCCGTCGGGTGCGCTTGCGTAGATCCGGTCACCCACAACCACGGGTGCGGGCAGCTCGGCCACGACACCCCCGGTCCCGCCGGTGAGCCGGGGAGGCGTCTGGCCCACGAGCGTGCCGGTACGGGCGTCGGTCGCGAGCAGGCGGCCGTCGGGGGTCGTGACGTACACGTTCCGCTCGTCGGCGGTCGGCTGCGACCCCCTGCTGACCGAGGTCTCGAACCGCCACCGCTGCTTTCCGGCTTCGACGTCCACCGCCACCAGCGCCCCTCCTGCGGCCAGTAAATAGACCGACTCGTCGTGCAGGGAGGCCGTGGCGGACAGGAGGGGAAGGTCGAGGGGGATCCGCCGCTCCCCACCGCTGCCGGGCGTGTAGCCGACGATGCTCTCCGTCTCCGCGTAGGCGTTCTGCGCGGTGAACCAGAGGGTGCCCTTCCAGGTCCCGACAGGGGTGAGTACCCCGTTGAGCCGGTGGCGCCACCGCACATCCCCGGTCCGCGGATCCACCGCGATCACCTGCGTGCTCGCGTCGTCCGACGTCGGCGTCGTCGCGTACACGAGGTCACCGCCGAAGTACGCGAGGGAGGGCAGGCTCCGGCCGGTCACGCGATCGCGCCACAGCCGCTCGCCGGTCGCACCGTCGACACCGGTGATCGTGCCGTCGGGCGAGGTCAGCAGAACGGTGTCGCTCGTGTGCTGCACACCGCCTGTGTACGCCGCGATGTCCAGCGTCCAGCGGGTCTTGCCCGTACGGGGATCGAGCGCGAGAAGCTGCTTGCCGTCAGGAGTGACGGTGTGCAGCAGTCCACCCGATATGACAGGCGCCGCCGTGGGGACGTCCTCCGTGACCTTCGCCTTCCGCGTCCACAGCACCTTGCCGTCACGCGGGTCGACGGAGGCCGCGAGCACACCGGGACCGGCACAACGCAGGGCTCCGCTCCCGTACATGCACTGAGGCATGCCGTCCGGATCCGTGTCCACCTTCGTGACCCACGGGCGGAACGCGTCGGCGTCGGCGCGACGCTCGGAGCCGGATGCGGAGTCCGAGCGGCTGGTGGAGCCGTCGTCGCCGGTCGGCAGGCCGAAGACGAGCACACCGCCGACCGCGAGCACGGCGGCGACCCCGACGGCGACGGCGAGGAGGACACGGCGACGGAAGCGCGAGGGACGCTCTGCCGTCGCGCCTCTTTCATGCTCGCCGTTCTTGCCGTTGCCGCCGTCGCCGTCGCCGTCGCCGTCGCCGGAACCTGATGCCGCTCGCCGCCCGCGGCGTACGTGAGTCGCACTCTCGCGGGACTCTGCTTCCGGCTCCTGTGTGCGCTGCGCGGGGATGAACGCCTGCGTGTCGTAGAGGGAGGAGACGAGCCGTAGTTCAGCCATGAGCTCGTCGGGCGTCGGCCGTTCGTCCGGCTCCTTGGCGAGGCAGCGGGCGATCAGGGGTGCCAGATCATCGGGCACACCCGTCAAGTCCGGTTCGTCATGCACGACTTGATAGGCGACGACGTACGGGCTGTCGGAGTCGAAGGGGCCACGCCCCGTCGCCGCGTGCACCAGCACCGACCCGAGCGCGAAGACGTCGGCGGCCGGGCCCACCTCACGCGGACGGCGGAACTGCTCGGGGGCCATGAAGGGCGGGGTGCCGATCAACTTGCCGGTCTCCGTGCGGAGTTCGCTGTCAGATGGCCGGGAGATGCCGAAGTCGATGACCTTGGGGCCGTCCTCGGCGAGCAGGACATTGCTCGGTTTGAGATCGCGGTGCACGACACCGGCACGATGGATGTCCCGTAACGCCTCGGCCAGGCCGGCCATCACCTGACGCAGCTGTGCGGACGACAGCGAACCGTTCCGCTTCACATGCTCCGCGAGCGTCAGTCCTGGTATGAACAGCGTGGCCATCCAAGGCCGTTCCGCCTCGGGGTCGGCGTCCACGACCGGTGCGGTGAAGGCACCGCTGACCCGCCGAGCGGCCGCCACCTCCTGCCGGAAACGTCCCCTGAACTCGGGATCCCTGGCGAACTCGGCATGGATGACCTTCACCGCGAGCCGCAGCCCCGAGGTCGAGCGCGCCAGGTGCACGACACCCATGCCGCCCGAGCCGAGGCGTGACTCAAGGCGGTACTGCCCCGCGTACTCGGGAAGTTCCGCTTCGGCACCGGATCCGGCGCTGCGTCGTGGCGGCATGGTCACCCCCGTGGTGTCGTACGCACGCGCGACGCACGGAGCCTAGTCGATTGTTCGTACGGGACCGATGCGGCTTGCTAGCCTCCGCGTGCACAAAGACATGAAAGTCAACGGGGGAGGCCCATATGGCTGTTGAAGAGATGGAAGGCGCGGACGAGAGAGCGGAGACGACCGCGACCGCGGCGCAGAGGCTCTACCCGATCGCACCCGGCTACTCCGTGAACGTCCGCAGCGGCCCCGGCACCCACTACCGCCTGGTCCGCACGCTGCCCCCAGGCTCCAGGGTCCCGATCTTCTGCCAGCGCCCGGGCGAGTCGATCAGTGGCCCCTACGGGACGACGAACATCTGGGACAACATCAAGGTCGGCGAGTACGTGTCCGACGCCTTCGTGAACACGGGCAGCGACGGGTACGTGGCACCGCGCTGCGCCTGAACCATGCGGGGCACGAGATCCAAGAGGGGACATATAGATGAGGTTCGGTAAGGGCAGAGGAACGCTGATCGCCGGTGCGGCGGCTGGGGCCTTCCTCATGGTCATGGGTTCGCCCACGACCGCGAGCGCGGCGGCCACGTACCCGATCGCACCCGGCTACACCGTGAACGTCCGCAGCGGCCCGGGCACCGGGTACTCCATAGTCCGCACCCTGCCCGTGGGCTCCAGGGTCACGATCCACTGCCAGCGCCCGGGAGAGACGGTCAGCGGGCCCTACGGCACGACGAACCTCTGGGACAACATCGCCAACGGCCAGTACGTTTCGGACGCGTACGTGAACACGGGCAGCGACGGGTATGTGGCACCGCGCTGCGCCTGAGCGCCCCGGCTCAGCCTGAACCTCGAGGCTGAGCCTGATCTGTCTCCCTGGGTCCGCAATCAGGGAGACGCCCAGCACGAGAGTCGCCCCGGCCCGCAGGCACCCCGCCCACGGGCCGGGGCGATAATCGAGCCGTGAGCGACGAACCCGGCACCCCCGCAGGCCCCTGCCCCGAACCGATCCGCTTCTTCGGAACGACCTGGGTGAACCATGACGGCGGCTACGCGGCCCGTCGCGCGGGCGTGGCCGCCGGCTCGCTCGCGGCGGCCGTGCTGAGCTGCCTGGTCCTGCGGTTCGCGTACGAGGGACTGGAGATCGCGGCCGTCGGCGGCTTCGTCACCCTCCTCGTCGTCGTGATGTTCGCGACCTGCAGCGCGATCGCCTTCCGCCGCACCTGGGAGGGTTTCACCAAGCGCCCGGACCCCGACACCCAGGCGTCCCTCCGCGGCCTCCTGACCATCGGCTTCATCGGCGCCCTCCTGGCCTACTTCGCCCGCTCCCTCACCGAGGCCCCCGGCGAGAAACTCCACCGCCAGGAGTACGAGGCGGCCCGCATCCAGCACGACCGCCGCACCTCACGCCGCACAAAAAACCCATCACGCAAACGCCGCCCCCACTGACCAAGGGCCCGGCCGGACACTTCTAAGCCTGGTCCCGCACTTTCAAGTCCGGTCCCCACCTTCGAGCCGGGTCCCGCGCCATTCAGCCCGGACCTGCACCTTCGAGGCCCGGTACCGCGCCGTCCACCCGGCCCCTCCTTCGAGCCGGGTCCCGCACCCGTCCAGCCGGTCCCGCACTGCTTTCTGGTCGCCCTCCGCCCCTGACCCCGCGGCGCCCCCGCCCGCGTGATCCACCAACTGCACCCCTGCCCACGCCTCGCCCTGCCCTGCCCGGGCTTCGCCCGGCACTGCCCGCAGGGTTGCCCGCCCGCCGTTCCCATGTCCCATCCTCATCCCCATCCGCCCATCCGAACCCCCTCAAGAGCCGCCCAGGCTTGACGCCTCCACCCCGCAGGAGCATTATTCATCACATGATGAATTACTCTTCCGGTCCACCCACCACCACGCAGGAGCACCCCACGGCCCCAGCGGTCCACGCCGCCGAACTCACCGTCGTCCGCGGCCCCCGCCAAGTCCTCCGCGGGCTGGACTTCGACGTCCCCCGCGGTCAGATCACCGGCCTGCTCGGACCCTCGGGATGTGGCAAGTCCACCCTGATGAGGGCGATCGTCGGCACGCAGGCCAAGGTCACCGGCACCCTGGACGTCCTCGGCCTGCCCGCGGGCCACGCCACACTCCGCTCCCGCATCGGCTACGTCACCCAAGCCCCCTCCGTCTATGACGACCTGACAGTCCGCCAGAACCTGGACTACTTCGCCGCGATCCTCGACCCCGGCCGCACCGCCGCCGAGCGACGCCACGAGAACGTCACCCACACCATCGCCGACGTGGACCTCACCTCCCACGCCGACGCCCTCGCGGGCAACCTCTCCGGTGGCCAGCGCAGCCGCGTCTCCCTCGCCGTCGCACTCCTCGGCACCCCGGAGCTCCTGGTCCTGGACGAACCCACGGTCGGCCTCGACCCCGTACTCCGCCGCGATCTGTGGAACCTCTTCCACACCATCGCCGCCGACCGGGGCGCCACCCTCCTCGTCTCCTCCCACGTCATGGACGAGGCCGAGCGCTGCCACCGCCTGCTCCTGATGCGCGAGGGCGAGATCCTCGCCGACGACACGCCGGACGCCCTGCGCACCCAGACCGGCGCCGACACCGTCGAGGCCGCCTTCCTCCACCTGGTCGACGAGGCGATCGCGGCCGGCAACCAGCCCCGCAAGGAGTCCGTCCGATGAGCACGAACACGACCACCAGCCCGCGTACGAGCACGACCACGCTTCCGAAGCCGAGCGCGATCAACTACGCCCGCACCACCGCCACCGCGACCCGGGTCCTGCGCCAGCTCCGCCACGACCCGCGCACGATCGCGCTGATGATCTTCATCCCGTGCGTGATGCTCTTCCTGCTCCGCTACGTCTTCGACGGCAGCCCGCGCACCTTCGACTCCATCGGCGCCTCACTGCTCGGCATCTTCCCCTTGATCACGATGTTCCTGGTGACCTCCATCGCCACCCTCCGCGAACGCACCTCCGGCACTCTGGAACGCCTCCTCGCCATGCCCCTCGGCAAGGCCGACCTCATCGCCGGCTACGCCCTCGCATTCGGCGCGCTCGCCATCGTCCAGTCGGCTCTCGCCACCGGTCTCGCCGTCTGGTTCCTGGGTCTGGACGTCACGGGCTCGGCTTGGCTCCTCCTTCTCGTGGCCCTCCTCGACGCCCTGCTGGGCACGGCCCTCGGCCTCTTCGTCTCGGCCTTCGCGTCCTCGGAATTCCAGGCCGTCCAGTTCATGCCGGCCGTGATCTTCCCCCAGCTCCTCCTCTGCGGCCTCTTCACCCCGCGCCCCAACATGCACCCCGTACTCGAAGGCATCTCCAACGTCCTCCCCATGTCGTACGCCGTCGACGGCATGAACGAAGTCCTCAAGCACACCGACGTCACCGCCAACTTCGTCCGCGACGCCCTGATCGTCGCGGCCTGCGCCCTCCTCGTCCTGACCCTCGGTGCGGCAACCCTCCGCCGCCGCACCGCGTAACACCGCAGCACCGCACAAACCCCGAGCAGCCCTCGGCCCGCCCCCGCACCGCCGCCCTATGGCAGCCAAACCGCGTCCCGCCCAGCGGACACCGCAGCCCACTCCGCACCCCCGGTGCGAGGATGGGCCTTGGACGACGCACCCCCGGAGGGCAACCGAACATGACCCAGAAAGTCGCAGTGCTCGGCACCGGCAAGATCGGCGAGGCCCTGCTCAGCGGAATGATCCGAGCCGGCTGGGCCCCCGCAGACCTCCTGGTCACGGCCCGCCGCCCCGAGCGCGCCAAGGAACTCCAGGAGCGCTACGGCGTCACCCCGGTCACCAACCCCGAGGCGGCCAAGACCGCCGACACCCTGATCCTCACGGTCAAGCCGCAGGACATGGGCACCCTCATGGATGAACTCGCCCCGCACGTCCCCGCCGACCGCCTGGTCATCAGCGGCGCCGCGGGCATCCCCACCTCCTTCTTCGAGGAGCGCTTCGCTCAGAACACTCCCGTCGTCCGTGTCATGACGAACACCCCCGCCCTCGTCGACGAGGCCATGTCCGTCATCTCCGCCGGCAGCCACGCCACCGCCGAGCACCTCGCCCACGCCGAGGAGATCTTCGGCGCGGTCGGCAAGACCCTCCGCGTCCCCGAGTCCCAGCAGGACGCCTGCACCGCCCTCTCCGGCTCGGGACCGGCGTACTTCTTCTACCTGGTCGAGGCCATGACCGACGCGGGCATCCTGCTCGGCCTGCCCCGCGACAAGGCCCACGACCTCATCGTCCAGTCCGCGATCGGCGCCGCCGTGATGCTCCGCGACAGCGGCGAGCACCCCGTGAAGCTCCGCGAGAACGTCACGTCCCCCGCGGGCACCACGATCAACGCCATCCGTGAACTCGAGAACCACGGCGTACGAGCCGCCCTCATCGCCGCCCTCGAGGCAGCCCGCGACCGCAGCCGCGAACTGGCCTCCGGCAACAGCTGAGCGCTTCGCTGGATCTCCGGTGCGTCGTCTGCGGGAGCATCGTGGCTGGTCGCGCCCGCGCGGCGGAGCCGCATATCGATACAGCCCCGCGCCCCTTCAGGGCGCTGCCGTACCGCACCGGACTTCATCGAGACCGCTTTGAGGACACGCAGGACGACAACAGCCGCAGCTCAACACCTAGAAGGCGTGGGGCCGTGCCCGCACCCCTGGCCCCACCGCTCTTCACCGCTATTCAGCCCGCCGGCAGCAACCCGATCGCCCGGTACGCCGTGTCCACCCTGGGCCTCGCCATCTCCCTGGCCTTTTCCGCACCCTCCCGCAACACCCCCTCCACGTACGCAGGATCCGCGCACAACTCCTTGTGCCTCTGCTGTACGGGCCTGAGGAGCTCCACCACGGCCTCGGCGGTGTCCTTCTTCAAAGATCCGTACGACTCATATACACCGGCCAGGCCTTCCGGGTTCCCACCTTCGCAAGCCGCGAGGATCTCCAGCAGATTCGAGACCCCGGGCCGGCCGTCACGGTCGTACGCCACGTCCCGCCCGCTGTCGGTCACGGCCCGCATGACCTTCTTCCGGATCACCTCCGGCTCGTCGAGCAGATAGACGATCCCGGGCCCCGCGTCGTCGGACTTCCCCATCTTCGACGTCGGCTCCTGAAGGTTCATGACCCGAGCCGCCACTTCCGGGCGCGTGGCACGCGGCACCACGAAGGTATGCCCGTACCGCTGGTTGAACCGCACCGCCAGATCCCGCGTCAGTTCCACATGCTGCGTCTGGTCGTCACCCACCGGCACCTCATCGGTCCCGTACGCCAGGATGTCCGCCGCCATCAGCACGGGATACGTCAGCAGCGACAGCCGCACGCTCCCGCCCCGCGCCCGCTCGGCGGCCGCCTTCTCCTTGTACTGGATCATCCGCCGCATCTCGCCGTCCGTGGCAACGCACTCGAGCAGATACGACAGCCGCGCGTGCTCATCCACATGACTCTGTACGAAGACGGTGCACAGCTTCGGATCGAGCCCGGCGGCCAGCAGCAGCGTGGCCGCCTGCCGACTCAGCCTGCGCACCCGCCCTGGATCGTGGTCCACGGTCAGCGCATGCAGATCGACGATGCAGAACAACGCGTCGGCCTCGTGCTGATCGACCCCGCTCCAGCGCCGCATCGCCCCCAGGTAGTTCCCCAACGTCAGATGCCCGGTCGGCTTGACCCCGCTGAAGACCCGCTTCATTCCTCTACCTCCTGGTCGAGGCCGCCACCACCGCCGGCCGACTCTCCAGGAGGGAGATACGAGAACGGCCGCCGATGCGGCGGCCGTTGAGTACACGCGTATGTACGGCCGCCCTCAGGCGGCCCACCACAGTTGGGTGCACGCGTGCGTAGTCATGGGTCCGAGGGTACGCCTCCCGGGTGGCTCCTGGCTTCAAGTTGACACGCCCCTGCCCGGTACGTAGTGTGCTCCGAGTTGTCCGACGTGAGCGCCAACTCCGGTTGGTCCCCGGACAGCCATTCCGCAGCAAGCACACAACGATCGACGATCCGTCGTCGGCTCGTTTTCATGCGCGTTTGCGAAATGAGGAATCCGCGTTCGAAAGGACGCGACCCCGATTAGCTCGGGGGCCGGGATTCCGCTAAAGTCTCACTCGTCGGAACGGCCCAACAGCCGGGAAGACAACCCGCTCTGACCGGGAATCAGGCCCGAAAGGATCTGATAGAGTCGGAGCCGCCGGAAAGGGAAACGCGAAAGCGGAAACCTGGAAAGTGCCGAGGAAATCGGATCGGGAAACGGTCTGATAGAGTCGGAAACGCAAGACCGAAGGGAAGCGCCCGGAGGAAAGCCGCGAGAGAGTC
>NZ_VWMY01000107.1 GCF_008905045.1 Streptomyces albicerus
CGCAGGTCCAGATCCATGGCATCTCCCGGTCCGGTGATGCCTTCAGGGTATCACCACGGCTAAAAGAAGTCTTGGACACCCACTCAGGCAAATGCGAACCTGAATAGGTACCTATTGGGGCCGAAGCGAATTCGGCACAAGAATTCGACATCAGAACTTGATAGCAGGGCCCAGGCCCAGAATGAGCACATCAGGAATTGAGCGCCGCCCATCGCGTCATTCGACGGCGTCGACGACACAACCGTTAACAACGACGGGGGTGGGTATGGCGTCTCAGCTGAGCGCACCCGCACCACCACTTCTCGCGCCACATCACGTCAGTCGATCTACGGCACGAGAAGAACAGCCCCTCCACCTACCCTCACAAGGACAGTGAAATGCGCGTTTTCGTTGCTGGCGGGACCGGCCATTCCGGTTCCTACATCATCCCTGAGCTCATCGCCGCCGGGCACGAGGTCACCGGCCTGGCCCGGTCGGACACAGCCGCGGCGGCGGTGTCCGCGCTCGGCGCGAAGGTGCGTCGCGGCGACCTCCAGGATCTCGACGGGCTCAAGGAGGCGGCCGCGGACTCCGACGGCGTCATCCACGTCGCGCACAGGCAAGACCTGCTTCCCTCCGGCGGGCTCGACGCCGTGGCCGCCGCGGAGCTCCCGATCATGCTCGCGTACGGCGAGGCACTCGCGGGAACCGGAAAGCCGCTGGTCGCAGCGGGGAGTATAGGCTCGCCCGGGAACCTGGGCCGGCTAGCCACCGAGGAGGATCCGGCCCTTCCCGGCGGCGATGAGTACAAGGGCACCCTGCGGGTTCGTAACGTCGTGGAAACCGCCGTAGTCGGCCTCGCCGAGCGGGGAGTGCGGTCTTCGGTCGTGCGGATTGCCAACATCGCGCACAGCACGACCGATCGTGCCGGCTTCCTCCCCACGCTGATCGCGCTCGCGAAGGAGAAGGGTTTCGCTGGCTACCCCGGAGACGGCGCGAACCTGTGGAACGCCGTGCACGTCCGCGATGTCGCCTCCTTGTTCCGCTTGGCGCTGGAGAAGGGGCCGGCTGGCAAATACTGGCACGCGGTCGGGGACGGGGGCATCCCGTTCCGCGAGATCGCCGAGGCCATTGGCAGCCGTCTGGGCCTGCCCGCCGTAAGCGTTCCCGCGGACGTACTGATGGTGCCGGGATACTTTGGGTTCCTCGCGAACATAGTCACGCAAAACTACCCGGCGTCCAACCTCATCTCCCGCCGGACCCTCGGCTGGGAACCCGCTCAGCCCGGCCTGCTCGCCGATTTGGACAACGGCCATTACTTCTCCGCCAGCTGACGGCAGGGACCCGAATCGCAACGAGTCGGGCAAATGACAAGGGTTCGGCTCTTCCGGAGGGACGCTGAGAATATGACGACTGTGGGATTCATCGGAAGCGGATACATCGAACCTTTTTCACCCTGCGGTTGCTTCGTAGTTCTGTAGCCCGTGGATGGCTTTGGCGAGTCGACCGACCCCGCGTGGGCTGACGCGGACTTTGTGCAGGATGAACTGTTTCGGATACCCATCAATTCAACGGAGTGATCGTGGGAAAGCTCGATGGCAAGGTAGCGGTGATCACCGGCGGATCCACCGGCATGGCACTGGCCGGCGCCAAACTCTTCGTCGAGGAAGGAGCGCACGTCTTCATCCAGGCCCGGCGGCAGGAAGCACTGGACGACGCCGTCAAGCTGATCGGCCGCAACGTCACCGCCGTCCAGGGTGACGCAGCCGAACTGGACGACCTGGACCGCTTGTACGACACCGTCAAGCGGGAAAAGGGCTCGATCGACGTGCTGTGGGCCAGCGCCTCCAGGCGATACCGGGAGCGCGGCCGGGACCTTCTTGGATCGGCGGCAGGCGCGGCGGGGCATGAAGTGATGAGGGCGCCCACCGATGACCTCCATCAGCGCTTCGGCTTCCCGCCTCTCTTGCTCGGAGATCTCCACGGGCGCCAGGGCGAGTTCGGCGGGGGAGCGGACCTCATCGGGCCAGTACATCGCCTGGAGGGCGATCGTTCCGTCGTCGACCACGCTTCTGGAGGGGATGCAGGCGCGCAGTTCGGAGGCCAGGAGCCGGCGCGCTTCCTCGCGGTCGACGAGGCGCCGCGCTTGCCCGCGGCGTAGCAGTCGCCCGAGTGCACGGCGGCGGGCCTGGACCGCGGGGACGGAATGTCCCGGGCGAGTTCCTGCAGGGCTGTCAAGCAGCGGGCGAGGGATGCGTCAGACGTCAGACGATGTCGGCAGCACCGTGTGCTCGGCCCTCTCCAGCCAGCCGGTGTACCAGCGGGCGAAGGTCACCGGCTTCTTGTCATCGTCCAGGAGCGGCACGAGATCGACGTCGTCCGCCCGGCCGTCGGACCAGACCGTCCCTCGGTGGCTGCCACTGATGATCAGCCACTCTCGCAGAGCGCAGCCGAGGTGGCAGATCACGATAGCGCCGGCGGTGCGCTCGGGAGCAAACATGAGGGCGTACCACTGCTCATCCCAGGCTTCGATGGCGTCATCGAAGTCCTCGATCTCGTCGAAGTCCCCTTCCTCGGGACGCTGGGCGAGGAGTTCCTCGAGGGCCTTGGGGTCCGGGCCCTGCTCAGGGAACGGCTCCGCGAGCATGGAGAGGTCGGCCAGGTCGGCGCCGTCGCCTTCCCAGCGCCACTGGCCTTGTACACGCCGCACGGGAAAAAGGCCGTAAGCGGGACCAGCGCCGCCTGCGGCGACGTGGAGGAGGAAGGTCCGGTACTCCACCGGCAGCCTCACGCCTATCTGCTCTTCGAGTTCGGTGACACCGTCCTCAGTGAGCGGCTCCTCCAGGACCCACCGGTGCCCGAGCGACCCGAACACCTCGCCGCTCGCCGACTGAACGCCCAACCCAACGACGCGTTCGCGTATCCCTGTCCACCCATCGACCATGTGCAGACCGTACGTGCCAGCACTGACACCAACCGACTGCCCCCGCACGCTCGGGAGTGAGCGCCGTCATGGCACCTATCGCGCTCAGCGTGCGACACGAAATCGAGCTCGTCCTAGGCCTCGATGAGGTCTTTCGGGAAGTCGTACGCCGTCTCGTCCTTCGCCACCCCCACGACGAATGCGGCAAGCGTCGCCGACCACATGGCCTCGACCGGCCTGCCCCGGCGTTGGAGGAAGTCCGCTGAGTACCACCGTCGTCTTGGAGACCGTCTCTGTCGCCCTGCTGCTGGGTGTGCTGGCCTTCGCCGTCGTACGCCCGAGGGGCTGGCCCGAGGCGGCGACCACCCGGGCCCACTCCGCGTGGTGGGCCTGGGTGATCGCTTCCCGGACGTCGACCATGCTCACGCGGCCAGGAACGGTCGTACCTCGACCTTCCGGTTGCAGGCCTTCGACCCCTCGGCGGCCAGCTTGAGCGCCACGTCGAGGTCGGGGGCCTCGATGATCCAGAAGCCGGCGAGGTACTCCTTGGACTCCAGGAAGGCCCGTCGGTGACCAATGCCTCCGCGCCCCGGTTGTCGATGACGGTGGCCGTGCTGGGCGAGGCGAGGCCGCCGGCGAAGACCCAGTGGCCCTCGGCCTGGAGCCGCTCGTTGAACACGTCGATCGCAGCCATCTCGTCCGGGGTGGCGAGGCCGGCCTGGTCGTGGATCACGGAAACCAGGTACTGCATCTCGGATCATCTCCCGTGGTGTCAGGACAGTGTGGTGTGTCGGGCAGGGACTTTCACGCCGTTGCATAGTGCGGGCGCCCGGCCGGCCGGAAGACCTGGATCGTCACGCCCTTCGCGTCGACTCGCGACTCGACCAGGTCGAGCGCAAGATCCGGGCCGGCGTCCGGGAGCAACCGGGCGCCCTGGCCGAGAATCACCGGGACCACGATCAGAGTCATCTCGTCGACCAGATCGTTCTCCAGCAACCACCGGGTCAGGCTGCCACTGCCGTGCACCTGCAACTCACCCCCCGGCTTGGCCTTCAGGTCCGCGATGGTCGTCGCGAGGTCACCGCCGAGGACGGTCGTGTCCGCCCAACGCGGCGCGGTGAGCGTGGTCGAGGCGACGTACTTGGGGGCCTCGTTCAACGCCACGCCGATGGGATGTGCGCGCATCTGGTCGACTGATCTCCAGGAGCCGGCGAACAGCTCGTAGGTCCGCCGGCCGAACAGGAACGCTTCGGCGCGCTGGTAGGTCTGCGTGATGAGCGTCCTGGTCTCGTCGTCACCCGCCCCCAGCGCCCATCCGCCGCGCTCGAATCCGTTCCGGCGGTCCTCGTCCGACGCCGCGCCGTTTCCCTGCATCACTCCATCGACGGTGACCTGAGTCATGGTCGTCAGCTTCATGATCGCGGTTCCTTTACCTCGGCGCCGCCCCTCGTGGGCGCTCTCACCCCTGCTACGAACACCACCGCCCCGATCCGACACCCCCTCCCGAACTTCTTTGACGAATTTTCCGGGACGCCGGTCGTCAGAACCCATCTTTGAACCCGCAGGACGAAGCCGTGCAGGTTGTCGGCTCGTCGGAGGTGATGTGAGAGTAGAAGGGACTGGTCAGAGCAGGTGGGTTGACCGGTCTGTGAGTCTTGATCGTTACCGATTCGGCTGATTAGCTGGTCGACATGGCTGACCTCGGCTCCGTCGCCTGGCCACCTGCCCCGATCAGGACCGAGAGGCTCGTGCTCCGTGAGCCCGAGGCCCGGGACCGTGCGGCGTTCATCGAGCTGCTGGCGTCGCCGGAGGTGCACACCTACCTCGGCGGTCCCCGGTCGCGTGACGAGCTTGAGCGCGAGATGCCCGGGGTGCCCGAACTGTGGCCCGGCAGTTTCGTCGTTGAACTCGACGGGGCGATGATCGGCCAGATCCTGCTCAGGAGAGCACCAGGGCACCATCGTCCGGCTGCCGCAGGAAAGGCCGATCTCGGCTACCTGTTCCTGCCGCAAGCATGGGGATTCGGGTACGCCGCCGAGGCGTGCGTGGCGGTACTCGACTGGTTCGATGGCGTCCTTCCTGGCGAGCCGGTGGTGCTCGCCACCCAGACCGCCAACGTCGGCTCGATGCGCCTCGCGGCAAAACTGGGGTTCGTCGAGGTAGAGCGGTTCCAGGCCTGGGACGCCGAGCAGTGGCTCGGCTTGCGGTCCCCGGTCACGCCGTCCGCCTGAGCTCGTGCTGGGATTCTGCACTCACCGCGATCAAGCCAGGCGAGCGCGGGGCCGTTCTCACGACGCGATGAACGGCATCATCACGTCTATTGAAGGGCACTTGCCTCCACGGTCGTGGGGCCGGTAGGAACCATGCGTGACTGATCAAGGGAAGTTCGCGCGTACTGTCATAGCACTCTCGTCCGTCGTTGTCGCCGGTTGCGCTCTCACCGTGACGATCAAGATGGTTAACACCGATACCGAGGCGACCTACCCGCCGCGATTGCTGGACCAGGAAGCGGTAGAACGGCAGGCTGCGGCGGACGTGCGAGGGATGAAGGACATGTCCAGGGACGGGGTGAGCTGTCCGGCGGCCATGGAGGCCAAGAAGGGCAACACGTTCGACTGCACCGTGCAGGTTGGCCCAAACCCCGAAACCGTCACGGTCAAGGTCCTCGACGACCAGGGCAAACTCAGCATGAACTACACGCCCTGAGCTTGCCCCATACCGAACGCGGCTCGGACTCGGTGGCGATTTTCGCAGTTCAGCCTGCACGTAGGTGCCTTCGGCTGATCCTGTTCTCCGATCAAGGTGCACTGACCAAGACGAAGGCCATGAAGGTGAGTCTGCTGACGGAAGCTGGTCCGGGGGAAGCCTTCGCCCACTCGACGAGCTGGCCGGCGTAGGCGGAATCCGCCCAGGCCACGGTGGGTTCGGGGTGCATCAACCGAGTGCGGCCCTCGCAGACGCCTGGCAAACGGCTCGGTGAGCTGCTTGTCGATGCGCGCCAGGATCGCGTGCCAGCGCGCGGGATCCTGGCGCGGCTCGTTTATGCGTTCGATCGTTGGTTCCTGCTGCCTGACCCGATGTGTGCGGAGAGCGCCGGGAGGGGCACTCGAGCGACGAGAGCCGTGGGACCGGCGTTTTCTGCGGCTCACCGTCACCGGGCCCCAAACGGCTCGCCTGGCGCGCCGGTTTCCTGCATGGCAGGAGGCTGCCGGTACAGGCGGGCTCGGCTGCGTTTTCCAGGGACCCGCCGAGCCCGTGCCGTGAGTGTGCGTAGTCGCACTGCGCGAACGCACGTGTTCCCATATGCTCCGCGCGGACTGCACTCGCTGGTGAACTCGCTTGTCTGCTAGGGAGACTTGGGCCATGACGCTTGATCTCCACGCCGTGCTGCCGCAGTTCACCGAGCAGTACCGGGCTGCCCACGATCGAGGACCGGGTCGCTGAGCTGCTGCGGATGGTGCCGAGGGCCTTGGCCGAAGTGGAGCAGGAGCGGGCCGTCCGGCCGTTGGGCCAGTTCGGGATCACCGTCCACGCGGTCGGCACCGGCCCGGAGGTGCACTGATGATCGTGGTCGGCCCGACCACCACCCCGTCCATGGGCCCGACCGACCACGGCCCTGGCCCGGACGGGCCGGAGGCTTGGGTTTGTATGTGGAAGCCGACACCACTTGTTGCTCGAAGCGGGAGACGCCCGGCTACTGGGGCATTGCGATGCGACATGCACGGGCTATCTGAGCAGGGTGAGGGCAGGCGTCGACGCGGAGGGCCTCCGTGTCGGATGGGTCATGTCAGCAGTCGACGAGCCTGCGAAGGAGTTCCAGGCCCCTCTGCCAGTCACTGAGGTCGCTGTCGGCATTGATGTGGCCGTGGCTTCCGATGAGGTGGCCTTGCGCCTGCCACTCGTGCGCGAAGGAGGCGGACGTTGTCGGGTCACAGTAGGGGTCGTCGTCGCTGGCCACCATCAGGCTCGGGCACGGCAAAGGGCGAGCGGACAGCCCCAGGAACGTCGATGCGGCCTCACGTGGGAACGCCGGTCCCCGGGGATTGGGAGGCGCGACCAGGAACGCCGCCACCGTGTCGGGTCGCGCCTGCTCCAGCCAGTGCGCAGCTGCCCAGCAGCCCAGGCTGTGAGCCACCAACGCCACCTGGTTGTCACGCCGGGAAGCGATCTCGTAGGCAGCCTGGATTGCGGCAACCCAGTCCGGCAGGTCCGGCCTGCTCCACGAGGCCGGTGAGATCCGGACCGCTGAATCTCCCCACTGGTTCTCCCACAAGCTCTGCCAGTGCCGCTCATCCGAACCGTCGATCCCAGGGATGATGACGTACGCGACCATCGCCTACTGCCCTTCCAATCGTGACCCCCACACATTGCGGGGGCACTCTGGGGCGATTCTCGATGGATCAGCGGCAACGATCGGGCTCAGCAAGTGATCTCAAAGAAAGTGGGGGTGACAACGATGGAATCACTCGACGAGATCGACCGTGCCATCTTGGAACTGCTCCAGACCGACGGCCGGCTCACCGGAGCCGAGGTCGGACGCCGAGTAGGCCTGTCCCAACCGGCAGCCAGCGCCCGCATCCAACGCCTGGAGAAGAACGGGATCATCACCAGCTACCGTGCCGTCGTCGCCCCAGCCGCAGTCGGATTGAACATCCACGCCATCGTCCGGCTACGCACCACCCACGCGCAGCTGTCCCAGGCACTCACCCTTGCCGCCCAGACTCCCGAGGTCGTCTCGACCCTCCGCGTGACTGGCGAGGACTGCCTGCTGCTCGACGTGCACTGTTCTCGCGCCGAACGCCTTGAACAGGTCGTGGACTCCCTCGCCCGTTACGGACCGGTCACCACTTCACTCGTCCTGCGCAGCTACCCGCCCAAGTCGTTGCCAACGGCACCGACAACAGCATCCTGACTCGCAACAGTTGATACTCCAGCCGTAGTTGTGGCTCTTCATGGTGTGGCTGTGCGGCGGCGGTAGTGGCATGTGCGGGCCCCATGACCAGTGGCCACCGCCTGATCTTCAGTCTTCACACACCGATGATCACCGGTGGCCGCACCGTCTGCGACCCCACCCCAGACCAGCCCCGACCTCGCCTACGGCTCGGACAGCGCCAGCATCGGCCTGACCATCCCGGCCGTGGCTGCCTCCATCTGGTGCTGTTGGCGGCGTACTTGGTGCTGGCGGTCACCCCCTGGCGGCACCGGTTCCCGCCCCGGGGGATCGGCCGCCCAGCCCCGGGACCAGCACCGCCGCCACCGCCAGGTGCATCAGAGCGAGGGAGACCCGGGTGCCGCCGTCCATGCCGTCGCCGATGAACGGCAGGAAGGACACGGTCAGTACGGCGCCGGCCACCCCGGTCCAGATGGCGCGGGCGCGCCGCGCCCCGAACCGCTCCAGGGCGGCCAGCAGTCCCCAGCCGGAGAGCGACGCGAGCAGTGCGACGACCGCCACGGGCACGGCGCCGATGTCGAGCGTCTGCTCGCCGTCGGCGATCCGCAGCCGGTGCCCCAGCAGCGGGTCCGCGACCAGCCACACCAGGACGGGGGCCAGGACGGCCAGGGCCGTAACCCCCAGGCGCCTTCTCCGCGCGCTCACTTGGCGCCCCCCGAGAGCGCCCCGTGCAGGAAGACCTCCACCAGCTCCTGCGGGGTCAGGTCGGGCTCGTCCTCCGTACGCGGCTGGGTGAAGAGCAGCCCGAAGAAGAGGGCCGCGATCTGCTCCGGCGGTCGGCGCAGGGCGGCCTTGTCGGGCTCCAGCAGCTCCGCGAGGGCCGCGTGGATACGGGTCGTCGACTCGTCGCGGCCCGCGCCGCGCACCGTGCCGGGGTGCTTGCCGCCGCGATGCCCCAGCGAGCCGACGATCGCGCCCATCCTGGACATGTGCGCCTGCAGCGCCTCGGCCGCCTCCGCGAGCCGGTCGGGCAGCGGCTGGGATACGTCGATCGCGTCGAGCTCGCGGACCGCGTGCTCGGGGGAGAGCGCCTCGGCAATGCAGGCCTGCAGCAGCTCGTCCTTGTCGGCGAAGACCCGGAAGATCGTGCCCTCGCCGATGCCCGCGGCGCGGGCGATCTTCGCGGTCGTCACCGCGGCGCCGTACTCGGCGATCAGCGGGATCGCCGTCTGGATGATCATCGCGCGCCGCTCCTCCGGCAACATGCCGGGGGCGCGGCGGCGGGTGGTCTGGTTCTCCTTAGGTGCTGTCATGACCGCAAGAATACGGAGTGAGGACTCACTCCGTCAATGAGTGAGTCCTCACTCCGCTCGTTTTCCCGTACTCGGCTGCTTGCCGTTGGCAGCCACCAAGATCCACAACTAGGGCTGGAGTACCAGGCAGTGTCCGACGAGTCATGTGACGAATCTGTGCCCACTGCCCACGTCGTTCCGATCCGCATGGGGCGGGGTGATCTATCCAACGCAGAGTGGGCTCGGCTGAAGCCGCACCTGCCGCGGAACGTCGTGCGGGGCGGGCGGTGGAAGAGTCATCGCAGGGTGATCAACGGCATTCTCTTCCGCCAGCGCACCGGCATCCCGTGGCGAGACCTGCCGCCACGGTTCGGGAAGTGGAAAACGGTCTACGAAAGGCATCGCCGCTGGTCGGCGGACGGCACCTGGGAGAGGCACCTGCGGGCCGTCCACGCCGACGCGGATACGGAGGGTCGGATCGACTGGAGCACGGTCGGTGTTGACTCGACGTCCTGCCGGGCTCACCAGCACGCCGCCGGTGCCCGTGAACGTCCGCCATGCGTGCCGGGTCGACACAGCCGGCCTGCTCGGCACCGCTATGACGAGGCCCTTGGCCGCTCCCGGGGCGGGCTGACCTGCAAAATCCACCTTCCGCCACTCATGGCATCGAAGTCGTCGTGGGTCCCGAACTCCTCACGGGCTCAACGCGCTTGACGGGCGGCACGGCCCGGAAGCTGGTCCTCAACATGATCTCGACGATCCGCCTGGGCAAGACCTACGGAAACCTCATGGTCGACGTCCGCGCCTCGAACCAAAAGCTCTACGCTCGCTCCCGCCGCATCGTCGCCCTGGCGACGAACGCGCCGCCGACATCGAGGAGGCAGTCAAGGCGGCGGGAGGCGAGGTAAAAACGGCGATCCTGATGCTCCTGATGACCACCGACGCGCCAACGGCCGAACTGGCTCCTGCGAGATTCGCGGGGCAACCTCCGCGACGCTGTGGGCGATCGTTCCGCTGGGGCTGGGGCTGGGGCTGGGGCTGGGGCTGGGGCTGGGGCTGGGGCTGGGGCTGGGGCTGGGGCTGGCTGGGGGTACCTCCCAGGCGTAGCTCTGGGGGAGGGTGGGCACAGCGGAATCCACGGTGCCCGGCGCCCCGTCGCTCCCCGCAACCCGGCAGGGCTCACGCCTCAAGCAACGCCTTCAGCTTCTCCTCATTCCTCGGCAACTCCTTCCGCAGCTGGGGACGGAGTACGAGCGGCGCAATCACCTTGCCGATCCCGTGCGTCTCGAAGTCGACGGAGAACGTCATGCGCGACCGCTCCCCGTTGCCGAGCGGCTCGATCGTGCCCGTCACATCCCCACGGATGGGGCCGTCGATACCGTGGAAGTGCCACCGCCTCGGAGGATCCAGCTCGGTCACCTCCATGGTCATCGGGATCTCTCGACGGCCGACCCGCCGGACCGTTTGGATCTTCGAGCCCACGGCCAGAGGGGCGTCGCCCATCGTGTGGGCCGATACAGCACTCGCCTGCCACTCGGGCAGATGCGAGGGATCGGTCACGTACGCGAAGACGTCTTCGGGGCGCCGGGCGATATCGATGCTTTCCTTGATCGCAGTCATTTCGTCCCCTTCGACTAGATCTAAGAGCATCGTCCCACCGGACCCCATGGCATGCCAGGCAGCCGTCAGGCCGAGCGCAGGACCTCCGCGTGCCGCATCGGCGGCGACCCCTCGGCCGTCGTTGCGCTTCAATGAGTGCCGAGCAGGTGGCCTGGTACAGGGCGCGCTACGGCTGTCGGAATGCCTAAGGGTGTCCGATGTGTTTGCAGTTCATGGTCCGAGCCAGAGCCTGATCGCGGCGACGGTGACCGTCCCGTGGAAGACGTATGCCCTCTTGTCATAGCGAGTGGCGATGGCTCGGAAAGTCTTGAGCCGGTTGATGGTCCGCTCGACTTCATTGCGGCGCCGGTAGACCGTTGTGTCGAAGCGTGTGGGTCGGCCGCCCTTACTGCCGCGGCGCTGGCGGTTGGCCCGCTGGTCTCTCGGCTCGGCGATCGTGTGCTTGATCTGCCGCCTTCGCAGATGACGCCGGTTGCGGCGCGACGAGTACGCTTTGTCGCCCCCCGAGATGGTCGGGCCGGGTGCGTGGGCGTCCACCGTCCGGCTGGGACACTCGGATTTCTTCCAGTACGGGAATCATCTGCGGTGCGTCACCCCACTGGCCGGGCGTGATGACAAACCCGAGCGGGCGGTGCCCGCCCTCACCGGCAAGGTGGATCTTGCAGGTAAGTCCGCCTCGCGAGCGGCCCAGGGCCTCATCAGAGCGGTGGCGTACCGATCGGCTGCCTCTGCTCGGCATCTTCGGGGCGCGAGTGAGGGCGCCGGCCGCGTGTTGATGAGCGCGACAGCTCGTGGAATCGACGCTGACCACGCTCCAGTCGATCAGGCCCTCAGCGTCGGCATGGGCCTGGACAGCACGCAGAATCCTCTCCCACGTGCCGTCCGCTGACCACCAGCGATGACTGTCATGCACCTCTTCCACTTCCCGAAACGGGACGGCAGATCCCGCCACGGAAGTCCGGTCCTCTGCCTGAACAGAATCCCGTTGATGACCTGGCGGTGGCACTGCCACCGCCCTCCTCGGCCTGTGCTCTTCGGCAGGTGAGCTTCCAGCCGAGTCCATTCGTCATCAGATAGATCGCCCCGCCTCATACCGAGAGGAACGACCGACCGGCTGGCAGGTCACCTGACCCATCGGACAGGCCCTAGGTCTGCGGTGCCAGGGTGCGTACGACGTCGAACTCGTTGCCCTCGGGGTCTGCCATGACCACCCAGCTTCGGTCTGACCCCTGGCCCACATCTGTCTTGGTGGCGCCGAGGCCGAGCAATCTGGTCACCTCGTCCTCGGTGCTGCCGTTGATCGGGCTGACGTCGAGGTGAAGCCGGTTCTTCACGGTCTTGCCCTCAGGTACCTGGATGAACAGCAGGGTGGGCGGCATCTGACGGGCTCGAACATCCTCGACGGTCGGCACCCAGGAGCCGATCTCGACCTTGCCCTCGCTCCGGTCGATCACCTTGAAGTCCAGGACCTCGCACCAGAAGGCCGCGAGCCTCTCCGGATCATGGCAGTCAACGGCCAACTCGGTGAACCTACTTGTCACGACTCTCCCCAGGTAGTGCGGATGGGCTCAGAGTATTGGCCACGCCGCCCGTCCGACAGATCCGCGATCTTCCTGGCTGACTGGGGTCATCAGACGGGCTCGACCCGGCATCAGATACGCGAGAAGCCCCTGGTTGGAGCAGGTCTGCGAAGAACAGGTTCCGGAACCCAGAGGCTTCACGCGTTGACCAGCATCACCTACACCGCAACACTCGACGTCGGCAGGGGGACCGCCGAGACTCTCGCCCCCCTCTTGCGCAAGCTCCGCGAACGGCTCGGCACTCGCAGGGACCCGCGCTCTGGGCGTCTTCAAGCAGGGTGTCCTGGTGCTGCGGTGGTTCATCGACGGAACCCGGCTGGCCCAACTCGCCCGGGACAACGGGGTTTCGGTGCTCACCGCGTATCGCTACTTGCACGAAGGGCTGACCGTGCTCGCCGACCACGCCCCGGTTCTGTCCACCGCGCTGGAACGGGCGGCGGCCTCCGCTACACCCATCTCAACCTGGACGGCACCGTCATCCGTACTGACCGCGTCGCCGCCCCGACCCCAAAGGCGCCGACCTCTGGTGGTCCGGGAAGCACAAGCACCACGGCGGCAACGTCCAGGTCATCTCCGCCCCCGACGGCTGACCGATCTGGGTCTCCCCGGTTCGCCCCGGCCGCGAGTACGACACCACCTGCGCCCGCACCCACGGCCTGGTCGACGACCTCAACCGGTTCGCCTCCACCCTGGACATTCCCACCCTGACCGACCTCGGCTACGAGAACGCCGGCGACGGCTTCCGCCACCCGGTCAAGAAAGTCCAAGGGCAGCGAACTCGGCGACGAGCAGCAGGCGTTCAACTTGGTCATCCGAGGCGTCCATGCGGTCGCCGAGCGGGCCAACGCCCTGCTCAAGGTCACCTTCAAGGCCCTGCGCCGGGTCAGCCTCGACCCCAGCGGCATCACCCGGATCGCCCGAGCCGCCCTCTTCCTGCTCCAGCTGGAACACGGCCGCACCGCCTGGCCGAAGATGACGAACCGTCACGAGACGTTACCGAGAAGGGTTCAGTGAGCAGGATCGGTCCGAGCGGGTGGGGTGTTTTGCGTCCGGCACGGCGCGCGACGATGAGGCTGAGGCTCGTGCGGTATGAGCAAGCCCGTGCCGACACCCCACAGGACTGCCGCCGCAGTGATCACGCTGAGGCCTCAGCTGGTGGACCAGGCGCGCAGCTGTGCGGCGATTGAGACGCGTTCACGAAGGCGCTCTCATCCCTGGCCCGGCTCTTGATGTGAGCCGGGAAGTCGGGGGTCCCCGGAGAGATGGTGTCCCTTGTCGCCCTCACCGCCCCGTGTGGCCCAGGGCAGGCGGGACCGCAGGTGAGGCAGCCTGGGGGCGGCCCACAGCCCGGCGGAGCCGAGCAGGATGAGGCAGACGCCGAAGAACCGCCTCGGTGTCTCCACTTCGGAGCACGCCTCTTCCCCGTCGCCGGGCCGCCAGTCCTCGTTTTCACCAGCCGTGACCGCGGTCCCGCAGTCAAGCCGGACCATCGACACGAGGCCGTCCTGCCCGCCGGTGTCGTCATCTTCGAAGAGGCCACCCGGCAGGATCATGGCCTGGTCGCTCGTGTCCCAGGAGTACAGGACGCTCATGTCGTACGGGTGGCCCTCGTCGTCTACGAAGTACGCGGCCGTGCGGGGGACCAGAAGCAGCCATCCAGCCCCCAGGAGCGCGGCAACCGACACGAGTCGCACCCAGAACTTCGGCCTGCGGAGGATGTTCATGGCCGGGACGGTAGGGGATATCGCCTGGGACCGGTCCCGGCAGGTCACTGCCCTGTGGGCAGGGTGAGTCGGGTCAGACCTCGGTCAGGCGCTGATCGCGTCGCGGCACGCGGCCCATGATCTCTGGCTCAGGCGTCAGTCAGAGGTGGGCACGGCACCAGGGTTCGGAAACGCACTGAATGTTCTCCGCGCGCCCGTGCACCACATGCGTTGCGCCATATCTGATCGCCCAGACCGCTTCTGAGCTGCGCGAACTCCAATCGCACGCTCGCGGCGCCCCGGAGAACCGCCGATAGCGGATGCGGCCGCCGTCCTCGGTACGGATCTGGTGGAAGGAGATCGACTGATTCTCGGTCGCGCTGATCACCTCACGTCGGGCGGAGAAATCTTCGAGCCGGGCGCGGCGCTCCCGATAGCGACGATCGAGCAGTTCGACACCGTCGGCTTCCAGCACATCGAAGACGATCACGTGTGCCGGGCGGGTGAGTGTGGCCCGGGCAGCGCCGCGGCCCGTGCGGCTGGCGCGCCGCTGCAGTTCGGTGAAGTCCAGCCGATCCTGGTAGGCGACCACGAGTTCGCCGTTGAGCACGACGTCCTCACCGATCGCCGAGGCAGCCTCGGCGATCTCCGGGAAACCGGGAGCCAGGTTGGCGCCACGACGAGACTGCACCACGACACTGCCCGCCCGGACGAACACGATAACCCGGAAGCCGTCCGGCTTCTGCTTCATGACGAGGCCGCCGGAAATGCCCCATCGGGAGGCGGCCGGTCGTGCGCGGCGGCGAGCATCGGTGAGATCGGCGGCATCAGTGGCACTCCCCACCAGTACGCCATCCCCACAGTGGCGCGGCATTGACACCCGCTACGAGAAGACGGCGACCATGTATCTGGCCGGGCTCCACATCGCAAACATCTTCCTCTGGTCCGCCCGCTGAGCCGAAACCGCCTAGGACTTGCCCGGGCGATCTCACAACTGGACCTTGACCTCAAGTTTGCTTGAGGCCCCAGAGCGATCCGCATGGACACCGAAACCGCAGATATCAAAGCCATCGAACAGGTCGTCACCACTGTCGAGCGCGCTCAGCGCGCCAAAGACGTCGAAGGGTTCCTCGCCCTCTTCCACCCCGATGCCCTCTGGACGACCGGCCACGGCAAGGTCCTCATCGGCTTCGACGCGATCGCCGAGTTCACCCGCGCCGTGCTGCCTGCAGCCAGCTGGGACGGTGAGATCACCTACGAGGCAGTGCACACGCAATTCCTGCGGCCCGACGTGGCGGCCGTCAAGGTTCGGCAGGTCTACCACTCGCCAGAGGGCGACACGGAAGGCGCTCCGCTCTACGTGATGACCAAGCAGGATGACGGGAGGTGGCTGCTGCACGCATGCCAGAACACCGAAGTCCGGGTCGAATAGAACCCGAACGACCACATGACTGGTCCATGTTCGGATCGTTGTCCTGAGCATCGCGCGGGGTGATCTGACGGAGGCGGAGTGGGAGCAGTTGCGGACGTTTCTGCCAGTGAATAATGGGAGTTGTGGCCGTTGGCGGGATCACCGGCAGGTGATCGACGGGATTCTCCACCGGGTGCGGACCGGCGTGCAGTGGCGGGATCTGCCCGAGCGGTTCGGCCCGTGGAAGACGGTCTATGAGCGTCATCGGCTGTGGTCGGCGCTCGAACCGATCCACCGCCGGCCCTTGCGTCAAAGGGGGCAGCAGAAGGCGAACACCAGGCCGATCCCCCACGGCAGAGCCTGCTCGCCCGCCTGGTGGAGGTGGTGCTGGAGGTGAGCTCCTGAGCCGCTCTCGCGGCGGGTTCACCAGCAAGCGGCACCTGAGCGCGGACGGCCGCTGCCGCCCGCTGTCGCTGGTCGTCACGCCGGGGCAGCGGGCGGACTGCACTCAGTTCACGGCGGTGTTGGAGAAGATCCGCATCCCGAGAGTCGGCCGGGGCAGGCCGCGAAAGATGCCCGACAGCCTTGCAGGGGACAAGGCTTACAGCAATAGCCCGTGCCGCGAGTACCTGCGGCGCCGGCGTATCCGGCACACCAATCCGGAGAAGACCGACAGCCAGGCCGTCCGACTGCGCAAGGGATCCCGCGGCGGGCGGTCACCCGGCTTCGACGAGGAGCGGTACAAGAAACGCAACACCGTCGAACGGGCGATCAACAAGCTCGAGCAGTCCCGGGCCGTGGCCACTTTCTACGACAAACGCGGATACGTCTTCCTCGGCACCGCCACCGCCGCAACCCTGGTCATCTGGCTCCGCACGTGATCGCCCGGACAAGTCCTAGCAGCGGGTGAGGTGAGTGAGGGTGACTCCGTTAGGGAAGGCGGTGCGCTCGGCCACGTCGAAGACGGTGGGGTCGAAGGGACCGTCGACTACCGCGATTCCGGTTCCGGCGACGACCGGATACGTCTTGATCAGCAGCTCGTCGATCTCGGGCAGTAGGGTGCCCGCGAGCTGGCCGCCCCCGCAGAGCCAGATGTCCAGGCCGGCGCCCGCTTCGTTCTTGAGTTCGCGGACGAGGGCGAGCGGGTCGCCCGGCACGATGGTGACTGCTGGGTCGGTGTCCGGCTTGAGCGTGCTGGACACGACGTACTGGCGCAGGTGCGCGTAGGGGCTGGTGATCCCGTTGTCGAGGGCTGGGCGGTAGGTGCCGTGGCCCATGACCACGGTGTCGAACCGCCGGTTGGGCGCGTCGGCGACGCCGACGGCCGCACGGTAAGCGGTCGGGATGGTCTCCGGGTACAACGCGTTTACCCAGGTCGAGTAGGCGGCGGCCTGCTGCTCGTCGCCCTGCGGAAAGAAGTCGAACTCACCACTGGGACCGGCGATGCGGCCGTCGAGCGAGATGCCGATGTAGTACACGAGCTTTCGCATAACGTTCCCCATACATAGTACTCTGGTTGTAGTGGCTTGAACGTAGTACTACATGCGGAGTGGTGTCAATGGTGAGACGGAACGACCAGCGGCGCGCGGCCCTCGTTGACGCGGCAATCGAAGTACTGGCCCGAGAAGGCGCACGCGGCCTGACCTTCCGAGCCGTAGACGCTGAGGCCACCGTGCCCGCCGGCACGGCGTCCAACTACTTCGCCAACCGCGACGACCTGTTCACTCAGGCCGGCGCACGTGTATACGAACGGCTCCAGCCCGACGAGGCCACGATCGCCCGCCAGCAAGCGGCCGGCCGCGACCGAGAGACCTACGCGCAACTGATGCGCGAGCTCGTCGGCCGCATCGCCTCCTTCCGCACCGGATACCTCGCGCTGCTGGAACTTCGCCTTGAGGCCACGCGCCGCCCCGAACTACGCAAGGTCCTCACTGAGCGAGTCCGAGCCGACGTGGACGCCAACGTCGCCTATCACGAGGCATCCGGTCTCCCCGGCGACGCCACGGCGGTCAAGCTGCTCATGCTGACGCTGAACTGGCTAATCGTTGAACAGCTCACCCTGCCGGACGTCTTCACGGAGGCAGAGCATGAACAACTGGTGACGGCCGCAGTGGAGCGCATCGTGGCTGCGGAATAGACATCCGACCCCAGGCTGGCTCGGCTGGACCGGGCCGACCTCGGCATGTGCCTCACTCCTGGCTCCGTCCGCCGATCCGAAAGAAACGGCCTGGGTGTGCCCTCTCAGGACGTTGGTTCCACGGCGTCCTCGGTGGCGAGCCGTTGTGAACGGGGACCGAAGGGGTTGTCGATGACGTACCGCCAGCGGCCGTCCGAGCCCCGCCGGGCGACGTCGGTAGCGGTGCCCTCGACGTGCACCGCCCGACCGTCGCGGCCGGTCCCGTCGATGGCCCAGTCGACTATCAGCAGCGCCAGGTCTCCGTTGCGGTAGACGTGCCGCGGACGGACCGTAATGGGGACTCCGAGCTTCTGCAGGCGGCCGTTGGCGGCGTGCAGGTCCGGCCCGGTCACCGGCGTTCCTGGTTGCGGAATCAGCACCGCCCCGTCCTCGTAGACCTGCGCCAACGCGGTGGCGTCGCCGCTGTTGAACCGCGCGGCGAACACCGCGGGCACCTCTTCGGGCCGATCGGCCAGTTCTCGCATGATCGACAGACGTCCTTCCGTGCCGGGAGAATCGAGTGCCCTACACGTTAGGAGGCGATCTTGTGGCTCACCGAACGGTTGGTCACCCGGCAGGGCTGCCCAATGACCCACACGCGAACGTTGCTGCGCCTACTCTCTCTTGCCCAGTAGAGATCACGCTGGCGGCCCTGCGCGGCCGCTGGACGACGCTGGTGGTTCGCGAGCTGCTGCGCGGCGACCGCTCCTACAGCGAATTACGCGTGGCACTGCCTTCGTTGTCGGACAAGGTGCTGTCCGACCGGCTGGCACAACTCGGTGAGGCCGGAGTCGTTGAGCGCGACCGTCGCCCGGGCTGGCCGCCACGGGTGCGTTACGCGCTCACCCCGCGTGGACACTGCCTCGGCCCGGTCCTCCAAGCCCTGTGGGACTGGGGAGTAGAGGCCCCCACTTGAGACGGCCGTGCGGCAACAAACTCATGAGATGGCACAGCTAGGCCACTCCGAGGATGCCCCGTCCCTCGTTCTAACCTCGCCGTTTCGCTTGGGTATGGCGGTTGTCGAGGCGGGAAACCCGAAAGTGCCTTCCTGACCTGGGACGATGAACCCTGCTGAGGGGTTCTGTCTGTCCAGACGGAGGGCACTTTCTACGTCCCGGGTATCGCGTTGCGTCCCAAGGCCTATGTCAGTACCGGTGGTTCGGGGGTCGTCGGGCATGCCGGGGCACGGTTGCTGGCGGATCTTGCCGATGCCACTGGGCTGACCGCCGCGTACTCCACCGCGCTCGGGTCGCTGCGGCCTCGCGGGACCGGACATGATCCGGGACGGATAGCCACCGACCTGCCGGTGATGCTCGCCGACGGCGGTGAGGCCATTGCAGACCTGGCCATGCTGGGGGAGCAGCCTTATCGACTGCGCGTTGCAGGGTGCTCCAGTGCTCCAGTCAGGCATCCCCGACCGGGACACAAACCGCACGAGTTCGTCAGGCGAGAGCGTCCGAGGCAACCTCGACGAAGTCCCGGATGAGGGGAGAACGGCGTGTGGCCATCCAGGCCAGACACACTTGGTTGGGACCGATGTCGTCGATGGGTACGGGGATCACGTCCGGCCGGGTGCAGAAGCGGGCAGTGGAAAGCGGGATGACGCACACCCCGGCCTCAGCGGCGACAAGCTCGAGTTTCTCCTCAACCTGGTAAATGGGGGGAACCTCGGTGCGGTTTCCTTCGCGCATCTCCAGGGCCACGTCGCGCCATTCGGGCACTGCGTCCGGGTCCTGCAGCAGATGTTCGGCGGCCAGATCCGCAATCGTCACCGACTGCTTGTCGGCCAGATGATGTCCAGCAGGGAGGACGACGACCCTGGGGTCCTGGAACAGCGGTCGCACCTGCAGGCCGTGTTGGTCGATGGGCAGACGGACGATGCTCACGTCGGCGCGTCCGTCTCGTAGAACCTCGACCTGGTTGTCCCAGCTCGTGCGCAGGAGCCGAACGTTGACCTCCGGGTGGCGCGCGGTGAGGGAGACAACAGCAGGAGTCACGGTGATACCGGGCATGAAACCGATGGTGAACGTCCGACTTCCCTCGGCCGCGGATCTCACCCGTCGAAGCAACGCCTCGGATCCGGCAAGCAGAGAAGGCGCGTCTTCCAGCAACTGCTCGCCCGCGGTGGTGAGGGTGGTGCCGCGGCGATCGCGCAGGAGCAGTTCCACCTTCAGTTCTTCCTCCAGTGCTCGGATCTGCCGTGACAGCGCCGGTTGGGCGATGTGCAGCCGTTCGGCGGCGCGCCCGAAGTGCAGTTCTTCGGCCACGGCCACGAAGTACCGGAGTTCCGCAAGACAAGATCCTTAGTGACCGTCCGTTCGCTCTCTTGTCACGACGACAACCGGGCGCGCCTCTGCAGGAAGGCGCGCCCGGCTCACATTCCCTTCACCTTCAGCCGCGTGCAAGGACGGCCAGTGGATTGGTGTGGAGAGGGGCCCACCCCAGCTCGGTCCGTGCGCGCGCCGGTGTGAGCTGCTGGTCGAGGGCGAAGGCGTCAGCGATCGGGCCCATCTGCTGCCGGGCCTGTGCCAGGGTGATCGAGACGGTCTTACCGTCAAGGCCCGCCGCCCGGCTCACAGCCAAGGCCACCTCCTTGGCAGTCGGGTTCACGCCCCCGACGCCGGCATAGACCGAGCCTGCTCTCGCCTTGAGCGCGGCGACGTAGAGCTCGGCGGCATCGTCGATGTGGATCAGCGCCCAATGATTGCTGCCATCACCGATGTAGGGGATGGCACCGGCCTGCTTGCCCGGGTCGGTATAGAACAGGTCGATCAGACGGTTCTCACCTCCGTACAGGAGGCCCGGCTGAACCACGACAGGGCGGCCGCCGTGCCGGGCTCGCCGTAGGACCGCCTCCTCCACAGGCCGGCGCCAGGCGACGATGGCGGGCGGGTTCCAAGACGCTGTTTCGTCGACGACGCCGTCGGTGTCACCGTAGATCCAGGTGCCGCCGGTGTGGATGTATGTGCCTGTTCCGACACCGTCCTGCAGAGTTGTAGCCGCGGCGAGGTCGGCTTCACCACTGTCGGCCTGCGCCAGGTGCACCACCGCCTCGGCCCGCGCGGCTGCCGCATTGAGTACGCTCAGGTCACCGAGGTCGCCGATGACGGGGGCGGCACCCAGGGCGCGGACTGCTGCAGCCGACTGCTCGCTGCGTGCCACCGCCTCCACTACGTGTCCGTGCCTGAGCAGGGCAGCGATCGTAGCCTTACCGATGTAACCGGAACCGCCGGTAACGAATACCTTCATCAGCCTTGCACCTCGTTGGCGTGGAAACTCGTGGTTCCAGACTGCGACCGACGCAAGGGTGTGGTCCAAGACTTGTCTCGACGCCTGTGATGCCCTGAAGGTATGAGCTCCGCAGTCCGCCACCAAGGCGTCACCAGCTGCGCTGCACGCGCCGCCGTGAATTGCCGGAACCGGGGCATGGCGGATCAGGACGCGCGTGACCACTACGTGACTCGCGTGCGTGGCGATGCGTGGGCTAGATTCCGTGCCCTGGCAGTGGCTTGCCCGCGACAGTGCTGATCAGGGCCTCTGCTGTCGCCGGGGCGGCGGCGAGGCGGCCGGCTTCGCGAATCTGGTCCTCGGTCATGGATGTGCGTTTTACCAGCTCGATGGCTTCGTGGATGCCATTGCCATCGCCGAGCGCGAGCATCGCGAAGTACCAGCGCACCGCCTGAACCGGGTCCGGGGAGGTGCCGAAGCCGTCGCGGTACCAGCATGCGGCTGCGTTCATCGAGCCAGTGTGGCCACGCTCTGCCGCCCAGAGATACCAGCGCAACGCCTCCTCATCCCGGTCCACGGACGAGAGCCGGTCCGCCAGCGCGGCGCCGACCTCGGCCACACCCTGACCCGCCGCCCGCTCCAGCACGCGCACGCATTCATCGTGGTCGTCGACCATGTTCGCGAGGTTGTAGGCGGCGTAGGCGTCTCCGCCCTCCGCAGCCGCACGGAACAGCTCAGCTGCACGGGCGGGATCCTCTACTGCGCCGTGCCCCTCAACGAGCATGAAGCCGTAGGTCCGCTGGCCCGCCGGATTCCCTGCCTCAGCCGACGCCTTGGCATACATAAGGGCCGTCGGCAGAGCCGACTCGTCGTAGTAGTCCATCAGGATCCCGGCGAGCAGCGCCGCGGCTTCCGCCGAGCCGGCGTCCGCCAGCGGTACGAGCTCCCCAGTCACCTGGGACGCCAGGTTCGCGCCCTCCTCGCTGCCGCGCATGGCGGCCTGAACCCAGGCGTGACCGGCAGCCACCCAGTCTCCCGCCTCGGCCGAACCCCGGCCACGCTCCAGCAGGTCCGTCAAAGTAGGTGGTATGGGTGCATAATGCGGCGGGTCGATGGTCTCGCTCATGCAGGGAACTCTAGAGAGTTAGCGCAAGCCGCTTGCGGCCCAGCCGTGCTTAACAGCAGCTAACACAATGAGGTGGATCGGTCCTGGTTACCGTGTCCGGGGCGGTAGTTGAGCGTTCGGCTTGGTGTGGGGACGTCGCCGTGGATCGTGTCGGATGAGCTGTGGGACCGTCTGGAGCCGCTGCTTCCGCAGCGTTAGCGCAGGTTCCGGTACCCGCGCCGCAGGCCGTTGCCGGACCGTGAAGTGCTGTGCGGGATCTTGTACGTGCTTCACACCGGGATCCAGTGGGAGTACCTGCCCAGGGACCCCGGGGTTCGGCTCAGGCATGAGCTGCTGGCGTCGGCTGCGGGACTGGAACGAGGCCGGCGTCTGGCAGCGGCTGCACGAGGTCCTGCTCGCCGAGCTGAACGCGGCCTCGCGCCTGTACTGGTCCCGCTGCGTGGTCGACTCCTCCCACATCAGGGCGCTAAAAGGGGGGAGGCAGCACACGGGCTCCTCGCCGGTCGACCGGGGCCGGGCAGGCTCGAAACACCACTTGATCACCGACGGGCACGGCACCCCGCTCGCGGTCCTGGTGACCGGAGGCAACCGCAACGACGTCACCCAACTGTTGCCCCTGCTCGACGCGATCCCTCCGGTCCGCGGACGAGTCGGCCGCCCCCGGCGCAAGCCGGACTCATTGTTCGCCGACCGCGGCTACGACCACGACATCTACCGCGACCAGGTCCGCGCCCGCGGCATCGTGCCCGCGATCGCCCGCCGCGGCACCCGGCACGGTACGGGCCTGGGCACCTACCGCTGGGTTGTAGAACGGAGTTTCGCGTGGCTGCACGGCTTCCGACGCCTGAGGATCCGATGGGAACGGCGAGCCGACATCCACGAAGCGTTCCTCAAGCTCGCCTGCTGCCTCATCGTTTACCGGCAGTACAAGTCGCTTTGTTGGCCGTCGACTGCGGTCGGAGCCGTCGGTATTACTTTCACGCCGGCCTCGCGCAGGGTCATACAGGTCGCGTCGTCTTCCGGTGCGTTGGTGATGAGCGCGTCCAGGTCCTCGGGGCCGCAGATCTTCACCATGCCTGTTCCCGGAAGCTTGCTCTTGTCGGCCAGGAGCACCACCTTGTCGCCGGCGGCAATCATGGCGCGTCGGGCGGGCACCTCGGCCACGGTGGTGTCCATGACCTGGCCCCCGGGGCGGAGGCCACAAGCACCCATGAACAACCAGTCGGCGTGAACTTGGCGGAGGTTGTCCTCCGCCATGAAACCGTCCAGCATGCGTGAATCCCGGATGACCATGCCCCCGAGCAGCATCAGGTCGATGTTCTCGTCGCCGATGAGCTCGTCATACACGGCGAGGTTGTTGGTGATCACGGTGAGTCGGCGACCGTGCAGTTGAAGTGCCAGCCGGTGGACCGTTGTGCCGCTGTCGAGAATGATCGACTGACCGTCCTCGATCATCGTGGCCGCTTGGGCGGCAATGGCGTCCTTCTCCGCCACCAGAACCTCGGCGGCATCGTTGAAGGGAGTTCGCTCCTCGTCGATGACTGCTCCACCATGGACACGGGTGAGCAGCCCTTCTGCCTACAGTTTGAGGAGGTCACGGCGGATGGTCGCCGCACTGGAGTCAAGCCGCTCGGCGAGGTCGGCCACGGAAGCGGTGCCGCCGGAACGCAGGGCCCGCAAGATGAGTTGGTGTCGTCGTTCAGCCAGCACGCAACGGGACACTACACGCTGTCGACTGGCGCAATCTGCTGACTTCTAGCCGCAGTTGACGACTACTCGTGAGTCTGCAGCGGTGCCGACCTTGTGCTGACTGCCCCGCCCAAGGTCCGATCGGTTCGAACAGCTTGAAGGTAGCCCAGGTCGCCACACGTCGCAGAAGAACCGCTCGCCATGGTGCACAGGGCGAGTGGCTCTGAGGGCCGTCCGCCTCATTGTGTCAGCCCCTGTAAGAGGCGGTCTCGTCCGCCGCCTTGCCCGTATTCCGGTGTGCGCGGCCGCCGTTCCTTGTGGGGCAAAACGACCGGCACACTCAGCGACCGGGCCGGGCTACTGTGCCCGTCGTACGGGGCTGACACCGGCCATGGCAGTGGCGCATGACCTCACCTGCAGGGCGACCATCGCCTGATGCGGCGTCAACTTGAGACGGTGCACGACTGGCAAAGTTCCCTGCACGGACGACAAAGTCCGAAGCCCACGACGACCCTAAGGTTCCTGGGCGAGGTCAGAGAAAGGTAGCTGTTCGGCAGGCGTGGACGCGCATAGATCAGACTCCATATTGAAAGGAACCATGGGCATGCGCAAGACAGGTAAAAGCAAGGCACTTCTCGCGACAGGGACCATGATGGCGGCCCTGCTGGGAGGAGTGATCACCGCTGCCCCAGCCAATGCAGCAGACGGGGTGTGCACCGGATCCACGACGCAAGCGTACGGGTCGGACCTGTACTTCGTGTTGCCGATCAACGTCGCGAACAACACGATTTTCTGCTACCTGCAGTACGGGAACACCGGTGCCGGGGTCAGAGCCCTGCAGAAGAACTTGAACAGCTGCTACGGCAAGAGGCTCGAACTTGACGGCAGCTTTGGGCTGGCCACCGAAGATGCTCTCCGAGACGTTCAGGGCAGGATCGGCGCGGTGGTTGACGGCGAGTACGGCCGCGAGACCATGCTCAAGATGAAGTGGGCCCGGTACAACAACGAAACCGGCGCGCGGTACGACTGCAACTATCTGCCGTGACCTAAGCCTGTTCCCTATCTTCTGATGCGGGCTTCACCAGCCTTGGCCGGCGCCATCCACGACGTCCGGGCCGCGCGCGAGCACGGCATCATCGAGGCACTCACCGAGGCCGGCATCACCTACTGGGCAGACAAGGGCTACCAGGGTGCAGGCGGCACGGTCCGTCTCCCTTACCGTGGCCGATGGGAGAGCCTCTCCACCGGCCAGCAGGCCGTCAACCGGTCCCACGCAAAGATCCGCGCACTGGTCGAGCAGGCCATTGCCACCCTCAAGTCCTGGCGACTCCTCCGCAGGCTCCGCTGCTCGACGACCCGGATCGCGAGGCTCGTCCAAGCCGTCCTGGTCCTCCAGCTCGCCGCCTCGGGCTGAGATCAACCCGCAGCATTCACCAGGTCCGTCAATTCGGCCTCGGTCGTGCCCGCCCGCAGATGAACGTCGAAGGTGTAACCCTCATCGCAGAACACCAGGTCAACGTCCATGGGCGTCAGCCCGCGGAAGACGATCGCCAACCAGATCGCGTCTTCCTCCCAGACGTCCATGTACAGGCATGTGCCGTCCTCGTCCAGATACGCCTCACCTGGGCCATTCTCCGTCTCAAACTGCCATATGAGACTGCGCACTTCACTGCGGTGCACCGAGTCGATCTCAACCTCAGACCACCGGGCACGGATCGCGTCTGTCAGCGCATCCCGATCGATGCGCCATCCGCCCCCATCACCCTCGACCACCGCCAAGAACGTCATAGCCAGGGTCTACCAGATGTCCGTGACACAGCGCCGATCGGCTGTCGCCCGAAGTTGGAATGGGCTCACTGCTCGATCGTCCCACCAGCTACCGGTGTAGCCACCGTCGGCCCCGACCAGCTCCAGTCGGTGGTGCACGGCGGCCAGCCAGCGGCAGCACCTGTGGCGGCGCGGTCATCTGCCGCGGCGAATGAGCTGTGACGGTCCCGCCCGTCCTCATCGCGTGTGCCGCGTGCGCTGGTTGACCGTGCGCGATCAGGGTAACGGGTTCCAGCATGGCGTATGACGCTGCCCCGGCATCCGATCTACGGAGGGAATCGTCGAATGGTCTCCAGGAAATCGGCCAAGAAGAAGGCAAGGAAGGAGCGCGCCGAAGATGCCAAGTCGAAGCCCCAGATAGACGCGACAGCACACGAAGCCACGCCGCCTCTTCCGCAGCCACGGCGGTCTCGCGACCGCCGCCGCGCCTCATCGAGCGACCCGGACGAGGTCCGCGAGAAGTTGTACGAGCTCATCGAGGAAGCCACACGCAAGATAGCAGCGGAGAGGGAGCGTGAGACCGCGCCGATATATCAAGACGAGGACTACGGGGTGAAGTACGGCCACTACGTCGACAGTGGCGGGAATCTTTGGTACTGGGGTCACCGGGCATGGTACGAGAGGCCAGGCCTGTGGATCGTCGTTGGCGTCGCCGTTTCCGCGGTGCTCGTATTCTGGATGTTCTTCTAGAGATCTTCAATGGCTGAGGTTACGGCGGTTGGAAGTCGAGGCCGGTCTTGGCGATGAGGCCGTCGATGAGGCCGGGTCGGTACTGAGCCCATTCCAACTTCGGGCGACAGCCGATCGGCGCTGTGTCACGGACATCTGGTAGACCCTGGCTATGACGTTCTTGGCGGTGGT
>NZ_VWMY01000108.1 GCF_008905045.1 Streptomyces albicerus
CCGTCTACCAGGACCTCGCCACCGTCCCGCTGATGCCGGTCTGGCGCAACTTCTTCCTCGGCTCCGAAATGACCAAGGGCCCCTGGCCCCTCCGCCGGCTGGACATCGCGACGATGAAACAGACCGCGGACACCGAACTGCGCGCCATGGGCATCGTGCTGGACGACCTCGACCAGCCCATCGGCACCCTCTCCGGCGGCCAGCGCCAGTCGGTGGCCATCGCCCGCGCCGTCTACTTCGGCGCCCGCGTCCTCATCCTCGACGAGCCCACCGCCGCGCTCGGCGTCAAACAGTCCGGCGTGGTCCTCAAATACATCGCGGCCGCCCGCGACCGCGGCCTGGGCGTCATCTTCATCACCCACAACCCGCACCACGCCTACATGGTCGGCGACCACTTCAGCGTGCTGCGCCTCGGGACCATGGAACTGTCCGCCGCCCGCAGCGAGGTCAGCCTGGAAGAACTCACCAACCACATGGCCGGCGGCGCCGAACTCGCCGCCCTCAAACACGAGCTGGCCCAGGTCCGCGGCGTCGACGTCGACAAACTCCCCGAAGAAGAAGACCTCACCGCACCCGTGGCGGCCTCGTCCGAGGTCTCACCTCCCTGACAACGGCGTCGCCGCACGCCCACGGCGACAGCGACACTCCGCCCCCGTCACCCTGATCCGAAGGCATTTCCCCATGAAGATCGCCCTCGACCCGTACATGATCCGTCACGTGCCTCTCCTCGAACTGCCTTCTGTGGTGGCCGAGTTGGGTTACGAGTGGATCGAGCTGTCTCCCCGAGAGGACTTCATTCCCTTCTTCCGCCATCCGCGCGTGGACGACGCGACGGTGCGGAAGTTCCGTAAGGCGCTGGACGCGGCGGGCGTCGGCATCTCCTCGTTGCTGCCGCTGTTCCGCTGGTCCGGCCCGGACGAGGACGCCCGGCAGGCCGCCGTACGGTACTGGAAGCGCTCGATCCAGATCGCCGCCGACCTCGGTGTGGACAGCATGATCTCGGAGTTCAACGGGCGCCCCGAGGACTCCGACCGCAGTGAGGCGCAGTTCTGGAGGTCGCTGGACGAGCTGCTGCCGGTGTTCGAGCGAGAGGGCGTCAAGCTGGCGCTGGAGCCGCACCCGGACGACTTCATCGAGAACGGCTACGACGCGATCAACATGATCCGGGGCATCAACGACCCCAACGTCGCGTTCCTCTACTGCGCCCCGCACACCTTCCACATCGGCAACGACGCCCCCGGCATCATCAAGTACGCGGGCGACCTCCTCACCCATGTCCACCTGGCCGACGCCCTCGACCACACGGCGTCCTCGGGCAACCGCTACATCCTCAACCCGCCCGGCACGGCGGCCCGTATCCACCAGCACCTCGACATGGGGCAGGGCGAGGTGGACTTCGACGAGCTCTTCCGTGAGCTGCGCGCGAACGGCTTCGACGGCACGCTGACCGCCTGCGTGTTCGCCTGGGAAGAACGCGCCAAGGAGTCCTCGGTGTTCATGCGCAAGAAGATCGACGAGTACCTGACCACCTGGTCGTGACCGGTCGTGGCCCCGCCGACGGACGTCCCGTCGGCGAGGCCACATGTTGCGCTCTGACAATCTATTGACATGACATTTGACGACGAGGCATCCTTCTTCCAGGAACGCTTTTAAAGCGCTTTAACTCCATCACCCCCCGGAGTCTCCGGAGCGAAGGGAAACCAGAGAAATGCCGTTCGAAGTGCTGACCATCGGCCGGGTCGGAGTGGATGTGTATCCGCTCCAGACGGGCGTGGGACTGGCGGAGGTCACCTCGTTCGGCAAGTACCTGGGCGGCAGCCCGACGAACGTGGCCGTGGCCGCCGCCCGTTACGGCCACTCCGCCGCCGTGATCACCAAGACCGGCCGGGACCCGTTCGGGGACTTCGTCCGCCAGGCGCTGGAGGGCTACGGCGTCGACGCCCGGTTCGTGGGTACGTCGGACATCGCGCCGACGCCGGTAACGTTCTGCGAGATCTTCCTGCCGGACGACTTCCCGCTGTACTTCTACCGGCTGCCGAAGGCGCCCGACCTGGACATCGAGGCCGGTGAGCTGGACCTGGACGCGGTGCGGGCCGCGCGTATCTTCTGGGTGACCGGGACCGGGTTGAGTGAGGAGCCGAGCCGTTCGGCCACGCTGGCGGCGCTGGCGCACCGGGCGAAGGCCGGCACGACGGTCTTTGATCTGGACTGGCGGCCCGCGTTCTGGAAAGGCACAGCCTCGGCGGATCCGTCCCAGGCACGCGCGTACTACGCCGAGGCACTGCGGCACACGACGGTGGCGGTGGGCAACCTCGACGAGTGCGAGGTGGCCACCGGCGAGCGTCAGCCGTACGCCGCCGCCAAGGCGCTGCTGGCCGCCGGGGTGGAGCTGGCCGTGGTCAAGCAGGGGCCGAAGGGTGTGCTGGCGATGGACCGGGACGGCTCTGCCGTCGAGATCCCCCCGGTGCCGGTGGACGTAGTCAACGGGCTCGGCGCCGGGGACGCCTTCGGCGGCGCCCTCTGCCACGGGCTGCTCTCCGGTTGGGACACCCGGCGCACGGTGACCTTCGCCAACGCCGCCGGTGCCGTCGTCGCCGGCCGGCTGTCCTGCTCCGACGCCATGCCGACCGCGGCCGAGGTCGACGCCAAGCTCCGTGAGGCCTCCCTCGCCCCCACCTCCGTAGAACGAAAGGCGTGACGCCGTGCTGTCCGACACCATGAGCCGGATCGTGTCCGCCCGGGTGGGCGACCCCGGCGCCATCGCGGCCGCCGCCGCACGCCGTGTGAAAGCCCCTTCGCCGCTCGGCGAGCACGGCAGAGCCATGATCATCGCCGCCGACCATCCGGCGCGTGGCGCCAACGGCGTCGGCGGTGAGCCGAGTGCGATGGCTGACCGCGCCCGGCTGCTGGACCGGCTGTGCATCGCCCTGGACCGGCCCGGCGTGACCGGTGTGCTGGCCACCGCCGACATCCTCGAAGATCTGCTGCTGCTCGGCGTCCTCGATGGCAAGAGTGTCTTCGGCTCCATGAACCGGGCGGGTCTCGCAGATTCGGTGTTCGAGATCGACGACCGGTTCACCGGCTACGACGCCGCGACGATCGCCGCGATGGGCTTCGACGGCGGCAAGATGCTCACCCGCATCGCCCTGGACGATCCGGCCACCCCGTCGGTGCTGGAGAACACCGCCCGCGCCGTCGACGAGCTCAACGACCGTCAGCTGATCGCCATGGTCGAGCCGTTCATGTCCGCCTGGCGGGACGGGAGGATCCGCAACGACCTGTCCACGGACGCCGTCACCAAGTCGATCACCATCGCCTCCGGGCTGGGCCGGCGCACCGCCTACACCTGGCTGAAGCTGCCGGTTGTGGAAGATATGGAACGCGTCCTGGCCTCCTCCACCCTGCCCGCCCTTCTGCTCGGCGGCGAGGTCAAGGATGCCGACGCGGCCTTCGCCTCCTGGGGCAAGGCGCTGAAACAGCCCACCGCGCAGGGCCTGGTCGTGGGCCGCTCCCTCCTCTATCCCGCGGGCGGCGACGTCGCCGGCGCCGTCGACAAGGCGGTGAGCCTGCTGTGACCGGGACGAGCAAGTACCACCTGCCGAAGGGGACTTCGGCCGACGAGCCCTACGACCTCCTGGTCACGCCGGAGTCGGCGGGCTGGGGACACTCCGGCCTCAGGATCCTGACCCTGAAGCCGGGCGAGGCGCACGCCCTGTCCACCCAGGGCTCCGAGTTCCTGGTCCTGCCGCTGACGGGCTCCTGCACCGTCACCACGGACGGCACGGCCTTCGAACTCGCGGGCCGGACGGGCGTGTTCGCCTCGGTCACCGACTTCGCGTACCTGCCGCGCGCGTCGGAGGCCCTGATCAGCAGCGCATCCGGTGGGAGGTTCGCGCTGCCCTCCGCCCGTACCGAGCAGGGAGGTCACTCAGCTCGGTACGGGCGCAAGGAGGACGTCCCGGTCGAACTGCGCGGTGCGGGCGCGTGTTCGAGACAGGTCAACAACTACTGCCTGCCGGGGACGTTCGAGGCCGAGCAGCTGCTGGTGTGCGAGGTCCTCACACCGGGTGGCAACTGGTCCTCCTACCCGCCGCACAAGCACGACGAAGCCCGCCCAGGCGTCGAATCGGAGCTGGAGGAGATCTACTACTTCCAGGTCGCCGGCGAGAACGGCTTCGGCTACCAGCGCGTGTACGGCACCCCCGAGCGGCCCATCGACGTGCTCGCCGAGGTCCGCTCAGGAGACACCGTGCTGATCCCGCACGGCTGGCATGGGCCCTCCATCGCCGCGCCCGGCTACGACCTCTACTACCTCAACGTCATGGCCGGTCCCGGCCAGGACCGCGCCTGGCTGATCTGCGACGACCCCGCCCACGGCTGGGTCCGCGACACCTGGCGGTCCCAGGACGTCGACGACCGGCTCCCCTTCGAAGGATCCCGCCAGCCATGAACACCGTACGACTCACCACCGCCCAGGCCCTGGTGCGCTTCCTGGCCAACCAGTACAGCGAGCGCGACGGCCAGGAGCAGCGGCTCATCCCCGGCGTGTGGGGCATCTTCGGCCACGGCAACGTCGCCGGCATCGGACAGGCCCTGCTCCAGGCCGCCACCACCGGTGAGGCTGACCTTCCCTACTACCTGGCCCGCAACGAACAGGGCATGGTGCACGCGTCGGTGGCCTACGCGAAGATGCGCGACCGGCTGGCCACCTTCGCCTGCACGGCCTCGACCGGCCCCGGCTCGACGAACATGATCACGGGTGCGGCGCTGGCCACCACCAACCGGCTGCCCGTGCTGCTGCTGCCGTCCGACATGTTCGCCACGCGTGCCGCCGACCCGGTGCTGCAGCAGCTCGAGGACACCCGGGGCGGGGACGTCACCGTCAACGACGCCTTCCGGGCCGTATCCAAGTACTTCGACCGCATCTCCCGTCCCGAGCAGCTGATCCCGGCCGCGCTGGCCGCGATGCGGGTGCTGACCGATCCGGTGGAGACCGGCGCCGTCACCCTCGCCCTGCCTCAGGACGTGCAGGCGGAGGCGTACGACTGGCCGGTCTCCTTCTTCCGGCGCCGGGTGTGGCATGTGGGCCGCCCGGTGCCCGAGCCGGCCGCGATCGAGCGGGCCGCGGCGCTGCTGCGGAACGCGAAGAAGCCGCTGATCGTCGCCGGCGGGGGAGCCGTCTACTCCGGCGCCGAGACCGCGCTGCGCGCCTTCGCCGAGGCCACCGGCGTCCCGGTCGCCGACACCCACGCCGGCAAGGGCGCCGTACCCTGGGACCACGCCTACGCGGTCGGCGGCATCGGCTCCACCGGCTCGTACGCAGCCAACGAGCTGGCTCGCGAGGCCGATGTCGTGCTGGGAATCGGCACCCGCTACTCCGACTTCACCACCGCCAGCCACACCGTCTTCGGCAACCCCGACGTCACCTTCGTCAACCTCAACGTCGCCCGCCTCGACGCCGTCAAGCACTCCGCCGAACCGCTGGTCGCCGACGCGCGGCTCGGAATCCAGGCTCTCGCCGGAGCGCTCACGGACTGGGAGGTGGAGCCGTCGTATCGGCAGCGGATCCGTCAACTGATCGCCCGCACAAGGGAGATCGAGGACGAGTGCTTCGCTCCCGACCGCAACACCGGTGACCTGCCCGCCCAGACGCAGATCCTGGGCGTCCTCAACGACGTCCTCGACGACCGGGCCGTCGTGATCAATGCGGCGGGGTCGATGCCCGGTGACCTCCAGCAGCTGTGGCGGGCTCGCGATCCGAAGGCCTACCACGTGGAGTACGCCTACTCCTGTATGGGCTACGAGATCGCCGCCGGCGTCGGCGCGAAGACGGCCGACCCTTCGCGCGAGGTCGTCGTACTCGTCGGCGATGGCTCGTATCTGATGATGGCTCAGGAGATCGTGACCATGGTCTCCGAAGGCCTGAAGGTCATCATCGTCCTCGTCCAGAACCACGGCTTCGCCTCCATCGGCTCACTGTCGGAGGCGCTGGGCTCACAGCGATTCGGCACCAAGTACCGCTACCGCAACGGCGATTCGGGCCAGCTGGACGGCGATGTCCTGCCCGTCGACCTGGCAGCGAACGCCTCCTCGCTCGGCGCGGAGGTGCTGCACGCCACCAGCGTCGAGGACTTCCGCTGGGCGATGGAGAAGGCCAAGGCCGCCACGCGCACCACCGTCGTGCACGTGGAGACCGACCTCTACGGACCCAACCCGCCCGGCCACGGCTGGTGGGACGTGCCGGTGAGTCAGACCTCCGCCCTGGACTCCACCCGCGACGCGTACGAGACGTACGCCGCCCACAAGCAGGCCCAGCGCCACTACCTGTAACACCCTCGTCCCCGAAGGAAACCCGCACCGTGACCACCATCCAGCACTGGATCAACGGCTCCGCCACGCAGGGCGCCGCCACCGCCACCCAGCCGGTCTTCAACCCGGCCACCGGCGCCGAGCAGGCCCAGGTTGTCCTCGGCGCAGCCGCAGACGTGGACGCCGCCGTGCAGGCCGCCTCCGCCGCGTTCGAGACCTGGTCGGAGTCCTCCCTCACCCAACGCACCCAGGTCATGTTCGCCTTCCGCCAGCTCCTGCTCGACCATGAGGAAGAACTCGGCCGCATCATCTCCGCCGAACACGGCAAGACCGTCGACGACGCCCGCGGCGAGATCACCCGCGGCGGGGAGGTCGTCGAATTCGCCTGCGGTCTCGGCGACGTGCTCAAAGGCTCCTTCTCCGACCAGGTCTCCCGTGGCGTCGACGTGCACAACTTCCGCCAGCCGCTGGGGGTTGTCGCGGGCATCACACCGTTCAACTTCCCTGCCATGGTGCCCCTGTGGATGCACCCCATCGCCATAGCGACCGGCAACACCTTCATCCTCAAGCCGTCCGAGCGCGACCCGTCGGCCGCGAACTTCGTCGCCGGCCTGTACCAGAAGGCCGGTCTCCCGGACGGCGTCTTCAACGTCGTGCACGGCGGCAAGGACGCGGTCGACGCGATCCTGACGCACCCCGGCATCGAGGCGGTGTCCTTCGTGGGATCGACGCCGATCGCCAAGTACGTGCACGAGCAGGCGACTTCACACGGCAAGCGTGTTCAGGCACTCGGCGGCGCCAAGAACCACGCCGTCGTCCTGCCCGACGCCGACCTCGAGTTCGCCGCGAACCACATCACCGCCGGGGCCTATGGCTCGGCCGGCGAGCGCTGCATGGCCGTCTCCGTCGCCGTGGCCGTGGGCGACGCGGCCGACGCCCTGGTCGCGGTGCTGGAGCGCAAGGCCCGTGAGGTGAAGGTCGGCCCCGGCGACCGGCCCGGCACCGAGATGGGCCCGCTGGTCACCAAGGCCGCCCAGGAGCGCGTCGAGAACGCCGTCACCACCGCCCACGCCGAGGGTGCCACCGTAGTCGTCGACGGCCGCGGCCTGAAGATCGACGACCCCGCGTACGCCGACGGCTTCTTCACCGGCCCCTCCCTCCTCGACCACGTCACCACCGAGATGGAGGCGTACCGGGAGGAGCTCTTCGGCCCGGTCCTCGCGATCGTCCGCGCCGAGTCCCTCGACGAGGCCATCGACCTGATCAACGCCAACCCCTACGGCAACGGCACCGCCCTGTTCACCGCCTCCGGCGAGGCCGCCCGCCGCTTCCAGCGCAAGATCAAGGTCGGCATGATCGGCATCAACGTCCCGGTCCCGGTCCCGATGTCGTACTACTCCTTCGGCGGCTGGAAGGACTCGCTCATCGGTGACTCCCCGATCCACGGTCCCGAAGGCCTCCGCTTCTACACCCGCCCCAAGGTCGTCACCACCCGCTGGCCCCAACCCGCCCAGCAACTCACCGCCGGCTTCAACTTCCCCACCTCCAACTGATCGAGTCCCACTTCCGCCGGCAGTTCGCCGCCTGATCACCACTCCTTTGAAGGGCACCGCCATGACCACGTCCGCCAAACCACTCTCCGTCGCGGTGATCGGTGCCGGCATGGCCGGCCGCAGTCACGCTGCCGGATACCGCAACGTCAACACGGTCTTCGGGGCCGGCCTGCCGCCCGTCCGGCTGGCCGCGATCGCCGATGCCAACGTCGAACTCGGCGCGGACGCCGCCCGCCGCTACGGCTACGAGAAGGCGCTACCGAGCTGGGAGGCCGTCGCCGAGGACCCGACGATCGACGCCGTCTCCATCGTCGTGGGAAATCATCTGCACCGGCCGATCGCGGAGGCGCTGATCGCTGCCGGAAAGCATGTGCTGTGCGAGAAGCCGTTGGCCGGTTCGCTCGAAGACGCCCGTGCCATGGCCGAGTTGGAGCAGGGTGCTGAGGTTGTGACGGCCGTCGGGTACTCCTTCCGGCGTTCGCCCGGCATCGCCGCGATCCGTGAGCATGTGCGTGCCGGTGAGCTGGGCGATCCGACGCTGTTCAGCGGCCGTTACTGGTGCGACTACGCGACCGATCCGAACGGGCCGCTGAGCTGGCGGTTCAAGGGCGGCGCCGGTTCCGGTGCGCTCGGGGATATCGGTTCACACATCATCGACGCCGCCGAGTACGTCGCCGGGCCCATCACCTCGGTCTCCGGTGCCTCGTTGTCGACGCAGATCACCAAGCGGCCGCTGCCGCTGGGCGCGGTCGTCGGGCACAACGCCACTCCCGTCTCCGACGAGATGGGCGAGGTCGAGAACGAGGACACCGCGTCCTTCACGGCCCGTTTCGAGTCCGGTCTGGTCGGCACCTTCTCGGTGACGCGCACCGGCTTCGGCCTGCCCAACGGACTTGCCTTCGACGTTCTGGGTGTGGGCGGGCGGGCCGCGTTCGACCAGCACCGGCCCGCCGAGTACCTCTTCGACGACGCGCAGCCCAAGGCACGTACGCGCGGGGCCCGGCAGATCATCGTCGGCCCGCAGCTGCCGTACTTCGCGGGTGGTGTTCCGATGGAGGCGCCGGGCGTGGGCGCCGGCAACGCCGACCACTTCACCTACCAGGCACGGGCCTTCCTCGACCAGATCGCGGGGGTCGCCGAGCCGTTGCCGGCCTGCGCCACTTTCGCCGACGCGCTGCGGACCATGGAGATCATCCGGGCCGTCGTCAAGTCCTCGCGCAACGGCGGTGCCGCCGTCGACGTCCCGCCCGCCGCCTGACCTCCGCACGTATCCAAGGAGCACGCACATGGCCCTCAAGCTCGGCGCCTACACCGCCTGTCTGCACGACCGCACCCTCCCCGAGGCCCTCGACATCCTCAAGGGGAACGGCCTGACCTCGGTGGAGGTCAACACCGGCGGCTTCATCCCCTCCCCGCACTGCCCGGTCGACCTGCTGCTGTCCTCGGCCACCGCCCGGGAGGAGTACCTGGCGGCCTTCGCCGATCGCGGGATGGAACTGACCGGCCTCAACTGCAATGGCAATCCGCTCAATCCGCTCCCGGGTGTCGGCCCCAAGCACACCGACGACCTGCGCCGCACCATCCGTCTCGCGGGCCTGCTCGGCGTGAAGCACGTCGTGACCATGTCCGGCACGCCGGGTTCGGACCCCGACGCCAAGTACCCCTCCTGGGTCGTGAACCCGTGGGACGGCGTGTACATGGACGTCCTGGACTACCAGTGGGGCGTGGCCGTCGAGTTCTGGAAGGAGATCGACGCACTGGCCCGCGAGAACGACGTTCGGGTCGCCATCGAGATGCACCCGCACAACCTGGTGTTCTCACCCGTCACCCTGAAGCGGCTCGTCGACGAGACGGGCGCGACGAACATCGGCGCCGAGATGGACCCCTCCCATCTGATGTGGCAGGGCATGGACGTCATCGCCTGCGTCAAGTGGCTCGGCCCGCTGGTCTTCCACGCCGCTGCCAAGGACGCGACGCTCTGCCCGGGCGCCGACATCCGCGGCGTGCTCGACACGTCGTTCACCCGCGTGCCCGCCGACGCGCCCGGCCAGGTGCCTACCGGATACGGCTTCTGGTGCAACGCCTGGCCGGAGAACCCGGCTTGGAAGTTCGTCGCGGTCGGCCTCGGCAACGACGTCCCCTTCTGGACCGAGTTCCTGCGCGCCCTCGCCGAGATCGACCCCGACATGGCGGTCAACATCGAGCACGAGGACGCCGCCTACTCCCAGACCGAGGGCCTCGCCCTGGCCGCGAAGAACCTGCACAGCGCCGCGGCGGCCTTCTGAACGCCCGCTGATGTGAAGTCCCGCGCTCGCCGACCCGCGGGCGCGGGACTTACGTCACAGGGGAGGATGCCGTGGTCGATGGTCGGCCGGTCGGCGGCAAGCAGGTCCTGGTAGCGGCTGTCGACGATCTTCTTGTCGGCCGGCAGGTTGACCCACAACTGCAGTATGTGTGCGCGTTCATTGCGGAAGGCGAGCTCGCGGTGGATGATCCCGCGGCCGGCGGTCATCCACTGGATGCCTCCAGCGGTCAGTGTGCCGCTGTTCCCGATGCTGTCGCCATGCTCCAGCACCCCGTCCAGTACCAGCGTCACCGTCCGGCGTCTCGCGCGGTATCGGGCCGGCGCTCGCCCAGGCCATCGTCATGGCCGGCGGAACTCCCGGACGGTCGACACGGGGATGTGCCGGTCCGGTCAACGTACGAGTGTGTCGACGAACCGTTCCAGTACCTGGGCGACGCCGTCCTCGTCGTTGGCGGGGGCGCGATGGCGTGCGGTCCGCAGGACGTCCGGATGGGCGTTGGCCATGGCGTACGAGTGACCCACCGCGGTGAGCATGGGCAGGTCGTTGGGCATGTCGCCGAAGGCGGCGATCTCGTGGCTGCTGACGCCGAGCCGGCCGCTCCACGCGAGCAGGGTGGTCGCCTTGGTGACGCGGGGTGCGCTGAACTCCACCAGCGACAGTCCGGTGGAGTAGGTGGTCTCGGCGTTGCTGCCCGCTGTGCGCCGAGCCCGCTCGTAGAAGTCGTCGAGGGGCAGAGTCGGGTGGTAGGCGAGGATCTTCAGCACCGGCCTGCCCGGGATACGGGTGAGGAGTTCCCCGGCGGTGCCGATCGGTTTGGCGGCCTCCTCACCGAACGACCAGGTCGGGTAGGCCGGTTCGTGGCCGAAGTCCCCGTCGTACTCGACGGCGAAAGCGGCGCCGGGCAGCGCCCTGCGCACGCGGGTGATGAGCCGGGTGGCTGCCAGGGGCCGGATCGGGGACGCATGCGCCAGGGTTCCGTCAGGGGCGTAGACGGCCGCGCCGTTGGCGGCGATGACGAAATACGGTCCGATGGTGGCCAGCAACTCCGGTACGGAGCGCGGCGGGCGGCCCGTGACCAGCACCACGTGGATCCCGGCCTGCTCGGCTGCCGTCAGGGCGGCCCGGGTGCGGTCCGACAGCGTTCCGTCGCTGCGGAGCAGCGTGCCGTCAAGGTCCGTCGCGATCAGTTTGGGAGGGACCAGCGGGACAACAGGAGGGAGGGCGGGCGCGGTTGTCATGTCGGCAGCCTTCTGGATCGGCGGACTGAACAGGTGTGATTCGGTGCCCTGCGGGCACGGGTGCCTCCTGCCGACCGATGGCCCCTGGCACCGCGCCATCGAGCGGAGTCGGATGGGGGAGGGATGCACGAAAGTCTCCGGGCCCGAGCACGGGGCGGCACCGGCGCTGGTGCCGCCCCGTGGCGTCGGTCCGGCCCCTTACATCCCAGGGGTGGTCTCGTTGGGAACGGGGGTGTTGAGGAGCTGCATCTCCCAGGCGAACGCCACACCGGCGCCGCCGGAGTACCCCATGAGCGCCGCCAGGTCCTCGGGCGCGACGAGGTCCGTGCGGGCCCAGTCGCGCTGCAACTCGGCGAGGACGGCCATCCAAGTGATCGGGGTGATGCCTGCCTGGACCATGCGGCGTACGGCCATGTCGTGGGCCTCGGCCGACACGCCTCCGGAGGCGTCGGTGACGACGTAGACGTCGTAGCCCTCGCCGGCAGCCTGCAGGGCGGGGAAGGCCACGCAGATTTCGGTGTACAGGCCGGCGATGATCAGCTTCTTGCGCCCGGTCGCCTTTACGGCGTCCACCACGCGCTGGTCCTCCCAGCTGTTGAGGGTCGTCCTGTTGATCGGCTTCTGGTCGGGGAAGACGTCCTGGAGGCCCTGGATGATGAGGCCGCCGCGCTCCTCCACGACCGTGGTCAGGATCGTCGGGACGCCGTATGCCTTGGCGGTCTTGGCCAGCCCGATGGCGTTGTTGACGATCATCGTCGGCTCGTGGCTGTGCAGGTTGGCGAACTGGAACGGCTGGTGGTCAATCAGCACCAGGACGCTCTCCTCGGGGGTCAGCAGGGCGTCCAGGCCGGTCTTCGGGGACTCGCTCACGGGATCTCCTCCAGTGCGTGGAACGCGTAGGTACTTGTTGCGCCGCGTTCCGTTGATGCTTCAACTATTGCCCATCATTGATGACGCGTCAACCATCGGTTAAAGTTAGTTCGCATGAAGGTGAAAACACGCTGGCTCGCCCCGTCCGAACAGCGCGCCTGGCGCGCCTTCGTCGACGTACATCAGAAACTTCCCAGCAGGCTGGCACGCAGGCTGCAGGCCACGGGGAACCTGTCCATGGCCGACTACATCGTCCTCGTGGCCCTCGCCGATGCGCCCCACGGGCGGCAGCACTTCCTGGAGCTGGCCCAATCGGTGGACTGGGAGCGCAGTCGCATGTCCCACCACCTCAGTCGCATGAACAAACGCGGCCTGGTGGCGCGTGAAGACTGCCCCAAGGACGGACGCGGGGTTCACGTGGCCGTCACCCCCGCCGGCCGCGCGGCCATCGAAGAGGCCGCCCCCGGGCACGTCGCCACCGTGCGTCGGCTTGTCATCGACCCCCTCAGCCCTGAAGAGCTCGACATGCTCACCCGTCTCTGTGAAGGCATCCTTGACCGGTTGGAGGCGGATCTACTCTGACGTCTCGCCCGTTGGCTGCCTGTCCGTGGTAAGCGGCCAACTAGTCATCTCAACGGTTGATGCATCATCGTTTTCTTGATCGTCCTGTCTGGTCGCGTCGCGGACGCTGCTGCCGCAGCGGCGTTGACAGGCGCGACCCGTCGCAGGCACTCGAAGGGCAGTGGTCCAGAGGGCACTTCATGTACTCCGAGTCGGGCATGCCTTCGGCGGCGTCCAGGCCAGTGCTCTTGGCGAACCGTTGCCACGATCAGCGGCGCCGCGGTGGGCGAGAGGTCGGGCAGGGGCTGTGCCATCCCATGCTGACCTGGCCCTGAGGGTATGGCACCTGCCGGCGCCGACGCCTTCTTCTTCGACACACAGCGCATCAATGCGGGCTGCATCTGACCGGAGGGCTTCGACATCTGGCGCGCGACCAAGGTCGGGGTGCTCGGCGCCGACATGATGGGCGCCGGCAGCGCCTACGCGTGCGCCCGCAGCGGCACGCGGGTCGACCTCAAGGACGCCACAGCGCTCCGTGCCCTCGGCCTCCCTGGTGGCCGAGGTGGAGCGCGGTGAGATTTACCAATGCCCCGCGAGCAAGTGGCCGACTGCAGCCCCGCATGACGTCGGCGCTCTTCGTCAAGCTGGACGATCCGCTCGTGGGCACTCGCGCCCATCATTGCGTGCCCGTTGCTGCGGAAACCTCGAAACGATCACGGCTCGATCACACGTCTTGTGTTGATGCGTCAACCTATTCGCGATACGCTCTGTTGACGCGTCAACGAATCTCTCTTCTGACAGGAAAGCTGACATGAACGACAAAAAGGTCATCGCGGTCGCTGGAGCAACGGGCGCGCAGGGCGGTGGAGCCGCACGAGCGATCCTCGCCGATCCGGAGTCGGGTTTCACGGTCCGCGCGCTCACCCGGAACCCCGACTCGCCCGCCGCCAGGGAACTCGCCGCGCTCGGCGCCGAGGTCGTCCGGGCGGACTTCGGCGACGAGCCGACCGTGCACAAGGCGTTCGAGGGTGCCTACGGCGCCTTCCTCGTCACCAACTTCTGGGCGCACGGCTCGGCGGCCGAGGAGACGGCGGAGATCGAGGCCCTGGTCCGGGCAGCCGAGGCCACGGGCCTGCGTCACGTGGTCTGGTCGACGCTGGAGGACACCCGCGAACTGCTGCCGCTGGAGGACGGCCGTATGCCAGTCCTGCAGGAGAAGTACAACGTGCCGCACTTCGACGTCAAGGGTGAGGGCAACGAGCTGTTCAGGCAGGCCGGGGTGCCGACCACATTCCTGAACACGACCTTCTACTTCCAGGGCTTCCTGCAGGGCCTCGGCCCCCAGCGTGGCGAGGACGGCGTACTGACGCTGAGCCTGCCGATGGAAGACGGCAAGCTGCTGGCGGGGGTGGACGTGGCGGACATCGGCCGGACGGCCTTCGCCATCCTCAAGGGCGGCGCGCCGTTCATCGGCCAGACCGTGAGCCTGGCCGGCGACCACCTGACCGGTGTGCAGTACGCGGAGAAGCTGGGGGCAACGCTCGGCGAGCCGGTGCGCTTCCAGTCCGTGCCCTACGACGTGTTCCGCACTCTCGAGATTCCGTTGGCCGAAGAGCTCGGCAACATGTTCCAGTACTACGGCGACTTCGATCAGGAGTTCACCGGCGCCCGCGACCTGAACCGGCTGCGGGAGATCAACCCGGAGCTCAATAGCTTCGACGACTGGCTGGCCGCGAACGCCTCAAAGTTCGAGGTGAAGTGAATGAGCGCGACCACCACCGTGAGCGGGCAGCTCGGCGGCAAAGTCGCCTTCTCGCCGACGCCCCGATCCGGCTCACGATGAGCGGGGCCGCATCACCCACCGGACACTGCGACACCGCTCTCCTCGCCCGGAGCACCTCGATGCGCCCGTACCGGGTGCTTGCTCATGATCGAGACCCGGTTGAACGCGTTGATGGTGATCGCCACCCAGATCGCAGCGGAGATCTGGTCATCGGTGAGTACCTGTCGTGCGGCCTCGTAGGCGGCTTCCTGTGTGACGGCATCGGTGGGGTCGGTCGTGGCCTCGGCCAGTGCCAGGGCTGCACGCTCCGTGGGGGAGAACACCTCGGTGTCCCGCCACGCGGCCAGCACTCCCAGCCGCCGCGCCGACTCACCCGCGCGTACGGCCGCCTTGGTGTGGGTGTCGAGGCAGATGGCGCAGCCGTTGATCTGCGACACGCGGAGGTTGACCAGCTCCACGACGGTGCGGTCGAGCCCTGCCTCGGCGGCGACCGCGCGCACCGTTTCCGGCGTCTGCACGAGGGCGTGGAAGGCCTTTGGGCTCTGTTTGTCGATGAAGATCCGCATATCTCCCGCTCGTTGTCCACTTGCTGTGGTCTTCGCTCTATGATCATGGCATCATAGTTGATGTAACAACTAGATTCCATGGAAGGTGGTCTCGGTGAGCAATGTCGAAGCCGAGCCGGCAGTGATGAGATGCGGGGCGCCGGTCGACACCGTGCGGCCGACCGACGTGCCACGGGTCGACGTGCTCCCCGCGCGCGACGTACCCCTGGGCGGACCGCGCTCGATTACCGTGCGGCGGACGCTGCCGCAGCGGGACCGGACGCTGATCGGCGCCTGGTGCTTCGCCGACCACTACGGTCCCGACGAGGTCATCGACAGGGGCGGCATGGCGCTGGCCCCGCATCCGCACACCGGACTGCAGACGGTGACCTGGCTGTTCAGCGGGGAGGTCGAGCACCGCGACACGCTCGGTACTCACGCCTTGGTGCGCCCCGGGGAGATCAACCTCATGACGGGCGGGTACGGCATCGCCCACTCGGAGGTCTCCACCCCGCGCACGACCGTCGTCCACGGCGTTCAGCTGTGGGTGGCTCTGCCGGAGGAGCACCGGAACGCGCAGCGGGACTTCCAGCACCATGTGCCTGAGCCCGTGCGAATGAAGGGGGCCGAGATCAGAGTCTTTCTCGGCTCACTCGCCGGTGGGGTCTCTCCGGTGCGGACGTTCACACCGCTGCTGGGGGCCGAGATCATCCTCGAACCGCGTATGACGGTCGCCCTCTCCGTGGACACCGGCTTCGAGCACGGCGTTCTCGTGGACAGCGGGGACATCCGTGTGGCCGACACCTTGTTGCGCCGGGCGGAGTTGGGCTATGTCCCGCCGGGTGCCGACGCGTTGACGCTGACGAACGAGTCGGACGGTACGGCGCGGACGATTCTGCTCGGCGGCACCCCGTTCGACGAGGAGATCGTGATGTGGTGGAACTTCATCGGCCGTACTCACGAGGACATCGTCAAGGCCCGCGAGGACTGGGAGGCATCCTCCGACCGCTTCGGCGCGATCGACGGCTTTCCCGGGAGCCGGCTTCCCGCGCCCACCCTGCCCAACGCCACCATCAGGCCGCGCCGCAACCCTCCGCGTCGCTGATGCTGTTCAGGAAGGTCAAAGATGCCCAGACAGCCGCACGAGTTGCTTTTCGGAAGTTTCATCACGCCGAGTGCCGACCAGGTCGAACAGGTCGTGGCGCTCACCCGGCTCTCCGAGCGGGCCGGGCTCGACATTGCCACGTTCCAGGACCACCCGTACCAACCGCGGTTGCTCGACTCCTGGACACTGATCTCGTACCTCGCCGCGGCGACGAGCCGTATCAAACTCGCGCCCAATGTGATGAACCTGCCGATGCGCCAGCCCGTGGTCATTGCCCGCAGCGCCGCGACACTGGACCTGCTCAGTGGCGGGCGCGTCGAACTGGCATTGGGAGCGGGCGCATTCTGGGACGCCATCGAGGCGATCGGCGGCCGACGGCTGGCGCCCGGCGAGTCCGTCGACGCCCTCGAAGAGGCCATCACGATCATCCGTGAGATCTGGGACACCGAAACGCGTGGCGGAGTGCGCATGGACGGAACCCACTACCAGGTCGCGGGCGCCAAGCGAGGCCCTGCACCCACCCACGACATCGGCATCTGGGTCGGCGCGTACCGGCCACGGCTCCTCCGGCTGGTCGGCCGCATCGCCGACGGATGGCTGCCCAGCCTCAGCGCCTTCGAAGGCGGGCTCGCCGGACTCGCCCGCGCCGGCCGGCACGTCGACGAAGGCGCCGAAGCGGCGGGGCGTGACCCCGCGTCCGTGCGCCGACTGCTCAACATCGGCACCCCTTCCCCATCCGGCGGCTCCGGAGCCCTCAGCGGACCGCTCACCCGGTGGGCCGAACAACTCGCCGAGATCACCCTCGAGCACGGCATCTCCGGCTACATCCTGGGCGGCGACGATCCCACCGCGATCCAGCAGTTCGGCGAGGAGGTCGCACCCGCCGTACGGGAGCTGGTCGGGAAAGCCCGTAGCTGACCGTCCGTTCCGTTATCGGCCGCTCCCGCCGCCGGACACGTCCACTCCGGCTCTCCAGAACGGCGTCAGTGATCCAGCCAGACGCGGGACGTGACCGTCCAGGCCGCCGCTGAGTTCGGTGGAGGCCTGGACGGTCTGGTCAGCGAAGCCGGCTCGTGCTTCGCCCGGCCGATTATGAAGAGCCATCTGGGCAGTACGTGTCAGAGTCCCGCGCCCGTGCCGCAGTTCAGCTGTCACCTGGTGCCCGGCCAACTGAGAAGACCGGCCGCGGCCAAGGTGATGTCAGCGCTCCGTGCGGCAGTGCGTGCGCGGCGGGACGAGCTGCTGCCGACGGCGTGCTGACCTCATGAAAGTTCAGGACGTGTGGGGGAGGCGCTGGGCGGGGATGACGCCCAAGCGCCCCGCCTGGTAGTCCTCGAAGGCCTGCTGCACCTCTTCGCGGGTGTTCATCACGAACGGGCCGTACTGGAAGACGGGTTCGCGGATCGGGCGGCCGCCCAGAACGAAGAGTTCCAGCTTGGGGGAGCGGGACTCCTGGATGCGGTCGGCCGTCAGGCGCAGCGCGTCACCCGAGCCGAGGACGGCGAGCCGGCCCTCCTGGATGGGGCGGCTTTCGACCCCCACTGTGCCGTGCCCCGCCAGCGCGTAGACCAGTGCGCTGTGAGCCGGGTCCCACGGCAGGTCGACCTGGGCGCCGGGCTCGATGGTGAGATGGGCGACGGTGATCGGGGTGTGGGTCACGCCCGGGCCGGTGTGCCCGGCGATCTCGCCGGCTATCACGCGTATCAGCGCGCCGCCATCGGGAGTGGTGACCAGCCCGGCGTGCTTGCCGCGGATGTCCTGGTAGCGGGGCGGGCTCATCTTCTTGGCGCGGGGCAGGTTGACCCACAGCTGCACGCCGTGGAACACCCCGCCGCTCCTGACGAGCCGCTCCGGCGGCTTCTCGATGTGCAGGATGCCGGACCCGGCAGTCATCCACTGGGTGTCGCCGTCGCTGATCTCTCCGCCGCCGCCGTTGGAGTCCTGATGTTCCACGGCACCGTCGATGAGGTAGGTGACGGTCTCGAAACCACGGTGCGGATGCCAGGGCGTGCCCATGGGCTCGCCCGGGGCCTGCTCGACCTCGCCGATGTGGTCCATGTGTACGAACGGGTCGAGCTCGGTCGGCAGTACTCCGGCGAAGGCGCGGCGTACCGGGAAGCCCTCGCCCTCGAAGCCCTGCTGTGCGGTCGTCAGGCGGCGGACGGGCCGGAAGGCGGTGCCGGCCGGGTCCAGCTCCGGCAGGCGCGGCAGGACCAGGATGTCGTCCACGGTGATCGCGGGCATGTGCGCTTCCCCTCTTCTCTGTCTGTTGCTGTCAGAAGGCGTGCGGACCGAAGCGGCCCCAGGCCACGAAGACGGTCAGGGCCAGCAGGACCACGTTCACGACGACCGACTGGGCCTCACCGCGCCGGCTGTGCGTGATGCCGGCGCCGAACATGGTCAGTGCCAGGCCGGAGGCGGCCACCGGAACGAGGACCGGAGCGATGTCCACCGCCGCGGGCAGAATCAGCCCGAGCGCGGCGAGAACCTCCAGGATGCCGATCGCCCTGATCACCGCCGGGGGGAAGTCCTCGGCCCAGCCCATGGAGGGAGATGCGATGAGCTTCTCCTTGGACTGGGCGAGCTTGGCAGCGCCGGCCCCGAAGAACACCAGAGCGAGCAGGGCCGCGACAGCCCACAGAGCGACGTTCACAGGTACCTCTTGTGATCGGGTGGTGGGGTCCCGCAGAGGCGACCCCACTTGATTAAGTGATGTGTCATCTAATCTAAAGGAAAGTAGATGACATATCAAGCCGATGGTTCGAGCGGCCGTAGTGCGCAGTGGCGCCGGCGCCCGGCTCCAGACGACGACCTGGTCGAGCATCGTGTCGCGAAGCCGAACGCCTGAACTGAAGGAAGATAGATGGCGGATCAAGTAAATGCGTCGGGGTGGGCGTGCGCGGACGATGCCTACGACGGCTCGGGTGCCGGTTCCGAAAGCGTGGACCGCGCGGCGGCGACGGCCCGTCCGTGCTCCGACTCGGGGAAGCGGCTGAGCATCGCGCGCAGCTCCTCGGCGTCGACGTTGGCGCCGAACGGCTCCGTGCCCGGCTCCAGCCGTACCCCCGAGCCCAACGGGCCCGCGACCACGGGGTCGAAGCCGAGGTCGTCGACGAGGCGCGAGACGGTGATGAGGTCCTCGGAGTCGTCGCCGGCGATGGCGATGGCCTTGCGTCCGCGGATTCCGGCCGGCCGGGCCCCGTCATCGAGGTCGTGGTAGCCCATGTGGTTGAAGGCCTTCACCACGCGCGCGCCGGACAGGAACTCCTGCACGATCTCGCTCGACGAGGTGCGCGGGTCGGTGAGGTCCGTGCGGATCCCATCGACCTCCCACCAGTAGTTCATCGCGTCGATGACGAGCTTGCCCTCCAGGGCCTCCGCCGGAATGTTGCGGTACTTGCCGAGGGGGAGGGCCAGGACGACGACGTCCGCCTTCGCCGCCGCCTGAGCCGCGGTGACCGGGACCGCGCCGGGGGTGAGGACTTCGACGGTGAGGGCGATCCTGTCGGGGTCGCCCGATCCGGCGATGAGCACGCGGTAGCCGGCCGCATGGGCCAGTCGCGCGAGCACGGTGCCGACCTTCCCCGCGCCCAGGATGCCGACGGTTCCTATGTCGGTGGTGGCCATGTCTGCTCCGTTCGGGGTGTCAGTCGGCGAGGAGGTCGCGGACCATCGGGAGGACCTTCGTGCCGTACAGCTCGACGGCGCGCAGCCGGGCGCTGATCGGCTGTGCTCCGGTGGTGTAGATGAGGTCGAACCGGCCGACGCCGAGCGCCTTGATGGCGCGGGCCATCCTGCGGGCGACCGTCTCGGGGGAGCCGATGTAGAGGGAGCCGTGCTCGATCTCGTTCTCGTACTCCTCCTTGCGGACCGGCGGCCAGCCGCGCAGCGCGCCGATGCGGTCACGGATGACCTTGTAGTGCGGCCGGTGCAGCTCCCGGGCCTCCTCGTCCGTGTCGGCGATGAAGCCCGGCGAGTGCATGCCGACGGGGTGGGCGGTCGTGCCGAACTTGTCGGTGGCGCGCTGGTAGAGGTCGATGTACGGGGCGAAGCGTTCCGGGCTGCCGCCGATGATGGCGATCATGAGCGGGAAGCCGTAGTGCGCGGTGCGGATGACCGACTGGGGCGAGCCGCCGACCCCGACCCAGGTGCTCAGGTGCCCGGACTCGGTCTTGGGGAAGACGTCGGCGTTGTCGAGCGGCGCCCGCTTGGTGCCGCTCCAAGTGACCGGCTTCTCCTCGAGCAGCTTGGCGAAGAGCTCGATCTTCTCCTCGAACAGCACGTCGTAGTCGGCGAGGTCGTACCCGAACAGGGGGAACGACTCGGTGAAGGAACCGCGCCCGAGGATGATCTCCGCCCGGCCGTTCGAGAGCGCGTCCACGGTCGCGAAGCGCTGGAAGACCCGAACCGGATCGTCGGAGCTCAGCACCGTCACGCCGGAGGACAGGCGGATCCGCTCGGTACGGGTGGCGATGCCGGCCAGGACGGTCTCAGGGCTGGAGATCGCGAACTCGGGGCGGTGGTGCTCGCCGAGGGCGAGGACGTCGACGCCGGTCTCCTCCGCGAGGACGGCCTCCTCGACGACCTGCCGGATGGCCCGCGCGTCGGACACCGGGGTGCCGGAGTCGTCCTCCGGTACATCGCCGAACGTGTCCAGGCCGAAGACGAGATCAGACATGGCTGGGTTCCTTCGTGAGTAGGGCTGCACCCGCGGGGCGGCCTCGTGGCCAGTGGTTGACGTATCAAGGATGACCCGATCTAATTGATGCGTCAACTAAAGGGGCGAAGCGATGGAAGGGCCACGCAAGGCGCTGCCCAGCACCGAGGAACTGCGGATCTGGCGCGACTTCATCGAGACCACGGAGGCGCTCCGCTCGGAACTCGCCTCACGCCTGCAGAGCGAGTCCTCCCTGTCGCCCGGGGACTACGCCGTTCTCCTCGCCCTTCGCGAGGCGGAGGGGCGTCGGCTGCGCCCCTCCGTGCTGGCCTCCCGTATCGGCTGGCAGCGCAGTCGTCTCTCGCACCATCTCCGGCGTATGGAGCGGCGAGGCCTCGTTCGGCGCGCGGAGTGCGCCGCCGACAGCCGGGGTGCCGAGGTGGTGCTGACGGGTGAGGGGGCTGAGGCGTTCCGGCGTGCGTCCCTTCCTCATCTGCGGGCCGTCCGTGAGCTGTTCGTCGACCCTCTCGGTCCGGCCCAGCTCATTGCGGCCGAACAGCTCGCGACGACGTTGCGGGCGGGTGGCGGAAACCACCAGGCAGAAGCTCTCTGAGGAGCCGGTCGAGCGCGTTCCCGTGCTCATCGCCGAAGGCGGGCCGGTAGGTCTCGCACTGGCCCTCGAACTCGAGCACCACGGCGTGGAGGCGCTCCTGATCGAACGCAATCCCACGACGACCCAGCACCCGAAGCTGGACATCACCAACGCGCGCACGATGGAGCTGTTCCGCCAGCTGGGAGTGGCCGGTCTCCTGCGGAAGGTCGCCGTTCCCGCCGATCACCGGATGGCCGTCAGCTGGGTGACGAAGCTGACGGGCTGGGAGCTGCACCGCTTCGAGCGGGAGTGTCCCGTCCGTGGACGAGCAGTTCGCGCAGATCCGCTCTCACAACGACGGGACACTCCCGCTCGAAGTGACGATGTGGGTCTCCCAGGTCCTCCTCGAACCGGCGCAACGGCGATCGCGGTGGCGTAATGGACACCGCGGTACCCGTCCTGACCGCGGGAGATGTTAGGGCTGATGGGTCGACCTTCGTCTAACTGGGTGACCCATCAACCCTCTACACTCGCTTGTATGGATGAAGACGTGCGGTGGTTGACGGCGGAGGAGCAGCACGCCTGGCGGAGCTTTGTGCGGTTGCATGAGCGGCTGGGGGGCCGTCTCTCGCGCATGTTGCAGAGCGAGTCGAAACTGTCGGCCGCGGATTTCGCCGTGCTGGTCAATCTGACGGATGTGCCGGACGGCCGGCAGCGTTACCAGGATCTGGCCCGGGCGATCGAGTGGGAGAAGAGCCGGATGTCCCACCACATCGCGCGGATGGCCGGACGGGGGCTGGTGATCCGTGAGGAGTGCCCCGAGGACGCTCGGGGAGCGTTCGTGGTGATCACGGACGTGGGGCGTGCGGCGATCGAGGCGGCGGCTCCGCTGCATGTGGAGGCGGTGCGGGAGTTGTTCCTGGACCATGTGACCCCGTCGGAGCTGCGGACGCTGGCCGACATCTCCGACCGAGTGGTGGCGAAGCTGGACGAGGATTCCGCCTGAGCGGCTGCGCAGGCCTTCGGCCGTGTCGACAGGACGGGTAACCCCGGCTCTTGTGCTCGCAGCGATAGTTGGCCGATTACAGCGCTACTTGGCCGCGAAGGCGCCCTGGCATTGTCCTGGACGTCGAGGCCGGAGGCCCCTCCTGCTGGTCAGGCGTGGGGCGGGGCCGCTAGTGGCCTGGGGCCGCTGCACCGTCGTCTGGCCCCTCCGGCTCCACACCGTGACCGCCAAAGCCGCCATGGTTATCGGACTGATCCTGGCCCTCTTCCTGCCCCGGCAGTGCCCGAGGTCCTGGACCGAGGCGGCGAGCTGAGCCCCGATCCGCATGGCGGCTCCGGCTCAGTCGTGCGGTCCCCAGAGCTCGAAGAGCTGATCGACGCCGCTGCCCGCCGGCTGACCGCGGCCGGGCTGCGGACCGCGTCGTGCTGGTGGCCGACAACGGCGCGGCGTACCTGGTACGCGCCTTCGGGGTGTGGAAGGCCGACCGTGTGCCGCGACGGTGGCGACCTGCAAGGGCTGGTCCTGGCCGGTCTAGGTCGGGCAGCGGCTCAAGGACCGGTCTGGAGGCGGCCGCGTCGCATCCGGACAGATGTGGGCGTCGCGGCCGCCTTGGCCGCGGCCTTGCCGGCCCGTACGGGGCGAGCGCAAGCCCGTACTTCGGTGATTTGTCGGATGCCCTGGCCGCAGTGATGGCATTGGATCCTGGACTGTGGCCTTACGTCCGGAGAACGCAAAGAGCTCGTATCCCCGGTGGGTTCGCCGGGGATACGAGCCCTTTTTGCTTTGCTCGATGGTGTGCACCAGACGGTCCAGGCGCCGGGCGCACCATGGTCCAGGTTCGGAAGGCCGACGGCGGTCGCCAGGGCGGCAGGGTACTCAGGCAGTGGGTAGGTGGTCCGGGAGGGGGACGGCGTACTTCGGGTCGCGGTTCGCGGTGATGCGAGCGTGGCGCAGGAGCTCACGGATGATGCCCGCGTTGCCCATGGCCCAGCCGGTGGCGGGGGCAAGGTCACTGGGCGTCTCCCTGTGTTCGAAATTGGACCAGCGGACGCCCTCGGCGTCGGTCGTCGCGCGGGCCGCGAGGTCGGCGACGAGGATGTCGGCGAAGTCACGGCCATCGCCGCGTTCGACCTGGCGGTCGCAGGCGAGGGCGAGGACGCCGGCGGTACCACAGCAGCGGCCGTTGTTGTCCCAGAAGCCGGGGCGGATCCGTCGTGGGAGGCCGGAGTTGACGACGGTGTGCCAGCAGCGGTCGACGAGGGCGGGCCAGGCGGGATCGTCGGGCAGGACCTGGGTCAGTAGACGGAACGCCTGGGCGTCGCCGGCCGGGCCGTGACACCAGCCGTAGTTATGGCGTTCGATCTTCTCGTGCTGCTGTTGCGGGTCGGAGTACGGGACGAGGAAACCGTCCGGGCCGGCTTCGTCGCGGGAGACGACATCGGCGGCTCCGGCCACTGCGAGGTCGACGAGGTCGGGGCGGTCGGCGGCCCGGCCGACGGCAGCGAGCGCGTAGACGATGCCGAGGGTGCCGTGCGACATGTGGAGCAGGCGGTGGACCCTGCCGGTCTGGACCTCCCACTGAACGCCAGCCGTGGTGGGCTCGGCAGTGCGCGCATAGCGGTCGACGGCCAGCTGGGCTAGGTCGAGATCGCCGCACTCCAGCGCGGCGAGCGCTATGCCGGCGTTGCCGACGACCAGCTCGAACCAGTCGTTCCACCCCGCGCCGTCGTAGCGGGACCGCAACACGTCCAGAGCACGGTCGGCGGACGCCCCCGCCGTGGTGTCACCGAGCACACGGTGCACGCCCCGCAGGGCGACAGCCATGCCCGCCACTCCCGTGTAGAGGCCGCTGTCCTCCCAGTCTTCGACCGCGTCAGCGACACTGCGGACACCGCGCAAAGCCATGTCCGCGTACCGATCGTCGGCGAAGTACCGCCATGCATCGAGGAGAGCCGGCAGCACCCCCGAACTTCCGCTGTACAGCTGTGGCGTGACCTGGTCGTCGGCGAGAGTGTTTGGCCAGGCCACACCGTCGTCGATGTCCCGCGCAGCCTTCATCAGCCACTCAAGGGCCCCGACGGCAAGCGACTCCGCGTCATCCGGTGCACGAGTGGTCATCGGCCTAGCGTTCCACAGAGTTGGGCCGCCCCACGACCCACATCAAGCGGTCTCCGGTTCAGAAACAGACGATCGTGCGCTCGACCACATAACCGAAGATGCCCAGGCCGCTGCCGTGTTCCTCGCCGTACTCGGCGATGACCGGACGGATCCCACGGGCCCGGAGAAGGCGGCCGTACTTGTCGTGGTCGTAGCCGCGGTCGGCAAGGAGCGCGTCGGGTCGGTGTCTGGGGCGGCCGACACCGCCGGCCACGGCCGGAACCTTGTCCAGCAGCGACAGCAACTGCGTGACATCGTTGCGGTTCCCGCCGGTCAGCGACACCGCGAACGGGATGCCTGACCGTCAGCAGCACGAGAGGCAACACGTCCCACACGCCGGCCTCGTCCCACGCGGCCAGCCGCCGCCGGCACGTCATCCCCGAACCGAAGCCCAACTCCTGAGGCAGGTACTCCCACTGGATGCCGGTATGCAGCACGAACAGGATCCCGCACAGCGCCTGCCGGTCCGGCACCCGCGGTCTGCCTTCGACCAGCTTCGGCCCCGGCTCCGGCAGCAACGGCTCGATCAGCGATCACAGTTCGTCCGACACGATCCACGGCCGCGACTGACGGTTCCCCATAACCGGACCAGCGACCATCAGCCGAAAGTCACATGATCAACCACTTCTGTCAGGACCTCCAAGACACGACAGCACGTGGATGGGGGGTGCTTCTATCTGTTTGGTCAAGGTCTGTGGGCTTGGTCAGGCTGTTTGTTGGTGCCCGGGTTGGTAGAGGGTGCGGTGCTTG
>NZ_VWMY01000109.1 GCF_008905045.1 Streptomyces albicerus
ACAGCCTCGCTGTCTCCGAGGTGTTCGACGACGTAGTCACGTACGTCGTCCAGGACCTCGTCGGCGTCCCACTCGATCCGGTTCAGCAGCCGGTGGATGCGATCGGGACCCGCGTGCCCGGCTTCCTCGGCCAGCGTCCAGCCGTTCTTCCGCTCCAGCGGAGCGACCAGGCCCCGCATGTAAGCCAGCGCAGACTGGCGCGGCTCCTCCCGGTTGAACCGGTGGATGAACCGCTCATGCAGAGCGTCCAGTTCACCCGCCCACAGCCTGACATCGTCAAGGTCCCCACCCATAACCACACCAACGACCGACCTGGCCAGCAGTCACGACAAGCACCGTTGCAGTACTAGGGCACACGCCATGCCCACGACCGCCACCACCAGGAAATAACGAAGCCGCACCGGTCCGCCGATCCAGGACACCTGCTCCGACTGCCCCGCACTGTAGATCGCCAGCGGCAACAGCCCGGCCACAACGCCCGCGGCAGCCACACTCCACGCCCTCAGCACCGGTCGTGGAACACGGGAGACGACCAGTGTGACGCCGTGTGCAACCAGGGCGAGGACCGCGAACTCATGGAGCAGACAGGCCAGCAGCATGGTGGAGCCGTAGACCGCCCACCGCCACCGGGCCCGATGCGGGACGCTGACCACGAGCGCATAGGTGGCCCAGGTGACCAGGGCACAGACCATGGCATACGAGCGGCCTTCCTGCGCGTACTTCTGTACCTGGGGAAGGAGCGGAAACACCAGCCCGGCCAGCAGCCCGGCGCGGGGTCCCGCCAGGCGTAGCCCCAGGAGCCCGACTCCGCTTGCCGCCACGGACATGGCCAGCACGGACGGCAGCCGCAACGTCAGCAGCCCTCCGCCGAAGAGACCGAAGATCTCATGCATCACGGCGTAGTAAAGGGCATGGACCAGATCAACATGCTGGGCGGTGAGCCATATCTGCGAAAGGTCGCGGTGCGCGAGCTGATAGGTGACGGACTCGTCCCCCCACATGGTGTTCTTCCTGCGGATACCCCAGAGCCCTAGAGCGATGGTCAGCGTCAAGGGCGCGAGGACGACAACGGCGTTGGCCGGGCTCGGTGATTGCCGACGGACGGGTACGGGAGGGGAAACCGTCCTGGCCACGGCGGGGGCACGTTCATCAAGGGACATCGGCGGCAGGGCCTTTCAGCAGTGGCGAAGACATTCCGCCAGCGTGCCCGGACCTCGTTGACCGGTTGCTGATCCAACCTGACCGGCCGATCAGGAAGGCGGGCCGGCGCTGTGCGAGGCTGCACCACATGCGCATTCTGGTGGTCGAAGACGAGGTGGACCTTGCCCACACCCTGCACACCGGTCTGACTGCCGAGGGCTACAGCGTCGACCTCGCCCATGACGGTCGGCAGGGACTGTGGATGGCTCGGACCGGCGAATACGCCCTTGTCGTACTGGACTTGATGCTGCCCGGACTCAACGGGTACAAGGTCTGCGCCCAGCTGCGCCGGGAGGGCAACGCAACCCCCATCCTGGTACTCACCGCCAAGGACGGGGAGTGGGACCAGGCAGAGGCCCTGGACACGGGGGCCGATGACTACCTGGCCAAACCCTTCTCCTACATGGTGCTCGTCGCACGGCTGCGGGCCCTGGTCAGACGAGCCGCCACGGTCGCCCCGCCCGTCCTTGCCGTGGGCGACCTCTCGTTGGATGTCGCCGGCCGGGTCTGCCGCCGGGCCGGGGCCCGGGTGGACCTCACACCCAGGGAGTTCGCCGTGCTGGAGCTGCTGGCCCGCCGGGCGGGCCAGGCCGTCTCCAAAACGGATCTGCTCTATCACGCGTGGCCCGACGAAGCCTGGGATCCCAACCTGGTGGAGGCGCGCGTCAGCGCCCTCCGCAAGAAGGTGGACGCCGCGTTCCACCGGCAGTCCCTGCAGACCGTACGGGGTACCGGCTACCGATTGGTGGACGACCGTGAACGCGACTGAGCCGCGACGCCGCTGGTGGCCGCGTTCGGTACGAGCCCGCACAGCCCTGGCCGCCGCCTCGACCGCCGCCGTCATCCTGGTCGGCATCGGCTGGTGGGTACACCACGACGTCTACCGCCAGAGCACGCAGATCGCCGAAGACCAAGCCAAGGATCAACTCTGGTCTCTCTGCGATAAGTTGGAACAGGGTGGCATTCCCGATTCCACAAGCACTGTGCCGTACGAGGTCGTCGCGACCGGCCGACGCACCGCTGTCGCCTACGGCGGAGGCATGAACGACTTCGCTCCCGGCACCCACCACGTGATGCCCGCCCCACCGAAAGCCTTGAGGGTCGAGCTCATTACTACCGTCCGCCTACCTGCGAACCCCGACTACGACCCCAGTGACAAATTCTCTGTAGCCGGCGGGACCAATCAGGTTATTACAGCCGATATCCGGTCCGATGAACTGAGCAATGGCAAAGCCGCCGCTCTGGGCGTCGCCGCCGATGCCAACCTGCGGGTCTATGTGTTGGTGCTCCCGCACACAGCCGAGGCAATCACCGAGACCACCGACCGCCTGCTGCTGCGGGCCGGGCTCGTCGGCCTCGTACTGATCGCCGCCGCTGCCTACTTCGCCGTCCGAATCGCGCTGCGGCCGGTCGAAGCCATCCGCGTCCTCACCGCCTCGGTCACCGCGAGCGACCCCCGCGAACGCGTCACCGTCCCTGCCACGGGACACGAGATCACCGCTTTGGCGACCACCATCAACAGCACCCTCCAACGCCTCGACGACGCCGCCGCCCAGCAACGCCGCTTCGTCGCGGACGCCGCCCACGAACTACGCAGCCCCCTCACCACACTGCTGGCCAGCCTGGAAGTCGCGCTCGCCTACCCGGAACGCACCGACTGGCCCGCCGCGGCCACCACCGCCGCACGACAGACCCGCCGCCTCCACGCCCTCGCCGAAGACCTGCTGCTCCTCGCCCGCCTCGACACCCGCACCCCCACAGCCGGCCCCGAAACCGTCGACCTGACAGCCCTCGCCTCCCGGCTGACCGAGCAATACCCCCTCACCGAACGACCGTTGACCCTCACCTGCGACAGCACCGCCCCCGCACACGCACACGGAAACCCAGACGAGTACGAACGGCTGCTGCGCAACCTCATCGACAACGCCGCCCGCCACGCCGCACACCGCATCCAGATCACCATCCGAAACCAGGACGCCTGGGTCGTCCTCACGGTGCACGACGACGGACCGGGCGTGCCCACCGAGGACGCCGAGCGCATCTTCGAACGCTTCGTCCGGCTCGACGACGCCCGCTCCCGCGACCACGGCGGCACCGGCCTGGGCCTCGCCATCGCCCGCGACCTGGCCCACCGCCACCGAGGCACCCTCACCCTCACCCTCACCCCCCGGACCCTCGGAGCATGCTTCCAGCTACGCCTTCCCCGAGCCCCCACCCCAGCCGAGGAATGACGCGCTTCACCGCGGCAGCCCTTCGGAACCGGAAGACCACCAGACGACCACGCCCACCGCCACTGCCGCAGAAACGATCATCCACTTCACCCGCCACCTGGCTGAGCCCGGCTGCTGTGGACCTCCACCGCCCGGCCCACGCGCGGCTCGGAGATCACCGCCTGCCGCCACGACGACCTGGTCGGCCGGCTCCGCGGCCGGCCGCGCCGCGATCGCCGACCTCCGCTTCGTCGGCCTCGACGGTGGTGGCGACGACAGCAGCGACCCGGCGGTCATCACCGGCCACAAGAAGCCCAAGGGCAAGAAGCTCCCGCCCGCGAAGAAGCAGAACAACCAGCTGATCGCCGCAGAACGAGCCGTCTGCGAACACGCCTTCGCACACCTGAAGAACCGGCGCGTACTGACCCGGCTCCGCCTCGACGCCCGGGGCGAGTTGTGTTCCGCTACGCCGGGACGGCGGTCTTCTCGGGCTTCGTCTCGACCGGGATGCGGTGCAGCCCCTTGCGGTCGTACCAACCGGTCACGCCGAAGCCGAACAGCGCGGCCACCGCGAGGCCAGCGGCCATCATTACCCAGCCCCGGGTCAGACCCGCGTCGCCCTGGGCGTCGTAGTAGAGGATCGAGCGGATGCCACCGGTGATCTGCCGCAGGGGCTCGAACTCCGCGAGGAAGCGGTAGAAGCCGGGCAGCGCCTCGAGGGGGGTGGTGGCGCCGGCCGTCGGCACCGCCATCCCGATGAAGACCAGCGTGACCACCAGCATGCCGGGCGTGCCGAAGACGGCAAGGAGGGTGAGCGCACCGATCCCGGAGACCGCGATGGCGCACACCGAGAACAGCCACAGCAGCGGTAGGTGGGCGGCGTCCATGCCCATGATGCCGATCGCGCCCACCATGACCAGGGTTCCCATCAGCAAGGACAGACCGGCCATGAGAGTGCTGCTGATGGCGAGGGTCTGCACCCGGGTGGCCCGGATCAGCGGGCGGTGCAGGCGCAGCGGGCCCATGTCGTTGTGGGTGTAGCCGAGGGCGTGGTCCACCTGGCCGCTGATGACATTGGCGGAGAGCATGCCGCAGACCACGAGGACGAGCGCGTAGTAGAACGCCGTCAGGCCCAGGCCGCTGTGTGAGTCGAGCGGATGGCCGTCCTCGACCGTGACGGCGGCCGGGTCGGCCAGGAGGACGCGTGCCGCGGCGGGCAGTTTCGCCTGCCCGGTCCCGCTCTGCGCGGTCAGCTCCTTGCCCACTTGGAGCGAGGCGTTCTCGGCCGCCTCCGTCGTCGCCGCCCGAGCCAGGCTGGATCCCACGCTGCCGGCGGACTGGTTGGTCAGCACCGTCAGCGTCGGGCGGGCCGGCGTCCCGGTGGTCGCGGTGGTCGCGGTGGTAGCGGTGCCGGTCAGTGCGGTGGTGGTGGAGGTGAAGTCGGCGGGGACGACGAGCGCGCCGTACAGCTTGCCCTCGCCGAGTTCCTCCTTCACCCCCTTCTCGTCCAACACCTTCCAGTCGATCTTGCCCCCGCTCGCGGTGGACTTCTCGATCGACTCGGTGATCTGCGCCCCCAGGTTGACCTGCTTGCCGCCGACAGCGGCTCCCTCGTCGGCGTTGACCAGACCGACGGGCAGTTTCTCCATGTGATCGACCGGATCGATGTTGGCGCCAACGTAGAACACGGTGAACAGCAGCGCGAGTACGCCTGTGATGACGCCATTGGCGATCCACAGAGGTTTGGCGCGCAGTACGCGGAAGGGATGAATCCCACTCATGACTTACTCCGGTCTCGACAACAAGGGCACAGCGGAAAGAGGCCGGACGACGTCATCGCAGGTCGGCGACCCTCAGAACGTTCAGTCCTCGGCACGCGCACGGCGGTTGTCCGGTGGAAGCGTCGTATGCCGAAGAACACCTCCTGCAGTACGAGCAGGACGAGCGGGCGGTGGGCACAGGGGCGCCGGGTCAGTGGGATGCGGAGCGTTTCGCCGGGGGCTGCCAGCCGCCGGTGACTTCCTTGACGGGCTTGTGGGGGAAGCGGCGCTGGGCGTACTCCTGCGCGTGTGAGCCCGGAAGGACGTACAGAGTCTCCTTCTTGTCCTGGAGCGGTCGCAGCACGGTGTCCATGAAGGTCTTGCGGTCGTCCAGGTACGGGCCCAGGACGTCCTCGCCGCCGGGGCAGACGGCCATGCAGTAGCCGGACTTGTAGCCGGGAGGGTGGGCCAGGCTCTGCCACATGGAGGCACTCTCGGAATCGGTGACCCGGGAGCGGTAGTCGGCAGCGTCCTCGCTGTCGGCCACGGTCTGCGCCCAGTCGGTGAACCCGCTCATGAACTCGCGGTAGTTGTGCGTGGTGCAGGCCAGGGCGTCGAATGCCCCGTCCTTGCTGATGGCGCCGACCGGGCAGGCTGCGACGCACAGCTTGCAGTCGATGCAGGGGTTGTAGTCCAGCGCCTGCCCGTACTCGCTCACCTCGGCGTCCACCAGGACGGTCGCCAGCAGTATGAAGTTGCCGAACTTCGGGTGGATGACGTTGCGGTGCAGGCCCATCACCCCGAGCCCCGCGGCCACCGCGACCGTCTTGTGCGCCACCACCCAGATCCGTTCACTGGGGAAGCGGTCCATCTCCTGGGGGAAGCCGACCGACGGATTGAGCGCGCGGTAGCCGGCGTCCTGCAGGGCCTGGGTGACGCTGCGGGCGGCGTGGTTGGCCTGCTCGTCGGTCTGGTGGAACTCCTGGTTGGCCACGCTGCGGGCCGGGGAACGGCAGTTGTCGCGGTTCATCCGGAACGCCATCGCGATCAGGGTGCGGGTGCCGGGCAGTGCGGACCGGGCGTGTTCGCGCTCGCCGGTCAGGTCGGGGTGGTCCAGGCTGACCGCGGCCGCGTCGGCCGCGCCGGCCGCCAGGCACAGCTCGCGCAGCCAGGCCGCGTCGATCACTGCCGGCGGACTCGTGACGTCACCGACCCTGCGCCGGGCGAGCACGGCCTGCACCGACGGGTGGGCAGCCAGCTTCGCCGGAAGCCTGGGATCCGCCGACTGCCCTTCGGCGTCGCGCGCGGTAGTCATCCGGTGCTCCTAGTGAGTCTGGTGGCGTGACTCGCCTCCACGGCGAGAAACCGATCAGTTTCCGCCAGCGTAAACTGATCGGTTTCTGCCTGGCAAGCCCAACGGCCGACAAGCCCAAGGGGCGGGCCGTCCTGCGGTGTGCACCCCACAGACCGCATGCCGTCCGCGCGTTCCGGCATGCGGTCTTCCGCGTGATCTCCAGGCGGCCCTACGTGAGCTCGGCGGTGGCCCCGGTGATGAGTCGGTGGCGATACCGCTCACGCCGCCGACAGTCGGCGCGGGCATCGAAGGATGAAGGATGCCATTCCTCCCAAGCGCGAACGTCTGGCTTCCTGGCAAGAGCCCCGCTGGAGCCGTACATCCAGACATCCAGGTCCGGAGCGGGAATCCGTTCCAGCCTCACATCGCATCCGCGACCCCCGAAGCTCTCTCCTCGCCCTCCCGCCACCCAGCCACCAACGCCCGCAGGGCCCGCTCGTAGCAGTCGGCGACCGCGAGCTCCGGCGGCTCGTTGCCCGACAGCACCAGGGACACCAGGCCGTGGGCCATTCCCCAGACCGACAGCGCGATGACCTCGGGGGCAGACTCGGAACTGAACTGCCCGGCCCGCTGTCCGCGGCTCACAGCGTCAATCAGGGGCCGGTACGTCTCGACGACCTCACGCGGCCTGTCCGACTCGGAGGAGCACTGGACGCTGCGGTCGGAGAAGAGGATCGCGTAGAGATGAGGGTTGGCCACGGCGTACTCGCGATAGGCGAGCCCGATGCGGATCACGTCGCCAGCCGGGTCGTCCGTCGGATGGACGGTGGCCAGGCGCTCGACGAAGAGGTGCACGGCCTCCTGGTACAGGCTGCTGAGCAGACCGGCCTTGTTGCCGAACAGCGAGTAGACCGCCGTGGTCGAGGTCTTCACGTCGGCCGCGAGCTGCCGCAGGCTCAGCGCCGCAGTGCCGCGGTCGAAGACCGTGGCGGCCGCGCGGTGCAGGAGCCTGAGCCGGAGCGCTTCGTCATGTGTCTTGGGCTTGGCCATGGCGTCATCATATTCAAACGCCGTTACGAATGCTCCCCCGGCGTCGCAACAGATCGAGGTCACTTGACGCGCCAACCTCAGGCCCTCACCTGCCCATAGATTGGATCTATCTACATATACGCAGGTCAAAGCAGGTGACCGAGACACCTCTCCAGCCAGACAGGGAGCAAGGGGAGTTGGAACGAGCAATCAAAACACTGTTACGGTGTGTCGCATGGACATCGAACGAACACCTGACGAGCGCTTCGACGGCCTCTCCGATTGGCCGTACGAGCCTCGGTACGCCACGGTCGGTGATGACCTGCGTATGCACTACGTCGACGAGGGGCCGCCCGACGGCCCGGTCGTGGTCCTCGCTCACGGTGAGCCGACCTGGGGCTACCTTTACCGCAAGATGATTCCCGGCCTGGTGGCATCCGGCCGCCGTGTCCTGGTTCCCGACCTGATGGGATTCGGCCGCTCCGACAAGCCGGTCGACCGGGCCGCGTACACCTACGAGTCTCACGTCGCCTGGACCGGTGCCTGGCTGGATCAGCTCGATCTCGCGGACATCACCCTGTTCGGTCAGGACTGGGGCGGGTTTGTCTTCCTCGTGCACGTCGGGCTCACGCCCGACCGGTTTGCGGCCGTGGTCGCCGCCAACACCGGCCTGGCCGCCCCGGACGTCATGGCCGGGTTCACCCCGGAACAGTTCGCGCCTGCGGCCGACGCGTTCCTGCACTGGCTTGAGCAGTCCGAGTCGCCCGACCTGACCGCCTCGTGGGCCGTCGGCAGCCCCGACAGCGCCCTCAACCAGACCGCCCACGTCCTCACCGAGGAGGCAGCGGCCGCCTACGACGCTCCCTTCCCGTCCGAGCGGCACTTCGCCGGAGCGCGGCAGTTCCCGCGGCTCGTACCGCTCGACGGCACAGACCCGCCCGCCTCGTTGCTGAACCGAGCGTGGGCCGGGCTGACAGCCTTCGAGAAGCCGTTCCTCACCGCCTTCGCCGAACGCGAAGACATCACGCGCGCGTTCGAGCGGATCTTCCAGGACCGCGTCCCGGGTGCGCGGGGGCGGAACCATGTGACGGTCCCCGATGCCGGCCACTTCCTGCAGGAGCAGCAGCCCGACTTGCTGGTCGATGCCATCCTCAGCCTCGGCTGACAGCCGCTCTTCACGACGGCTCACCACACCCGCCCGCGACGGCCCCGGATTCCTGTCGCTGACACCCGGGAGCCAGGAAACGGGCGTGCGAGTGCGTCGACCGTCTGCCGACGTCGACAGACCCTCGCTTTCCGGCACTTACCCCGTGCGGCTGGTGATCGTGTCCTCACCCCGCAGTCGGCTGAATCCCTGACCAGCGGAGACGTGCCTGCTCTGCGGCCGAGGAGCCCATACTCACCAACTCCCTGTGCCGCTACGCCTTCCCGAGCCTGGCCGGCTTCGGCTCCCGGCCCGCTCCCGAGGCCGAGCGCGGTGAGCACCTTCGGCCCAGCGGCCGTCCACTTTCCACTTACCCCCGGCCGACAGTTCGGCGCGGAGGGCTGCCTCAACGGTCGCCGTCCTTGACGAACCCCGGTCCACTGCCGCGAGCCGGTCACCAGGTCAGAAGTGACTTTCTCGGCTCCGGCCTGCTTCCGGCCGATCAGGTCCGGTAGCCCCTTGTGGGCCTTCACCACGGGGCGCCGGCCCCGACGGCTCCGCAGCGCGCCGTGCTCAGACAGTCCTGCCCGGCGCTCACCAACGATCTAGGAGAAATCATGTTTGACAGGTTCGGGCGTCTGCTTCACCGGAGACGAAATCCTCTACTGATACTGACCTTGCTCTTCGCCGTCCTGTCCGGGGCCTACGGCGTCGGTGTCTTCGGCTCCCTGACACCGCTCGGCTTCGACGACCCCGGTTCCGACAGCCGGCACGCGGCCCAGATCGCCGAGAAGGCTTTCCCGCAGCGGACACCCGATGCCGTGGTCGTCTACCGCGACGAGGACCGCACCGTCGATGACCCGTCGTTCCGGCAGGCGGTCGTCAAGCAGGTGGAGTCCCTGCCGACATCGGAGGTGACCGGCTACTCGCACTTCTGGATGTCCAAGATGCCGGCGCAGGTCAGCCACGACCGGCACGCCACCTACGTCGCGCTGAACCTCCACGGCGGCAGCGAGAAGGCCAAGGAGGATGCGTACAAGGCGATCAAGGACAAGCTCGCGGCACCCGGCCTGGAGACCCTGCAGGGCGGAACGGTGCCCACCGGCTATCAGGCCGGTGAGAAGATCGAGCATGACCTGAGAACCGCGGAAATCTTCTCGGCCCCTGTACTCTTCCTGTTCCTGTTGGTCGTGTTCGGCGGTCTGGCCGCGGCCAGTCTCCCGCTGCTCGTCGGCGGGCTCTCCATCCTGGGCTCGATGGCCGTCCTGCGGACCATCTCGAACGTCACTGACGTCTCCGTGTTCGCGATGAGCCTGGTCACGATCCTGGGTCTCGCGGTCGCCATCGACTACGGCCTGCTGATCGTGAGCCGCTACCGGGAGGAACTGGCGCGCGGCCACACCGGAGAAGAAGCGCTCGCGCGCACGGTCGCCACGGCCGGGCGCACCGTGGTGGTCTCCGGGGTCACGGTCGCGACGGCCCTGGCCGGCCTGACCTTCTTCCCGTCGACGTTCCTGAAGTCGATGGCGTACGGCGGTGTGGCCGCGGTCGTGCTGTCGGTGCTCTTCTCGCTGATCGCGCTGCCCGCGGCGCTCGCCGTGCTGGGTCCGAAGGTCAACGCCTTCTCGTTGCGCCGCCGCAAAACCGCGCGCCCGACGGCGCCGGGCGAGGGTGCCTGGTACCGGTTCGCGCACGGCCTGATGCGGCGTCCGGCGGTCCTGGTGGTGGGCACGGTGGCCCTGCTGCTCGCGCTCGCCCTGCCGTTCATGCGGATCGAGTTCGGCTCCATCAACGCACAGCAGCTGCCGAGCAGCGCCGAGGGCCGCCAGGTCTTCGACACCATGGAGCGCGACTTCGACGCCGACGCGGTGAAGTCCATCGACTCGCTGCTCGTGCTGAAGTCCGCCGCGACCTCGAAGGAGCAGGGCGCGGCACTCCAGGCGTACGCCGAGCGGCTCGGCGCCACCGAGGGCGCCGACAGCGCCCGGATCACCGGCGCCGAGGGCACCACGGCCCGGGTGTCGGTCACCTTCGACGGCAATGCCATCTCGCCCGAGGCGCGCGACCTGGTGAACCGGCTCAAGGACGTACCGGCACCGCCGGGCGCCCGGGCGTACTTCGGCGGCGAGTCGGCGGTCTACGACGACACTCTGGAGGCGCTCGGCGAGACCCTGCCGTGGATGCTGCTCTACATCGCGGTGGCGACATACATCCTCCTGTTCCTCGCGTTCGGCTCGGTGCTGCTGCCGCTGAAGGCGATCTCGATGAACCTGCTGTCGCTGTCCGCGACCTTCGGCGTCCTTGTCTGGATCTTCCAGGACGGCCATCTGCACCATCTGCTCGGCTTCGATCCGACGGGCAACATCGAGCCCAACATGCCGATCATGCTGTTCGCGCTGATCTTCGGACTCTCCATGGACTACGAGGTGTTCCTGGTGTCCCGGATGCGGGAGCAGTACGACCAACTGGACGACAGCACGGCCGCCGTGGCGACCGGGCTGCAGTCCATCGGCCGCCTGGTCGTGAGCGCCGCGCTGCTGATGTGCGTGCCGCTCGCGGCGATCGGGATGAGCGGCGTGCTGACCATGAAGCTCTTCGGCGTCGGCATGGTGTTCGCGGTCCTGGTGGACGTGCTGGTGGTGCGCATCCTGCTGGGGTCGGCCGTCATGAAGCTGATGGGCAGGGCGGCTTGGTGGGCACCGGGCCCACTGGCCCGCTTCTACACGCGGTACGGCATCAAGGAGACCGCCGATGTGCCGACCGACACCGGCAAGCCGGTTCCCGTAGCGGGCTGACCCCGGTGAGGAGGGGTCGAGGTGCCTTCCCTCGAGGCGCTTCGGCTCCCTTCGGCCCGGATCAGTTCACGGCCTGACCTTGCACACAGAAACCGATCGGTTTACGGTAGTGAAAACCGATCGGTTTCTCATTGTGGAGGCAGTCATGACCGCACTCAAGGGCGCAAACGTCTTCGTCACCGGCGGCAGCCGCGGGATAGGCAAGGCCCTGGTGGAGGAGCTCTATGCGCGAGGCGCCGGCAAGGTGTACGCCACGGCCCGCGACCCGCGCAGCGTGACGCATCCCGACGCGGTCCCGGTGGCGCTGGAGGTCACCGCCCCTGCTTCCGTGGCGGCGGCCGCCGCGCAGGCGGAAGACGTCACCGTACTGATCAACAACGCCGGCGCGGCCGTCGGCGCGTCCTTCCTCGAATCGCCGGTCGACGACGTGCGCCGGGAGTTCGAGACCAACTTCTACGGCCCGCTGCTGGTCGCCCGGGCCTTCGTGCCGGTCATCGAGCGCAACGGTGGCGGCCACCTCCTCAACGTGCACTCCGTGCTGTCCTGGCTGGCCCTCGGCGGCTCCTACAGTGCCTCCAAGGCCGCCCTGTGGTCGCAGACCAACTCCCTGCGCCTGGAGCTGCAGCCACGCGGCATCGCTGTCACCGGACTACACGTGGGATACGTGGACACGGACCTGGCGGCCGGCGTCGACGCACCCAAGTCCGACCCCCGTGACGTCGCCGCACTCGCCCTCGACGGCGTCGAGGCGGGAGCCTACGAGGTGCTCGCCGACGACATCTCACGGCAGGTCAAGGTGGGCCTGGCCGGGGACCTGGCAGGGCTGTACGCGCAGCTGGCGAAGTAGGACAGGCAGTCGGCGAGATGCCCGGCCAAGAGTCACTTCCCACGATTCACATCCCGGGGACCACCAGACACACCATCGCCCCGCGCGGCGGACGCAGCAGCCGCGAGGGAACGCTGCGCTATGTCAGAACGGACGGGTTCTCCCGTGGTCCTGCTGCACACCGTGCGTACGCAGGCCGAGCACTTCCGCTCCCTCATCCCGTTGATCTCGGATCAGTACACCGTGCACGCCCTCGATCTGCCGGGGACGGGCTACTCAGAGATCGTGCCCGGTGCGTTGTACGACGAGCCGGCGATGCGCGCGGGCGTCGCACGGCTCCTCACCGAACTAGACCTCCATGACGTGACGTTGGTCGGGGAGTCCATGGGGGCGGTGCTCGCCCTGACCGCCGCGGCCGATCTGCCGGAGCGGGTACGCCGCGTTGTCGCGGTGAACACGTACGACTTCCGCAGCGGAATCGCCCGGTCCAGCGCCCTCGCCCGTGTGGTGGTCGGCGGTGTTCTCACTCCGGGAGTGGGCCCCGTGGTCGCCCGGCAGGAGCCCAAGCCTGTCCTTCGCAGGATCCTGCGGGGCGGGCTGGTCGACAAGACCGCGCTGCGGGAGGACTACCTGGACGAGCTCCTCCAGGCGGGCGGGCGTCCCGGCTACCCGACCGTCGCTCGGGCCGTGTACCAGAACCTGCCCAGCCTCATCGCGGCCCGCTCGCGCTACCCCGAGGTCAAGGCCCCCATCCACCTCGTCTACGGGGAGAAGGACTGGTCCCGGCCATCGGACCGGAAGGCCGACAAGCAGCTGCTGCCTGCCGCCCGTTTCACGCAGGTGCCAGGAGCAGGCCACTTCATCGCTCTGGAACGGCCCGACGTGCTGGCCGACCTGCTGAGGAGCAACACATGACAGAGATCCGGATCGAGTTCGATGTTCCGGCGGAGATGCGTGACGGCACGGTGCTGCGCGAGGATGTCTACCGGCCTGGCGGTACCGGACCGTGGCCGGTGCTGCTGAGCCGGCTGCCGTACGGCAAGCACACGCCCATCGCGGCCATCGGGCTCGATCCCCTGGCGGCGGCCAGGCGCGGCTTCATGGTGGTCATACAGGACACCCGTGGCCGGTTCGCTTCCGAGGGCGAGTGGGAGCCGTGGACGTACGAGGAGAGCGACGGTCCGTTCCTCAACGCGCCCGAAACGGATGGACAGGATGCTGCGGGCATCGATGGCGGATCGCCCCTGAGGTCGCCCTCGGTGCCCGCGATGCCGAGGACGCTCCCCATTGGTTTGAGGGCGCTGCGACCGGCCCGGCGATAGTTGGCCGCAGAGCGATGAGTTTGGCGAACGGGCACGGTCTACACGTACGAACCGCAAGCCGTGAACCTCGGAGGAATTCATGACCGCCAAGGCACTGCCGCCCGTCGTCGACGCGAAGACCTGGGAGCGCCAACTCGACGACCTGCGCGCGCGGGAGAAGGCCGCGACCCGCGAACTCGACGCGATCGCCGCCCAGCGCCGCCGAATGCCGATGGTCGAGATGCCCGACTACACCCTCGAGGGCGAGGAGGGATCGGTCCGGCTGGCCGACATCTTCGGCGACAAGTCGCAGCTGATCGTCTACAACCACATGTGGTTCCCCGGCGAGAAGTGGCAGTGCCCGGGCTGCACGGGGTTCACGTCGCAGTTCACCCGGTTGGATTTCCTGGAGCCCTACGACGCCAGGTTCGTCATCGTCACCCAGGGCCCGATCGATGAGGCCCTCGCGTACAAACGGCGGGTCGGGAACAAGATGACCTGGTACTCCACCGCGAACAGCCCGTTCGGCACCGACGTGGGCGCACCGCCCGGCGGTGGATTCGCGGTCAACGTCTTCCTGCGCGACGGCGACACCGTCTATCGCACCTGGCACACCAACGGCCGAGGCACCGAGCAGCTCAGTCACACCTTCGCGCTGATCGACCTGTTGCCGTACGGGCGGCAGGAGGAGTGGCAGGACTCGCCCGAGGACTGGCCGCAGTCACCCACGTACAGCCGGTGGAGCGGCTCCGAGGACATCGCCGCGCTCTACGGCCCGGACGCGTGAGGTACTGAGTTCGGTCGGTTCGAGGAGGTCCGTCTCTTATCGGCGGCCTCTATCGAGCTGACCTTCTCCGACCGCTCGCATGGGGAGCCATCCGGTCGGGCGCCGGGCAAGGCGGGGTGGCTTCCCCGATCGTTTCCGACAGCTCGAGAGCCCGCCGGACCGGGCCCAGGACCACACGCTGCGCCGGCGGATCACCACCTCCTCGGCTTCGCCGGACCGAAGTCCGAGGCCGAACAGATCAAGCAGGGCCTTGCCCAGTTCCTGCGCGACGAGCTCGAGCCGGAGCTGCCCCAGGCGTGTGTACGCCTTCTGCCCCGAGTCGCCGTCGGCGACCTCCCGTAACGAAGCAGTTCTGCTGCCACTGAGGCGACAGCACCACAAGGGCGGCTTCGGCCGGCGCCTCGTGGGTCAGGTTGTGGAAGCGGGACCGGGCGGCAGGTGGACCGTCATGATCAGGCTGCAGGTTTCGGTGCCGGAGCCGCGGTAGGTGTGAGGGGTGTCGCCGTCGAACGTGGCGGTCTGTCCGGCTTCCATCGCGTGTTCGGTGCCGTCGACGATCAGGGTCATCCGGCCGGCGGTGACACTGACGGTTTCCACGACCCCGGCCTGGTGAGGGTGGCTGGGGTATTCCTCGTCCGGTTCCAGCTGCCAGCGCCAGACCTCGACAGGGGCCGGGCCTGAGGTCGTCAGCATGAGCCGGGCCTCACTCCCCCGTTCTCCGGTCCACAGTGGCGCCACGGTGTCGGCGGCCACGATGCGGACGCGACCTTCGGGCGGCCCCTGCATCAGATCGGACACCGAGATGCCGAGGGTGTCGGCCAGCCGGACCAGGGTGACCAGGTTGGGATTGCCCTGGGCCTTCTCCAGTGCCACCAGGGCTCCCTTGCTGACCTGGGAGCGTCGGCTGAGTTCCTCCAGGGACAGGCCTGCCCGGGTGCGGGCCGCTCGGACGTTGTGCGCGACCGTCCGCAGGGCCGCGGCTGTCTCGACCATCTGATCTCCATCCTCACCACTGACCACTTCAATGCACCACACGGTCGTTTGGTTGACACAGACCGGTCGTTGCATTGTATGGTGCGGTCGTTCCAATGATACTAGGGGATGTGCTGTGATCGCTCTGCTGCTGGCCCTGGGCAGCTCCCTCGCCTATGGATGCGCCGACTTCCTCGGCGGCCTCGGCGCCCGTAAGGCTCATGTGCTGCGTACCGTGATGATCGCGGCTCCGGCCTCTCTCGTGGTCGAGCTGATGCTGTGGCCGGTGCTCGGCGCCTCGTTCAGCGCCGGCGCCCTCGGCTGGGGTGCCGCGTCCGGGGTCGCCTCCGCCGCCGCGTTCGTCCTGCTCTACCGCACGCTGGCCATCGGTCCGATGAACGTGCTGTCGCCCGTGACCGCGCTGGTGTCCGCCGCGCTGCCCGTCGGTGTGGGCCTGCTGCAGGGCGAGCACCTGGCCGTCGCGGGACTGGTGGGTCTGCCGCTCTCGCTGGTGGCGGTCGCACTGGTCAGCGCCGGACACGGCGCCGGGGCGGCGCGCCCCTCACGTACGGCCCTGCTGCTGGCCTTCGGCGCGGGCGCCGCCATCGCCCTCCAGCTGATCTTCCTGCACCAGGCGCCGTCCGACAGCGGGGTGGCGCCGCTGATCGTGGGCCGCGCGGTCTCCTCCGCCGTCACCCTGGCCGCGGCGGGGGTGATGTACCGCAGGCTGGGCGCGGAGCGGCCCGCGTACGCGATGTCCGCAGCCGCGGGTGTGCTGGACTCCGTGGCGAACCTGCTGTTCCTGCTCGCCGCCCGCAGCGGGGACCTCGCCGTCGTCGCCGTAATCGTCGCCCTGTACCCGGCCGGCACGGTCCTGCTCGCCCGCGGCGTCCTCGCCGAACGCATCCACCGCGGACAACTCGTCGGCCTGGGCACCGCCGCCGTCGCCGTCAGCCTCCTCGCCCTGACCTGAGAAGCCCGCAGCCCGCCACAGCACCGACCACGCAAGGAGAGCGGCATGTTCATCCAGCCCTGGGACGCCAGCCTGGACGAAGCCGAATGGCAGACCTGGATCGCCGAGGGCCATGAATTCGGACAGCTCAGTGTCAACGGCCTGCCCGGCCACCCGCCCGTCGCCGTCCCCACCCACTTCACCAGCGACGGAATCCATCTCCTGATCCACCTCGCCCGCCCCAACCCGGTCTGGAAGGCGATCGAGCACGACCCGAACGTGCTCTTCACCGTCTTCGGTGACTACGCCTTCATCTCCGGCCCCTGGCGAGCCAAGTCCGGCACTCCGCCCGCCGATGGCGTCCCCACCAGCTACTACACAGCCGTCCAGTTCACCGGCCGCGCCCATATCGTCGACGAGCCCGAGGCCAAGGCGGAACTGCTGCGCCGCCAGCTCGCCCACTTCCAGCCCGACGGCGACCACGCCCCCGTCGCCGTCGGCCGGCCGCCCTACGGCCGGATGCTGCCCGGCATCCGCGGCCTGCGCCTGGAGGTCACCGACGTCCTGGCCAAGTTCAAGTACGACGACCACAAGCCCGTCGAGCACCGGACCGCCGTCGCCGACCGCCTCACCGCACGCGGCCAGGGCCTCGACGTGCCCACCGCACGCCAGCAGCACCGCCGCCGGGACCGCATCGGCCCCTGGAAGCCCTGACCACCGCCCCGACCGCGACCACCCACGCCCGGACACACGAAACGGACACCCCGCTCATGCCCGCCTTCCGCATCACCCCCACCGTCGCGGACGCCTTCCCCGACACCCTCATCGCCCTGGTCACCGCCACCGCCCTGCGCGGCCGTGAACCCTGGCCCCACACCACCGCCGCCGTGGAGGACCTGGAGCAGCAGCTGGCCGACGGCACCTGGCAGCCCGCCGACGAGACCGACCCTCGTATCGAGGCCTGGCACACCGCCTACCGTTCCTTCGGCACCAATCCCCGCCGCATCCGCCCCAGTGTCGACGCGCTCGGCCGCCGCCTCGCCAGGAAGGGAACGCTGCCGCGCATCAACCCGGCCGTCGACTCCTACAACGCCGTCTCCGTCCGGCACGGCCTGCCCGCCGGCGCCTTCGACCTGGAGCACGTCACCGGCGACGTCGACATCCGGTACGCGGAAGGCACCGAGTCCTTCACCCCGCTCGGCGAACCCGACACCGTCGAGCACCCCAAGCCCGGCGAGATCATCTACGCGGACACCACCAGCGTCCTGACCCGCCACTGGAACCACCGCGACGCCCACCGCACCCGCGTCACCGAGGACTCCACCCACGTCGCCTTCGTCCTCGAAACCCTGCACGCCACCCGCGACGGCGACCTCCTCAAGGTCGCGGCCGACGAACTCCAGGGCCTGCTCGCCCCACACGCCGAACAGACTGCCGTGCACTACCTCAGCCCGGCACAACCCCAGGCCACCACCTGAGACCGCCACCCGACCCGGGCCCGCCCGGTGTCCGGCCACGAAAGCGCCCAGAGCCCGCAAACTCTCCGGTTAGATGAGAACGCAGGCTTGAGGACGAGTATCGCCATGGGGATGACCTGTGATCTCGATGCTGTCGGTGGGAAGAGACCCAGCCGCGTCCCCACGGGCCGTACGGGCCGGGCACGCACGCCGCTTGCTGCGGTGCCCGGGGACTAGGGGATGACCGTCAGCGGAGTGGTGCCCACGGTACTGCTGCTGTCGCCGTACTCGACCAGTCCGAGTAAGCCAGGCCGGCCTCGAGGTTGCGCCAGGAGACGGTGGCCTCGGCGGGGTCACCGGCGCTCACCCGCTGCTCGGCCGGGAGTGATGGTGGCCGGCCGGTCCGACTTGGTGTCCTTGCCGATCAGCCAGGTGTGGAGGGTGTACGTCTGACTGGTGACGCCGTTCGGGAGAGCGTACTGGACGACGTACACCTCGTAGGTGCCGGACTCAGCGAGGTCGACGTGCTCGTCGTTGCCGCCGGTGGGGTGGGAGAGCAGGTTGCCGTCCTTGTCGAGCGCTCACAGGTCCACGTCGCTGTCCGCGCTGAAGTCGGAGGGCAGGATCGCGATGCGGGTGCGGTCGGTGCCGTCGGGCACGGTGATCTCGGGCACGTTCTGCTACCGGCTCGGCCGGCCAACTCCTGACCACCGGCCGTGCCCTGGACCAGCCCCTGGTTCCCGACCAGTTACCGACAGAACTTCTGGAAAGCCGCTAAGTAGGGCCGGGGCGGCCGACGAACCGCTGTAGCCCCTTTGCCTATTCAGCGCCGCCGATGCAGACCACGACTCGATCAATCACGCCTGCAACGACCCGCATACGAATCGGGCCTCCGCAGATCGTGCAGCGCGTCGTGCGCCAGTCCGCCAAATCCGTACAGCGAACGCGTGAGCGTCACAAGGCCCTGCCGATCGTCGGAATCGGCGGCTCACCGACGCTTTGCCGAAGAGCGTTGCTCAGCACATCCGTGGTGGATGACAGCGCGTCCCGCCCGGGAGCTTGGGGCGACGGCGCCGAGCCAGGTCCGACATACCGAAGTCGGGCACGCGCCCACGAGGTCACAACGGGCCGGAGTCGAGGCCGGTGGAAGTGTCGGGATCGTAGAAGCGGGTCACGGCCGGTGCGATGGCCGCGGCGATTTCGTCGGCGCCGGGGGCCCGCGTCGCCAGACGCCTTTCCCGCTGGGAGATGTCCTGCCAGAGAGCGGTCAGCGGGCGGTGCTCGGGAACCTCGAGGAACCAGGTGAAGCCACGAGGACGGGGAGGGATTTCTGCCTCTGCGAGATAGCTGTTCGCGGCTTCCTCGATGATGTCCTGGTCGTCCGTGGTGCGCGGTGCGGCGTGGGTGCGATCGCCTCCCGAGGGGGCGGCGAAGCGGGTGCGCACGGTGTGCCAGTCCGGTTGGTCCCGTACGCGCACCGCATGATCGGGGCCCGCGTACCAACACACAACCATGTGCCAACCGGAGTCCCCAATTCTTTCGAAGCAACGGCCGGAGTGGTGGACGGTGACGGGCGCCGGGGCGACGGCCAGCGCACGCGGATCCGGAGGCGCTGCGAGCGGGAAGTCCCGCCAGGTGTAGGGCGGTTGGTGCACTGTGGTCCCTTCCGTACTCGCGATGACGCGCCCGTTGTCGGCGGGCGACCGACCGGGGGGGGCGGCCACCCGTCCGCAACGTCGGGATTACCGGCGCCTGTACGTTCCCGCCGACCTCGTCCTGCTCATCGTGCCGCGCGGTCCGCGAGCGCCGGCCTCCCGCCAGGAATGACGGTATTGCTCACCCGTCATGCGTCACTGTTCACTCGTCGGGAAAATAGCAGTTGTCGTCCGAGGTTCCGTAGCAGTTGAAGTACGGAGTCTCGAAGAGGGTGCCGCTCAACGGCGGACGTCCCGTGGGCACCCAGCTCGCGGCGAGCTCGTGGTAGTACTCGTTGGAATTCTCAAGCCAGGCGCCGCGCTTCTCTCCGCTGGACCAGCGTGCTCCCGGTGTCGACAGGAATGCTCCGCCCATCACGTCGGTGCCGCACTCGTTGTCCGGCCACAGGGATTCTTCTTCCCAGCAGATGGTCCGCGTGTCAGGGAAGTACAGAGCCGGCCCCTCGTCGTGGATCAGTGTCGTCGTGAGGCGCGGCTGGCGTCCGTTGAGGTTGTTGCGCAGTACGGCGTCGAAGGTGCCGACGTTCTCGGAGCCGTAGCCGTACCAGATGTTCGCCTTGGTCTCCCTGATGTAGTCATTGACCAACCGGGAGCACAGACCGGTGGGTTCACACCAGCTGTCATCGTCGGCGTTCGGAGCGGCGGTGAGGGTCGGCTTCTGGGGCTTGTCGTCCTTGGCCAAGTGCTCGACCTTGCCGTTGGCGAACAGATCGGAGCCCACACAAGCCCAGGCCCGCAGGTCTCGGCGGTGCGCGGTGTCCACACAGTCCTTTGTCGCACCCTTGGGTACGGAATCAAGCCGCATGTCGGCGCTGCGGACGCGATCGGTGCCGTCGTCGGAGACGGGTGACGCGTGAGCCGTGGCCATCGTGGTAACGGCAAGCAGTAGCGCTCCCAGAATCGATGCGGCCGCTGTGGCGGGCTTACGCATGTTCCTCCCTTCGTCATTGCGTCGTCAGCGTGTTGAGGTGGCTGGTATGAGCCATGGGGCATCAGGGCACGAGGGCTCGGGGTACGCCTCAGGACGCTAGTGGGGCGGGGGAACGAGTTGCACGGTCAATTTCTGCCATAAAGCACCGGTTGAGGAAGCGAGAGCACCGTATGTGACCTTTTGATGGAACCGCGTGCTCACAAGTCGGCGTGCAGCGTGGCGAGTTCATCGACGACGCGACGGCGCCAAAGACCGCATGGCAGCCCGTCGGCGCCGGATCTCTCCTGCCCAAACCGGTGCAGTGTGTGGGAACGACACGGATCGCCCGAAGTCGCTTTCGAGGAACGTGCAAGACCGTTGGCCCGCCAACAGGTGGCTTGATCTCATCAACAACAGCAAGCCGGTCTGCAAGCGCCGTAATGGGCGGAGATGCGCGCCAAACGTGAAGCTTGCCCAGGCACTGCGCACCCGCGAAATCGCTGTGCCGAGGCTCTGGCCTGCAGTGATGATGGCCTGACGCCGAATGCGCTGAGCCTGGGCCTCGCCCCGTCGTCACCGAACAGCCAGATCCGTTACTGTTCGCCACCACCTCCGGGGCACGCCTCTTCAGTTTCCCGTCCCATCACGTGGGCCCACCAGGAGCTTGCGGCCACCACGCGGTGCCCGGACGCGACCACGACCAATGGCCCGGCACCCGCCTCGAGTTCCGACACGCCCCGGCGGCCAGCCGCCGCCCCGACCGCGATCAGCGCGTGGACGTTGATGATGCGGCCGCCCTCGGCGAATGGTCGCACTCCACCGCCGGCGAGCGCCAGGAGCCGCGCACCCTGCGGCTGCCCACACAGCTCGTCATCCGCGGTTCCACCTGGAGGCCGGCAGCCGGCTCGACGACGAACCGGCACAACGACGCCTTTCCTCTCCGTCCCACCTCAACTGCTCTCCCCTGCCCGCGAGTTCAGGATCCACCTGCCAGTGATGCGGTGACACCCATCCTCGCGCGGTGCCGCCGCATCCGTATACGTCAGATCTTGGTGAACGTCCACAGGAGGTTGGTGCTGGTGCCCCACGTCCACTGTTTGGCGGCGGAGCCTGAGGAGACGTTGCCGCCGCCGTCCAGGACGAGGCCCGTGGTGCGGTTGGCGATGGAGTAGCGACCGTCGCCGCGGTGGGTGATCAGCCATTGCTGGTTGTTGCTGCCGTTCCACGTCTGCTGCCTGGCGGTGGCGCCGTCGCTTGTGGCGCCCCAGCCGTCGGCGACGAGGCCGTTGGTGCGGTTCTCCAGCTTGTAGTAGCCGTTGCCGAGGTCGACCGTGTGCCACTGCAGGTTGGTCGAGCCGTCCCAGGTCCACTGCTTCAGGTCGGAGCCGGCGGGGACGTCGCCGCCGCTGTCCAGGGTCAGGCCGTTGGTGACGTTGGTGATGCGGAAGTTTGCGGCCGGGTCGAATACGACCTTCAGGGAGGTGATCCTGCTCCAGAGCCCGGCGTTGTCGGCGCTGAAGGTCCACGACGTACCGGTGAAGTCGTCACCGGAGTAGCCGACGACCTGGTACCCCACGGCCGGCCGCAGCGAGGAGACGGCACGCGACGGGATGCCGGCGAGGGAGAGCTGTTCGGCGGTGTAGCTGCCAACGGCCAACACGGCGCTGCCACCTGAGTAGTTGGCACCCTGGTAGATCACGGCGCCGGCGAGGGGCCGCAGCGGGGGGATGCGGCCCGAGAAGCGGAGCTTGAAGACGTACGCGGGCGTGTCGAACGGCGCTGTGGACGGCAGGGTCACCTTCAGACCGTCCGCATCCTGGGTCGGGGCGGGGAGGTCGATGTACTCGCCGGCGGTCGCGCCGAGCAGTTTCACCGAGGACAGCGAGGCCAGGTCGATCCGTTCGGAGCCGAGCGTCTCGATCACGAGCGAACGGCCGGGCCAGCCGAGGACCGTGGCATACAGGACGGTGTCCGCCTTGTTGCGGGTGAAGCGGATGTCCTGCGCGGTGCCGGCCGTGGGGCGGGTGAAGGAGCCGCCGCCCATCTTCGTCGGGCCCTCGCCGTACGCGGTCCAGGCCCGAGTGTCGTAGATCGACTCGCCGTGCCGCTTCAGGTAGTCGCCGATGGCAAGGAGGAGGTCGCGCTGGCCCTGGGGGATGGTGCCGTCGGCCTGCGGGGCGATGTTGAGCAGCATGTTGCCGTTCTTGCTGACCCGGTCGATCAGCGAGTGCAGCATCTGCGCGAGTGAGTAGTAGCCGATGCCCTCGGTGTAGCACCAGCTGGAGTTGGAGATGCTGTCGTCGGTCAACCAGTACGGCGCCGTGAGGTCGGCTGGTCCACCCCGCTCGTAGTCGAAGACCTCGCCGTGGCTGTTGAGGCCGTCCTTGTAGGTGGCGACCACTTCCTTGCCCCACTTGTTCGCCTGGTTGTAGTAGTACGCCAGGAAGTTCAGCCGTTGTGTCTCGTCGACGTGGTCGAGTCTCCAGTCCTGCCACAGGATGTCCGGCCGGGCCCGGTCGACGACCTCCTTGAGCTTGTCGAACCAGAGCTGGTTCTCCTGCTCCGAACTGAGCTGGCCGTAGAACTTCTTCAGGCTCGGGTCCGACTGGGCGGGCGCGTACTCGAAGTAGCCGGTGTAGTTGTACGCGTGATGCATCGCCACCAGCAGCTTCAGGTTCCGGGCGCGGACGGCGTCGGTGAACAGGCGCAGCAGGTCGAGCCGCGGGCCCTTGGCCACGGAGTTCCACTCGTTGACCTGGCTGTCCCACATCGAGTAGCCGTCGTGGTGCTCGGCGACCGGTCCGGCGAACCGCGCGCCGGCGTCGACGAAGAGCTGCGCCCACTCGTCAGGATCGAAGTCGCCGCCGGCCGACTTGAGCTTGGGCGCGAACTCCACGTGGTTCCCGGCCAGATCGTCCGCCCCGTTGACGAAGTTGTGGAACGGCCAGTCTGCGGGCTCGCCGTAGGTGGCGATGTGGTGCTTGTTCGCCTTGCTGTCCGGCACGTACATGTTGCGCGGGTACCACTCGCTGTCGTACGCGGGCACGCTGAACACGCCCCAGTGGAAGTAGATGCCGAACTTGGCGTCCCGGAACCACTCTGGGGCCGCCGGATGCCGGTTCACCGAGTCCCAGGTGGGCGTGTAGGTGCGCGGGGCCGCCAGGGCACTGCCGCCGGCGGACACGTCGGTGGCCACCGCGGCCGCCACGACGGCCGTGGCACCGGCCAGTAACCTGCGCCTGCTGATCGATTGCGACACTGCGGAAACCTCCGGCGACGCGGCACTCATGGGACGTGAGCGACTGGTGTTACGCACGAAGGTCAGGCATGCAACCCTTCACTGTCAACGGGCGTGCAGGGATGAATGGCCCTGATGAGGCTGTGGAGTTGACCGGTTTGATACTTAACTTCGCCGTTTATACTGGGGAAGACATCACATGGCTTACGGAGAGGGGCTCCTTCTGGCGCGGGAGGCAGTCAAGGCGTCGGCCATCGCCCGGGTGTTCGAGGTCAGATGGGGTGACGGCACGTATGTGACCAGCCTGCAGCCGAGTCTGTTGCTGGAGGGTCTCGGGAGTGCGGTGGACCTGCCGCCGAGCGACGCGGGTGCCTTGTTGGACCGGATGAAGGTCAGACGGCTGCTCGAGCCGGTCGCCACCGCGCCGGCCGCCACCCGGATCTCCGACGTGGGCCTGGCAGAGGTGAAGCGGCACCTGGACGTCATGCGGGAGGCCCGCGACGACGTCGAGCAACTCAACACGCACGACGCGGCGTTCCACCGCGCGGTGATCGCCGCCACGGGCAACGAGTCACTGGTCACGCCCCTGGAGGGCCTCTCGGGCCGCACCCTGAGGGCCCGCATCTGGCGGGGCGTGGTCGACGGCCAGACCGCAGGGCGCACCTCGCGGAGCACGAGGCGATCTTCACGGCCCTGTCCCGCCGCGACGCCGCACTCAGCCAGGCCGCCGCGCTGCCGCAACGTCAGCAACACCGAGCAGTGGCTGCGGAATCACCTGGATGCCATGCCGGTCGCCTCCGAGACGCCGGCGACGATCGGCGGCGACTGACTCTCGCTGAACGAATGGGTGCCAGTGAATCGCCGATAGCACCAGAGGGGTTCAGCCAACAAGTGCGCACTCGGTTGGTCGTGCACCTAGAGGTTGTGCTCTGGAGCTGGGCCAACGGCGTAAAGCAGCGCTAGCGTTCCCGCATGTCATTCATGGACATATTCGTATTGATGGTACCGGTTGGCGCTATTTTTGGTGGTGTGGTTATGGCCGCGTGGATCACGAAACGCTGGCCATCGTGATAGTGCTAAGTCGCCACGTCGCCACTAGGCACTGTTTCTCGGATCATGTGCGGAGCCAGATGAGGAGGGTTGCGAGGGTGAGGGTGCCGAGGTAGATGTAGGCGCGTTTCT
>NZ_VWMY01000011.1:0-151612 GCF_008905045.1 Streptomyces albicerus
AAGCCGTTCATCTGGACCAAGACAGCCGAAGAGATCCTCGACTCCCTCGCCCGCTTCTACCGACGGATCTCTGGCGCAGGACACTAGCGGAAGGTGTGGTGTTTCCGTATGCCGTGTTCGGTGCTCGGCTCGGTCAGCGTGGTTCCTTCACGGGCGGGCCCGGGTTCTTGCGCGGGGTGATCGTGGCGTTGGGCAGTGCGGGTGCCGGGAGGCGGTCGCCGTCGTAGCCCTCCACTCGGCCGAAGCGGTCCGACGCGTTCTGCCAGGCATCGCGGGCCTGCACGATGTCCTCGTGGGTGCGGCCGATGAAGTTCCACCACATGACGATCTCCTCCGGGAACGGCGGCCCGCCCAGGAGCACCAGTCGTGCCGCCTCCTGCCCCTGGTTGGTCAGGTCAACGGCGGTGTGGCCGGGTGCCGCGTAGCCGAGTTCGGCCGGCTTCAGCGTCGTTTCGTTCATGAGGACGTCGCCGCTGTCGACGAGGACGCCGTGCTCGAATCCGGGATCGACATCAAGGATCACCGTGGCGCCGGGGTCCACGGTGAGTTCCGCTCCGAGGAGCGGGGTGAAGGTGCGCACGGGGGATGTGTCGCCGGCGAGCGTGCCCAAGAAGACGCGGGCCTCGCCGCCGTCCAGCGGCACGGCGCGTGGGACGTGGTGCTGGAAGTCCCTTGCCGCATTGCGGTGTTCGCCGGGCAGCGCCACCCACAGTTGCACACCGTGCAAAACGGTGGTGTTCGGTGTGGAGACCTCCGAGTGGCTGATGCCGAAGCCGCCCGTCATGAGGTTCAGCTCGCCGGGCCTGACGAAGGCGTGGGTGCCCAGGCTGTCGCGGTGTTCGATCTCGCCGCTGAAGAGCCAGCTCACCGTCTGCAGACCGGTGTGAGGGTGAGGGGCGACGTCCATGCCGCCGCTCGTCGTGACATCGTCGGGGCCGTAGTGGTCAGCGAAGCACCAGGCGCCGATGAGCGCCCGGGCCCGCTGGGGCAGTGTGCGCCGTACCCGCATGGCACGAGGGCCGCCGAGCGGGACGTCCCGCGGGGTGATTGTCTCGATGCGCGTGTGCGGCCGTCCGTCGGTCTCGGCCCGGCAGGTCAACTCGGCAGGGCGCTCTTCTGTGTTGCTCACCGGAAGGTGCCCCCTTCAAGGAACGTTCGATTTTCAACATTCACAGGGTCGATGATAGGACGGAGACCGAGAGATCGTGTGATGAAGGAGTTCAGGTGACCCAGACGGCAGCGGCGACCACCGAGGGACGTGTCTTCGTCGACAAGCAGAGCCCGGATGCCTACCGCGCCCTGACGGCCACAGCCGAGGCGGTGCGCGGCGTCGCGGCCGAGGCCGGGCTGGACCGCCTGCTCGTCGAGCTGATCAACATCCGGGTGTCGCAGCTCAACGGCTGTGCGTTCTGCCTCAATCTGCACACCAAGACGGCCCTGCGCGCGGGCGAGACCACTCAGCGTCTCGGCGTACTGCCGGCCTGGCGGGACACCGAGTTGTTCACCCCGCGCGAGCGTGCGGCGCTGGCGCTGGCGGAGGCCACCACCCACGCCGCGGACGCCGACCCCCAGAGCACCGCCTACGCTCTCGCCCGTGCCGCGCTGTCGGACGACGAGATCTCCGCCGTGATCTGGGTGGCGATCACCATGAACGCCTTCAACCGGGTCTCGGTCATGAGCAAGCACCCCGTTCGCAACAGCCCCCCAGCACCGTCCGTCTGACGGCGCCTGCCTGCGGGCAACACAGCCGCGCAGAGACAAAAGGGCCGGCTCCGCGTGCTGGAGCCACGCACATCCTTGGAAACAGCAGAGCAGTCCAGTGGCACATCGCCATCGCCATCGGCTGCGGCCGACGTCCGGCCGCAGCCGATGAATGCTGCGGCGCAGATATGCAACCATGTATCACAGCGTGCACAGCGAACATACTGTGCGAAGCAACACCTTGTCACACTGGGTCATGGCCGCATCGGCACCAGACCGGCAGGCACGACGGGCCCCATGCGGCCTTTGCCATGCTCTGCCGATCCAAGGTTGAGCAACTCATGGATCGGGCGATCCCGTGCACGGACCCTTGTGGCCTGGCAACGACACGACCGCACACCAGGAGCATGCGATGAACGACGTAACCGTCCCCGACCTGCGCGGAAAGCTCGCCGTGGTGACCGGAGCGAGCAACGGCATCGGACTCGGGCTGGCCCAACGGCTCGCTCGCGCCGGCGCCGATCTCATATTGCCGGTCCGCGACGCGGCCAAAGGAGCCGCCGTTCTGGAGCAGATTATGGCCGCCACGCCCCAGGCGAAGGTCTCCATTCGTGACCTCGACCTGGCCTCACTGGCGTCGGTGGATGGCCTCGCTGACGCACTGCAGGCAGACGGCAGGCCGATCAACCTTTTGATCAACAATGCGGGAGTGATGGCACCGGCCACCCGGCACACGACAGTGGACGGGTACGAGCTGCAATTCGGAACCAACTACCTCGGCCATGTGGCGCTCACCGGACGCCTGATGCCGCTGCTGCAGGCGGGTCAGGCCCGCGTGACGACCATCACCAGCAGCGCGGCCCGCAGCGGCCGGATCAACTGGGACGACCTGCAGAGCGAGAGACGCTATTCGCCGGTGCGTGCCTACAACCTCTCGAAGCTGGGCAATCTGTTGTTCGCCCTCGAGTTGGAGCGCCGCAGCGCGGCGAACGGGTGGGGCATTGTCAGCAACGCCGCTCATCCCGGCACGACATTGACCAACCTCTACGCGTCCGGGCCCAACCTCGGCCGCAGCCGTCCCGCCCCTTTTGAGGCGATCGTGAAACGACTGGCTCGCTGGGGCGTCTTCGTGCATTCTGTCGACGCAGGGATGCTTCCGCCGCTGTACGCAGCCACGAGCCCCCAGGCCAGGGGCGGGCTCCTCTACGGTCCTGACGGCCTCGGGCAGTTCACCGGCGGCCCCACCGAGCTGGCGATCTACAAGTCGGCCCGGAGCGAGGCGGACGCCGCCCGGCTGTGGGAGATCTCCGAGCGTCTGACGGGGGGCGCGTTCGCGTCCGCTTGAGGCAGCCGGTGCCGTCAGGAAGTTCTTCCTCGGACGAACAGGCCAAGCACCAGTGAACAGAGCCGAATTGGCGGCCTTTCTCGGATCGCTCATCGAAGAACCATGTGACCACAGGCGCCGTGACACCGACACAGGAGTCACCGCATACATAACTTGTGACACTGTATAATTCGGTGTGTTCGTCGCCCTCGCAACGTCGCGACGCAGACACCAGAGACAGCCGCGGGAGCACAGGAACAGGCGCCGACCTGTCCTCTCCGCACATCGTGTGCCGCAAGGACGAGCCCGCACGGGCCCGCAGCACGGACTGGCACACCGGCGGTCGTCCGAGCTGCACGACAAGACCTGGAAGTAGCTGATGCACGATGAATGACGGCATGACCGCGTGGCTTCCCTATCCTCCGGGGGAGGTTCCCGGCCTGCCGGACGGGATTTCCTACCAGTACTGGAACGGTTCCCACTCGCTGCCTGGTGACCCGAACGACGTCCGTTTCCTGGTCGGTCCCCCTACGCCCGCGGCGGAACATGCCCTGAGCCGCGTACTGCCCCACACAGGCAATCTGCAGGTTCTCCAGCTCCTCAGCTCGGGATACGACGGCATGGCCCCGCTGCTGGGCGCGATGCCGCCCGGCGCGCAGCTGGCCACCGCCCGTGGAGTCCACCGCGAGGCGACGGCAGAACTGGCTGTCACTCTCCTGCTCGCTCTCATGCGCGGTGTCGACCAATTCATCGGCCAACAGGCGCAGCACGAATGGAAGTCCAAGGTCTGGCCCACGCTGGTCGGCAAGCGCGTCCTGGTCGTCGGATACGGGGCCGTGGGCACGGCCGTCGCAGCCCGGCTCCATGCGTTCGGGTGCGAGGTCGTGCCGGTGGCCCGGGTCGGGCGCACCTCAGCGGCCGGCCGCGTGTACAGCGCGGCGGTGCTGACCGAACTGCTTCCCACGGCCGATGCCGTGGTGCTCTGCGCACCGCTCACAAAGGCAACGCGCGGCATGTTCGGCGCAGACTTCCTGGCGCTGCTGAAGGACGGGGCCGTGCTGGTGAACACCGCCCGCGGCGAACTCGTGGACACCGCCGCGGTGGTCCGAGAGGTACGCAACGGCCGACTGCGGGTCGCGCTCGACGTGACGGATCCCGAGCCCCTGCCCGCCGATCACCCGCTGTGGAACCTCCCCGGTGCGCTGATCACCCCTCATGCGGCAGCGTTCACCGACGCGTTCCGGCCGATGTCCATTGACTTCCTGCGGCGGCAGCTGCATCGCTACGCAGGCGGCGAGGAGTTGGAGAACGTCATCCCCATCACGCAGGAACTCTGGGCCGGTGATCAAGCTGCCTAGGCACGGCACAGCATCGCAAGGCACTTCCCCCGAGGTCGTCGGGCCGGGCACCGCCCTGGCGCAAGTGCTGCGCTTCTACGAGCGCGAGGCGCACCACGATCCCTCCGCGGCGTGGAGGTCGTTCACCACCACATGGAACTGGGCCGCTCCGCTTCCCGCCGCCCTACCCACTGACCACGGCCTCACCATCGCCCGTTCCGTCCCAGGCGGCTTCTCGCTGTCGGGGGTGTGGCGGATGCCGTGGGACGCTCGGCATGCACGATGGCTGGCTGTGCCGCTCGTCGACCACCGGCAGCGGCCCCGGACCGAAGCAGCGAAAAGAGGACCCGACGTCTTCGTGCTCTCCTCGAACGCACTGCCGCGCCCACACCGCACCGTGGACGACACGGACACCTACGACCCCACGCTCCCGCTGGACCAGGTCTATGTGCCCGGCGGATTCGCCACCAGCTCAGCAGGCACACCGCTACGGTCCGACGACGCTGCCTTCGTCCGGACGGCGGTCACCGCCATGGCGCTCGGCTCTGCCCGTCGGCTGACCGATGCCCTGACGGCTCTGGATCAGCAAGTGGCGGCCTCTCCCGTCGTGTCGGCGATGTCACCCGCTGCCGCAGCCGCGGAACTGGCCGCTGTGCTGCACGACGAACGACTGAGCCTGGCCGTGCACCTGCACGGCACTTCCCCCGGCAGCCCGGGTGCTGGGCCGTCCCCCGACGGCCCCCTGGCCGCGTCGACGCGGCGGGCCAGTCACATGGTCCACGAGGTGGTCGCGGCGGTGTACGAATACGGCGCGCCCTTCCTCGGAATTGAGGGTCACGACTCTCTGGTGTCCCTGATCGAAAGCAGCACGCCCGTCCTGCAGTGCATGCGGTTTGCGGTGGAGCTTCTGCCGCCCGGCAACGCCGCTTCGACGAGGGAAGGCTCAGCACCGTGATGGTCGTCGCGTACCAGGGTGAACCGGGATCCAATTCCGCGACCGCCGCCCGTGCTCTGTACCCCGAGAGCAGAGGGCTCGCCTGCACGAGCTTCGAGCAGGCGCTGGACGCTGTGACGCTCGGCACCGCCGAGGTGGCGGTGATTCCGGTGGACAACTCCGCGGCCGGGCGCGTCGCGGACGTGCATCATCTCCTTCCGGAGACAGGCCTGTTCATCGTCGCCGAGTACTTCCTCGCCATCCGCTTCGACCTCATGGCCGTCCCCGGCACGTCACTTGACCAGGTGGAGTGCGTACGCAGCCACGTGCACGCCCTGGGGCAGTGCCGGAAGGTACTGCGCGAAGGCGGCTGGCGCACCCTCATCAGCGATGACACGGCAGGTGCGGCCCGTGAAGTCGCGGAGCTGGGCGACCCCAGGCACGCGGCGCTGGCCCCGCCGGCCGCGGCACGGCTCTACGGCCTGGACGTACTGCGGCCGGCGGTCGAGGACGATCCCGACAACACCACGCGGTTCGTCGTACTCTCCCGGGACGCCAGCCTCTCGCCGAGCACGGACGATCCGACGATGACCAGTCTGTTCTTCTGCGTACGGAACATTCCCAGCGCGCTCTACAAGGCGCTCGGCGGATTCGCGAGCAGCGCCGTGAACCTCACCAAGATCGAGAGCTACCAGCTGGGTGCCGGGCTGAATCCCAGCCGCTTCTATGTCGAGATCGAGGGACATCCCGACGAGCCCCGCGTCGCCCTCGCGTTGCAGGAACTGCGCTTCTTCTCGTCCGAGGTACGCGTTCTCGGCGTGTATCCGGCGCATCCGCACCGGTTGGGGGACCGCGTCAGCTGACCGGAGTAGCGAACGAAAGACCTCATGACGCGTCATCGTCCCCTACCTGCGGGGGCGTGGTCCCGCGTTCCAGCCCAGGTGGAGAACAGCGACGTCGTCCGCCAGGCCCCCGTAGGGAGCGGCCTTCGACGCGGCGCCATCGACCAACGCGTCTATGAACTCCTGCCCCGGCAGGTGTACGTGCCGCATCGCCAGCCGGAGCAGGCCTTCCTCGCCGAGCCGTGCGGACGGCGCGGTCCTCCCCTCGAACAGTCCATCGGTGTAGAGGACCACACCGTCGCACGGGGACAGCTGAATTTCCGTCTCCGTCCAGTCTTCGCATCCCGGAAACAGACCGAGCGCAATTCCGGCCTGCGGCTCGACCCAATGGACTTTCCCCCGCCTTCGCAGCAGAAGTCCTGGGTGCCCCGCACTCACCGCTCTGACGGACCTTCCTCCCGAAGGGAACACCAGCGACACAACCGTGGTGTATGTGTCGTCGTCCGCTCTCTCGTCGACCAGGATCCTCTCCAGGATGCCCAGTTGCTCGAACTGAGTCTTTCCGCAGAGAACAGCCGTCCGCCAAGCCACGCGCATGTGAATCGCGAGAGCGGCTTCTGCCACTCCGTGTCCGGAAACGTCACCCATGATCACATGCACAGTCGAATCCTCTGTCTGCACGATGTCGTAGAAGTCACCGCTCAGCAGCGCGCGTGGCCGGCCGGGTACGTATCGTGAGGCGGCCACGAAGTCGTCTCCACGCAATGCCGGCGCAGGAAGGAGGCTTCTTTCCAGAGATGCATTTTCATAGGAAGTCAGCACGTCTGCCCTCAGATGCCAAGAGTCAGCCATCGATGTCCTGTCAGTGATAATCGTTGAAACTGCATAAGGCATTGGCGCGGTACCCCACCCTCAATTCACTTGTTTCCGCCGCGGGTTGTTCACAACACCAGACCGGAGAGGCGCCGGATCTGTGACATTGGCTTCGGCGGCCATGTTCTGCGACGGGATTGTCGGCGGCGCGTCCCCGACTTTTCAGCATCACCCAGCCCCGGGCACCACGGAGGGGTCCCGCCCTGCTCCCGGCGGTGTGCGCCGCCCGTTGTCGAGGTGTCGGGCTTGCAGCCAGCACGGGTGAATACGGGTGATGAAGTGGAGGCCACGCTTACACTCCGGCCCCGAACTATGTTGTCCCACCACATGTGCGCCTGACCTGCCAATTCCTACGGTGTTCCGACACGTACCCGTCCCCACCGCACACGAGGAAGTGGCGCACATGGCCTCCGCAGCAACCGCTCCCCCACCACCCGCCAGCCTCAAGCGCATCGTCGCCGCCAGCCTCATCGGCACCACCATCGAGTGGTACGACTTCTTCCTCTACGGATCTGCCGCCGCGCTCGTCTTCAACAAACTGTTCTTCCCGGACTCCGACCCGCTCGTCGGCACCCTGCTGTCGTTCCTGACGTATGCGGTGGGCTTCGCCGCCCGGCCGCTCGGGGCGCTCGTCTTCGGGCACTACGGCGACCGGCTCGGGCGCAAGAAGCTGCTGGTCCTGAGTCTGCTGCTGATGGGCGCGGCGACCTTCGCGATCGGGCTGCTGCCCACGCACGCGACCGTCGGCACGGCGGCTCCAGTGCTGCTGACCGTGCTGCGCCTGGTGCAGGGCTTCGCGCTGGGAGGCGAGTGGGGCGGCGCCGTGCTGCTGGTGTCGGAGCACGGGGACGCACGGCGGCGCGGGTTCTGGGCCTCGTGGCCGCAGACCGGGGCGCCCGCCGGGCAGTTGCTGGCGACGGGTGTGCTGTCGCTGCTGACCGCCGTCCTCTCGGACGCCGCCTTCACGTCCTGGGGCTGGCGCATTCCGTTCCTGCTGTCGGGTGTGCTGGTGATCGTCGGTTTGTGGATTCGTCTGTCTGTCGATGAATCGCCTGTCTTCAAGGCGGCCCTCGCTCAGGCCGAGGCGCGCAAGGCGGCCCAGGACGGGACCGTCGAGAAGCTGCCGCTGGTGTCCGTGCTGCGGTACCACTGGCGGGACGTGCTGATCGCGATGGGCGCGCGTATGGCGGAGAACATCAGCTACTACGTGATCACCGCCTTCATCCTCGTGTACGCCACCACCTCGGCCGGACTCTCCAAGCAGACGGCGCTGAACGCGGTGCTCATCGCGTCCGCCGTGCACTTCGCGGTCATCCCGGTCTGGGGCGCCCTGTCGGACCGCGTGGGCCGTCGGCCGGTGTATCTGCTGGGCGCGGCCGGCGTCGGTCTGTGGATGTTCCCGTTCTTCTCACTCATCGACACCGGCAGTTTCGGGAACCTGATCCTCGCCGTGACCGTGGGCCTGGTGCTGCACGGGGCCATGTACGCGCCGCAGGCGGCCTTCTTCTCGGAGATGTTCGCCACCCGCATGCGCTATTCGGGCGCTTCGATCGGCGCGCAGTTCTCGTCGGTCGCGGCGGGCGCGCCGGCGCCGCTCATCGCGACCGCGCTGCTGGCGGACTACGACAGCTCCACTCCCATCGCCCTCTACGTGATCGGGGCCGCCGTGCTGACACTGATCGCGGTGGGCGTGGCGAAGGAGACCCGGCACCGCGACCTCGCGGACGTGGAGATGGAAGCCGGGCCCGGCCCCGAAGATGCGACGACACCGGCCCACGCCGCCGACGCCCGTACCACCTGAGCCGGCAGCCGGCTTCTCGGAGACCGACCCCCGTACGCACGCGCGTGCGGGGGTCAACGCTGTGCGGTCGACGCCAACCGGTGCAGCCGCAGGGCGAGTTGGATCTCCAGAGCCCGAGCCGGGCTCTGCCAGTCGGCGCCGAGCAGGCGGCCGACCCGCTCCAGCCGCTGCGCGACCGTGTTGACGTGGACGTGCAGTTCGTCCTTGGTGCGTGCCGGGCTCATGCCGCAGGCGAAGTACGCGTCGAGGGTGCGCAGGAGGTCGGTGCCGCGCTTCTCGTCGTATGTGACGACCTGGCCGACGGTGCGCTCGACGAAGCCCGAGATGTCCTTGCTCCCGGCGAGCAGCAGCCCCAGGAACCCGAAGTCCTCCGCCGCGGCGCCGTCCCCGGTCCGGCCGAGGAGCCGCAGCGCTTCGAGGCATCGCTGACCCTCCGCGTAGGCGTCGGCCACGGTGTCCGGACGGGAGGCGAGGTCCTGGACGGGCGCGGAGGCGCCGACGGTGACCGCTTCGTGGACGGCCGTCCCCAGGTCTCTGGCCGTGCGGCGGGCCAGGTCAGTCGCGGTGTCACCGGGGCCGAGGGGCAGCAGCAGAACGGTGCCGCCGTCGCGGGCCGCGGCCAGTCCGTGCCGGGTGGCGGCGAGGTGGGAGGCGGCGGACCACAGCCTGCGGCGGGCGGCGGCCTCCTGGTCGCCGTCGGCGGCCTCGGCGTCGAGGCGGGCGGCCAGCACCACATGGACGGCGTCGAGGTCGGCGTCCAGCCGGGCGGCACGCTCGCGCAGCAGCCGGGGGTCGCGGTCGCGCGCGTCGAGCAGGTCGTCCAACAGCTCGCCGCGGACGCGCTGTTCGGCCTCGGAGGCCGAGCGGCGGGCGAGCAGCAGGAGCGAGGTGACCATGGCGGCCCGTTCCAGGGTGCGCTGGTCGACGGGGTCGAGCCCAGGGTGGCCGCGCAGCACCAGCGCGCCGAGCAGTTCCCCGCCGGCGGCGACGGCCGCGACCCAGTCGTCCCCGTGCCGGACGGCGTGTCCTTCGGCCCGTGATACCTCCAGGGCGTCGCCGGGTGCGGCACCCGCGTCGGCGAACTGCACGGTGGCGTCAAGGACCTGGGAGACCGCGGCGGACACGTCGTGGACTCCGCCGCCCCGCAGTACGAGTTCCGCCAGCCGGTCGTGGACGTCCGAGGCGCGCTCGATGACGCCGCTGCGGTCGCGGATGATCTCGTTGGCCCGCTCCAGGTCCGCGAGTGCTTCACGGGTCTCGGTGAGCAGGTTCGCGGTGTCGATGGCGGCGGCCGCGAGGGCGGCGAACGAGCCGAGCAGCGCGATCTGCTCCCGCTCGAAGACCCGCGCACGGCGGTCGGCTGCGAAGAGCACGCCGATGACATGCGGTCCGAGCATGAGGGGCACGCCGAGGATCGCCACCAGCCCCTCGTCGCGTACCCCCGCGTCGATGGTCTGGGTGTGCTGGAAGCGGTCGTCCCGGAAGTAGTCGTCGGTGACATAGGGGCGGGCCGTCTGGGCGACGAGCCCGCCGAGCCCCTCCCCCATGCCGAGCCGCAGCTGCTGGAAGCGCGCCGCCACCGAGCCCTCGGTGACCCGCATGTACGTGTCGCCCTTGGCCGGGTCGTTCAGGCTGAGGTACGCCACGTCCGTGCTCAGCAGCGAGCGGGCGCGCTGCACGATCGCCTGGAGCACGGCGTCGAGGTCCCGCAGTCCCGCGAGGTCGTGGGCCGTCTCGAAGAGCGCGGACAGCTCGGCCTCGCGTCTGCGGCGCCCCTCCATCTCGGAGCGCACGCGCAGCGCGAGCAGCTTGGCGTGCTCCAGAGCGACGACCCGGTCGGGCGGCAGCCCGTCCGCGCGGGCGAGCAGCACCGGCTGTTCGTACGCGTCGGCGGACGCGCCCCGGGCCAGCAGCTCAAGGAACGGCGCCTCGGCGCTCGCCTCGGAGCGCCCGGCTGACTGCAATTGATCGCGAGACATGTCCACCAGGATTACCCACCGCACCGACAGCCTGACCAGCCCTGTGGACAACTCGCGTTCAGTGCGCGGTCCAGCCGCCGTCGAGGACCAGCGAGGTCCCGGTGACGAAGGACGCGGGCGGGCTGCACAGATATGCCACGGCTTCGGCGACCTCCTCCGGTTCGATGAGGCGCTTGACCGCGCTGTCCTGCAGCAGGACCTCGGTCAGTACCCGCTCCTCGGGGATGCCGTGGGCGGCGGCCTGGTCGGCGAGCTGCTGCTCGACCAGTGGGGTGCGCACATAGGCGGGGTTCACACAGTTCGAGGTGACTCCATGGGGGGCACCTTCCAGGGCCGCGGTCTTGGAGAGACCTTCCAGTCCGTGTTTCGCCGCCACATACGCGGACTTGAAGGCAGAGGCGCGCAGCCCATGGACGGAGGACACATTGACGATGCGGCCCCACCCCTGCCCGTACATGTGCGGCAGTGCCCCCCGGATCAGCCGGAACGGAGCCTCCAGCATCACGGTCAGCACGGTGTGGAAGGTGTCGGGCGGGAACTCCTCGATGGGGCGCACCAGTTGCAGCCCGGCATTGTTGACCAGGATGTCGGTGCCCGCGGCGGCGGACTCCGCGGCGTCCAGGTCGGTGAGGTCGAGGACGTGGGGCTCGACGGTGCCGGCGAGGCCCTGGGCCTGTTCGGCGAGCGCATCGAGTCCCCCGGCGTCCCGGTCGACCGCGCGCACCTTCGCCCCGGCCGCGGCGAGCCGCCGTGCGCACGCGCGGCCGATGCCGCCTGCGGCGCCGGTGACGAGGGCGGTACAGCCGCCGAGGTCGAGAGACGGGGCGTGAGGGCCTGCGAGGGCGCTGGGCGCGGTCATGCCCCGACTCTAGGCAGCGGCCACGCCCCGACCGATGTGGTCACCACCCACACTTCGTCGTCAGGTCGTGGCGTCGAACCACGTGGGCTCGTCCGACAGCGCCTGCTTGATCCGGAACAGCCCATGCTCGTTCAGCTCCGGCAGCGCGTCGACGTCGAACCAGCCGACCTCCAGCGATTCGTCGTCGTTGACGCGGGCCTCCCCGCCGACTGCCCGGCACCGGATCGTGATGTCCATGAACTGGCAGATGTCGCCGTTCGGGTACGTGATCGGTTTCAGGGCCTGTACGAGCACGACGCGCTCGGCGACGCACCGGACGCCCGTCTCCTCGTACACCTCCCGAACGGCGCAGGCCGCGGGCTGCTCGCCGGGGTCCGACATTCCGGCGACGACAGCCCACTTGCCGGTGTCGGCCCGGCGTCCCAGCAGCACTCTGCCCTCGTCGTCGAAGACGACGGCGGTGACGCCGGGGAGCCACAGCAGCTGGTGGCCCGCGGTGGACCGGATCGTACGGATGAAGTCAGGAGTAGCCATGAGCCGACCCTAACGGGCCGGTTCCGCCATCCCGGCGCGTTCCGGACGGACACGACCGGCATGCAACCGGTGTACGGCTACAGGTCACCAGTGCGTCGCCCGCGCACCACCGAGGTCACGGCCCAGCCGAGCCCGCCCGCCGCGATCAGCAGCAGGAGCATCTCCGGCGCGGTCCCGAGCCGTGTGGCGGGGGTCTCGGAGGAGCGCAGCGGCACCTTCTGGACGAGCGAGTCCGCCACGAACATGCCGGTCCGCTGCGTGATCTTCCCGTCGGGCATGATCACTGCACTGACGCCGCTGGTCACCGGGACGGTGACGGTTCGGCTGTGCTCGACCGCGCGGATCCGGGACATGGCGAGCTGCTGGTAGGTCATCTCGCTGCGGTCGAACGTGGCGTTGTTGCTCGGCACGGAGATGATCTGGGCGCCATGGGTGACGGTGTCGCGCACAGCCCAGTCGAAGGCGGCTTCGTAGCAGGTCGCGAGGCCGACCTTGGTGCCCGCCATGGTGAACACGCCGGGCTTGCTGCCCCGGCTGAAGTCCTGGCGGACCATGGACGTCCAGTTCTCGTTGATGGCGCCGACCATCGACCGCAGGGGGAGGTACTCGCCGAACGGCTGGACCTGCCGCTTGTCGTAGGTGGCGCCGGGCCCGGTCTCCGGGTCCCAGAGGATCTGCTCGTTGTAGAGCTTGCCGTTCTTCTCGACGACGCCGCCGACCGAGATGGGCGCGCCGATCGCCTTGGCCGCCTGGTCGATCACGGCGTAGGCGTCGGGGTTGCCGAACGGGTCGATGTCGGAGGAGTTCTCCGGCCACAGCACGAACTCCGGCTGGGCGATCTTGCCGGCCTTGACCTGCGCGGCGAGGCGCTCGGTCTCCCGCGCGTGGTAGTCGAGGACGGCGCGCCGCTGGGAGTTGAAGTCGAGGCCGGCGCGCGGCACATTGCCCTGGATGACCGCGACGGTCGCGGTGCCGTCCTCGGCCGTGTCGCTGACCAGGGGCCGCGCGGCGAAGGCGCCCACGACAGGGAGGACGAGGCTGAGCAGAGCGACCGCGGCGGCCCCGCGGCGTACGGCACCGGTGCGCCGCGCCTCGAGGGCCTGGCGGACGATCTCGCACAGTCCGAAGCCGCACAGGACGACCGCGAACCCGAGCACCGGAGTGCCGCCCACCGCCGCGAGCGGCAGGAAGACGCCGTCCGCCTGGCCGAAGGCGATCTTGCCCCAGGGGAAGCCGCCGAACGGCGCACGCGCGCGTGCCGCCTCACCGGCGATCCACAGGGCGGCCGCCCACATTGGCCACCCGGGCAGCTTCGACACGGCCGCGACGCCGACGCCGACGAGCGCGACGAACACCGCCTCGATGACGACGAGGGCCAGCCAGGGCCCGGGACCGACCTCCACGCCGGTCCACACGAGCAGGGGCAGCAGGAAGCCGAGGCCGAAGAGGTAGCCGAGGCCCAGGGCCGCCTTCCAGGTGCGGCCGCGCAGCACCCAGCCGAAGACCGCGAAGGCCGGGACGGCCAGCCACCACAGGGTGCGTGGCGGGAAACTGACGTACAGCAGCACCCCGGAGAGTGCCGCGGCGGCGGCCGGAGCGAGCCGCCGCACCAGTCGCGCGCCGCGCGATACGGGCCGGGCCTGCGGTTCGAGCTGTTCCGGCTCGTCTACGGAGGTTGCTGTGACGGTCACTCGGGGAGTGTACGGCGCGTGACCGTGGCGCCGACAGCGCGGCCTTCGGCGCCCGGCCGGGCGCGCCCCTCTCACCTGCCGCATCGTTTCTGCGCAACTCGTCCACAAACCGGCGCATCACCCGTTACGGTGTGCCCGAGCCTCTGACGTACAGGCCGTGTCCGGCCGGGCGGTCGGGGCCCGTCACAGGTCGGGGGGCGGCGGGGTGGGGTCCACGGGGATGGCGTCGGCGGCCGGTGCAGCGTCGGCGCACGAGAGACGCAGCAAGTCGGACGCGACGGGTGTCGTCGTGCTCGGAGCCTGCGCGGCCTGGTCCTTGATCACGGCCGCGGCGCACGGCGGCCGGCCCGAGGGGGTACTGCTCGCGGTGCTCGCCGTGGCCGCCGGATACGCCTCGGGGCGGATCTGCGGGGAGCTGCTGCCGGTCGCCGCGCCGTGCGCGGGCGCGCTCGCCGGGCTCGGTCTTGCGGTGGCCGTCCCGCACACCAATCCGGGTTCCCAGGTGACCTCGCCGCTCGGGCAGACCGGCGCCACCGCCGCGCTGCTGACGATCTCCGCGGGGGCCGCGTGCTGTGCGGCGTGGGCGGCCGGCCCGACGGGGCTGCGGCTCGTGCTGCGCCTGCTGGCCGCCGGTATCGCGGTGGCGGCGGCCGTACTGGGTTCGACGTCGGGTTTCGTGGCCTGCCTGGGTGTGCTGCTGTGCTCACTCGCCGCCGACCGCATGCGGCGCCGTGGGCTGGGGCTCGGCGGCCTCACCCTCACCGCGGTCCTGGTGACCGGAGCGACCTGGGCGATCGCCGAGAACGTACTGCCGGACGGTCTGACCAGGTCCCTGGAGGGGCAGCTCACCCAGCACCGGGTCCTGCTGTGGCACGACGCGCTCGACATGGCCGGCCGGGAGCCGGGGCTTGGCGTCGGACCGGGACGGTTCTCGGAGCTGAGCCCGACCGTCACGCAGTCGCTGCTGCCCGACGGCAAGCCTCACTCGGCGCCGTTCCAGCAGGCGGCCGAGCAGGGCGTGGTCGGCGTGGTCCTGCTCGCGGCGGTGTTCGGCTGGGTGCTGTACGCGCTGTGGCGATCGCCGCGTCCGACGCCGGTCGTGCTGACGGCGGGCGCCGCCCTGACGGCACTGGCCGCGATCGCCGCGGTCGGCAACGCGCTGAGCTTCACCACGGTGACGGCGGGCGCGGGCCTGCTCGCGGGCCTCGCCACGGCGCGCCGCCTGCTCGACGAGGTGCCGGAGACCGCGGTGGACGCCGGACGCGCCCGCAGCGGTCCGCCGCAACCCTGAGGTTCAGGTGCGAACCTGCCGGGCCGAGCCCCTCTGACGTCAGCGGGCGGTGCGCGCGGCGGCCGCTCTCAACCGGTCGCGGATGACCCGGACGGCCGCCTCCGCGTTGTCCACCGTGATGGTGAACGAATGGCCGTCCCCAAGACGGAGCACCAGGCCCTCGCCGCGCCGGACGACCACGGCGGTCCCCTTCTCGGGCCGCCAGCGGTAGCCCCAGCCGCCCCACTGCCTCGGGGTGACCCGGGGCACGAAGTCGGCGCCGATGATGTTCGACAGCGGGATACGGCGGCGCGGGAGGCCCATGTGGCCGCAGCGCACCTCGAGGCATTCCTTGTCGACCTTCACGGCGACGTGCACGAACGCGAGCGTGCCGAAGAGAACCAGGAGGCCCGCGGCGATGCAGCCGACCACGGACATGACGAGCGGGGCGATGCCCGACGTCCACGCCGAGTCGACGGCCAGCTCGATGCCCAGTGCCACGCAGGCGGCACCGCCCGTCGCGAGCAGCCACTGAACGCGGTTGGACGCGCGGCCGTGCCAGACCTCGGGGTGCGGGGCGTCGGCAGCGCCCTGTTCGCCGTGGGGGTGGTCCCTCATGCCAATGAGCGTACTCATGTTCCGCTCCGCGGGCATCAGGTTGCGGACTGTCACTACTCTGGGTGGACGCGGAGTGTCCGCTTCGTGACAGGACGTTCAGCGCGCCGGGCTGACCGCCTGCAGCAGCCTGCCCTCGTCGTACGTCAGCGCGGTCGCGGGCAGGGCCCCCGCGCGTCCGCCGAGCAGCACCGTGAGGCTGCTGTCAGCGGGTGCCTCCAGGGCCGGGCCCCCACCGATCCGGCGCAGCGCCTGGGCGGCCACCGCGCCGGCGGATCCGTGCAGGACGAGCGGCGCGAGGCCGGGGCGCTGCACGGCAGCGCGGATGCGCTCGGCGACCAGTTCGTAATGGGTGCAGCCCAGGACGACGGCCCTTACATCGTCGGGGGTGCCCACCGCGGCCGCGGCGATCGCGGCGTCGATGGCTGCCTCGTCCGCGTGTTCGATGGCGTCGGCGAGCCCGGGGCAGGGCACCTCGGTGACGGTCACACCGTCGGCGAACTCACGGATCAGACCGCGCTGGTAGGGGCTGCCGGTGGTGGCGGGTGTGGCCCAGATCGCGACGGGCCCCCCGCCCGCCGCGGCCGGCTTGATCGCCGGGACCGTGCCGATCACGGGAATCCCCGGCTCCAGGTGGGCGCGCAGCGTGGGCAGGGCGTGCACGGACGCGGTGTTGCACGCGACGATCAGGGCGTCGGGCCCGTGCAAGGCGGCGGCCTCGGCGACGGCGAGGGCGAGGGCGGTCACATCCTCCGGCGTGTGGCGTCCCCACGGCATGTTGCCGGGGTCCGAGGAGAGAACGAGCTCCGCGTCGGGGCGCAGACGACGTACGGCGGCGGCCGCCGCGAGCAGTCCGATTCCGGAGTCCATGAGCGCGATCTTCACCCGGTCACCATAGACGATCCGCCTCAACGGGCCGCCGTGGTGGGGCAGACTGCGGCGGGTGAGCGCCGTCGCATGGATCGCTGTGGGATCGCTGGCCGCCTGGCTGTGGCTGCTCCTCTGCCAGGGCTTCTTCTGGCGTACGGATGTGCGGTTGCCGCCGCGTAGAGAGCCGGACGGCTGGCCTTCCGTCTGTGTCGTCGTACCGGCGCGGGACGAGGCCGCCGTCCTGCCCGAGAGCCTGCCCTCGCTTCTTGCGCAGGACTATCCGGGGCGGGCCGAGATCTTCCTCGTCGACGACGGCAGTTCGGACGGCACCGGTGAACTGGCCCGTGAACTGGCGCGCCGGCTCGGGGGGCTGCCGCTGACCGTCGACTCGCCCGGGGAGCCGCCCGCGGGCTGGACGGGCAAGCTGTGGGCCGTACGCCACGGAATCGGCCTGGCACGCGCGCGTGGACCCGAATATCTGCTGCTGACGGACGCGGACATCGCCCATGCGCCGGACAGCCTGCGGGAGCTGGTGGCCGCGGCCCGCACGGGTGACCTCGACCTCGTCTCGCAGATGGCCCGGCTGCGCGTGGAGAGCGTCTGGGAGCGGCTCGTGGTGCCCGCGTTCGTGTACTTCTTCGCGCAGCTGTATCCGTTCCGCCGGATCGCCGTGCAGGGGTCGCGGACCGCGGCCGCGGCGGGCGGCTGCGTCCTGCTGTGCACCGCCGCGGCCGAGCGGGCGCGGATTCCGGACGCCATCCGGCAGGCCGTCATCGACGACGTGGCGCTGGCGAGGGCGGTGAAGGGCTCCGGTGGGCGCATCTGGCTGGGGCTCGCCGAACACGTCGACAGCGTGCGCCCGTATCCGCGGCTGCACGACCTCTGGCGGATGGTGTCGCGCAGCGCGTACGCCCAGCTGCGGCACAACCCGCTGGTGCTGGCCGCAACGGTGGCCGGTCTCGCGCTGGTGTACCTGGTACCGCCCGTGGCACTCGTCGTGGGCCTGGCGGCGGGCGGTTCCGGGGCGGCGGCGGCCGGGGGTCTCGCATGGCTGCTGATGACGCTGACGTACCTGCCGATGCTCCGTTACTACCGCCAGCCGCTCCTGCTCGCCCCGCTGCTCCCGTTCACCGCGTTCCTGTACCTCCTCATGACGGTGGATTCCGCGGTGCAGCACTACAGGGGGCGGGGTGCGGCCTGGAAGGGCCGCACCTACGCCCGTCCCGACGCGGCGCCCGAGCAGCAGTGAATGATCGCCCCCGGTCAGGTCACTTCCTGCCGGGAGTCCAGTTCATGCCCCACCCGTAGGTGTAGTCGACGGTGCGCTGCGGGCTCACTCCCCGGTCGGGGACGAGGAAGCGGGCCTCGCGCTGTACGACGAGGTCGCTGCCGGTGTTGGTGATGAGGGCGAGCGCGCACACCGTCGAGGGCACGGTGCACTCGCCGAGCGAGAAGTCGACGGGTGCGCCGTGCAGCGGCTGGAGGGTCACCGTGGCGTCCAGGTCGGCGAAGGAGCGTGCTCCTTCGTAGATGGTCACGAAGATGAGGATGCGGCGGAAGTACTGCGTGTGGTCGAGGTTGATGCTGAGGTTCTCGCCGCTCGCCGAGGCTCCGGTGCGGTCGTCGCCGTCGAGATGGATGAACGGCGGCTGGTGCAGCGCTCCGAAGGCGTTACCCAGTGCCTGCACGACGCCCTTGCTGCCGTCGGAGAGCTCGTACAGGGCGCACAGATCGAGGTCGAGGTCCGCGTGCATGGCGACGGCCCGGCCCAGTTTGGCCTGCCATCCCGAGAACTGCTTGCGCACCTGCCAGTTGAGGTTCACGCGCATCACGCCGGAGGTGCCGCCCTGCTTGGTCAGCGAGACGGACGGGGCTTCCTTGGTGAGCGTGACCTTGGTCAGGCGTACGGGGGCCGCGGGCTGGGCCGGCGGTGCGGGCGGCGGTGTCACCGGCGGCGCGGCCGTGACCGGCGGGGCCACGGGGGCGGGCGGCGGCGCCACGGGGGCCGGCGGTGCCGCCTGCTGCGGTTCGTCCACCGTGATCCCGAAGTCCGTGGCCAGCCCCTCCAGTCCGCTGCTGTAGCCCTGTCCGACGGCACGGAACTTCCAGGCGCCCTGACGGCGGTAGAACTCCCCGAGGACGAAGGCCGTCTCGACACTCGCCCCCTCGCTGTCGAACCGGGCGACCTCGGTGCCCTGCTGTGCGTCGACGACCCGGATGTACAGCCCGGGCACCTGCCCGAACGTGCCGCCGTCCGAGGACGCGGCGAGCACCACCGTGTCGATCGAGGGCTCCACGCGCGCGAGGTCCACCAGCAGCGTGTCGTTCACCTGGCCGCCGGCATCCCGCTTGCCTTCGTGGCGCACCGCGCCTGAGGAGTGCGTCGCCTGGTTGTAGAAGACGAAGTCCCCGTCGGAGCGGACCTTCCCGGCGGCCAGCAGCAGCGCCGAGGCGTCCGCGTCGGGTACGCCTGGACCCGCCCGCCAGCCCAGCTCGACCCTGAGGCCGGTCGTAGGCACCGGAACGTTTGATCCCTTAGGCATTGACATGTCCGCCCCCATCGGGTGTCTCCGCGCGCGACCGCGCCTCGTTACGTTCAGTCGTTCTTCGCCAACCTATTCCCCCGAGCGTCGAACGCGCATGACCCGGCTCAGGAGTTCGCCTACCGACCCGCGGGTAACCCGCCCGGAACTCGGCTTTTACATGAACGAACGCCATCCCGCCGCCCCTTTTCGCCAAGTTCGCTCGCATTGGGGATCCCGCGTCACCGCCGACACGGAAAACAACCCTCTTATCGGTCTCCCCAACCGGCACATCGTGGGCTTAACTTATGTGCCATGACCTCCCCCCGCTCCACCTATGGCGGCGGTTACTACTCCGCCTCCTTCCCGGACACTCCGATCTACGACTCCCTCGTGGCCGAGCGGGGAACCCCGCAGATCGCCCCGATCCGGGTCCCCGCGGCTTACGACACGGGCAGTCACCTGCCCGCGCTTCCGGCAGCGCTGCCCGCCCTGCCTGCCGCCCCCTCCCCGCAGGTTCCCTCGTACAACTACCCGCAGGCTCAGCAGCCCGCCCCGCTGCACCAGGCCCCGGCGCCGTACATCCCGCAGCAGGCCGGTGCCCCGCGCGGCTACCCCGGCCCCCAGGCCCCTCAGCCGCAGCGTCCCGTAGCGGGCGGTACGGGTTACGAGGCGATGCGCCCCGCGGCCCCGCGTCCCGCTCCGGCGCCGTACCAGGATCCGTACAACAACCAGCAGTACCGCGGCTACTGAGGTCGTTCGGCGGAGGTTGTCCGTGCTCGCTGGCAGGATGACCTCATGTCGAAGCCGGTGCTGCACTCGATCCACGTCTATCCGCTGAAGGCGGGCAGGGGGTATGCCCCGCGTGCGGCCGTCGTGGAGCCGTGGGGGCTGGCGGGTGACCGGCGCTGGGTGCTGATCGACGAGAGCGACAAGGTCGTCACCCAACGCCCGCAGCCGCGTATGGCGTTGGCCGCCGCCGAGCTACTGCCCGGCGGCGGCATCGTGCTGTCCGCGCCCGGCCGTGAGCCGCTGACCGTCCCCGTGCCCGAGCCGACCGGGACGACGACGGTGGAGATCTGGAACGACAAGGTGGAGGGGGTCGCCGCCGACACCGCGGCGCACGCCTGGTTCAGCGACTATCTCGGCACGGGGGTGCGTCTCGTGCACCTCGACGACCCGGCCACGCGCCGGCCCATCGACCCGGAGTTCGCCCGTCCCGGCGAGACCGTCAGCTTCGCCGACGGCTATCCGCTGCTGCTCACCACGCTCGCCTCGCTCGACGCCCTCAACACGCTGATCGCGCGGGGCGACCGGCCCCAGGAGGGCCCGCTCCCCATGAACCGCTTCCGGCCGAACGTGGTGATCGACGGCACCGTCTCCTGGGCCGAGGACGACTGGTCCCGGATCACCATCGGCGAGGTCACCTTCCGCGTCGCCAAAATGTGCGGGCGCTGCGTCGTGACCACCACCGACCAGTCGACCGCCGAGCGGGGCAGGGAACCGCTGCGCACCCTCGCGCGCCACCGCCGCTTCGGCGACAAGCTGGTCTTCGGCCAGAATCTCGTGCCCGAGTCCCCCGGCACGGTCCGCGTGGGCGATCCGGTCAGCATCCTGGAATAGGCCCTTTCGCGGGGAACACCGACGCCGGGGACGTCCGTTGAGCCTGTGTGAGAAGTTCATAAGAGGCCGGTACGAGGGGTGATTTCGCTCTCTCTTCCCCGGTCCCGCGCGTGAACGGCTCCGGTCGGGGTTATCACGGACGCGGAAGGGGGTGCGGGACGGTTGCGGGCAATCAGGGGACTCTGGCGCTGGCGGCACAACCCGCTGCGACGTACGACGGATCTCGCCGAGGCGTGGCTGGCGCTGGCCACGCTGCTGCTGATCCTCGTCGCCGCGCCCCTGGTCGGTGTCCTGGTCGGCGGACTCGCCCAGGACGCCCTGCAGCAGTCCGTGAAGGAGCAGCGCAAGGACCGCCATCCGGTGGTCGCGACCGTCGTCAAGAAGGCGGATCGCACGCCGCTCGACCCCGACCCCGAGACGGCCTCGGGACGTGACTCCCACAGCCGCGTCCTCGCCGACTGGACGGCCCCGGACGGCACCGCTCGGCACGGCACGGTCATGGCGGCCCTCAACTCCCCGCAGCGCGGCGATCACTTCACCCTGTGGACGGACGAGCGCGGCCGCCTGGTGGGCCGGCCGCTGGACACCGCGACCGCGACGACGCACGCCGTGCTGGCCGGATTCGGCACGGCCGCCGTCTGCGCGGGTCTCGTCGAGGGCTCCCGGCGGCTGGTCGTGTGGCGCATGGTGCGGCGCCGCTACGACCGGTGGGACCAGGCATGGTCGCAGGCCGGGCCGGACTGGGGCAGGACGGGCACGGGCAGCTGACGGCCTCTCCGCTCCGGTCAACCGGCCGGCTCCGCGCACGCTACGGTGGACCGGCCGAGGTGTTCGGCAACGTCGTGAGAGGCTGTTCTCGTTGCCCCCGTGCCGAGTTGACGCGGCCGGGTACCGGGGAACGGCCTCTCAGGGCCCGCGTACGACGAGGTGGGGGCACAACAGCGCCATGGCACAGGGCACGGTCCAGGTGACGCACGCCGGTACGTCGCGGTGGCGGCGCCGCACGGGTGAGTACGCATCCCTCGCCGCCGCCCTGGAGGCCGCGGCCGACGGTGATGTCCTCACTGTCGCCGCCGGGACCTACCGGGAGAACCTCGTGGTCCAGCGGGCGGTGACGCTGCGCGGCCCCGAGGGCTCGCCCGGTTCCGTGCGCATCGCGCCCGTCGACGGAGTGCCGCTCACCGTGCGTGCCTCAGCCGTGGTCCAGGACCTGCTCGTGGAGGGCCAGGACTCGGCCGCGCCCGCGCTGCTCGTCGAAGAAGGCACCCCGGAGCTCATGGACATCCGGATCGTCACGCGGTCCGCGGCCGGCATCGAGGTGCGCGGCGGCGCGCGTCCGACGGTTCGGCGCTGCACGGTGGACAATCCCGCGGGCGTCGGCATCGCCGTACTGGACGGCGGGGGCGGGGTGTTCGAGGAGTGCGAGGTCGTGGCGGCCGGCCAGTCCGGTGTCTCGGTCCGTGGCGGCGGCCATCCGCGTCTGGAGCGCTGCCGGGTGCACCACACCTCGGGCGCGGGCCTGGCGGCGACCGGCGAGCAGTCCGCCCTGGAAGCCGTGGGCTGCGAGGTGTACGAGGTCAGGGGCAGTGGCGTACAGGTCACCGCGCGGGCCACGGCGCACCTCACCGACTGCGATGTGCACCGCACGACCGCGGACGGCATCACGCTCGACACGGACGCCGTACTGACCCTCGCCGACTGCCGTATCCACGACATCCCGGAGAACGCGGTCGACCTGCGCTCCCGCTCGGTCCTCACCATGACCCGTTCCACCGTGCGGCAGTTCGGGCGCAACGGCCTGTCGGTGTGGGATCCCGGGACCCGCGTGGACGCCAACCAGTGCGAGATCCACGACAGTACGGGCGACTACCCCGCGGTGTGGGTCAGCGACGGCGCGACGGTCGTGCTCGACTCCTGCCGGGTGCACGACGTGCCGGACGCCCTGTTCGTCCTCGACCGCGGCTCGCGCGCGGACGTCGTCGACAGCGATATTTCACAGGTGCGCAACACGGCCGTGTCGGTGAGCGACGGCGCCACCGCGCAGCTCGACGACTGCCGGATCCGGGACGCCGCGACGGGCGCCTGGTTCCGCGACCACGGCAGCGGCGGAACGCTGAACGGCTGCACCGTGGACGGCACGCAGACCGGCGTGATCGTCACCAAGGGCGCCGACCCCACCATCGAGCGGTGCACGGTCACCTCACCCGCGGAGGCGGGCTTCTACGTGTCGGCCGGCGGCCGGGGCAGCTTCCACGGCTGCCGGGTCACGGGCAGTGGCGGCTACGGCTTCCACGTGCTCGACGGCTGCCGTACGACGCTGAAGAAGTGCCGTACGGAGCGGTGCGCGCGCGGCGGTTACGAGTTCGCGGACGCCGGCGGCGACCAGGCGTCCGGCACGGGACCTTTGGTCGAGGACTGCACGAGCGACGAGAGCGCCGGCGTGCGGGCTCCGGCGCACGAGACCGCCATACAGACCACGGGCCAGTCCCCCGGTCTGCTGGGGGCGATTCCGGGTCAGCGCATCACCGAGCAGGAGCCGCTCGTCACTCCCCAGGAGTCCGAGCAGCCCGCCCGCACCTCCAAGGCTGTCCTCGGTGAACTGGACGCGCTGGTGGGTCTGGAGAGCGTCAAGCGCGAGGTGCGGGCCCTCACCGACATGATCGAGGTGGGCCGCCGCCGCCAGCAGGCGGGCCTCAAGGCGGCCTCCGCGCGGCGCCATCTGGTATTCACCGGCTCCCCCGGCACCGGCAAGACGACGGTCGCCCGGCTGTACGGCGAGATCCTCGCCTCGCTCGGAGTCCTGGAGAAGGGGCATCTCGTCGAGGTCTCCCGGGTCGACCTGGTCGGCGAGCACATCGGCTCCACGGCCATCCGTACGCAGGAGGCCTTCGACAAGGCGCGCGGCGGGGTGCTGTTCATCGACGAGGCGTACGCCCTCTCGCCGGAGGACTCGGGGCGCGACTTCGGCCGTGAGGCCATCGACACGCTGGTGAAGCTGATGGAGGACCACCGGGAGGCGGTGGTGGTGATCGTCGCGGGGTACACGGCCGAGATGGAGCGCTTCCTGTCGGTCAACCCCGGTGTGGCGTCCCGCTTCTCACGGACCATCACCTTCAGCGACTACGACTCCGAGGAGCTGCTGCGGATCGTGGAGCAGCAGGCCGAGGAGCACGAGTACCGGCTCGCACCGGGCACGCCCGAGGCGCTGCTCAAGTACTTCACGGCGATCCCGAAGGGGCCCGCGTTCGGCAACGGCCGTACCGCGCGGCAGACCTTCGAGGCGATGGTGGAGCGGCACGCGGGGCGGGTCGCCCAGCTCCCCGAGCCGAGCACGGACGACCTCACCCTGCTGTACGCGGAGGACCTCCCGGAGCTGCCCTGAGAGGCCCTGGCCCTACGTGGGCGACGGTTCCAGCTCGGGCTCCCGCGGCTCCTCGGGCCCGCCTTCCGGGCGCTGCCCCGGGACCTCCGGCCTCAGCCGGGCCAGCAGCTTCTCGCGCTCCTCGGCGAAGGCGGGGTCCGCCTGGTAGTCGGAGTGCCCGAGGATCGGCGCGGGCAGCGGGTGCTCCTCGGTGCGGCCGTAGGCGAGGGGGTCCTTCAGGGCCTCGCGGTCGACCTGGGGGCCGCAGTCGCCGGGCAGCCCGACGGGACCGCCGATGGGATCGGTGGCCCGGTACAGGTTGCGCCAGCAGTCGACGTCGCGGTGCAGGCTGCTGAGCGCGGCGGGCCCGAAGTGGGCCGGGAACCAGCGCCCGTAGAGCCGCTCCAGGGGTGAGCCGTAGGTCAGCAGCGCGACTCGCTTGCGTACCGACGGCTTCAGCTGCCAGGCCGCGGCGGCCGCGAGGACGCTGCCCTGGGAGTGGCCGGAGATGACGAGGCGGCCGCCGGTGGCGCGGGTCCAGGTGGCCATGCGCCAGGTCAGGTCGGGCACGGCGCGCTCGGCGTAGCAGGGCGGCGCGAAGGGGTGTGCCGCGCGTGGCCAGAACGTGCCGACGTCCCACAGGATGCCGATGGTGCGCCGGGCCGAGGGGTCCTTGTAGGCGCGGCGGCCCCAGGTGACGAACAGTATGAAACCGACCCCGATCAGCCAGGAGCCGAGCGCCTGAGCGGTCTCGGCCCCGCCCCGCACGACGGCGTACGCGCCGTCCGCGGCCTTGTCCGGCGTCTTGTCGGTGGCCATGGCGCCCACGAGAGCCAGGGCGCCCAGGAGCAGCGTCACGAGGGAGGTGATGCCGATGATCCGGGGGGCCCGGTCGGTGAGGGCGGCCATCGCGCGCGTGCGCGCGATGCGGCGGGTGCGCTCGGTGTCCCTGGGCTCGCCCTGGTAGTCCCCGTCCACGGCGGCCGTCTCGAGGCGGCGCAGCTGCACGGTGCGCCAGGCCAGCCAGCCGACGAGGACCAGCAGGACGATCAGCAGGGGCGGGATGACGGACGCCTGCCAGGTGAGCAGCACGGGCGGGCCGTCGATCGTCCCTCCGGTGCCGTCCAGCCAGTCGGCGACGCGCTGGGCCACGCCGCCGGACATCACGCCGCCCAGGGCGCAGGCCAGCATCGCGACGGCGGGCCCGGCCAGGCCGCGCATCGCGGTACGGGTGTCCGGGTGGGTGCGGTACAGGAGGTGGGCCACCACGCCGAGCGCGATCACGAGCAGGCCCTGGACGAGGGCGATACCGCCGAAGGTCGCGTCGCCCGGCAGCCGGCCGTCCGATCGCCAGCCGGGGCGCGACCAGCCGGCGTACACGAGGGTGAGCGCGAGCAGGATGAGCGAGCCGACGGGCAGCCAGCGCACCAGAGTGGCGTCGAGGTGCTGGTCGAGCCGCTTCTCGCTGCGACCCCGGCGGCAGACCACCCACAGCACAACGGCCGCGCCCACCACGAGCGTTGCGTTCAAGAGCCACCCGAGCGCTTCCAGGGCGAGCGGCCCGCCGGTCTCGCGGTCGTGGCGGGCGGCGGAGGTGCCGACCGCGGCGACGACGGTCAGCAGGCCCGCGGCGGTGTGCGCGGCTCGCAGCCGGGCCACCAGCCGGCGCCCGTACCAGAAGCCGGGGCGGCCGAGCCCGGCCCGGCTGTGCTCCTCGTCGGGCTCGGCCCGGCGCGACATCGGCTGCTGGGACTCGTACGCGCTCCAGGTGCGCTGCGAGAGATACCAGAGCAGGCCGGTGAGGGCCGCGGGCACCAGGGAGGCGAGGGCCAGGCGGCGGCCCGGCTGGCTCCACCAGCTGTCCCGGTCACCGGGGTCCGCCGGGGAGAGGAAGCCCAGCCAGGAGTGCTCCTCGGCGCATCCGCGTTCGCCCGCGCACTGCCAGGCGGCCAGGTCCAGGGCGACCTCGCAGGCGGCGGCGACCAGCAGCACCGTCAGGGTCAGGCCGGCGAGGCGGACGAGCAGGCCGTAGAGGCGTACCGTCCGCCTCCGGTTGTCGCTCACGGTGGGCCGCATCCAGTGGGCGAGGTTGACCACCATGAACGGTAAAAGCAGCAGCCACAGCGCGCGCGAGCCGTTGCCGGAGGTCAGATTGCACCAGACGTACGCCTCGGGCACCGGCTTGCCCCGGTACTCCTCGGGCCGTTCCTCCGCCTCCTTCTCCCAGGCAGCGTCGTCGGCGCGCCGGAAGACCGCGGCCGTGTCGTCGCCGGTGATCCGGACCGTGCGCGGATCGTTCAGCATCTCCTCGGGCGTCGTACCGCCGACGCCGTGCACCAGAAGTTCGAGCGCGGTGTCGGCCGTCGCGGGCCGCCGCTCGGAACCGTTCGCCTCATTCGTCGAGGCATGCCCCTGTGGACGCTCCACTGTGTTCTGCTTCCCCCGTGCTGCCCGTACGGCATGTGTCATGTGCAGATACAAGGATCCCGCCTCGGGGACCCGCGCGCACCACTCGTCACGGAATCTCCCCGATCCGTGTGACCATGCGAACGGAAGATGACAGCGTGACGTGTGCGCTTCAGTACAGGCAGTGGCGCGACCTGCGGTGACCCGTGCGAGGATGGGGCATCCTGTGGACCGGAGGTGAGGAGAATGTCCTTGTCGGAGGGGGTTCGGGGACATGTCGGGCGTGTTGAGGCGAAGGGAACCGGAGCAGGCGTGAGTGAGAATCAGAACCTCCTCGCCGAGCAGCGGCGCGCTCTGATCCTCGACGAGGTCCGGCGGCGTGGCGGTGTCCGCGTCAACGAACTCACCAGGAAGCTCGGCGTGTCCGACATGACGGTCCGCCGCGACCTCGACGCGCTCGCCCGGCAGGGCGTGGTGGAGAAGGTGCACGGCGGCGCGGTCCCGGTGGTCGAGGCGAGCACGCACGAGCCCGGCTTCGAGGCCAAGTCGGGTCTGGAGCTGACCGCCAAGGAGGACATCGCGCGAGCCGCCGCGGCGCTCGTGGCGCCGGGCTCGGCGATCGCACTGTCGGGGGGCACGACGACGTACGCGCTCGCCCATCAGCTCCTCGACGTGCCGGATCTGACCGTGGTGACCAACTCGGTGCGGGTCGCCGACGTCTTCCACGCGGCGCAGCGCACCTCGGGTCAGCGGCAGGGAGCGGCGACGGTCGTGCTGACCGGCGGGGTGCGCACACCGTCGGATTCGCTGGTGGGACCCGTCGCGGACCAGGCCATCGAGGCGCTCCACTTCGACGTGCTGTTCCTGGGTGTGCACGGCATATCGGTGGAGGCGGGCCTGTCCACGCCGAACCTGGCGGAGGCCGAGACCAACCGGCGGCTCGTGCAGTCCGCACGGCGTGTCGTCGTGGTCGCGGACCACACCAAGTGGGGCACGGTGGGCCTGAGTTCCTTCGCCTCGCTGGAGCAGATCGACACGCTGGTCACGGACGACGGGCTGGCCGCCGAGGCACGTGCGGAGATCTCCGAGCATCTGCGGCGGCTGGTAGTGGCGGGCGAGCCCGAGGACAATACGGACACGGACGCCTGAGGGCGGTACAGACATCTGACGGACCGCCAGCTATGGTGACCGTGCCCTGTCAACCGCCTCGTTGCGGGGCTTCATCCGCATTAGTTCCAGTTCGTTCCCGTTCGTACCAGCGAGGGGGTTCCGTACATGGCACACCGACTGCGCCCGGTGGGACTCGATTTCGTCGAGACCGCTCCCCTGCGTCTGGTGTTCGCGAGAGAGGTCACCTCCCCTCCCGAGGCGGTCTATCGCGCGCTGGCCGAGGACGTGGCCGGCTGGCCCGAGTGGTTCTCAGCGGTGACCCTGGCCCGGTCGATCGGGGACGGCACCGGGCGCCAGATCCGCCTCAAGGGCGGAACACGCTTCCAGGAGACGGTCATCGCGGCCGAGCCCTCCGAGGTGTACACGTACCGCGTCGACGTGACGAACGCTCCCGGTGTCCGCGCCCTCGTGGAGGAGTGGCGCCTCACCCGGGACGGCACGGGTACGCGGGTGCAGTGGACGTGGGCCGCCGACGGAACGGCGGCGTTCCGCTTCGCGGTGAAACTGGGCAGGGCGGGCTTGGGCAGAGCGTTTCGCGACGCGGTGACGAAGCTGGATCGGAGACTGAGCTCCACGCACGCGCCCTAAGGGGCGCGGGGAACTGCGCGACCAGCCGCGGACGGCCCGCAGCTTCGGAAATGCCCACCGCCATGGACCACTCAATCCGGCCAAACCCCCGTAGCCAACAACGACTCGATCGCGCCCGCATACGGCCCGATGTCCAGTCCCTGACCAGCCAGCCACTCATCCGAGTAGTACTTGTCCAGATAGCGGTCCCCGGGATCACACAGCAGAGTCACCACGCTCCCCGTCCGGCCGGCCGCCACCATCTCGGCAACGATCTTCAGCGCACTCCACAGCCCCGTACCGGTCGAGCCCCCCGCCTTACGCCCGATCGCCCGCTCCAGCGCCCGCACGGCAGCCACACTCGCCGCGTCCGGCACCTTCATCATCCGGTCGATGGCCCCCGGCACGAAGCTCGGCTCCATGCGCGGCCGCCCGATGCCCTCGATGCGCGACCCGCAGTCGGTCGTGACGTCCATGTCACCCGTGGTCCAGCCCTCGAAGAAACAGGAGTTCTCCGGATCGGCCACACAGATACGGGTGTTGTGCTGCATGTAGTGCACATACCGGGCGATGGTCGCCGACGTGCCGCCGGTGCCCGCCGTGGCGACGATCCACGTCGGCTCGGGGTAGCGCTCCAACTCCAGCTGCCGGTAGATCGATTCCGCGATGTTGTTGTTGCCGCGCCAGTCCGTGGCCCGCTCCGCGTAGGTGAACTGGTCCATGTAGTGCCCGCCGGTCTCGGCCGCGAGGGCCGCCGACTCCTCGTACATGGTCCGCGGGTCGTCGACGAAGTGGCACTGTCCGCCGTGGAATTCGATCAGGCGGCACTTCTCGGGGCTGGTGGTGCGGGGCATGACGGCAATGAAGGGCACCCCGATCAGCTTGGCGAAGTACGCCTCGGAGACGGCCGTGGAGCCGCTGGACGCCTCGATGACGGGGCGGCCCTGGCGGACCCAGCCGTTGCACAGGCCGTACAGGAACAGCGAGCGGGCCAGGCGGTGCTTGAGGCTGCCGGTGATGTGGGTGGACTCGTCCTTGAGGTACAGGTCGATGCCCCACTTCTCGGGCAGCGGGAAGCGCAGGAGGTGGGTGTCGGCCGATCGGTTCGCGTCGGCCTGGACCTTCCGGACGGCTTCTTTGAGCCAGTGCCGGTACTCCGCGTCGCTGTGATCGACATCAAGTGTGGCGATCGGCTCATGCTGGTGGGGGCGGGCCTGCTGTGGGGTTGTCACGGCGGGGCTCCTTCGGGTTGCGCCGACGCCGGGTCACACGGTCGGACGCTTCGATCATAAACAGCTTCCGCACGCTTCTCACCTGCATAAACACACCTTTGAGTACCTCAAAGGAACCCCTGGCGCAGCTCGGCACGGATGGTGGGGGGCGCATTCGCGCGAGTGCGCCGATGAGCACGTGTGACGCCGTCATGCGCACTGGTGCTCGACGCCGGTGACAGGCAGACTGCACCGAACGGGACGACGATTCCGTGCGGGGATGCACACTGGATCAGGATCCACGCCGGATCACGACAGGGCACCACCGAAGCGCACAAGGGGGCGGGGCACATGGCGGAGCCGGAGTTCACGGCCACAGGCGTGCGGATCGGCAAGAGGCTGCGTTCGCTCACGCGGGCCGGACAGGTCCGGATCAGCGACGGCAGGCTGGAGTTGCTCACCAGTTACGGCAGCGAGATCGACAGCGCGCCGGTGCAGGCGGTCCGGGCGTCGAAGCCCTGGTTCGCCCATGAGGACCGGGCGTTGGCGGACGTCAACGGCACGCGCTATCTGCTCACCCTGGGCGATCACGACCCGGCGCCGGGGGAACCCGGCCCACCGGCGGCCAGCCGGTTCATCGAGGCCGTGCGCAAGGCGGCGGGGCGCGGGCGCTGAGAGTCCGGCCGCCGCACGTCCAGTTGCCAGGAATGTCGCGAGTTGCGGGGCCGCACCTCCTGGGTCACGCTGTTCTCACGTCACTCTGGGTTTACCGGCGATAACGCTGCGAACCAGCCCGCCGGCACCACACAGCAGGCGGTCGTTTGCACGCAGGCCACCCGCTGGATCCGTACTCCGTCTTCTTCCGGACCTCAATTCGGGGAGTCGCAGCCGTGATCAGCCAGCCAAGCAGGCATTGCACGGTGGAGCTCCAAGCCCTGCCGTCGCGGATCGGCCAGGTCCGCAGAATCGTCTCTGCGCAGTTGCGCTACTGGCATCTGGACCCCTTGATAGACCGCGCCGCGCTCGGTGTGACGGAGCTGTTGACCAACGTCCACCGGCACGCGAAGCCCGACAAGCTGTGCACCGTGGAGATCGAGCTGCTGCTCGACCGGCTCACGGTCTCCGTGCACGACAACGACCCCCGTATGCCCGAGGTGCGGGACGCCGACTCCTCCGAGACCTGCGGACGCGGCCTCGCGATGGTCGCCGCGGTGAGCGAGAGCTGGGGTGTGCGGCCGGACGGCGAGTCGGGCAAGGTCGTGTGGTTCACACTTCCGGCGCACTCTCCCACGACGGCGCTGCCCGTCTGCCCGACATACGGCGCGGCCGCGGAGTCGCCTGCCCGCACCTTCGCGGAGGTGGAACACGCCGCCGACGCGCTCAGGGCCGGACACGCTCCCGCCCGGTCGGCCGTTGCCGGCTGACCGGGCGGTGACCGGGGCCTCCTCCGTCGCTCGGTGGCGAAGGCCCGCCGTTCGGTCTACTCGGTGGCGATGGCGCGCAGTACGTCGAGGCGTGCGGCCCGCCGGGCCGGGCGCCAGCCCGCGAGGGCTCCGGCGGCGAGGCCCACCAGGGCCACCACCGCGAGCTGGACCGGCGGCACCGCGAAGGCGAAGGCGCTGTCGGACGCTCCGTCGGAGGCCTTGACGAGCACCCAGCCGAGGAACCCGCCGAGCGCGAGTCCGCCCACCGTGCCGAACGCGGCGACCAGCACCGACTCCCAGCGGACCATGGCGCGCAGCTGCGACCGGGTCTGCCCGACGGCCCTCAACAGGCCGAGTTCGCGGGTGCGTTCGTGGACCGCGAGCGTCAGCGTGTTGGCGATGCCGAGCAGGGCGATGAGCACCGCGAGCGCGAGCAGTGCGTAGACCAGGGTGAGCATCATGTCGATGCCGCCGGCCGCGGACTGCGCGTACTCGTCGCGGGTCTGCACCTCCGGATTGCCGTACGCCGCCGCGGCCTTCTCGACCGCCGCCTTGCCGTCGGCCGCGCTCACGCCGTCCTTGAAGGAGACGGCGACGAGCGTGTCGGAGTCCTGAGTGCGGTGCGGGGCCCAGGCGTCGCGGGTGATGACGTAGTCGCCCGCGAGTTCCGACTGGCCGTAGACCGCGCGGACGGTGAAGGTCTCCTTCTCGCCGTCGGTGAAGGCGAGTTGGGCGGTGTCGCCGGTCTTGAGGCCCTGCTTGTCGGCCTCGTTCTCGGTGATGGCGATGCCGTCGGTGCCGAGGTCACGCATCGAACCCTGGACGTCGCCGAGGTCGAAGGTCCGCTCCAGTGCGACCGGGTCGGTGACCGTCAACGCCCGTCCCTTGCCGTCGACTTCGGCGACGCCGCGGCCGAGTCCGACCGCCGTGCCGACCTCGGGCCGCTCGGCGATCGCCGGAGCGAGCTTCGGGCTCAGTCCGCTGCCCCCCGCGCCGAACGACGGGGTGCTCACGGCGACGTCGCCCGCGAAGGACCGTGCCACCGTCTGGTCCATGGTCGCCTTCAGCGAGGCGCCGAAGACCGTGAACAGCGACACGACGGCGACGCCGATCATCAGGGCACTGGCGGTGGCGGCGGTGCGCTTGGGGCTGCGCAGGGCGTTGCGCCGGGCGAGTCCGCCGGTGACGCCGCGCAGCCGGTCGAGCGGGCTGCCGAGAACGCGAACGGCGGTGGTCGACGCGACCGGGCCCAGGACCACGAAGGCGGCCAGCGCCAGGATCGCACCGGAGCCCGCGAGCCACAGCGACGGGCTGACGATGACGCCGGTCAGTGTGATGGCGACCGCCAGCGCGGCGAGACCGGTGCCCACGACGGCGCGGGTGCGGGACGCACCGGACTGGTCGACGGCCGTCTCGCGCAGTGCGGCGAGGGGTGCGGTGCGCCCGGCGCGTACGGCGGGCAGCAGCGCGGAGCCCAGGCAGACCACGATGCCGACCGCGAGCGGCAGCAGCATGGACAGCCCGCTGATCACCAAGTCGCCCTCGGGGAACGGGAATCCGATCGCCGGGAACAGCGCCTGCAGCCCGGCCGCGATGCCGATGCCGCCCGCGAGACCGGCGGCGGACGCGGTCACGGCGACCACGCTCGCCTCGACGAGGGTCGACGCGGTGACCTGGCGGCGCGAGGCGCCGAGGGCGCGCAACAGGGCGTTCTCGCGGGTGCGTTGGGCGACGACGATCGCGAAGGTGTTGTGGATGGAGAAGGTCGCGACCAGCAGCGCCACACCGGAGAACACCAGCAGGAAGGTGGTGAAGAGTGTCAGGAACTGACCGGAGATCATGTCGGTGTTCTCCGCTGCCAGCTCCTGCCCCGTGATCGCCTCGACTCCCTTCGGCAGTACGGGAGTCAGGGCGTCGACGAGTTCCCGCTCGCCGGTGCCGGGCCCGGCCCGCACCAGGATGCTCGCGGCCTCTCCGGGCTTCGCCGTGAGGTACTTCTCGGCGTCGGCCTGCGTCATGCCGGTGTAGGTCACCTGCGCCATGCCGTCCTCGCCACCGAAGGTCGCGAGGCCGACGATCGTCACCTTGACCGGGTCGGGCGTCCGCAGGGTCGTCGTGTCGCCGATCTTCAGGTCGCCCTGCTCGGCTGCGCCGCGGTTGACGACGACCTCGCCGGACTTCGACGGGGCGCGTCCTTCGGCGAGTTGGTACGCATTGAGCTTCGTGTCGTCGATCCAGTTGCCCGCGAGCGTGGGCGGACCCGCGCCGCCGATGGGGTCGCCGTCGGCGCCGATGAGCTGGCCCGCGCCCTGGATGTCGGGCACGGCGGCCGCGACACCCGGGGCCTTCTCGATGGCCGTCACCAGGTCGGTGTCGACCGGCTGGCGTACGCCCTGGCTCTCGCCCGGCGTGGTGATGGTGTTGGCGCTGCGCACAACGGCGTCGGTGCCGCTGGTCGCGTTGCCGAACATCGTGTCGAAGCTGGCCCGGAGTGTGTCGCCCATGACGAGGGTGCCGGCCAGGAAGGCGACACCGAGCAGCACCGCCAGGAACGTACCGGCGAAGCGCCGCTTGTGGGCGCGCAGGGACGACGCGCTGATGCGCACGGAGGCGTTCATGAGGGTGCCCCCTTGCTGTCGAAGGCCTTCATCCGGTCCAGGACCTTGTCGGCCGTCGGGGATTCCATCCGGTCCACCAGGCGGCCGTCGGCGAGGAAGACGACCTCGTCGGCGTGCGCGGCGGCGACCGGGTCGTGGGTGACCATGACGACCGTGCGGTCCATCTGGCGTACGGCCCGGCCGAGGAGGTTCAGGACCTCCTCGCCGGAGCGCGAGTCGAGGTTGCCGGTCGGCTCGTCGGCGAAGACGACGTCAGGTTGTCCGGCGAACGCCCTTGCCACGGCGACGCGTTGCTGCTGTCCGCCGGAGAGCTCGGACGGACGGTGGTGCAGCCGGTCGCGCAGCCCCACGACGTCGACGAGCGCGTCGATCCACTCCCCGGACGAGCCGTCGCCCCTGCCGCCCGCGAGGTCCATGGGCAGCGTGATGTTTTCCGCGACCGTGAGCGTCGGCACCAGGTTGAACGCCTGGAACACGAAGCCGATCCGGTCGCGGCGCAGCAGCGTGAGGCGACGGTCGTCGAGCCTGCTCAGCTCGGTGTCGCCGATGAACGCCGCGCCCGAGGTGAGGGTGTCCAGGCCGGCCGCGCAGTGCATCAGGGTGGACTTGCCGGAGCCCGAGGGCCCCATGATCGCGGTGAAGCGTCCGGCCGGAAAGGTGACGCTCACCCCGTCCAGGGCCCGTACGGCGGTGTCGCCGCTGCCGTACACCTTCACGGCGTCGGCGACACGTGCTGCGGTCTGTGTGCCCTTCGTCGCGGTCGCGGTGCTCATGCCGCACCGCCCTTGCCCGTACGCCCGAACTGCTCGTCCAGGACGGAGAGCCGCCGCCAGTACTCGTCCTCGTCGATCTCCCCGGAGGCGAAGCGCCGGCCGAGCATCGCGATCGGCGAGTCGCCGGTCGGGCGGGCGTCCGGGTGGCCGTGGTCCATGCCGCGCCACGGGCCGCGGCGGCCGCGCCACACGGTTCGTCGGAGGACGGTCACGACGCCGATCACGACGGCCGCCCAGATCAGCGGGAAGAACAGAATCCACGGGCCGGGCCCGCCGTCCCAGTGCGCCAGGGTCTGCATCTGAAGTCATCTCCTCGGTTGGCTGTTCCGGTGATGCTTCGAGACTCGCGCCGGGAGGGGGTCCGGGTCGTCGTACGGCCAGCGGCAGTGCGCGTACCTCCGCGGGAGTACGAACGGGGTCCTGGGCTGCTCCCTCGACTCTGTACCTACTAGTATGTACAGTGATTTCATGAGCACCCCGGAGCGACTGATCGAGGCCACCCGCGAGCTGCTGTGGGAGCGCGGGTACGTGGGCACGAGCCCCAAGGCGATCCAGCAGCAGGCGGGCGCCGGTCAGGGCAGCATGTACCACCACTTCACGGGCAAGCCCGATCTGGCGCTGGCCGCGATCCGGCGCACGGCGACGGAGATGCGCGCTACCGCCGAGGGAGTACTCGGCGGCCCCGGTTCCCCGTACGAGCGCATCGAGGCCTATCTGCGCCGCGAACGCGATGTGCTGCGCGGCTGTCCGGTCGGGCGGCTGACCATGGACCCGGACGTCATCGCGAGCGACGAGTTGCGCGCGCCCGTCGACGAGACGCTGGACTGGCTGCGCGAGCGGCTCGCCGGACTCGTCGAGGAAGGCCAGGAGCGGGGCGAGTTCGCGCCCTCGCTGGACGGTGAGGAGATCGCCGCGACGATCGTCGCCACGGTCCAGGGCGGCTATGTGCTGGCGCGCGCGTCCGGGTCGACCGTCGCCTTCGACACGGGAGTTCGCGGGTTGCTGTCGTTGCTCACTCTCAATTCGCCCACCCGTACAGCCGGTTAGAGCCGTTGGAGGCTTCGATGCACGCCCTGCAGTACGAGATCACGCTGCCCGCCGACTACGACATGGACGTCATCCGCGGCCGGGTGTCCCGCGTCGGGCACCTGCTCGACGACTGGGACGGACTCGGCCTCAAGGCCTATCTGATGCGCGAGCGCGGAGTGGACGGCTCGCCGGTCAACCAGTACGGGCCGTTCTATTTGTGGCACACCCCCGAAGGCATGAACTCCTTCCTCTGGGGGCCGGGCTTCCAGGGCCTCGTGAACGACTTCGGGCGCCCCGTGGTGCAGCACTGGATGGGCCTCGCCTACGAGGACGGGGGCGCCGCCGATGTCACGCCCGAGGTCGCGGTGCGCCGGCGCGTGAGCATCCCGGAAGGAGCGCAGCTCGCCGAGGTGACGGAGGAGGCCGTACAGGAGACGCGGCGGCTGGCCGCGCTGGACGGGGCCGTGGGTGCCGCTGTCGCCGTCGACCCGCGTCACTGGGAGCTCGTGTACTTCTCGCTCTGGGCCCATGACGCGCCCAAGGCGACCGGTGAGGTGTACCGGGTGCTGCATCTGTCGGCACCGGAGCGCGACCGGCTGCCGTGGGGAAGGCAGTGGTGACCACGGGCCGCGCCGTCCGTACGGTCCTCGGGGATGTCTCCCCAACGGAGTTGGGGGTGTGCGACGCGCACGACCACCTGTTCCTCAGCAGTCCCCAGCTCCCCGGCCAGGAACTGCGCGACGCGTCCGCGGCGCGCGCCGAACTGCTCGCGTTCCGCGAGGCCGGCGGCGGGAGCGTGATGCAGTGGACGCCGTACGGCATGGGCCGCCGGGCCGCGGACCTCCCGCTGCTCTCGCGCGACGCGGGGGTGCATGTGGTCGCCGCGACGGGACTGCACCAAGCCGTCCACTACACACCGGAGTTGCTCGACCGGTTGCGCGGCAGGCTCGCCGGCCTCTTTGTGTCGGAGCTGACGGAGGGCCTGGCCACTTCGGGAGTCAGGGCGGGGTTCATCAAGGTCGCCGGCGGCTTCCACGCCCTGGACGCGCACGCCCGCTGGACGATGACCGCGGCGGCCGAGGCGCACCATGCGACGGGTGCGCCCATCGCCGTGCACCTGGAGCTGGGTACGGGTGCGCTCGACGTACTCGACCTGCTGTGCGGGGAGTTGAGGGTGGCGCCGGACCGGGTGATCCTCGGTCATCTCAACCGTTTCCCCGACCTGGTGGTGCACCGGCAGGCGGCGGAGGCCGGCGCCTATCTGGCTTTTGACGGGCCGTCGCGCGCGAACCACGCCACGGACTGGCGCATGCCCGATGCCGTACGGGCCCTCGCGGACGCCGGGTTCGGCGACCGACTGCTGCTCGGCGGGGACACGACGACGGCCGGGGCCCGCTCGGTGAACGGCGGGCCGGGGCTGCCATATCTCCTGCGCCGGGTGCGCCCCAGGCTCGAACTCGCCCTGGGGGAAGGGCTGGTGGAGCAGATGCTGACGGAGAACCCGGGGCGGGCGTACGCCGTCGAGTGGGCGTAGGCCCGCCGTCCACGGCCCGGCGTCCTCGACCACAGCGCGGTGCGCGACCGGCTGACGGTGCTGGCCGCCACTCCCCCGCCGGAGCCGTTCCCGATCGGTCTGTGTGTGCGTCGGGCCGATCTGCGGCGACCGTTGGTGGCGGCGCTGTGGAGCCTGACCGACGTTTCCGCCCATGCCGCCGATGCCGCCGGCGCTCGGACCTGAGCGAGAGGCTCGGGCCCGAGCAAGGTACTCAGGCTTGCGACAAAGCCGCGATCGGGTCGTCGAGTACCGGCTGCCACGCCAGCTCGGCCGCTCCCACCAGGCTGTTGTGGTCCAGCGTGCAGGCGAGGATGGGGACGCCGCCGCTCTGTCCCCACAGGCTGCGGTCGGCCACGACGGCGCGCAGCCGCTCCGGGTCGGCGTCGAGCAGGGTGCGGTGCAGTCCGCCGAGGATGATGCGGTCCGGGTTGAGGATGTTGACCAGACCCGCGAGTCCCAGGCCCAGCCGGTCGATCAGTGCCTCGGCGGCCGTGCGGACGGTCGCGTCGGCGTACTGGCTGCGGATCAGGTCGTTGGCCTGCTGGAGCAGCGACACCTCGGGACCGGGGTCGCGGCCCGCCGCGGTCAGGAAGGCGAGCGGGTCCGCCTCGACGTCCAGGCAGCCGCGGCTCCCGCAGTGGCAGGGGCGGCCTTCCGGGTTGACCGTGAGGTGGCCGACTTCGAGTGCGAGCCCCGAACTGCCCGTGTGCAGACGCCCGTCGAGTACGAGCGCACCGCCGACACCCCGGTGTCCGGTGGCCACACACAGCAGGTCGCGGGCGCCGCGGCCCGCGCCGTGCCGGTGCTCGGCGAGCGCGGCGAGGTTGACGTCGTTGGCCGCGAACGCCGGCCCCGCGATCCCGGCCGCGCGGACGCGCTCCGCGAAGATCTCCCGTACGGGTGCGCCCGCCGGCCAGGCCAGGTGGAGCGGATTGAGGGCCGTGCCCTCGGGTTCGGCGACGGCCGACGGTACGGCGAGGCCTGCGCCCACGCAGCGGCGTCCTGTCTCCCGGAGCAGCTCGGCGCCCGCCTCGACAACCGAGCCGAGCACCTTCGCCGGGTCGGCGTCGACGGTCTCGCAGCCGGGTGCGGTCGCGACGATTCGTCCGCCGAGGCCGACCAGGGCGGCGCGGAAACCGTCGGCGTGCACCTGGGCGGCGAGGGCGACGGGGCCGTCCTCCGCGAGTTCGAGGCGGTGCGAGGGGCGGCCCTGCGAGCCGGCGGCCGCGCCGGGGCGCGCGTCGACGTGGATCAGTCCGAGCGCTTCGAGTTCCGCGGCGACCGCTCCCGCCGTCGCGCGCGTGACGCCCAGCTCGGCGGTGAGTACGGCACGCGTCGGCGCGCGTCCGGTGTGAACGAGCTCCAACGCGGGCCCGAGCGCACCCCGCCCTCGGTCCAGCCGTGTCCTGGTACTTCCTTCTCCCGCCGCTCTGGGGGCCGCATTGCCGCTCATGAGGGCGAGTCTCCCATGATCCGGTGGTCCGGTGGCCGGTCCGGCTCTCTAGAAGCCGCTCACCCGCAGGGTCACGTTCAGACGGCCGGTCAGTCCCAGCTCGGGCGGCGCCGTGCCCGCGTGCACGCGCGGTACCCCGTGGTAGGCGAGCCGGGACGGCCCGCCGAACACGAACAGGTCGCCGCTGCGCAGCTCCACGTCCGTGTAGGGGCGAGTCCGCGACTCGGTGTTGCCGAAGCGGAAGACGCAGGTGTCGCCGAGGCTCAGCGACACCACCGGTGCGTCGGACTTCTCGTCGCTGTCGCGGTGCATGCCCATGCGGGCGTCGGCGTCGTAGAAATTGATCAGCGCGATGTCGTACGGGGCCGGCACCTCGCCCGCGTGGGCATCGCCTCCCGAGGTTTCGCCGCCGAAGGCATCGGCCACCGCCCCGCGCCCCAGTTCGCCTAGCCACGTGGGGACCTCCTTCACCGGCGCCCCGTCCCCGTCGACGACCGTGCGCGCGTACCCGTACGGGTACCAGTGCCAGCCGAGGCAGACCTGCCGGGAGGTCATCGTGCCGCCGCCCGGCGTACGGACCGTGCGCAGCCCGGCGGGCGGGCGCGCCCAGGCGCGGCAGGCCTCGAGGAGTTCGCGCTGGCGCTCGGGAGTCAGCCAGTCCGGCAGGTGTACGGCACCCGGCGCGACCTCCGTCCGGGCCCGGGGAAACAGCTCGGCGTCCATGGCTCCCATCCTCGCGCACCGCGCGCCCAGGACCTGTCCGACCCTGATCCGCGGACAGGCCATGGCCGCCGAAACCCCCTGATCTGCGCCTCAGCTAGCCTGGACCCAATGACCGACCGTATGACGACCCCCTCGGCCGAGCTGACGCTGGCGCGCTTCCCCGAGGACTCCCGTGACCAGCTCCGTGCGTGGGACGCCTCCGACGAGTATCTGCTGAGGCATCTCGCGGACAGCGGCCAGGCGCTCGAGGGCGCGGTCGTCGTGGTCGGCGACCGCTGGGGCGCCCTCACCACGGCCCTTCGGGCACACCGGCCGGTGCAGATCACCGACTCGTACCTGACCCGGGAGGCGACCCGGGCGAATCTGGCGCGCAACGGCGCCGACCAGGACTCCGTACGTCTGCTCACCACCCAGGACCCGCCGCCGGACCGTGTCGACGTGCTGTTGGTCCGCGTACCGAAGAGCCTCGCGCTTCTCGAGGACGATCTTCTGCGTCTGGCGCCCGCCGTGCACGAGGGGACGGTCGTCATCGGCACCGGCATGGTCAAGGAGATCCACACCTCGACGCTGAAGCTGTTCGAGCGGATCATCGGCCCGACGCAGACCTCACTGGCCGAGAAGAAGGCCAGGCTCATCTTCTGCTCACCGAATCCGGGGCTCGCGCGGCCTGCGAACCCCTGGCCGCACCGCTACGCGCTGCCCGACGACGTCGGTCCCGTCTCCGGCCGTACCGTCGTCAACCACGCCGGCGTCTTCTGCGCGGAGCGCCTGGACATCGGCACCAGGTTCTTCCTCCAGCACCTGCCGTACGAGGGCGGGGGCGAGCGCGTCGTGGACCTGGGCTGCGGCAACGGCGTGGTCGGTACGGCGGTGGCGCTGGCCCGCCCCCGGGCCGAGGTGCTGTTCGTGGACGAGTCGTACCAGGCGGTGGCCTCGGCGGAGGCGACGTACGGGGCGAACATCGACGACACGGCGGAGTACGGCAAGGCGGAGTTCCGGGTCGGCGACGGGCTGGACGGCGTCCCGGACGAGAGCGTCGACCTCGTGCTGAACAATCCGCCCTTCCACTCGCACCAGGCGACGACCGACGCCACGGCATGGCGGATGTTCACCGGCGCGCGCCGCGCACTGCGGCCGGGCGGCGAGCTGTGGGTGGTCGGCAACCGTCATCTCGGCTATCACGTGAAGCTGCGGCGCCTCTTCGGCAACAGTCAACTCGTCGCGAGCGACGCGAAGTTCGTGATTCTGAAGGCCGTGAAGGAGTAGGGCTCAGGCTGGGCCCGGCTCCCCGCGCAGGGCGCGTGGCGACGCGCCCAATTCACGTCGGCACGCCTTGTTGAACGCCTGCAGGTCGGGAATGCCGACCGACGCGGCGACTGCCGGGATCGACAGCGTCGAGGCCCGCAGCAGGTGGTGGGCGCGGTCGAGTCTGCGGCGGCGGATGTAGGCGACGACCGTGCCTCCCGTCGTGGCGCGGAAGAGCCTGGTCAGGTGGTTGTGCGAGACACCCGCGGCACGGGCCACGGCGGGCACGGTGAGCGGGGCGGCGAGGTTCGCCTCGACGTACGCGATCGCGGCGGTGACGGCCGGGTGCGGGCCGGGGCGTTCGGCGGCCGGGGCGAGACGGGCGATGCGCCACAGAGCGGTCCAGATCTCGGCCCGCGTACGCTCCGGCTCGCCCGGTACGGACGCGACCGCCTGGAGCAGCAACCCGGTGAGCATGGGGAGTTCGGGTCCGGCGTCCTGCATCACGGGGACGGTGCGCGGCGGCCCGACGGCGGCGATGCGCAGATGCGCGTAGAGGTGTTCTGAGCGGCCCTGGTAGCGGTAGCGGACCGTCGTGCCGGGCGGTACGAGACTGACCCGGCCGGGGCGGATGACGTGCGGTGTGCCGTCGACGGTCAGCTCGGCCTCGTACTGGTACAGGTGCAGCTGCCACAGCTCCGGCAGCCGGAAGACGTCCGTGCGGCTCGCGACGCCGTGCACGCCGACGCCCGCGTTGGCGACGACGGGCGGCTCCCCGAGGTGGATCTCCGTCTCCCGCATGGTGAAAAACTACCAGCGGTGGTGAAACGGACCAACGCGCCGGACCCGGCCCGCTCCGTACGTTGAACCCATGACGGACACCCAGCAGCCTCCCCTCCTGAGTTCGGTGCAGATGGCGCGTTTCGTGGCGCACGGCTCGCTGCGCCTCGACGCGGTGGTGCCGGCGGAGATGAACGCCGAGGCGATCGGTTTCCTGGGGCGGGGCGTCCCGGGCGTGCCCTACGGCAGCACGGTGCCTGACGCCTATCCCGAGGGCTCCTTCGTCCGGCGGCTCCTCGGCATCCCGGCCGTGGCGGGGGCGCTGCGCGGCCTGGTCGGTCCGGACCCGCGCGTCGACCACCACGCCGTGCACATCCGCGAGCCCCACGAGGGGCGGGCGCAGCCGCTGCACGGTGACGCGATCATCGACGTCCGCACCGACGCCTTCGACGTCCAGCTGATGTACTACCCGCAGGACGTGACCCTCGACATGGGCGGCACCCTCAGCGTGCCGGGCAGTCATCTGCGGCGTACGAACGAGTCGGACACCGGCCGCTACCAGAATCTGCTCGGCCAGTCCCGCCTCGTCTGCCCGGCCGGCACCGTGGTGTTTCTGCACCACGGCCTCTGGCACGGCGGGCGGCGCAACGAAAGCGACGCGGTCCGCTATATGTTCAAGATCCGCTTCAATCCGACCGTACGGCAGCGGCGGCTGTGGGACACCTCGGACCTCGGCCACCCGCGGGTGGCCGAGGAGCTCTCGACGTCCTTCCCGTGGTACGAACCCGCCACCGGCCGTCTGGAGATGTACAACCGTGTCCTGCTGTGGCGGTCGCTGACCGGCGACGAGTCCTTCGATCTCGAGCACTGGGTGACCCGTGTCTCCAACCGTCCCCAAGGAGACGCGGCATGACGGTCCGTCAGCAGGTTCTGGTGCTCTACCTGGGTACGTCGGCGCTGGACTCGCCGGTGGTCTGCTGGTCGGTGTACGACGGCACGGGGCGTACGTCACCCACGACCGGGGACAGCGACGAACCCCCGTACAAGTCGGGCGTGCACGCCTTGGAGGACGGCTGGCGGCTGTTCCAGGCGGCCCAGTTGATTCCGCCGTATCCGGGCGGCGAGTACGACGTGTCGTTCCTCAAGCACGAGTTCTTCTTCGAGAAGCTCGTCGAGGTGGGCTGAGCATCAGCCGGTGGCGCCGAGGACACCGATCATCCGTGCCACCGCCTCCACCATCGCCGCCCGTCCCACGGTCAGGTATGTGCGCGAGTCGACCGCCTCGGGATGGGCGGTGAGGTACTCCCTGATCGCGCCGGTCATCGCGATGTTCAGGGCCGTGCCGATGTTCACCTTGGTGATGCCGCCCGCGACGGCCGCCCGCAGCTCGGCGTCCGGGACGCCGGACGAGCCGTGCAGCACGAGCGGTACGTCGAGGGCCGCGGTGAGGCGCTTGAGGAGGTCGTGGTCGAGGGCGGCGGTGCGCGTGGTCATGGCGTGCGTGCTGCCGATGGCCACGGCCAGGGCGTCCACGCCGGAGTCGGCGACGAAGGCGCGCGCCTCGGCCGGATCGGTACGAGCACCCGCCGCGTGGGCGTCCAGCGGCGGCTCCCCCGTCTTGCCGCCGACCTCACCCAACTCGGCCTCGATCCACAGCCCTTGGGCATGGGCCCAGTCCGTCGCGGCCCGGGTGGCGGCGAGGTTCTCGGCGTACGGGAGGCGGGCCGCGTCGTACATGACGGAGCTGAATCCGGCGCCGGGCGCCTGCCGGAGCAGGTCATCGCTCTGTACGTGATCGAGGTGCAACGCGACGGGCACGGAGGCGTGTTCGGCCACGGCGGTCGCGGCGCGGGCCAGCGGGAGCAGCCGTCCGTGGCGGAACTTCACGGCGTTCTCGCTGACTTGGATGATGACGGCCGCGTTCACGGACTCGGCACCGGCGACGACGGCTTCGACGTGTTCCAGCGTGATGACGTTGAACGCGGCGACGGCACTGCGGGCGGCGGCCGCCCGGGCGACCAGCTCACCGGCTGCTGCGAGAGGCATGGACGCTCCCTTCAGGGCGTGGTGAGGATGACCGAGCGGGTGAGGTGGCGAGGCTGGTCGGGGTCCAGGCCGCGGGCCGCGGCGACGGCCACGGCCAGGCGCTGGGCGCGGACGAGTTCGGCGAGCGGGTCGAGACGGCCCTCGACCCACAACCCGCCGGTGGCACGCACCTGTTCGGCCAGGCCCTCGGGGGCCTCGCCGAGCATCCAGGTCGCGGTTCCGGCGGTGGTGACACTGATCGGGCCGTGCCGGTACTCCATCGCCGGATAGGCCTCGGTCCACGCCAGCGAGGCCTCGCGCATCTTGAGCCCGGCCTCGTTGGCGAGCCCCACGCTCCAGCCGCGCCCCAGGAAGGTGAACTGCGTGCAGTCGACGAGCCCTTCGGGCAGCGGCTCCGACAGCGCGGTGCGGGCGTCGGCGACGACCGCGTCGGTGTGCAGGCCCAGGTGGGCCCGCAGCAGGGTGAGCGCGGTGGTCGCGAACCGGGTCTGCACCACGGACTTCTCATCGGCGTAGTCGAGCACGACGACCTCATCCGCCGCCCGCATCACGGGAGATCCCGGATCCGCGGTGATCGCGACCGTGTGCGTCCGCCCCTTCAGCCGGCCGAGCAGGTCGAGCACCTCGGTGGTGGTGCCGGAGCGGGTCAGGGCGACCACACGGTCGTACGAGCGGCCGTGCGGGAACTCGGAGGCGGCGAAGGCGTCCGTCTCCCCCTGTCCCGCCCGCTCGCGCAGCACGGCGACGGCCTGCGCCATGAACCACGAGGTGCCGCACCCCACGATCGCGACCCGCTCCCCCGCGGCGGGCAGCGCGGACGCGGACGCAGAGGCCTCCTCGGCGGCCCGGATCCAGCACTCGGGCTGGCTCTTCAGCTCGGTTTCGACATGACTCACGCCTGACCCTCCCCATGGGATGATTGTTCTTGCAAGATATAGCGAGCTTTCGAGCACAATCAAGCATGTTTCGGTGAACGGTGTGCGTTAGGGTCGCCGGAAGATCAGGGAACGGTCGATGGACGGAGAGTGCGGATGTCACGCGACGCCCGCTGGCAGGCACTGCTGGAAGTGCTCGTGGAGCGCGGCCGGCTGGATGTCGAGGAGGCGGCGGCCGAGCTGGAGGTGTCGGCCGCGACCATCCGGCGTGACTTCGACCAGCTAGCCGAGCAGCAGATGCTCGTACGCACCCGGGGCGGCGCGGTCGTGCACGGTGTCTCGTACGAGCTGCCGCTGCGCTACAAGACGGCCCGCCACGCCTCCGAGAAGCAGCGCATCGCGAAGGCGGTTGCGGACCTCGTCACCGCCGGCGAGGCGGTGGGCCTGACCGGCGGCACGACCACCACGGAGGTGGCCCGCGCGCTGGCCGTACGCAGCGACCTCGCGACCGGCTCGCCCGCCCTCACCATCGTGACGAACGCGCTCAACATCGCCAACGAGCTGGCCGTACGCCCCCAGTTCAAGATCGTGCTGACCGGCGGCGTCGCGCGTCCGCAGTCGTACGAGCTCGTCGGCCCCCTCGCGGACGGCGTGCTCGGCCAGATCACCCTCGACGTGGCCGTGCTCGGCGTGGTCGCCTTCGACGTGGTGCACGGCGCGGCGGCCACGGACGAGGCGGAGGCCGCCATCAACCGGCTGCTGTGCGAGAGGGCCGAGCGTGTGATCGTCGCCGCCGACTCCAGCAAACTCGGCCAGCGGGCCTTCGCCCGGATCTGCGCGGCCGCGTCGGTGGACACGCTGGTCACGGACGCGGCGGTGAGTGAGGACGTGGTGCGGCGGTTCGAGGAAGCGGGCGTCACGGTCGTCGCCGTCTGACACGTCCGCCAACTCCTGTACGGGCCTGGCGAGGTCGGCGCGGCTGGAGAACCTTGGCGGACGGGGCCGCGGGCGCGGCGCCACCGAGCGGGAGCGGTCCCGGATCGCCGATCCCACGAGCGCGCCCCCCGCTCACCGGCAGCCGGATGCGGCGGACGGCCCGGCCGTATAACTGGAGGTCAGCCGATAGACGCCCGGCCGGGGTGCGGTCAGGCGGGTCCAGGGGCCGTCCGCCTGTACGCAGGCTCCCTCGGCGCGCAGCCATGGTGAGTGCGCGATGCGTACCGTGACTGTTCCGGCGCGCGGCATCCTGAGGATCACGTCGGCTTCTCCGGCCTTGACTCCTGCGGCCGGGGCCGAGACGAGCGGGAGTGGGTCGCTGACACGGTAGATCTTCCAGTACGCGTCGTGCCAGACAGGCCGCAGCCAGTCCTGTCCGGCTTGGATCAGGGCGGCCTCGGGCGCGGAGGCACCTTCCGGTTCCGCGTCGGGCACGACGACGTAGCCGACGGCCCACTGACGCAACCAGGCGTGATAGCGCGGTGCGTCGAGTGAGCCGTCGTAGAACAGCCGTCCCCGCTCCACGTCCAGCTGGCGGTTCCAGCCCCGCATCACCTGGACATGGGGCGCGAAGAGGTCGGCCCTCGCGGTGGTTGGTCGCGTTGACGACTTCGACCCTGCCGCGGTCCGCGCCGAGCCGGCCGAGTTCCGCGATCACCCCGTCGGTGTGCGCGGCCCAGGCCGGCACGGGTGCCGTGCCCAAGATGGAGTGGAGCGCCGACTGGGTGGTCCAGGTCGCGGTGACGAGGAACAGCGGGACCAGTACGCAGGTGCGGATACGGCGCAGGGCGGACCGGACGGCGCGGAATCCGCTGTTCAGGAGGGCCGCGAGGAGCACGGCGGGGCCGAGGTGCACCGCTAGCCGCTCCACGTTGGAGCCGACCGGTGAGGGGATCAGCCAGGTCAGCACGACCCCGGCGGCGTAGACGACGGCCCCGGCGCGCACCACCCGCCACTCGCGCGGCGCGGCCCATGCCACGGCGACTGCCAGCAGCAGGGGCAGGGTCATGCGACTCGCTCCCATGGGGTGCTCGCCTTGGAAGGGGAACAGCAGGGTCGTCAGCCAGACGGCGGCGACGGGCGGGATGGCGAGGGCGAGGCACTTGGCGTACTGCCGGTCCCGCAGATATCCGGCGCCCGCGACGAGGACGAAGAGTCCGGCCAACGGGCTGGCCAGGGTGGCGAGCAGCGCGCCCAGGGCCGCCGCGGTGAGCCGGCCGGGCCGGGGCGGTCGGCCCGCGAGAGCGAGCAGGCCGGCCAAGCCGAAGGCCAGCCCGAGGGCGAACGTGGAGCGCCCCATGGCGACGTTGCCCCACAGGCCGAGCGCGCCCAGCAGCGCGGGCCACAACGGCGCCCTCGCGGTGGTGCGTATCAGCAGGGCGGCCAGCCACCAGGTGGCGGCCAGGCCCGCCAGGACGGAGACGGTACGCACCCCCAGCAGCGCCATCAACGGCGGTGACAGCACGCTGTAGTTGGCGGCGTGCGTCCCGCCGTACCAGAACAGCCCGTAGACCGCGTCCGGGTGCCGGCCGGCGAAGCCCGCCCAGGCGTACTGGGCGGCGAGATCCCCGCCGCCCGTCGCGAGAAACGCCGCCCAGATCCCGTACAGGGGCATGACGGAGACGACGGCGATGAGCGGGATCCGGCGCTGCCGCCGCCGAGGGGGCCGACGCGTGGGCAGGCGGATGTCCGGCCGTGGCCGGGCGGGCAGGAGCAGGGTGGACTGCGTGGGCATGGCGGCTGTTCCCGGGGCGTGAGGGGGCGAGCGGGGAGCAGCCGGCCGAAGCATCAGGCACGTCGGGAAACACCCCGCGGACCTGATGGATCGTCTCGACCGAATCGCTCCCGGCCTTCGTCGCCACTCTCTTCGCACACACCACAGCGGCACCTCGGCCGATCGGCCATTTCGTCCGCACTCCCCGGCCGCTCACCTCGTCCGATCGGCCACCCCACGTCCGATCGGCCACCCCATCACGACGGGGCTCGCGCTGTTCAGGCCCAGTACTTCGCCGACAGCGTCGAGGCCTGCGTCGTCCCCCGGACCTTCAGCGACCCCCGTCGTCCTCGGGGACAGCCCGCCAGCCCGTCCACCGCAGGACGGTGACCACGATCACCGGACCTTCCGGCGGCCGGTCCCGGTACTGGGGGTACTTCTGCCGCAGCACCTCGATGGCGGCGGCGTACTCGTCCCGTGTCTCCTCGTCGGACGCGTCGGGCGGCACGGTCCGGGCGTCGCCGTCGGCGCGGACCCACCAGAGGTGGTCCCAGTCCTCGTCGTACTCGTCCACGAGCAGGCAGACGGCCGAGTGCGCGGCGATGTTGTGCAGCCGCCGCACTTGCTGCGACCTCTTCGGTTTCTGGTCGATCGCGGTGACGAAGTCGTCGCCTCGCCGCGCGAAGACGAGCGGCACAAGATGCGGGCGTCCCCCCGGGTCGACCGTCGCCAACCGCGCGATCCGCGCCTCGGCGAACCGTCTGCGCGCTTCGTCCTGCCGCATGTCCGGCATGGCGTGCTCTCCCTGGTTCAGCGGTACGCCGCGGTGGCCTCGATGTACTTGTCGAGCGTGCGCAGTGTCTCGTCCTCCGCCCGGGTCGGCAGATACAGCAGCACGCGCTCGACGCCCAGTTCGGCGTAGGTGTCCAGCGCCTCGCGGTCGTGCGGGGCGGCGTACACCGCCACGGGGGTGTCGGCGCCCGCCACCTCCTTCATCCGGTCGATCTGTGCGCCCAGTTCCTTCGGAGGGACGCCGCTGGGCATCCAGGCCGACCCGTACTCGGCCACCCGCGCGAAGGTGCGCTCGCTGCCGCCGCCGACGTAGATCGGCGGATGGGGTCGCTGTACGGGCTTGGGCCGGCAGATGACCGGGGCGAAGTCCACGAACTCGCCGTGGAACTCGGCCTCTTCATGCGTCCAGAGTTCGATGATCGCGCGGATGCGTTCGTCCATCAGCCGGCCGCGGTTGCGCGGCTGGGTCCCGTGGTTGCGCATCTCCTCGCGGTTCCAGCCGGCACCGACCCCGAAGACGGCCCGGCCGCCGGAGATCAGGTCGAGCGTGGCGACCTCCTTCGCGGTGATGATCGGATCCCGCTGGATCACGAGCGCGATCCCGGTGCCCAGCAGCAGGCTCCGGGTCGCGGCGGCGGCCGCGCCCAGGGCGACGAACGGATCGAGCGTGCGGTAGTACATGCGCGGCAGGTCGCCCCCGCCCGGATACGGAGTCTCCCGGGAAACCGGGATGTGCGTGTGCTCCGCCAGGAACAGGGCGTCGAAGCCGCGTTCCTCCAGGGCGGGCCCCAGCGTCGCCGGACCGATCCCCTCGTCGGTGAGGAAGGTCGACACTCCGAACTTCATCCGCCATCACTCCAAGTCCTGCGTCCCGTATGCCTCAGCCTGCCCATGAGCGGTACCCGCGGACAGCGTCCCCATGTCCCGTCGATGACGCGTCCACACCGACTCGCCGGATCAGCCGTCGGTGCGTCAGCCGTCGGTCGCGGTCAGGGACGCAAGGCGCTCCTCGCACCACTCCCTGGCCGTGTCGGCGACCTGCTCCAGTGCCCCGGGCTCCTCGAAGAGGTGGGTGGCACCCGGCACCACGCGCAGTGAGTGCGGGACCGGCAAGAGCTGGGCGGCCTCCCGGTTCAGCCGCATTACCTCCGGGTCCTGGCCGCCGACGATGAGCAGGACCGGGGCCCGTACGCGGTGCAGGGCATCGCCCGCCAGATCGGGCCGGCCGCCTCGCGACACCACGGTCAGGACCCGCTCCGGCCGCTCGGCGGCGGCCACCAGAGCCGCTGCCGCTCCGGTGCTGGCGCCGAACAGGGCCACGGGAAGTCCCTTGGTTCCGGGCTGTTCTTCCAGCCAGTCGATCACGGCAGCCAGGCGGCTGCCCAGGAGCGGGATGTCGAAGCGGTACTCGGCCGTCCACTCGTCCTCGCGTTCCTCACCCTCGGTGAGCAGGTCCATCAACACGGTGCCGAGTCCGGCGGTGCGCAGCTGTTCGGCGACCATCCGGTTGCGGGGGCTGTGCCGGGAGCTGCCGCTGCCGTGGGCGAACAGCACCACCGCCCGGGCCGACGTCGGCAGCACGACATCGCCCGCGAGCGCCTCACCGTCGACGGGCACCATGACCGACTGGGAGATCATCGCCGTCATCTTCTTCCTCGGGTTCTTCCTCGGGTTCTTTCTCGCGTTCTTTCTCGCGTTCTTTCTCGGGCCGCACGGTCCTCGTACCGATGTGTCCGGTCCGTTCCCCTCGTGTACCCCATGGGCCGGGCAACGATCGCCGTCGTATGGCCTGGCCGATCACGGGTACCCGTACGGAACGCAGCACTCCTTCCGAGGAGACGGCTGGGATGCGGTTCGGCGGAACGGCGGTCGGTGAGGCGGTGGGCATGGTCGGTGACACGGACGACGACATCCGGCTGCGGCGCCAGGGCGGCAGCGGCCACCGGGCGGTGCCGCACACGGCCGACGTGCGGATCGAGGCGTGGGGAGCGAGCCGGGAGCGCTGCCTGGCAGAAGCGGTGCTGGGGATGGTGGAGTGCTTCGCCGACGTCACGGCGGTACACCCGACAGCCGTGGAGCGCGTCCGGCTGGCGGAGGCCAGCGACGACGACCTGCTGACCGCGCTGCTGGACGAGGTCGTCTACCGCCTCGAGGTGCACGGCAGGGTGGCCGTCGACGTGGAGGCCGACGTGGCCGAGGACGGCCTCGTCGTACGACTCGCGTTGGCCGAGCTGGCGGACGTGGACATCATCGGTGCCGCGCCCAAGGGCGTCTCCTGGCACGGGCTGCACATCGGGCCGGACCCGTACGGCTGGTCGTGCGCGGTGACCGTCGACGTGTGAGACGTTCGAGACGTCTGAGAACCGACGAGGCCCGAGCACTCCGAAGCGATGCTCACGCTCGCTGCGATCACGCTCATGACCCGGCGGCCCACCCGGCTGCCCATCCACCCCATATCGGCAACACCACGGCCAGCAACGGCGGTTCAGGCCGTCTGACCCGACGGGCTGCCTCCATCGTGCGCTCCTCCGGTTGAACTGCCCGTTCACCAGGGAGACTTGCACGATGGCCTGCCCTTGTTCAGGGAGCAGTCACCGGTGATCACCTTTCCGGGCAGCGGGAGCGGGAGCGGAGGATCAACCGTGCGTTGGCGGAGCTGTCCCCGCACGGGCGTCCGGAGCCGGTCGTGGAGCTCGGCAAGCTGGCCCGTCACCTGCCAATTGCGGGTAAAGGCATGCACCCGCCGATACCGCGGGAAGTCCGCAGGCAGGTTGGCCACTTCACGCCGTTGTCGGCCACCTAGCGCACCGCGTCGAGCATCACACCGTGGCAATAGCCCTCCGGCCGCCCGCCCCGCCCTCCAGCCAGGCCGGAACCGGCAACAACGGCCGCACCACCCGCCACTCCGCCTCCGTCATGTCGGAGACATAGCTCGAAGTGCGCTCCGGCCCGTCCGCCGCGCTGCCGAACCTGTGCGCGAGGCAGTCACACGACGGTGGCAGCGAGTTGGGCTCCACGCACGCGAGCGCGAAAGACTGCGGCAACAGGGCCTCCTGGTACTCGGATGGGATCGCACCCCCGAACTACCAAGAGGCCCTGCTGCCATGCGCCGGCCCTCACGCGATCACCCGATCAGGAACCCTGTTCGACCAGACCAGCAGGGTGATCGATAAGCGGATGGCGTCTCACACACATTGGGGACCGTCAGTAGGGACGCCGTTGAATTCCCAGAAGGCATCCAAGGTCTTCGGTCCGACGATTCCGTCAACGGCAAGGCCGAAGCCAAAAGTGTTCAAGTAGCGCTGCAGCGCCTTGATCGTGTACGGTCCGACGATTCCATCGACGACCAAGCGGGTACCTCCATTGAAGCCACGCCTGTTGAACATCCGCTGCGCGGCCTTCCAGCTGTCCTTGCCCAGCAATCCGTTGTGCTCATAGGTTGGGTAACCCATGCGGGTCAGAAAGCACTGCCAGTTCTTCGCCCGGCGGACGGTCAGGCCGAGGTTGTTCACCGCGAGGACGGAAACGTCCTGGGTGCTCGCCGCAGGCTTGGCGGTCGGCTCGGATGCCGCAGAGCTGATGGTCGCGCCCGCCAGACTTCCGGCGGCGAGTCCGATGATGGTGGCAGCGCTGACGAATGTCCTCGTCAAGGCAGGTCGCATTTGTTGTCCTCTTAACTGTCTCGCCGCTGCGGGGCGGGATAGGGAAATGGCTTCTTCAAGGAGCGGCACATACCGCGCCCTTACTACGGGTGGAGTGGGCGGACTGCACCCAGTTCCCGACGGTCCTGGCAAAGATCCGCATTCCGCGGGTCGGTCCGGGCCGGCCCCACACGAAGCCTTAGAGCGTTGCGGCCGGCAAGGGGTATTGCAACGGCCCGTGCCGTAAGTGTCTGCGGCGCCGGGGCATCTTGCGCATGATCCCGGAGAAGACCGATGGCCAGGCCGTCCGCTCACTCCCTTTTCTCTGGCCTCGCCAATGGACCTTAGGGCCATCGTGGGCTTCGGACTTTGTCATCCGTGCAGGGAACTTTGTCAGTGGTGCACCGCCTCAAGGTCGCGCCGCTTCACGCGACCGCCATGGCCGGTGTCAGCCCCGTACGACGGGCACGGTAGCCCGGCCCGGTCGCTGAGTGTGCCGGTCGTTTGCCCCACAAGGAACGGCCGCCGCACACACCGGAATACGGGCAAGGCGGCGGTCGAGACCGCCTCTGGTTTACAGCCGCGACCTTGTTGAACTCGACTGCCGCTACCGCTGGGACCACGAGAAGCCGCCCTACGCGTCCATCAGTTCCGTGGCTCGCAGCGAAGGCGCGGGTCACCGCGGAGGGCTGGGGTGTTGGGGTGTTGGTTCGACAACTTTTCGACGGCCCCGCGCAGCTTCTCCACGATCTGCTCGTACCGCTGGACGCTGACGTTGCCGATCTTCTCCGTACTGGGCCCTGTGCCCACCCCCTGCCAGGCCGGAGCACGGCCCCGCCGTGAATCGGGAACCCCGGCCCGCCCGGTAGCGGCAGAATTGCCACACCACTGCGAAGAGCGGGTTCTGTGTGCACCGAGCACTCCACCGGGGCTTGTATACGAGATCAGCAGAGGTTCAAAGGTGGGTGCTGAGGGGTGCGGTCGGGCGGATGTACGCGACCGGACAGAGTGCGACGAACGGGCCGGGCTCGCCCTTCACCACGCCTGTCTCAGCCCGTCACCACGCCCGGTCTCAGCCCTTCACCACGCCCAACGGCACCAGCCGGGCGACCGTGCGGCACAGACCCGCGGCCTCGCTTGCCGCCACCACTTCGCCCACGTCCTTGTACGCCTCGGGGGTCTCCTCCGACAGGCCGCGGAGCGACCGCGGGCGCACCGCGATGCCCGCCGCCTCCAGCCGGGCCCGCAGGTCCTTCCCGCTGACCGCACGCGCGGCCTGGTGTCGGCTCATGACCCTGCCCGCGCCGTGGCAGGTGGAGAAGAACGCGTCGCCGTCGGGCACGCCGGCCAGGACGTACGAGGCCGTGCCCATGGTTCCGGGGATCAGCACGGGCTGGCCCACCTCGCGCAGGTCCTCCGGGAGGTCGGGGTGCCCGGGCGGGAAGGCGCGGGTGGCGCCCTTGCGGTGCACGCACAGCCGGCGCTGTGCTCCGGCCACCGGATGGGTTTCGATCTTGGCGAGGTTGTGGGACACGTCGTACACCAGCGACAGCCGGACGCCCGCGGCGCGGCGCAGGACCCGGCGGGCCGCGTCCGACAGCAACTGGCGGTTGGCGCGGCCGTAGTTGGCCGCGGCTGCCATCGCACCCAGATAGGCCCGTCCCTCGGGCGAGTCGACCGGGGTGCAGGCCAGCTGCCGGTCGGGGACGGTGATGCCGTAGCGGGACATGGCGCGGTCCATCGAGCGGACGTGATCGGTGCAGATCTGGTGGCCGAGGCCGCGCGAACCGCAGTGGATCATCACGCACACCTGGCCGGCGGCGAGCCCGAACGCGGCGGCGGCCGTCTCGTCGTACACCTCGTCGACACGCTGCACCTCGAGGAAGTGGTTGGCGGACCCCAGGCTGCCCACCTGCCCCAGCCCTCGTTCCCGCGCCCGCTCGCTGACCTCGGCCACGTCGGCGTCGGCGACCGCGCCGCCGTCCTCGCACCGCCTCAGGTCGCGCTCCTCGCCGTATCCCTCCTCCACGGCGTACCGGGAGCCGCCACGGAGGATCCGCTCCAGTTGTCCATGACGGGACGGCCGCCACACTCCGCCGGGTCCCGCGCCTCGCGGGATCGACCGGTCCAGGCCGTCCATGACCGCCGGCAGTGCCGGCTCAAGCGTCTGCCGGTCGCAGTCGGCGGCCAGCAGCCGTACGCCGCAGGAGATGTCGAAGCCGACCCCGCCGGGCGAGACGACCCCGCCGTCGTCCACGTCGGTCGCGGCCACCCCGCCGATCGGGAAGCCGTAACCCCAGTGGATGTCCGGCATGGCGTACGAGGCAACGACGATCCCTGGCAGGGTGGCCACGTTGGCGACCTGCTCGAGCGACTTCTCGGCGTCCCTCAGCAGTTTCCGGGACGCGAACACCACCCCGGGCACCCGCATCTGTCCGCTCGGGGCGATGCGGAAGCGGTGCGGGCGTTCCTCGACGAGTTCCACGGCAGCCTCCCGTGCCCGGCATCTCCATGTCCGCGGTACCCGTACGAGACGGTCCCTATCGCCCCGGCGGCCGGAATCGCCTCCCGGCGCCCGGATGCCCGACGCGCCGGACGGAACACCGGTCCGCGGCCGTCATGGCGATGCAGGAGCTCCCAGCTGGAGGTGCTCCTAGTCTGGAGGCATGGCCGATGGCGTGGTGACGCTGTTCGTCTGCGGTGATGTGATGCTCGGGCGCGGTGTCGACCAGATCCTGGCGCGGCCCGGTGATCCGGCGCTGCGGGAGGGTTACGTCCAGGACGCCCGGTCGTACGTGGACATGGCGGAGTCGGTCAACGGCCCGATTCCGGTCCCGGTCGATCCGTCCTGGCCGTGGGGCGACGCGCTGCGGTTGCTGGAGGAGGCGGCCCCCGACGTCCGGATCGTGAATCTGGAGACGGCCGTGACACGCGGCGACGCGTTCGCGCCCGACAAGGCGGTCCACTACCGCATGCACCCGGCCAACCTGCCCGCTCTCGCGGTCGCCCGGCCCGACGTCTGCGTGCTGGCCAACAACCACGTGCTGGACTTCGGCCGCGCGGGCCTGGAGGAGACGCTCGACTCGCTGGCCCGCGCGGGCCTGCGGGCGGCGGGCGCGGGGCGCAACGCCGAGGAGGCGTGGCAGCCCGTGGCGGTCCGCGCCCCGGCCGGCGGCCGCGTGCTCGTTCTCGCCCTCGGGACGCCCTCCAGCGGCATCCCGCCCGGCTGGGCGGCGAGCGCCGGCCTGCCCGGTGTCGCCTACGCTCCCGACCTGTCGGCCCGTGCGGCCGCCGCGGTGGTCCGACGCGTGCGGCAGGTGAAGCGGGCGGACGACATCGCGGTCGTGTCGGTGCACTGGGGATCCAACTGGGGCTACCGCGTCCCCCGGGAGCAGATCCGCTTCGCACACGCTCTGGTGGACGGCGGTGTCGACGTCGTCCACGGGCACTCCTCGCACCACCCCCGTCCCATCGAGGTGTACCGCGACCGGCTGATCCTCCATGGCTGCGGCGACTTCATCGACGACTACGAGGGCATACCCGGCTACGAGGAGTACCGCGACGACCTCCGGATCGCCTACCTCGTCACAGTGGCGGCGGGCACGGGCCGGCTGACCGGCCTGCGCATGGTTCCCCTGCTGGCCCGGCGCATGCGGCTGGAGCCCGCGCCGGACGAGGACCGCGCATGGCTGCGCGCCACCCTCGACCGCGTCAGCGACGGCGTGCACATCACCCTGGAGCCCGACGGCACGCTCTCGGCGGCACCGGCCGCCACCGCGCCCGCGACGGGAACGGGCCCGTGAACCGGTGGCTGCGGCTCACGCTGCTCGGCGTCGGCGCGATGAACTCGCCGCGGTTCGCCCCGGCGGGTCTGCTGCTCCGCTACGCCGGACACCGCGCGGCCTTCGACGGCGGCCCCGGCGCCGAACCGCCGCCCGGGCCGCTCGCGGGCTGGCTGGTCACCGACGAGCGGTCGGAGCTGAGGTCCGCGCTGCGCCGGAGCGCGGCCGCGCGGGGCGTCTCGATCCGGGCCGGTGATCTGGACCTCGGCGAGGTGCGGATACGTTGCCGCCCGGTGGCCCACACGTCCCATCCCACGTACGGCTATCGCATCGAGGCGGGTGATCTCGTCGTGGTGTGGGCGCCGGAGTTCTGGGAGTTTCCGGCCTGGGCCGCGCGGGCGGACCTGATGTTCGCCGATGCCGCTGCCTGGGAGCGGCCCATACGGTTCCGTGGCGGTGTGGGCGGCCACGCGAGCGTGCAGGCCGTCGCCGAGGAGGCCGTGCGGCACGGCGTGCGGCGGCTGGTCCACGCCCACATCGGGCGGCCCGGTATCCGGGCGATCGACGCCGGCCTGAAACCTCCGGTGGGCGAGTGGGGTGTCGAGGGCCGTACCTATGCGCTGCGGTTGGGACGAGTCGGGGCGGACCGGGCAGGCAGCTGAACGACGACGGCCCGCGGTGTCATCGCCTCGCGGGGCGCGGGGCGTCCGGGTGGTCTTCCTCGGGCGTCCGGGTGGCCTCCCTCGGGAAGGCATCCCTCGATTACCCGTGACCGTGATCAGCCGTGACGTCGCGCAGCGCCTCGAGCACATCGTCGTCCGTCAGCTGTGCGAAATCCTCGTACCACTCGCCGACGGCCATGAACGCCCTCGGGCGGTAGAGGCAGACCACGTCGTCGGCCTCTGCTCGCATCAGGTCGGCCGCCTGCTGTGAGCCGACGGGTACGGCCAGGACCACGCGCTCGGGTTCCCGGCGCCGTACGGCGCGCAACGCGGCGCGCGCCGTCGCGCCGGTCGCCAGTCCGTCGTCGACGACGATCACGGTCCGGCCGCTCAACTGTGGGGCGGGGCGGCCCTGCCGGTAGTGCTCCTCGCGGCGGAGCAGTTCCTTGCGCTCACGCTCCACCACGTCTGCGAGGGATGCCTCGCTCAGCCCCAGCCCGGCCAGGGTCCGGTCGTCGAAGAGGGGAGGCTCGTCTCCGGCGATCGCGCCGACGCCGAGCTCCTCCTGGAACGGCGCCCCGATCTTGCGCACGACGAGCACGTCCAGCGGGGCCTGGAGCATCCGCGCGACTTCGCGGGCGACCGGGACTCCGCCGCGGGGCAGGGCGAGTACCACGGGATGTGGAAGGGCCCCCTTCTCCTGCAGGACACGAAGCCGTTCCGCCAGCTCCTGTCCCGCCTGCCTGCGGTCACGGAACTGCATCTGCTTCTTCTTCCTCACGGCACCGAGTGACGATGGTGCGGCGTGCTTCTCATCTGTCACCGCGTACCCAACGGGCCTCCGTCCAACCGCGCACCCCGCCGACACCCCACGTGCGGTTCGGCCGAGGCCCCGTTAGGGGCGCGGGGCTGTATCGATATGCGGCTCCGCCGCGTGGGCGCGACCAGCCCCCACCGGCCCGCAGGTTCATCCGTGCTTCCAGCGGAGCGCTCACGCGTGGGCTTCGCCACCGGGCCGGAGTCCCGTGGGCTGCCCGCGGAACCGGTAGCGGCGCTCGGGCCGTCCGGCCACGCCGTAGCGCAGGGACACATCGGCGTTACCGACGGTGTGGAAGTACTCCAGGTAGCGGCGGGCGCTGACGCGGGAGATGCCGGCCAGGGTCGCGCACTCGGCGGCGGACAGGGTGTCCTCGGCGTTGCGGAGGGTGCGTTCGATCAGGTCGGCGGTCTCCACGCTCATGCCCTTGGGCAGCGTGCCCGTCGACGTCGGCACGGCTGCTCCGGCCAGGACCCGGTCCACGTCGGCCTGGCCGTTCACGACAGTGGCGAGCAGGCGGCCGCGCTGGTGGGCGTAGCGCTCCAGGCGGGCGCGCAGGTCGTCGAACTCGAAGGGTTTGAGGAGGTAGTCGACGGCGCCGTGGCGGACGGCGCCGCGGACCGTGTCGGCTTCCCGTGCGGCGCTGATGACCATGATGTCGCAGTCGTGGCCGGCGGTGCGCAGCCGCGGGATGACGTCCAGGCCGAAGACGTCCGGCAGATACAGGTCGAGCAGGACGAGGTCCGGGTGCAGTTCGTCGACGGCCTGGACCGCCTGCTCGCCGGTGTTGGCGACACCGACGACGCGGAACGGCTCGACGCGTTCGACGAAGGTGCGGTGGACTCGGGCCACCATGAAGTCGTCGTCGACCACCAGCACGTCGATCGTGCCGGTCGTACCGGGCGCCCCCTGCTCGCCTCGCTCGCCTCTCTCGCCGCTCATCGTGGTGCTCCTTCCGCCACCGCATCGGTGAGGTGGCTGACGGTCATGCGTGCGGTGAACATGGCCCCGTCAGGGGTGTTGGTCACCGAGATCTCACCACCGTGACGCTCGCAGACCAGGCGGGTGAGCGCCAGACCGATACCGCGCTCGCCCTCCTGGGCGGCCTTGGTGGTGAAGCCGTGCGAGAACACCTCCCGGGCGAGTTCCGGTGCGACGCCGGGGCCGGAGTCACGGACCACGATCTCCACACTGGAGGCGTCCTGCCGCAGTTCGACCTCGACCCAGGCCTCGCGGGCAGCGGGGTCAGGTACGGCGGCGCCGTGGGGTTCAGGCCCCGTGGCGGCGACGGCCGCGGCGTCCACGGCGTTGTCGACGAGGTTGCCGACCACGGTCGCCACATCGGCGGCGTCCTCCGGTGTGAGCCGGTCGAGCGCCGTACTGTCCGAGATCCGCAGGCTGACCTTCCGTTCGGCGGCCAGGGAGGACTTCGCCATGAGCAGGGCGGCGACGGCGGTGTCGCGGACACGGCGACTGAGGGTGACGTCCAGTGACTGGCGGCGCTGGTTCAGCGCGCGGATATAGCTCACGACCTCGTCCTGCTCGCCGATCTGGATCAGTCCGGAGATGGTGTGCAACTGGTTGGCGAACTCATGGGCCTGGGCGCGCAGCAGTTCGGAGGAGCTGCGGAAGGATCCGATCTCCCGCTCCAGCCGGGCCAGTTCGGTGCGATCCCGCAGGGTGGTGACCGAGCCGAGCGGGCGGCCGTCCTTGGTGACGGTCATCCGGTTCATCACCAGCACCCGGCCGTGGCGGACGACGACCTCGTCGCGCCGGCCGGCCGCGCCGTCCCGGTCGCCCGCCAGGACGTCCCGCAGCCGTCCCTCGATGGAGAGTTCGGCCAGGCTCCGGCCCACGCAGTCCTCGGGAAGGTCGAGCAGGCGCCGGCCCATGTCGTTGACCAGGGTGAGCCGGTGCTGCGGGTCGAGGGCGATCACGCCCTCCGCGATCCCGTACAGCATCGCCTCGCGGTGCTCGGCGAGGCCGGCGATCTCGCGCGGCTCAAGGCCGAGGGTCTGCCGTTTGACGCGTCTGGCCAGCAGCCAGGAGCCGACCAGACCGAGTCCGCTGGCGATGCCGAGGTAGGCGAGCAGGTACGAGGACGCGCCGCTGAGCCGCTGCCACACCGTCGGGTCGGCCTCGCCGATCATCACCGTGCCCAGATGCTGCCCGAGGTTCTCCTGCGTCGCGCCGAGTACGGGAACCTGGGCCACGAGTTCGCGGCCGCCGTCCAGGGTCAGCGAGCCGGACCAGCCCCGGCCCTCGGCGGCGTCCTCGCCACGAGGCAGCCGGTCGCCGATCGTTGTGGGGTTGGTGGAGCTGACGATCCGGCCGCCGGCGTCGGCCACCGTGACCGAGGTGACCCCGGACTGCGTCTGCGTGGAGTTCACCAGCGGGGCCAACGCCTCCTGCGGCACGGGCTGTGCGAGCTGGCTGCGTACGAGGGGGTTGGCGGCCAGTTGCTCGGCCAGCGCGCCGACCCGGCGGCCCTCTACGCGGTTGAAGGTCGCCTCCGACTGCGCGAGGGAGACCGCGGCGACCGCCAGCAACACCACGACGACGATGGCGAGTTGCAGCACCAGCATCTCGCCCGCGAGGGTCTGGCGACGGAAGGCGGCGACCACGACGTACTCAATCTCTCGTGCCGGCCCGGCACTGGGCGGCTGATCTGCGGGGCCGCACCATCATGGCGTCCGCCCGCGGCCGGGGAAAGAGCCGCGAGAGGAGCCAGGAGGCGAGAGGCGCCGAACCCTCCTCCCTACGCACACGGTGCCGGTGATTCCGCACATGGTGCCGCGGGCTTACGTACTTGGTGCCGGTGACCGCAAAGACCACAACCTCCGTTGGTTCCGGAAGAGAGACAGGCCGTTTACCTGCGGGCAACATGTGGCCCACATCACCCTCCCCCACAGGGCTGCCGTACCTCATCTACCTTCACCGACGTACCGACAGGTGGTGGCATTCGTGCGCCTGCGCACCCCCCTTGCCCTGCTCGGGGCCGCCGTGCTCGTGCTCGTGGGACCTCCGTTGCTCACGTCCGGCAGTGACGCCGCGACCGGCACGCAGATCCCGGGCCTGCGCTTCATGGTCCCCAACACGCCCGGCGGCGGCTACGACATCACGGCCCGTACGGCCGCGAAGAACGCCGAGGACGCCGATCTCACCCACAACATCGAGGTGTTCAACCTGCCCGGGGCCGGCGGCACCGTCGGGCTCAGTCGGCTGGTGAGCGAGCACGGCAACGGCAAGCTCGCCATGTCGATGGGCCTCGGTGTCGTGGGCGCCGTCCGCTCCAACCATGCGCCCAAGACGCTAGCCGACACCACCCCGATCGCCCGGCTCACCGAGGAGCAGGACGTCGTCGTGGTCGCCAAGGACTCCCCGTACAAGACCATCGACGAGCTGATCGGCGCTTGGAAGGCGAACCCCGGCAAACTCCCGGTCGGCGGCGGCTCCTCGCCCGGCGGTCCTGACCACCTCGCGCCCATGCTGATGGCGCGGGCCGCCGGGATCGAGCCGAAGGACGTCAACTACATCCCCTTCGACGGCGGCGGCGAGCTGCTCGCCTCGATCCTCGGCAACAAGGTCGCCTTCGGGGTGTCCGGCGTCGGCGAGTACCTCGACCAGATCAAGGCGGGCGAGCTCCGGGTGCTGGCGGTGACCGGCCCCGAGCGCGTCGACGAACTGGACGCGCCCACGCTCAAGGAGTCCGGCTACGACGTGGACTTCACCAACTGGCGCGGCATTGTCGCCCCGCCCGGCCTGTCCGATGCCGAGCGCGACAAGCTCGTACGTCTCGTCGAGGAGCTGCACGACTCCCCCGAGTGGCAGAAGTCCCTGCAGCAGAACGGCTGGGACGACGCCTTCCTGACCGGCGAGAAGTTCGGCGCCTTCCTGGGGGCCCAGGACAAGCGCGTGGTTTCGGTGCTGAAGGAGCTGGGACTGTGACGACGCAGACGACCGACATCCCCCCGACGCCCACGGACGAGCGTCGCTCGTGGCTGCGCGAACACTCCGAACTCGGGGTCTGCGTCCTGCTGTTGGCTCTCGGCGCGCTGGTTCTGACCGACGCGCTCACCATGGACGTCGACATCACCCAGCGCGGGCCCGTCGGACCGAAGACCGTGCCGGTCGTCGTCGGTATCGGGCTGCTCGTCATCGCCGCCCTGCTCGCCGTCGACGTGTTGCGCGGCGGCCACGGCCAGGCGGAGACCGGCGAGGACATCGACCTGTCCGAGCCCGCCGACTGGCGTACGGTCCTGCTGCTCACCGGCGTCTTCCTCGGCGCGGCCGTTCTGATCGAACCTCTCGGCTTCCCCATCGCGGGCGCTCTCCTCTTCTGGGGAGCCGCCTTCGCGCTCGGCAGCCGCCGGGTCGACCGGGACCCGCTCATCGCGGGCGTTCTCTCCCTCGCCACCTACGCCCTCTTCAACAACCTGCTCGGAGTACCGCTGCCCGGCGGCCCGCTGATGGGAGTGATGTGACATGGATGCCCTCAACTCCCTGATGGACGGCTTCGGTACGGCTCTGACGCCGATCAACCTGCTGTGGGCCGCCATCGGTGTGCTGCTCGGCACCGCGATCGGCGTCCTGCCCGGCATCGGTCCCGCGATGGCGGTCGCGCTCTTGCTGCCGGTGACATACGGGCTCAATCCGATCGGCGCGTTCATCATGTTCGCCGGCATCTACTACGGCGCGATGTTCGGCGGCTCGACCACCTCGATCCTGCTCAACACCCCAGGTGAGAGCGCCGCGGTGGTCGCGGCCATGGAGGGCAACCCGATGGCCAAGTCGGGGCGCGGCGCGCAGGCGCTCGCGGCCGCCGCCATCGGCCACTTCGCGGGCGGCCTTATCGGCACCATCCTGCTGGTCGCGCTCGCGCCGACGGTCGCGGAGCTGGCGGTGGACATCGGTGCGCCGGACTACTTCGCCATCATGGTGCTGGCGTTCATCGCGGTGACGTCGGTGCTGGGTTCGTCCCGCATCCGAGGCCTGGCGTCCCTGCTGATCGGTCTGACGCTCGGCCTGGTGGGCCTGGATCAGATGACCGGCCAGCAGCGCCTGACCTTCGGTTCCCTCCAACTCGCCGACGGCATCGACGTGGTGATCGTGGCGGTCGGTCTCTTCGCGATCGGCGAGGCCCTGTGGGTGGCGGCGCACCTGCGGCGCAGGCCGCCGGAGCCGATCCCGGTGGGCCGCCCCTGGCTCGACCGGGGCGATGTGAAGCGCACCTGGAAGTCGTGGGCGCGCGGCCCGTTCATCGGCTTCCCGTTCGGCGCGATCCCGGCGGGCGGCGCGGAGATCCCCACCTTCCTCTCCTACGTCACGGAGAAGCGCCTGTCCAAGCACAAGGACGAGTGGGGCAAGGGTGCGATCGAGGGCGTGGCGGGGCCGGAGTCTGCGGCGTCCGCCTCGGCGGCGGGCACGCTGGTGTCCATGCTGACCCTGGGGCTGCCGACCACGGCGGTCGCGGCGGTGATGCTGGCCGCCTTCCAGCAGTACGGCATCCAGCCGGGCCCGCTGCTGTTCGAGCGTGAACCGGATCTGGTGTGGGGCCTGATCGCCTCGCTGTTCGTGGGCATGGTGCTGCTGCTCGCGCTCAACCTGCCGCTGGCGCCGGTGTGGGCGAAGCTGCTGCGCATCCCCCGGCCGTACCTGTACGCCGGGATCATGTTCTTCGCGGCGGTCGGCGCGTACGCGGTCGGCGGCGAGGTCATCGACCTGGTGATCCTCCTGATCATCGGCCTGATCGGCTTCGGCATGCGGCGCTACGGCCTGCCGATCCTGCCCGCCGTCATCGGCGTCATCCTCGGTCCGAACGCCGAGCAGCAGCTTCGGCGTGCCCTGCAGATCAGCGACGGCAGTGTCACGGGACTGGTCAACACGCCCTTCGCGGTGACCGTGTACGCGGTGACAGCGGTGCTGCTGGCCTGGCCCCTGCTCAAGCGGCTCGTGGTGCGCGACCGCGTGAGCGCCTGATTGTTCGTTCGCGGTGTCCGGCCACCTTCGTGGCCGGGCACTGTGTCGTTTCGGCTGACTTGCGGACGAGCATGGTCACCGCCTCTCCTCTCCCGGTCACCCATGGGGCAAGGTGGTGCTGGAGACGCGCCAGGAGTGGGCGACGGGTGCGGGCGGATCAGTGTGAAGCGCCGCCGAATCCGAACTCGTTGCCGTCCGGATCGTGGTACGTGATCTTGCGCATGCCTTCCGGGTAGGTCGCGCGGCTCGTGGGCTTCAGCCCCCGATCGGCGATCTGGGCGACGCGGGCATCGAGGTCGTCGACGAGGATGGTGTGCATGGCGTGGCCGGCCTGCTCGGGCCGCTCCGCGATGTACACGTACCGATGTTCCGCGAGTTCCCACACGGCTTCCGTGTCGTTCGGGACGAACGCCGGTGGGGAGCCGAGGAGCCGTTCGTACCAGGCCACTGCCGTGGCGTAGTCGTTGACCGGGATGCCTGCGAAGAGGTCGAGGGGCATGCCGTCATGGTAGGTCCGGCGCCTTGGTGAATCACGGCTCCACTCGCACCCCACCAGCAACGAGTCCATTCCCATGACTCGAAGATCATGTACAGGACAGCCCCTAGGATGGCTAGCCGCAGCGCTTGCACGCGTGCAGAGTTGGGTTCACCGCAGGGAGCATGCCCATGGGCACCACAGAGGCCGCATACACACCCTCCGACAGCGGGGTCCTGGACAGCCGGTCGGTCGGCCCCATGGTGCCGCGCCTGATACTGGGCGCACGGCTGCGCAGGCTGCGGGAGGAGCGGCGCATCTCCCGTGAGGCCGCGGGTCACGTCATCCGCGCCTCCCGGTCCAAGATCAGCCGGCTGGAGGGTGGTCGCCACGGGTTCAAACTGCGTGACGTGGCCGATCTGCTCACCCTCTACGGAGTCACGGACGAGGCCGAACGCGCCACCTTGCTGGCCTTGGCCGAACAGGCCAACACCCCCGCCTGGTGGCAGTACTACAACGACGTGGTGCCCGCCTGGATGCAGGCCTACCTCGGGGCCGAACAGGCAGCGAGTCTCATCCGCTGCTTCGAGGTCCAGCGTGTTCCCTGCTTGCTGCAGACCCCCGACTATGCGCGTGCCGCCGTCCGGCTTGCCCACCCGGGCGCCGATGCGGAGGAGATCGACCGGCGCGTCGCGTTGCGGATGACACGCCGGCGCATCCTGCACCGGGAGCCGGCGACTCAGCTCTGGGCCGTGATCGACGAGGCGGCGCTTCGTCGCCCGGTGGGCGGCACCAGCACGATGCGCGCCCAGCTCAGGCATCTCATCGAGATCTGCCAACTCCCGCAGGTCACCGTCCAGATCATGCCGTTCCACGTCGGCGGCCACGCCGCGGAAGGCGGTCCGGTCACCATCCTGCGCCTGCCCGGCGGTCAGTTGCCCGACGTGGTCTACCTCGAACAGCTCGCCACCGCCCTCTATCCCGACAAGCCCGCCGAGATCGAGTGCTACTGGGACGTCATGAACCGCCTGGTGGTCGAGGCCGAATCACCGGACGAGACGCCCACGATCCTCCATCGCATCCTCCAGGAAACCTGATCCCGGAGGTGGGTCGGCCGTCGGCGGGTCAGCGCTTGAGGGCGACCCCGCCGTACTGATGTACCTCCGCCGGCAGGCCCCAGGCGCCGGCGTCGGGACGCCAGCGTGAGCACGACGCCACGCCCGGTTCGAGCAGTTCCAGACCCTCGAAGTAGCCCGCGATCTGCTCCGGGCTGCGGAGAATGTACGGGATCGAGCCGCCCTCGTTGTACTGCTGGATGGCCTCGACATAGGCCTTGCTGGTGCTGGTGCTGTCGTACTGCACGAGGTAGCTGCCGGCGGGCAGAGCGTCCACCAGCTGCCGCACGATCGAGCGCGCCTCGTCGTAGTCCTCGATGTGGCCCAGGATGCCCATCAGCATGAGAGCGACGGGCTGGTCGAAGTCCAGCGTCTTCCCGGCTTCCCGCACGATGGTGCTCGGCTCGCGCAGGTCGGCGTCGACATAGTTGGTGACGCCTTCCGGGGTGCTGGTGAGCAGCGCGCGGGCGTGTGCCAGCACCAACGGGTCGTTGTCGACGTAGACGATCCGGCATTCGGGGGCCACCCGCTGCGCGATCTCGTGGGTGTTGTCCACGTTGGGCAGCCCGGTGCCGATGTCCAGGAACTGCCGGATGCCCTCCTCTGCGGCCAGATGACGAACGGCGCGGGCGAGGAAGTACCGGGCGGCACGGGCTCCGGTCTCGATACCGGGGAAGATCGTGCGGAACGCGTCACCGGCCACACGGTCGACTTCGTAGTTGTCCTTCCCCCCCAGCCAGTAGTTCCAGATCCGAGCCGACTGCGGCACGGAGGTATCGATCTTGGAGAGCGCCTCCTGCTTGGAGTTCTCTGCCTCATCAGTCATGGACGCTCCTGTGTGTACGTAGTGCCGGAACCACGAAACCGTCGAACACCAGTTGTGGACGCCCACGTTATTCCCCACGGCCCGACTCATGTAAATCACCGGCCCCAACCTGCCTTTGTGCGACGGCCAGTTGGCTTGTTTGCCTCCTCCGGTGAGGTGTGACGACAAGTCGAGGTGCGGCGCATGAAGGCGGCCGGCAGTGCGCCGATGAGTTGTACGGGAGTGCGAGGGGCGGCACGACGCCGGGCCCCGGCTGGTCGGCCGCCCCCTGTTCACCCGGCTCGGCCGACGGTCTGTCAGCCGAGGGCCCTGACGGCCTGGTAGTAGGTCCACGCCGTGCTGTTGCAGGCGGTCTTCGTCCCGCCGCTGTAGTTGTTGCAGACGCGCTTGAGGTCCTCGTAGAAGGCGCTGTCGAGGCGCGACTTGTTGGCGCTGAAGGTGCCCGCGGCCTTGTAGTTGCGGTAGCCGAAGTCGTGGCGTGCGCAGGACGTGGCGAAGGGGAAGCCGAACGGGTTGTCCGGCGAGGAGGAGCAGTAGTCGGTGGACCAGTCGAACTCGTAGGCGGCCCAGGTGGTCTGGTTCGCTCGGGCGGCGGCCCAGAGGCTGTAGCTCGACGCGCTGGTCTGGGTCCAGTTCGCGAGGACCTGGGGCTTGTCGGCGGGAGCGGCGTCAGCGGCTGTGGCGGTGCCGGCGACGGTGATCAGGGCCAGGGCCGAAGCGGCCATACCGGTGGCGAGTCTGCGGTGCATCCCACACCTCCATGAGGCTGCGATCCGCCCATCGGATCGCAGGTTCATGACAAGATGATTCGCCCCTCAAGAGTGCTTTCACACCGCATGCGCCCTAATGGCCCGTTAACTCTGGGGCATGACAGGAGAGCGGAGCGTGAACCGGACGGGAGATCCGGACACGGAAAACGCCTCGCCGCGCTCGACGCCCGGTCATGATCCAGGGCAACTGCGTGGAAATGGTGGCGAAGAACACGTTCGGGCGAGATGCGCGGCCGTTCGGCCGATGCGCCGCTCCGGCTCAGGGTGCGTGACGCTCCCTGCGGATACCGCCAAATCCCTTGCGGTACAAAGGCGTTGGGCCCACGTGGACGAGAGCGCGAGCGTGGAGAAAGATCGAGTATGTCGGCAACCGGGTGGAGATGTCGCATCCCGTACCGGGTGCCGCCGTCGTCACCACCGCCAGCGTTCACCGCGCACGGGCACATACTCAGGCATGCGCTGCTGCTTCTCCGCCCCCCTCGCGGCCCTGTCGGCCCTGCCCTCACCCTGTGAAGTCGTGCGATCCGGCGCCCTCCTCGCCCCCACTCTGCTGCGGGCCGCCGCCGGTGCCTTCCACGGCTCCGCGCGCAAAGGCCACAACCGTCACCCCGACGCCCTGGCGGCCGTCCATCTGGAACTGGTCACCGTGACCGAGGACCGCGCCATCATCACCTGGTACACCGGGGTGCCCGGCACCTACGACGGGCTGGGCCACATGCTCCCCGCCGTCACGGAGGGCGAGGTCGTCTACGGCACCCACCCCGCCCGGCTGGACCGCACCGCGGCGGAGGACCGGCCCACCGCGCACCACCATGTGGAGCTCACGGGCCTGGAGCCGGGGCAGACGTACTACTACCAGGCCCGCTCACGGGGCAAGGCCGCCACGCCCACACCGCTGCACCTCATCCGCGGCAACGCCGTCGGCACCAACCGCTTCGGGCTCGGTTCGAGCGGGGGTCCGTACTCCTTCACCACACCGCAGCCCCCGCCGGGGCGGCATCTGCTGTCGATCGCGCTCTGCAACGACCTCCACGTCGGGGAGACCACCGCCGGTCTGATGGCCGGTGTGCCCCTGCTGCGCGGGGTGACGCAGGAGCCGGGGCTCGCGCCGTATCCGGAGATCATGAGCCGAGCCCTGGTGGAGGAGGCCCAGCGGCGCGGAGCGGACCTGCTGCTGGCCGCAGGGGACATCTCGGCCGGCGGCGCGCTGCGGGATCTGGCCGAGGCCAAGCGGATCCTGGACGGCTTCGGCACACACGGGCAGGACTACTTCGTCGTGCGCGGGAACCACGACCGGCCCCGTCGCGACGGCGATGGTGACGCCTTCCGCGACGGGTTCCTCGGCGGCGAGGGACCCGCCTACTTCGCCCGCGACCTCGGCGGACTGCGCATCGTCGGGCTCGACACATACGAGAAGGACGGCAACGGCGCCGACGCCGGCGGGCTCGGTGCCGAGCAACTGTACTGGTTCAAGGATCAGTTGAAGGAGCACAGGGACCAGCCCACCGTCGTGTTCGGCCACCATCCGCTGACCGTACGGGACTCCGTCTTCCCCGTGGCCCGCGGTCAGCGACTGGGCCGCCGCCAGGCCCGCTCAATCCTCGACGCCTACGCCGCCGCGCCCGGTGTCTTCCTCCACCATGCGGGCCACACCCACCGCAACAAGCGCACCGTCCTGCCGCAGGCCCCGCACGTCACCCTGCAGGAGGTCAGCGCCGTCAAGGACTATCCCGGCGGCTTCTGCCTGCTCCGGATCCACTCTGGCGGCTACGCCCTCAACCACTACAAGACCAGCAGCGCCCAGGCCCGCGAATGGGGCGAGCGCAGCCGCCGGGTGGCCGGAGGTCTGTGGCCGCACCACGCTCTCGGCCGCTCGGTCGGCGACCGCAACAGCATGACCCCCCACGACCTGTCGGGCATCAGCCCTGTCCGACTCGCGGCCACCGGGCCGGCGGATCTCCGTCACAGCCTCGACACCGCCGGATCATAGACATCCGGGGAACACCCTTCCCCGGACGTGGTCAGGTCGTAGCCGAGCCCTGACCATGCCGCTCGGGGAGGCCGTAGACGCGGCGGGCGTTGTCGCGTCCCGTCCATCTCGCGACGCGGAGGGCGTCGGGCAGGCTCAGGTCGTCGGCATTCACCCGGTCCTGGAGCAGCCCGGCCAGCCCTTGACGGAACGCGAGCGCGCCGAGCTGGTAGAACTCCGCGACTCCATAGGCGTCGGAGCTGTAGAGCAGTTTGCGGAACGGGGTGATCTCGAGCGCCTCCTCCAGGATCACGCGGGCCCGGGCGGGGCCGACGTAGTGCAGGGCGAGTCCGACATCGAGGTACACCCGCTCGAAGACCGTAGCCAGGTAGGCGGCCTGTCGCTGGTACGGCCAGCAGTGCAGCAACAGCACCGGAATGGTGCCCGAGGTCAGGTGCAGCCAGTCGGTGAGACGGGTGGGGTCCACCCGGTGCATCCGGATGTCGCTGTCCCCGAGTCCGGTGTGCAGCTGGAGGGGGAGCCCGAGATCCACGGCGGTCCACAGCAAGTGACGTACGAGGACGGGGTCTGCCAGTCGGCCGCGCCCCTCGGCGGTCTCGAACCAGCGCCGGGCCGCTTCCGTGACCTCCGCCGCCGAAGGCCTGCTCGGGTCCAGGTCGAAGCCGGTGCGATAGGCGGCCACGGACTTCACCGCCACCACGCCCGGCCGTGCGATGGCGTCCTGTACGGCCGAGACGAACCCGGGCGCGTACTCGTCCGGCTCCGCTCCCCTCGCCGCGACGGCCTCGGCGACGCTCTCCAGGCGTACGACCTCGTACGCCTCGGCCGTGCCGCCCGCGGCGTCGGCGAGTTCCGTCGGGGTCGTGATGCGGTCCGGGGCGTATCCGGTGTCGACGCAGAACACCCCGGTGCCGGCGGCCGCGACGAACCTCCGGTTCACCTCGCGCCAGCCCAGTTCGGCCCGCCGGGCCAGGTATTCGGTGGCGGGCGCGTGCCGCGGCAGGTCCAGTACGGGAGCGCAGTGGCGGCGGACGGCCACGCCGACGGGGCTGTCGAAGGACGAGATGCCACTGCCGGGCCATACATCGCCCTCGGTGATCAGCGACTCGTACCGCTCCGCGCCGAGGTCGGCGGTGACGACGCCGTGGCAGTGGTGGTCCACGAGGGACAGCCCGGCGACGGCCTCGTGCACGGGCCCGAAGGCATGGTGTGACGCGGTGCTCACCCGTTCCACCCGATCTTCCGATCCCTCCGGTCAGTACTTCCACCGGTACGCGGCCGCCACCAGCTCGTCGTCCAGCCCGTCCACGGCCGCGATCTCCCCGAGTCGCACGGCGATCACGGCGTCGGCCAGGACCGGTCCCAGCGCCGCGCGGAGCCGTTCGTCCTTGCGGAACTCCTCGATGGCCTCGTCCAGCGACGTCGGCAGGCGGCGCACGCCCCGGGCCACGGCTTCCTCGGCGCTGAACCGGGCGGGATCCCCGGTGATCTCACCGGGCAGGGACGAGGACGACTCCAGGCCGTCAAGACCGGCGGCGATGAGGGATCCGAGCGCGAGGTACGGGTTGGCCGCCAGGTCGACCGGCTTCACCTCCAGGTTCGCGGCCTGGTCGCGCACACCCGCCGTGCCGGTGATGACGCGCACCGCGGATTCACGGGTCTCCAGGCCCCAGGCGGTGAACACCCCCGCCCACTGGGAGGGTTTGAGCCGCAGATAGCTGGCCGGGCTCGGGGCGGTCACGGCCGTGAGGGCCGCCAGGTGCGCGAGCACTCCGGCCGCGAACGACTCGGCCGCGGCGGTCATGCCGTAGCGGCGGTCGCCGCCGGCGTGCAGGTTCGCCCCGGCACGCCAGGCCGAGAGGTGCACATGGCCGCCGTTGCCGACGCCTTCGGCCAGGACGGCCGGCGAGAACGACACCTTGAGGCCGTGCCGCTGCGACACCGCCCGGATGGTCTGCCGTACGAGCACGCTCCGGTCGGCCGCGGCCACCGGGTCGAGCGCGCCCACCGAGATCTCGAACTGCTCGGCCGCGTACTCGGGATGGATCTGGTCGATGTCCACGCCCTGCGCCGCGAACGCCGCCATCAGCCCCGCCGTGTAGTCGCTCAGCTCGACCTGCCGGGTGGCGCTGTAGGCCGGTCCGGAGAGCGCGGGGACGAACTCGTCACCGGAGGTCCAGCCCAGTCCGATGGCCCACTCGACCTCGACGGCCCCCTTGAACGTGATGCCGTGGTCGCGGGCGGCCTCCGCGACGATCCGGCGCAGGAAGGTGCGGCTGCACGCCGGGTGCCGGCCGCCCTCCTGGGTGATCCGGTCGACCGGGGCCCACGCCCAGCCGGGCTGCCCCGACAGGACCACCAGCTGGTCGAGGTCGGGGTAGAGGCGAAGGTCACCGTCCGGCGAGCCGAGCACATCGGTTGCGACGATGGAGTCGTTCGCCAGAAAGGTGTCGAACACCGGCGACATGCCGACGCCCCAGGCCGCCGCCGAGGCGAGCCGTGCCACCGGGATCGTCTTCACCCGGCCGATGCCCGCGGTGTCGACGTAGGACAGGACGATGCCGTGCACGCCCCGCCCGGGCAGCTCCACGCTCAGCGCGGTGGCCCGCTCGACATCGCCGGGGCGCCCGCCCGGGACGGGGTCGGCGAGGGTGGTCATACGTCCTCCTTGGCGAGCTGGGCAGTACTGCGTCCGCGCCTCCCGGAACGGTGCGGCGCCTGCACACCGTAGGGCGGTTCGATGCTCACGCAGATGCGGTGGGCGGGCAAGTCCGCCTTGTGTTCGCCGCGCGGCGACGCCCGTCCCGTACGTTGCCGCGCGACTCCCGCCCCGTACGTTGCCGCGCGACGCCCGCCCCGTACTCGACATCTGCCTCAATGTCCGCGGAACGCCTCCTCCAGCCACCAGGCACCTCGGTCGCTGACCACCTTGGCGTCGATGAGCAAAGGCGCGGATCGTGGCCCGGCGAGCCAGTCCTCGACAGGCTTCAGATCCGCCCGCGTACGCACGGTCACCGCCTCGAAGCCGTACCCTCGCGCCACGGCGGCGACGTCCGTAGGCGGGAACTCGACTGTCCCGAGCGGATGTCCCTCGGGCCCGAAGTGGTGCACCTCCGCCCCGTAGGCATCGTCGTTGTACACGACGACCACCATCGGCAGCCCGAGGCGGCGCACCGTGTCGAGTTCCGCGGCGCCCATCAGCGCGCCGCCGTCCCCGAGCGCGGCCACCGGAAGCCGGTCAGGCCGCGCCAGTGCCGCGCCGATCGCAGTCGCAAGGCCCAGGCCGATCGACTGGAACGCCTGGGTGAAGCACAGGCCGTTCTCGTCCGGCACCGACAAGTACATGCTCGGGTAGCCCATGAAGTTGCCTGAGTCCACGCCGATCACCCGCTCCGCGGGGAGGATGTCGTCGAGCGCGATGCTCAGCGTTCGCGGGTCGATCCGCTCCCGGCTGCTCGTGTCCTCGTACGGCACATCACGCCAGCGCACGCGGGCGGCGATGGCTTCGGCGATGTCGGTGGTCCGGTAACCCTGCCGTGTCCCGCCGCTCGTCTCGAGCACGCGCCGTGCCGTGAGTTCCACGTCGCCGGTGACCCCGAGCTGCACGTCCCGGTGAACGCCGAGCGCCGACGCGTCGTCGTCGATCTGCACGACGGTCGTGTCGGCCCCGATCAGGCGGCCGTGCCGCATCGTCCACATGTTCAGCGCGCAGCCCCAGCCCACGATCGTGTCCGCGGCCGAGATCAGTTCGGCTGCCAGGGGCGAGGAGAAACCTCCGGACACATCGAGCGACCAGGGGTTGCCGTGGAACAGGCCGCGCGCCACGGCCGACGTCGCCAGCAGCGCACCGTAGCGCTCGGCGACTGCCTCGAGACCATCCCGGGCGCCTGGCGAGCGTGCTCCCCGGCCGGCCACGAAGACCGGCCGTCGAGCCCGTTCGAGTACCCGCGTCAACGCCGCCACGTCGGCCGCCGCCGGCTCGACCGCCACCCGTTCCGGCAGCGGCGTGGCCGGCGTGAGCGCACCATCGGGCACGTCCAGTGCCTGCACGCCCAAGGGGAGGTTGAGCAGCACGGTGCGCCGTTCGTGCAACGCGCGCTGCGCCGCGGCGCGGGCCTGCCCCACCGCGTCCTCCGCGGACGTGACCCGTGCCGTGAGCGCCCCGAGCGCGTGCGCCAGCGCCTCCTGGTCGACGTGGAAATTGGACCTCGGTTCGGTCGCCTCGGCCGCGAGCACAAGGAGGGGCGTACGGCTCTTGGCCGCCTCGGCGACACCGGTGAGGGCGTTCGTCAGACCGGGCCCCTGATGGACGCTCAGCGCGGTCACCGTGCCGCTCATGCGCGCGTACGCGTCGGCCATCGTCGCCGCACCGCCTTCGTGGCGTGCGGCTACGAACCGCGAACCCGCCGCGACCATGGCATTGGTGAGATGGAAGTTGCCCGATCCGACCACGCCGAAGACATGGCCGACGCCGGCCGCGGACAGCGCCCGCCCGACGGCCTCCGCGACCTTCATGAGCGCTCCACCAGCGCGAGCACCCGCGCGGGAGCCCCGGACCCCGTGACGATGGGCAACGGTCCCGCGATGACGACGCAGCCGGTGGCCGGCAGCGCCGCCAGGTTCTGCAACTGGGTCAGTCCGTACTTGTCACTGCCCATGAGATACGAGTGACACGGGAAGGCCGGGTCGAACGCGTGCCCACGTCCCGCGTCGGTGCCCACCGTCTCGACTCCGAGGCCGATCACCGGTGACTCCTGAGCCACCCAACGGGCGCATTCCGGCGACAGGCCAGGGGTGTGCGGGCCGCTCTCGTCCGCGTTCAGGAACGCCTCCTGCGAGTGCGAGCGGGCGTCCCAGCCGGTGCGCAGCAACAGCCAGCCGCCGTCGGGCAACGGCCCGTTCTCGGTTTCCCAGGCCCGCACGTGCTCCACCTCCACGAGGAAGTCCGGGTTCTCCTCCGCTTCGGCGGTGAAGTCCAGTACGGCGGCCGGTGCGATCAGCCGACGCGCGGGCACGGAGGCCACGTCGGCGAGGTCCTTCCCGGTCACCCAGTGGTTCGGGGCGTCGAAGTGGGTACCGGTGTGCTCGCCGCTGCGGAAGTTGTTCCAGTACCAGGCCGGTCCCCGGTCGTCGTACCGGCTGATCTCGTCCAGTTCGAACACCGCCGTCTGGCCGAACTCCGGCGGCAGTTGGATCACCGGTGTCGACGACGACAACGGCGACGTGAGGTCGACGACGTCGATCGACCCACCCCGCAACCCGGACACCAGCGAAGCGAGAACGGACGGCTCGGGCATGAGGGCCTCCTGAGTCAACGCGGAACTGACAGCATGGCAGCCTGATGTGACGGCCGTTCAGATGAATGAGCCGGTGTCTCGCCCGGACCGAAGCAACCGAGGGGCCGCCGCCTCGCCGTGCCGGCGCCCGGAGGGCCGGCACAGACGGTTCCGTGGTAGGGACAGTCCAGTTGAGGCGATCGACGGGCCTCAGTCGCCATGGACGTTCCGCGGATCTCCTTCGCCCAGAGCGGTACGCCGCCCGGGGCGTCACTGCTCCCAAGGCGGAGGCCCCTCGAAGGCGAGTTGGTGCACGTCGAAGAGGACCGCGGCCTCGACGCCGAGCGCCGGTCCGCTCTGCCTGGCTGCCCACGTCAGGAAGGGGCGGGGCTCGAAGCCCTGCGCCCCGAGCCCCTTGGTGTACTCGGCGTGGGCGGCCAACGAGGCGATACCCCGCTCCAGGGGCTCACCGGTGACGTCCACGCCGTGCGTGGGCTTCTCGGCACCGGCGAGACACACGAAGCGGACTCCGCCCCAGGGTTCGAGGCCCTCGTCGGCGAGCTCCGGGAAGATCCAGCGGTTGCCCGCGTCCCGTGCCGCGTCGAGCGCCGCGAGTCCCACCGCGCGATGGTCGGCCTGGTTGGTCACGCCGGCGACCATGCGCACGGTGAACGCCCCCGACACCACGACCTCGGGCCGGTGGCGGCGGACGGCCCGCACGATGTCACGGCGCAACGGCGGGCCGTACTCGACGATCCCGTCGGAATGATCGAGGAACTCCACCGTGTCCACACCGACTTCGCGGGCCCCTGCCCGCTCCTCGACCTCACGCAGCGGCCCCACCTGGTCCGGGTGCATCCCGTCGATGCCCGCCTCGCCGCGAGTGGCGAGCAGATACGTGACCCGCTTGCCCTGGGCCGTCCACCGGGCCACAGCCGATGCCGTCCCGTACTCGATGTCGTCCGGGTGGGCCGCCACGGCCAGGCAGCTCTCCCAGTCCTCCGGCAGGGGCGGCAGTGCGCTCCCGGCGCCGAATCCGCCGGGACCCGCGTTTTCGAGAGTCGTCATGCCCCAGATGATTACGGTCCCGACGCCTCGGCCGACAGAGGCGCGTGCACGTATATCCATGGGGCACCAGAACAAGCCATCCCACGTGACTCACGTGGCGGAAGTGATTGAAACCCTGAACGTGGGCCAAGGCTGGGTTAACCTCGTTTTCCCTTGCGTCCGAACAGGCATACGGCGAAAACCACTTCGGGGGATCCGTGTCAGAACAGCGGCCGGTGCCACCGGACTTAGCAACGAGCGAGGCTGCCGCGTTGCGGCAGACCGGTGCCTCACCCCTGGTCCCGAACACCCCGGACCGCATCGGCCCTTATGTGCCGCTGGCGCTGCTCGGCAGCGGCGGTATGGGACGGGTCTATCTCGCACGTCCCGCGGACGGCAGCCCCGCGCTGGTCGCGGTGAAGGTGATCCGACCGGAATACGCGGACGACCCCAGCTTCCGGCGCCGGTTCGAGCGTGAGGCGTCGGTGCACGCCCAGGTCCGTACGCCGCACACGCCGAAGTTGTGCGGCACGGGCTTTCAGGACGAACTGCTGTGGATGGCCACCGAGTACCTGCCGGGGCTCGATCTGGCGGATGCCGTGCGTGCGGACGGCGCCCTGGAGACGGCCGCGGTGTGGCGGCTGGTGGCGGAGCTGGGCCGGGCGCTCGCCGCCCTCGCCGCCGCGGGGATCGTGCACCGGGATCTGAAGCCGTCCAACGTGCTGCTGTGCGTCCGGGGCGCGTATGTGATCGACTTCGGCCTGTCGAAGGCCGTGGACGCGAGCGCGCTCACCGGCACGGGCAACCGGGTGGGGACTCCGGCCTACATGTCGCCGGAGCACCTGAGGACGGGCACGTGCGACACGGCGTCGGACGTGTTCTCTCTGGCCGGAACTCTGGTCTACGCGGCGACGGGGCGTGCTCCGTTCGGCGACGGCTCGGGGGTCGACGTGATGCACCGAGTGGCGTTCGAGGAGCCGAATCCGGAGCTGATCGGTGAGATCTCGGCGGCGGATGCGCCACTCGGCTCGCTGCTCTCCGCCTGTCTGGCCAAGGAGCCCGAGCGGCGGCCCACTCCGCAGGACCTGATCGACGCGGCCGAGGCACATGCCGGTACGTCCGTCTGGCCCGAGCCGCTGGGCGGCACAGTGCTGGCCCGGCAGGACGCGTACGAGGTGCTGCTCAGCCTCCCCGTCGAACGGAAGGCTCGCTCACAGCCCCCGATCCAGACCCCGGACGATCGGCCTTGGGCGGTGCCGCCGCCCCCGCCCGAGCCGGTGAGTCGGCCTGCTCCGCCCGCTTTCGGAGCACCGATGGAGGCGACAGGCCCCGCCGTCACGCCACCGGAGCGGTCACGCCCGGTGGGAGCCCGCACCTGGGCCCAGAAGAAGCCGGTGCTGGCCGTCGCCGCTGGCATCACCGTCTGCGCGGTGGCCGCGGCGGTCTTCGTGCTCACCCGTCAGGACGCCCCCGCGACCGCCTCCTCCCCCGGAGCCAGTGCGCCGACCGGCGGCACCGTGCCCGGTGATGCCGGTTTGCCGCCGGTGCCCGGGACCTCGGACGGGAGTTCTGGGTCCGGCAAGAGTCCGGACGGTGCCGCGAACACCGACGGCGACGCCTCACGTCCTGAGGTCTCCGACTCCTCCGCGGACAGCGACTCCTCGGACGCCGACCGCGGAAACGCTCCCTCGGCTCCCGGTACCGAATCCAGTACTCCCACGTACGCGGCTCCGTCCCCGACCGGCCCGCCCGCCGAGCAGCCCGCAACCCCGTCCTGGATCTCCGACTGCACGCACTACTCCGGCAACGGACGCACACGTCAGGGAGACAGCGGCAAACGCGTGCTGCAGGTGCAGTGCGTACTGACGAAGCGCGGGTACGGCGTGGGCAGCACGGGCGTCGACGGCAACTTCGGTCCCGGAACGGAGTCCGCGGTGCGCAGCTTCCAGAGCGACAAGGGGCTGGACGCCGACGGCATCGTCGGCCGCGAGACCTGGACCGCTCTGCGCAGCACCGCGTGAAGTCCTGGCGCAGGACAACGTTCGGGCTGTCGCCGAACGTTGTCCTCGCCGCATCCTCGAAGTCCTGCGTCGCGTCCTCGAATCTCGGAACCTACTGGACGAGCTCCCACTCCTGGGAGCCGTCCGTGGCCGCGTTCTGCAAGGTGAGCGGCGCCCCTTCGGACGCACCGGTCAGATACAGGTTCGTGTTCTTGACCGCCTGCAACTTGTAGAACCCGTCGTCGGTCTTGATCAGGTTCCAGCTGCCGGTGGCGCTGTCGTCGACCCACTGGCCGATCCGCTGGCCGACCGTCGCGTTGCCGGTCCAGATGGCTGCCGCGCGGCCGCCCGACTTGTTCAGCAGCGTCACGCCGCCCTTCGGCTCGGTCATCACGTGCCAGTACTGGGTGTCCGCGTTCCCCGCTGAGCCGGGGTCCTCCAGGACGACGTCAGGAACGTCTCCGTTACCGATGTTCGCGTCGTTGGTCTTGTTCCCGGTACCGATCACCTGGTCGGTCTTCCGGTTCACCAACTGGTAGTACGCACCCTCCGAGTGGCCGAGATCAAGGTCGGCGTAGGCGAGCGTCGAGGTGCCCTGGTTGCGGAGGATCGAGATGCGGCCGGTGCCCTCGACGTACGTCAGGTTGCGGCTGTAGCCGCCTCCCAGGGTCGTCTGGTACTCCTTCCACACGCCGTCGCTGCGTCCGCTCTCGTTGACCCAGACGTTGCCACTGCCGGCGGCGTTGTACACCAGGCGCCCCCCGGGAAGCCTGATGATGACCGGACTGCCGCCCCTCGAGAGAGGACGGGAGCCGGTGTCGACCGGCAGAGAGGCCACGTCTGTGCCGGTGGCGGAGCCTCGGTAGAACTGCAGCGGGTTGTCGGCGATCACGTACCTGGTGTTGGCTCCGCCGGCCCAGTACTCGAAGGGGAGGATCCACTTGCCGTCCGTCGTCCGGACGACGTTCGTCATGCCCGGCCGGCCGCCTCCGATCTCCTTCTTGCCGCCGCCCATGTCCTGGGTCAGGCCGGCGACGTCCACGACGGGGGCGCTCCAGTTGGCGCTGCGGCCGTCCCAGGTCTTGTGGGCGAGGATCTGGCCGTGCGAATCCTGGGCGGTGTCGTTCGCGGGGTCCAGTGTCGGGACGCCGGTCGCCGCGTCGAAGCCGAGGTAGTCGTTCTCGTCCGAGTAGTAGCAGACGAGCTTGCCCTTGTAGACCATCAGGTACGGCTCCCAAAGGGGATCCACCTGCTTGTTCGTGTTCGCGTTGGCTATGTTCTGCCCGACCGCGCCCGCGCTGCCGCCCTGCCAGCCGCCGGTCGCGATGACGTTGACGACCTTCCACGTCGCACCTTCGTCGGTGCTGGAGTACAGCGCGATCGCCATGTCCTTGCGGTCTCCGTCGTTGGACGGAGTCCAGCTCGGGTCGGCCGCCTTGTGCTCGCGGTAGTAGTAGTCGTCGCCGGACACGACACTCGCGAGGAGCACCGTGCCCTGCTTCAGGTTCCCGACGTCCTGCGGGAGCGTGTAGAGGTAGGGGTTGGTCCAGTTGCTCGTGTACTTCGCGTACTTGGCGTCGCCGGAGAGGTACGCGGGAGCCTTGACCTCCGACAGCGGCTGCCACGTCGTTCCGTGGTCGTCGCTCTTGTACACGGGGAGCGTCTGTCTGTCGGCGCTTCCCGTCTCCGGTACGACCGTGGACTTCTCGAAGGACGCGACCAGACGTCCGCTCGGCAGTTGCGCCGACTTGGGGTAGATCGCGCAGTTGCCGCGCCCCTTGAGGCAGGGTTCATCGCCGAGCTGGTAGAGGATTCCGCCCGTCGGGTTGTACGCCTGCGCACCGGACGCGGGGACGGCCAGCATCGCGGACGTCGCGATGAAGGTTCCCAGCGCCTTCCCCAGCCTTCTTCCTTGCATGGTTCCTCCTTTGGTGAAGCTCGGATGCTCAGGTGTTCGGCTGAACGAGCACGCGTACGTCCCATGGGCCGAGGTCGAGCGCGGTGCCTGCGGGGACGGCGCTGCCGTCCAGTACGTCGGACAACTCCACCGGGGCCTGGACGCGGGCGGGCTCCCAGCTCCAGTTGTGGACCACGTGGACGCGCCGTCCGTCCGGGGACGTCCCGGTCGTCGCGGTGACGGACCCGGGAAGTCCCTGCCATCCGCCGCGCGTTGCAGGCGCCAGCCACGCGGCCAGCGCCTGCGCGAGGCCGCGGCCGGGCACGGTGCCGACGCAGGTGACCTGGCCCGCGCCGTGGCGGCGGGTGGTGACCGCCGGCCAGCGGCCGAAGTGGGGGTGGTCGTACTCGACGAGGACGTCCGCGTCGACGACGGTGAGGCCGTCGGCCCAGCGCGTCGCCGTCGCGTCCTCGGGCAGGTCGAGCGGGCCGCCGGGCACGGCGCGGACCGGGATGTGCTGCGGCAGGTTGCTGAACTCGTCGTACTGGACGCCCGCGGCCTCGACGAGACGTCCGGGGGCCGGCTCCTGCCGAGCGCGGGCCTCGTGGTCGGCGTAGGCGGTGCGCGGGCCGAGGACCAGGTGGCCGCCCGCGTCGGCGTAGGCCCCGAGCCAGTCGATTGTCGCGTCGTCGACGACGTACAGGGCCGGGACGACGAGGACGGGGTGGCGTCGGGCGCCCTCTTCGGGCGTCATGCCCCCCAGTTGCCGGGCGTGGACGATCCGCACCTGGCGGCCGGCGTCGAAGGCGCCGCGGTAGAAGGGGTCGAAGAACCGGTGGTAGGCGGCGGGGTCCGGTTCGCCGTCGGCGGTGGCGAGCGGCGGATACTTCTGCATGAGCCACTTGCTCGGCATCGAGTAGACCATCGCGATGTCGGCGTCCGGCTCGATCCCGGCGACGAGCGGGCCGGCGGCCTCCAACTCCGCGCCGAGACGGGCGATTTCGGCGTACGTACGGCCGGGTCGGCCGCTGTGTGGAAGGACGCCGCCCCAGTATGTCTCCGCGCCGAAGCGCAGTGTCTGCCACTGCCAGTACTCGATCATCCGTGCTCCGCGCGCGACGTGCGCCCACGCGGTCTGCCGCCACTGGCCGTCGTAGCCGGGGCGGTTGTCCCACGGGAAGCCGATGGAATTCGCGTTGGTCTCGGTGACCAGGAACGGTTCCTGGCGCGAGGAGAACATCCAGTCGGCGGCCTGGTACATCGCCCAGACGCCGGTGGTCTTCCAGATCTGCTCGTGGTCCTCGGGCGTCGGGTCGGGCAGCGCGAGGCCGTCCTGCATGTCGTAGTACGGGTTGCCCGAGGCGATGTCGAGGCGGTCCGTCATCTCGTCGTCCTCCACCCCGCGGCGGGTGTACGAGATGCAGGTGGTGACGAAGTGCTCGGGCCGGGCGTACTCGCGGACGATGTCGGCCTGCCAGCCGATGAACTCGGTGACCTGGCGGGCCTGGAACTCCCGCCAGGCGACGTCGTACTGCGGCTGGGCGTTGCCGTCCGGTCTCCACAGGTCGGCCCAGGTGGAGAGGCGGTGCGACCAGTAGACCAGGCCCCATTCGCGGTTGAGGGTCTCGATGTCGCCGTACTTCTCGCGCAGGTGGTCCACGAAACGCTGGAAGACGCCGTGGTTGTGGAAGAGGTGCAGGCCCGGCTCGTTGTCCACCTGCCAGCCGATGACCGCCGGGTGGTCGGCGTACCGGGCGGCCATCTTGCGGATCACGCGCTCGGCGTGGAAGCGGAACGCGGGGTGGGTGAAGTCGGCCTCCTGGCGGGCGCCCCAGCCGAGGCGCTGTCCGGTGGCGTGCTCGCCGGTGATCTCCGGGTACTGGCGGGCCAGCCACGGCGGTACGGCGTACGTCGGTGTGCCGAGGATGACGGAGATGCCGCGTTCGTGGGCGCTGTCGAGGACCGGCTGGAGCCAGTCGAGATCGAAGCGTCCGTTCTCGGGTTCCCAGGTCGACCAGACCGATTCGCCGACCCGGATCACGGTGAAGTGTGCGTCGGCCATCAGGTCGAGGTCGGTCTTGAGCTGTTCATGGGGCGGCGACTGGAGATCGTAGGCGGGCGTGTACTCGTGGTAGTACGCGGCGCCGAAGAGGACACGGGCGGGCAGAACCGCCATGGAGGAACCTCCGGAGGAGTGCGAAGTGCGGAGTGGCGTACGCGCGTTACTGCTTGACGCCGCCGGTGGCCAGGCCGCTCTGCCAGTACCGCTGGAGCAGGAGGAAGGCGATGACGAGCGGGATGATCGAGAGCAGGGATCCGGTCACGACGAGCGCGAGCATGTCGCTGCTGGCGCCGGCCCCGCCGTTCTGGGCCTGGGAGGCCCAGGAGGAGAGCCCGACCGTGATGGGGTACAGGCTCGGGTCGTTGAGCATGATCAGCGGGAGGAAGTAGTTGTTCCAGGTCGCGACGAGCGTGAAGAGCACGACGGTGACCAGGCCCGGTGCCAGCAGCCGCAGGGCGATCCGGAAGAAGATCCGCAGCTCGCCGGCGCCGTCCATGCGGGCGGCCTCGAGGAGGCTGTCGGGGACGGCGTCCTGTGCGTAGATACGCATCAGGTAGAGGCCGAACGGGCTGACGAGCGAGGGCAGGACGATGGCCCAGGGGGTGTTGACCAGCTCCACCTTCGCGAAGAGCAGATAGGTCGGGATGGCCAGGGCGGTGGTGGGGACCATGATGGCGCCGAGTACGAGGTTGAAGGCGGCGTTGTTGCCGCGGAACCGGAACTTGGCGAAGCCGTATCCGGCGGCGGCCGCCAGCAGCGCGGCCCCGAGCGCGCTGCCGACGGCGTACAGGACGGTGTTGAGCAGCCAGTGCAGGAAGATTCCGTCGTCGTGCGTCAGGGTCTGCCGGATGTTCGTGAGCAGTTGCGGGGTGCGGGAGAACCACAGCCCGAACGTGTTGATCAGGTCCTGGGTGCTCTTGGTCGTCGCGACGAGCAGCCAGAACAGCGGCAGGAGGAAGTAGGCCAGGGCGGCCAGCATGACGATCGTCAGCGGGGTGCTGCGGCGACGCACCGACGACGGGCGGCGCCGGTTGTCGCGTGCCGTGCGTGTCCTGCCGGTTGTCGGGGCGCTCGGGGGCGTGGAGGCGGGAGCCACGGAGGTGGTCATGAGGTCCTCCTGCGGTTCGCGGTGAGCAGGACGGCGTAGGAGACGATCACGATGACAAGCCCCAGGAGGAAGGAGACCGCGGCCGCGTAGTTGACCTGCTGGCCGGTGAAGGCGAGCGTGTAGGCGTAGAGGTTGGCGGTGTACGAACTGTCAATGACGTCCGGGGCGATGCTCTGCAGCAGCTTCGGCTCGTTGAACAGCTGGAAGCTGCCGATCACGGAGAACAGCAGGGTGAGCAGGAGCGCCGGCCGCAGCGCGGGCAGCTTGACGGACCAGGCGATCCGCCAGGCACCGGCCCCGTCCAGCGCGGCAGCCTCGTACAGATCCTCGGGAATGGTGCGCAGCGCGGCGTACAGGATGATCATGTTGTAGCCGACGAACTCCCACGTCACGATGTTCGCCAGGCTCCCGAGCATCCAGCCGTCGCTGAGGAAGTGCCAGACCGGCAGGTCCAGCTTCTCGCTGAGCTGGGCGAACGGGCCGAAGTCCGGCCCGTAGAGGTAGCCCCACATGAGCGTGGCGACCACGCTCGGGACGGCGTACGGGACGAAGATGCCCAGCCGGATCACGCGCGCCAGCCGCAGCAGTCCGCTGTCGAGGGCGAGCGCGAAGAGCAGGGCCAGGACCAGCATCACAGGGACCTGGATCACGAAGAACGTCGCGACCCGCAGCACGCCTTCCCGCAGGAGCGGGTCCTTGACGGCGGTCACATAGTTGTCGAGGCCGACGAACGCCGTCCCGCCGATGAGCTTCTCCTGGAACAGGCTGATGTAGGCGGCATAGCCGAGCGGGGCGAGGAAGAGCAGGACGAACAGCACCATGAACGGTGCGACGAACAGCGGCCCTGCCGCACCGCCCGAACGGCGGCGCCCGCCGCGGAGCACCTGATTGGTCATTGGCCACCCTTGACGGTGAAGCCCTGGCTCTTGGCGTATGTGGTGATCCGCTTCTGCCACTGGTCGAGCGCGCCGACGGTGTCGGTCTTCTTGGCGAGGGACTTGCCGACGGTCTCGGTCCAGTCCGTCACCACCTGGTCGAGGAACGGCGGCCACTGGAACTCCGGACTGACCGTGCTACTGACGTCCGCGAACATCTGGTTGACCTTCTGGCCTCCGTAGAAGGCGGGCGCGTCACCGACGAAGGCGGGGTCCGCGAGCAGCGACTTCGTCGCCGGGAAGAAGGACTGCTTGGTGGCGAAGAGCTGGGCGCTGGCGGGGTCGCTGTTGAGGAACTGCGCGAACTGCGCAGCCGCGATGGGGTTTTGGGTCGCCTTGATGACCGCGCTCGTCGAACCGCCCCAGTTGCCCGAGCTCGGCTTGGCGGCGTCCCACTGCGGCAGCGGGGCCGCCCGCCACTTGCCGGCGGTCGACTTGGCGGAACCGGAGAGGAAGACCGGCCCCCAGGCCGCCGTGATCCAGGTGGCGTACTTGCCCTGGTTGAGGCCGGCGTACCACCCGTCGGTGAAGTCCGGGTCGGCGCTGATGACTCCGTCCTGCGCGAGCCCTCCCCAGTACGCCGCGAGCTTCCTGGAGGTCTCGTCCGCGACGCTGATGGTGACATCGCTCTTGCCGGCGGTCCGGTACGGCTTGGCACCCGCCTGCCACAGCAGGCCGTGCCAGGCGGCGGCCTCGTTCGCGGCGAGGTTGGTGAGGTAGATCCTCGGGTTGGCCTTGTGGAGCCTGCGTGCCGCGGCGGCGAACTCGTCCCAGGTCTTCGGCGGTTCGATCCCGTACTCGTCGAAGATGTCCTGCCGGTACAGCATGCCCATCGGGCCGGTGTCCTGCGGGATCGCCCAGACCTCGCCGCCCGGGCCGCTGACCTGCCCCCACGTCCAGTCGACGAACGTGTCCTTCAACTCCGTGGCGCCGTACGGCCGCAGGTCCATCAGGCTGTCCGTGATGGTGAACGTCGGGATGGCCTGGTACTCGATCTGCACCACGTCCGGAGCGCCCTTGCCGGCCTTCAGCGCCGTCCGCAGCTTCGTGTAGTGCGCCACGCCCTGACCGGCGTTGACGACCTTGACCTTGATGGCCGGGTACTTCTTCTCGAAGAGCGCGATCTCCTGGGCGATGTCCGGGACCCACGTCCAGAACGTCAGCTCGGTCGGAGTCTTCATCGCCTTGTCGATGTCGGCCTGGCTGACCGGCTCGGCGGAAGCGGAGGAGCCGCCGGTGTCGTCGCTGCCGCCGCACGCGGACAGCGCGGCGCCCAGCGATACGGCTCCCGCGGTGGTGAGGACGGTTCTACGGCTTACCTGAGGACGATGTGCGAAGGATCTGGGCATGGTGAACTCCCGCCGGTGGGCGAAGGATTCCGGACGCCTGGCGACGGCGCGCGGATCAGGGGTGGGTGAGGCGGAGGAGAAGCGCGGACGACACCAACAGGGCGTCGGGGTGGGCCAGTTGAAAGGCGCGGCCCGTGCCGCGCGGACGGAAGCCCGCGGTGGGGGCAGCGCGGGACCGAGCTGAGGCGAGTCTCTGCGGCCTGCCTCGGGATCAGCGGCCCAGCCGGAAACGGCGGGGCTGGGGCCGGTTGACCTTGATCAGCGGTGGATGAGGGCCCTCCATACGCGATCGCGGTCCCCGACCAGGCGGCCGCTACACGGACGGAGAGCGGTGCGTCACCCGTGTCCCGGGGTCGTCCGGGGCGGCGGGGGCGCGGTCGAGGAGCGTACGACGAGCTCGACCGGTGGGTCGCTCGCCAGTAGAGGGTCCTGGTGCGGCTTTTCGATGGCGTGCACGAGGAGCTTGAGGCCCTCCTGGGCCACGGCGTCGAACGGCTGGCGCACCGTGGTCAGCGGAGGAGTCACATAGGCGGCGACCGGGATGTCGTCGAACCCGACGACGCTGACGTCGTCCGGCACGCGTCGGCCGGCTTCCGTCAGGGCGCGGATCAGCCCGATGGCCATGTCGTCGTTCGCGGCGAACACCGCGGTCACGTCGCCGTCGGAAGCCAATTCGCAGCCCGCCGCGTATCCGGACGCGGCCGACCAGTCCCCCTGGACGACGGACGGTTCGTCCCGGCCGTGGGCCTTCAGCGCCGCTCGCCATCCGTCGAGACGGTCCCTGGCGGCGTACCACCGCTGCGGACCGGCGAGGTGGTGGACCGTCGCGTGCCCCAGGCCGAGCAGATGCTCGGTGGCGGCCCGCGCGAGCAGGTCGGAGCCGACGCCCGCGGTCACCACCCGGGGGCCGGCGAAGTCCGGTGGCGCGCCGAGGACGAGGACCGGCACCTCGACGTGGATGGAGACCTTGCTCTCGTCGATCGGCTCGGAGATGACGATGCCGTCCACACCCTGTTCGAGCAGCGACTCCACGGCGCCGGCGATACCTCCGGGGTCGCCTTCCAGCGTGTTGACCACGCGGAGGGCGTATCCCGTGTCGCGGGCGGCTCGCTCGATGCCCATGAGCAGTGAGGCGGGTCCGTACAAGGCCGTCCCGAGCGTCACCACGCCGATGGACCGCGTGCGTCCGGAGGCCAGCGCCCGGGCCGCGTTGTTCAGCCGGTAGCCGAGTTCGTCGGCGGCTTCGAGAACGCGTCGGCGTACGTCGGCGGAGACGTACTGCTCGTCGTTGAAGACCCTGGACACCGTCTTCTGCGAGACGCCCGCCAGGCGTGCCACATCCACACTGCGCGGCGCAGCGGAGCTCCCGCCCCGTCCTACCGGTCGCGTCATGGCATCTCCCGATGGCCGCTCGCGGAATCTCCGATGATTCCTTCGTATGACTGCGCAGCCATGTCTACGCAGTCATACGCCACCCGTCAAGAGTCTGGAACGCATCCGTAACAGCCAGTACCGACCACTCGAGGGCTTTCAGCGTCGGCGAGAAGACGACTGGACATGCACCCTGTCGGCCTGGCCGATGCCGCATGACGTCACGTCACGTCACGTCAGGGCAGGACGCCCGCGGTGGTGGGCACGGTGTGGCGCAGGCGGGCGGCGTCCTGGCTGGGTGGTGCGCCGAACTGGCGGCGGTATTCCCGGCTGAACTGCGAGGGGTTGTCGTAGCCGACTCGGTGGCCGACGCCGGTGACGTCGCCCGGGTGGGTGGCGAGCAGCAGCCGGGCCTCCTGGAGCCGGATCTGTTTCTGGAACTGGATGGGGCTCATCGCGGTCACCGCCTGGAAGTTGCGGTAGAAGGCGGAGACGCTCATGCCGGACATGCGTGCCACGTCCTCGACCCGGAACGGCTGCGCGTAGTGCTCGCGGATCCATCGCACGGCCCGGGAGACATGGCTGAGGCCGCTGTCGGCCAGGCCGAGTTGGCGCACCGTCGCGCCCTGCTCGCCGGTGATCAGGCGCCACAGGATCTCGCGTTTGACCAGCGGGGCCAGCACCGCCCGGTCGCGGGGTTCGTCGAGCAGGCGCAGCAGCCGGACCACCGCATCGAGCATCGCGGCCGAGGCGTCGCTGACGGCGATCCCCGACGGCACGCTCCCGTCGGCCCGGGGGGTGTCTCCGGGACCGGCCTGCAGCAGCAGTTCGGCGACGGCGGACGGTTCCAGCGTGAGACCGAAGCCGAGAGCCGGCTGCTCGGGATCGGCCTGGGTGAACTGCCCCGTGACGGGCAGGTCGACGGATGCGACCAGGTACTGCCCGGGGCCGTACTCGAACACCCGGTCGCCCAGCGCGAGGCGTTTGGCGCCCTGGGCGATGACCGCCAGCACCGTGCCGGACATCGACGGCGCGGGCGGATCGGACCGCTCGACCTTGGAGATGAGTACGCCGTCGATGGCCGTGGTCCAGTCGGGCCGCGCGTGCCGGGCCAACAAGGTGCGGAGTTCGTCGAGGTCCATGCACCCATTGCAACACCCCTCCAGCCCTCTGCTCCCGCACGCGAGAGGATCGTGCAAGGGCCCGCGAGCATCGTTCTACCGTTTCCGCAGGTCACGCCGGTTGAATGGAGTCACTGGAATCCAAGGGCAAGCCACTGGGCTCTCGCTCCAGGACAGCACATCAACATTCCGTCGCCGCAGAAGAAGGTAAGTCGTGATCGCCACCTACGGATTCAACGCCACCCTGACCGCCAAGCCCGGAATGGGCGACCGCCTGGTCGACCTGCTGCTGACCGGCCTGCACGAGGGAAGCCCCGGCGCGAGCGAATACTGCGTCGTCTACCTCGTCTCCCGTTCGGCGTCCAACCCCGACGTCGTCCACATCACCGAGGGCTGGACCAGCGAGGAGGACCACCACCGGCTCTTCGCCGGCGAGGCGGCCCAGGCCCTCGTGTCGCAGATCGAGGGGCTGCTGGCCGGGGAGTCCAAGTACACCGACTACGTCCCGGTCCGCGGCAAGGCCGCCTTCTGAGACCCGCTGACCGATCGGCCGGTCCTACCCCGATCCCCGATCCGGTCCGACGGGCCCGACACCGGTCGCATCCCTGCCCATCTGGCAGGCACGGTCAGCCGGCGGCAGCGCCTGTCGACCGGCTCTCTCCTTACCTGATCACTCGGCCAAACCCGACGAAAGGTGGCCATCATGGCCCTGGCGCGACCCGACCTGGATCCCGAACTGCGTGCGCTGCTCGCCGACATGCCACTCATGACCCACCTCAGTCCGGAGGTGCTGGCACAGCTGCGCCAGCTCCCGCCGACACCGGTCGACACCCTCCTCGAAGGCCGCCCGGTCGACCGACGCGAGGTCACCGTGCCCAGTGGCGACGGCGCGCAGATCCCCCTGTCGATCTTCAGCCCCGCCGGGGCCGATCGCTCCACGGGCGCTCCGTGCGTCTACTGGATGCACGGCGGCGGGATGGTCATGGGGGATCGCTTCTCGCAGATCGACATCCCGCTGGAGTGGCTCGACCGGTTCGGCGCCGTCGTGATCTCCGTGGACTACCGGTTGGCGCCGGACGCCACCGGCACGACCCTGGTCGACGACTGCTACCAGGGGCTGCTCTGGATCGCCGAGCACGCCGACGACCTGGGCATCGATCCTGCCCGCATCGTCGTCGCGGGCGTCAGCGCCGGCGGCGGCCTCGCCGCGGGAGTCACCCTGATGGCACGCGACCGTGGCACCCCGGCCATCGCCGCCCAGATGCTTGTCTGCCCCATGCTCGACCACCGCAACACCACCACCGCGAGTCGGCAGTACTCCGGCACACCCGGCGTCTGGACCCGCGAGATGAACGAGTTCGGATGGCGATCCGTTCTCGGCGGCCTCGAGGACGCCCAGGTGCCCGGCTACATCTCACCCGCGGTGGCCGACGACCTCTCGAGCCTGCCGACCACCTACATCGACGTCGGCTCGGCCGAGGTCTTCCGCGACGAGGACGTCGACTACGCCACCCGGATCTGGGCGGCCGGCGGCCAGGCGGAACTGCACGTCTGGGCCGGCGGGTTCCACGGATTCGACGCGCTGTACCCGCAGGCACGGGTCTCGGCCGGGGCACGCCGGACACGCAATGACTGGCTCGCCCGAGTCCTGAGTCCGGCTTCCGTCGCATAGCGCTGCCGCACAACTGCCAGGCCCGTCAGAGCAGTTCCCAGGGAAGGCGGCACGGCCGTCGCACTGCCGCCCGTACAACTCGTCGTGGCCACGTGCACCTTGGTCGGAGCACATGGGCAGACGAAGGCCACCTCAGTGTCCGGCGGATGCCGGCCGTACGATCAAGTACTCTTCGTCGACTTCCGGACCGAGTACACCTGGCAAGGTCAAGAGATCCTGACCTCGGAGGACGACCTGCCACGGATCTTGGCTCCGCTCGTAGAGCTCGTCGAAGCGGCAACGGAGCGAGGTTGAGGAACAAGCCTTGTCCGGTTCCTGGCGCGCCCGGCTCGCGGTCGCGGCGAAGCGTGCTCAGCTCGCCGGCGTGGTTGCCACAGACACCCTCGGCCTTCCCTTTTGGGCAAGGTCAAGAGTTGTAAGAGGTGAGTGCGGCGACCACTCGGTTGACCATGTCCTCGTCCGTGGTCAACGGGGTCGGGGTGTAGGACAGGACGAAGCGGAGCCGGAGGTCGAGGGTGGAGAACACGCGGGTGCGGTAGCCGTACACCTCGCCGGTCTTTCCCCAGAACGTCACGCCGTTCACCGTGGCCGTCTGCAGGCCCATGCCGTAGCGGGCGGGGCTGCCGTCCTTCAGCATGCGGACCTCGGCCGGGGGCAGTGTCCAGAGCTTGTCCATCGCCCGGCGCGGCAGCAAGTCGCCGGAGAACAACGCCTGTTGGAAACTGAAGAGATCGTCGACGGTGGAGACCAGTTCGCCCTCGCCCCATGTGCTTGACGGGTTGTAGACGGTGGCGTCGCGCAGGGAGCCATCGGTCATCCGCAGATACCCGTGCACATGCGGACCGTGCAGGCGGGGGTCGTCGCCCGGTGTCAGCGTGCGTCTGAGGCCGAGCGGTCGCAGGACGCGGCAACTGATCGCCTCGCCGTAGCGCTGTCCGGTCAGCTTCTCGATGAGGAGGGCGAGGAGTACGTAGTTGATGCCCCGGTACTCCTGCTTGGTGCCCGGGCGGAACTTCAGCGGGCCGTGCGTCACTGTCCGCACCCACTCGTGCGGCGTCCAGCGGTCGAACCGGTGCCTCAGGGCGGCCTCCGGCGTGCTCGTGTCAGGGATGCCCTGGTGATCGGGGATTCCGCTGGTGTGGTTGAGGAGTTGAGTGACGGTGATGCGAGCGAAGTCGGACGGGAGCAGCCCCGGAAGGTAGCGCCCGATCGGTGCGTTCAGCTCCACGCGGCGCTCTGTCCACAGCTGGAGCACGACCGTGGCCACGAAGGCCTTGGTGACGCTGCCCGCGCGGAACCTGTCGTCGGGGCGTGCGGCACGCCCGGTGGTGAGATCGGCCAGGCCTGTGGTGCCGTACCAGTGGTCCGTGCCATGGGCGGCCCGTAGTTGGGCGGAGGTGGCCGGCGGGTGGGAGAGGTCGGAGATCGCCGCCTGTAAGGCGCCGATGTCCAAGCCGGTGTCCAGCTCCTCGCGCCTGGCGGAGTCCGCCGCCGCCCGGGAAGCCGCACTTCCGGCCGCGACCAGCACGGCACCGGCCACAGAACCACGGGCCAGAGAACGTCGGGAGATCGACTGAGAGGTCATGGAGCTCATGCTGCCGACGGCCCCACAACCCGGGCATCCGGGATGTCCCCCAGGTATCCCTGACCCGACCCGTACCCGCCGGTGCACTCGAGCTGAGCCTCGATGCACCGAGCAACAGCCGGTCCAGGGCTTGGACTTGAAGACGCGGATGTTCTCTGAGCTGGGATGACGGGGCTTCCTACGGCCAGCAGTGTGGCCGGCATGGCCGCGCCTCGGCACCTTCAAAAGTGGCGGTCTCGACGCCGGTCGGCGAGGTGGCTGAAGCACCCACATGCCCGACTCGCAAAGCGTCACGACCTCGTGAGCCCCAGACTCACCACGGAATCCATCTTCAAGCTGGTGAGGTATATCGCCCAGGACCAAACGCAAACCAGCGGGCGAAACGCTCTTTCAGGAATCCGGCGCCGCCGTCCCGGAACCGTATGGCTGGCGGATCGCACACAACCGGCGTACCAGAAAGTCGTCGAGAGAAATCCGGAAGGCGGTGTCGGATCGGGGCTGAGGTGTTCGTAGCAAGGGTGGGAGGCCGCCCACGAGGGGCGTCCCACGCCACACGCGATTCGACCGGACGGCCTCTGCTGCGACCGATGCGATCGGCGCCGCGGTCCGGTTGAATCGAACTACGACAAAACCGGCAAGAAGGGAACTGCGTCCATGAAACTGACGACCATCACGAACATCTCTGTCGACGGAGTAATGCAGGGACTCGGCGGGGCCGATGAGGACCGCAGGGGCGGATTCGAGCGCGGCGGATGGGCCTTGCCGTTGTTCGACGGCGAGGCCGAGACGTTTCTCAGCCAGGTCTACCAGCGCGCCGACGCGTTCCTGTTCGGCCGGCGGACCTACGAGATCTTTGCCGGCTACTGGGGAGCAATCGCAGATCCGGCCAACCCCATCGCAGCGGCGTTGAACACGCGGCCCAAGTACGTCGCATCGACCACGCTCACTGACCCGCAGTGGGCGGACACGACCGTCCTCTCCGGTGACGTCGCGGCGGCCATCGGCGAGTTGAAAGCCAAGCCAGCTGGTGAGCTGCAGGTGCACGGCAGCGGCGCCCTGGTTCGGTGGCTGTTCGACAACCAGCTTGTCGACGAGATCATCCTGCTCACCTATCCCGTGGTCGTCGGCCAGGGCACGCGCCTGTTCCCCGCCACCGGCCCGGACACAGCGCTCGACCTGGTCGACTCGCGAGCCACCCCGGAGGGGGTGACGATCCAGGTCTACCGGCCCACGGGGCGCCCGCAGTATGCAACGGCCACGGCCGACTGAAGCACGTGACATAGGTGCCGAAGCGAGTGAGAGTCGCTCACTGGTGGGTGCCGGCCTGAGCCAGTGACCAGAACACGTTGATGTTGAGGTATTCGTCGCGCACCCGGCTGGCCGACCTTCACCCGTCTCGCCCTTCAAGTACCGGATGTCGACGCCGCGTTGGCGTCGAGGGCTACGGCACGCAGGGCGGCTGCCATGCGGGTGACCGGTTCGGTCGGTGGGTGCGGAAGGCGAGCCAGGAGCAGGCGCCGTTGCTCCTGGGGCCCGCCACGCACCGGCAGGACGCGTACGCCCGGCGGCGCGGTCCGGTCCTCCCCGGAGGAGGAGCCGGCGATCCAGCGCTGCCCGCGCAGGTCGGCCACGTCGACGAAGTCGCCGCGGGCCGGCGGATGGGTGGCGGGTACCGCAAGACGCAGGGCTCGTTCGGTGAGCGTATGCGGCACCAGTGGTGGAGACTCGGCGCCAAGAACCTGCACAGCGCCGCGGCCGCTCTGTGACCCACCCGCGGTTACCTGGCCCCGTACCCCCCGAGCGGGCGCGGGGCCACAGCCGGTGATATCGACAGGACCCAGCGTAAAGACTGCCGCACACCCCTAGGTACCGACTGGCCGGTATGCCATTCTTCAGTGCCACAAGGGAGCGGGGCCGCAGCCGCGCTCGGCGTCGGAGCGACCGGCTACGGAAGGACCGCGATGCGTAATGCCGGACGATCTCAGGTCCGGGTACTCCCCGAGCAACCCGCCGTCCCGCCTTCCCGCGCGGGACGCAGCCGTTCGCTGGTCGATGCCGAGGCGCTCGTCGCACTGCACCGAGCGGCGCGGGAGCTCCTGCGTGATCTTCCCGGGCTCACGGACCGTTTGATGGCCGTCCTCCGTGTGGAGGAGCCGACGTACCGTGTGCTGCTCGAGAACGACGCGGCTGCCTCCTGGCACGAAGCCCACCGTTCCTTGGAGCACAGCGTCGGTTCGCTGCTCGGGTCGAGGGCGACGCGGGACGCGGCCCGCAGCTGCTCCCGGAAGATCGCTTCGGCCTGGGCCGAGCAGGGCCGGCCTCTGGAAGCCCTCCTGCACGCGTTCCGGCTCGGCGGCTCCCTGGTGTGGCAGGCCCTCCTCGCCGCGACCTCCCGTCGAGATCCCGAGGACGTACGCCTGCTGGTGCATGTGGCGGGTGACGTGTGGGCGTTCGTCGACGAGCACTGCGCCATCACGGCCGATGCGTACCGGGAAGCGCAGCGCCGGCAGGCCTGGCGGCGTGAGAACCACATTCGCCTGATGACGGCCGCACTCCTCGAAGGCACCACTCGTATCGCCGAACTGCCCGAGGCCGCGGCCGCTCTGGAACTTCCGGAACAAGGTCGCTACGCCGTCGTCGCCGTCTCCGCGGCGTCGCCCTTCGCCGCCGGCCATGCCCTGCCCGTGGGCGCGCCGCCAGGCATGCGGATTCTGTGGCACGCGGGCGGCACCGTCGAGCTCGGCATCGTCGCTGTGGGAGACGCGCGTCTGGAGCAGTTGGCCGAGGCGTTCGGCGAAAGGCCCGGCAGCGGCAGACGGATCGGGATCAGCACGGCCGTCGAGGGCCTGGCGGCCGTGGGCGAAGCCCGGCGGCAGGCGGAGACCGCCCTGCGCATCTGTCCGGAGGCGGGCGGCACCGTGCTGCTGCGGGACCATCTCGCCTCCGCTCTGCTCGTCGCCGCACCGGAGTTGGGCGCCGCCCTCGCGGACCGCGTACTCGGGCCGCTTCTCGTCCTGGAGCCGTCCGACCGCGACCTGCTGCTCGACACCTTGGCCGCCTGGCTCGAGTGCGACGGCTCGGCACAGCGGGCCGCCGAACGCCTCTACTGTCACCGCAACACGGTCCTCAACCGCCTGCGCCGATGCGAACAGCTCACCGGAAGGTCACTCGCCCGTCCGGCCGACCTGGTCGACGTCAGCCTGGCCCTCACCGCGCGCGGGCTCCTGCATCGCCGGTAGGACATCGGCTGGTCCAGTGCCCGAAGAGGCGCGCCGCCGCACATCCAGGCAACCGACCTCCGGGGAAGCGCCGTACGGATCGATGACGGTCCGCGTACCGGTGACGTGGCCGAACAGGCACGGCCGGCCGCCCAATCAGCCGCGCCTACGCGGCGTGCGGCGAACTGTCCCGGGACGAGCGGCGGAGCGCAGGACCGGACGTCACGAGATCGGCACGTCCTCCCTTTCACCGACGAGGAGTCGTACGCGCAGTGGGAGGCGGCGCTGGAGGCCGCCCTGGACAAGATCCCGTGGACGCGCCTGAGCGGGCTCGTCCTGGACGTACGCGTGAACGGCGGCGGCGCCGACCCGCTGGGACTGCGCATCGCCTCCCGGCTGACGGACCGGCCGTACACCGCGTACACCAAGTACGCCCGCAACGACCCCGACGACCCGACCCGGTTCACCCGGGGAGAGCCGATCACCATACGTCCGCACCAGGGACCCCGCTTCACCGGGCCGGTCGCGGTCCTCACCGGCGGGCTGACCATCAGCGCGGCCGAGACCTTCACCCAGGCGCTCATGGCACGCACCCAGGCACCGGTCCGGATCGGGCAGAACACCCAGGGCGTCTTCTCCGACACCCTGGACCGCGCGCTGCCGAAGGGCTGGCAATTCTCGCTGCCCAACGAGGAGTTCCGTACAGCCGACGGCACCACCTTCGACGGCACCGGGATCCCGCCGCAGCACCGCACGCCGGTCTTCACGGAGGAGGAATTCGAGCAGGGGCGCGACAGCGCGCTGGCAAAGGCACGGGAGTTGCTGCGCCGGTAGGGCCGGGGATCGGGTCCGCCGAGCGCGACGTCAAGGCTGGCCCGAACAGAGGAGGCGGGCAGGAGCCGCGGTCTCGTGCCCGGCGTGGACCGTGGGCGTGGCCCAGGATCTCGGTCGGCGGTGATCGGTTCGCTCAACTCGGCAGCTGGCTCCGGCAGTTCGACGTTCTGTACGGGCAACTCAGCGTCCGTCCTGGCAGTTCGACGGCCGGTTCTTGCGACTCGGCGGCCGGTCCCGGCAGTTCGACGGCCGGTCGTTGCAGCTCTACGGGTCGGCAGGGCGGCTCGGCGTCCTCGTCGTAGCGGGCGACGAGGCCTGGACCTGGCCCGTCCGCCGCCACCGGCGGCTTCAGCCCCGGACGGGAATGCAGCCGGTGGCGGCATTCCCGTCCGGGACCGCAGTGCCTATACGCGGGGCGGACCGGCGTCCACGACCGCCATCGACAGGTCCAGGGGGTCGAAGTGAATCAGCGATTCCAGCCACCAGGTCATACCGGCCTGGGCGAGCCCTCTGAGGTCCACGTTCTTGTCCTCTTCCCACGCGGCGCTCGCGTTGCCGCGCACGGCGATGTCGAACGGCCGGTCGGCCGGCAAACCGGCGCGGTACAACTCCCGACGGATGCCGGCGACCTCTTCGGGGGTCAGCTCGTGGTCGGCCGGATTGGGAAAGATGCCGTCGCAGCCGGAGGCACGGCTGATCACCCGCGGGTTGTTGGTGGAGCTGGCCATCCAGACCGGGATGCGGTACGGATCCGGTTCTGTGGCAGTCAGGTTCACCTGATAGTGCGGACCGCTGTGCTGGATCGCCTTGCCGGCCCACATCGCCCGCATCAGCGCGAGCCCCTCGGTGAGCATCGCCGAGCGGGTCGCCAGATCGGCCGGTTCCCCGAAGCTGCTGAAATCACCGGACTCATCGACGCCCACTCCGGTGCCGACGACAAGCCGTCCATGGGAGAGCCTGCTGACCGTGGACGCGTGCCGGGCGACCACCCAAGGCCTGCGCCGGGCCGGCGGGGTGACCGTCGGACCGAGCAGCAGGCTTTCGGTGGCCTGCGCGATCGCGGCCAACGTGGTCCAGGGATCGGCAATCGGCATCGCATCGGTGACCACGTGATCCCACAGGAACACACCGTCCCACCCTGCGGCCTCCGCCCGTACCGCCAGTTCGACGAGGACTCTGGGGTCGCCGAACGGGCCGAACGGCGGAAGGTAGACACCGAAGCGGATGCTCTCGTTCACGAGGACCTTCTCCTGGGGTGGGTTCTGGGACGAGGGTGGATCAGATGCCGATGCACCTCGTTCAGTGTGTCGGGCCGGTTTCGCGGTGCGTGAATTGGGTCACCGGGCCGCAGAGGTTGTCGGAACGCCACCAGCGAGCGGCGACCAGCCTTGAGGCGACTCCCAACCCACGCTTGCCCATACGTCAGCACCAACCATGCAGGCGGTCGATAGTGCGGTGACCGCGTAGACACCTCAGGCGCTTAACTCGTCAAGCGGCGACTGCGAGTTCGGCGGGGAAGGCTGTGTTCTCGTCGAACAGCTGGCGCTTCTGGAGACAGTGATAGAGCTGGCCCAACATTCGGTTGAAAAGGTTGCGCTGGGCTGCGGCGTGCCAGTCTCCGTGGTTGTCGCGCCGCCTGCGGTAGTGGGCCTTGGCACCGGGTGAGGCGGTGATCGCGGAGAAGGCCCAGAGATAGCCGGCATGGTTGAGGCGGTTGTTCTTCACCCACCGCCTGGTGATGGACGACTTTTTGCCGGAGGCCCTGGTGACGGGCGAGGAGCCGGCGTATGCCTTCAGGCCGCGGGCGTCGGCGAACCGCTGCCGGTCGTCCCCGACTTCGGCGAGCACCCGGGCGCCGAGCTGGACGCCGAGGCCAGGGAAGCTGAGGATGATCTCAGCGTCCGGGTGCTGAGGGAAAGTCTCTTCGACCGCCTCGGCCAGATCGTCGGCGGCGGTGCAGGCGGCTTCAAGCTGAACCAGGAGTGCGAGCATCTGCTTGCCCAGCGCGTCTTCGATCAGCGGCGGCTGTTGGGCCCAGTCCGCGCGGAAGACTTCGCGGAGCCGTTCGGCCTCGGCTTCGATGCCGCGTTTGCGGCCGGCCCGCTTGAGCGCGGCCTGGAGCTGAGTGCGGGTGAGCCGTGCGGCCCTGGCCGGTGTCGGGGCGGCCTTGAGGAGCTCGTGGGCCTCGGGTCGGCACAGGCTGTTTTTCCAGGGCTCGAAGGCTGCCAGTGCCGCTGGGTAGTACTCGCGCAGGAGCGATCGGAGCTGGTTGGCGGCCTGCTGGCGGTTCCAGGTGGCGTCCTGCTGGGCGCGGGCCAGGACGGCGACGGCGCGGGCGAGATCGGAGTCGTTGGGCAGTGGCCGGTGGGCGTGCATGTCCGTGCGCAGGATGTTCGCCAGTACCAGGGCGTCGCCCGGGTCGGACTTCTTGCGCGAGACGCTGTGGCGGTCCCGGTAGCGCGCGGCGGCCATCGGGTTGATCGCGAACACTTGCCGCTTGCCGGTCCGCAACACCGTCACCAGCAGGCCGCGGGACGTTTCGATGGCGACCGGGATCGGATTCTCTTCGGTGTCGCCGTACTCGGCGAGCAGGTCCAGCAGGATCCGGTAGCCGACCGCGTCGTCGGTGATGTGGCGCTTGGCCAGCAGCTGGCCGGTGTCGTCCACCAGGGCGACGTCGTGCGTCTTCTCAGCCCAGTCGATACCGCAGTAGATCAAGTTGCTCCTCCCCTGAGCACAGGCTGTTTGCGCTGGTCGCGAGCGCATGCGGGCCACGCAGCGACCTAATTCCAGGACTCGACGCGAGGGCCGGTCCGCCACCTCAGAAGCCGTTCGTGGCACCAGCTCACCGCACGGGCCTCGGTCTAGACAGGAGCTCGGACGGCTCGGGCGTAACGAGAGGTCACCGCGCAGCAGGCTCGCACCACCAACTGCAACGAGGAAGCACGACGTGTGGTGGCAGCCGCGAGGACGCCGAACGCCGCCGATCTTGAACCAGGCATCAGTGCCCGGCATACCTCAGGCATCCGCTCGACGCCCACACGACCGCCACCACGACGAGTACGAGGACTGCGTGCCGCTCTATGCGGAGGTCTCAATGGACCCGGTTCGCCGGAGGCATCGCAGCCCCGTACTCGAACAGCCCGCTGGAGCGGCAACCGCTCTTCGTGGGCTGCTGAGAACGAATTAGGTTCGCCGGGTTGGTGTCGTGGCGGTTGGATGTGCGGCGACATTGGTTTCGAAAGGAGCGGCCATGCCGCACACGACACAACAGCCCGCATCCGAGCCGGTTGGCAAGCCTGACTATCTGACCGATAGGCAGTGGGCTGGCCTCACCCTCGGCGTCCTCATGGGCGTTGTTGAGGGCTGCGAGAGGGCCGAGCTCAAGGGCGCGTGGGCGTCGGATTTGGGAGTCGCTGCGGTGAAGGGGTTGCGGGCGCGACTGGACGAGTTGGTGGTGGAGGAGGGCGCGTCGGACGGATGAGCTGGTGCGGTGGCTGGAAGTCAGCTCGAATGGACAGGCTCGGCCACCCAGCCTCCAGCCGTTGAACCGGACGTCGCCCCCGTAACCGCCACGAGCATCAACCCGGTGAACCTACGCGGTCAGAGGACTAGTCCAACGGCTCGCGGAAGGTCTCCAGGACGGTCTTCAACGCCTGCTGATTGCCCGGGCTGTTCCAGACAGCGGCCGGAGTCGTCCAGCGGAGCGAGAAGCCCCGGCCGCCCCCGATGAGGAAACCCCGGCCGAAGGTGCGCACACGCGTGCCGTCGGACTGGTCGAGCCACTCCATGTCCGCGGCCTTGTGCCCCTGGTAGGTCGTCGCGCGGATGGCGCCCAACCGGTCGAACCCGGACCGCTGTTGCAGCGAGGGCTCGACATCGTCCCGCCATACGGCGACCGGGTCCGGGCCGACACGCGTGCTGAAGGTGACGGTCAGGTTCCGTGGGTCGCCGTCGGCGCCGAAGACCACCCGGTAGGAGAGGTCGTCCGCACGGCCGGTGCTGAGGCGCTTCCAACCTTTGGGAAGCGCGACCGCGAAGCCCTCCGGTGCCGTATAGACGCGATAACCGGCCGGCAGGGCCGCGGTGGCGGAGGCCGAGGGGGGCGTGGAAGCCGAGGGGGACGCGGAGGCCGAGCGGGAAACGGAGGCCGAGGGGGACGTGGTGGGGTCTGCGGGGCGGGGCGATGGCGTGGTCGCTTCGCTCGGGTCACCGGTAGGGACGCCGGAGCCGGTGGGAGACGCGGTCGCGCCAGGTCCGGGTAAGGAGGAATCGACACCGGGACGTTCGCCGGTCGCGGCGAGGGCAGTGACCGTCAGACCGACGGCGGCGACCGCGGCCCCGATGAGCGTCGCACGGCCGAGCTTCCGTCCGCCCCCGCCCCCGCCGGCGAAGCGGCGAGCGGACAGCCGAGGCGGCGGAACCGCCTGGTGTACCGCTTCGGAGCTCTCGCTGACGATGCGGGTGAGGGCGTCGCGTACGACGGGACCGGTGAGCCGTTCGCGCGGGTCCTTGTGGAGCAGCCCCTGCACGGTCTGGGCGAGCGGGCCCGCCCGCCGCGGGGTGCGCGGTGGCAGCCGCTCCACCGCCTTGAGGGTGGCCTCGGGCCGGCCGCGGTCGCGGAAGGGCGGACGTCCCTCGGTCATCGTGTAGAGCAGTGCGCCCAGGGCCCACAGGTCAGCCGGCGAACCACCCGACTCGCCGCGGGCTTGTTCCGGGGATGCGTACGCCGGTGCGCCGAGCAGCACCGGCGGAGCCACGCCCGCCATGCCGAAGCCGGTGACGACCACGCCGCCATGGTCGCGCACAAACACCTGGCCGGGGCTGAGTTCGCCATGGGCGATGCCGTCACCGTGCGCGGGCTCCAGCACGTCGAGGAGGTCGAGCCCGATGCGAGCGGCCCGTACGTAGTCGAACGTGCCGTGCTGGTCGAGGAGTTCACCCAGGGGCATGCCGTCGATCCACTCGACGACCGTCCACAGCGTGCCCGACTCCTCGACCACCTCAACGACGGCCGCCACCCCGCCGGGGCACCGCAGCCCCACGACCTCGGACGTGCGCATGATCCGCGCGATGTTCCAGCGGGAGACGTCCTCCCCTGCATCGACCGGAAGTTGAGTCTGCGTCAGCAACCGCGGGCGCGCGCACGCGGTGTCCTCGCCGTACCAGCAGACACGGTTCACCTCACGGTGGACGACCTCCTGGAGCCGATATCTTCCGGCAACCAACCCATTCGCAGCGGCACCCGCGTTGCCCATGGCCATCCCTCGCTGAACCCTTGCTGTCGCCTGCCCATAAGTACGCAGTGCGCCACAGCTTGTGTTCAACGGATCCGCAATCGCTTACTCCAATGTGGTTGAAGCCTCGTCGGTCAGCGAAAGCACGGCACGCGGACGGAGGACCATGAGCGAACCTTCCAAGCTCGCCACCATGGCAAAGGGGAACCGGTCGACCTCAAGACAGAGCGCGACGTCATCAGAATGGACTCCTTGACGCACACCATCCGCCAACTCGGCGGCGGCGCGCGACTCGGCAGCGCGGTGGACGAACTCGGCAGCGTCCGTCCGAGCCTCCGTGGCCCTCCGAGCGATGTATTGAGCACACGCCAGATCTTCATCGGCCTGCCCATCGTCGCCGGTGACCACGAACGTGACACTGTCGCTCTTGCGCGTCCGCAAGAGCCGAGCCGTTGCCTCCGCCACCACGAAGCCGGCGCACAGCACCAGCGACGCATCCTTGACCGCGAGGGCGCCGACCGTCCCTGCCGTGGTCTTCTGCACAACGGTCCGTCCGCCAAGGTCAACAGACCGCAGCAGGCCCGGCGAGTTGACCATGTCGAACCCGGGCGCGGGCGGACCGTCTTTGAGCGCCGCCCAATCCGGGTGGCGAGCCTTGAGCGCCAGGGCTTCGTCCAGCGACTCAGCAAGAACGATCTTCTCCGCCCCCTGGGCAAAGGCCCAGGCAGCCACGGTGAAAGCACGCATGACGTCGACTACGACCGCCACGGACGGGGCTTCGACCAGCTCAGTGATGCCAAGGAAACGAGCGTCCATTCCGATCATGATCGCGCATGCCCGACCCGAACCACCCTGAGAGTGGTCCACACCACATCGACGGCACAGCCTCTGCGGACACAAGCCGGCCCCACGCCGTGTCCATGCTGGGGGTGTTGCTGATTGGGAATCCGATGCGCACTGTGCAGTGAGTGGGACGGTCGGCAATGATCAGTGCATGAACGAGATCGTGCTGATGTCAGATCCAAAGATCGCGGCGATCCGGGTGTCCGACTGCGGCGAACCACTCGTTGACGTCCGGCTCGAGGAATCCCTCGTCGTCGACTCTCGCAAGGTCGATGACTCAGGAGCGTTCGCGTATCTGCGAGAAGGGGTTCTGACCCGTCTCCTCAAGGCTCAGCAGCTGCTCCCGGATGGCATCCGTCTGCTGTTCATCGAGGGGTACCGGCCGCCCGCGCTGCAGCGCTACTACTTCGAGAGCTACGCCGGTGAACTGCAAGCCGGCAATCCGGGCTGGTCGCCGACGCAGGTTCGCGAGGCCGCGAGCAGGTACGTATCGCCACCGGAGATCGCGCCTCACAGCGCCGGCGCCGCGGTGGATCTCACTCTCGTCTCGGTCGACGGGCGGGAACTCGACATGGGCACTCGGGTGAATGCCAGCCCGGAAGAGAGTGACGGCGCTTGCTACACGAACGCCGGTAACGTCGGCTCTGAAGCGCGGGCCAACCGCCGGGTGCTCGGTGACGCACTGAGCACTGTGGGCCTGGTGAACTACCCCACCGAGTGGTGGCACTGGTCCTACGGCGACCGCTACTGGGCCCTTGCCGTCGAAGCCGGCAGCGCGATGTACGGGCCGCGGGAACTCAGTTGAGCTGCGAGTGACGTCCATGCCTTCGTGGCGGTCGAGGAATTCCACCGCGGAGACGCCGACGGGGGCGGCCGTGGCACGCTGCCTGCGTTCATGGATTGCTCCCGTGATGGTGCGAAAACCGCGGCACAAGGGGCGGTTCCATCAACCAGCCATGGGCTCGCCAATGCGCCCGGTGAGGGATCGCGGTGGTTTCTCGCAGCGTCGCGAAGGCCAGCACGGCCGCGATGCCCAGCATGGCCGCGCACAGCGGCATCGCCCGGCTGAACGACGTGTCGAAGGCTGTGCCTGAGCGGTACGCGTCCGGCCCCATGCCGACAAGCAGTGGCAGCGCCGCCACGGCGACCAGCCCGGAGGCCCGGGCCGCCGCGTTGTTTATGCCGCTTGCGAGCCCGGCATTCTTGCTGTCCACGGACGACAGGAGCGTCACGGTCAGCGGAGCGACCATGACGACCATCCCCGCGCCTATGACCAGCAGGGCCGGGAAAATGTCCAGAAGATACGACGCGCCGGTACCGACGCGCAGCATCATCAGCATGCCCACCCCGCACATGAACGGGCCCACGGTGAGCGGGATGCGTGGCCCGAGGCGCTGGGCGAGTTCACCCGAGTGGGACGAGAAGATCAGCATGAGCACGGTGCTCGGCAGCATGGCAGCGCCGGCTTCGAGTGCCGAATACCCGACCACTATCTGCAGTTGAAGAGCGGTCAGGAAGAAGAATCCGCCCAGGCCCGCATAGACGCAGAGGGTGATGAGGTTGATCGAGGTGAACTGGCGGGAGGCGAAGATGGACAGCGGCATCATCGGATCGGGGCGGCGCCGTTCGACGAGAACGAACGCCACGCCTGCCACCACGCTGCCGACCGCCGTGACGGCGACCATGAGGCTTCCGTTGCGGGCCTCGGTCAGCGCGTACGTCGCCAGAGCGAGCGCGAGCGCCCCGAGGACAGCCCCCGGGACGTCGAAGCCGTGCTGTCGGCGTGCGTTGCCCGTCGCCGCCACGGCACCCTGAGGGGCAGTGCCGACGGATTCCGGTACGTGGCGCAGTGCGATGGGGACGCACGCCAGAGCCAGCGGAACGTTCAGCAGGAAGGTCCAGCGCCAGCCGGGGCCGTCCACCAGCCAGCCTCCCAGGAAGGGGCCGAGTGCCGCGCCGATGCCGCCGAAGCCCGACCACAGGCCGACCGCGCGGGGCCGGTCGTCCGGATGGAACGACGCCTCGATGAGCGCCAGCGAGCCCGGCGTCAGGAGGGCCCCGCCGACGCCCTGCAGGGCGCGCGCGGCGATCAGCGTGCCGGTGTTGGGGGCCAGACCGCACAGAAGCGAGGCTGCGGCGAACCACACGACCCCCACGAGGAAGATCCGGCGCCGTCCGAACCGGTCACCCAGGGATCCTCCCAGGAGGATCAGGCCCGCCAGGGTCAGCATGTAGGCGTTCACAGTCCACTGAAGGACTGCCAGGTCGGCGGAGAAGTCCTCGCCTATGCGGGGCAGCGCGACGTTGGTGACCGTCGAACCCAGGAGCACCACGCTCGAGCCCAGGACTGTGGTCAGCAGGATCCACCTGCCGCGGGCGGTCGCGATGCGTGCAGTGGGTTGTTCGGAAGAGGTAGAAGAGGTATCCATGTTGAATCCCCGACGTCACCAGTCAGATTCGGTTGCGGGCGGCGTGTTCCTGGCTCAGGAGCCTGACGTCACGGACCGCGGCCGCGAACGCTTCGGGGCGTTCCTGCGGCAGGTTGTGACCGGCGTCCTTCACCAACCGGTGCAGTCGGGGGCCGGTGAAATGGTGTGCCGAGGACGTACCGTCCGTCGCCGGGAAGTTCCCGTCGGCCAGACCGTCCAGGGTGACGGCAGGCACGGTGATCACGGGCTGCTGGGCGAGGAGGGTTTCGATTTTCTCGTACTCGCTGAAACCGGGGGCGAAACCGAGCCGGTGGCGGTAGGAGTGGATGACGATTTCGACGTAGTCGGGATTCTGAAAGGCCTCGGCGGCTCGGTCCAGGACCTCGTCGCCGAAATGCCACTTGGGGGAGTTGCGCGTCCAGATGACGCGGGCAATTTCCTTGGCGTTGGCGGCGAGACCGGCCCGCCCGCGCTCGGTGAGGAAGTAGTAGAAGTACCAGAACCCGGCCTCCAGAGGAGGCGCGATGGGGTTCATCGCCGCAGCGATGTCCTGGATGAGGTAGCTGTTGACCGAGACCAGGCCGAGACAGCGCTCGGGCCATACGGCAGCGGCGATGCAGGCGGCCCGGCCACCCCAGTCATATCCGGCCAGGTAGGCGCTCTCGATGCCCAGGGCGTCCATGAGGGCGATGACATCGGCGCCCAGAGAGGCCTGTTGGCCCGCGCGGGGGGTCGCATCGGAGAGGAACCTCGTGGGACCGTGCCCCCGGAGATAGGGGACGATCACCCGGAAACCTACTTCGGCCAGCAGCGGAGCCACGTCCACGTAACTGTGGATGTCGTAAGGGAACCCGTGCAGGAGCAGCACGGTGTCGCCGTCCCGCGGCCCTGTTTCGTAGTAGGCGACGTCCAGAGCATCGGTTCGGACGTGCTGCAGTGGGGCGAGCGCGCGGCGGTCCATCATGTGTTCCTCCGAGATCGGGTGCGTATACGGGATCGCTGCGGGCCGGCAACGGTGTGCGAGAGCCGGGCCAGGTGACAACGCGGCCTCTCCCCGAAGTTGTGCTGTGTGACAGGTAAGACCGGGCAGTCGCCCTTGATGTGACAGGCGGATCATGCGGTCTGCGGGCCGTCGCCCGCGCGATGTACCGGTGCCTCAGACCGCCCAGAAGCCGGTCATCGCCTCGGACAAGGGCAGAGTCAAGGGCCAGTGGCCCTCGGTCGAATCGCGTGCGATCTCTGCCGCAGGTGCGGCGCGCCATCAGGACTGTGGCGTTTCACCTGTGGTGAGGGCGGTTTGCCTGGCAAGCTGCGCCACGTTGCTCTGCCGAGCGACCACCGCATGGGAAGGGGATCGTATGGACACCTCCGACTGGCAGCCGGTCCTTCTCCTGCTGGTGCTGATCTCGGCGGGACTCGTCCTGCTGTACGTGATCGGAGCGGCCCTCAGTGTCGAGCGTGAACCGCTGTGCGACGTACCGCCGTTCAGTGGCGGTCTCGGGCCGGAGGAGCATCCGTTCTCCCGGTTCCACGTGCGCTGGTACCCGGTGACGATGGTCTTCCTCGCCTTCGACATGGAGATGCTCTTCATGTATCCGTGGACGAAAGTGGTGGGCGAGGTCGGCACCAGCGCCGTCGTGGAGATGTTCCTCTTCCTCGGGATCCTTCTCGCGGGGGTGGGCTACGCCTGGCGGGAAGGCGCGTTCCGATGGAGCTGAGAGCAAGACTCCTGCGGACGGCGACCTCCCGTCCCGGCGTGCTGCTGGCGGTGTGTCCCGGGGCGGCCCGGGCACGGCTGGCCATGGAGCGAGAACTGCGGAGCAGAGGCTGGCCGCAGGTCGGCAGCCCGGCGTCCGCCAACCTGCTCGTCATCGTGGGTGATCCGGATCCCGCCGACGCCGAGTGGATCGACGGGCTGTGGCTCGGGATCCCTGCTCCGAAGGCCCGCGTCCGCGTTCGCGAGGCGGAAGACGTGCCCTCAGCTCTCGACGAGGGGCGGGCGTCCCTACTCGTACGCGGAAAACGCCCCGAAGGGGACGCCGGGCATGTCGACGAGACGCACGGGGAGGGCGACAACCACGGTACGACTCCCGAACACGCCGAAAACAACGACACACATGGAGGACATGGCAACCACGGTGACGACAGTGACAGTAGCCACCATCAGCACGGCGAGCACGATGGCCACGATACGCACGACAGCCATTCCGGCCCCGACACGCACTCCGAGCACGATGGACACGGAGGTCACGACGGACACGGCGAACACGACGGACACGGCGGACACGGCGGACACGGCGGACACGGCGGACACGGCGGACACGGCGGACACGGCGGACACGGCGGACACGACATGCATGCCATGTCGGTCGCCGGGCTGCCCATGGCGGACCGCGCCGACGACCGGGACGGGCTGAGGCTCGACCGGCTCCATGTGCCGTTGGGGCCCGCCCTGCCCGACTGGCCGGCAGGCCTGGTGCTGAGGTTGGCGTTGCAGGGTGACGTGGTGCAGCGGGCCGCGGTCGAGCAGGTCCCGGTGCTCCCGTCGGCGCGGCGGCCCTTCTGGAACGAGCCCTGGCTGCGCGCCTCGACAGGTGAGGCGGTCGCCCGCGGGCTTGCGGCGCGGCGGCTGTGTGCGGCTCATCTCGACAGCCTCTGGCGGTATCTGGCGGTGGTCGGCTGGGGCGGTGCGGCGGCCCGCGCGCGGGCGGCGCGTGACCAGGCCCTCGCCGGCGAGTCCTCCGGTGAAGTCCTGGCTGCGGTACGGCCGTTGATCCGGCGCGTCCAGCGGTCTCGCACGCTGCGCTGGCTCACCGCGGGACTCGGCGTACTGCCCAGCGACCGCGCGGCCTCCGCCGGGGTGAGCGGCCCGGCGCTCGTCGCGGGCGGCGACGCGTACGACCGTGTCGGCGTATGGCTGGACGAAGTGGGCCGCGCGGCGGCTGCGTTCGATGACGACGGATGGCTTGACGCGGCGACTGAGTTGAGTGGCCCCCGTGGCAGGGTGGACGGTGGCGTGCCCCCGTCCCGGGCACTGCTCGACGTACTGCCTGGCCTCCTGGAAGGCGCCGAGTTCGCCTGCGCCCGGATCATCGTCGCGAGCCTCGACCCCGATCTCGACGAACTCGTCCCGGCTCTCCGGCCCGAGGTGGTCCATGGCTGAGACCACTCCGCTGTGGGCTGTCGCCGTACTGCCCTTCGTTCTCGTACTGGTGGCTCTGGGGACCGCGCACTTCGACGCCCTGCTCGCGGCCGACCCGGCGGCGAACCCGGGCCGTGAGGTGCTGCGGCTTCTGGTGCAGCAGCGTCGCCGTACCAACGCGGCCGACGAGCTGCTGACCCGGCTCGGCGTGGTACTGCTGCCGGTCGCGGCCGTGCTCGCCGCCGTCGTACTCCCGCTCGGGTTCCGCTCGGTGAGTGATCTGGCGGACGGGATCGTGTGGTTCAACGCGATGGAGGCGCTCGCGTGGGCGGCGGTGTGGCTCGCCGGGTGGGGGCCGAACTCGACGCTCTCCCTGATCGGCGGCTATCGCTTTCTGGCCCAGGGACTCGCGTACGAGCTGCCGCACATGCTGGCCATCACCACCGCAGCGCTCGGGGCGGAGTCGCTTCGGGTCGGCGACGTGGTCGATGCCCAGTCGGGTCTGTGGTTCGCGGTCTGGATGCCCGCCGCCTTCGTGATCTATCTGCTGAGTGCCATGGGCATGGCCTTCTGGGGGCCCTTCGACCAGCCCGTCGGTCGCGATGTGGCAGGCGGCGCGGCAGCCGAACTCTCGGGTGTCGACCGGATCGTCTTCCTCGGCGGCCGGTGGCTGCTGTTCGTGGTGGCCGCGGCCGTCAGCGTTCCGCTGTTCCTGGGCGGCGGCCATGGCCCGCTGCTGCCCGGCTGGGCGTGGACGCTGCTCAAGACCGCGGCAGTGCTGGCGCTCCTGGTTTGGGTACGACGACGGGTTCCCGGCGTACGGATGGAGCGGTACGTGGAGTTGGCGTGGGTGGTGCTCACTCCGCTCGCCATCCTGCAGGCCCTCGTGGTGGCGCTGGTGGTGCTGAACCGATGACGCAAGGAACGGAACGAGCGGAAGGAGCTGTTCGCCCATGAACGATGTGCTCTTCTGGACACTGGCCGTCCTCGCTGTCGCCTCCGGAGTGATGGTCTTCCGGTTCGACTCGATGGCCCGGGCGACCTTCTCGCTGCTCACCTCACTGCTGTGCGTGGCCGGTGAGGTGCTCCTGCTGGGCATGGACTATCTGGGGATCGTCATCGTGCTGATGATGACGATCGAGATGGCCATCATGGCCGTATTCATGATCATGTACATGATGAATCCGGCGGGCCTGATGCCGATGACCATGATCCACAACAAGAGGGGCGCGGCCGTCATCTGCGTCGGCGTCTTCGTACTGCTGGCCGTCGGCATCTTCCTGGCGCCCTGGCCCGGCCGCCGAGGCAAGCCACCGGCCGACGTGACGATGGACCTCGGGATGTCTCTGATGGGTCCGCAGATGCTCACCATGATGACGCTGGGCATGGCCTTGTTCGCGACGATCGTCTCCAGCGTGGTCCTGGCCACGCGGCGGGGCCGCTACGACCGCCTGGGCGACGACCTGCGGGCCGAACGCTCCGACGACCCGGTACGAGGCGGTGTCGGCCGGTGAGTCTGGAACTGTTCATGCTGCTCGGCGCCGCCCTGCTGTGCGTCGGGCTGTTCGGGGCGCTCACCCAGCAGTCGATCGTGATGCTGATGATGGGCCTTGAGCTGATGCTGGGCGGGGTGATCGTCGGCGCGGCGGCGGCCTGGCACTACATCGCGCCGGCCGCGCCCGACGGGCAGGTGCTGGTGGTCCTGGCGGTGACCGCGATGGCTTTGGAGATGGCGATCGGCTTCGCGGTGGTCACCGCGTTGTTCCGCTCTCGCGAGGTCGACATGACCGACATGGCGGCGGAGTTGAAGGAGTGAGCGCCGTGCTGTGGGCACTGGTCGCCCTGCCGGTGGTCTTCGGCACCGCGCTTCTCGTGGCCGGGCGCAGGGCCGATCGCGCCGCCCCGGTCGTCGCGGTGGGCGTCATGCTCGCAGCCCTGGGGCTGGCCGTGGCGACCGCGTTCCGGCACACCTCGGTGACGGCGCCGCTTCTCGAACAGCTGCCGGTCCGGCTGGCCGTCGACGGTCTGTCCGGGCTCCTCGTCGTCACCGTCACGGCGGTCACCGTGGCCGTACTGCTGTTCAGTGCGGCGGAGTTCGGCCGCGAGGAGGCCCGATCCCGTTTCTTCGGGCTGATACTGCTGTTCGCGGGCAGCATGCTGGTCACCGTCACCTCCGTAACCCTTCCCGTGCTGCTCATGAGCTGGGAGGTCATGGGCGCCACCTCCTGGGCCCTGATCGGCTACTGGTGGCGCGACCCGGAGCGGGTCGACGCCGCCAACACCGCCTTCCTCACCACCCGTACCGCCGATCTCGGCCTCTATCTGGCGGCCGGAGCCGCACTCGCGAGCAGCCAGTCCGCAAGCCTCTCCCTGGAGGATCTGCCCGGGGCCGACGAGCCCTGGCTGTCGCTCATCACCGCGGGCGTCATCGCCGCGGCCTTCGGCAAGTCGGCCCAACTCCCCTTCAGTTTCTGGCTGTCGCGCGCCATGCAGGGCCCGAGCCCCGTCTCCGCGCTGCTGCACTCCGCGACGATGGTCGTGGCGGGCGCGTACCTGCTGCTGCGCACCGGGCCGTTGCTGGAGGCCTCCGGCTGGGGCGATGAGGTGGTGGCGTGGACCGGAGCCGTCACCGCCGTCGCCCTCGGGCTGGTGGCCGTGGCCCAGACCGACCTCAAACAGCTACTCGCCGCCTCCACCTGCGCCCAGATCGGATTCATGGTGCTGGCCGCCGGCGTCGACGGCACCACGGGCGGCACCCTGCAACTGATCGCCCACGCCGCTGCCAAGAGCCTGCTGTTCCTCGTCGCGGGGGTGTGGCTGACGGCCCTCGGCACGAAAGCGTTGCCGGCGCTGCATGGGGCGGCCCGTCGCTACCGTACGGTCGGCATTGTCTTCACCGCCGGCGCCTGCTCCCTGGCCGGGCTTGCGCCGCTGTCCTTGTGGGCGGCCAAGGACGTACTGCTGTCCGCCGCGCGCGAGCACACGCCGTGGCTGTACGCGGTGGGCCTGGCCGCCGCCGTCCTGTCCGCGGTGTACAGCGCCAAGGCGCTGTGGTTCGTCTGGCGCCCGCAACCGGCGGCCGAGGAGCAGCAGTTGGACACCGAGCAGCGCGGCACCCGGCACGTCCCCCGGATGTCCGTGCCGCCGCTGGTCCTGCTGGCCGTCGCCTGCGTGGTCCTCTCACCGCTCGCGCTGCCACCACTGGCCGACGCTGTCGAGCGCGTGCTCGGAGGTGACTCCCAACCCACCCCGTACGCGTGGGAGTTGGGCCTTTCGGCTGCCCTCGCCCTGATCGCGGCGGCCGCCGCCTGGGCCTGGGGCGGGCGCGTACTGCCGCTGCCCGCTCGGGCGAAGGGCTGGTTCCGGGACTGGCTCTCCCTGGAGCGCGCGGCGCAGGCGCTCGTCGTACGGCCCGTGTTCTGGGCTGCCCGCAGCGCCGCCGCCTTCGACGAGCGCGTACTCGATCGCGGTGTTGAGGGTGCGGCGCGCTCCGCCGTCGGCTTCGCCCGCTGGTCCGACCGGACCGTGGAGCGGGCGGTCGACGGCACGGTGACCACGGTGGCCGCCGCCACCCGGGCCCTCGGCCAACTGGCCCGCAGGCCGCAGACCGGTCAGCTGCACCAGTACCTCGCCCAGGCCGTCGCGGCCTTCACCGTCCTCGCCGTCGTGCTCGTCCTCGTGAGGTGACCCTCTTGCTTACGGCCCTCGTCTTCACGCCCACCGCCGTCGCACTGCTGCTGCTCGTGCTGCCGCGGCGTACTCCGGAGTCGGTGTTCCGGATCGTCTGGGTGGTGTCCACGGCCGTGCTGCTCGCCTTCGTCGTCGGCTTGTGGGCGGGTTACGACCACGGCGGCGGCATGCAGTACGAGGTCCGTGCCCGGTGGATCCCCAGCGCCGGGGTCGGCTACCACGTCGGCGTCGACGGACTGTCGCTGCCGCTGCTCGCCATGACCTGCGTGCTCTTCCTGGCATGCGCCGTCCATTCGCTGCGCCAGACCCGCCGGGTACGCGAGTTCGCCGCGCTGTTCCTGTTCCTGCAGACGACCTGCCTCGGGCTGTTCGTCTCCCTCGACCTGATCCTCTTCTTCGTCTTCTTCGATCTGTCCATCGTGGGGATGTACTTCGTCATCGCGGGCTGGGGACACCAGCAGGCCGCCCGGGCCGCCCTGATGTTCTTCCTCTACACCTTCATCGGCTCCCTGGCCCTGCTGCTCGGCTTCATCGGCCTCTATCTCGCCGCCGATCCGCACACCTTCGACATGGTCGAGCTGACCCGGCAGAACCCGCTCGCCGGGCGGTCCGTCTACGCGGCCCTCGTACTGTTGGCCATCGGCATCGGACTGGCCGTGAAGACACCGACCGTGCCCTTCCACACCTGGCTCCCACCCGCGCACACCGAGGCGCCCGCCGCCGGCTCCGCGATCCTCGCCGGTGTGCTGCTGAAGATGGGCACGTACGGCTTCCTGCGCATCGCCATGCCGATGCTCCCGGACGCGTGGCGCGACTACGCACTGGTCATCGTGATCGTCGGTGTGGTGTCGGTGCTGTACGGCGCGCTGGTGGCGCTGGCCCAGACGGACTTCAAGCGGATGATCGCGTACACCTCGGTCAATCACATGGGGTACATCATCCTCGCGGTCGGTGCGGCCGCCGCGACGGCCGACACCTCCGAGCAGGCGCGCTCCCTCGCCGTCACCGGGGCCGTGACCCAGATGGTCAGCCACGGACTGCTCACCGGGGCGCTGTTCCTGCTCGCCGGTGTGCTGTACGAGCGCGGTCGTACGTACGACATGGGCGCGTACTCCGGGATCGCCGCTGCGGCACCGGCGTTCACCGGCATGACCGCCGTGGCCGCTTTCGCCTCCCTGGGCCTGCCGGGCTTTTCCGGGTTCATCGCCGAGTTCCAGATCTTCACCGGCAGCCTCGGCCCGCGTCCGGTGGCCACGTCCCTGTCCCTGCTGGGCATCCTGCTGACCGCGGGGTTGTTTCTGCGCGCCCTGCAGAAGATGTTCCTCGGTCCGCTGCGGCTGCCCGACGCACCCGGTAGCCCACGCGCCTTCCCCGACGTCCGGGCCCATGAGAGCGTCGCCGTCGTACCGCTGCTGATGCTCGCCGTGGTGGTGGGCGTCGCGCCGCGCTTCCTCCTCGACGTCATCGAGCCCGCTTCCCGTGCCGTTGTGGAGCTGCTCGCGCGATGACCGAGATGAACGAGAACCCTCTCGACATCCTGCCGGAGATCCTGCTGGCGGCCGGCGCCGTCCTCGGGCTGCTGCTCGGCGCCTGGCTGCCGCGCTCGCGTCAGTGGATCGTCGGACTGCTGGCCGCGCTGGCCTCCACTGCCGGGATCGTCGCGGCCGCCGTGGCGGCAACCGAGCCGGCCACCGCCGCCTTCGACGGAGCGTTCGCCGTCGACCCGGTCACCGGCACCTCGCGGATCGTCATCCTCGCCGGAGGCCTGCTCGTGCTCGCGCTCAGCATCGGCCCCATGCGCGCCGACCCGCGCGAGAGCGAGTTCTACGTCCTGCTCCAACTCACCGTCCTAGGCGCCCTGGTGCTCGCCGGAGCGCAGGACCTCCTGCTGCTGGCCGCCGGCTATCTGCTCGCGAGCATCCCGGCGTACACGCTCGCCGGTTTCCGCAAGGACGGCCCCGGCACCGAAGCGGCGCTGAAGTACTACGTGATCGGTGCCCTGCTCGGCGTCCTCATGCTCACCGGCATCACCGTCCTGTACGCCACGGGGCGCGGCACCGGCTATCCGATGCTGAGCACGGAGCTGCGCGAGGCGCCGGAGGCGCTGCTCGCAGCCGGAACGCTGGGGCTGCTCGCCGGCCTGCTCTTCAAGGCGGGCGCGGTGCCTGCCCACTTCTGGGTACCGGACGCCGTGCAGGGCAGCACACCACCGGTCGCCGCGCTCCTCACCACCCTCCCGAAGATCGGCGCGCTGGCCGCCCTCTTCCGCCTCGGAGCGGTGCCCCTGGCCGACAGCCCACTCCCCTGGGCCGCCCTGATCGCCGTACTCGCCGCGGCCTCCATGACCCTCGGCAATCTCGCCGCCTTCTTCCAGAGCGACGTCAAACGACTGCTCGCGTACTCCACCATCAGCCAGGTCGGCTACCTGCTGATGCCCGTGGCGGTCGCCGTCCGCTCCGACGAAGCCCAGCAGGCGCTGCTGTACTACCTCGCCGCATACGCCGTCACCAACCTCGGCGCCTTCGCCGTGGTCTGCGCCCTCCCCCGGGCCGTGAACCTGGACGACTACCGCGGACTCGCCCGCCAGCGGCCCCTGTTGGCCCTGAGCCTCGTCATCTGTCTGCTGGGCCTCGTCGGCACCCCGCCGACCGCGGTCTTCCTCGGCAAGCTGGAGATCTTCACCGCCGCCGTCGACGGCGGCTACGCCTGGCTCGCCGTCCTGGCCGCGGTCAACACCGTCGCCTCGCTCTTCTACTACCTGCGCTGGATCGTCCCGGCCGTCTCCCGGGGCGAGGGAACAGTGCTCCGCGACGGCGACGGCGACGGCACGGCACGCGTCGTGGCGTACGCGGCCGCCACCGCATCACTTGGACTGGGACTGGCCGGGGGGCCGGTACTCGCGATGCTGTCCGGCACGCTCACCCGGTGACGCCACCAGCAACCGCGCGGAGCGCCAGGTGGAGGGAAGTCAGTAGCCTCCCGCCGCCCGCCACACCGGCCCCAGATATTCGGAGAGTTCGGATTCCTCTCGCCGCGCCAGTCCCACCAGGTCGACATCGCGGAGATCCCCCTCCCCGGAAGTCATGATCTCTTGTACTTCGTCGGCCATCGGCAGCTGCTCCGGTGAGAGCGACACCTCCCTCGTATCCTCCACTTCCTCCGCCATACGGCGGAAGTGGAGGATCAGCGCGGCCAACGCGACATCTCTGACTTCGAGTTGCATGGCATCCCGAAGTCTGGCGACCTCCCCAGCCGTGACCATGAGGTCACGCGCATCGGCCGTCATGTACCTCATTGCGCTCCCAGCGTGGTCGACCGGCTTACATCTGAAGGTGCGCCTGCGTGTCGGCGTCGTGCAGCTTGTCCCTGGAGTCGACCTGGGGCGAAACCCGTCACCGTCGATGTTGTTCACGCGACTATGACCGGTTCTCGACAGTCGCAGGTGATCATTAAGTGAACGGAGAGGGTCAGTCGTCTCAGAGCCGGCCGTGTGCGGCCTCAATGGCCGGGATTGCCATGAGGGCATGGATACCCCCAGCGGGTACCAAAATCATTGACGCAACCCCCTTCCATACCCCCATGGGGTTTGTTACCTTCGGCCCTCGAACATACCCCCCTGGGGTATATCGAGAGAAGGGACACCCTCATGTCAACCGTCAACCCGCGTCGGTGGTGGGCGCTTTTCGTGCTCGCCACCGCGCAGTTCATGGTCATCATGGACACCTCGATCATCGGCGTGGCGCTCCCCGAGATGCAGCGCGACCTCGGCTTCTCCCCGGGCGATCTGCAGTGGGTCTTCAACGCGTACGTCATCGCCTTCGGCGGACTGCTGCTGCTCGGCGGCAGACTGTCGGATCTCCTGGGCGCCCGGCGGATCTTCGTGACCGGCTGGACCGTACTGATCGCGGGCTCTGTCGTCGCCGCGGCCGCCACCACCGCGTGGGTCGAGGTCCTGGGCCGAGCCGTCCAGGGAGTGGGCGGCGCACTCATCGCGCCCGCCTCGATGACCCTGCTCATGATGCTCTTCAGCCACGACCCGAAGGAACTCGGCAAGGCCCTCGCGCTGTACGGCGCCGCGGCCCCGGCAGGCGGCACCGCGGGCGTCTTCCTCGGCGGCGTCTTCACCGAATGGGCCAGCTGGCCCTGGGTGTTCATCATCTACATCCCGATCGGCATCGCCACCCTCCTGGCCACCGGACTGCTGCCGGCGGTCGCGAGACGGCACGGCTCTGTCGACGTCCTCGGCGCCGTCTCCGTCACGGCAGGCCTCGCGCTCGCGGTGTTCGCGGTGGTGCGTGCTCCCGAGATCGGCTGGGGTGCCACCCAGACCATCCTCGAACTCCTCGCCGCCGCCGTGCTGTTGGCCCTCTTCCTGGTAGTCCAGCGCTCGGCCGCGGCGCCGCTGATGCCGCTGGGCGTGTGGCGGACGCCGGGCCTCGGCCCGTCGAACCTGGCGATGACCCTGCTCGGGGCCGCCTGGATCCCGATGTGGTACTTCCTCAACCTCTACCTGCAGCAGGTGCTCGGATACGGTGCCTTCGCCAGCGGCGCCGCGCTCCTGCCGATGACCGGGCTCCTGATGGTCTTCATGACGATGGTCACCGCCCGGCTGCTGGGCCGCTTCGGCCCCAAGCCGCTGATCGCGGGCGGGCTGTTCGTCCTCGCGGCGGGTCTGCTGTGGCTGGCGGCCGTCGAGCCGTCGGGCACCTTCGTGGTGGACGTCCTGCCCGCCTCGCTGGTCGCCGCGATCGGCATGTCACTGGCGTACATCCCGGCGATGATGGCCGCGATGTCCGGCGTTCCGCAGGAGCAGGCGGGCCTGGCCTCCGGCATCGTCAACACCACCTATCAGGTGGGCTCCGCCCTCGGCCTGGCCGCACTCACCGCGCTCGCCACCTCCCAGGGCGCGGGCCGGCTCGGCGACCTGCCCGGCCTCACCGACGGATTCAGCGCCGCGTTCTTCGCGGCGGCGGGCATCGCGGCCGCCGGCGGTCTGCTGACCGCACTGCTGATGCGCGGTAGCGGGTCCGCAAGCACCGAGGGAGTACAAGAGCCGACTGCCCGGCCGCAGGAGGAATCCGTGAGCAGCTAGGAGGCCGATGGAACGCTGTGATTTCCTGCACAGGAGACGACATGGGCGGGCACCGTATGGTCCGGTCGAGGGATGAATCCTTCGCGGACCATACGGGGCCCGTTCGCCTGTGACCGGGCCACTCGCATTTCAGGAGCAGCCCAGCGCCCGCCCCTTCGCTACGAGCAACTCGCTTAATCCACGCACCAGTTGTTAACACGCCGTTCCGGAACCGGGTCATCCATGAGGCACGGGACGCGTTAGGATCACGGCGTGGTTACGCCTTGGTCTCCCTCCGGTGCGCCGCGGACCCGCCCATGGGCCGGTCTGCTGCATCTGTTTGGGCTGGCCACCATGCTGTTCGGCCTTGTATACGCCCACAGTGTGAGCCCGGAGGGCATCGCGGGCCATGTCTCCCCCACCGCTGCGACAGCCGCCCATGGCGGCGGTCAGATCGGCACCACCACCGAGGTTGCGGAGCAGGTGTTCCTGGAGACACCGTCGGGCTCCCACGGCGGCGGCCATGACACCTCCCACCCAGCACAGGAGTGTGTCCCCGGTCCGCCGCAGCACGGTGTCTCGCTCGACGCACCCTGCGCCTCCCCCCTGGGCAGGGAGTACTCGGCCTCCGAAGCGACGCTCGGACAGCCCGCCCCGACCGGATCGAAGCCGGCCGGGTACGGGCTCGCGGAGTCCAGAACGTCAGCCGTGATGCAGGTCTAGATTTCGGCGCGCCCCTTCACTGACCAACACGTTCCGATACACGCGGACCAATGGTGTCCGCTGTGTGCGGCGTTGGTCATGTCTTGGCGCCCCGCCTCCCGTACGGCCGTCTCGCAGGCCGTGAACGGGTCGGACGAGGGCGCTCGCTCACCGCTCGCCGACGCCTCGCCGCTCCCCTCTGCCCGACTGTGCCGGGGAGCCGGCTCCGCACGGAGGACCTGTGCCGATCCATCCCCTCGTACGTCCCGTCCGACCGGGCTCGCCGTCACCCTGGCGGTTACTGGCCTGGGTGTTGGGCGCACTCCTGTTGACGGGAGTCCTCCACTGCCCCACCTCGCCTCATGGCGCGGACCACGGTCACTCGCCGTCGCTGACAACGGCCGGTGCCGCGTCACCTGAGGCCGAGACACCCGACCGGGACGCGCCCGCGCATTCGCATTCCGGCACTCTGTGCACGGCCCTCGGCCTGGTCCCCCAAGCCCATGGCGCGGTGAACCCATCAGCGCGTATGGCGGTACTCCTGCCTCTCGCCGGAGTCGCGACGGCCACGGCGGCAGAACTCCTGTTGCCGACTCCGCGCCGGTTTCGCAGACGGACAGCCACACCCGGCCGCTCCACGCTCACCATCGTCTGTCGGTGGCGCATCTAGACCTCTCGGCCGCAGCCGTACGAACCGGCTGCCGCGTGCCGCTCACAAGGGCCGGGACACCTCCTGCCCTGGTCGGGCCGCACGCGAGATGAGCGAACCCTGACGCACATCTTCGAACGAGAGCGGACCATGCATTCCCCCACAACTGATCTGAACTCTCCTGCCCGTTCCGCCCTGTCCGGGCTGGTCGGCAACACCCCTCTGCTGCACGTCTCCGAACCCCTCGCCTCGGCGGGGCGCGGCTTCTGGGCGAAGCTCGAGGGCTTCAACCCCGGCGGCATCAAGGACCGCCCGGGCCTGCACATGGTGGAGCGTGCACGCGCCCGCGGCGATCTGCGCCCGGGAGCCAGGATCATCGAGTCGACCAGCGGCACCCTCGGCCTTGGCCTCGCCCTGGCCGGCATGGTCTACGGCCATCCCGTCACCCTGGTCACCGACCCGGGCCTGGAGATGTCCATGACCCGGCTGCTCACCGCGTACGGAGCCCAGGTCAACCTCGTCTCCGAGCCGCACCCGGCCGGCGGCTGGCAGCAGGCCCGCCGCGACAGGGTCGGGCAGTTGATGGAGCAGCACCCCGGCTCGTGGTGCCCGGACCAGTACAACAACCCCGACAACACCACCGCGTACACCCCGCTCGCGCTCGAACTGGCCACGGAACTCGGCCACATCGACGTGCTGGTGTGCAGCGTGGGCACCGGCGGACACTCCGCCGGCGTCTCGCGGGTCCTCCAACAGCTGTATCCCGACCTGAAGCTGGTCGGCGTCGACACCATCGGGTCGACGATCTTCGGGCAGCCCGCGCGGCCCCGGCTGATGCGGGGCCTCGGCTCCAGCATCTATCCGCGCAACGTCGCCTACGTCAACTTCGGCGAGGTGCACTGGGTCGCCCCGGCGGAGGCCGTGTGGACGTGCCGTCAGCTCGCGGCGTCCCACTACGCAACCGGTGGCTGGAGCGTCGGCGCGGTCGCGATGGTCTCCGGCTGGCTGGCGCGCACGCTGCCCGCGGACACCCGGATCGCGGCGATCTTCCCCGACGGCCCGCAGCGCTACCTGGGCACGGTTTACGACGACGACTACTGCGCCGCCCACGGCCTGCTCGACGCCCCGCCCGCACCCGAACCGGAGGTGATCGGCCGCCTGGACGAGAAGGAGGTCACCCGCTGGACCAGGTGCACCACCGTGGTCGATCCGCTCGCCCGGAACGGCCGGGCGCAGGACACCGACGTGGTGGACCTTGCCGCCGCCTCCGAGGCCGACTCCGAGGAGACGGCCTGATGAAGAGCACCATCGCGCAGGTTCGTACCTACGAGCGCAGCGTCCAGCTGCTGATGGTGAATCAGTTCACCATCAACCTCGGCTTCTACATGCTGATGCCCTATCTGGCCACGCATCTGGCCGGACCCCTGGGCCTGGCCGGCTGGCTGGTCGGGCTGATCCTCGGCGTACGCAACTTCAGCCAGCAGGGCATGTTCCTGGTCGGCGGCACACTGGCCGACCGGCTCGGCTACAAGCCGTTGATCATCGCCGGGCTGGTGCTGCGCATCGTCGGCTTCGCGACCCTCGGGCTGGTCGACTCCGTACCCGCCCTGCTCGCCGCCTCGGCGGCGACCGGACTGGCCGGGGCGCTGTTCAACCCGGCCGTACGGGCCTACTTGGCCGCGGACGCGGGTGAGCGACGAGTCGAGGCGTTCGCCCTGTTCAACGTCTTCTACCAGGCCGGGATCCTGCTCGGCCCACTGGTGGGCATGCTGCTGACCGGCGTGAGCTTCCGCGTCACGTGCCTCGTCGCGGCCGGGATCTTCGCTCTGCTGAGCATCGTCCAGATCCGGGCCCTGCCCGCCCGCCGGGGCGACGACGCGAAAGGCGAGCAGGACCAGGAGGGCGTACTGTCCCAGTGGCGCGGCATCCTCGCCAACCGGCCGTTCCTGCTGTTCTCCGTGGCCATGATCGGCTCGTACGTGATGTCCTTTCAGGTCTACCTGGCACTGCCGCTGGAAGTACGGCGGCTGGGCGGGGACGGGACCTTCGGCACAGCAGCGGTGGCACTGCTCTTCGCCGTCTCCGGACTGAGCACGATCTTCGGGCAGACCAAGGTGACCGCATGGTGCAAGGCCCGTATGGAACCGGGCCGCGCGCTGGTGTGGGGTCTGCTGATCATGGGTGTGGCGTTCGCGCCGCTGTTGGCAGCGACCGCAATTCCCGTACCGGACGGCGGAGTCGGGCTGTGGCTGCTCGCGGCCGTGCCTCCGGCGCTCTCCGCGCTGCTGCTCGCTCTGGGCACGATGATCGCGTACCCCTTCGAGATGGACACCATCGTCCGCCTCTCCGGTGACCGCCTCGTGGCCACCCACTACGGGCTCTACAACACCATCTGCGGCATCGGCATCACCCTCGGGAACCTGCTCACCGGTGTCGCGCTCGACGCTGCCCGGGACGCAGGGATGTCCGCGTTGCCGTGGATGGCGCTGCTCGTGCTCGGCCTCGTCTGCGCGGCCGCCCTCTACGGGCTGCACCGCACGGGCCGGCTCGCACCGCCGGTGCGTGACACGGAATCCGAGCTCGCGACGGCCTGACACGACCGGCCCGTAACGGCGACCCATAGCAGAGGGGCGGGCGGTGCCACGAAGCACCGCCCGCTCCTCCACATTGCCGCTCTCCTCTCAAGGAGCTCTCAAGGAGCCGAATGCGGCACCGCCAGAGGGTGGTTACGGCCGTGCCGAGTCTCCTTGTCCGATGACCGATGAGTTCTGGGGCGCCTCTCGGTCTACATCTGCGAAAGCACACCAACTCACAACGACACAGCAGGAGTCAGAGCCATGAGCGTGACCGCGCCCCAGACCCAGACCACCATCAAGTCCCAGTCCCAGGCCAAGTCCTCGCCCCGGTCCACCCGGTCTCTCGCCACTGGCCCCGTGTGGCTGGTCGGCGTTCTCGCCGTCCTCGCCGGTGCCGTCGTGACTGAGGTGTTCGGCCTCATCACCCGAGGGGCCGGCGTACCGATGAACGCGGCAAGTCCCGGCGAGACACAGGCCGCGGAGATCCCAGTGGGCGGCTTCGCCGGGGGCGTGGTGTTCTGGTCGATCGCCGGGATCATCCTGGCGGTGGCCCTGGCCCGCTGGGCCAAGCGCCCCGCCCGCACCTTCACGGTGACCACCGTCGCGCTCACCGCGCTGTCCCTCGCCGGCCCGGCCGTCGCCCCGCACACCGCCACGTCCACCCAGGTCATCCTGGCTGTGTCCCACCTGGTGGCCGCCGCTGTGATCATTCCCCCGCTGGCACGCCGGCTCTCGCACCAGCAGCGGTGACGAAGACCGGAGCCCGGCCTGTGCGGGGCACCGACTCCGCACCCGTGATCAACACCCCCTTCAGACATAGACACAGACACAGCCTGACGCCTCGGCACCAGCCGAGGCGTCAGGCTGTGCGGCGCACAGCCCCGACCACCCACCCCGCCTAGGAGTCCGGCCCGGCGACGAACCACGGCGAGGCTTCAGTCAGGACCGTCAGTGGACATGAGGGCCTCCGGTCATCTGCGGCTTGCCGCGCGGTACCAGTGCCAAAGACACCACCGCGCTCGCGGCGGCCGCCACCGCGCATACCGTGAACGCGTCCGCGAAACCGCCGACCGAACCGCGCTCGAAGCCCGACGCCGCGACGGTGGACACGACGGCGACGCCGATCGAACCGCCCACCTCGTGGAAGGTGTTGACGACACCGGAGGCCAGTCCCGCCTCCCGGTGCTCGACCATGGCGAGCGCGGTGGTGGTGGCGGTGACGAAGACTGCGCCGATGCCGACGGAGGCGACGACGAAGCCCGGCAGGAGAGCCGCGTACACGCTGCCGGTGTCCGACAGTTGCGTCAGCGGAATGGTTCCGGCGGTGGCGATCACCATGCCTCCGACGGCCGTGGGGCGGCTGCCGATCCTGCCGACGAGCCGGGAGCCGAGGTGGGCGCCGATACCGGTGGCGACGGCCACCGGAAGGAAGACCAACCCTGTCTTGAGCGGGCTGAAACCGCGGAGGTGCTGGAGGTAGACCGAACCGAGGAAGAAGAAGGCGATCAGCAGGGCGGTGGCGATCAGCATCAGGAACGCCCCTGCGAGCACCGGCTGCCGGGTGAACATGCGCAGGTCCATCAGTGGGGCCCGGCTCGCTCGTTCGACGGCCACGAACAGCCCGTACGCCAGGAGTGCGCCGGCAATCGGGAGCAGAGTGGCGGCGGCGCCCCAGCCCGCGTCGCCCGCTTCGACCAGCCCGTAGATGAGCGCGCCGGTGCCGGCGGTGACCAGGAGTGCCCCGGGGACGTCGAGCCGGGCCGGCTGCGGTGCGCGGGCCGGTACGAAGGCGGGGAGGGTGGCCAGTACGAGGAGGCCGACCGGCACGTTGACGTAGAAGACCCACTCCCAGCCCGGCCCGTCGGTCAGCGCCCCGCCGACCAGTACGCCGGCCGCCGCGCCGGTGCCGCCGATGGCCGCCCACACGCCGAGGGCCTTGTTGCGCTCCGCGCCGTGGAAGGTGGTGGTGACGATGGACAGCGCCGAAGGGGAGAGCAGCGCGGCTCCGATGCCCTGGGCGATCCGCCCGCCGAGCAGGGTCTCGGCGTTCTCGGCCAGCCCGGTGACCAGTGAGGCGACGGTGAAGAAGGCAAGTCCGGCGAGCAGGGTGCGGCGGGAGCCGAGTGCGTCGGCGAGCCGACCGCCGAGCAGCATGAGCCCGCCGAAGCACAGCGTGTACGCGGTGACCACCCAGGTCAGTGTCTCCCGGCCGAGGTCGAGATCGGCGGCCATGTCGGGCAGCGCGACGTTCACGACGGTGACGTCGAGTATCAGCATGAACTGGGCCAGGCAGATCAGCGCCAGGGCGACCCAGCGGCGTGGATCGGCGGGCGGATGGTCGTGTTGGTCTTCCGACGCGTGCGGGGCGCCGGGGGCCGGGTGGGTCATGACGACTCCTCGAAGTTCGTACGGCGATCAGTGGCAGAGTCCGTAGGGCTGGACGGAGCGAAGGCGAGCGCAACGGCGATGCCCACCGCGGTGACACCGACCGCCGCAGTCATCGCCGGACCCATACCGTCGGCGAACGCCCGGCGTGCCGCGTCCGCGAGGGCGACCACGGACGCCGTAGCCACCGGCTGCCGCCGGGCTGGGCGGCTCCGGGCCGCATTCGTGCGAGACGAGCGGTCGAAGACACGAATTTCCTCCCGTACAGGGCATGGCGGGGCTGCTGCTCCGCACGGCCTGGTCCGCACGAGCCCTTGAACTGAACTGTACGTCTCAGTTCATATGAACTCAACGGTTCAGTTCAGTTCGTTGCTAGGATTCGACCATGAGCAGCGAGACGGTCAAGCAGCCCCCGAGCGGACCCCGCGCCGAAGCCAAACGGCAGGCCATCGTCCGAGCCGCCCGTGAACTGTTCCTGTGCGAGGGATTCGGCGTCGGCATGGACGCCATCGCCGCCGAGGCGGGCGTCTCCAAGGTGACCGTCTACAACCACTTCGGCAGCAAGGAAGCACTGTTCACCGCGGTCATCACGAGCGCGCTCGACGAACCCCTCGACGGCGCCTCTCCGGCCGCACTCGAAGGCCTGGCCGACGCCGAGGACCTCCGCGCCGCACTCATCGACGCCGCCCGCGCCTGGGTCCACGCCATCCGCACCAACCACGAGGTCACCGCCCTGCGCAACCTCGTCGCCGCCGAACTACACCGCTTCCCGGAACTCGCCGAGGCCTGGAAGGGCCGCGGCCCGGAAGGCCACCACCCCGCGGTGGCGGGTGCGCTGCGCACCCTGGCCGATCAAGGACGACTGGTCATCCCCGACCAGGAGATCGCGATCATCCAGCTCTACGCACTTCTGGTCTTCCCCCACATGGTCTTCGGCGCCTACGGCACCCATATCGATGAGGACATCACCGACCGCCTCATCACCAGCGGCGTCGACATGTTCCTGGAGCACTACGGCCCGGATCAGGCGTAGCGGGCACCACGTGCGGTCTTCGGAGACAGGACGCGCAGGGAGCCGTCGGAGGGTCTGACGGATTCGGTGAAGATGGCGCCGACCAGTTGCTCTGCCGCTACGAGGCACTCGGAGTGGGGCCGATGCCGCGCAGTTGCTGGATGTTCCCGCCGAGCTTGGCTCGGAACTGCTCCAGCATCTCCGGCTCTTTCGCGCTGACGATCCAACGCGAGCCGACCAGGTACTTGCCGCCGTAGATGGCGGCGGAGTCCAGCCAGGTCTGCTTGTACTTCTCCTCGGGGAAGGTGGTGATGAGGTAGTCGACCTTCTTCGTGTGGCACAGGCCCTGGCGCAGTTCATCCGCTTCGATACGGATCTTTGGCTTGCAGCCGGTCAGGTTGGCGATCACCTCGACCTTCGCCGGTGCCACGACCCCGGCCGCCGGGGCCGCGGACATCGCGGCCTTCTTCGCCTGCTTGCTCTCCGCCGCGTCGCCGTCGTCGCCCCCACCGCAGGCCGTGGCCAGGAGAAGAAGGGCCAGGCTGCCGATCAGGGCGGCGCCGCGAACCATGCGGGCGGCGGGCAGGGTGCGGCCAATGCGTCCTAGGTGTGGCTGCTGCGGCACGTGCCTCTCCGTATCCAAGCTTGTTCCCGTCCGCGCGAGCGGCCAGGCGTACGACAAGGGGTACGAGTGAACGCGAGTGGCCGTTCACCCCGTATGTCACTGAAGACCCGTGGGGCGGAAGGGCTCCCGCCCCACGGGCCATCCGCACGCCGTCCCGGCTGCGTCGCGTCGCTCTACGTCCGACGGTTCATGGCCAGATGGGCGAGGGTCACCAGCATCCGCTCCCCGTCCGACTGAGGGGACACCGAGGCCAGTCGGTCGAGGGCGAGAGCATGCTGGCGTGCGGTCTCCGGAGCACGGGGCCGGTCATCTCGCGGGCACGGCGCAGGAGTTCCCAGGCGTCAGCGGTGTCGGGACGGTGGCCATGGTCATCGTTCGACCTCCATGAGCTGTGCTTCGAGGTATTCCTCCGGTCGATCCACGCCGTCGTCCGCGGTGGAGTGATAGCGCTTCGTACGCCTCGACCAGTCGAGGTTGCCGCGCATCCATGTGCGCATGCCGGCGGTATAGGGGACGAGGTCTGCGGTCTGGTCGGGGAAAGCGGTCAGCACCTTCGCCTCCGCCACGAGGAACAGGTCCGTCTCTGCGGCGATGACGGTGCAGACGTGGTCGCGCGCGGCCCGCTGGTCCAGCCCGCGATGGTGCCCGACGAGATGGACGAGGTTGTGCACCTCGCCCCGCGAACGCTCTTTGGCCAGCGAAAAGACGTCATTGGTCCAACAGACGACATTGCAGGCGGCATCGAGGGCGGACGTGAACTCGGGGCTGGTGTGGACGGCGTCGGGGAGCGAGATCCGTTCCGCGATCTCGATGAGGTCCATGCAGACGTAGATGGCGCCCGTGTGTCGGCGGTTGGCGATGTAGGTCTCCTCGGACGGGACAGTGCCGCTGATCCTGTTTCCTGCCTCCCAGACGGCTGCCGTTCTGAGGCATTCTTCGAGGTGCCGGACGAAGCGGCGGTGCCATTCGGGAGCCGCCTGCGGGGCGGTGCGCTCCCATAAGTCGGCCAGCGAGGCGACCGCGGTGGGGAGGACGGGGCCCGCCGCGTCACACCGGCCGTGGCCTTCCAGCACCGCCCGCATCTGGTTCACCGTCTCCCGCATCCGGTTCGGACTGCGCCCGAACCGTCCGTCGTCGAGTTGGTCATCGACGAGGAAGAGCCAGGCGAACCACTCCGCCATGAGATCCAGCTGCGGGGCGTCTGCGGTCGGGTACACCGCTGCCGCGAACCAGCCGAAGTCCGCGCGATCAAAGCGTTCTCTCGCCGCTTCCCGATGCACCAGCCCTGTGCTCCGGACCCACTCGGCCAGTTGAATGCGCGTCTTCTCCGCATGGGGATTGATCCGTTGGGGAAACGGGCTTCGGATGTCCGGCCCGTCGGTGTCGATGGCCATGCGCCGTACTCCTCTCAGCGGCGCTCCAGCCGTAACCGCACGCCGTCTTTGGGATGCAGCGTGATCAAAGCCTCCGGGTGTACCTCGGGGGCACCCGCGGGCATGACCAGCCGGTGCCCGAGCGCGATGGTGGCGATCACCAGGGTGAGTTCGGTCAGGGCGAAGTGCTTTCCGATGCAGATGCGAGGTCCGCTGCCGAACGGGACGTAGACATGTTTGGGACGTTTGGCGGACTCCTCGGGGCTGAACCGCTCGGGTTCGAAGCGTTCGGGCTCGGGCCAGAACTCCGGGTGCCGGTGCAGGAAATAGCTGTTGATCAGCATGTTGGTGCCCGCGGGGATGCGGTAGCCATCGATCTCGTCGTCCTGACAGGCGCGGCGCATGAACTGATACGCCGGGGAGTAGATGCGCAGAGTCTCGTCGACGACCATGCGCGTGTACGTCAGCCGGGGAAGGTCCTCGAACTGCGGAATCCGGCCGCCGAGCACCTGGTCGACCTCGGCGTGCATCTGCTTCTCGGCCTCGGGATGGCAGGCGAGGAGATAGAACGCCCAGGACAGGGTGTTGGTGGTGGTCTCGTAGGCGCCGACGCAGATGTTGAGGACCTCGTGGTGGAGCTGTTCGAGATCCATCGCTTTCCCGTTCTCCCCGTCCACGGAATGCAGGAGAAGGGTGAGCAGATCGCTCTCTTCGCCCACGGCGACATCGTTGGCCAGCCGCTGCCGGACGAATCCGGACACGAACTCGTCCATGTCCTCGATCGCCCGCCGCAGCCTGCGATGGCTGGGTGTCGGCACACTCAACGGCGGGAACGGACAACGGAAGAAGGCGCCGAGAATGGTGTTGGCCACGCCGAAGGCCCGCTCGAAGCCCTGGGCCGCTTCGCTCACGTCTGCGCTGAAGAGGGATCTGTTGACGATACGGAGGGCGAGCTGGCCGAACTCGTCGGTGACATCAAACGTATGGGTGTCGCCGTATGTGCGCTTCCAGCGATCCACGATCTGCACGGTCTCGTCCGTCATGTTTCGGGCAAAGGAACCGACCGCTCTCGGGGTGAAATGCGGCGCCATCATGCGGCGCTGCCGACGCCACAGTTCCATGTCCGGATTGGCGATCAAACCCTTGCGCAGGACTGGGCGTATCACTTTGAAGATCGTGGCGTTCTTGTCGTATCGCTCCCCTCTGTCCACCAACACGTGACGGATGTAGTCCGGGTGATTGACCATCACCATCGGCACCCCGAACGGACGGAAACGGAATATGTCGCCGTACCGCTCACGGCTACGCGCCAGGAAGGCCAGCGGGTCACGTTTGAAGGCCAGCGATCCACCGAGTCCGTCACCGAACCTGACGGACGGGAGGTCTTCGAGCTTCTGCATGCGATGCCTCACTGCGTATGCGCGAGCGTTGTCGTCGGGAACGGCCGCGGTTCCAAGTGCCATGGGTATGCAAGAAGCGATCCGAGAGGTACGGGCCTTGGAGCAGGTGGTGGGCGACTTGGGCGGCGCAAACCGCGCTCATGGCGACGGCAGGCTTCTGAGAACAGGCGATCCCACCACTCTCTGACGTTGCCTCAAATTCCTTAATCGCCTGTTCCGCTCATACATCCATCTAACCGACCATGGTCAATGAATGTTCATTCACGACCCTCACGGACGCCGAACGGGCTGTCAAGAGAGTGCGCACGACGTTTCTTCGAACGCTCCAGACGCGCTCCCGTAGGCGAAGGTCGGGTCCTGCGCGGGGGCGCTTGATCGCGACCGCACACGACGCGGCACGAGCGGGCCGGCCGGCCGGCCGCACGCCAGTGCGCGGCCGGGCCTCCCGCATGCCGGGTCACTTCACGAAGCGGTACTTCAGGTGGGTGGCGAGGGGCGTGTCGACCACCCTGAGCGGCTCGAGGTTCCGCCGCCCGGCGCCCAGTCCCTCGAAGAGCCGCAGTCCGTCTCCGAGAAGCGCGGGCACCACGTGGAGCTGCAGCTCGTCGATGAGCCCCTCCCTGAGGTACTGCTGCACCGTGCTCGCCCCGCCCGCGATGTCGACGTCCCTGTCCCCGGCGGCGGCTTTCGCCTGGTCGAGGGCGCTGCGGATGCCGTCGGTGACGAAGGTGAAGGTGGTGCCACCCTCCTTGACCAGGGTCGGCCGGGGACGGTGGGTGAGCACGAAGACCGGGGCCCTGAACGGCGGGTTGTCGCCCCAGAACTCCTCGCCCGTGTCGTACATCATCCGGCCCATGACCACCGCTCCGGTGGCATCGAACCACTCGCGCATCAGCTCGGAGTCGCGGTTCTCCTCCCCGCCGGTCATGCCCTGGCGCTGCCGCCAGCTCGCCAGATTGTGGATCCACTCGAAGAGCGGCTCGGCGCCGTCGCCTCCCGGGTTGTCGACGGAGACGTTGGCGCCGGCGACGTAGCCGTCGAGGGAGATGGCCATATCCGCGGTAACGGTCACGATGTGTTGCTCCTGAACTCCTGGGATGTACTGCCTTCACTCTCACGTCGATGGGGATCCGCCGCATTCGACATCCCGAGGAACACATGGCAGAAGCTCCAGAACGGGCTGTCAGGGCCGATAGATGGCACCGGCTTTCGGTGCCGCGGGGGCCAGGAGTTGAGAGACCGTCACGAAGGTGTAGCCGCGTCGGCGCAGGGAGTCGATGATGCCCGGCACGGCCGGGACGGTCCCCTTGTAGCGGTCGTGGAGCAGGATGACTCCGTCGCGGCGCGTCTGCTCCAGTACCCGGCGAGTGATCAGGGCGGTGTCCGTCGTGGCGTAGTCCTTGGCCGTGACGCTCCACAGGATCTGGGCCAGGCCCAGCCTCTTCATGACGGCGGAGACCTCGTCACTGGTCCGCCCCTGCGGGGGCCGCATCAGGACCGGGGCGCGGCCCGTGATGCGCCGTATGTCGTCCTGTACGGGCTTCATCTCGGCCTCCACCTCATCGGCGCTCAGTTCCGTGAGCACTTTGTGGGACCACGTGTGGTTCGCCGTCTCGTGCCCTTCCTCGGCCATGCGCAACACCGTACCGGGATAGGTGTCCGTGTGACCTTTTCCCTGGAGGAAGAAAGTCGCCTTGACTTTCTTTTCCTTCAGGATGTCGAGGAGTTTCGGAGTGGGTTTGCTCGGGCCGCCGTCAAAGGTGAGGGCGACGCATTTCTCTACGGCGCAGTCGGGTCCGCTGCCGTTCTTTTCCGCTCCGGGTGACGCGAGGGCGGCCTCGCGGGCGTCGCGTGGAGACGTCACGCCGTGCAGGGTGCCGCAGCCGCCCGTCAAGAAGAGCGCGGCGGCGGTCACGAACGGGACAGCCGCCCGGAACGCGAATCGTCGGGGCCGCGTCACCGCACATCAGCAGTCTGTGCGGCCTGCCGCGTGCGCCGGTGGGCGGCCACCGCGACGGTCACGAGGACGACACCGACCACCACCGAGAGCACGTCACGCGCGGCGGGAAAGGCCCAGTACGCGGACCCCAGATGGGCCCATACGCGGTCCAGGAGCGGCAGGCCGCCGAGGGACAGGAGCAGCAGTCCCGTGATGCCGCACAACAGGGTGGTCCGGTTTACGGCAGTCCCGTTCACCCGAGGACGAATTTCGGAGGAGTTCTCTTTTTCCATGCCGTCGAACCTAGAAATCGGCAGAGAAAAGGAAATCGGCAAAAGGGCTGCGACGACCCTGATCCAATGGACAGGGCGCACCTATACTTTGGTATAGGAAATCGTCGCGGTTCCCCGTGCGCGGGGATCGCTGGGTACGGTTCCTCCGTGATCGACGTGCGACAGGCCTGGCGTGGCCACCCCGTGCTGGCCGACCTGGCCGTGGCCGCGGCGGCCGCCGCCCTGACCGTGCTGGTGGCCAGGGCGCAGCAGTCAGGGCTTTCCGTCTATCCGCAGGTCGGCGAAGGCGCTCCGGAAAGCGTCCTCGGCGGGGTACTGCCCCTCAGCTGGAGGCTCCTGGGGCTCGGCAGCGTCCTGCCCCTGCTCGTCTGCGCCGCGCTGTGCCTGCGGCGGCGCCACCCCGTCGGGGTCGCGGTGGCCCTGATCGTCCTCAGCGTCTGCCTGCCCCTGGTGGTGCCCGTACTGATCGCCCTGTTCACCGTCGCCACGACGTGCCCGATCCGCACCACCTGGGCGGTCACTGCGGCCGCGCTCGTCCCGGTACCGGCGTACGTCCTGCTCTCCGCGTACCCCTCCGAGCCCCTCACTCTGGCGACCGCGGTCTCGGCCGTCACCCTGGTTGCGGGCGCCGTCGGATGGGGCCTGGTCGTCGCGGGCCTGCGGGACCGGGCGGTCCGTGCGGAGACGGAAGCGGCCCTGCGTGCGCAGCAGGCGCGGCAGCACGCCCGGGAGGAGATCGCCCGGGAGATGCACGATGGGCTCGCGCACCGGCTGTCGCTGCTGTCCATTCACGCGGGTGCGCTGGAATACCATCCGGGCGCACCGACCGAGCAGCTCGCCGAGGCCGTGGGGGTGATCCGGGTCAGCGCCACCCGGGCCCTGGAGGACCTGCAGGACGTACTGAAAGTCCTGCGGGCTCCCGTCGTCGGCGACCACACCGAACCACCCCGGCCCACACATACGGATGTGACGCAGCTGATCGAGGAGTCCCGTGCCGCGGGCGCGGAGCTCCACCTGGTGCGGCGGCTCGACGACCCGGCCACCATGGCGCCGGCCGTCGCGCGCACGGCCTACCGCCTGCTGCAGGAAGCGCTGACCAACCACCGTAAGCACGCCCGCGGCACCCCGGTGTCCCTCACCATCACGGGAGGCCCCGGCAGCGGGCTCACCATCCAGGTGACCAACCCCCTGGCGCCGGCGCCGGCCCAGGGCTCCGTGCCGGGCTCCGGTCAGGGACTGATCGGCATGAAGGAACGCGTCGATCTCGTCGGCGGGCGCCTGCACCACCACACCACACCCACCGGCTTCCACCTCGACGTCTGGCTCCCATGGACCGTCTGACCCCCTTGATCCGTCTACTGGTCGTCGACGACGACCCCCTGGTACGCGCCGGACTGCGCCTCATGCTGTCCGCGGCCGACGACATCGACGTCGTGGCGGAGGCTGCCGACGGAGCCGACGTACAGGCCCTCGTGGACGAGCACCGTCCGGATCTCGTCCTCATGGACATCCGCATGCCGAGGATGGACGGGCTCGCGGCCACGGCGGCGCTCCGGCGGCGGCCGCGGCCTCCGGAAGTGCTGATCCTGACCACCTTCACCACCGACAGCTACGTCCTGCAGGCCCTGCGCGCAGGGGCTGCGGGATACGTCCTCAAACACACGCCACCGGCGCAGATCGTGGCGGCCGTGCGCAACGTCATGGCGGGCGAGCCCGTGCTCTCCTCGGCCGCCATCAGGCAGCTGATCGACACCGTGACCGACCCCGCGGGTGTGCCCGGGCCGTCCCGCCACGAGGAACGTGAGAAGGCCGCGGCGATGCTGGCCCGACTCGGGTCCCGGGAAAGGGAAGTGGCCCTCGCCGTCGCCGAGGGCAGGACCAACGCGGAGATAGCCGCGGCCTGTTACATGAGTCTGCCCACGGTGAAGGCCCACGTCTCCCACATCCTGACCAGACTCGGCCTCGACAACCGCGTACAGATCGCGCTCCTGGTCTACCGCGCGGGCCTCGTCTGACCATTCGCAAGTCCGTGGCCCCATCGCCGTGCGTTCGTGAGTGTTCCGGGCGGTTGGAACCGCCCGGAACACTCACCACGCCAGGGCAGCAGCGGGCCTACCTGGCGAGCTCGGCCGGTTCGTCCAGCCGTGTCAGCTTCCGTGGGTTCGCCACCGCGTAGATCCGGGTCACCCGCCCGTTCTCCACCACGAGGCTCACCGCGGCCGGCTCGCCGTCGATCTCGACCCGGGCGGCGGGCGCGCCGTTGAGCCACACGGTCGTCGCGGCCACGACCCGGTCCGCGCGCGCGAGCAGCTTCGCCACCAGCTCGGCGCCGTGGACCGGAGCCGGAGCGGCGGGCACCACCCCGCCACCATCGGCGATCAGGACCACATCCGGCGCCATGACCTCCAGCAACTCCTGCAACTGCCCGGTTCGCAACGCGGCCAGGAACCGCTCCACCACGGCGTGCTGCTCCGACCGGCTCACCTCCACCCGCGGCCGACGGGCCGCCACATGTTCGCGTGCCCGCCGTGCGATCTGCCGCACCGTGGCCGCGGACTTCCCGATGGCCTCGGCGATCTCGCCGTACGGCATGTCGAACACCTCGCGGAGCACGAACACCGCCCGCTCCGTGGGCCCGAGCGTTTCCAGCACGGTCAGCATCGCGATCGAGACGCTCTCCGCGAGTTCGACGTCCTCGGCGACATCAGGGCTGGTCAGCAGCGGTTCCGGCAGCCACTCGCCGACGTAGTCCTCGCGGCGGCGCGACAACGTTCGCAGACGGTTGAGCGCCTGCCGCGTGACGGTTCGGATGAGGTACGCCCGCGGGTCACGCACCTGCGACGGGTCTACGTCGGCCCACCGCAGCCAGGACTCCTGCACCACGTCCTCCGCGTCGGCCGCCGACCCGAGCATCTCGTAGGCGACCGTGAACAGCAGGCTGCGATGAGCGACGAACGGGTTCTCGGTCATGCCGTCGACGCCACGCCGGAGTTCTCAGGACGCGCGGCCAGCGGGATCTCGCAGGCAGCGGAGTAGCCCTGCGACGTGATTCCGTGCGCCGCATTGCACCTGGCCGCCATGTTGGCGAAGCCGATGACCACGGTGAGTTCGACCAGCGCCGCGGGGCCGAGCCGGTCGAGCAGACGCTTCGACAGCTCGTCGGTGACGGTCGGCGGCGTGTTCGTCATGGCCTCGGCGTAGTCGAGAACGTCGCGCTCCAGCGGGGTGAACAACTCCGACTGCCGCCAGCGCGGCACCTGGCTCGCCTTGGCCTGGTCCAGGTTCTGGTTCAGCGCGAGGAAGTAGTTGATGTCCAGGCACCAGCTGCAGCCGACCTGTGCCGCGACGGCCATGTGCGCGAACGTCTTGAAGCTCGCGTCGGCGGCGTCCCACTCACCCGCCCTGGCCGCGAACTCCTCGTTGGCCTCGGCGAGTTTGGGGTTGTGCCACAGCACTTCGACGGGCTCGGGCACGGTACCGAGCTGCTTGATCATGTTTTCGCGGAGCTCGGCACTGAGCTCGGCCTTGGGGACCCGGAGCGTCATGGTGTTCTCCCTGTACGTCTGCCTGTGTGAAAGGTTCGGCATGAAGACACCGCCAAGTCCGCGAGTGTGACAACCGTCGCCACCGTGCATGGTCGTCAGCGCGCACAGGCCCGCGGCCGCTCTCACAACCCTCCCACGACGACCTGCGCCTTCTCGGCGTCCTGGGCCGCGACGCCTCAGTGGCCGGCAGCGACGTGTAGGCACTCCTGTCGAGGTTGTTGGGTGGAGTAGCCGCCCTGGGTAAGCGTGCCGTCCTGGTCGACGGCGCCGTAGGTGAGGATGCCGCCCTGCCGCAACGGGGATCCCCAGCAGTACCTGTTGCGGATGCCGGCAACCAGATGCTGCGCACCTTGATCGTCTCAACTCAGTCGGCCCCACGTAGTGGCAGGCCGCGGCAATCGCGACGCCGGAGACTGATCCCCGGAACGAGATGAGCAGGCTTGCGGCAGTCGCCGCCCGGTACGGCGTCGAACTCCTGGGGCCCGCTCCAGCGCCGAGCTGACCGTCGACCATGCAACTGGCACGGCTGACCACGGTCAGCAACCGATTCGGTGGGGAGTGTGGGGAGTATTGAAGCGTGCCGCTCGATCGGGGATCTGATCGTTCCTTTGTACGGTCGGGGCGGCTTCGGGGACCGCACCCCGCCGGCCGGGTTCCCCCGACTCATCTCCTCACCGAACTGGGCCAGTTCCCGGGTCACACCGCCAGCCCGTTTGGGACCATGGTCGGGGTCAGAGACAACAACGAATGCAACCGGAGTCGTTCAGCCACCTCACTCGACGGCGAGGAGAATCGCCATGCGGATCGGCATCGTCTTGGCAGCACGGCCGGGTGTGGAACATCTGGCCGCCCGCGCGGAAGAACTCGGGTTCGACAGTTTCTGGGTGTATGACACGCCGATGGTCCACGGCGACCCGTTCGTCTCTCTCGCGCTCTGTGCCAAGTCCACACACCGGATCAAGCTCGGCATCGGTGTCACCTCACCCGCACTGCGCTCCGCGCCCGCCGCGGCGGCCGCCGTCAGCAGCCTCAACGCCCTCGCCCCCGGCCGCATCGTGTGCGGGGTCGGCACCGGCAACACAGCACGCCGTACGCTCGGCATGCGGCCCACAAAAATGGCGGAGCTGGAGTCGTTCACCGCCGCCCTGCGGGATCTGACCGCGGGCCGCGAGACGGACTACCGCGAGGGAACCCGGTCCAGCAGAGTGCGATTCCTGCACGCCGGCCCGTACGTCAACACTGCAGACCCAGTGGAGTTCGTCGTGGCGGCGTTCGGTCTGAAGGCCGCCACGATCGCCGGCCGCCTCGGCGCGGGACTGATCTCCTTCGGCATGCACGACCCCACGGCCTGGTCCGCCCTCGGCCAGGCCCGGCAGACCGCGGCACAGGTCACGGGCAGCACCGCCAAGACACGTTCGTACCTCATGACTTCCCTGCATGTCCTCGCCGACGGCGAAGACCCCTACGGCGACTCGGCCAAGGACTCAATGGGGCACATCGCGCTGAGCGCACTGATCCTCGCTGTGGAGAATCCCGCCTTCCGTGCGGCCCTCCCCCAGGAGGAGGCCGCGGCGGTCGACCGCCTGCTCCAGTCGCGCGGCACCACCCCCACCGACCCCAACCGTCACCACACGCTCTACCACAACTACCTAGGCCGGCTGTCACCTGAGGACCGCGAACTCATCGTGCCCTCCTTGGTGGACAGGTTCGGCCTGGTCGGCACCTGGGACGAGGTCACCGAGCGGATCAGTGTGCTGGAGAAGTCGGGGGTCGACGAGCTCGTGATCCAGCCAGCGGTGGACCCGGAGACCGAAATGGCCGAGCTCGCACGGCTGTTGGCTTGAGGCTGCCCGGAGGACGGTCCGTCGGATACCTCGACTTCCGTCCGGCGACCCGAGCCGACGAGGACCGCCTGGCCGCCTGGCTCGCCGACGAGGTTCGCGCGGTGGAGCTGATCGGGGAGCGCCTGCGTGAGGCCCTGCTGGTGCATTGCCGCAGCGACCGCGTCGAGCAACCGGGCCGGAGCGAGCCACCGGGCCCTCGCTGCTGACGGAGATCACCAAGGTGACCGCCGTACGGCAGCTCGGCCTGCATCTGCGCCGCCTCGGCGTCGCGAGCATCGTTGAGCGGTGCTCCTGTCACTCTGTGACCCATGCCACATGCGGTTCCTGTCAGCAATCGAGCCGCCGTTCCGCTCAAGTCACCGAGAGCAAGCGAACCGACAGGAGCGAAGACATGAAGCACCGCATCGTCGTTCTCGGCGCCGGCTATGCCGGGGCCTACGTGGCCGGGAACCTGGCCCGCCGGCTGTCCCCGGCGGACACCGAGATCACCGTGGTCAACGCCGAGCCGGACTTCGTCCAGCGGCTGCGGCTGCACCGGCTCGCGGCCGGCCGGGAGATCGAGGCTCCGAAGCTCGCCGACGTCTTCGCGGGCACGGGGATACGGCTGCGCCTGGCCCGTGTCACCACTATCGACCCCGAGCGCCAGGTCGTCGCCGTGGCCGACGTCGACGGCGGCGACGAACTCGGCTACGACACGCTCCTCTACGCGCTCGGCAGCCACGTCGCCGACCACGGCGTCCCCGGTGTGGCCGAGCACGCCTTCAACGTCGCCGCCCGGCCCTCGGCGCTGCGCCTGCGCGAGCGCCTGGACAGCCTGGACAGGCGGGGTGAAGGCGGGAGTGTGGTGGTCGTCGGCGACGGGTTGACCGGCATCGAGACCGCCACCGAGATCGCCGAAGCCCGGCCCGGCCTGTCGGTGGCGCTGGTCGCCCGCGGCGAGCTGGGCGCCCGGCTCTCCGCCGGAGCCCGCAGCCATCTGCGCCAGGCCTGCGACCGGTTGGGCATCACCGTCCTGGAGCACACCAGCGTCGAGGCCGTCGAAGCGACGCGGGTGCTGTGCGCCGACGGCACCGCCCTGGCGTCCGACGCGACCGTGTGGACGGCCGGGTTCGCGGTCAACCCCATCGCCGCCGCCGGCGGCCTTGAGGTCACCGAGAACGGTCAGATCGTCGTCGATCGCACCATGCGGTCGGTCTCGCACCCCAACGTCTACGCCATCGGCGACAGCGTCCGCGCCATCGGCGACAACGGCCGGCCGCTGCCGATGTCCTGCGGTTCGGCCGGCTACACCGGTCGGCAGGCCATGGAAGCGATCGTGGGACGCCTGACCGGCCGCAAGATTGCGAACATCAAGCTGGAGTACCTGGGCAACCACATCAGCCTCGGGCGGCGGGACGGGATCCTGCAGCTCGTCGATGACGAAGCGCAGGCAAAGTCGAAGTATGTGGGCGGCCGGAAGGCCGCGCGGATCAAGGCGGGCATCGTCAAGGGGTCGCTGTGGGCCGTCTTGCACCCGACCTACGGCCTGCCCAAGCGCAAGCGCCGCCTGGCCGCCGCGTCAAATGCCGCCGCCCAGAAGCGCGTCGCCGCCTAGGGTGGTCCGCGTGGACAGCACCGCTACTGATCGCTTCGACACCAGTCGGTTCGAGGCCAGCCGGAACCGGCTGGCCTCGCTGGCGTACCGGCTGCTGGGCTCCGCCGCCGACGCCGAGGACGCCGTACAGGACGCGTTCCTGCACTGGCAGGCCGCCGACCGGCAGCGGATCAAGGTGCCGGAAGCATGGCTGACCAAGGTCGTCACCAACCTGTGCCTCGATCGGCTCCGCTCGGCACAGGTCCGCCGTGAACGCACCGCCGGCGCCTGGCTGCCCGAACCGCTCCTCGACGGCGACCCGATGCTCGGCCCGGCCGACACGTTCGAGCAGCGCGAATCTGTCTCCCTGGCTGTGCTGACTGTCATGGAGCGCCTGTCACCCGTCGAGCGGGCCGTCTACGTCCTGCGCGAAGCGTTCTCCTACGGCCATGCCGAGATCGCCGAGATCCTCGACATCACCGAGTCCGCAAGCCAGCAGCACCTCCACCGGGCCCGGCGCCGCGTCACCGCCGTGCGTCGCGGCGGCGGCGAGGTCGACCCGGCATCCGCCCGCAGGATCGTCGAGGAGTTCCTCGCCGCCGCATCCTCGGGCCGCACCGAGCGGCTGGTGGCGCTGCTCACCGACGACGCGATCGCGATCTCCGACGGCGCCGGCGGCCGGGCCGAGAAGCTGCTGCGGTACGACACTCCGCAGCGCATCGCCGCCATCGCACAGGCCGGCTTCAAACCCACACCCGCGAAACGGCGACTTGTCGGCGGCACGCCCGCCATCCACTACGCGGTCGTCAACGGTGCCCCCGCCATCCTCTTCGTGCTCGGCGACCGGGTCATCGGCTCCACGATGTTCGACATCACCAACGGCAAGATCGCAACCGTGCGCGGCATCGCCGCCCCCACCCGCCTCGCCCGCCTCACCGAAGCCTGGCGGCAGCACGAACCGGACACGCCGCTCATCACCCAGTGGTGACCCGCCGCCGACCGCGGCCAGGCGCAGCACCCGCGCTGCGATGAACCGCTCGCGGGCCGCCTGTTATGGGGCTGCACCCGGTGGGATGCACTCGCTGAGGCGGATGATGTCAGTGCTCGATGATGTCAGTGCTGGCGGCTCAGGACGCGCTGGACGTGGGGCGTTGCGAGGCCGCGGTAGCGCCGGTGTCGGAGGCCATGAGCGCGAACGGTCTCGGAGACTGTGGCGCTTCGCGTCCGGCCTGGATACGGAGTAGAGCTGGTGCCCCTCCTGGGTCTGCTGCTCGTGCCGTGTTCGCTCAGAAGACCAGCTCGCCGACACCCAGCAGGTTCCCCTCACTGTCATGGAACCAGGCAGCGCGTTCACCCCGTGCACCCTTGCTCGGATAGTTCCCGTCGATGTCGGCGATCCCGTCCCTCGTCCGGAGCCCGGGCACGTCGACATCCTCGAACACCACGCCGCGCTGCTTGAGTTCCGCCACAACCGTCTCGATGTCGTCGACCTCCCAGCTCATCTGAGTGAAGGCGCCGGGAGAGGCTCCCGTCGATTGGAACAGCGCGAAATCCACACCCCCACACCGGTACAACAGCCCGCCGGGCCGTTCGTCGACGGGCTCCAGACCGAGCCGCTCGGAGTAGAAACGCCGTGCCCGGTCCAGGTCCTGGGCGGGAAGCCGGGTCGCCACGCGTCCCCGGGCCAGAAGGTTCTTCTCGTCCGCGTTCATGCCTCCACTGTGCCGTGAGCAGCGGCCAGGGCGCGCGAGACCGGTGCGTATGGCTCCCGACCGGTTCTCGTTCCGTCAGGACTGACGGTTCTCGCCGTCCGGTGGGGCCGACGGTCGCTCTCCCCGCCCCACCGGGTTCAGGGTCGCCAACCCCAGGTTCTGGGTGGATGGATGTGTGTGAGTTCCGTTGTGATCAACTTGTCGGCGAAGCTGAACTGCCGTCGGCGAACAGTGCGGCGTACCGGGACAGGTACAGCGGCCATCCGGCGTCGTCGGCGACGCCGTCGGCGACGGCCTGCCAGCCCGGGCCGTGTCGGTCGATGTTGCGGTGCTCCAGCTCCACCCGGGTGCGCCGGGGAGTCTCGGCGATGAACCGGACCTCGACCTCGCTGGTGTTGTCCGGCTCGGTCTCGATCTGCCACTGCGGGCTGATGTCCCAGCTGAACACGACGCGGTCCGGCGGCTCGTAGGCGAGGATGCGCGCCCAGCGGCACTCACTGCCGTCGGTGCCGCGGTCGTAGATGTGGCCGCCGACCCGAGGCTCGAACACGGTCTCCGCGATCGCTGCCTTCAGCAGGTTGTGTTCTGGCGGCTTGAAGTCACCGAACCGCTCGGTGAATACGGTGAAGGCCCGCTCGATCGGCGCGTCGACGGCGATCTGTCGGCGGACCACTGTGGTCGCTGCCTGGGTCATGGCGTTTCCTCTTCCGGTTGTTCGACGACGTCCTCGTAGCCGGCCAGGGCCCGGTTCCAGAACGTTTCGAGCTGATCGCGCAGCGCGGCCACCCCGGCCGGGTTGAGCCGATAGATGCGGCGGGTTCCGGCAGCGCGCTCGGTGACCAGTCCCGCTTCTTTCAGCACCTTCAGGTGCTGCGACACCGCCGGCCTGCTGACCGGCAGCTCGTCGGCCAGCTCGCCGACCGCGCGCGGCCGCTCGGCCAGGCACGCGATGATGGCGCGCCTGGTGGCGTCCCCCAGCGCACCCAATGCGTCGCCAGATTGGTAAGTCTCCACGAACGGTAAGCCTAGGCTTACGGATGAGCCGGGTCAAGCGTCACTGCCCGGCGGGAGACCCTCGGCTGCCTCGTCGGTGGCACTGCCGCGCGGGGCGGAGCCTCGGATCAGGTCGTCCGGGTTCGAGAGCGGAGCATTCGCCTTACCTCGTCCGAGCGTTCCAGGAGGGTGTTGCGGACCACCGGGGCCGCCTCGTGGGACGCCTGCTGGGCCTTTTCGATGTACGTGAGGTCGATGGCGTGCGGTGGGAAGAGGTGGCGTGCGAAGACCATCGCCGGGATCATTCCGCCTCGGTGCAGGTGCGGGATCAAGTCCGGGTAGTGCTGGGTGTAGGGCGTCAGCAGGGCGTCCTGGGCGGGGCGCCAGAACGCCGCCGCCACCTGACCGACCGAGTGGACGGGGACCGCGCGGTCCACCGCCAGCTTCTGCCAGACCTCCGCCTTCGCCGCCGCGTCCGGCAGGGCGGCCCGTACGGTGAGGGCGCGGACCCAGGCGTCGGGGTCCGGGTCGCGTTCCAGCAGGAGGGCGGCCTCGGACGAGACGTCCCCGCCCAGTTCCGCCTCCCGGACCAGCGCGCGCCAGCGCAGGTCCACGTCGTCGCCCGCCTGTTCGCGGAGCCAGGCCAGGTCGTCCGGGTTCGTGGCGGTGCGGGCCAGGCCGCGCAGGGCGACCTGACGGCGGCCGGGGTCCGCGGCGAGACGCCGACAGGCGCCTGCCACCGCCGCCGTCAGTGCGGCCCGTTCGCCGTGCGGTGCCCACAGTTCGGCGATGTTCGCGGCGAGGGTCAGATAGGGCTCGATCACGGCGTCCGACGTCTCGGCCATGAGGACCGCGGTGATGCACCGCCCGGCTTCCGCCGCCGTGGCCTCGCCGGTGGTCAGCATGTCCCACACGGTCGCCGTGGCCACGCCCCGGGAGATGGCCGTGGGCAGTCCCGCCGCCGTATGGAAGAGGGCGTCCCTGGTCGTGGGGTCGGGGCGGGTCGTGGCGAAGGTCAGGTCCTCGTCGTTGATCAGCAGGACGTCGATGTCCGCTTCGGACGGGAGGCCGGTGACCGGTGTGCGGGTCCGCGTCACCTCGACGCGCACCAGCGCCCTGCGTTCCAGGGCTTCGCCGTTCCTGCCGTACGCACCCACCGCCAGCACCTGCGGGCGCGGGGTGTCGTCGGCCACCAGCGTGACGGTGTCGCCGTCGCGCTCCAGTGAGAAGCGGTCGGTGCCCGCCGTCGCGAGCCAGGCCGTGCGCCAGGCGTCCAGGTCGCGGCCACTGGTCTCGGAGAGGGCGTCGATCAGGTCCTGGAGCGTGGTACTGCCCCACGCGTGGCGCGCGAAGTAGGCGGTCATGCCTGCCCTGAAGTGCTCTTCGCCGACGTACGTCATGAGTTGCTGGAGGACGGAGGCGCCCTTGGGGTAGGTGATGTTGTCGAAGATCGACGCGGCCTGGGCGACGTCGTGGATGGGCTGGTGGATCGGGTGCGAGACAGGGCCCTGATCGGACAGGTACGCCTTGAGCTTGTCGCCCGCCAGGTGGCCCGCCCACGCGTCGGTGTACCGGGTGGCGCGCTCGGCGGCCCAGTGGCAGGCGAACTCCGCGAACGCCTCGTTCAGCCAGAGGTCGTCCCACCAGCGCATGGTGACGATGTTGCCGAACCACATGTGTGCCATCTCGTGCAGCAGCACCTTCGCGAGCAGCTCGCTCTCGGCGGGCGTCGGCGTGGCCCGCCGCAGGAAGCCGTCCGACCAGGTCACGCAGCCGTAGTTCTCCATCGCCCCGCCGAACTCGGGCATGAACACCTGGTCGTACCTGCGCTGCGGGAACGGCATCGCGAAGGCCTCGCCGAAGAAGGCGAGGCCCTGGCGGGTGAGGGTGAAGATCTCGCCGGCGTCGCGGTCGAGGATCGGGGCGAGGGAGCGGCGGGCGTAGAGACCGAGGTCGTGGCCGTCGGCCTCGCGGCGGATCTCGTGGAAGGGGCCCGCGTTGATGACGGTGTTGTACGTCGACAGGGACGGGGTGTCCGGGAAGGTCCAGCGGCGGGCCGAGTCCAGCTCCTCGACGCGCGGGTCGCCGGAGTTGCTGGTGACGGTCCATGCGGGCGGGGCCGTGACGGTGAAGGCGTGCGGGGCCTTGAGGTCGGGCTGGTCGAAGCACGCCCAGACGAACCGGGCCTCGTCCGGTTCGAAGCTCATCCACACGTAGACCTCGCCGTCCGCGGGGTCGGTCGCCTTGTGCACGCCCTCGCCCGTGGTCGTGTCGGCCTGGACGCTCTCCACGCGCAGCACGTTGTGCCCGGCGAGGGCGGGGAGGGGTATGCGGCCGTCCCCGGTGGGTGTGAGGGAGCTGCCGTTCAGCGTGGCGCTCACCACCTGTGCCGCGCAGTCCACGAAGGTCTCCGCGCCCGGCTCGTGGCAGCTGAAGGTCACGGTGGAGACACACCGGACCTCGGGCCCGTCGGGCAGGCCGGTGAGGTCGACGTCCACGTCGTATCGCTCGACCGTCAACAGCGCGGCCCGGCGCTCGGCTTCGGTACGGGTCAGGCTACGGATCTCCATACGTCCTCCCTCGGCAGACAGCGGGCGTCAGCGTATGCCGGAGGGCGGTGGTGAGCGCAGGGGTTTTTGGTGTGCCGAACGCGCGTCGGGTGCCTGCGAAGTGTTTCAACGAGGTCTTCTTCAACGGCTCCCGCACCGGGGCCGACCTGGCGATGGACATCATGGGCCGGCATGGCCAAGTGCCCCTCGGGCGGCCGCGCCTGCGCACGAGCCGCACCGACGACCCCGGCGCGGCGAACTCCTCGGCGTCCTGGTCGACGACGTATCTGATCGCCCGCTCCGGCACCCTCTACGCGGGGACGTCGCAGGTGCGGCGCAACATCCTCGCGGAGAAGGTGCTCGGGCTGTCGCGAGCCGCGGGGCTGATCCCCCGCCGCCGTCAGCGCAGGGCGCCCTTGGTGGCGTCGGCGATGAAGCCGCGGGCGAAGAAGGTGAACACCAGCACCAGCGGGATGACCGCCAGCAACACCCCGGCCATCACCATGCTGTAGTCGGTGGAGTGGCCCGCGTACAGCTGTGCCAGCGCCACCTGGAGGGTGAGCTCGTCCGGGTTGACCAGCATCACCAACGGCAGGATGTAGTCGTTCCAGGCGGCGATGAAGGTGTAGATCCCGAGGAACGCCAGCGCCGGACGGACACACGGCAGCACCACATGCCAGTACTGGCGGAAGAACCCGGAGCCGTCGATCCGGGCGGCGTCCAGCAGTTCGTCGGGGACACCGGTGATCGTGTACTGGCGCATCCAGAAGATGCCGAAGGCGTTGGCCGCGGCGGGCACGATGAGTGCCTGGAGCGTGCCCAGCCAGCCCAGCTGGATCATGATCTCGTACTGCGGGATGATCGCCAGCTGGGTCGGCAGGATGTACATCGCCAGCAGCAGCCCGAAGAGGAACTTCTTGGCGGGGAAGTCGTACTTGGCGAAGGCGAAGGCCGCCAGCGAGTCGAAGAACAGCACCAGCAGCGTCGTGCAGACGGCCACGATCACCGTGTTGAACAGCGACCCGAAGAAGTCCATCTTGTCGAACAGGTGCTGGATGTTGGTCAGCAGGTTGTCGCCGAACCACAGCTTCGGCGGGTAGCGGTAGATGTCCTGCGAGGTGTTCGTCGCCATGACGATGATCCAGTAGAACGGGAACACCGAGATGACGACACAGAGCATCAGGACGGCATGGACGCTCAGGCCCCTCAGGCGCTTGCGGTTCTGGCTGTTCACGGCCGTCGCTCCTTACGCTGCACCAGGCGCCAGTTGATGATGACGATCAGCAGGATCAGCAGGAAGAAGGCCCAGACGATCGCGGCGGCATAGCCGAAGTCGTTGTTGTCGAAGGCCTGGTGGTAGAAGTACAGCAGCGTGGTCAGGCCCGCCTGGCCCGGTCCGCCGGAGTTGGGGTTGGTGGAGGCGTCGCTGCCGAACAGGACTTGGGGTTCGGTGAAGCTCTGCAGGCCGGTGACGGTGGAGATGACCACGGTGAACAGGATGATGGGCCGCAGCAGCGGGATCGTGATGCCGAAGAAGATCCGCACCGGTCCGGCGCCGTCCATCTTCGCGGCCTCGTAGAGCTCCGAGGGGATCGCCTGGAGGCCGGCCAGGTAGATGATGGCGTTGTAGCCGGTCCACTGCCAGGTCATCAGTGCCGCGATCACCAGCTTGATCGTCCACTCGTTGCTCAGCCACGGCACGGCCGACAGATTCAGCGACTGCAGGATGGCGTTGATGAGGCCGAAGTTGTTGCTGAAGATCGCGCCGAAGAAGATGGCGATGGCCACCAGCGAGGTGATGCTGGGGATGAACAGGGCGACCCGGTAGAAGGCCGTGAAGCGCCGGGTGGAGTTGATCAGTACCGCCATCACCAGCGCCAGGAAGAGCATCGGCACGGTGGACAGTACCCAGATGACCAGGGTGTTGCGCAGGGACAGCCAGAACACCGGGTCGTCCCACAGGAAGCGGAACTGCTGGAGCCCGACGAACTCCATCTCCCCGATGCCGTCCCACTTCTGGAACGCCAGATACACGGTGTAGAGCATCGGGAAGAGCATGAAGACCGAGAAGATCAGGTAGTACGGCGAGACCGCCAGGAACTGGGGCCAGTACCTGGCGATCCCGCGTCGCGGCCGGTGCCGGGCCCGGGACGACACCGGCCTGATCCGGCGACCGGGCCGCCCCGGACCGCGGGGGCGGTCCGGGGCCGGCTGCCCGGCGGATCCGGTGGCGGGTCCCGAGGACGGACCGGTGGGGGCCGGGCCGGCTACCGGGCTTGACGACATGTCACTTCACTCCCTGACGCTTGGCGATCTGCTTGGCCTGGCTGACCGCGTCCTTCCAGGCGTCCTCCGGGTCCTTGCCCTTTGCTTCGATGGCCGTCAGCTCGTTGAAGTAGGCGGCCGAGACCGCCGCGTCTGCCGGGGCCTCGTAGGCGGCGGGAATCTTCTCGGCGGCCGGGCCGAAGATCTCGATGGTCTTCTGGCCGCCGAAGAAGGCGTCGCCGCCGGTCAGCGCGGGCAGCTCGTACGCGGCCGGGGTGGTCGGGAACAGAGCCGCGTCGGTGAAGCCGCGGGCCTGGTTCTCCGCGTTGAGCATCCAGGAGACGATCTCGAAGGCCTTCTCGGGGTTGGCGCAGGTCGAGGGGAGGCACAGGAAGGAGCCGCCCAGGTTGGACGGCCCGCTCGGCAGGCTCGCCACCCGCCACTTGCCCTTGGTGCCCGGGGCCGCGTTCTGGATGTCCAGCGCGTACCAGGCGGCACCCAGCCCGGTGGCCACGGTGCCGTTGCCGATGGCGGCGTTCCAGGTGTTGTCGTTGATCTTGGCGTCGATACCGAGGGTGTACGGCTTCACGGCGGTGGTCCAGGCGGCACGGATGTGGTCCTGATCGCCGATGAACGTGTTGTCCTCGTCGATGAACCGCTTGGTGCCCTGACCGACGGCCATCGAGAACACCGCGCCGATGTTGTTGACCAGGAACGACTTCGGCACGGCCTTGTGCAGTTCGACGCCGGCTTCGAAGAAGGCGTCCCAGGTGGACAGTTCGGAGGAGACCTTGGCCGGGTCGGTCGGCAGCCCCGCCTTGGCGAAGAGGTCCTCTCGGTAGTACACCGCGCAGGGGCCGATGTCGATCGGGAAGCCGATGAGCTTGCCGTCCTGGGTGGTGGCCTGCTTCAACTTCCACGACAGGTACTCGGGCGCCAGCTTGTCCATGCCGAGTTCGTTCAGGTCCAGGAACCGGTTGGCGTTGGGCAGGAAGGAGGCGATGTCCTCGCCCTTGATGCCGGTGATGTCCGGGGCGGTCTGGGCGGTCTTCAGACCGGTGAGCAGCTTGGTCTTGAAGTCCCCGCCGATCACGGACGTCTTGAGGGTGGTGTCGGAGAACTGCTTCTTGGCGTCGGCGACGACCTTGTCGCTCATGCCGCCGGCCCAGTACCAGAGCTTCAGGGTCTTGCTGTCCTTGCTGCCGCCCGGCTCTGAGCCGCCGCACGCGGCGGTCAGCCCGGCCGTTGCGGCCGTCAGTACGGCGGCCTGGAGGAATCGTCTGCGGGAAAGGTCCACGGTCTTCTCCTAGTTTTCGGCGTGTCCGGCAGGACCTGTGAGTCGTGGGCTGTGGCGGGCGCGACGGGGACCGAGTGGCTGAAGAGCATCGGCGTGGTGGGAACCCTTCAGCCACCCGGGGTGTTTGACCTGGTCCTCTCAGACGGCGCCGAGGCGTCCTGGCGGCGGAATGCGCCGTTCATCCGCTTCGGCCGACCGGAGTGGGGTCCGGACCTGGCTCCGAATTACGCAAGAGAGTGCACCCGGTGCGCAGGTTTGACAAGGGTCAAGCAGCAATCGAGACATTCATGCGCGACTTTGCTTGAGTTTGCCGAGTTGGCGAGTATGGTCAGCGGCATGCTCCCTGACCGAAGACATCAGCTGATCCTGCGTGCCCTGCGCGCGGACGGGCCCACCACGGTGGTCTCCCTGGCCGAGAAGGTCGGGGCCAGCCAGGCCACGATCCGGCGCGATCTCACGCAGCTGGAGGACGAGGGGCTGCTCAAGCGTGTCTACGGCGGTGCCGCCCCGGTCGTCGGCGAGGACGACCCGTTCGCCGACGTGGCCGCGGTCCGGGTCGAGGCCAAGGACGCCTTGGCCGCCTGGTGCGCAAATCTCGTCAAGGACGGCGAGACCGTACTGCTCGACATTGGCACCACGGCCCACCGGGTGGCCCGCCATCTGCGCGGCCGGTCCCTGACCGTGATCACCAGCAATCTCGCCGTCTACGAGGAGCTCCAGGACGACAAGGACGTCCAACTGATCCTGCTGGGCGGCGTGGTCCGGCGCGACTACCGCTCGCTGATCGGTTTCCTCACCGAGGACAACCTGCGGCAGGTCCACGCCGACCGGTTGTTCCTCGGCACCAGCGGGGTCCGCCCCGACGGCCAGGTGCTGGACACCACCGCCGTCGAGGTGCCCGTGAAGCGGGCGATGATCGCCGCCAGCGCCCAGGTGGTCCTGCTGGCGGACGCGGGCAAGTTCCCCGGCACCGGAATGGCCCGGGTGTGCGGGCCGGAAGACCTCGACGTCGTGGTGACCAACGCCCCGGCGGACGAAGCGACCCGTAGCCGACTGCGCGAGGCGGGAGTTGAGGTGGTCGAAGTATGAGACTCACGATCCTGGGCGGCGGTGGCTTCCGCGTCCCGCTGGTCTACCGGGCGCTGCTGGGCGACCGCCGCGAAGGACGCGTCACCGAGCTGATCCTGTACGACCTGGACGCCTCCCGGCTGACGACCATCAGCAAGGTTCTCGCCGACCAGGCGGCCGGGCACCCCGACCCGCCCGTCGTCACCGTCACCACCGACCTGGACGAGGCGGTCACCGGAGCCGACTTCGTGTTCTCCGCGATCCGCGTCGGCGGGCTCGCCGGGCGCGCCGCGGACGAGCGGATCGCCCTGGAGGAAGGCGTACTGGGACAGGAGACCGTCGGTGCGGGCGGCATCTCCTACGGGCTGCGCACCATCCCGGTGGCCCTCGACATCGCCCGCCGTATCGCGGCCCTCGCGCCCGACGCCTGGGTCATCAACTTCACCAACCCCGCCGGCATGGTCACCGAGGCCATGACCACCCACCTCGGCGACCGTGTCATCGGGATCTGCGACTCCCCGGTGGGCCTCGGCCGGCGCGTCGCCGGCGCGCTCGGCGCCGACCCGGCCCGCACCTGCCTGGACTACGTGGGCCTGAACCACCTGGGCTGGCTGTGCGGCCTGTACGCCGACGGCCGCGACCTGCTGCCGTCCCTGTTCGCGAACGAGGCGGCGCTGACCTCCTTCGAGGAGGGCAAGCTCTTCGGCGCCGGCCTGCTGCGCACGCTCGGTGCGCTGCCCAACGAATACCTGCACTACTACTACTTCAACCGCGAGTCGGTCACGTCCGCGCGGGCGGCCGAACAGACCCGCGGCGCCTTCCTCCACTCCCAGCAGCAGCGCTTCTACGACTCCATGGGCACCGCCCCCGACGCCCGGCCCGCACCGCGCGCCGCCTGGAACGCCTGGGACGCCACCCGCCTGGAGCGCGAGACCACCTACATGGCCGAGAACCGCGACGCCGTCGGCATGGGCGAACGGGACTCCTGCGACCTGGAATCCGGCGGATACGAGCAGGTGGCCCTCACCCTCATGCGGGCCATCGCCCAGGACGAGCACGCCGCCCTCATCCTCAACGTCCGCAACCGCGGCCGGATCCCCGTCCTCGACGACGACGCCGTCATCGAGGTCCCCTGCCACGTGGACGCCAACGGCGCCCGCCCCATCGCCGGAGCCCCGCTGCCCGACCACGGCACCGGCCTGGTGTGCGCGGTGAAGGCCGTCGAGCGCTCGGTCATCCACGCCGCCGGCACCGGCGAGCGCGCCCACGCCGTCAAGGCGATGACCATCCACCCGCTGATCGACTCCTACGCCGCCGCCGAGCGCTTGCTGGACGCCTACCAGCGCCACTTCCCCGAGCTCACCTACCTGCGTCGCTGAGCCGAAGGTCTCCAGCGGCGGGACCGGGCGCGGCACGGTCCCGGGCCGCCGGCCCGCGTCGAGCGCGCGCAGGCCGCCCCCCGGCTCCCAGATATGGCACTTGTTCAGCACGCCCGCCGTGGAGCGCGGGTCGTGGAAGTGCCCACCGGCGTCACGGCGGCGCACGTGGTCCGAGATGGCCGCCTGCACTACCGCGGGGCCCCCACGGGCCGGCTCGTGCAGGTGCGAGCGGCCGGACACGCCGCGAAACCGCTCCTGGATCGCCCGGTTGCAGCCGGCGGCGGCGCTGAGCCCAACCCCCTCCAGTTCACGGCGACTTCGGTCGAGGGGTACGCCCCGCCGCCCCGGCTGGGCGGGCACACCCGTACAAGTCCTCGGCGGACTCGCCGGGGTGACGGAGGTTCAGCTCGCGGACCTGCGGACGCTGGGCGTCGTAAGGACCGCGCGTTCCTGCACCTCGGACGCCGCGGAGCTCAGGAGCCGGCCGTCGTGCCGGGCACCCGGGACAGCAGCGCTCGCTTGTCCGGCTTGCCACTCGCCGCCACGGGCACCTGTGTCACAACGCTGATCGTGGCGGGGACGCAAGCCTCGCCCAACTCCGCCGCGACCAGCGCGCGCAGGGCGGCGAGGCCCGGCTCACGGCCCTCGGCCGGGACGACGAAGGCGTGCGCGGCCTCCCCGGTGGCCTCGTCCGGCGCGGCGACGACGTACGCCTCGTCGACATCGGGATGAGCCGCAAGCGCGCGTTCGATCGCCCCCGTGTAGTACAGGACCGCGTTGATGATGACCACGTCGCGGGCCCGGCCGGTCAGCCGCAGGAAGCCGCGGTCGTCCAGGTGTCCGACGTCGCGGGTGCGAACCCAGCCTTCCCGCAGAACCTCCCCGGTCTGCTCCTCGTCCTTCCAATAGCCCACCATCGCCGAATCGGTGCGCACCCACACCTCGCCCGTCGTTCCGACCGGCACCGGCCGCCCCTCGGGGGCGCGGACGCTGATCTCCACCCCGGACCACGCCCGGCCCACCGAGTCGTAGACCTGCTCGGGCCACTCGGCCATGTCGTCCGGGGTGAGAAGGCTGATCATCCCGGTCTCGGTCTGCCCGTATCCCTGGTGGACCACCGGACCCAGCCGCCGGGCCGCCTCCGCCAGCCGGTGCGGGGCGAGCGGGGAACCGGCTACGAGCAGGACGCGCAGGCTGCTGGTGTCGATCGGGTCGGTGCGCAGGACGTCGAGCACGTGGTACAGGCGAGGAACGGTCATCACGCTCGCGGTGATCCGGTGGCGCTCGAAGACCTGCGGGAAGACGAGCGGCGGCTCGGGGATGACGGCGGTGCCGCCGCCCAGCAGACACAGCGCGAGATGCTCGGAGATCACCAAGCTGCTGAGGGTGCCGAAGAGCAGAAACCGCTCGTAGCCCGCCGCCAGCCGCGCGGTCCGGTCGGTCCACCGAGCGGGCTGCCAGGCCCAGTTGAGGCCGAGCGTCCCGTAGGTTTGCGTACAGCCTTTGGGTCGTCCCGTGCTGCCGCTGGTCAGCGTCACCAAGGCGATGTCGCCGGGACGTCCCTGGGCGATCAGTTCCCCCTTGTGCGCCGGGTGGGCATCGAGGAGATCCGGTCCCAGCCGCAGCACGGGCCGGCCGCCCGCCGCATTCAGCAGCTCCGGGCTCGCGCCGGTCTCGTCGGCCACGACGGCGTCGATGCCGTCGGAGAGTACGTACGCCAGATGGGCCGGGGTCATTCCGGACCGCACCCCGGTCACCCGGCAGCCCGCGAGGTATGCGGCCATGAGCAAGGCGAAACCCTCGGGCGTCACATCGGTGGCCACCGCCACGGACCGGCCCGGGCCGAGGCCGGCCGCACGCAGCCCGTCGGCGCACCGGCCGATCAGCTCCAGCACCTTGCCGCGTGAGATGGGCCGCGACCGGTGTTCGAAGGCGGGCAGCTCCGGCCGGGCGCGGAAGGAGTCGATGAGGGCTTGGGGAAAGGGTGCTGCGGCGGGGCCGCCCTTGCGGTCGGACGGGCGGTCGGACGGTCTGGTTAACGCTTCGTCCATGTCCATGGGGATCTCCGCTCGGGTGGAGTGCCGACTGGGACGCGGTGCATCTGTGCCGTGGGGCGGGTGCCGCCAAGATACGGCGGGACGGCGCGTCCGCGGCCGGGATCCGCGGTCAACCGCGCTGAGATGGCTGCTCCGGATCCTGCCATACCGGCGGCCGTCATCCGATCAACGTCCGGCCGCCCTCCAGCATCAGCGTGGCGCCGGTCGGACAGGCCATGTCGTCACCGGCGAGCGGCCGTGATCCGAGGAGGACCGTGATCCGAGGAAGGGCCTCCGTCGGCAGCAGGGTGACATACGCGACGGTCGTCCTTGTGCGCCCTTCTGCTCAACTCCCCTCTCCCGTAACGTCATTGCGTTTGAAGTGGTCATGACGACGGAAGGGCTTTCATGGGCAGAGGTCTGCTTTCGCTGGTTCTCGCCGCGGTCACTGGTGCCGCGTTACTCACGGCACCGGCGGCCGCCGCACCGCCTCCCCCGCCAACGGACGTGTACCGACCGGTTCGTGGGCCGTCCGCCCCGGCGGAGTACCGCTACCTCCAGAAGACCCTGCCGGGCGAGTCCATCCCGCGCCACGCGCATGACCTCGCCGCGGAGCAGGCCCGGGAACTACCCGCCGTCGGCGGGCGCTGGAAGGGCGTCGGCCCCACCAACATCGGCGGGCGGATCGTCTCCCTCGCGCTCGACCCGAAGCGAGCCGACACCCTGTACGCGGCGGCCGCGAGCGGCGGGCTGTGGCGCAGCACGGACGCCGGGGCGACGTTCCACTCGGTGTGGCCCGACAGTTGGACGCAGGCCATGGGTGCGGTCGCCACCGCCCCGGACGGCACCCTGTACGTGGGCACCGGTGAGCCCAATCCGGGCGGCGGCAGCATCACGTACGAGGGGACGGGCCTGTACCGCAGCAAGGACGGCGGCCGGACCTGGACGCCGCTCGGCCTGCGCGACTCCGGTGCGATCAGCGCCATCACCATCGACCCGGCCAACCCCCGCCGCATCTACGTCGCCGCCGCGGGATCGCTGTACAACGGCGGCGGCGACCGGGGCGTGTACCGCTCCGAGGACGGCGGCGCCACCTGGGAACGAATCCTCGCCGGCGCCAACGAGTTCACCGGCGCCACCGAGATCGTGGTGGACGGCGACCGGATGTACGCAGTGCTGTGGGACCACCGCCGCCGCCCCGATCTGCGGACGTACGGCGGTGCGGGCTCCGGCGTCTTCCGCAGCACAGACGGCGGCGAGACCTGGCAACGGCTCGGCGGCGGCCTGCCCGCCCAGGGCCCCGACGTGGGACGCATCGGGCTGGCCGTCGCGGGCGACCGGCTCTATGCGATCGCCAACAAGTCCAACGGCTCCTTCGAGGGCTTCTACGCCTCCACCGACAGCGGCGAAAGCTGGACCCGCACACCGGCCAACGAGGATCTCACCAACTCGCAGTCCAGCTTCGGCTGGTGGTTCGGCAAGGTGTGGATCGACCCCCGGAACACCGAGCACGTACACGTGGCCGGGGTCGCCCTGCTGACCACGAAGGACGGCGGCGCCACCTGGAGCGCCGACGACACGAGCATGCACGTCGACCACCACGCCATGGTGTGGGACCCGCGACGCCCCGGCCGCGTCTACCTCGGCAACGACGGCGGCGTCTACCGCTCCGACTCCGACGGCGACGGCGGCTGGGTCAAGTCCCGCCACCAGCCGTACACCCAGCTCTACAGCGCGGCGATCACCCCGCAGGACACCACCCGCATCTCCGGCGGATCCCAGGACAACGGCTCGCTGCGCTCCTGGGGCGGGGAGCAGTTCAACGAGTACCTCGGCGGCGACGGCGAGGAGAACCTGATCAACCCGACCGACGCGAACAACGTCTTCGCCTGCTACCAGTACGGCAACTGCTTCCGCTCCACCGACGGCGGCGACACGCTCACGTACTTCGGCGACAGGACGACGTACCAACGCCGCAACTGGTTCACGCCGGTGGTCTTCGACCCGCGCGACCCGAAGATCCTCTACTACGGCTCCGAGGTCCTCAACCGCTCCACGGACGGCGGCGAGACCTGGCAGCCCATCAGCCCCGACCTGTCCGGCGGCCCGGGCCCCGACCCCCTGTACGCCAACTACGGCACCATCACCTCGATCGCCCCGGCGGGCGACGGACGCACCGTGTACGCCGGCACGGACGACGGACGCGTCTGGGTAACCAAAGACCTCGGGGCGACCTGGACGAAGCTGGCCGAGGGGCGCCCCTGGGTGACCCGCGTGGTCGTGGACCCGAAGAACCCGAACCGGGTCTGGACCACGCACTCGGGCTACCGTGCCGGCTCCCCGCTCCCCCACGTCTACGGCAGCACCGACGGCGGCAGGCACTGGCGGAACCTGTCGGGCAACCTCCCGGCGGCGCCCGTCAACGACCTCGTCGTCGCCCGGGGCGGCGCCCTGTACATCGCCACCGACCAGGGCGTGTTCACCAGCGTCACGGGCGGCGGCCGCTGGCTGCGCCTCGGACACGGCATGCCGCAGGTGCCGGTCGACGACATCGAGTACGACGCGGGCCACCGCCGCCTCGTAGCCGCCACGTTCGGCAGAGGCTTCTACGAACTGACCACTGCCTGAGCCGATTGCCCACTCCGGGTGTCCCGCCCACCGATGGGCGGGACACCCGGACATCCGCGCCGCCGACTCGTCGACGGCCGGGAACGTCCAGGGAAGCGGGCGGATTGGAGGCAGCCCATCCGCTCTCAGGGACAGGGGCCATCAGGCGGACAAATGAGCCAGGTTGCACGATGGGGCATGAGCCCTAGTCTCGGAGCGTTCGGGACAGCCCGAACAGTGGGAAGAGGCTGTTGTCGCCGAAGCGGGTGATGGCCGAGATCCGGTCGTCTTCCAAGGTGAGTACCACCAGGCCGTAGGCGTGCGCGATGGGGCTGTGGCGATCGCGGAGGTAACAGCCGAACGCCGGCTGAGCGTTCGCGCGCGTGGGGACCAGCCGGAGCGCCTGCCCGTCCCACCAGGGGCGGGTCCGGTAGAACCGGGCGATCGCCGCGTGTCCCTGGTACTCAAGGGGCTCGGGCGGCATCGTCAGCCATGCGGCGTCGGTCAGCAGCGCGATGAGCCGGTCGACGTCGGAGTTCTCCATCGCGTCCACGAACCGCCCGACGAGCTCGCGTTCACGCGGTGAGCGTGGCAGCGGCGCCCGGTCGCGCGCGGGAAGCCGGCCGTCCAGGGCGGTACGCGCCCGCTGCAGGGCGCTGTTCACCGAGACGCCACTGCTGTCCAGCAGATCGGCCACTTCGGCCGCGCGGAAGCCGAGCACGTCGCGCAGCACCAGTACCGCGCGCTGCCGGGGCGACAAACGCTGGAGTCCGGCCACGAACGCGAGCGCCAGCGCCTCCCTCGTTTCGTAGCGGGCCTCCGGTCCCGGGGCGGTGTCCGGCAGGTCCTCCAGCAGGGCGTCCGGGTAGGGCTCGAACCAGGTCGGTTCGGAGCGGTGCGTGGGCTCGGGCACATCGAGCGGAGGGCGGGCCGGGTGCTCAGGCTGCGGTCGGCGGCCCTTGTCGCGCAGCGCGTTCAGGCAGCGGTTGGTCGCGATGCGGTACAGCCAGGCACGTACGGAGGCCCGCCCCTGGAATCCCCCGAGCCCGCGCCAGGCGGCCAGGAGGGTCTCTTGCACCGTGTCCTCCGCGTCCTGCACGGAGCCGAGGATTCGGTAGCAGTGCAGCTGGAGCTCGCGCCGGTAGGGCTCGGTGAGCTCGCGGAACGCTTCCCCGTCCCCCGCTCGCGCACGGACCAGGGTTGATTCGGTCACCACGGCATCCTCGCCTCTCTCAGTCGTCCTCCAGGTAAGGACACCGTCCGGCCCCGAAAGTCATCGGTGAGTTCCTCCGGGCCGTCGTGTCTCAACAAACGACCGCATTTCCAGGCAAGGACAAAGGGAGATCGTCATCATGGCGAGCATCGCGGACAGCACAGTTCTGGTGACCGGGGGCAATCGCGGCATCGGGCAGGCGTTGGTCGAGGAGGCCTTGAGGAGGGGCGCGAAGCGGGTGTATGCCGGTACGCGCGCGCCGCTGGCTCACTCGGACGGGCGCGTCACGCCCCTGGCTCTGGATGTGACCGACACGGCGCAGTTGCGACGAGCCGTCGACGAGGTCGGATCACTTGATGTCCTCGTCAACAATGCCGGCCTCTCGCTCTTCGACGACCTGAGTGATCGTGCCGTCCTGGAACGGCACCTCGCTGTCAACCTCTTCGGTACCTACGACGTGACGCAGGCGTTCCTGCCGCTGCTGACGCGTTCTCGGGGAGCCGTTGTCAACAACCTGTCGCTGAACTCCCTCGCCCCCTTGCCACTCATTCCGGCCTACTCGGTCTCGAAGGCGGCCGCGTTCTCCCTGACGCAATCCCTGCGCGCCCTGCTCGCCGGACGGGGCGTCAGCGTTCATGCCGTCCTGACCGGTCCCGTGGACACCGACATGGTCCGAGACATCGACGTACCGAAGGCCTCCGCGGAGTCCGTCGCGCGAGCGATCTTCGACGGGGTGGAGAAGGACGAAGAGGACATCTTCCCCGATCCCCTTTCCGAGTGCATGGCCGAGGGCTGGCGAGGCGGTGTGGCGAAGGCGCTGGAGCTGCAGTTGGCGGCGCTCGCGGCAGCAGAGCATGCCAAATACTGAGCAGGAGACTCGGTGGGCAGAGGGGCCGGTGGCGTGACGAGCAGGAGGACATCCGGGACGGCGGCCGCGCTGACGGTGACGCTCGGGCTCGCCGCCGTGTCCTGGGTCGTCACGGTCCGGTGGATGCACGGGACGATGGACCGGGCATCTCGACGCGGCTCGGACGCACTCAGCGGTGATCGGGCCGGACGGGAGAGAGTGCGGCATCGGTGTCGCCTGCCTCCCGCTGTGCCGCAGCCCCGGGCTGCGGCA
>NZ_VWMY01000011.1:151757-198546 GCF_008905045.1 Streptomyces albicerus
CGCCAGGGCTGTTTGCAGAGATGTCTTGTCGGCGACGCTGCCGATGAGAGGACTCATCAGGCCACCGACGCTGACGGTCAGACCGAGTGTGATCCCGCTTGCGGTGCCGACGCGCGAGGGCAGGTAGTCCTGGCCGAGCGTGACCTGCAGCGAGAACGGGACGTACAGGCCGGCCGAGGTCAGCGCCACGAACAGGTACAGAGCCGGGCCCGGTACGAAAACCACGCCCGCGACTGAACCCGCCGTGAGCAGGTACGACCAGCGTGAAACGGTGACCCGGTCCCAGCGGTTGGCCAGCATGCCGCCCAGTACGGAACCCGCCGCGCCGCCGAGGTAGAGCACGAACAGCGCCGCGGTGCCCGCCGCCGTGCTGCCGTCCACGCGCTCCTTGGCGAACAGCGAGATGAAGGTGCTCAAGCCGATGAAGACGATCGACCGACAGACCACAGCCAGCGACAGTTTCACGAACGATGCCGTGTCGTCCGCGGCCGCGGCCGTCTCCGCCGTACCGGCCCCGGCGGACCGGCGCTTCTCCAGCGCACGTAGCGCGGGCAGGCACAGCACGGCACCGACGAGTGCCGGCAACACGAGCAGCGGCGTCAGGCGCAGACCCCCGGTGGCGACAACGGCAGCGACCATGAGCGGGGCCGCCGCGAAGCCGAGGTTGCCGCCCAGCGAGAACCAGCCCATCGCACTGTGGCTGCCCCGACTGGCGAGCCGGGCGACCCGCGCGGACTCAGGGTGATAGGCAGCCACGCCTACCCCGGACACCGCCACGAACACGAGGGTCAGTGCGTAGGAGCCGCTCACCCCGCTCAGCGCGATGCCCAGGCCGCCCAGCAGCGTGCTGACCGGGAGCAGCCAGGGCATCGCCCAGCGGTCGGTGAGCACACCGAACACCGGTTGCGCCACCGACGACAGCAGGGAGGCGGCGAGCACGATGCCCGAGACAGCGGCATAGCTGTAGGCGCGCTCGGCGACGAAGAACGGCACCAGCGATGCCACGGCGCCCTGGTAGATGTCGACGCAGGCGTGGCCTACCGACAACAGTGTGATCGATGCATTCTTTCGCACCCCGTCATCGTCCGCGCCGGGGGCCGTGTCGCACTTCCGATAATCTGCCAGATGATGACGCAGATCCGCCATGAGCCGGTCGCCCCGACCCGCACCCGGTCGCTGGCACCCGGGGCCGCGATCGATGCCCACCGCCACGACGACCACCAGATCGTCTACGCCGGCCGCGGAGTGCTGGCCGTCACCACTGACGCAGGCTCCTGGGTTGCCCCGGGCACCCGTGCCATCTGGGTACCCGCCGGCACCGTGCACGCCCACCAGGCCCACGGTGAGCTGGAACTGCACCTGGTGGGGCTGCCGGCGACCGAGAACCCGCTCGCCCTGGAGACACCGACCGTGCTCGCCGTAGGCCCGCTGCTGCGCGAATTGATCGTCGCCTACGCAGGCGCCCAGGACGACAACAGCCCCGAACGGGCCCGGCTACGCGCGGTGTTGCTCGACCAACTGCGAGCCTCGCCCCAGCAGCCACTGCACCTGCCCACGCCCACAACGCCCCTGCTACGGACGCTGTGCGACATCCTGCGCACCGATCCGGCCGACAGCCGCACCCTCGCCGAACTGGGCCATGAGATCGGGACGAGCGACCGCACTCTGTCCCGGCTGTTCCGCAGCGAACTCGGCATGACCTTCCCGCAGTGGCGTACCCAGTTGCGGCTCCACCACGCGCTGGTCCTGCTGGCCGACAACACACCAGTGACCGCGGTCGCGCACCTGTGTGGCTGGTCGTCCGCCAGCGCGTTCATCGACGTCTTCCGGCGCACCTTCGGCCACACTCCGGGCACCCACTCGCGGGCCTGACGGACTGCTCTCCAATTTCCTGCCCCCTCAGGGCGTCAGGAACTCAGCCAACCCCGACAGGAGCCGTTCGACGTCATCCATGTTGTTGTAGGGGGCGAGGCCGACGCGGAGGCCGCCGGTGTCGCCGAGGCCGAGTCGGCGGGAGGCCTCGACGGCGTAGAACGACCCCGACGGCGCGTGGACGCCGCGCTCCGCGAGGAAGCGGTATGCCTCCGTCGACGAGCGGTCCTCGAACGTGAGCAACACGGTAGGAGTGCGGTCGGCCGCCTTCGAGTGGACCTGGACTCCCGGCAGTGAGGACAGACCCTTGTCCATGTGGGTGCGCAGGACCTGCTCGTGTGCTTCGAGTGCCGTGAAGGCCGAGGCAAGGCGCTGTCGTCGTGTTCCTGTGGCATCCGTGTCGAGACCGGCGAGGAAATCGACCGCCGCTCCGGTGCCCGGGAGGAACTCGTAGGGCAGCGTGCCCAGTTCGAAACGTTCCGGGACCACGTCGGTGGAGGGCAGAAGCTTGTCCGGCTGCAGTGCGTCCAGCAATTCCGGCCGGGCGGCGAGGACTCCGTGGTGAGGGCCGAGGAACTTGTACGGGGAGCACACGAAGAAGTCCGCGTCGAGTTGCTCCACGTCGACCAGCGTGTGGGCGGTGTAGTGGACACCGTCGACGTAGACGAGCGCTCCGGCGTCGTGCGCCAGGCGGGATATCTCGGCGATCGGGGGACGCGTTCCGATCAGATTGGAGGCGGCGGTGACAGCGACCAGCCGGGTACGCGGGGACAGAACGGCGCGGATGTCGTCGGCGGTCAGTTCTCCGGTGGCGGGGTCGAAGTCTGCCCAGCGCACAGTGGCACCGGCCTGGGCGGCGGCTTGGATCCAGGGGCGGATGTTGGCGTCGTGGTCGAGGTGGGTGACGACCACCTCGTCCCCGGGTGACCAGGTCTTGGCGAGGGTGCGGGAGAAGTCGTAGGCGAGTTGGGTGGCGCTGCGGCCGAAGACGATCCCTGTCGGGTGCGCTCCCAGAAGGTCGGCCAGGGCCTGACGGGTCTTGGCGACGATGGTCTCGGCGTTGCGCTCCCCCGGTGTCCCTTGACCCCGGTTGGACAGGGGCTGTGCCAACGCGTCGGCGATGGCCCGGATGACGGGTTGCGGGGTCTGGGTACCGCCGGGGCCGTCGAAGTGGGCGGTTCCGGCGCCCAGCGCCGGGAACTGGGAGCGGAGGGCGGCGATCTCGTACGTCAAGAGAGCTCCTGTGGGTGCCGTGCCGGGGCAGTTGGCTGTGCTGTGGGCCCTGCTCGTCGAGCCGACCGCCCCTGCATCGTGATCGCTCGACCCGCCTGCCACAAGGTCCACGCACCCGTCCGCTTGGCTCTGGCTGCCGGCTACACACACCACCCTCAGCCGCCAGGAACGGGTTTCACGGTGGCCCCGGGGGCCGCTTCCTCGGCAGGACAACAGCGCCGGACGCCACGACCTTGAGAAGGCGGCGGAAGGTGGAGCATTCCATGTGGCTCGGCGCGGGGCAGGCAGCGGCGTGTCGCAAGGAGTCACGCAGGACGCCCAGTTCGCGGATCCTCCTGTCCAGTTCCTCCGCCTTGGCCACAAGCAGCTGCCGGTCGATGCGCGGCTGTCCGTCCGGCGCGAACATGCGCGCGATCTCATCGAGCGAGAACCCGGCCGTGCGCCCCACCGCGATCAGCGCCAGGCGCTCCAGTACCCCGGGATCGTACTGACGGCGCAGGCCTCGCCTGCCGATCGAGGCGATCAGCCCCTTTTCCTCGTAGAAGCGCAGCGTCGAGGCGGGAACCCCGGCGCGGCGCGCCACCTCGGCGATGTCCAGGTCTGTCATCCTCTTGACCTCAAGTCGACTTGAAGTAACACGCTTTCACCTAGGCTCGATGAAGGCAAGCATCAGGAGACGAACATGGACGTCACGCGCAGGACCGATGATGAACAGGCGGCACGTTGGAGCGGGACCGCCGGCCACGCCTGGGTCGAGGCGCAGGCGGTGTTGGACGATGTACTGAGGCCCTTTGAAGGTCTACTCGTCGAAGCGGTGTCCTCCGTGCACGGGGGCCAGGTGCTCGATGTCGGCTGCGGCACCGGTAGCACGACGCTGGCCGTCGCACGGCGGCTCGGTTCGGCGGGCCGCTGCGTCGGCATCGACATTTCCGAACCGATGATCACCGCCGCCCGGGCGCGCGCCGAGCGGGAGGGCACACCGGCGTCCTTCATCCACGCCGACGCACAGGAGCACGCGTTCGAACCCGCCACCTTCGACGCCGTCATCTCGCGCTTCGGAGTCATGTTCTTCAACGACTCCGTCCGAGCGTTCGCGAATCTGCGGAGTGCCGCGAGGGACGGGGCCGGGCTCCGGTTCATCACGTGGCGCGGCCCTGCGGAGAATCCGTTCATGACGACGGCCGAACGCGCCGCGGCACCGATCCTGCCGAACCTCCCTGCCCGCCGGCCGGACGAGCCGGGCCAGTTCGCCTTCGCGGACCCGGACAGGATCGAGCGCATCCTGACGGAGAGCGGGTGGGCCGGGATCGACGTCCAACCGATCGACGTGGCCTGCACCCTGCCCGAAAGGGAACTGGTCCCTTACTTCACCCGGCTCGGTCCAGTCGGCCTCGTCCTGCCCGAGGTGGACGAGCAGACCCGCGCACAGGTCGTCGAAACAGTCCGCGCCGCCTTCGACACCTTTGTGCAGGGCACGGAAGTCCGCTTCACCGCGGCCTGCTGGATGGTCGACGCCCGAGCATCGTCCACGTCGACCGCGCCGAAGGACACAGCCAACACGTGAGCGGCGGATTGTCGCTTGGGAAGATTCCTCGAGTTCGTCCGGCGGATCCTTCCGTGCCCGGCGCGCCTGGCACGGCTGAGCCGACCCACGGGAGCCGGCCGCCGACGAGGCCCGCCACCTCGTGCTGATCCGACGAAGGCGGCGGCCGTACCGTCGCAGTGCATGACCGATTCAGTCGACGGGGTGGCCGCCGGCCTTGGGTGGAGGGCCGTACTGGTTGGCGCCTGGGGCGCCGTCCACCGTCATGCCCACGAGGTAGACGATCGGGCCGACGACCGGGATCAGGGCGATGAGCATCGTCCGGCCGGACTTGCCGGTGTCGTGCAACCGGCGGACGGAGACGCTCAGCATGGGCACGAGGAGCGGCAGCAGGAGGACGCTCAGCAGCGGGACGTTGATCGCGAAGCTGATCCCGACGAGCACGACGGCGGCGCTCACGTAAGGCAGCGAGAACCACCAGTACTCCGCGCGCCGGGCGCGACCGGAGAACGTGGCGTACTTGGCGGTGAGGCACGTGCGTGCCGCGTCGGCGAACGACATGCGGGTCACGGCTTTCCTTTCGTAGAAACGTCATTGGGGACACGGCGGATCGGGCGACGGGGCGCGGCCGTGCCGACGGTGTCGGTGTCGGCGGCGGCGCCTCTGCGGCGTGGGCCGTACGGCCGGAACCCATTCGGATAGGCCTATCCAATTCGCGATCCAGATAGGCCCTTCCGATTCACCATGGCCACAGTACCGCTGAAAGTGGATAGGGCAATCCGATTGCTGGAGCGGCGGATGTGATCCCCGTACCTAGGACGACGACACCTCTCCCCCGCACCGGCCGTGACGTCGAAGGCAGGCAGGTCGCCTCAAGGGCGGCGTCTGCAGGGCCCAACCCCGGCGTCGAACCGGCGATCCTTCGTGCGGACAGTCGCTCCCGTACCGCCTCTTGTGTGAACACTCCGCAAGGCGTGCCGGTTTTGTGCATTTTGTCTGCTTAGCATGCAGGCTCCGCGCCCCGGGGAACGGTGTCGCCACACAACCGCCCAGGGGCGCGGACCGCGCCTGCCGTCCAGGGCTCGCTGTCGGCATGCGCGGGGGCGACTGCCCGAGGGCGACTCGCTCGTCGTGCGGCTCGCCCGTCGATCCGCCTACCCCGTACGAGAGGACACCAGATGGCGCTGACGTGCCGTCACAGACCGCCGTCCGAGCATGCCTTCTCCTCGCACGACGCCGTTCTGCGCACCGCCGCCCCGCACATCGCCCGCCGCCGCTTCCTGACCGTCACCGCGGCGGCGGCCGCCCTCGCCTTCGCCACGAACCTGCCGGCCCGGGGCGCGGTCGCCGCTCCGGTGCGCGGCGCGGCGCGGATCCCCACCGACCCGTTCACCCTCGGTGTCGCCTCCGGGGATCCGCTGCCGGACTCGGTGGTGCTGTGGACCCGGCTCGCGCCGGAGCCGTTCGAGGCGGACGGCGGCCTGGGCGAGCAGCGTGTCCTCGTCGAGTGGGAGGTGGCCATGGACGAGTGGTTCGTCCTCGTCGTGCAACGGGGCACCACCGTCGCCTATCCCGAGTACGGCCACAGCGTGCACGTCGACGTCAAAGGCCTCGACCCGGGCACCTCGTACTTCTACCGGTTCCGGACCGGTCCGTGGATCAGCCCCATGGGACGTACCCGCACCGCACCCGCCGAGGACACCGCCCCCACGAGCCTGAAGCTCGCCGCCGTCGCCTGCCAGGCCTACCAGGACGGCTACTACACCGTGCACCGGCACCTTGCGCAGGAGGACGTCGACGTGGTGTTCCACCTCGGCGACTACCTGTACGAGTACGCCGTGGACTCCGCGGGAGGAGCCCGCCAGTACGCCGCCGGCACCCTGCCCGACGTGTTCAACCGCGAGACGCTGACGCTGGCGGACTACCGGATGCGCTACGCGCTCTACAAGAGCGACCCGGATCTGCGTGCCGTCCATGCCGCCCACCCGTTCGTCGTCGCCTGGGACGACCACGAGACCGAGAACAACTACGCGGACGACCACAGCGAGAACGCCGAACCGCCCGAGCAGTTCCTGCTACGGCGCGCCGCCGCCTACCGCGCGTACTGGGAGAACCAGCCGCTGCGCACCGCGCAGCGGCCCCAGGGCCCCGACGCGCGGCTGTACCGCCGGTTCCACTGGGGCACGCTCGCCCAGTTCGACATCCTCGACACCCGCCAGTACCGCTCCGACCAGGCCTACGGCGACACACCGCACGTCCCCGGGCCCGAGTCCGACGATCCGGCGCGCACCATGACCGGCAACGCGCAGGAACGCTGGCTGATCGACGGATGGCGGGCCTCCACCGCGGTGTGGAACGTGACGCCGCAGCAGGTGTGCTTCTCGCAGCGTAAGTTCGACGTGAACGCGCAGGCGAAGGTCTCCATGGATGCCTGGGACGGCTACCGCGCCTCCCGCAACCGGATCGTCGCGGGAGCGAAGGCGGCCGGCGTCGACAACTGGATGATCCTCACCGGTGACGTCCACGTCGGGTACGCCTTCGACATCAAGGACGACTTCGACGACCCGCGGTCCAAGACCCTGGGCACGGAGTTCACCTGCACCTCCGTCGCCAGCGGCAGGGACGGCGTCGAGAAGCCCGCCAACTGGGACACCTACATGCGGGCCAACCCCCACCTGAAGTTCTACAACGGCAAGCGCGGCTACCTCCGGGTCGAACTCGGACGGCAGACGGCCCGCGCCGACTTCAGGACCGTCTCGGCCGTCACCAAGCCCGGTGCTCCCATCACCACCGCCGCCTCCTTCGTCTCCGAGGCGGGCGCCCCGGGCCTGAAACCGGCCTGAGTCGCCCAGGCACCTCCTCGGCGGCGGCGCCCGTCGCGTACTGCACATGACACGCCCGTCGTCCCCCAAAGCGCGGAATGTCTTCATATTTGACATCGCGTCGGGCTTTTCCGGCTAGGCCGCCTATGGCATCGCCACAGTCTCACCCGTACTCAGAAGGAGGTACACCGCATGGTCGGCAGACATGCCGCGGGCAGGCGCCGCGTCGCCCTGACCGCACTCGGCACCCTCGTCCTCACCGGGATTCCCACGGCCGCGGCGGCCGAGCCGCCACCCGCGCCAGGGCCCTCGCCCTCCGCCGCCCAGACACTCGGCGCCGACAAACCGTCGGCTCAGGTTCTGCGCGCGATGGCACGCGACCTGAAGCTGACGCAGAAGCAGGCGGTCACCCGGTTGGTCAACGAGGCCGAGGCGGGCACCCGTGCGGGCCGCCTCAAGAACACTCTGGGCGGGCACTTCGCCGGAGCCTGGGTGCGCGGGGCGACCTCCGCCGAGCTCACCGTCGCCACCACCCACGCGGCGGACGTGCCCGCCATCCGGGCCCAGGGCGCGAAGGCCACGGTCGTCAAGACGCCGTTGAGCACCCTCCAGGCCGTCAAGAAGAAGCTGGACGCGGCCGCCGGCCGCGTCAAAACCCGTAACACACCGGTCTGGTACGTCGACGTGCCGACGAACCGGGTCGTCGTCCAAGCGACGAAGCAGTCAGCCGCCACCGCCTTCATCAAGGCCGCAGGCGTCCAGGGCCGGGGCGTGGCTGTCCGGGTGTCGGCGAACCGGCCCCGGCTGCTGGACGACATCGTCGGCGGTGACGCCTACTACATCAACGGCACCGCTCGCTGCTCCGTCGGCTTCGCCGTCACCAAGGGCCAGCAGCAGGGCTTCGCCAGCGCGGGCCACTGCGGCAAGCCCGGTTCGAGCACCGCGGGCTTCAACATGGCCGACCAGGGCACGTTCCAGGCGTCCACGTTCCCCGGCAAGGACATGTCGTGGGTGGGCGTCAACAACGACTGGACCGCCACGTCCGACGTCAAGGGGGAGGGCGGCCAGCGGGCGCAGCTCGCCGGTTCGGCCGAGGCGCTCGTCGGGGCGTCGATCTGCCGCTCGGGCTCGACCACCGGATGGCACTGCGGCACCATCGAGCAGCACGACACGAGTGTCAGCTACTCCGAGGGCACCGTCGACGGCGTGACCCAGACAACGGTGTGCGCCGAACCGGGCGACTCCGGTGGCCCGTACGTCTCCGGCGCCCAGGCGCAGGGCGTCACCTCCGGCGGCTCGGGTGACTGCACGAACGGCGGGACCACCTACTACCAGCCGGTCAACCCGATTCTCAGCGACTTCGGTCTCGTCCTGAAGACCGCGTCCGGCGGGACCAACCCGCCCGCTTCGCAGGGCAACGTCGCGGCGGGCGCATGGGCCACCGGTCGCGTCTACGCGGTCGGGGCCACGGTGACCCACGCGGGTGTGCGCTATCGGTGCCTGCAGACCCACCAGGCGCAGGGCGCGTGGTTGCCGAACGGCACCCCGGCCCTGTGGCAGCGGGTGTAAGTCGTACGGCTCTTCCGGTGCGGGGGCGCCGCTCCCGCACCGGCCGCTCCCGTTCTTCCCTACTCCTCCGCGAGAAGCGCGTACGCGGTGGCGACGAACGGGTCATGGGCGCGGAAGCGACGGGTGCACAGCGCGGCCAGGGCCGTGCCGGTGTCGGGCCGGAAGCCCAGGAACGCCTGCTGACCGAGGGTGGCCCCGCCGTGGAAGTACATCGGCCCGGCGCCGGTGGGGTGCCGGAACCAGGCCACGGTGTGCACGTGCCGGTGCCCCAGACCACGTCGGAGCACCGGCGTACGGACCGACCGCAGCGCACCGGCCAAGGGTGAGCCGGACGGGTCGAGGTGGGCTTCGAGGAAGGTGAGCAGGTCGTGCGGGGTGGCCCGGACCGCACCCGCCGCCTGGAAGCCGCCGGCGTCGAAGGCGGGGACGGGCGTGCTGCCGTCCTTGCCGTGTCCCACGGCGTCGGTGTGCGGGCCCCGGGCCCGCAGGGCTATGTCGCTCAGGGCGAGCGGACGCAGGACGTGATCGGTGAGCAGGTCCTCCCACGCCGTGCCGGTCGCCGCCGCGACGGCGTGACCGAGCACGGAGACCCCGAAGTTGGAGTACCGCCACCGGGTGCCGGGCCGGTGCCTCGGGCGATGCCGCAGGAAAGCGTCGATGACGCGCGCGGCCGGGTAGCGGGCATAGGGGTTGGTGCGCCAGGCGGGCAGTCCCCGGACGAAGAAGCCGGTCGGCAGCGTGGGCAGTCCGGACGTGTGGGTGATGAGGTGGGCGAGCGTCACCGGAGCCGCGTCGGTTCGCCGGGCCGGGTCCAGGCAGGCGGTGGCCGGCTCGCCCCCGGACAGCAGGCCGCGCCGGATCAGCTGGGTCAGCAGCAGTCCGGTGAGCGTCTTCGAGGCCGACCCGAGTTCGTAGCGCAGGTCCTGACGGGGGGTCGGCGGGGGCGGGGCGGTGCCTCCGCAGTGGATCGTGCGGCGGCCGTGCCGGGAGACGGCGAAGACGACGTCGGGTGCGTCGGCGGCGTCCACGGCCGCCTGCAGCCGCTGATGCAGTTCCTCGCCGTCCGTGCCGGTGGCCGCCGAGGGGCCGCCGGGCACACGGGCGTCGTCGGTGCCCAGCCGGTCGCCCGCCCGGAAGTCCTCCGCATCGTGCGGGTCGCCCGGCCAGCGCGCGCTCCGGCCGGTCATGAGGGGGCGTGCGCGAGCTGGGTCAGCGCGCGGGAGGTGGCCAGTACGGAGGCGAAGGCGGCGACCAGCGTCGGGTGGTAGACGGTGTCGAACACCTCGTCGGGCTCGCCCTCGGGCATGGTCCGCACGGCGGGCATGGCGCCGTCGGGCTGCTGCGCGGCGGCGAAGCCTTCCCAGGCCCGCTCGTCGAGGGTGGGGCGGGGCAAGCAGGCGTCGACGACGAGGAGTTCGCCGAGCAGGTCCCAGCGCTTCAGGTCCAGCCAGTCGTCGATCCACACGGGCAGCCACATGGTGAGGTAGTCGGCGATGTCCGGTGGCAGGCCGTCGGGGCGCTCTCCCCAGTCGGTGAGGTGGAACACCGTGTGGGTGAGGTCGTAGGCGATGTGCCCGGAGACCGTCCAGGGCTCGGGCGTGCGGGCCAGCCAGGTCGCGCCGACGAGGTCCGCCTCGGGCGGACGGGGCGTGAGGCCGAAGCGGCGCTGGAACGCGGACATCCCGAGGCGTCGGGTCGGGTCGAGCTCGAGGGCCGCCCAGCTGTTCAGCCGGTGGTAGAGAACGGTGGCACGCTCGACATCGGGCTCGCTGTACCCCAGCTCCTTGTAGGGGAGGTACACCTCGAACGGGATGGGCGAGAGCGGCTCGACGCGCTGGCCGCGTACCAGCATGCGGCCGCCGTCCAGGGTGTGCCGCCAGGTGTGGTCCACCAGCCGACGCGCCAGGTCGGCCTGTCGGGATCCGGCCACTCCCTCGCGGAACAGGACCCGGCAAATCAGGGCCAGTTCGCCGACCGGTTTGAAGCGCTCCAGGAAGCCCACGTCCGGATCGACGTCGGGTTCCAGGCGGAATCCGTCGCGATGGGCCCACAGCCACTCCAGGGCACGGACACCGACGGTGTGTATCAGACGGGTATCGGTCATCCGGGAACTCCCTGTTCGCCGTACCGGCTCTGCATATCGGCCGCGTGCGGCCCACGGCTGTCGCGGCCGTCCTCGTCGGTGCCGCCGGTGAGGCGCTTGACGGTCAGTGCCGCCGCGAAGGCGGCCATCAGGGTGGAGTGATAGCAGTGGAGGAAGTCCCGCTCGGGGTCGGCTGCGGCGTCCTCCTCGATGGGAGGGTCCTCCACCGGGAGCGCGCCCGAGCCGTGCTGCGCCCGCGCGATCCGGGTCCAGGCGTCCTGCAGCGTCGCCGGATCAGGTGGACAGGGAAGGCTCGCGGCCACGACCAGCAGTTCGCAGCTGAGGTCCCACATCCCTGCGTCCAGGCAGGTGTCGAGCCACGGCGGCAGCCAGTCGGCCAGGTAGGCGGCCAGGTCCGCGGGGACGCCCTGGGCGGTGCGGCCCCAGTCGGTGAGGTGGAAGACGACGTGGGTGAGCGCGTACCCGGAGGAGCGCTCGAACGTCCATGGTTCCGGCAGTCCGCCCAGCCAGGTGCGGCGCAGTGCCTGCGCGGTCTGCTCCGGCCGGTGGATGCCGCTGCGACGCTCGGCGCTCAGAATGCCGAGCCGGCGGGTCGGTTCCTGCTCGGTGAGCCGCCAGCCGCGGGTGCGGGCCACCGTGGCGGCGGCGGCCTCGTACCCGGCATGCCGCAGCCCGGCGGCGGCGAAGACGGAGTACACCTCCAGCGGATACGTCGCGAAGGGCTCCAGCCGTTGGAGTCGCAGGAACAGCTCGCCCCGGCCCGTCTGCTGCCAGGCGAACCCCAACAGGTCGGACACGCACGCGTGCAGCGGGTCCGACGGCGCGGTGTGCCGACGCATGCTCGCGCATGTCTGGGCCAGTTCCCCGAGCGGTTTCCACGTGCGGTCGACCTGGCCGTCGGCGGTGAGCGCGTCGTCCGCCAGCGCGAAGTCGCCGCGACGCGCGGACACCCAGGCGAGCGCGGCGGCCTCCACCTCCCGGATCTTGCGGACGTCCACAGCGGTCATACGAACGCTCCGGTCCACCGCATCGCCCGTGCCGCCTCCACCTGCAGGGCAACACGCGGGTCGCTGCCGCCCATCAGCTCCACGAAGTCCAGCCCGGTCTCCAGTCCGAGGGTGTCCGGCACCCCGTCCAGCAGGGTCAGCCAGCGTCCGGCTCCGGCGGCCTGCTGCCAGTCCCTGCGGCGCACCGCCCGTACGAAGCCCCGGGCGAGATCGACCGGGCGGCTCCGGGCCACGCGGGCCACCGCGCAGTCCTCTCCGGGCACCGCGAGAGGCGCCAGGACGGCGAGTTGGTGGGTCAGGAACGGCCAAGTCGCCTCGTCGAGCCAGCCGGCCTCGGGTTCCGCACCTTCGTCACCTGCGGGTGAGCCGGCCTGGGGCGCATCGAGCCGACGCAGCGTGCGGCTCATGGCCCAGTGGCTCCACACGACGATGGGGGCCGCGTCGGCGCGAGGCGGGAAGGCCTCCACCGTCTGCCGGAACACAGTGAGTGCCTCCGGAGCGGCCGGAGTGCGGGAGAGAATGTGCGGCAGCAGCAGGTCTGCTCCCAACACGCGTACGGCTGCGACGGCGAGGCCTCCCGCAAGGCCGTCCACCGCGCCGGTGCCGGCCACTCGCACGTGGTCTCCGCCCCGGAGGGCGGAGACCACGTCGGACGAGAGGTCCTGCACCGCGCCCTGCAAGAGGGCCGAAGTGCCTGACTGCTCCATTCAGTTACTCCCGTCGGCTCGCTCAACCCTTCTTGGGGCGGGGGGTCGGCGGTGACAGCAGCAGCTTGGTGTCTGCGGAGAGCAGCGCCAATGCGGCGCATTCGCGACTGTCACGGTAGACGCCGTCAGGCTCGGCGGGGTCGAGTGCCGCCTCGATGTCGACGCTCTGGATCCCGGTGAGTTCCTCGATCGCCTTGTCCGTGGAAGGCATACGACCATCTCCTCTGGGTTTGCCAAACAGCCTTCGTAACCCAGATCACCATATGGACACAGGAGGCGCAAATTTTCACATAACCCACAGTAAGTAACTCTTTCAACATCTCGGACATTCGCGGCACGGTGCGACGGTCGATCGGCGGACGCGGAACGGAGGGGCCGTGTCGAGCGTCGACCAGGACCGGAAGAGAGGGCCGAAGGTCGCCACAACTCCCGGCGCACTGAGAGAAATTGACGTGGCATCAGTTTGATAGGCACCGCTCATCGCGCGGTGCGCCGTTCGTCCTCTTCCCTCGTCGGACTGTGTCACCGCCGAGGTCAGGCGGCGGGCCGCCCCTTGCGCAGGAAGCGTCGCAGCCGTGCCTGAGGCCAGGTGTTGATCACGTCGTCGATGGTGAGCCAGCCGCGCTGTGCCGTCCCCACGCCGTAGCGCATGTTGGCCAGATGGACGGTGGAGTGCGCGTCGCTGTCCACGGCGAACTTCACCCCGTGCCGCCTGGCCCGCAGGATGTGCTCGTCGGACAGGTCGAGCCGGTCCGGATGGGCGTTGATCTCCAGGGCCGTGCCGGTGCGCGCGCAGGCGGCGAAGATCTCGTCGAGGTCGGCATCGAGACCCGGCCGCTTGCCGATGATGCGGGTGGTGGGATGGCCGATGATGTTCACGTACGGGTTCTCGCAGGCTCGGACGATGCGGCGGGTCAGCGCCTTGCGGCCCTGGTTGAAGTGCGAGTGCACCGAGGCCACGCACAGGTCGAAGCCGGCGAGGAACTCCTCCGGCCAGTCCACGCCCCCGTCGGGGTCGATGTTCAGTTCCGCCCCGTGCAGCAGCCGCAGGCCGCGCCGCCTGCCGTGCTTGCTGTAGGTGCCGTCGAGTTCCCGCACGCGCTCGCGCTGGGACAGCATCCGCTCGTCGGTCATCCGCTGCATGTACAAGTTCGGTCCGTGGTCGGTGATCGCGTAGTAGGCGTAGCCGCGCTCGGCGGCCGCGGCGACCATCTCCTCCAGAGGGGCGAGGCCGTCGGTCAGGTCGGTGTGGGTGTGCAGGTCGCCCCGGATGTCCTTCTCCCTCACCAGGTCGGGCAGTTCGTCGTGCAGCCCGGCCTCGATCTCCCCGCGGTCCTCCCGCAGCGTGGGCGGGATCCAGGGCAGGCCGAGGCGGGCGTACACGTCCTCCTCGGTCTCGGAGACGATCTTCTTGCCGCTCTCGACGTCGAACAGCCCGTACTCGGAGAGCTTGAGTCCCTGGTGCACGGCCAGTTCCCGGGTGCGGATGTTGTGCGCCTTCGAACCGGTGAAGTACTGGAGCGCGGCTCCCCAGGAGTCCGGCGGTACGACGCGCAGGTCGACGGACAGGCCCTTGGTGGTGCGGACGGACGTCTTCTTCTCGCCGTGCGCGATGACCTCCGAGACGTACGGCAGCTCGGTGAACGCCCGCATCACGGGCGCCGACCTCCCGGCCGCGGCGAGCACGTCGATGTCGCCGATCGTCTCGCGGAAGCGGCGCAGCGACCCGGCGTAGGTGCAGCGCCGGCAGCCGGTCACCCGGGACAGTTCGGCGACGATGTCGTCGGCGAGGTCCATGGCGACGTCGAGCAGGACCCATTCTCCGGAGGACTGGAGGAGTTCGACGCCGTGGAGGATGTTCTCCTCCGTCTTCGGGCCGAAGCCCTTCAGATCGCGCAGCCGCTCCGCGTGGATGGCGTCGACCAGTTCGTCGATCGAGGAGACGCTGAGCTCCTCGTACAGCGTCAGCGCCTTCTTCGGGCCGAGCGTGGGGATGGCTGTCAGCCGTCGGACGCCGGCCGGGATTTTCGACCGCGCCTCCTCGATCGCGGACACATGGCCGCTGCGGAAGTACTCCACGACCTTCTCGGCGATCGACTTGCCAACGTTGGGTATCTCCTGAAGGCCCTTGGCGTCGAGTGTGGAGACATCGGTGTGATGGCCGCCGATCGCGCGGGCGGCCTTCTCGTAGACGCGTGCCTTGAACGCGTCTCCTCCGGTGATCGCGATCAGGTCCGCGTATTCCTGGAACAGCGCGGCGACCTCGTCGTTGGATCGGGCCATGGCATGCCCTCTATCGATTGGGCTTCGCCGCGCCGACCGAAGCGAGCGGTCCGACCGTCACGGGTGCGCCGGTCATCATGTCGCGTACGCCCTGAGCCATGAGACGCTCCCTCGCTCGGTGCGCGACAGTGTCCGTCACCGCCGCTCGCCACCGAGTACCCGCGAGGCCGTCGCGGAAGCGGGGGCGTGGCCTCACACCGAGGGGCGTTCTGTCCTTGGGCCACGGCGTGGGTCGCGAGTAACAGCGGCGGTGCGCGAGCCTCCCCTCCCGGTCATGGCGACGCCGGGTGAAGCGATCGTGCACCGAGAAGACATACGGAGGCATTGGACCGGCGGTTCCTCTCGTTCACGGGATCTCCTGTTCGGCCCAGATGATCTTTCCGCCAGACGTGTACCGAGCGCCCCAGCGATGGGCGAGCTGGGCCACCAGAAAGAGGCCACGGCCGCCTTCGTCCATGCTCCGGGCATGTCTCAGCCGCGGGGCGGTACTGCTGGCGTCGGCGACCTCGCAGGTCAAGCGGGAGTCGCGGAGCAGCCGCAGCCGTATGGGCGCTGTGGCATAGCGAATCGCATTGGTGACCAGCTCGCTCACGATGAGCTCGGTGGTCATGGCCAGTTCCCCGAGGCCCCAGGCTTCCACCCGGCGAGTCGCCCGGGCTCGGAGTTCAGCGACGGCGGCCGGGTCCACGGGCACGTCCCACGAGACGACATGGTCGGCACTCAGGGCGTGTGTGCGCGCCAGGAGAAGGGCGATGTCGTCGGGTTGAGGCACGGGCACAAGCTGCTGCACCGCGGACGAGCACAGTCTTGCGAGGTCGGGGTCCGGCTGGGCCAGCACGTCGCCGAGTCGGGACATGCCCAGCTCCATGTCGCGGTCGGCTCCCTCGACGAGCCCGTCGGTGTAGAGACCGATCAGGCTGTTCTCTGCGAGCTCGATCTCGGTGGTCTCGAACGCCATCCCTCCCAGCCCGAGCGGAGGCCCGGCGGGGGGTTCCGGGAAGGAGACCTGCCCGTCGGGTGCGACGACGACAGGTGGCGGATGTCCGGCCCGGGCCATCGCGCAGCGCCTCGTGACGGGGTCGTAGACGGCGTACAGGCAGGTTGCTCCGAGGAAGGCGGTCGCGCTCTGGTTGGCCACCTCGTCATCGGACTTCTCCTCGCTCAGCCGGAGCACGAGGTCGTCGAGGTGAGCCAGCAGTTCGTCGGGAGGCAGCTCCATGTCGGCGAGGGTCTGAACGGCGGTACGCAGTCGGCCCATGGTCGCCGCCGCGGTGATGCCGTGGCCGACTACATCGCCGACGACGAGGCCCACGCGGGCGCCGGACAGGGGGATCACGTCGAACCAGTCGCCGCCGACCCCACCCGTCGGGTCCGCCGGCAGGTAGGAGGAGGCCACATCGAGCGCTGTTCCGCCCGTCAGAGCGTGGGGCAGCAGACTGCGCTGAAGCGTGACCGCTGCCGTGTGTTCCCGGGTATAGCGGCGGGCGTTGTCGACGCACAGCGCGGCTCGTGCCACCAGCTCCCGGGCCAGCAGGACATCGTCGGGCTGGAACGAGACGGGATTGAGCGACCGTACGAACGTGGTGAGGCCAAGGACGGTGTTCCGCGCCCGCATCGGCACGGCGATGAGGGAGTGCAGTCCGAACTCGCGGATGCTTGCCGCTCTCGCGGGCTGCTCGGTGACCCACAGGCCGTCGGACGGATCGAGGACCGGGATGAGAATCGGCTCGCCGTCGATGAGGAGATTCACGTCGTGCGCCGGGGGGAGGAAGTCCACCCTGTCCCCGATCCGCGCCACGGCCTCAGGGCAGCCCTCTCGTACCGAGCTCATTCCGGCGCGGCGCATCGTCGGCCTGGCGGGTGCCGGTCCCGCATCGGTCAGCCACGCTCCGTGGCCCTCGGTGCTGAGGACGGGCTCCAGGACATCGACGACGACGAAGTCCGCGAAGCGGGGAACGGCGAAATCGGCAAGCTCCTGAGCCGTTCCCATCACGTCCAGAGTCGTGCCGATGCGGGTCCCGGCTTCGTTGACCAGCGCCAGGAGCTGGCGGGCGTTCCACCGCTCGGTGACGTCCAGGACCATGTAACAGACCCCGGTGACGGAGTTGTCGGCGTCCATGAGAGGGAAGAACGAAGTGGAGTAGGCGTGTTGGCGGTGTGGATCGGCCCAGCTCCATCCCACGTACTCGTAGTCGGTCACCGGCTCACCGGTCACCAGCACCTTGCGCATCAGACCCTCGATGGTCTCCGCCTGCAGCCCGGGCAGCAGCTCGCTCAGACGACGCCGCAGCCGCTGCTCACGAGGCACACCGCCGAAGCGTTCCAGGGTGTCGTTCAGCCACACGTAGCGCAGCTCTGTATCCATCACCGCCATGCCGACCGGCGAGCGGGTCAGGAACCCGTCGAGGACGGACTGGCCCACCGTCCATTGCTGCTTCTGCTCCCGTGCCGAGATCAGAAAGCACTCGTCTACGCCGATGCGGAAGGACGCGGAGACTCGCAGGTCGACGTCGATACTGCGGCCGTCGCGGTGCCGTACGGGGATGAGGCCGCTCCACCCCATCCCGGCGCGGCAGCGCTCGGCGACGCCGGCCACACGTGCGGGATCCCCGGGCATCGCCAGCAGACGCGCGGCGGAGCCGCCGACAACCTCCGGCGCCGGATGGCCGAGGAGTTCTTCGGCGCCCCGCGTCCAGCCGATCACGACGCCGTCGGCGGACACCACCGCTGCCGCGTCACTGGACGCGTCGAAGAGATCGCGCGGTCCTGCGGAACCGGGCGCATCGGAACCATTTCGCGCAGAATCCATGGGCCCCATCCTTTACACGACTATGTTCCTGCTTGTCCGCCCGATGTGCACGGGCCCGGCGAGAGACGGCCGGACCCGCCTCCCGGACGTGCCGCTCGCCGATGGGCGTGGGGCAGAGGCAGCATGGAAGTGCCGGTAGTCAGAACCAGGTGTGCGGCAATGCCGACAGAGGTCGGCACGGCCGGCCGGCCCGCCGGTGGAGGAGGATCAGGGATGACCGCCGAATCCTTCCAGACCAACGGTGACGAGTACGATCCCGAGCCGACCAGGCCGATCGGCCTGCTGGATGTGCTGAGCGTGGCCGCGGTGGTCGTCGACGCCGAAGGGCGCATCGTGTTCTGGACCCCGCAGGCCGAGGAGCTCTTCGGCTACACCTCACAAGAGGCTCTCGGCAAGTACGCAGCGCGACTGTTCATCGACCCCGAGCACCTGCAGGCCGTCTCGAAGCTGTTCGCAGAAGTACTGGAGACGGGCCGGAGCTGGGCCGGCGCCTTCCCCATCCGGCACAAGGACGGCAGCAGCCGCCTGATGGAGTTCCGCAACATGCGGCTGCTGGACGACCTCGGAGACGTCTACGCTCTGGGCATCGCGGCCGACCACACCCTGCTCCAGCGCGTCGAGACCGATCTTGCCCTGTGCGAGCGGCTGATCAACCAGTCCCCGATCGGTCTGGCCCTCATGGACGCCGACCTGCGGTATCTCCTGGTCAACCCGTCACTGGAGCGCATCGACGGCATCCCCGCCGAGGACCACATCGGCCGTCACCTGAGGGAGACCCTGCCCTTCCCCGACGTCGACACCGTCGAGTCCGCACTGCGGCAGGTGCTCACCACCGGCACCCCACTGCTCGACCAGTACCACGTGGGCCGCCCCCCGACCGACCCCGACCACGAGCACGCCTGGTCTCTCTCCTTCTACCGGCTGGAGGACCCCGGCGGGCGGGTCCTGGGTGCGGCCGCCTCGGTCGTCGACGTCACCGAACGGCACCGCGCGGCCGCCGAGGCCGACCGGGCCCGGCGACGCCTGGCCCTCATCGCCGACGCCTCCACGCGCGTCGGCACCACCTTGGAGGTGGAGCAGACCGCCCGCGAACTGGCCGAGATCGCCACCCCCGAACTCGCCGATGTGGTCGCCGTCGACGTCTTGGACTCCGCACTGGCCTGCCGCCGGGCACGCAGACCGGACAACGGACCCGAGCTGTTCCGCGCCCTCGCCCTGAAGGCGGCCCACCCCACCGTGGCGTTGCGCGCCGCCGACCCTCCCGGTGACCTCGCCGCCTACGACGGTGACCGTCTGGTGACCCTGTGCGTCCACACGGGCCGGCCGGTCCTGGTGCGCCATGTCGGCGACCAGGATCTGCCGAGGATCGCCCGCGACGCCGAGGCCACCTCACTCCTGGCCCGCGCAGGCGTCCACTCCTACCTCGCCGTGCCGCTGATCGCCCATGGCGAGGTGCTCGGCGCCCTCGACCTCAAGCGCACCCGCAACCCCGTCCCGTTCGACGAGGACGACGTCGTACTGGCCGGCGAGCTGGCCGGCCGCGCCGCCGTGGCCATCGACAACGCCCGCTGGTTCCAGAGCGTGCGCAACACCGCCCTCACCCTCCAGCGCAGCCTGCTGCCCGACCACGCGCCGCACCACACCGGCCTGGAACTCGCCTCCCGCTACCAGCCCGCCCAGGCGACCAGCGAGGTCGGCGGCGACTGGTACGACGTCATCCCCCTGGCCGACGACAGAACCGCCCTGGTCGTCGGCGACGTCATGGGCAACGGCATCGACGCCGCCGCCACCATGGGCCGGCTGCGCACCGCCACCTGCGCCTACGCGGACCTCGACCTCGCCCCGGAAGCCGTGCTCCAGCACCTGGACAAGATCACCCGCGACCTGGAGCACTACATCGTCACCTGCCTCTACGCCGTGTACGACCCCCGCACGAGGAAGTGCCACATGGCCAACGCGGGACACATGCCGCCGGCCCTGGCCCGCCCCGGACACGCCCCCGCACTGATTGAGCTGCCCCCCGCGGCCCCGCTCGGCGTAGGCGGCATCCCCTTCGAGACCACCACGGTCGACTTCAGCCCCGGCGACCTGCTGGTCCTCTACACCGACGGCCTCGTCGAGACCCGGCTCCACCCCATCGACGACCGTCTGAACGTCCTGCTCAGCTTCCTCGACGAACCCCACCGTCCCCTCGAAGAAACCTGTGATCTCCTGCTGTACGGCCTGCGCCACCCCGACGACCACGACGACGTCGCCCTCCTCGTTGCCCGGGCTCTGTAGGTCGGGGAGCGGGGCCGTCCCGAGACAGGGGACGAGAGCGGTCCTCACGCCACGCGGTCGGTAGGGCGGACCGGCCCGGTCTGCCCGGCCAGTGGCGGGTGCCCGGCCGCGAAAACTTTCCGAAACCCGGCAACCCTCCCCTGTGCACGGGCGGCTGGCGCATCCTGTGGTCAGCGGTGCCGCCCACCCTCAAGTCCGGGAGCACGCTGATGGCGCTGTTCTCCGCCGTCGAGGCGAAGACCTCCGACCAGACCGGGGCGACGGCCCCACGAAGGAACAAGATGACGCGGAAGAAGGCCCTGGTAGTCCGAGGCGGATGGGAGGGACACCAGCCGGTCGAGGCCACGGAGCTGTTCCTGCCCTTCCTCCGAAGCAGCGGATACGACGTCCGGATCGAGGAGTCGACCGATGTCTACGCCGACGCCGCCGAGATGGCCGGCACCGACCTCGTGGTGCAGTGCGTCACGATGTCGGAGATCAGCACCGAGCAACTGTCAGGGCTGAGCTCGGCGGTCGTGGCCGGCACCGGTTTCACCGGCTGGCACGGCGGCATCGCCGATTCGTTCCGCGCCTCCTCCGACTATCTCCACCTGGTGGGAGGCCAGTTCGCGACCCACCCCGGCAAGGAACCCTGTGAACGTCGGGGAGGCGCGGAGGACAACTACCTACCCCACGTCGTCAACATCACCGAACTCGGCCGCGAGCACCCCATCACCGCGGGCATCGAGGACTTCGAGCTGCACACCGAGCAGTACTGGGTTCTCCACGACGACCTGATCGACGTTCTGGCCACCACCACCCATCCCGTCCGCCCGTGGCAGCCCTGGCACCGGCCGGTCAGCTCCCCGGCGGTCTGGACCCGCCGGTGGGGCGCCGGGCGCATCGTGGTGACGACACCCGGGCACAGCGTCGACGTGCTGGAGAACCCCAACGTCCGCACCCTCGTCGAAAGGGGCATGCTGTGGGCGACGCGCACCGCATCGGCGTCGTAGGTCTCGGAGTCATCTCCCGCGCCTACCTGGACACGCTTCACGGCCATCCCGCCGTGCGCGTGACCGCGGTCGCCGACCTCGACGCCTCCCGGTCGGCCGCGGTCGCCGCCGAGCTGCCCGGCGTCGAGGCACTGACCGTCGGGGAGTTGCTGAGCAGCCCGGACGTGGACACGGTACTGAACCTCACCGTCCCCGCGGCCCACGCCGAGATCGCCCTCGGCGCCATCGGCCGTGGGAAGAACGTCTACGGAGAGAAGCCGTTGGCCGCGACCCTCTCCGACGCCCACGCCGTGATGGAGGCCGCCGCTCGGGCGTCGGTCGGCGTGGGGTGCGCGCCGGACACCGTCCTGGGCACCGGAATCCAGACGGCACGGGCGGCCGTGGAGGCGGGCAGCATCGGACGCCCGTTGTTCACCTCGGCCGTCATGGTCACCCCGGGGCACGAACGCTGGCATCCCCACCCCGACTTCTACTACGCCGCCGGCGGTGGCCCTCTGTTGGACATGGGGCCGTACTACCTCTCGTCCCTGGTCCACCTGCTGGGGCCGGTGCGTGCCGTGATCGGGGCGTCCAGTCGGCTGCGTACCGAGCGCGTCATCGGCTCCGGCCCGCGCGAGGGCGAGCGTATACCGGTCGAGGTGGACACCCACGTCTCCGGTGTGCTCGAGCACGTGGGCGGCACCCTCACGACGATCACGACGAGCTTCGACGGCGTGGCCACCACGGCCGCGCCGATCGAGGTCCACGGCGAGGCGGGGACCCTCACGGTTCCGGACCCCAACTGCTTCGACGGCGATGTGCGGCTCTTCGGACTCGGCGACACGAGTTGGCGCACGCTCCCGCCGTCGGCGGGCTACGTCGGCGGCGCACGAGGCGTCGGTCTGCTCGACTTCATCTCCGCCGACGGGCAGCGGGCGCCTCGCGCGAACGGCGACCTCGCCCTGCACGTGCTGGAGACGATGAGCGCCCTCCTCCACTCGTCGGCCACGGGACGACGGATCGAGCTGACGACCTCGACAGCCCCGCCCGCCCCCGTTCCGCTCACGACCGCCGCGGAGTGGAGAGGAGACGCCACCCGCCGACCCGCTTCGCCGTAAGCCGGCGAGCACGATCGGCGACCGACGGCGGGCCGCCCCGTCTGATTCACTCCTGCCGGCTCCGGAACACTTCACGGTGCACTCACGTCGCAGGAGTCCGCGAGGAACCCATCGGTCTACCGGTGCCGCGTGGGTGCCATCACACGTGACAGCGGAGGTGAACAAGCGCTTAGATAGTGGCCCGACCATGCCTGCGCCGCGCTGGAGGCCCCGTTGCTGTTCACATCCGTCGACGATGTCTCGGCACGCCTCGCCGAGACCGGGTATCTGGCGTCGCCCGCGGTCGCCACGACGGTCTTCCTGGCCGACCGCCTCGGCAAGCCGCTCCTGGTGGAGGGCCCGGCCGGGGTCGGCAAGACCGAACTCGCCAAGGCCGTCGCCCAGGTCGCCGGGGCGCGGCTGGTCCGCTTGCAGTGCTACGAAGGTGTCGACGAGTCCCGGGCGCTGTATGAGTGGAACCACGCCAAGCAGTTGCTGCGCATCAGCGCCGGCCGCGACGAGAGCTGGGACGAGGCGCGCACGGACATCTTCAGTGAGGAGTTCCTGCTGGCGCGGCCGCTGCTGACCGCCATCCGCGGCGAGGAGCCGAAGGTGCTGCTGATCGACGAGACCGACAAGGCCGACGTCGAGGTGGAGGGCCTGCTGCTCGAAGTGCTCAGCGATTTCCAGGTCACCGTCCCCGAGTTGGGCACGATCACCGCGACCAGTCGCCCCTTCGTCGTCCTCACGTCCAACGCGACCCGCGAGCTGTCCGAGGCGCTGCGCCGCCGCTGCCTCTTCCTCCATATCGGCTTCCCTGACGAGGAGTTGGAGCGTCGCATCGTACGGCTGAAGGTGCCGGACCTCGACGACGCGCTGGCCCGGTCCGTGGTGCGGGTGGTCGGGGCACTGCGCGAGATGGACCTGCGGAAGGTCCCGTCGGTCGCCGAGACCATCGACTGGGCGCGCACGCTTCTCGCACTCGGGGCCGACACTCTCGACGAGACCGTCGTACGCGACAGCCTCGGCGTGATCCTCAAGCATCAGGACGACGTCCTCAAGGCGGCAGCCAAGCTCGACCTGGACGCCATGTGAACGCCCCGCCCGGAGTGGCCGAGCGGCTGACGGGTCTCGTCGGGGCGCTGCGCTCGCACGGCGTCCGCATCGGCACCGGGGAAACCGTCGACGCCGCACAGGCGTTGGAGGCGCTCGGCCTCGCGGACCGGGAACGGCTGCGCGAGGGGCTGGCCGCCACGCTGCTGCACAGCACGGGCCAGCGGCGGGTCTTCGATCCGGTCTTCGACGTGTACTTTCCGCGTCGTGCCGGTGCGCCGAGCAGCGAAGAGCCCCTTGATCGGGAGGATCTGCGGGACCGGCTCGCGGCCGCGCTCGCCGCCAATGACCAAGCATTGCTGGGCCAGTTGGCGGTCGAGGCGGTGGCCGGCTTCGGCGGGTACGGTTCCTCACCGAGGTCGGACGGCTGGTCGTCCCACCAGGCGCTCGACCGGCTGCGCCCGCAGACGCTGATGGCGCGCGTGCGGGACAGCGTCAGGGCGCAGGCCGGAGGAGCCGGGTTCACCGACCGGCTGCTGGAGGACGAGATCCGGCGGCGTATCGAGGCCTTCCGTGCGCAGGTGGCCACCGAGGCGCGACGCCGGGTCGCCGAGCGGCGCGGCCGCGACGAGATCGCGCGGCGGGCGGTGGCCACGACCGCCGACCGGGTCGAATTCCTCTTCGCCGGGCGGGACCAACTCGCCGAGCTGCGCAGGGTGGTTCAGCCACTCGCGCGCAAGCTGGCCACCCGGCTCGCCGCGCGCCGCCGCCGCGCCTCCCGCGGCACCATCGACCTGCGGCGCACCCTGCGCGGGTCGCTGTCGACCGGCGGGGTGCCGATGCGGCCCGTACTTCGCCGACGCCGCCCCATCCGGCCCGAACTGGTGCTGCTGTGCGACGTGTCGGGCTCCGTGTCGGGCTTCTCGGACTTCACGATGCTGCTGGTGCAGGCGCTGCACGACCAGTTCAGCAAGATGCGGGTCTTCGCCTTCGTCAACCGGATCGACGAAGTCACCGGGCTGCTCGCGCATGGTGCGACCGACCCGGAGGGGCTCGGCACCCGTATCCGGTCGGAGGCGAAGCTGACCGGCTGGCACGGCAGCAGCGACTACGGCATCGCCTTCGGCGAGTTCACCGAGCGGTACACCGACGCAGTCGGCCCGCGCACGACCGTTTTCGTTCTCGGCGACGCCCGTACGAACATGAGCGACCCGAACCTGCCGGCCGTGCGGCAGCTCTGCGAACGGGCCCGCCGGGTCTACTGGTTGAATCCGGAGCAGCGGTCCCAATGGGGCACGGGTGACTCCGCCGCACCTGCCTATGCCGAACTCGTCGTCATGCACGAGTGCCGCAACGCCCAACAGCTCAGCAAGCTGATCGCGCGCCTGCTGCCGGTCTGACCGAGCCGTGGGTCGTGGGGAGCATGGCTCAGCAGTTCGTTGTCCTGCTCGGTGCCGAGGACCTGTTCGTGGTCGGTGAAGAGGATCGCGGGGTACCCATCCGCGAACCCGCAGCCGTGAGCGATGTACGGGTAGTGCTGTGCGTGGTACTCGTCCGGGAACTGACGACTCAGGCGTTCCCCCAGCTCATCGAAGGCCGCCCGCACCACCCTCCATCCGACCAGCAAGGAGCGCCAGGCTGTGAAGGTCGAAATCCAGCCGGACGTACGCGACACCGCCGCCCAGTTGGGGGCCGGCGTTCCCTACGCGCTGAAGGTTCTGGCCGGCCGGCTGGCCGACGACCCTGACATGGGCCGGCCCTCGGGGCTGCCCGGCATCCTGACCGTGACAGTTGACGGCGACCTGTTCGAGGACTGCCCCGACCTGTCCGTCGGCTACATCCGCGAGCCGGACCGGATCGAGATCCGCTTCCTCAGAGCGACCCCTTCCACCGAGCCCTCCACGGACGCCCATGACCAGGAGCAGGAGCAGCGCCGAGGCCAGGACCAGCCTGCCGACCCTGCCGCCACCGCGGTCACCGTACGGGAGATCGCCGACGCCTGGCACCGCATCACCCACTGGCTCAAGCACAACGCCCCCGACTCCTACGCCGCGCTCCGCCCCGGCGCCGGCCCCGCCGCCATCGCCGCCCTGGAAGAGGAGCTCGGCATTCAGATACCCGTCGAGCTGCGCGTCCTGTGGCTGCTGACCGCGGGCGACGACGGGGTCAACGGCTGGGGATGCCTTCCGGGCAACAAGGCTCTGATGCCCCTGGACGCGGTGGCCGCCGTCAACCGGCTGAAGATGGACTCCCAGGTCCACGAGGACGCCCTCAACGCCCGCCGCCCCGAACACGACCGGATCACCGTGTGGAAGGCAACCCGGATTCCGGTTGTCGCCTTGGGCCCGGCTGACAGCACCTCGGGCCTGTACCTGGACGCCGCGACCGGCTACTTGGGCCGGTGGTCCCGCTACAACGAAGGCCCCGACGAAGTACTCGACACGCTGGTCACCTACCTGGAAGAGGCTGCCGACATGCTCGAAGCCCCGACCCTGGCCACGCGGGACAAGCCCGGCCTGGTCGGTGGGGCGCTGGTCTGGGGCAGCAGCCTCGACTCCGCGCTGGAACACAGGTGGCAGCCCCTCACCGGCTGACCACACACGACGTGAGCGTTCCGGTTGGCCCGAGAGAGCGCCAGGGCAGCGGGCAAGCCCCGCAGTTGGCCGGGCCTCAAGTGGTCGAGCGCCGCGCTCAGTTCGTGCTCGGGGGTCAGGGCGGAGTGGTGTTGTGGACGGCGTTGGCGTAGCGGGTGGCGAGCTGTGCGCATGCGTCGTTGAGTTCGGGTGGGCCGATGACTTCGATGTCGGTGTCGAAGCAGCCGACAGCGGCGGCCAGGCCGGTCCATGACCAGGAGCCGAGGGTGAGTCGGCAGTGGCTTGGTCCGAGTTCTTCGACGATTCCGTCTTGGGCGAAGGGGGCGACGGTGGTGGCGGGGAGGTTGAGGACGACTTCGCCTCGGCAGGGCCAGTCGGTGGAGGTGCCGTCGGAGCCGCGGAATCGGCTCATGATGAAGGCGGACACGTCGCCTCCAGGGAGTTCGCGTGGGGTGAAGCGGGGGCCAGTGGGTGTGCGCGGCTGTATGCGGTCGACGCGGAAGGTCCGCCAGTCGTCGCGGTCGAGGTCCCAGGCAAGGAGGTACCAGCGGCCGCGCCAGGTGACCAGGTGGTGGGGCTGTACTCGGCGGCGCTGCCCGCCATTCGCGGTGCCGTCCGTGGTGTAGTCGAAGCGGAGTTCCGCATGGGTGTGTATGGCGGTGCTCAGGTCCGTAAGGACCTGGACGCCGACCTGCGGGGCGTCCCCGCTCCTCGCAGGCTGGACGGCTGCGATGCGCATCGTGTCTATGCGATGGCGTAGTCGGGGCGGCATGACCTGACGGATCGTGGCGAGGGCGCGGGCTGCGTCCTCGGCGAGCGTGGTGCCGGTAGCGGCGGTTTGCAGGGCGAGGGCCAGGGCGACGGCCTGGTCGTCGTCGAACAGTAGTGGGGGCAGATCCGTGCCGGCATCCAGGCGATATCCGCCGGAGGGTCCTTTGAAGGCCAAGATCGGGTAGCCGAGTTCGCGCAGGCGATCCACGTCGCGGCGAACCGTGCGCGAGGTGATGTCGAGCCGCTCGGCGAGTTCCTCGCCGGACCAGTCACGACGCGTCTGGAGCAGTGAGAGCAGCGCGAGCAGTCGCGAGGACGTCTTGTGCATGTCCAGCATTCTGCCCGCAGTACAGGACCCAACCTGTCCGCTACCCCTGCAATGGTGGGATCAGAGCCACCGAGGGGCGTTGCCCCAGGTCACGGTGGCCGCGCCGCGCCCGCGTTTCATCGCACCGGCGCACATTCGACGAATGGAAAGCTAGGAGCAGGTATGTCCGTCACGACCACCACCCACCTGAACTTCCGGGGCGACGCGCGTCAGGCGCTGGACTTCTACCAGTCCGTCTTCGGCGGACGTACCGTCGCCGTCACCTACAAGGACGCCGGCAACGTACAGAACGAGAACGAGGCGGACTGGGTGATGTGGGGCGAGGTGGTCGGGGACAACGGCTTCCACGTCATGGCCTACGACGTGCCCTCCCTACTGCCCTGGAACCGGGGCGAGAACCCCTTCTTCGTCTCCGTGCGCGGCGACGACGCCGACGAGATCAGCACCCTGTGGCAGAAGCTGTCGGAGGGCTCAACGGTGGTGCGCCCCTTGGAGGCCGCACAGTGGGCACCGCTGTACGGCATGCTCACCGACCGCTTCAGCGTCACCTGGGTCCTGGACGTCACCGCTCCCTACATCGGCTGACCCGGCAGGCTCGGCACACGACAAGTCCGGTCCGCCGCGGGAACGCGGCGGACCGGAGAATGGCGGCGGAAGGAAACGGCGACCGGCCAACGAGTGCGCTGTGCACCCCAGCGGGGTCTAGCGGCGTACGTCTAGCGGCGTACCTTGAACCTCAGGTGCAGCACCCGGTCGCCCTGGATGACCACGTGGGGATCCTCCAGTAGATGCTGCCCATCGATGCTGCCGAAGTAGCGCTTGCCCGACCCGAACACCACCGGCACCACGTCCATCGCCACCTCGTCCACGAGGCCGGCCGCGAGGATCTGGCCGCCCACTTCGCCTGCGTTCACACCCACGGTTCGCTCCCCCGCGAACTCCTGGGCCTTGTCGATCGCAGCCGTCACGCCATCGACGAAGTGGTACGACGCCTCGGGGTGCCAGCCCTCGGGCTTGGGCCGGTGGGACACCACGACCACGTGGTCGCCCGCGGGCGGCCGACCCTCCCAGCCATTCACCAGGTCGAACAGGTGGCGGCCCATCACAATCGTGCCGATCGACTCCCACATCGGCCGGACGTACTCCGCCGATGCACTTGAGACCTTGAAGACGCTTCCAGCTCCGGAATGGTCGTACTGCTGGTCGCCGCCTTCGGTGATCGGGGTGTCCCCGCTGAAGTACCAGTCGTGCAGTGGCCCGACGTCGTCGTTCTCGTCGGCGATGAAGCCGTCCACCGACACCACGCTGTGCATGACTACTGTGCCCACGGGTTCTCCTCGGGTCTCCTTGCGCATTCACCACCGATCCTGTCGCCCGCGGGGGCGACTGGGCTTGTAAGAAATCAATCGCTGAGAAATCAATCAGCGGGCATCGGACCGCTGTCCGGCGGGAACCCCTGCTCGGCGGGGAATCGGCGCCGCAGGGCCAGGTATTCCGTCGGCGTGTGGCCGGTGAAGTCCTTGAACTCCCTGCTGAAATGGGGCCGGTCGAAGTAGCCGGCCGCTTGAGCGAGCTCCGACCAGTCGACCGGGCGCAGGGCGTCTACGGACAGGATCAGCCGCGCGAAGCGGTAGATCCGCGCCACCCGCTTCGGGGTGACCCCGACGTGGGACTTGAACTGGGCGGCCAGGTGATTGCCACTCACCCCGGCGGCATCGGCCAGCGCACCGACCGGGACCGCGCCGTGGGAAGTCTCCAGACGCCCACCTGTGTGCAGGACCAGGTCGAGACCGCGCGACGGTGCCTCGGCAAGTCGCGATCGCAGTTCCTCCTCCAACACCCGCAGTGTCTCGGTGGCCGATGCTATGTCGCCGACCTGGTTGCGAATCCGGTCCACAGACCGTTGCCAGACGGCGTCGACCGGCACCCATCGGTCCCGCAGCTCGGTCGCCGGCATGTCGACGAACGGCGACATCCCCCAAGGCTTGAAGTGCACCCCGACGAGCCGCACCCGTGTGGGGTACTCGACGAGGAAACGCCTGGTCCATACACCCATGAACCACCCGTCGGTGAACACAGCCGACGGCACCGAAGGGTCGGAATCCCACAGGCGGGCGGGTCCGCCCAGGTTGACGAACAGATGTGCCGACGGCATCGGCGGGACGTTCATCCGGCGGTGGCGCGGCACCCCGGTCAGGCAGTAGATGTCGTCGATGTACTGGTCGAGCGGCGGGGCGGGCACCCGGCCGACGTATTCCATGGACTCAGTGTGGCCGACGAGGGTTCAGTCCGCGAGGGAGGGGAGGTCGCACGACCCGACGCCGGCTCGCAGTATGGACGCCGGCTCGCAGTATGGACGCCGGCTCGGAGTATGCCGGTCCGTCCCTGGGCCGGCGCCGGTTCAGTCGGGACAGCTTCCGCGACACCGACAATGCGTTCCGCGTGGACGGCGGCGGCACCAGGGCCTCCTGGCGCTCGGATCGCGTCGCGATCCCGAGGTGACAGGAGGCCCTTCGTGAAGCCGACGACAGAGGGCGACAGCCGCTCAGCCGAAGGCGTCGAACTCCTCACCGGCACGCCGATCACCGGCACCGTCACCATCCCACCGGGAGGCGTCGCCGTCGTCCGCGAGCCACGCTGACCCGATTGTTCGAATGGAGCCGGTCATCGCCGACAGAGACGAGCGTCCTAACCGGTGGCTGCCTCGGCGAACTGGTTGGTGTCGAAGAGCTGATTGATGTGTCCGCCGAGTTCGGACCAGTGGTGTCCGGAGAGTTCGGCGGCGGCGCGGGCGTCACCGCCGGCGCAGACGTCGATGAGCTGGTCGTGGTGGTCGATGGTGTTGCGGCCGCCAAGCAGGGTGGAGAACTTGCGGTAGAGGATGCGGTGGATCTGCGGGTGGAGTTGCTCGACGATCCGGCTGAGCACGGGGTTGTCCGCGACCGCGATGGGGACGGCGTGGAAGCGGTCGTCGGCGGCGAGCGCGGAAGTCGTGTCGTTGGCGGCGACGGCCCGTTCGAAGTCGCGGTTGGCCTCCCGCATGCGCTGCAGGTCCTGCTCGGTCATGACCGGCACAGCCGTCTCGATGGCGAGCTGGTCGAGGGAGCGCAGGACGGCGAGGGTCTTTTCGACGTCGCGGCGGTTGAGGGTGGTGATGCGGGTGTAGACGCCGGGTTTGGCCTCGACCAGGCCGATGTCGGCAAGCCGGGCGAGCGCCTCGCGCACCGGGGTGCGACTGAGGCCGAGGCGCTCGGCGAGCTCACCGTCCCTGACCTTCTCACCGGGGACGAGTTCGCCGCGCACGATGGAGTCGCGCATGCGGTGGAAGACCTCGTCGCTGAGGAGACGGCGGGAGACAGGGCTGTCGAGTGACATATTGCGTACAGTACATCGCTGTTCTGCACCCTATCCGGCTGTCTTCTCGGCTGTGTTCTCGGTTGTGCTCTCGGTCGTGTTATCGGTTGTGCTCTCGGCCGTGTTCTCGGTTCTGGCCCGGCGGACCAGCGCCTGGGCCAGGATGAGCGCCGGATCGATGAGGGGGACGTCCACGGCGTCGGCGGGGAGGCCGAGGGGGATTTCGGTGCAGCCCGCGATGACCGCCTGCGCACCTTGTTCGGTGAGGCGCCGCGCGGCCCGGGCCAAGCGCGCGGTCGTCGGGTCGTCGCGGGTGCCGGCCTTCACCGCGCGGATGGCGGTCATGACCTCGTGGTCCTGGCTGGCGGCATCGGGGAGCACGAGGCGGATCCCGAAGCGGTCCAGCCACTCCTGGTACAGGCCGGCGCGGACAGTGCCGCTGGTGGCGAGCAGGCCGGCGGTGTGGATGCGAGGGCTCAGCGTGGTGAGGTGCCGGGCGACTTCGCCGATCATGTGGACGATGGGCAGGCCGATGTGGTCGGCGATGCGCGGGACGAAGGCGTGTGCGGTGTTGCACGGGATGGCGATGACGGTGGCGCCGGCCTCGCGCAGGACGCGGCTGCCGTCCAGCAGCCAGGGGGTGGGGTCGGGTCCGTCGCCCAGCAGGGCTTCGGTGCGGTCGGGGATGGTGGGGTCGGACCAGATGACCGTCCGGAGGTGGTCCTGGTCGCTGGAGCCGGGGGTTGTCGAGACGAGCTTGGCGTAGAAGTCGGCGGTGGCCGCCGGGCCCATGCCGCCCAGGATGCCGATGATCTCGGTAGTACGGGTGAGGGTGGGAGTGGGGGTCTTCACTGCGCCGTTTCCTTCTGCAGGACCGTGGTCGCGGGCGCAGCCCGGGTGTGGCGGGTGTTGCGGCTGCCGCGGTTGGCTTCGCGCCGGTTCTCGGAGCTGTCGACGACGACGGCGAGCGAATTGCCGATGACGTTCACGCCGGTGCGGGCCGTGTCGACGATGAAGTCCACACCGAGTAGCAGGGCGACGCCTTCGGCAGGCAGGACGACGGAGTTGCCGGCGGCGATGAGGGCGACGACGGAGGCGGAGGCGACACCGGCCTGGGTGTCTGCGCCGGTGGGGCGGGGATGTGCGGCGCCCATGAGCCTCCTGCCATATGCAATATATTGCGTTCTGCGTGTTGGCCAGTAACACTGAGGCCGGAAGCAGTGGCCTGTCAAGGGCCCGCAGGAACGAGGAGCATCAGATGGCGCCGACCGCACGCGTGGAGCACGACCTGGTGGGAGACAAACATCGACCCAGGAAGCCCCTCGTCCGGGCCGACTTTCCCGGCGTTGCGCCTCCGTACCGCGGCCGGGCTCGGTGGTCTCGGTCCTTAGGTCAGTTGCTCCTGTCCGGCTCCGCTGCGGCGGGGCCGGCCGGGCTGGCGCGGAGCATGGCCTTGTACAGGGCGGCGTGTTCGGGCGAGGCGGGCAGGGGGCCGCGGGCCGGGGCCTCGAAGGACTGGATCATCAGGGCGACGACGCGTCGCCAGGCGTCGGGGGCGGCGTCGCCGGTGGCGTTGATGACACCGGCGTTGGCCATGTGGATCAGCACCAGGTCCGAGGGGTCGAAGTCCTCGCGCAGCCGCCCCGTCGCCTTGGCGCGGTCGATGAGCTCCACCATGCCCTCGTATGCCTCGTTGCGGCGTTCTTCCATGGCCTTGGCGGTGGGGAAGGTCATCGTCAGCACGTCGGCGAAGCCGTAGTCGGCGGCCTGCATCGCGCAGGCGGTCTCGATGTAGCCGACAAAACCGTGCCAGGGGTCGGGGTCGTCGAGGGCGACAGCAACCGCATCGGCGTAAGAGTCCATGCGGTCGGCGAAGACGGCGGCGACGAGCTCTTCCTTGGTGGGGAAGCGGCGGAAGATGGTGGCGATCCCCACGCCTGCCTCGCGGGCCACGGAAGCCATGGAGGCGTTCAGGCCGTCACGTGCGAACACCCTGCGCGCGGCGGCGATGATCCGCTCCCGGTTGCGCTCGGCGTCACTGCGCAGAGGCTGGGAGGCGGGGTCGTCGGGGTGCTGGGCGCCAGGATTCATGCCGGCCAGTCTAGCAATCGGATAGACCTATCCGATTCTAGTGCTACGCTGACCCGGCAAACCGGATCACCCTATCCGGATCGCGAACTGGATAGGCCTATCCGAAGGCGGGGTGATCTCACCGACGGCTCGACGAGATCACCTCCATCGCCCGACACATCCCCACCCCCTCTCGATTGCGGAAGGATCGCTGTGACCAGCATCGCCATCGTCGGAGCCGGCCCCCAACTGGGCCTGGCCATCGCCCGCACCTTCGGCTCGCAAGGCCTGGACATCGCCCTGATCTCCCGTAACCGCGACAAGCTCGACGATCTCGTCGGCAAGCTCACCGCCGAGGGCGTCACCGCCGCCGCGTTCCCGGCGGACGTGCTCGACCACGACGCACTCACCCAGGCGCTCAAGGACGCCGCCACACAGTTCGGCGGCATCGACGTGCTGGAGTACTCCCCGGTGGGGACGCTCGGCTCCACCGTTCTGACCGCTCCGGCCGAGACCGAACCGTCCCACGTGCAGCGCGAGATCGAGTTCCAGCTGTACGGGGCCATCGCCGCCACCGAGGCGGTGCTGCCCGCGATGCGCGAGGCCGGCGCGGGCACCCTGCTCTACACCACCGGCGCCGGCTCCATCGATCCCGTGCCGCAGGTCGCCAACGTCAACGCCGCCGCCGCAGCCCTGCGCAACTGGGCCGTCAACCTGCACAAGGAACTGGCCGGCACCGGCATTCAGGCCGCCCACGTCGGCATCGACGTGACGATCGGCACCTCCACCTTCTACGGACAGCCCAAGGCCACGGCTGACCTGATCTCCCCCACCTACTGGGACCTGCACACCACCCACCGCGACCAGGCCGAGCGGATCTTCAGGGGCTGACGCCGCACCGGCACCCCCTGATCAGCCCTCCTCGTCCATCCCTGATCGCGCCGCGGCGCGATCCATCCGCGGGGAGCGCTTCACGCACGTTCCCGCCCCACTTCAAGGAGCAGACCATCATGACGTCGACCACCGATCCGTCGTGCAACGACCCGGCATTGTTCAACCCTGGCGCGGCACATCTCGTCGAGGAGTTCAGGAACGCCCTGGTCCGCATGCGCGACGGAGAGGAGCTGACCGTCGGGGACCTCAACACGGCCACCGATCTGCTGCAGTTGGTGCAGGGGACCGCCGGCGCCTCCCTGGCGGCGGCGGTCATGCCGCTGTTCAAGGAGGTCTTCCAGAGCGGCCGGAACGGGTCCACCCGCGACGAAGAGTCAACAGTCCCACCTACGCACGCGGCTCCCCACGCATCGGCAACTCCGGCACCCTGCCCGTACGACGGGCCGAACCCGGAACGCCGCTGGTGGTGAAGGCACAGCGGCCGTCGGCGCCGGTGAGCTGGTGGCCACGCGGCTTACACTTGGGCGTTCCGTCGTCGTACAGCCCGGAGCAGTTGCCGTCGTCGGCCGCCTGGTAGACGTCCGCCATGGCACCCGTGAACGGTCGGCCGTGGCCGGAGGCGAAACGAGCCCCCCACCACCCGGCCCTGGTCACCATCGCCTGCCTACAACTCTGGCTCCCCTGACTTTGCGGGACACGACCTGGATACAAAACTGCCGGACGGGTCACCAAGGTCACCCGTCCTGCACCCCCTGGCGACGCGCGCCCGTAGCCCAGTGGCGAAGCGCTGTGACAGCCTCCGCGCGGTCGGCAGGCGACAGGTCCGCGATCGTGACGTGGTGGTTGCCGCCCGGCACCCACAGCACGCGCGCGTCGCGGCGGCCGGGCCGGAAGGGCTCGGCGACGGACGGGTCCTGGGTGCCGTTGACGAAGAGCAGCCGGCTGGCGCGCCGCCGCACCCAGCGGTCTATGTCGGGCATGGCCTTGGCGTCGAAGTGCATCGGGATGTCGCGCGGCACGAAATTGCGGGGTTCGATGGCGTCCGGGTAGTGCAGGAGTCCGTCCAGATGGTCGGTGGGAACGTCCAAGTAGCCCATTTGCGTGCCGAGTTGGTACCAGTAGGGGATGTAGTTCCGGGCGGTGGAGTCGGCGTAGACGGGCAGGGCGGCCGTCTCTTCCAGCCACGCGTACAGCGCGTCGGTGGAGGCGTCCGGGCCGGGGACGGCGTTGGCGTCCGCAGCGGTGCGGTTCTGCCAGAACATGAACGGCACCCGCAGGACGGCGATCTCCAGTGCCTTGTCGGCGCTGCCGACGATGCGGAAGGTGTCACTGGTGGCGGCCGCCCAGGCCTCGTAGCGGGCGACCAGGTATGTGCGGCGCAGCAGCATCTGTCGCTGTGCCGTCTTCAGGGCGTCGCGGGCGGCCGCGGTGCCCACGTGCTCCAGGAACCGCACGTAGGCGGAGTCCTCGCGATCGTCGACGTTGTTCGGGGCAGAGTAGGCGACGGTGCCGTCCACGTCGTGGGGGTGGAAGCGGCGGTGGTACACGCTGGCCATGCCGCCCTTGCTGCCGCCGGTGGAGATCCACGCGCCGGGGTAGAGGCGGCGGAAGAGACGGACCACGCGGTGGTGGTCGTCGGCGGCCTGGCGGATCGTCAGGTGGGTGAGGTCGAGGGCCGCCGGACGCGAGGTGCCGAAGAAGCGGTGCTCCACGCCAAGCTGGTTACTGCCCAGCAGGACGGCCGGTTCGGTCCGCCTCGGCGTGAGCGACACTTCGTATCCGGTGCTGAACAGGACGGTGGGTCGGTCGGCGGCGGTATGGAGCAGGGTGAGGCGCTGCTCGAAGGTCCCGGCCCCGGGGTCGTTGTGGTCGACCGGTTGGCGCAGGCCGAGCACGAAGAAGCGGTATCCGGGCTCGGCGCCCGGCCGTTCCTCGATGACCCGCAGGCCCGGCAGCGCCCGCAGGGCGTCCACCACGTCATCGGCCCCTGCGCGGTTCCGGTCCGCGGCCCGCACAGGCACGGCAGCCAGGCCCGCCGCCGAGGCCGCCGAGGCGGCGGAGGTGAGCAGACGTCGTCTGGTGAGGGTGCGCATACAAGTCCTTTCCGGTGTCGACCGCCTCAGTACATCGGTCGGCGGCACCGGGGAGATCCCGCGCGCGAGGGAACCCTCTCCCCCAGCCGAGGGAGAGACCACATCACGAGGACTCCCCAGCCGCCCCTCCGCTTGCTGCCCTGTCGGCGGCGGGCGCGATGTTGAGGGCGGACGGCGTGCAGTTCGGCGGCGCGGGAGAGTCGGACCAGCCGAGCGCTCCACCCGTCGACAACCCGCCCGAGGGCGGGACCGACCAGTACGCGATCAATAGATGTGACGTAGTCCTTACGTCGGCGCCTGAGGGACTGACGTGGCGGCATGCGGCGGTGTGGACTCCTGAGCGACCGAACTATCGATCTTGCGATGGAGTGATCTTGAGACGGATTCGTTCCGTGGTCGCCGTGGGCACGGGCCTGGCCGCCGCCTTCCTCAGCGTTCCTGCCGCGTGGGCCGCCACGCCCGACGTCCCCGAGACGTTGCGGATCTCCAACAGCCCCTACGAGGGCTCCCAGTTGTGTGGGGCCCAGACCCCACCGACGTTCAGCACCGCCAACGGTTTCGCACCGCTGTTCGCCGCCTCGGTCAAGGGCGTGGACCCCCAGCCCGGCCTGGGCGGGGCGATGGAGCTCGCGCGCCCGGGCGAGCAGCCGTTCCGCACCTTCCAAGTCAGCACGGGGCCCGTCGGCCACGGGTGGGGAATTCAGATTCCCACCAGCACATTCAGCCCGGGTGACTACCAGTGGCGGATCCGCGCCGAGGGCCCCGCCGGCCCGTCCGGCTGGTCCGCCTGGTGCACGTTCACCGTGACCGGACCGGCGTCCACGCCCGCAGAGTTCTCCTACAGCCCCGACGGTGGCAAGCACTGCCTGGACGTGAGCGGCGCCAGCGGAGAAGACGCCGCGCGGGTGCAACTGTGGGACTGCAACGGCTCCTTGGGCCAGACCTGGAAGATCACGCCCGAGGGCACCCTGGTGAACCCGAACTCGGACAAGTGTCTGGACGTCGCCGACGGAAGTACCGCCAACGGCACCAAGGTACAGATCTACACGTGCAACGGCACCGGCGCCCAGCAGTGGCGCTACGACCAGCCCACACCGGCCGCCTTCACCAACCCCCAGGCCGGCAAGTGCCTGGACGTGCCCTACTCGAACTTCGCCAACGGAGTCCAGGTCCAGATCCACGAGTGCAACGGCACCAACGCCCAGGTCTGGAAGCAGCTCACCCCTGCCTGACCAGAATCGGCGCCGGCCTGAGCGTCATGACCGGTGAGCGTGCCGGAGACGATCGTGCGCCGGGGTTGTTGACTGCACGTGACCGCGCATGCTCGGCTTGCAATCAGTTGCATACCGAAGGGGGCCGACACGAGAAATCGCTCCGCGTGGCACTCGTGCCCAGGATTCCCGCGGCCCTGCCTCAAATCAACCAACGCGGACGGCAGCCACAAGTGCCGTCGTCACGACGTGCTGCCGCGCCCGAGGCCAGACCTTGCAGGCCAGATCCTGCGCGGTCATCGCATGGTCATCTCAGAAGGCGCCGGGGCGCTGCCGAACCGCGCGCTCCGTCCCGCCACCCACCCGGCGAACAACCCCGCGAGAGAAGAGAGAGGCAGATCAGCGTGGTTGAGCACGTAGTTGTTATCGGCGCCGGCGTCTACGGCGCGGCGGTGACCGACTCGCTGACGCGGCGGGGCGCCCGCGTCACCATCGTGGACGCCGGTGCGCCGGCGGGCGGCACCTCCGGTGCGACGTTCTCGTGGACCAACTCCTGCGGCAAGCAGCCTCGGCCCTACCACGATCTCAGTGTCGCCAGCATGCAGGCCCACCGGCAATTGGCGGCCGAAGTGCCTGACAGCGACTGGTACCACGAGGGCGGCAACCTGGAGTGGGCCTCCGACGACGCCGAGCACGAGGAGCTGCGCAAGAAGGTCGTCGGCGTTCTGGACTACGGATACGAGGCGCGGTGGCTCAGCCGGGCGGAGGCACTGCGCCTCGAACCGGACATGGACCCCGCCGGACTGTCGGCGGACGGGATCGCCTACTTCCCGCGCGAGGGCTGGATCGAACCGCCCCGCCTCATCGGCCACCTGCTCTCACGCGCGGTCTCCCGTGGTGCCGAGCTGGTATGGGACGACCCTGTCACCGGCCTGGAGTTGACCGCCGGTCTGGTGCGCGCCGTCCGGCTCGCCTCGGGGCGGCGGCTCTCCACCGACGCGGTGGTCAACTGTGCGGGGCCGCAGGCCGCCAGGATCGCCGAGCTCGCCGGTCTGGTCCTGCCGATGCGCAACACCCGCGGTGTGCTCGTCTACACCTCGCCGGTCGCGGTCTCGGTGGCGCGGGTCATCCACGCACCGCACATCCACCTACGCCCGGACGGCGGCGGACGGCTCCTTCTGCACACCCCTGAGACCGACGCCGCGGCGCAAGTGTCCAACGCCGGCGAAATCAGCGTAGAGCGATCCGCAGTGACAAGAGTGCTGGAGGCGGGCCGTGCGCTGTACCCAGGGATCCGCGCCGCAACCGTGGAAAGCGTTCGGATGGGTGAACGGCCCATCCCCGGCGACGGCCTACCGGTCCTGGGACGGGTCGTCGAGCTGCCCAACTTCCATTTCGCCGTCTCACACAGCGGCGCGACCCTGAGCGTGCACGCCGGCGACCTGGTCGCGGCCGAGGCGCTCGGCGAGGACCGGGGCGAAGCCCTGGCCGCGTTCCGGTTCGAGCGACTTTGACCCGACGGAGTGAGGGCGCGCGCCTCCGGACGCGCGCATCCGTAGGCTACGTCGACGACGACGGAACCCGCCCCGCACCTCTGGGGCCCGAGCGGTGCATGCTCCACTCCGCGAGCGGCAGCAGGGCGTCCACCAGTGCCCGGCCGTCCGGGGCCAGCTGATAGCGGATCTGCACGGGCGTAGTGGGGATGACGGTGCGCTCGATGAGGCCCGCGGCCTCGAGTTCCTTCAGGCGCTGGGAGAGCAGCCGGTCGGAGATGCCGTCGATCAAGGCCCGGTACTCGCCGAAGCGCCGGGCGCCACGGCCGGCGGCCTGCAGTATCGAACCCGTCCAGCGGCGTCCGATCAGTTCGAGGGTGCCCTCGAAGCTCGGGCAGCTGTCGTCATGAATGGAGTCCACTTACAAAAGATTAGCACCTTACCCGCCGCTTTGCCGATGGAGCGATCCGGCGCACCGTAGACGCATGACCGACTACGGACGCCCGCTCTCCTTCGGAGTGAGCCTCGACCCCTCCGCCGGGGCCTGGGAGCAGACCCGGCACCTCGCGCGGACAGCGGAGGCCTCGGGCCTGGACCATCTCGCCGTCCAGGACCACCCCTACCAGCCCGGCCACCTCGACACCTGGACCCTGATCACCCATCTGTCCGCGGTCACCGACCGCATCTCCTTCCTCACCGACGTCGCCGACCTGCAGCTGCGCCCGCCGGTGATGCTCGCCAAGGCCGCCGCGTCGCTGAGCGTGCTCACCGACGGACGGATCCAGCTCGGCGTCGGCGGGGGCGGTATCCCGGACGCCATCGCCTCGATGGGCGGCCCGGCGCGACGCGGCCAGGACATGGTCGCGTTCACCGAGGAGTCGCTGGGGCTCCTGCGCACGGCCCTGGCCGGAGGTGTCGTACAGCTGCACAGCCCGTACCACTCCGTCGACGGATACCGCGCCGGACCGGTGCCCCCGAAGCCCGTCGAGCTCTGGCTCGGCGCCCAGAAGCCGCGGATGCTCGCCGTCACCGGCCGGGTGGCCGACGGCTGGGTCTCTCCGCTGAACATCTACGTCCCGCCGCAGGAGGTGCCCTCGCGCCAGCGGATCATCGACGAGGCGGCCGCCGACGCGGGCCGCGACCCGCGGACGCTGCGGCGCGTCTACAACGTGATCGGCGTGATCGGCGACCACGGGGGCGGCCCCGGGCTCGTCGGCGATGTGCGGCGGTGGGCGGACACCCTCACCGAGTGGGCCGTGGAACTCGGCTTCGACACCTTCGTCTTCTGGCCCGCCACCGACCCCGAGCGGCAACTCGCGCTCTTCGCCGACGAGGTCGTGCCCGCGGTACGCGAGCGCGTCGACGCCCTGCGGAGCGGGCGATGAACGACACCCTCTCCACCCTCGACGCCCTAGGCACCCTGCCGGCCGAACTCGTCGGCAAGGTCGTCACGCCCGACGACCGGCGCTACCGGCTGCTGCGCTCCACCTACACCACCGTCGGCCGCCCCATCGCCGTGGTCCTGCCCGAGTCCGCGGACGGCGTCGCGGCGGCGCTGCGGTACTCGCGGGAGACGGGGCTTCGGGTGGCCGTCCGCTCCGGCGGGCACGGCCTGTCCGGCAGCGGCACCAACGACGGCGGGCTCGTCATCGACCTGAGCGCGCTGCACCGCATTGACGTCCTCGACCGCGCCTCCCGGCTGGTCCGCGTCGAGGCGGGAGCCCGCTGGGCCGAGGTCGCCCAGGCACTCGCCCCGCACGGGCTCGCCATCAGCTCGGGCGACCACGGCAACGTCGGCGTCGGCGGCATCGCCACCGGGGGCGGCATCGGATGGCTCGTACGCCGGTACGGGCTCACCGTCGACCACATCCGCGCCGTCGAGGTCGTACTGCCCGACGGGACGTACGTACGCGCCGACGCGGAGACCGAACCCGACCTGCTGTGGGTGATGCGCGGGGCCGGCGCGGGTGCCGGGATCGCGGTGGCCTTCGAGATCGAGGCCATGGAACTCCATGACGTCGGCCACGCACAGCTGGTCGCGGCGGTCGACCCGGCCGGTGAGACGCTGCGGCGCTGGGCCGACGTCATGGCGCGGGCGCCGCGCGAGTTGTCGACGGCGGTGATGCTGTCCGCGCGGGGCGACACCACCGCGGCGTTCATCACCGCGGTCGTGGCCTCGGACAGCCCGTCCGTCATCCGCGACGCCGTCGAACCGCTGCTCGGCATCGGTGACGTGATGGCGCAACAGGCCCACGTCGTCCCGTACACGGAACTGGTGCCACCGCTCCATCTGCACGCCAACTCCGGGCAGATGCCCGCCAGTACGACCAACGGACTGCTCACCGACATGACCTCGGACGCCGCCCGCGCCCTGGTCACGGCGTCGGCCGCCCCCGACCCGGTCCTGATCCAGCTGCGTTCACTCGGCGGAGCGACCCACGACCCGGCCCCCTCGGCCATGGCGTTCGCGCACCGCCACCAGAACACGCTCGTCGTCGCCTCGGCGTTCCCACCGGACGACCGCGCCACCCTGGCCGGCGCCTGGGCGCCGCTCGCCCCGCATACCGACGGCGCCTACGTGAACTTCGAGAGCGCCCCCGACAAGGCGACGTTCACACACGCCTACCCGGGACCGACCGGCACCCGCGTCACCGACCTGTGGAAGCGCTACGACCCCGAGGGCGTCCTGCGCCCCCGGCCGCCGGCCTGACCACCGGCCGCATCGCCCGCACCGACCACGAGCCCCGCGGCACCCGCCGCGGACGCCCGCCCCTTCATTTCACCTCTTACTGGAGATACTCCATGGCCACGTTGCTGCACATCGACTCGTCCGTGTTCCCGGGCGGCGCCTCCGCCTCCCGCGCCGTGACCGAGACCTTCCGCAAGACCTGGGAAGAGCAGCACCCGGAGGGCACGGTGATCTATCGCGACCTCTCCGTCGACCCCGTCCCGCACATCACCGCCGACGCGCACACCGCCGGCTTCGCCGATCCGGAGGCCCACACGCCCGAGGAGGCCGTCGCTTTCGCCGAACGCCTCAAGCTGATCGAGGAGTTGGAGCTGGCGGACGCGGTACTGATCGGCGCCCCGATGTACAACTACACGATCCCCTCGACCCTCAAGGCGTGGCTGGACAACGTGATCCTCTTCGGCCGCACCGCGGGCGAGACCCCCTCCGCCAAGGGCACCGCGGTCACGGTCGTGGCCAGCCGCGGCGGTTCCTACGCGCCCGGCACCCCGAAGGAGCCCTTCGAGTACGTGCAGAACTACCTGACGGCGACCCTCGCCGACATGCTCGCCCTCGACCTCGACTTCATCGTCCCGGAGCTCACCATGGCCCCGCACATCCCGGCCATGGCCCAACTGGTCCCGCTCTTCGAGACCTCCCGCGACCGTGCCCTCGAGGACGCGGCCACCAAGGCCAAGGCCCTCGCCGAACGCCTCGCCGCGTAGACACGAGTGCACCGCCCAGGCGATATCGGCAGGTTCTCCGGTCAGGCTCATGGTCGGACACAGGCAACGAGGTGGGTCACAGGACCTCCGTGGCGGTGGGCCGCGGAGGTCCTCGCCGCCATCCGGCGACCAGCACCGGCTTCCAGGCCAGCGGTGTCGCGGCCGCGACACCGCCGGCCTGCGACCTTCGGCAGGTGGCCCCGCCGGGGCACCGGCCAACGCGAACGGATCGGCGAACTGCACCTGAGCAGAGGCGGCGAGGCCATCAAGATCCTGCTCACGTACGGTGGCGAGGGTCGATGCTGCTTGTGACCGCCCACTCTCAGAGCGAAGGAACACCATGGCGCGTATCACCGACCGGACGGTTCTGATCGTCGGTGCCTCGTCGGGCATCGGTGCCGAGGTGGCACGCCAACTCGCCGACGGTGCCAACCGGTTCGTCATCACGGCACGGCGCGCCGCCGCACTCGCCACCGTGGCCGAGGAGATACGGGCCGCGGGCAGCGCCTGCCTGGACATTCCCGCGGACGCCCTGAACGCGCAGGCAGCCGCCGATGTGGTGGCGGCCGCCGTGACGGAGTACGGCTCCGTCGACGTCGCCCTCCTCAACGCCGGTCAGGGACCGGACATGTCCATGGACCGCGTGAGCGTGGCGGACGTCGCACGGATCATGGCGCTGAACTACGACGTCGTCGTCAACTACCTCATCCCTCTGATCAAGCAGATGCGCAGTCAGCCCGACGGAGGCCTGATCGCCCACACCAACTCCCTGGCGGGACTGATGGGCATCCCCCGTCAGGGACCGTACTCGGCGGCGAAGGCGGCGGCGCGCACGCTCATCGACACCGCGCGCGTCGAACTGGCGCCCCAGGGCATCCGGTTCACCTCCGTCCACCCAGGTTTCGTCGCCACCGAGCGCATCAGCGGGGACGGCCTGCCCAAGCCCTTCCAGATCAGCCAGGAGCGGGCGGCCCGGCACGTCGTACGCGCCCTGGAGAGAGAACCGGCGCAGGCGTACTTCCCATGGCCCACAGCGGCGTTGGTCCGCACGCTACGTGCCCTGCCCACACCGTTTTCCACTCTGGTGCTGCGGAAACTGGCCTCCGGCTAGGCCTCGTCAGACACTCCCCCGCCTTGGATGCCGAACGCCCAGCGAAGAAGGCAATCACCAACGCGACGACGACAATGGGACCGAGCAGCACGGACAGCCAATCAACTTGCACTGGTGTCATCGTGAGCTGCCTGGTGGGCAGGCGGTCGACTCCCTCGTAGGCTGAATCGCGCACGTGATGGACAGGAGGCTGAGGTGGCCGAGACGATGGTGGCTGAGGTGATGGCCGAGCTGGCCGCGCTCGAGGACCCGAAGACGCGCGAGGTGAACGAGAAACACGGTGACGATCACGGTGTGAACCTCAGCAAGCTGCGCGCGCTCGCGAAGCGGCTGAAGACGCAGCAGGAACTCGCGGGCCGGCTCTGGGAGACGGATGACACCGCGGCGAGACTGCTGGCGCTCCTGATCTGCCGCCCGAAGGCGTTCGAGCGGGACCAGTTGGACGCCATGTTGCGCGAGGCGCGCTCGCCCAAGGTGCACGACTGGCTCGTGAACTACGTGGTGAAGAAGAACCCGCACTCCGAAGAGCTGCGCCTGGCCTGGTCCGCCGATCCGGATCCGGTGGTAGCGAGTGCCGGCTGGGCGCTGACCACCGAACGCGTGGCGAAGAAGCCCGAGGGCCTCGACCTCGCAGGACTGCTCGACGTCATCGAAGCGGAGATGAAAGGCGCCCCGGATCGACTGCAGTGGGCGATGAACCACTGCCTGGCTCAGATCGGGATCGAGCACGCCGAGCTCCGCGCCCGTGCAATCGACATCGGTGAGCGCCTGGAAGTGCTCAAGGACTACCCGACTTCCCCGGGCTGCACGTCTCCGTTCGCGCCCATCTGGATCACCGAGATGGTGCGCCGACAGCACGATACGTAGGTCCGCTGAGCTCTCTCCCCCATTGCGGGCGCGCACCTGAGCCGCCAACTCGGCGACCTGCGGATCTCCCCTGCACGGAGATCGTCGTCACGCACCCGCCGCAGGAAACGCGTGGAGGACAACGTCCGGTCCGAGTGGTGGACCGTCAATGAGACGCAGTTGTACGAACTCCCCTTCGCCGACGGCCGGTTCTTGTCTCAGTCCGCGTCGCGGCGGGCCTGACCGCGGCGGCGAAGCAGGAGGAGGCCTCCGGCGACGGCCGTGATGCCGGTCGCGGCCGTCCAGAGCGGGAGGTCGGAGGAGCCCGTGGCGGCCAGGTCGTCGCCCGCCGAGCCCTGGACGCTGGGAGACGGGGAGGGCTGGGGGGACGAGTCCGAGGCCCCGGCAGAGCCAGTCGAGCCGGACGCGGCGGACGCCGACGCCGTGGGCGATGCCGCGGTCTCGTCGGCGGTGGCCTTGTCCCGGGTGAACGCCAGTGTGCCGAAGCCGAGTTGGTCGTAACCGCCGCTGTTGGGGCCGTAGTCCCCGCCGCCGCCCTCGGGGGCCGTCTTGGCGGCGATCTGCGTGACGTACGAGGCGGACAGGTCCCGCCGCTTGGTGTAGTGGTTGGCGATCATCGCCCAGATCGGCCGGGTCATCGCCGGATTCACTGCCGCGGCGTCGGTCGCTGTCTCCGTCCCTGACCAGCCGTTGATCGCGCCCTTCTCACGGGTGTTCTCGGTGTACGCCACGTCGCCGCCCATGGTCCACTTGGCGACGTACTGCGCACCCTTGAGGAAGCGGCTGTCGTCGTAGCCGTACAGGTCGATGCCCTGGTTCCAGGCCATCTCGCAGAAGGTGCCCATCAGACCGATGCCGAGCAGCGCGTGCCCCTGGTCGCGGCCGGCCTCCAGCCACTCGGCGAGCCCGTCGTCGTGCACGACCGGGATGGCGTTCTTGATCGCCCCCAGTCCCTCACCGTGCTTGAAGTACTCGACGGCGCGGTCGACTATGGCCTTGTCGTCGCAGAAGATGCCGGTGGCCAGGACGCACGCCATGTTGCACAGGTCCCAGTTGGTCCAGTAGTTGGAGACGACCGCACCGTTGTGGTTGGCGAGGAAGTCCTCGCTGAGCGGGTAGAAGACGTCGAGCAGCATCTTCTGGAACCGCTCCAGCTCGAAGTCGCCGTGGTCACGGACGAGTTCGGCGGCGTTGGCGATCTGGTAGCCGTACAGGCCGGCGGCCAGGAACCGGTCGGCGCTGCCCGCAAGACTCGTCAGCTTGGCCGACCAGGCGTTGAGGATCGCGACGGTGGTGTCGGCGTGCGCGGTGTCGCCGCCGGCGTGGTAGCGCAGGGCGTTCTGGTAGGCGGCGTGGATGTCGTTGTAGAGGATCGTGTAGTTCTGGGGGCCGCCCGCTCCTCGGGACACTGTCTCCTGCGGGTTGGCCGTCCAGCCGCTCTGTGCGTGCCGGTTGGCGGTCAGCTTGGCGAAGCCGGCCGTGTAGGGGGCGGCGCCCGCCTTCACCTTGGCGGCCATGCGGTCGAGGTCGGCCCGGGTGTGCAGCAGCCCGGGGTGCGCGAAGGCCGCACCCGCCGCCGACGCCGGGGCGGTCGCCACGGCCGTACCGATCCCTGCGGCGCCCGCCGCCGCGCCCGCGAACTTCATCATGGTCCGGCGGCTGATCTCAGGTGTCACTGCGTCGTTCCTCGGATCTCATGTCGGGGACGGTGCCTACGCATGGGAGACGGGACGGCGTGCGGCCGATAACAGAAAAATGAGCGGTGGGTCGGGGACGTCAGTCAGGGACGTCAGGCCCAGCGGAAAGACGTGAGCATAGGCTGAAACGACGGTGCCGTCGCAGGGAGCTTGGCGGAGGCGAGGTACGTGTCGGCGGGCGCGGCTACGAAAGTACCGTTTTCGAGAACGCCGCACCTGCCTCGCCACCGATCACCAGCCGCTTGGGCCGCAATCGTGGGATTTCAGGTCCCTGCTCTCAGTGCTCTTGTCTCAGATCTATTACGGTGGCGGCGCGTCAGTTCCCTGATTCTTCACCTGTCGGCATGCGGGGATATCGCCGGTAGTTCCACAACGATACGGATCCCTCCGGCAGGGCGCGGGGTGAGGGTGAGTTTTCCGTCGTGTGCGCGGGTGATGGTTTTGACGATTGCCAGGCCGAGGCCGACACCCGCGTGGTCGGTGTGTATGCGCTCGGTGCCGCGCTGGAATGGTTCGGTGAGTGTCGAGGCCAACTGGGGGGAGATTTTCTCGCCGGTGTTCTCGACAGTGAGCACCACACTGTTGGGACGGACGCTGGTATTCACCCACACCATGCCCTGTTCGGGCAGATTGTGGACGATCGCGTTCTGCACGAGGTTCATGGTCAGCTGCAGCAGGAGCGCCTGCGATCCGATCGTGGGGGTGTTGTCGCCGGAGGTCTCGATGGTGACGCCACGCTTTTCCGCTAGAGGCAGGAGTGTTTCGGTGGCTTCTTCCGCAATGAGGGACAGGTCGACGTGATCTGGGGTGAAGGACCGCTGCTCAGCACGGCTGAGCAGGAGCAGCGCCTCGGTGAGATCGATCGCCCGCGTGTTGACGGCGTCGAGACGGTCGATGACCTCGCCGACGTCATGGTTCGGATCGGTGCGGGCCACGTCGAGAAGGGTCTTCGAGATCGCCAGCGGGGTGCGCAACTCGTGGGAGGCGTTGGCTGCGAATCTCTGCTGCTCGGCGACGTGTGCTTCGAGCCGTACGAGCATCGCGTCGAAGGCGTCGGCGAGTTCGCGGAACTCGTCTTTGCGGCCCGGCAGCCGGATCCGGTGGGAGAGCGATCCGTGCGTGGCCATCCGGGTGGCGTCGGTGATCCGCGTCAAGGGGGCGAGCATGCGGCCGGCGAGGATCCACCCTCCCACGAGGCCGAACACCAGCAGGAACGCCAGTACTGCGGCTGCCCTCGGAGCGAAAACGTCCAGGAGGACGGACCGGACGGGAAAAACACCGTTCTCGAGCTTGTCGTCGGCGTCGATGAGCATTGCACGGTCGGGGACATAACGGAGGAGGAACACCCACACCGCCGCGAGCAGCAAGGCGCCGGCCAGCATGAGGAACCCGGCGTAGCTGAGGGTGAGTTTGAGGCGAACGCTCAAACCAGGGGTTCTATCCACGGTCTGCTCCCTCGTGTCCGGCCTTTGGCTGCGTGTGGATGCGGTAGCCGACACCTGA
>NZ_VWMY01000110.1 GCF_008905045.1 Streptomyces albicerus
CAAGATCCAGTACCGCAGCAACCTCATCGATGGATGTCTCGCTGAAACCGGCCTCACCTCGACGACATCGCGCCAGCAAGGTCAGTAGAGCCAGTATGGCCGTGTCCTACGTGGTGAGGCGGACGTTGACCTGAACATGGGGCGGGGTACGTGGAGTTGGATTGTTCCGGACGGCCTGTGGGAGATCGCGAAGCCGCTTATCCCTCCGTCGTCGGCCCCCGGGCGGGATGAAACGTGGTTTGCGGCGATCATCTATGTGCTGGTCAGCGGCTGCGCCTGGCGGGCCCCGCCACCCTGCTTCGGAATCGCGAAGTCGACCGCGCATCATCGGTTCCTGATCTGGTCGCGGGCCGGCGTCTGGGGCCGCCCGCACGAAGCCGTGCCGCACCGGCTGGACGATGCCAGCCTGATCGACGTCTCGCGCGTGGTCCTCGACTCCGCTCACGTGCGGGCTAAAAAAAGGGGGGCGAACACACAGGCCCGAGCCCCGTGGACCGGGGTAAGCCGGGTTCCAAGATGCACGTCCTGTCGGACGCGAACGGAGAGCCCCTTCTCGTCGGCGTCTCGGCCGCCAACACCCACGACAGCGAGGGCCTGAAGCCATGATCGAGGATCATCAAACGAGACACGACCCCTGCCGCGGCCGGGACTTCAAGCGCCCAGCGCCTGCATGCGGACAAAGCCTACGACCGCCCGCTTCTCCCGCAGGCTCACCACATCCGGCGAGCGGTCCTGGACCGGATGCCGTGACCACCAAACCGAGACCTGCGACGCAGACATACCGCGCGTCATCGTGCAGGTGACCACCCAGCCGGCGCCCGAGCAGGACATCGACGCCCTCAACGGCATCCATGCCGCCCTGTTGCCCTACGGGTCCGTCTCAGCGAGCACCTGCTGGACTCCGGCTGTGTCACCCCGGACGTCATCCATCATGCCGCCCAGCACTGGGGCATCACCTTGGTCGGTGCGCCTCGATCCCCGGGGCGATCGCGGACACCCCGGCTTCGCCAAGGACGACTTCCGCATCGACTGGGAGAACCGCACCCTGGCCTGTCCGCACGGGGTGACCAGCCCGCTCTGGAAGCCCACCCACACCGACGGCCACGCCCGATTCTCCGTGCCCTTCCCCCGCAAAGCCTGCCGTGAGTGCGGGGACCGCCTCATGTGCACCGGGAACGTGGACGGCAAGGGTCACCACCTCACCCTGCTGCCCCAGCCCGTCCAGGAGATCCAGACCCGGGCCCGCGCCGAGCAGAAGGCCGAGGCATGGCAGCGCCGTTACGCGATGCGCGCGCTGCGAAGCCACCGTCTCCGAAACCGTCCACGCCCACGGACTACGCCATTGCCGCTACCGCGGGTTCGCGAAGACGCACGTCCAGCACATCCTCACCACCGCCGACACCAACCTCGTCCGGCTCAGCACCTGCTTCCCACCGGGCACAACGGCGCCCGCCCGCGTCCGCCCCGTCAGCCCCTTCCAACGGACCCGGTGGTCAACATCGTCGGAACGACAGGCTTTGAGTCCGCGGCCCCTTGCCCTCGGCGCGTCACAGGCCTGTGGCCGCCGTGGCGTGCACGGTCAGGCGGCGAATACTGACGGCCTCCCACGCCAGGGCCTCGTCATCGGACATGTCCCTGACGACGTCTATCGCCCGGTAGCGGTCGAAGAGACGGTTGAGGACGACCTCCGTCTCGAGCCGGGCGAGCGGAGCTCCTAGGCAGAAGTGGATGCCATGCCCGAAGCTGAGATGACGGTTGGGCCTGCGTCGGAAGTCGAAGCGGTCGGGTTCGCGGAAACGGTCAGGGTCACGGTTCGCCGACGCGAGCCACGGAACCACCAGGGCGTCGCGGGGCATACGTCGGCCGCCCAGTTCCACCTCGCGTGTCACGCGCCTCGTCACGCGTGGAAAGGACGGCCGGTAGCGCAACACCTCCTCGATCGCGACGGGCAGCGCCGCACGGTCCGCACGCAGCGAGACTGTCGCCTCGGGGTGCTCGTCCAGCGTTACCACGGCATTCGTGAGCAGGGCCGACGTCGTGAAATGCCCGGCGAGCAGCAGCAGGGCGACGATGCCGAGCACCTGGTCGTCGTCGAGCTGCCGGCCGTCATCCTCCGCCCGCACCAGGGCGCTGACGAGGTCGTCCTGAAGACGGGCACGCCGCTCGCCAATGTGCGCCAACAGGTAGGAGTTCATCTCCCTCAGTACGGGACCGAGCGTGTCGACACCGGCTCTGTCCGGCCGTACGACCGGGCCCTCGTTCTGGTTGAGTAGAGCGTCCGCCCACTGCCGGAACATGGCTCGGTCCTGCGCGGGGATGCCGAGCAACTCGGCGATCACGATGACCGGCAGCGGAACAGCCAGGGCCTCCACGATGTCGAACCGCTCGGCTCCGCCCAGCCCGTCCAGCAGATGGTCGGTGGCGGCGGCTATGCGCGGCGCGAGCCCCGCGACCCGGCGCGGGGTGAACGCCTGGGTCACCAACCCCCTGAGTTTGCGGTGTCGGGGCGGATCCGTGATCAGGAAGTTGCCCTGTGCATAGCGCTCGAAGTCCGGCTGGCCGGGGAAGACACCATCGAAGTCTGAGGAGAACGTCGCGGGGTCCGAGAGGACGCGCTCGACCTCCGCGTGCCCGAACACCTGCCAGGACCGGAGCCGCTCGTCGTAGTGGACGGAGCCGGTCTCGCGATGGTGCCGCATCCAGGTCAGCAGGGACCGCAGAGTGGGCTCACGCGACGTGTCCGCGATGGTCATCGGTTCAGTCGTCCAGGGCGGGGGCGGGCAGGGTGTCGCTCTTCGGTGACGCGGCGGGCCCGAGCAGGACGGGCAGGCGGCGACGGCCGTTGAGGGTGATCACCACACGGCGGCGCAATACGTCCCGGTCGGCGGCGAGTCGCAGCTCGGGGTGGCGCCTGATCAGGGTGGTGACGGCCACCTCGGTCTCCACCCGCGCCAGCGCGGCGCCCGTGCACCGGTGCCTGCCCCGACCGAAGGCGAGGTGCCCCGCATTGTCGTCCCGGTCCGGATCGAGCGTGTCGGCCTCGGCGAACCTGGCCGAGTCACGGTTGGCGGCCGCAAGCGACACGATCACCAGGCTGCCGGCCGGTATGCGCCGGTCTCCTATCTGGATGTCCTCGGCGGCGAATCGCCACACGCCCATCCGCGCCGACCCGTCGAACCGCAGGAACTCCTCGACGGCGGACGGCACGCGTCCAGGGCCTTCACGCAGAGCGGCCATGAGCTCGGGCCGTTCGAGCAGGCCCTCCACCATGTTTCCGATGAACGCGCCCGTGGTGTCGAAGCCCGCCACGAAGAGGTGGAACAGGACGGTCACGACGTCCTCGTCGGGGATGTCGTTCTTCGCCGCCAGATCCACCACATCCGCCATCAAGTCGTGATGAGGAGTGCTTTTGCGGTCCGCCACGTAGGCGGCGAGCAGCTCGAAGGACCGCATCGCCGAGGCCTGCAGCGCGCCCGTGTCGTGGTCGTCGTCGATCGACACGGTGTGGCGTACGAAGTCGAGGTAGACAGGGCGGTCGGACTCCGGCACCCCGACGATCTCGCACATCACGTTCACCGACAGCGGTACGGCGAACTGCCCCAGCAGATCCACCGGTTCGTCCGTCGGCAGCCGGTCGAGAAGGGAGTTCACGGTTCGTTGCACGAGCGGCCGCAGCTCCTCGGCGCGCCGTGCCGTGAACGCGCCGGCGACAGCGCTGTGGTAGCCCTCGTGTTCGGGCGAGTCCGCGCTGGAGAGGTTCCGTCCGTACGCGGAGATCATGTCGCCGGCGGGCGAGTTCCAGTCGAGGCTCTGCCAGGCCTCCGGGAATCGCCGGGTGTCGTGGACCAAGCGCTGGTCGGCGAGCGCCGACCTGACGTGGTCGTCCCGCGTAAGCATCCATGCGCTCAGGCCGTTGGGCAGCCGCACTTCGGCGACCGGCCGGTGCTCCCGGAACCAGCCGAGGACCGCGTGCGGGGCGTCCAAGAAGGCCTCGTCGAACGGCGCTTCAGGGTCCGCGGGGCGCAGGAGTGCGGGCTGCGCGCTGTCTGTGGTCGTCATGGTGACCGCCTTTCTGTGGAGCCACGAGGTCCGTGGGGCTCCGGGAGGTGGGTGAGCAGGAGTCAGAACATCGCGATCTCATGGTGGAGACCGGCCGCGCGGGACCGCCCGACCAGGATCTGGATCACTGGGTCCAGATGCTGGTCCGCGAGGCCGAGTACGTGCAGCAGCCGGTCCGGGTCGAAGCCGCAGTGTGCCTGGCAAGCCAGTGAGTCGGCCGCCGCCGACAGGTAGCAGCGCTGCACGGCCAGGCCCGCTTCCATGCCTTGGACGCGCAGCCAGCGGTCGCCGTAGTGCGGTAGTGCTGCCTCATAGTCGGTGAGGACCGTCAGGGCCAACGGACTGTGCACGATGTCGAACACCGCACTGGTCAGTGCCCGTTGGAGGGCAGGGCGGACGTCTCCGGCGGTGAGCAGGCCCAGTCGGCGTCCCTCTTCGGTGACGAGGTAGACACCCGCGTCCACGCCCTCGACCGCGCCGATCGCGGCGACGAACGCCGTCTGGGAGAAGGGTGTTCCGCCGGGAAGGTCGGACGCGTACGAGGCGTGCGCCCGTTGCAGCAGGCGGGCCAGTTCGGCATGGTTCAGGGGGCCTGGCCCGGCGAATCCCATGGACGTACGCCTGGCCGTCCAGCCGTCGGGGCGGCGCGGTGGCACGGGCAGGTCGGTCCAGGTCTCGATGCCCGCGGCCAGCCGGGGCAGCAGCGGGGGCAGGACGACACCGGGGCGTGAGGTCTCCGCACGCGCGGCGTCCTCCAAGGGGTCGCCGACGGTGCCCGCGTCGCGGTGTTCGTCAGGGGCCGCGAACGCGTCGAAGGCCTCGGTCAGTACGGCATAGCCGCGTGTGCGGTGGCTGTCGAGGTCGAGGCGACGGTCCAGGGCGTCGTCCGAGAACCAGTAGAGGACCTGGAGTTCCCGGCAGTCGGCCTCGGCGACGGCCAGCGCCTGCCCCACCATGACCCCGGCATCCAGGCATTGCAGCCGGTAGGCGAACTCCCCGTATTTGAAGCGGGTCCGCCACGGTGTCACGGCGACCACGAGCGCGCTCGGGTCCTCGGTGACCCGAGCTCTCCGGGCAGTGGGGGGCACAGACAGCGCGTGGTGCAGCGGCTCGTACCGGCCCGCGGGTATCCGCGGTAGCAGGTCTCCGGGCAACACGTGCAGTTCGACGGGGTAGCGCTGCCCAGCAGAGGAGACCACCCGGTGGACCGGACCCAGGAAGCGGTTCCCGCCGCACGGGATCCCTGCCTCCCAGCGAAGCCGCGAGACTCCGGCCGTACGGCGCAGGACGGACGCCAGCCGCGTCGGGCCCGGCTCGCCGGGGCCGCCGTCGGCCGCACAGCCCGTGCCCGTCGGCAGGGCGACCAACTCGCGTCGGTCGCGGTCGGGGCGCTCCGCCGGCAGCCGCGACCAGTCGACGTCCTGCGGAATCCGCGCCCCGGTGCGGTTGTCGCGTGCGTAGCGTAATGCGGCGGAGCCCGCGGTGCCCTTCGCCAAGTCCCGGGCGCTGGAGCCGAGATAGGGCCTGGCATCCGCGTACCGCTCGACGAGGTCTGCGACGAGGTGGCAGAGAGCGAGCCGCTGGGCCGGTACGACACCGAGCCGTGTCATGTGCAGATAGCCCCAGTTCACCAGCACGCGGTGCAGACGGAGGACGGGATCCTGGGCGGCGGCCACCATCCAGCGCGGGTCGCGTTGCAGGGCGCGGTGGAACTCACTGTGCCGCAGCACGTCGTCGTCCCACGTCGTTTCGCCGTGTCGGCCGGCAAGCGGCAGCCGCAGCTCTTGTGCGGCCAGGAGCGCTCTGGCGTCGGGCACGAGGTCCTCGATCCCGTCGAGGAACGCTGCCAGGCCGGGCGGTTCCGCTCCCGCGTCGTCGCCTCCGGTACTCAGCAGCTGCTCGGCGAGCGGTCGCAGGATCGGGACCCACCGACTGCTGAACTGCTGCAGCCTGTGCTGCAGTTCGTCGGGGCGGGGGGATTCCATAACGGCTCCCTCCGCATGCGAGCGATAGGACATCCCGCCGAGCCGCAGCTCCCCGGGGAAACGCGATGCGATACGGAGCATGAGGGTGACGGCGGCGCGTGCACGGTACCCTCCGCCGACCGTTGAGGGTGCGTCCGCGAGGGTGCGCAGGGCTGTGCGGGTGGACAGATGGTGGAACCGGTCGAACAACTCGACGGCAGCGGGACCGCCCAGAACCGCCGAGCGGTCCTGGTGTTCCACGGCCAGCAGGGAGTTGTCCGGCTGCGGCGGCAGTTGGTCGGTGACCGCCTCACGCAGCGCCAGATCCGAAGAGGACGCTGCGGGGGCCCGCTGGCCGTCCGGGGCCGCGGCGAGGTGGTTGAGGCAGCGGGCCCGCAGATCCCCAGCGACCTGGTCCGCCCGCTCCTTCTCGACCAGCAGGGCGACCCGGATGTTGGGGCCGCCCTGCCATTCCCGGAAGAAGTGCTGGAGGCGGCAGTGGCGGGCGCTGTCCCGGAACAGGGGTGCCAGCAGACCGGTGAGCAGTCCGTCGGGGTCCGCACGGTGGTAGAGGCGGTGGTCCAGCCATACGACGGGTTCGGTCGAGTCGGTCATCCACGGTCCTTCGCGGTGAGAGCCAGGGCGGTCCAGGCCGCCGCCGCCTCCTCGAGCAGGTTCAGTCCGAGGCGGTTGCAGTGGGTGTGCCAGGCGTGCAGCACGGTGCGCGACGAGCCGTAGGGCCCGTCGATGGCAAGGCACTGGTCGCCGAGGCCGGTGCTCCACCGGGACGGGGGCGGCCAGGACGCGGCGAGCGCGAGCCGGCTGCGGTGCCGTACCTCTTCGGCTTCGGCGCCGGCCAATCGGTGCGCCCACGCGTCGACGGCGTCGTTGAGCGGGAGGACTTCCGGCCGTGCGGACGCGCCGAGGACGCTGCGCAGGGTGTCCACGGCGTGGCGCAGCCTGGCCTGCCAGCCCCGGCTCTGGTGCAGGCGCAGGGCGACCGTGCTGGAGACGGTCAGGAACGACAGTGTCCGCGGCTGGTCCGTGCACTCCGGCGCGTCCGGCATCCAGGCGCCGGAGAAAGGTTCGACCCGGACGGTGCGGGACGGCCGTAACGGTGCGGCGGGACGGCCGGTCGTCTCCCGGCGGAGCACCCAGGCGACGGACGCCGCGTACTCGGCCTCTCTGAGCTCTTCGCGCTCCGGGTTCTGTTCGGCCCAGTGCTCCGCGGCCGCGCACAGCAGTTCCAGCGCGCGGGTGCGCTGCCCGGCCGACGAGCACAGCACCCGAAGCCGTACGTGTGGTCCGCCCTCCCAGTAGCGCAGGAAGAACCATGCGTGGGCGCCGACCGCGGCGGCCACCGTGTGCAGGTGTCCGGCCAGGACGGCGAGGTGGTCGTCGAGATCGCTGTGCGCGTACACATGGACCGACAGCCATACCGGCGCGGCGACGGGTTCGGCTGGCATCTCAGGCATCCACCTCCCAGACGACTTCAGCGGGCCATCCCGTGCCGTGTGCGTCAGGGGGCAGATGCGAGGTGTCCGGCAGTACCTCCTGAAAGAGGAGCCTCTGTGCCGTGCGGCGTGTCATCCGTTCGAGCTGGAGCATTCCAAGGGGCGAGGCGAGGTCGAGGGGCATCGGCTTGCGATGCTTGTCCGCCCCGGGGCCGTTGGTGGCGCGCACGAACGACCATTGGGGTATGCCGGAGGCGCGCCGCCACGCGTCGACCCGTACCGCGTGTCCCAGCCGGTTCTCCCCGGCGGCGCGCCGCGGCACCTGGTCCGACTCGGCGATGACGGTACGGCGCATCAGCACCACATCACCGAGCTCCACTCTCGGCACGATGCGACAGCCCGCCTCGGTCAGCCGTCCTTCGGGGGCGACGACGGGCTGCACGCGGTGCTCGGGCGGTGGCCCGAACATGCGCAACAGCAGCCGCAGCACCGGCGGATGATGGAAGTCGGCCATGCGTCCCCGGGGGACGACGCGCAGCTTCCGGCCCCGGTGGGTGAGCTGCAGGCGGCCGTCTCCGGCCACGACGCAGCAGTCCCGCGCTTCCAGCCGGTCCGCGCTGGAGGAAGTTCCCTGACAGATCATCAACTCAGGGAGTGCGCCCAGGACGCGGAGGTTGACGTTGCTGTCGGCGACCGCGGCCAGCTCCACGTCGAGCAGGCCGGGCAGCGGGGTCGGCAGGCCGCTGCGCCAGGCGGTGCTCTCCTCCTCGTCCGCGCCGAGGCGGGTGAGGATGCGCTGGAGGTGGGCGCTCGCCCGCCCGGAGCCGTCCTCCACCGAATTGACGACGAACATCGGACGACCGCCCAGTCGCACCGGATGACCGTAGAAGGCGAGTCGGGTCGTGAGGCTCTCCTGGTGGGGCGGAGCGAGTGGCAGCGAATCGATCCGGATCACGTCGTCGTCGATCGGTGACTCCGACAGCAGCCGCCGCAATGACCGCAGACCCGGATCCGTTGCGGGCGGCAGCCGGAAGTCGCCGCTCCACAGCTCGTCGACGCCGGGGGCGCGGACCAGCTCGTGCAGCGCGACGGGCAGCGGAACGGGGCGATGCGCGCCGAAGACAGCGACGAGATGGTCTTCCGCGCGAGCACGCGCCGTGGCCCAGGGGTCAGTATGGCCGATCCAGGTCGCGACGGAGTGCAGAGAGGATTCCAGGGGCAGCCAGTCCTCCTCGTTCAGTGCGAGCCGCCCGTCGCGCAGCACGGTGTCGGCGAAGACCGGCGCACCTTGCTCCAGAGCCGCCGTCGGCCAGGAGAGCCGACTGCTCAACGAGCGCAGGGTGTCAGCCAGTTGCGGGAGAGCCTCCGCCGCGGAGTCCAGGTGTGCACAGGCCTCGGCGGCGTCCGCCACGTCGAGCAGGATCGTGGCGGCTTCCGGCGTCGTGCCGGTGCGGCGCGCCGCCGCGCGCAGCGGGTCCGGGTCCTGGACGGAGGTCTCGTCGACGGGTACCAGCAGTCCCGCACCGGTGAGGCGCGCGAGAGTCCGGTCCGACTCCGCCGGGTCCCCTGCGGTGGCGTCCGCGAGGATCCGCACGGCGGCATCCCGGGTCCTGCCGCCGTCCGGCCACTGGGCGATCAGATCTTGGAGCGTATGGTCGAGGCGGATACGACGTACCGCGTCGCAGGCCGGGGCGATGACGTAGAGGGCACCGTTCGCGGACACCACGCTGGGATTGACCACCAGCCGCGTGCCGGGAGCCAGTTGACCCAGCAGGGTGAGAGCGATGAAGGCGTTGAGCTCGGCGTGGTGGGCACGCTCCCGTACGTCTCCCTCCCACCGGTCGGGGCCGGGGTGGAAGACGCCGCGGGCCCAGGCGCTCAACGTCCCGCGCGGGGTCGTCTTGAGCGAGGCCCGGGTCGCGAAAGCATAGGCACTGAGCGTGGTGTCAAGGTCGGGGCGGGCTCCGCGGTCAAGAGCGGCCACTGCCTGCCGGAGTGCGGTGGCCAGTGGTGAGGCCGACCGGGTCAGTTCCCGGACGACGGGCGGGAGGCTCGCCGCACGGACCGCGGCGGCGCCGGTGCGGTCCAGCTCCGCGCTCCAGATGCCTTCGGCCCAGTCCGTCGTGTGCTCGGCCTCTTCCTGCAACCGGCTCCAGCGGCGCACGGCCTCCTCAGCCTCGGGAGGTAGCAGGGACACGAGCTTGTCCGCCAGCCGGCGGGCTCGTGGTGCGCGCCCCGAGTGGATCGAGCGGCGTAGTTCGAGGACGGCGCTGCGGTCACGCCCGGGCGGCAGCGTTCCGACAACGCCGTGCAGCACGTCGGAACAGCGTTCCGCCTGAAGACGTGCCGTTTCGCGGGCGGTTCGGCAGCTCTCCAGTACCGCCGTCGAGCGCGGCGAGCGCAGGGACGTCACTGCGTCCGCTGGAAAGGCGGGCACGCGGACCACGAAGGGCGCGCTTCTCATCTCGCTCACAGGCCTCCGTCCAGTGCGAACCGGTACCGTGCCGAGGGGCGGCGACGGCTCAGCAGAACGGCGAAGGGGGCGATCCAGGGCCCGGTGCCGCACAGTTCGCGCAGAGGACCGGTCAAGAAGCCGTTGTGGACCCTGGCGACCAGTCCCTCCGCGCTCGCCGCCATCAGCAGCCGTTGCGCGGCTTCCCCCGTACGCAGATGCAACTCGACGTAGGCTCGTGCGCCGTGGTGGCGGAGCCACTCTGCAAGGTCCACCGCGACGAACACCGTCGCGGGGGCGAGGTGGCCGTTGGTCGACGCGACCATCTGGCAGCGCCGCAGGAACCGGACGGTCTCGGGGCCCGCCAGCAGGCGCCGTACGGATCGCGGCCCAGCCAGGCCTGGGGCGTCGTACCAGAAGAGACCTCGCTCATCCCCCGTCACGTTCAGCGCAGCGGTGACCAGCGACGGTGCGGGTCCCCCGTGCCAGAAGTCCGGGAACGCGGTGCCGAAGGCGGCCGAGCGCAGCCGGTCCAGCGTGCCGCGGCCCAGGGGCTGCGGCGAGGGGATGAAGCCGGGGTCGCCGGAATCGCGTGCGGCACGCAGTCGCCGCCAGGGTACGCCCACCGGCAAGTGGTCCTGGAACCCGTCCGGTTGAACCGTCGCGCCGTCCGCGGGACGGGGCGCTGGCCGGATGCCGGTCACGGAGCGTGCGACCGGCCGGGTGCCGGCGAACGCCTCGTGGGCGGCCGCCGACAGCGGGCCCAGATCCGCAAGCGGCGGGCAGCTGCGGTGTACACCGGCGGCGCGGACGTCCGCAGTTGGAAACACCACCGCGGTCCGCGGACCGGACACCCGGATCGCGGCCATGGCGCACTCGTGCTGTCCGTCCAGGCCCAGCAGCCGGTCCAGCTCGTGCGGCGTACGGATGCGGTCGGCCTGCACCCGCAGGCCCAGCGCGCGGGCGGCCAGGAGCAGGCCCCCCAGCAGCAGACCCGTTTCCTGGCAGACGAGCCGGTACGCGTAGTCGCCGTAATGCGCCCCGGTCGCGCCCGTTTCTGCGGTCACGACGCACTCGATCCGCGTCCACCGTGCGTGCCGGAACGGTACACGGCTGCGCATGTGGTGGTGCTCGGGATGGTAACGAGCGATGTCCGGCTTCTCATCCTCCCGGCCCCAGCCGATGATCCGGACCGAGCATGGGAAGACGCAGCGGGCGGACGGTGCGATCCGGTGGTGGCGCCAGGCCGACTGCGGCCCGAACTCCACGGACGAGACGCCGGCACCGAGCGAGAGAAGACCGGCGAGTGCATGCCGGTCGAGCGGCGTGCCGGTCTCCGCTGGTCGCGGTCCGGACCGCACGCCGGACGGCGTCGCCCCGGGCCCGTACGGCCCCGCCGCGGACCAGTCCACGGTCGGGTCGGACGCCGGACGCGGCAACGGCCGTATCCACTCGGACACATGGGAGGCCCGGGTCCACGGCGGCGGATCGACGGGAAGCCCGCTCGGGACCGCCGACGGCATGCGGTCAAAGGTCAGCTCCGCGTACCGGGCGGCCACGACGGCCGGCTGGGCGGTGATGGACGGCACGGTACTCACGGGAACGGATGCGGGTGCGGGTTGAGGTCGGCCCGCGTCAGGGGTGCGGTGGCCTGGCCCAGCAGGACGGGGGCGTGCCGGAGGCGGTCCAGACCGTTGAGCCTGCGCGCCCAGTGTCCGAAGGTCATCGGAACAGCTCCGGGCACCAGGACCTTGACGCAGCGGAAACCGCCGAGCCTGTGCTCGGGTGTGGTCTGGTCGACCACCAGCACGTCGAGGCCGGCCTTGCCGATACGGTCCACCACGTCGGCGAGGTCCTGGCGCAGGTCCATGTGGCGGTCCGGAGGCAGTTGCCTCTCCATGGCCTCGGCCAACGACACCCGGGCCCGTGGACGTAGCAGGAACTCGAAGCGGTCGAAGGCCTCGGGGGCGCAGTAGAGGAGCCGGTGGTCCTCCATGTGCCTGACCGTCTCGGGGTCCTGGAGCATCCCGCTGACGCGGTGCCGCTCCGCCCGGTAGGCGGGCGGGAACTCCGCGGTGAACGGCGCGAGTTCGAGCAGCGCCGAGCGGAACGCCTGCCGCAGGTCCAGATGAGCGCCGCCCGCGCACAGTGCCCGGGGCTGCCCTTCCCGCTCCGCCTCGTCCACCGCCAGCACCCAGACCGCGGGGATCCCGAGGTCGTTCGTGATGTCGTACAGCCGTATGCGGTAGCCGCTGAGCCATTCGATGCGCTCCACCATCAGCGCGAGAGCGGTGTCACGGCGGGGATCGAGGAGCACTTCGACGGGGTTGAGCCGGCAGTACCACGTCAGCAGGAAGGCGTCCCGTTCCGCGATCTCGAAGACCCCGTGCAGTGCCGCCTCCGTCGGACTCGAACCCAGCGCACACCCGTTTGAGATCTCGTAAGCGAGTGCCGGCTTGCCCGTCGGCCGGTACAGGGGCTCGTAGTACGCGAAGCACTCCGGCACCAGTACGGGACGGTCCTGTCCCAGGGACCGGCCCCAGACCCAGGGCAGTTCGAGGTCGTCGGTGAACTCCTGGAAGGGGTAGCCGGGGGTCCGGTACTGCTCCGGATCGTGCAGCCCGAACCGCCTGGGGTCGACGGCGTCCGCGCCCAGGCTCGCCAGGTCTGCGTACATCACCGTCCGGCGTCCTCCGGGCTGGGCGCCTCCCACCCGCTCGAGTCCCTCGGCCAGGGCGGTCGTCTCGGCGGCCAGGAAGCTGGTCTGCCGCCCGAAGCCGATCTCCTGTGTGGTGGTCACCCGTAGCCCTGCCGGGGCAGTGGCCGTCGGGAACAGCCCATGCGCGCTGCGGCGCAGCCGGCGGATCAGACCGGCGTCCTCGTTCACATACAGGCCGCGCAGCCGCTCCGCGTCCGACAGCAGATCCGCACCGCGGTAGCGGTCGGCCGTGGCCTTGGGCGCCGGAGTGTCGAACTCCGCGCCGGACAGAGCCTCGTCGTCCGGCAGGTCGGAGCAGAACGGGCACAGCGGGTCGGGCAGGAACTGCCCCGGTATCACAGCGAGGTCCTTGAGCCGGAGCGTCAGAAAGTCACGGTGCGGACCGTTCTCCTGCTCGTCACGGGCCAGGAGCTGCGCCACCAGGTCGTCGACCACGGACATCAGCAGGGCATGGCGGTCCGTGAAGCTCACCGAGCCTTCCTGGACCCGCTGACGTATCCGGGGGAACGCCTCGGGGCGGCAAGCCGCGCACCGCGTGACCAGACAGCGCACGCATCCCCGGACTCCGCGGCGCACGACTGGGCCCACCACGATCCGGCCCGGTTCCCACCACGCCGTCACAACGGTACGGCCGCCGGCCACCTCCGCCTCGAGCCGGCGGAGTTCCTCCTCCACCGGCGGCCCGGGAAGGACACGCACAGCGGGGCCGGTCACCGGTTCGGTTACCGTCACGACGCCTCCCGTTCGCCGGCCGGAACCACGAGTACGGCAACGCAGTGCGTACGGCCGGCTGCACGTAGCACAGGGTGGGTCTCCAGCGATAGGGCAAGGAGCCGGGACGCGGGCGGCATCGCGTCTGCCGCCAGCCACCGGGCGGCGCGGGCCAGAGCGATGGTGGATCCGGCCGCATCGGTGTGAGGTGTACCCCCAGGGTCGTGGCCGGGTACGGCGGACTCGTCGCCGATGGCGGCAGGCTCGCCACCGACGGTGATGGTCTCCGTCGGCTCGCCGTTCACCTGTTCGTGCAGCCCGCGGACGGCGTCGTACAGCGCGTCGCCGCCGGCGGTGGCCGCCGACGGCCCGGCTCCCACACCGACGAGCCCGGAACCGCAGTCGGCCCGCACGATCGCGTAGCCGTCGGCGTCGCAGAGCGTGCGCAGGGTGGGCCGGTGCCCGGCGGCTTCGAGGATATGCAGCAGTCGGGGCACGTCCGGACCGGCCGGGGTGCACCGCGTTCCCTCTCCGTACGGTCCGTCGCGCAGCAGCCGCCTGGCGGCGCGGCCGAGCGCTGAGGCCGCCGCGACACTCCATGCGGCCGCCGAGGCGGTGGACATCCGGGCGTTGTCGTCGTGCACAAGGTGATACGGGACCGTCACAGGTTCGCCGGTGGCAAGGTCCACGGCTTCCACGAGCTCGGCGGCCGCACGTCCCGCCGTGCCCAGCGTCCCGTGGAGACTGGCGGACTCCGCTGCGGCCAGGACCGCCCCGACCCGCGCGGCGGCGAGGTCCAGACCGTCGCCGACCGCCTCGACGGATCGGCCGGGAGCGGCGGGCAGGGCCACTTCGGCCCGGCATCGGTGCAGAGGGATCTGTGCGAGCGCTTCCTCGTCCACGTTCCTGATCAGTCCGACCGTTCCGTCCACGAGTCGGCTGAACACCTGGGAAAGTTCGGCACGTTCGGACTCCGTCGGCGGCAGCGCCGCGAACCACTCCCCCGGCTCCTCGGACTCCCCCGGCTCGGCGGAGTCACGGTCGTCGGCGGTGAGACGGTCGAGGGAGGCGAGGTTCACCTCCTGGGTGACAAGGGTGGCCAGATCCACGCGTACCGCGCGCTCCCGGAAGTCGTCGGCCGGCACGCCCGTGAGCGCCTTGAACACCGCGAAAGCCAGCTGCGCCGCGACGATCCGGGCTGTGGGCTCGGCCAGGAACGCGCTGCGCCGACCGGTTCCGTCGAGCCCTGCCTCGGCCCACAGGTCGGGACCGCGCACGCGGGCACCGGGCTCGCACGTCGGGCCGAGCCACACATCGTCCCCGGCCACCACACCGTGGAGAACAGTCGTACCCGCCTGTGCGCACCACGCGTCGAGGCGGCGTGCCAGACGCGGGTCGAAGTCGTCGGCGAAGTGCAGCACAATCTCCTGGGTCTCGATCAGGTCGGCCAACTCGCCCTCGGTGGCGCCCTTTTCGGAAGGCAGCAGCGCCGTCCTCAGGGACAGCGACGGATCCCGCTCCCGTGCCGTCTCCACGGCGGACTCGTACCCGGGACGCTCTGATGCCGGGCCCGTCAGCACCGCCGTCGTCCGGCGGTTGCCGAGCTGGACCATGGCGCGAACCAGACCGTCGAAGACCAGTCCCGCCCCCACACACAGCACGGGGGTGTCCCGGAACGCCTCGTACCGCGCCGCGGGCGAGTCGCGGAAGTACTCGATGAAGGCCAGCTCTCCCGCGTAGTCCACCAACTCCCGGTCGGTCAGCCCATGGGGGCGGTCGGTGGCCGCGTCACGGACGAAGCCGGCTTCCTCGAGGCGCCGCAGCAGGACGCGCACCTGCTCGGCCACTGCCGGAGACAGGCCGGACAGCAGTCGGCCCACCTCCTTGGTTCCGTCGAGGTGGGGCGCGATCCGACTCACCAGCTCGTACGAGGACTTGCCCCGGATGGTCAACGACGAGGCATTGCACAGCAGGAAGGCACCGTCGTCGTGGGGGACCCACAGGGCGTCGCTGCGGAGCCTGGGCCGCGAGGTGTCCCCCGGAAGCGGACGGGCGGAGGGTTCCGAGATCGTCGGACTCTGCATACATCCCTCTTCAGGTCGGGAACGGCCGGCCCGCTGACGGCGGACCGGCCGCGCAACGCGATCAGGTCGAGCAGCTGCACACCGAGGTCGAGCAGCAACATGACGCGCCGACCTCGGTCAAACCGTGGCCCATGCGCAGCGACTCCAGGCCGCCCTCGGAGTCCGTCGAGAACTCAAGGCTCTCCACATCGAGGTCGCCGAGGTCCAGAGACGGGCTGTCGACCGCACTCACGACCGCACCTGCGATCTGCTTCTCCATTTCGTGCCTCCCTTCCATCAGATTGCCGGGATCAGGACGGCTCGACTCTCGCCGACCTGTCCGTGTGCCGGCATCACACTCGAAGGGTCAAATGCCCCGGTCTCTGCCTAGTCGGAGTTAGTCCGAAGTGGACCAGGAGACGGCGTGATTGCACCACCGCGTCGGCGTAAGGGTTCTGACGGAAGTACTCTCGTGTGGGTAGCTTCGTCCGAGTAGTACTCCGATGCCCGGAGGTCCGCCTGTGGCCGTCGTGAACACCAGTCGACTCTTCGTGCTGGGGACGCTCGCCGAATGGGGACCCATGCACGGTCACCAGATCTTCCGGCTGGCGGAGCGCTCCAGCGCCGAGTTGTGGAGCACGATTCGCGCCAGCGCCATCTACGGCGTGCTCTCCCGGCTGGACGAGGAGGGCTTGATCGAGGCTCTGCGTGTCGAGCGCCCCGGGCGGTTCCCCGAACGGACGGTGTATGGGATCACCGAGCAGGGGAGGGGCGTTTTCCATGAACTTCTCTCGAATGCACTGCGATGGATACCCACAGGAGGCTCGGATCCCTTCGACGTCGCACTCACGGTGCTGCCCGTAACGCGATTCACGGAGCTGGCCGAAAGCATCGAGCACCGGATGTCGACGCTGCGGCGTGAGCTGACGGGATTTCAGGACACCGAAATCGAACTGAGTGCGGATCCGAATATTCCACGAGCTGCGGTGGCCATAGTCCGTCATATGATTCACCGGCTTCAGTGCGAAATCGCGTGGCTGACCGATCTGACGGACATGCTTCCTGAACTGCACCAGGAATTCAGCAACATACGGCATGACACGACGGATCGGCGCAACTTTTAGACACACTGACAGGGGGAAAAGTTGCAAATCGTTCTGTACAGCCTGTCCCCGGTGACCAAGCTTGGCATCACCACAGCGCTACGCGAGGCTCCCAGCGTCTGCGCATCCGAGCATCTCACCGACGTCGACGACCCGGGCGACGTCCACTCGCTGATCCGGCAGGGTCAGGTGGAGCTCGTCATTCTCGATCCCACACAACCCACGCTGAACGCGGGGCTTGCGCTCTGCCGGGAGCTGAAGGGGCACAGCCGGCCGCCTTCCGTGCTGGCCTTCTGCCAAGGCGTGACACCACGCGACGTCCTTCTCTCCCAACTCTCCGGCATCGACAGTTTCGTCCATGCCAACGAATACCCCGACCGTCTGGCCACGGCGGTGCAGTCGACGCTGTGCGGCTCCAGGGAATGGCTGATAGGCCCGCTCGAAGGGCCGTCACTCCCCTCGGCAGAGGAATTATCATCACTGACACCCCGCGAACAGGAGGTGCTCTGGCTGCTCGCGGAGCGATGTACCAACAAGCAAATAGCGCACCTTCTCTCCATCAGCAGCAACACCGTCAAGAATCATGTGGCCGCCGTACTCCGCAAACTCTCGGTCAGACACCGATCCGAACTCTTCGCCGAAATCAGCCTCCCTGCGCAGCAGCGTTATGTACGAGGCTGATCCGCCGACGGTCGCGGCGCTGTCCGAGCCCGCACTGCTGTGGCAGGCGGCCGCACGTCGGCTGCGAATCGGGGCGGGGCAGGCGGCGGCAGAACTCAGCCTGCTCTCTGGCCGCGGCGTCCTGGTGCTCTTCGACCCCGACGCGGGCCCGGCCGGCGAACTGGTGCGGGAGTGCGTGGACAACGGGCGCTCGGCGGTATGGCCGATTCCCGCCGACGCGGCCCCCGATGCCCCCGTACGTGCGGCGCGGGAGATCCTCGAACGGCAGCCCAGTAACGTCGCCGTGCTCGGCGGCGGCTCTGCCATGGACACGGCGAAGCTGGCCGTGGCCCTCGCGGCGGGCAGCGAACCGCGATTCTCCCCGGGACCGCGCTCCGGTCTCGCGCTGCTCACTCGGGCGACTCGGGCGGCGCCCACGCTAACTGCCTTCCCGACCACGCTGGGCACCGGGTCCGAAACGAGCGCGGTGGCACGTCTACCCCTCGGCGGGAAGCGCTCGCGGCTCGTCTGCTCACCGGCCCTGCGCCCCACCAGTGCAGTGCTGGACCCGTATCTCACCGGCACGCTGCCTCGACCGCTGCTGGCCGCCGGGGCGCTGGAACTTCTCCTGCGGCTCGTCGGACCGCTGTTGGGCCCGCACCGGATGAATGCCGCGGCGGCCGAGTGGCTCCTGGAGTGCGCCGCCACAGTGATGCACGGTGCGGACACCCTGCTCGTGGCGGACGGACGACCAGCCGAGGAGTCACCGGCCGCCGTACGGGAGCGGCTCGCGTCGGTGAGCGCCGCTTCGCACCAGGTCTGGGCCCGGGTCGGCGGCTCACCGTTCGCCTTCCTTCTCTGGTACCTCGCGGACACGGCCGCCACGGCGACTGGCACGGCCAAGAACGCGGCGCTCGCCTGGCTGTTCCCCAGCTATCTGGAGCGCGCGGTGAGCGCGCACGGACCGTCGCCCTGGGCGGATGGCAACAGGTCTCGGCGCGTGGTGCGCAGGCTGTTCCCAGAAGCCAGATCTGACCCGGCGGGCAGCAGTGCCGCCGCTGCCGGGCTGTTGCGGCGATGGGGCATCGCCCCGGTCGCCCCGGCCGGTGCCGACGCGGTCGGGCTGGGGCGCGACGCGGTGTCCTCCTGGCCCCGGGCTCTGACCGGGATCACGGCCCGGGACGCGTCCGAGGCGTACGCGGCCGCGTCGGACCCCGTGTCCTGAGCCGCTCCTTCAGCCCCGGCGCAGCGAGCCGACGGCCCAGCGCATCACGAGCAGGGTCAGCCCCACCGAGAAACCGAGCGCGACCACAATGGACGAGTCGGAGAAGTCTCCCGACATCGCGGCCCGGGAGGCTTCGACGACATGGTAAAAGGGGTTGGCCTGCGCGATGTCTCTGAGCCAGCCGGGCGCCAGACCGAGCGGCAGCACCACGCCCGAGAGCAGCAGCAGCGGCAGGCTGAGGAAGCCCATCGACTGCGACATCATGTTCTCGTCGCGCAGGGTGAGTGCGACTGCGTAGGAGAACGACGCCGTCATCACGACAACGATGACGAACAGCCCGAGTGCCAGCAGCAGACCGCCGAAGTCCGCGTCGAGTCCCATGGCGAAGGCGATCAGGAGAAGGATCCCCGCCTGCACTCCGAGGGCGAGCACATCACGCAGCGCCTTGCCCAGGATGAGCGCGGTGGGGCGCATGGGTGTCACCACCATCCGCTCGACCACCCCGGCGCGCAGTTCGGAGATCAGCTCGAATCCCGTGTACAGCGAGCCGTAGAGAGCCAGCATGACCAGCAGGCCCGGTGCGAAAAGGTCGAACGCGTCGGACGAACCGAGGCCGGGCCCGGTCAAGCTGTCCAGCAGTGGTCCGAACAGGAGCAGCCACAGCAAGGGCTGCATGATTCCCACCACGATGACGACGGGCGCCCGCAGCAGACGACGGGTCTGGTAGACGAAGACGAGGCCGGTGTCGCGTAACACATGCGTCCTTTCTCAGGTCAAGGCTCGTGCGGCGTAAGGGACTTCACCCGGCGGCAGTGCGGGACCGTCACACGCCGTACGGAGATCCGGCGGCCGGAGCCGTCTCGGTCGGGCCAGTGGTGCGCAGCGACGATCCGGTGTACCGGAGGAAGACATCGTCGAGGCTGGCCGATTCGAGCCCCACGGACTCGACCGCCACCGCGTATTCGTCGAGGGTGCGGACCAGAGCGGGGATCGCATCTGCGCCGTTCTCGACGTACACGCGCACGGCGCCCGGCGCCTCTCGCACTTCGCGGGCGAAGGAGAGCGACTCCAGGGCTGCCTTGACCCGCTCCGTATCCTGCTCGCCGACCGAGACGGTCACCGCGTCGCCGCTGATCTCACGCTTGAGTCCGGCCGGGCTGCCCGAAGCGACGATGCGGCCCTGGTGGATGATCGCCACCCGGTCACAGAGCGCATCGGCCTCCTCCAGGTAGTGGGTGGTGAGGAAGACCGTGGTCTGCGCCTCACGCAGCGCGCGCACTTCCTCCCACAGAGCCGCGCGGGACACCGGGTCCAGGCCGAGCGTGGGTTCATCAAGGAACAGCACCTGGGGCTGGTGGACCAGCCCGAGTGCCAGCGCCACTCTGCGACGCTGGCCGCCCGAGAGGGTCCGGGGCAACCGGTCGGCGAGGTCTGACAGACCGAGCGCGGTGAGTATGCGCTCCACTCGCCCCTGGGTTTCGGTGCGGCCGAGCCCGTTGAGCCGTGCCTGGAGGAGCAGGTTGTCGCGAACCGGCATCCCTTCGTCGGCTCCGCCCGCCTGCCCGACGTAACCGATGAGGCGGCGTGCGCGCCTGGTCTCCCCGGGCAGTTCGCAACCGGCGACGCGGACACGACCCGAGTCGGGCGGGAGCAGTGTGGCGAGCATACGGACCGTGGTCGTCTTCCCGGCCCCGTTCGGTCCCAGGAATCCGAAGATCTCCCCTTTCCCTACGTGCAGGTCGATGCCGCGCACCGCCTCCACCTGCTTCCCCCGCCGGCGGAATCCCCGGCTGAGCTTCTCCGCTTCGATCACTGTCGCCCCTCCCCCTGTCACGCGTGGTCCGGTCGGCGCCGTCCGCCGCCCGACGGTTCAGATGTCGAGTTCCTCGACCGGCTGCTGCTGCGAGTTGGCCTCCGCGACACGCGCCAGCTCCGGCGGAACCGCCCCCTTGAGGTCGTCGAGGTTCTCGTACACGTCGAGGCTCAGCTCGGCGCTGTCCGCGACACCCCAGTCGGACCAGGAGTCGAGATGGGACACGTTCTCCCAGAATTCGATGGAGTTCCGGGACTCCCGCCCCTCCGCGCCGCCCGCGCCAGGTTCACCCGTCCAGAGCTCTGTGGTGGACTCCGCGGACGGGGTGTCGCTCTCGTCAACTCGCTTGCTGTACACGGCGAACCTGCCTCTCCTGGTCTGGTACACGGCGAACCACTCGCCGCTGCGGCCGTCCGAAGCGCGCTTGCGTCTCTGCGCGACGAGCCGTGCCACGAAGCGCTTGCGGTGGTAGACCCCGTCTCGCCCCACGCGGACCTCGACCTCTTCGTAGCCCTGGAGATGGGCTTCTTTGAGCTCGACGAAACGGCGCAGGGCCTGGCCGATGACGCCGGAGAGATTTCCTCCGGTCAGGTCCTGGGCACGCTGGAACAGCGCGACATCGCCTTCGGCCACATAGATCGTCCTGTTCGGCACGACCACTCCTTATGTGCATGCGTATACGTATACGTATACTCTAGCGGTCGACGCACGCTCCCGCCAAGCCGGAGGGCGCTGAGCTCGTCGACGCGTCCGGTTCTGTCCCTTGTGACCGGAGTGCACCCGCCCGTATCGTGCGCCGAAATCCGTGGGCCCAAGGGGAGAGCGGGCCGCGAGAGACCAAAGAGGGGGATCCATGGCGCAGAGCACGTCCACGACGCCTGCCACCGCGGCGGCCGAAATCCTCAACACCCTGTACAGCGCCTCTTTCACGACCCAGCTGATGCGAGCGTTCGTCAAGTTACGGATCGCCGACCATCTCGCCGCCCAGCCACGCAGCGCGACCGAACTCGCCGAGGCCCTTAGTGCGCATGAGGGCGCCATGGCCTCCTTCCTGGACGCGTGTACGGCGCAGTCCCTGGTGACACCGGGGCCGGACGGCACCTACGCGGTGACCGACCGCGGCACGCTGCTGCGTTCCGGCTCTGCCCTGGCATCCCACGTTCTGTACGCGGCGGGCCCGGGTATGAATCGCGCCTACGAGCACATCGCCGATGTCGTACGGACCGGGCAGTCGGGCGGCGAAGTGGCGGGGCAGCATCTGTACGAGTACTTCGGCCACCATCTCGAGGAAGGCACCGCGTTCGAGGAGGTGATGTCCGAGACGACCCGGGACTGCCTGGACGCGCTGGTGACGGTTCACGACTTCTCGGGCTACGGACGCATCGTGGATGTCGGAGGCGGCAGGGGCACCCTTCTCAGCCGCGTTCTCGAGGCGGCACCCAAGGCCACGGGCGTTCTGTTCGACATGCCCCATGTGATCGAGATGGCGAAGACCTCGCTGCCGACGTTCGCACCCGCCGGCGTGGTGGACAGGATCGAGTTCGCCGGAGGCAGTTTCCGAGAGTCCGTACCGTCCGGAGGCGACCTCTACACGCTGAAGAGCATCGTGGTCGACTGGTCGGACGAGGAGGTCGCACGTCTCCTGGGCCGTCTGCACGACACCATGGCACCGGGCACCCCTCTCCTGATCGTGGACTGGTTCCGCCAGGACTCGCCGAGCAACGGCGGAACGGGCGCCGGCTACGAGGCCATCGGCAGCTTCTCCGCATGGACGCTATGGGGTGGCCGACTGCGCTCCCGGGGGGAGTTCGAGCGCATCCTCACCACGGCTGGGTTCAGCGTCGACCAGGTGACCGCCGGTTTCGCTCCCTGTCTCTTCCCATGGAACCTGATCGTCGCACGCCGGTGACTCGCTCTTCGTCTGCGCGGGAGCCGCCGCCCTGAGCAGGGTCGGGGGCCCCTCCCCATGTGGAGCGTGCACCCCGTGACGGTGGCCGACGCCAGCCGGCGCGTTCCGCAGGAGCGAGATCTGGACGTGCTGAGGCCCGGCGGGGTGGGCTGGCAGCTCATACGAGAACTCGCTTCGCACGTGCATGTCGAGATCGCCCCCGGGGGCAAGACGTTCCAGGCAACCGTGCCCCTGTCTAAGTAGCGAAAACTGCGCATCCGCCTCGACGTGGTGCTGGAGGAGAACGCGGAGCTACGCGAGGAACTCGCCTGGCTGCGGGCCGACAACGCGCGCCTGCGCAGTCTTGTGGACCCGGGCGTCCACACCGGCGCTTCCACGAGGCCGTCCGTGCCCGAGCTCGTCCCGGTGTTGCCCGTCTACGGGGCAGGCGGGCTGCCGCACGCGGACGCCTCCTCCATCGCCGAGATCGGGAAGAGTTCGGCTGCTGGGACGAGCAGACTCGGGGGACGCTTCCTCTTCTGGCCCTGACGTTGTTCAGCGGCCCCAGGGGACGGCTTGGGTTCTATAGGTCGTTGCAACACCTGTCCTGAGGGATGTTGCGATGACCAAGTCACGTCGGACCCGTAAGAAGCGTGGACCTGCTCCGTTGGCGGAGAAACGTGATCAATACCTTCGGCTCATGGCGCAGGGAATTAGCAACTCGGCCGCGTGCCGCGAGGTAGGCATCAACCGGAGGACGGGGACCCGATGGAGGTACGGGCGCAAGGACACTGACCGGACTGGACGCGAGCGGTTCTACCCACCCATCGCCGAGGAGCGGGCCTCCGACGCAGTCTCGCCGCGCTACCTGTCGGAGGACGAGCGGATCACCATCGCCGACCTGCTGCGGGCCAAGAAGTCCCTGCGCGCGATCGCCCGCGAGCTTGGTCGCGACCCTGCCACGATCAGCCGGGAGGTGCGGCGCAACCGCGACCCGCTCACGGGCAAGTACCACCCGTTCAAGGCTCAGCGGCGAGCTGCCGTGCGTCGTGCCCGCTCCAAGGAAGGCAAGATACGGCGCGATCCGGAGTTGAAGCAGTTCATCCAGCAGCACCTGGACCGGCGCTGGAGCCCGGAACAGATCAGCCAGGTTCTGCGCTCCGCCTTCCCGGGCGAGCCGGACCGCCACCTGGCGCACGAGACCATCTACCAGGCGATCTACCTGCCGCACCGCGGCGGCCTGGAACGCAAAGCCGGCGTGCTGCGCTCCGGCCGCCGCGCCCGGCACCGCCGTCGCCGCGTGGATGAGCGCGCCACCCGCTTCATCGACCCAGGCGCCCTGATCAACCAGCGGCCCGCCGAAGCCACGGACCGTCAGGTCGCCGGCCACTGGGAGGGCGACCTCATCGTCGGGCAGGGCAACCGCTCGGCCATCGGCACCCTGGTCGACCGCACCACCCGCTACGTCAAGCTCCTGCACCTGCCGCACGGCCGCACCGCCGAGCACGTCCGCGACGCTCTCGTGCACGCCTTTGTCGAACTGCCGGCCGAGCTGACACGCTCGCTGACCTAGGATCAAGGCAGCGAAATGGGACGGCGCGACGAGTTCACCCGCGCCACCAACATCCCGATCTACTTCTGCGAGCCGGCCAGCCCCTGGCAGCGCGGCTCGAACGAAAACACCAACGGCCTGCCGCGACAGTACTTCCCGAAGGGCACCGCCCTATCGATCTACAGTGCCGAAGATCTCGCCTTCGTCGCCGCTGAACTCAACGACCGCCCCCGCAAGATCCTCGGCTGGCAGACACCCGCCGAGCTCTTCACTAAGCTCGTCGCAACACTGGAATGATCACGTGTTGCGACGCTCACTGGAATTCGCCCTTTCCCAGTCTTCCCTTCTCCGCCGCACGGCGTGAAGCGGTCAAGGCCGTTCTCTGCTTCCACCACACCCCGGGTCCGCCGCCCTTCCTACCTGCCGCT
>NZ_VWMY01000111.1 GCF_008905045.1 Streptomyces albicerus
CCTGGGAGGGTTCCATGAACGATGCCGTCATCGTCGACGTCGTGCGCACCGCCTCCGGCAAGGGCAAACCCGGTGGCGCGCTCTCCGGAGTCCACCCGGCCGAGCTGCTGGCCACCGTGCTGCGGGCGCTGCTCGACCGCAACGACATCGACCCCGCCACCATCGACGACGTGATCACCGGCTGTGTCTCGCAGTCCGGCGAGCAGGCCCTGAACATCGGGCGGACCGCACTCCTGGCCGCCGGGATCCCGGACTCGGTGCCGGCCACCACGGTCGACCGGCAGTGCGGATCGAGCCAGCAGGCCGCGCACTTCGCGGCGCAGGGCGTGCTCGCGGGCGCGTACGACATCGCCGTCGCGTGCGGTGTGGAGTCGATGAGCCGGGTGCCGATGTTCAGCAGCACGCAGGGCAAGGACCCCCACGCGCCGCTGGCCGCCCGCTATCCGCAAGGTCTGGTCGGCCAGGGCATCGGCGCCGAACTCATCGCCGCCCGCTGGAAGCTGGGCCGCCCGGAGCTGGACGCGTTCTCGGCCCGCTCGCACCGGCGGGCCGCGGTCACCGCGGCGGCCGGCGGCTTCGACGACGAGATCGTTCCGGTCGGCGGCCACGCCGTGGACGAGACCGTCCGCCCGTCGACCACCCTCGAGGGCCTTGCCGGACTCGACCCGTCCTTCACCGACCCGGCGATCGCCGCGCGTTTCCCGGAGATCGACTGGTCGATCACGCCCGGCAACTCCTCGCCCCTGACCGACGGGGCGTCGGCGGCGCTCATCATGAGCGAGCAGCGTGCCGTCGCACTGGGACTTCGGCCCCGAGCCCGCTTCCACTCCTTCGCCGTCACCGGCAGCGATCCGCTGCTCGTCCTCACCGGCGTCGTCCCCGCCACCCACCGGCTCCTCGCCCGCTCCGGACTGTCGATCGACGCCATCGACACGTACGAGGTCAACGAGGCCTTCGCGCCCGTACCGCTCATCTGGCAGCGGGAGTTCGACGCCGACCCGCACCGCCTCAACCCCCGCGGCGGCGCCATCGCCCTGGGCCATCCGCTCGGCGCCTCCGGCACCCGGCTGCTGACCACGCTGGTCAACCACCTCGAAGCGACCGGCGGCCGCTACGGCCTGCAGACGATGTGCGAGGGCGGCGGTATGGCCAACGCGACGCTCATCGAGCGGCTCTGACCCACCAGGACACNGGCGGCCGCTACGGCCTGCAGACGATGTGCGAGGGCGGCGGTATGGCCAACGCGACGCTCATCGAGCGGCTCTGACCCACCAGGACACGCCCCCACGACATCCCATCGGCACGACATCCCCATCGAGAGGACCCCACCCCCATGGACATCACCCACGGCGACGTAGCCCTCGTCACGGGCGGGGCCTCCGGCCTCGGCCTCGCCACCGTGCGGCGGCTGACGGCGGACGGCGCCGAGGCCGTCGTCGTCGACCTGCCGTCGTCGGACGGCAAGGCGGTCGCGGCGGAACTCGGCGGCAACGCCGTGTTCGTGCCGGCCGATGTCACGGACGAGGCCGAGATCGCCGCCGCCCTCGACGCGGCCACCGAACTCGGCACGCTCCGGATCGTCGTCAACTGCGCGGGGGTCGGCACGGACGTTTTCCGCGTGGTCGGCAAGCAAGGGCCGTTCCCCTACGGTAAGTTCCGGCGGACCGTGGAGGTGAACCTGATCGGCACCTTCAACGTGATCCGGCTCGCCGCCGAGCGCATCATCGCCACGGCCGAGCCGGTGGGCGAGGAGCGCGGCGTCATCGTCAGCACCGCCTCCGTCGCGGCGTACGAGGGACAGATCGGCCAGGCCGCCTACTCCGCGTCCAAGGCCGGTGTGGTCGGGATGACCCTGCCCATCGCGCGCGACCTGGCCCAGCACCTGATCCGCGTCAACACCATCGCGCCGGGCCTGTTCGAGACCCCGCTGCTGGCCGGGCTCTCCCAGGAGGCGCGGGACTCGCTCGGCGTCCAGGTCCCGCACCCGAGCCGGCTCGGCCGCCCCGAGGAGTACGCCCGACTGGTGTCCCACATCGTGGCCAACCCGATGCTCAACGGGGAGACGATCCGCATCGACGGCGCCATCCGGATGAGCGCCCGCTGATCGTCGGGCTCAGAGCCTGTGTCACATCCCCGGTCGGATCAGCGCGCGGCGTCTGGTGCGTGCGATCGCAAGGCGCCGGAGCGCCCTCGTAGCGGAGCTACTAGGGCGTTTCGGCAACGCGGCGAGCGTGCGTGCCAGGCGTCGCGCGCCCGACCGGGGATGTGACACAGGCTCTCAGGAGGACGCCGGCCGTGCGGTCCGCGGGCGGTGCCCCACGGCGGTCAGGGCGATCACGACATACCGGTCGGCGATCTCCGGCGGCGTCAGCGGGCCGTCGGGGCGGTACCACTGGGCCACCGCCTGACACATCGCCAGCACCGCGCGGCTCGCCTCCACCGGCACCGGGACGGTGAACACGCCGCTCTCGGCCCCGTCGAGCACCGTCTCGCGCAGCAGCCCCTCGAGTTCGTCCCGCAGGGCGATGTAGCGCGCCCGGTTGTCCGGCTCCAGGCTTCGCATCTCGGCGTCGAGAAAGGCGAGCGGAGCCCGGTGCGTCATGTACAGCACGATGCACTCGACCAGCGCCGAGAAGCGGTCGACCGGGTCGGCGCCGGCCTCCTCGACGGCCGTACGGCAGCGCCCCAGCACGGAGCCCAGCGAGCCGAGCAGCAACTCGACGAGGATCGCCTGCTTGTTGGCGTAGTGGTAGTACAACGCCGGGACGGTGACACCGACGCGGCGGGCCAGCTCGCGCACGGTGGTGGCGTGATAGCCGCGGTCCACGAAGGCGTCGAGCGCGTGCCCGAGAATGGGAGGCAGCTCGAGCGGGCCGTACACGCGCCAGTCGGTGTGCGCGTCCGCGCGCAGCTCGGCGACGGCCTCTGCCATGGATTCCGACCTCCGGATGTCGGCCGCGATGTCGCTCACCAGGTTACCCGCGGCGACCTGCCGCGGCCTGCGGTGATCAGGAACCGAGCAGGCCCGACCGGCCTCACGGCGAAGACCTGACCCAACAGCTTCCCGGCCCGGGCCACTTGACCCCGGGTTACAGCTGGAAACCGGACAATACATCCGGCATATCCCCGGCGNAGACCTGACCCAACAGCTTCCCGGCCCGGGCCACTTGACCCCGGGTTACAGCTGGAAACCGGACAATACATCCGGCATATCCCCGGCGGAGCGCCCTGCTTTCGACAACCGGCATTAGCGGACAATGCCAGTCAGAAGCTACCGCCGGGTAGGGCAGGCGCGCATCCCCCACCCGGCCGTCCGTGAGTCAGGCCACACACCGGATGATTCCCTTTCGCCCCCGCACTCCGGTCACGCCCCGCGCGGGAACCGGTGCCACCTGCATCTTCATCTCCCGGCAACAGGAAAACAGTCCCGGATTCAGCAACTTCCGCCGCACCCGCCGACATTGCCGAGAAGACTCGGTGACCGTCGGCAGTCGAGAAGCGCGTGGATATCCTCTCGATACCGAGACCGACCGAGACCGTCGGCCGGAAACAAAACGCAAACCTGGCCTGACCATGCACGGCCAAAGGGGAATTCAAGATGGGTGTAATGATCGTAGACAGTCACCCCTCCATGCGCCTGGCACTCAGCACTCTGATCGAATCCCACCTCCGTATGCCCGTCGTCAGCTCGGCGGCCACGGCAGAGCAGGCTCTCGCCGAACTGCAGCCGAAGCGGCCCAGCGTCATCGTCACCGAACTGCAGCTCACCGGCGCGCATTCGGGAGCCACCCTGTGCCGGCACGTGCACGGGCTCTCCCTGCGGCCGCGCGTCATGGTGTTCTCGGCCTCCAGCTCCTCCAGTGAGGTCGCCGCCGCGCTGACCTCGGGAGCCGACAGCTTCGTCCACAAGAGCACCGCGGTCACGGAGTTGGTCGATGCCATCCGGCAGACGGCGCGAGGCCAGCGTGTCTGGCTCTTCGGCGAGGCCAATCGGCACGGGGAACCGGTGCGCCGGACGCTTTCCCCGCTCACTCCGCTGACCGAACGCGAGGAGCAGATTCTGGCGCTGCTCCTTCGGCGTTATACGAATGCGGAGATTGCGCGGGACCTGACGCTGGCCGGACAGACCGTCAAGAATCATGTCAGCAATATTCTGCACAAGGTCGGCATCCGGAATCGCAGAGAACTCTTCCACAGCGAGCCGGTGCTGTCCCGNCCGTCAAGAATCATGTCAGCAATATTCTGCACAAGGTCGGCATCCGGAATCGCAGAGAACTCTTCCACAGCGAGCCGGTGCTGTCCCGATGAAGGTCGCGGACGGCCGCCGCGAAAAGACCGGCGGAGCGGTTCTCCAGTGGGGAACTTGGAGAACCGCCCCGACCCAGCGGACCCGTGGATTTCGGTGTGCTCGCCCGTTCTCCGCAGCGGTCAGGAACGATGCGGCGGCGGCATCGGGCTGACCCGCGCCCGAGTGCCGTCGAACACCTCGCACCACTCCCGCTGCGTGCGCGTGCGGAAGGTGCCGGCGAAGAGCCGGCGCAACTCGGCCCAGACGGACGGTTCCCGGTGACCGGGCACCATCTCCCAGACGCCCAACAGCCTGACGAATTCCCGGTAGCAGTCGCCACCGCCCGAGCTGGATGGCCAGGCCCGGATCGGGGCGGGAGCCGCTCTTGCTGTACGGCCGCGGCACACTGCGCCGCAAAGTCATGTTCGACACGGCGGCCTGGGTCCGTTCCGTCCCCGTCCGCACGCTCATACAGGAGGTGGCCGACCTCGAGCTCGGCCCGGCGGTCACTCACGACTGACTGCGGGGCAACGCGGCGCGACTGCTGGGCCTTGAGCACAGTCAGCCGCGCGCCTCGGACACCGTTCCCCGGACGAAGGCTCACCCACATCGGGCGAACCGTCGATCACCCCTGGGACAGCCTGTACAACAAACCCCGGCGCAACGGGCTGATGCCGCGGGCCGCTAGACCCATCCGGCGGTCTGCGAGTAGTGGATGGCGTCCATGCGGTGGCGGGCGCCAGTCTTGCGGGTGATCGCGATGAAATAGTTGCGTACCGTGCCGGGGGCCAGGTGGAGCTCCTCGGCGATCTCGAGATTCGAGGCGCCATGGGCCGCCAAGGAGAGCACACTCAACTCCCGCTCGGTGTATGGATTGCGGGCGGCAAGAAGGAAGCCGAAACTCAGAGTCGGATCCACATAGCGTTGGCCGGCGGCCACTTGGTGCACTGCGTGTTGCAAGGCGGCTGGTGAGCTGTCCTTGTCCACAAAGCCCAGCGCGCAGGCTTTGACGGCACGGTGCAGAGCCCCGGGGCGGTGCGCGCTGCACAACACCAGCAGCGCGCCCCCGCTGCTGGTGCGCAGCCCGGATAACTCGGCAATGGTCACCGGGTCCGCGGGCCCCGCGCCGTCCGCGTCCGCGATGCACACGTGCGGGCGCAGCGTCCGGGCGACGCGTGTCGCGTCCTGCCACGGGATTCCGGTAGTGGACAGTTCAGAGTCGCGGTGCAGAAGGCCGATCAACGCGGCACGCACGAGCTGTTCATGATGCACGAACAGGACACGGATCATGGTCCGAGTTCCTCTCCATCCAAGCAGGTGAGGGGCACAATTTGGCCGAGCTGCCGCCGGTGGCCGGAATATCACGAAGCATGCCAGACCATGCCATACTCGATTCAGCGCGTTCAGAACCAGGTCACTCAATCAGTATCCCGGGCAACACTTGGCACATTGCACCAACGGGAGAATGTGACTCTTGGCATATTCTAACCTCGACCCTGTTTGTGCACATTAAACAGTGGGGTGTTTTGGGAACCTCTTTATTAAGGCCTTGCCAAATTAGCCAGCGCACGAACAGGTAATCTTTGTTCGTCAACCTCTGGCGCCGACTCAAACTCCTTGAATTCAGAATGTTTCACTGAACAGCAGTGGAATGCGGCACGACCCGCCCTCCGGGGGCACACGCGCGTCCGTTGCTGCATTCCGGGCTACAGCGCGCGGGCAGCGTGAGGGGCATCCCGACTCCCCGCGAGGTCGCGGTAGAGCGGAGACCGCGCGAGCAGTGTGTACCCAGTCGGTGTGCGTGCCGTCCATCACCACGATGCGGTCGGCGCGGCGCGCCGAGCTGATGCGGTGCGCAACGACGATCAGGGCACCCGGGCCGCTCTCGTCCGCGCTGGGCGAAGGCGTGTACCGCGCGGGCTTCGGCCGCGGGATCGAGATGGCAGGTCGCCTCGTCGCACAGTACGAGGGGCGTCGGAGCGAGATGGGTCCGTGCCAGCAGCTGCCGTTGCCCGGCGGACAGAGATCCGGGATCGACGTGCCCGTCCGGACCGCCCAGCCTCCCGACGAGCCCGTCCGCCCCGACGGCGGCGCACGAGGCGAGGACCGCGGTGTCGGGGGGTGGCTCGCGACACAGATACGTGACGTTCTCACGCACGATCCCCGTGAACACGTACGCTTCCTGGGGCACGAGCACGCGCAGGACCGCCAACTCCCGGCGGTCGCCCGCGCACGGCATCGCCCCACAACCGCACCTCGCCCTGGTCCGGCACCAGCACCCCCGCGATCAGCGCCTCCGGTGGGGACTTCCCGATCCCGCTGGGCCCGGCCACCGCGAGGTGCCCGCCCGGGCCGAGGTCGAGACCCAGGCCGCGCAGTGAGACTGCGGGCGGGGCCGCCGCGGCATCCTCTGCTCGTCGGCCGCGGGGAGGGCGGCGGCCAAAAGCCGCGTCGACCGGGCGAGCCCTGGTCTCGGTGCCGTCACGTCCGTGCCGTCGGGTGGCGTAGGACGACCGCTAGGCGGGCAGCGGTGGTGCCGAGGGACTGGGTGAGGCAGCCGAGGGCGCCCGGGGTGACGCCGTGGCCGAGCAGCCAGGAGGCCGTCGCCAGCAGGAGAACGACGGGCAGATGGCCAGATCCCGGTGACGTACCCCAGCGCCCCAGGGAGCGGGCCGCCCGCAGCTGCGCGTCGACTACGAGCGGCGGCGTCCGCCTTCACCCGGGGCTGAGCACCGGACGCCGCGATGTCCCGCAGGACGGCAGGTCGTTGGGGGTGGCGGCGTTCCGCGCGTCGAGGTGCGGGAGCAGGAACTCCGGGAGCGTCACCCACTCGAGTGGCTGGAAGGCGGGGCCCCGGCGGTCGGGGACGAGGGCGCCGTACTCGTCGACGCGGTGGCGCGAGGCGGAGCCGCCGTAGCGCACATACAGCGGACCTTCGTTCCAGCGCAGATCGCTGAGGATGTACGGTCCGGGTTCGCCGCCCAGTAGGTGGTCCAACTCCTCCAGGATCCGGCGGAGCTCGGTCTCATCCGCCGGGCAGAGGGTGGCGAACTTGCCGCTGTAGCCGCGGGCGGCGTACTTGGAGTTGCGCAGAAACAGCAGTCGGGCGTTGGGCACGAACTTGAAAGGGATACGGGCGCGGTACGCAGCAGTCCCACACCTTGGCAGCGGTCTTCTCTGCGTTGTCGAGGCAGGCTGAGACATGGATCTTCCAGCCCTGACGCGGACGTCCCAGGCGCAGCACGCCGTGCTCGTCGGCCTGCGTGAAATGGAGCCAGTCCCCGGAGACGGAGCCGCACCAGCCTTCGGGGACTGGCTACTGTGCCGTCTTGAACAGGCAGAGGTGCCCTCGCCGCCGAGGTCGGCGGACAAGCGGTCTGACGTCTCATAGAACACGCGATCGGCGAGGCAGCAGACCTCGTAGCGCTCGTCCATCGAGCCTCCCCTCAAGACGGCATGACATCGAGAGTTCCACGCCGCCGGGGAGGCGGACAGTCGCATGTGTCATGAACCCCTCGTGGAAAACGCACAGGTCAACCTGTGTTCCCCGGCGTTCGACATCGACACGGTCGAGAACGTCGTAGGGGTCGTCGAAGCACCCGCGTCACCGAACTGTGGCAGCGCTACGACTCCGACGGCGTCCTGCGCCCACGACCGCCGACCTGACCGCCAGCCCCACCGACCTCGCCGACCACCAGCCCCGCAGTACCCGCTGCAGGCACCCGCCCCTTCATGTCACCCCTGACTGGAGATATTCCACGGCCACTTAGGGCGTGCAGATCTTTAACTCGTGGCTTTCCATTCGGTGGTTCGTTGAATCTCAATGACCTGTCAAGCCCCAGAGGACGCGGTGGAGTCAGCCGCTTGCAGGGGCGGACGGTAGGGCGAGTACGTAGGGGCGGCGGTCGCGGAGCATTGCCCAGAGCACGTCGACGCGGCGACGTGCGAGAGCGAGGACAGCTTGGACGTGGCGCAGGCCCTCGGCCCGTTTGCGCAGGTAGAAGTCCCTGGACGGGCCGGGATACATCATGGCGCTCTGAGCGGAGAGGTAGAAGACCCAGCGCAGGCGTCGGTCGTAGCGTTTGGGCCTGTGCAGGTTGCCGGTCCGGCGGCCTGAGTCGCGTGGAACCGGGGCCAGGCCAGCGTGCGCGGCCAGCCGGCCGGCGTCTCGATAGGACGAGAGGTCCCCGGCGATGGCGACGAACTCGGCGCCGAGGATGGGGCCCATGCCGGGCGGCGACTCGATGATCTCCGCGCGCTCGTCCGTGCGGAACAAGTCCCGGATCTCCTTGTCGTTAGCCGCGATCCGCTCGTCGAGTGCGAGCAGTTGGTGGGCCAGTTCTCCCAGGAGGACTGCGGCGCGGGCCTCACCCGGCAGGGCGGTGTGCTGCTGTTCGGCTGCCTCCACGGCCTTCTCCGCCAGCCGCTGGGCGTTGCGGACCTTCCGCCGCTGAAGCCAGGTGGCCAGGCGCTTGAGTCCGGTGCGGCGGAGAGCGGCCGGGGTCTGGTAGTGCGTCAGCAAGATGATCGCGCCCCTGGAGCGGGCGTAGTCGAAGGCTTTCTCCAGGGCGGGACTGATGCCGCACAGCAGGTCGCGCATCCGGTTGACCAGCCGAACGCGGTCCGCGATCAGGTCGCGCCGGTGGGCGGCAACAGGCGGAGGGTGCAAACCTGTTCGGGCGGGATCCTGATGGCGGTGAAGTCCCGGCGGACGCGGGCCATGTCCGCGATGATCAGGGCGTCCTTCGCGTCGGTCTTGCCCTCGCCGCGGTAGCCCTCAGCGGCCCGGCTCACGCTCCGGCCCGGGACGTAGGTGATGTGCTGGCCGTGTCCGGCGAGTAGAACCAGTAGCAGCGTCGCGGTCTTGCCGCGCAGGTCAACGGCCCACTGCACCTGGTCTGCGGCTTCGCAGGCGGTGGCGATGAGTTTGAGAATCTCTGTCTCGTCGTTGGGGATCTTCCGGGAGAAGACGGCCTCACCAGCCGAGTTGATCGCAACCGCCCAGGGGTGGCCTTTGCCGACGTCGATGCCGACCCATAAGTGTTCGTGCCGGGTGTTCACTGCTGCGGCTCCGTTCCTTGCTGACCAGCCTTTCGTTGGTCCGTAGAACACTCCGCAGCAGGCCCTTAACCAGCGATGACCGCAGATCTCAATCAGCAACACAGAGCGTCCCGGAGGACCAGGTGGCCATTCAACGAAAGCCACAACAACGACAGCCTGGCATCAGCCATGCCCGGTCCTCCCGGACCGTTGTCATTGTCCAGCAGTTTGGTATCAGCCGTGCCTGGTCCTCCCGAACCACTGCTGATTCTTAAGGGTCTGGCATGAGCGGGTTGGAAGGGCAAAGGGCTGTGCTGGCAGCCAAGTTCGAGGCGATTCTGCCGCACCTCGACGAGCGGCAGTGTCGCCTGCTGATAGGGGCGGAGGCCCAGTCCCTCGGCCACGGCGGGATCAGAGCCGTCGCCCGTGCCGCCGGTGTCCGCGAGGCCACTGTGTCTGTCGGAGTGCGGGAACTCGACTCCGGCCAGGCTCCGTTGGGACGTATCCGCCGGCCCGGCGCTGGCCGCAAACGCGTCGTCGACCGGAACCCGGCCGTTCGGGAGGCACTCCTCATGCACGGTGAGCGGTTTCGTAGCCCTCGGTCAGTGCCACGGTCGCATCGCCGATCGCCCTGATCAGGGTGGAAGCCACCGCCTTCAGTTCTTGGGCCTCCTGAGCCTGAGGGACATCGGGGAGATCCGCCCAGACACGGCCGGCCGAGGCAAGGTACTCGGCCAGCAGGAACCGCAAGGCCGTGCCACGACCGGCCGCGGCGGCCGCGAGCTGCCGCAGACCCTCAAGGTCCTCCACGGGCAGGCGCCGTCCACTGACGGAGATCTCGGCGAGCTGCTCCAGGTGGCGGCCCATATCCGCCGTCGGCTGCGGATCCTGGGGGCGCCTTTCCATTGGCATGAAGCCAATTTGCCGGAGGGCGGCAAAGTCTGCGGGTGCGAGACGGCCGTCTTTGTCCGCCCTCGGCAGGCATCCGGCCGATTCGCAGGGGTAGTCCGTAAAACGCCCGCTGGAGACCTGAGATAAGACGCCTGCTGAAGACCCACGCGAACAGGGGGTCTGCGCCGTGCCCCGAAGCCGCCTCCGCTCACCGGCCCGGAGGGTCGCCCAGGTCCTCCTGGTGACGCTGGGCTGTCTGCTCGCCGCCCCCGCCGTGAGCGCGGCGCAGACACCGACCGTGCTCGCGACGCGGATCGACGGCACCATCACGCCGGTCGTCGCCGATCACCTCGAGGAAGGGCTGCGCACCGCGGAACGGGAGCGGCACGTCGCGTTCCTGGTGGAGATGGACACCCCGGGCGGGTTGCTGCAATCGACCAGGGAGATCGTCAAAGACATCCTGGCCTCCGACGTTCCGGTCATCGTCCACGTCACCCCCTCCGGGGCCCGTGCGGCGTCGGCAGGCGCCTACATCACGCTGTCCGCACACGTCGCCGCCATGGCGCCCGGCACCCACATCGGGGCCGGCACGCCGGTGACCGGGCAGGGCGAGGAGGCGAGCGAGAAGGTGGTCAACGACGCGGTCGCCTTCGCGGTCTCGCTCGCCGAGCAGCGAGGGCGAAGCACTGGCTTCGCCCGGAACATGGTCCGCGACGGTACGGCGGTGTCCGACCGGGAAGCCCTGCGGATCAAGGCCGTCGACCTGGTGGCACCATCCCGTGATGCGCTGCTCGCCGAGTTGGACGGCCGTCGCGTCATGGTCGGTCCCCAGGGCGCGGAGCACGAGGTCGTTCTGCGCACGGCGGGCGCGCAGGTCGTGGAACACGAACTCGGCTTCCTCGGCGAGCTGCGGCAGCTGCTGGCGAGCCCGGAGCTGGCCTACCTCTTCCTGTCGATCGGCACGCTGGCCGTGATCTACGAGCTGGCCAGCCCCGGCATGGGCTTCGCCGGGGTCATCGGCGTCATCCTGCTCGTCCTCGGGTTCATCGCGCTCAGCGTGCTGCCCTTCAACGTCGGCGGGCTCCTCCTCCTCGTACTGGCCGCCGCCCTGTTCGTCGCGGAAGTCCTCACCCCAGGGATCGGGGTCTTCGCCGCGGGGGGAACCGTGTCCCTGCTGTTCGCGGGTGTGCTGCTCTTCCGCGGTGAACTCGGTGTGGATCCTGCCGTGTTGTGGCCGACCGCCCTGGTGGTGGGAGGCGGCTCGCTGCTCGCCGGACGGCTGGCCTGGCGTGCCCGGAGGGCGCTGACGGCGACCGGGGACCAGGCGCTTGTGGGTAGCAAGGTGGTCGTACGGCGCACCGAGGGCGACACCGGTCAGGTACTGCTCGACGGGGCGTGGTGGACCGTCCGCGGCCGCGATAGCGCGGTCACCGAAGGTCAGCACGTCCGCGTAGTGGACCACGAGGGCTTGGAACTGATCGTCGAACGCGCCGAGCCCTCAGAGGGCCGGGGCACCGAACAGGAGGACGGACCATGAACTCAGCACTGGTCGGCATCGTCATCGGCGCAGCGGTCCTGCTTCTGCTTCTGATGGCCTCCGTGAAGATCGTGCCCGAGTACGAGCGCGGGGTGATCTTCCGTCTCGGCCGGATCATCGGAGCCAAGGGGCCGGGGCTGTTCGTCATCATTCCCGTGGTGGATCGCATGATCCGTGTCTCCTTGCGCACCATCACGATGGACATCCCGCCGCAGGACGTCATCACCAAGGACAACGTCACCGTACGGGTCAACGCGGTCACCTACTTCAACGTCGTCGACCCCAACCGTTCCGTCCTGACCATCGAGGACCACATCAAAGGAACCTCACAGATCGCCCAGACGACGCTGCGCAGCATTCTCGGCCAGATCGACCTGGACGAGCTGCTGATCAACCGGGACGAGATCAACCAGCGGCTCCAGCGGATCATCGACGACGTCACCAATCCGTGGGGAGTCAAGGTCACCCTGGTCGAGGTCAAGGACGTCGAACTGCCCGAGGCCATGCGGCGCGCCATGGCCCGCCAGGCCGAGTCCGAACGCGACCGGCGGGCCAAGGTCATCCACGCCAAGGGCGAGTTCGAGGCCGCCCAGACGCTGGCGGATGCCGCGGAACGGCTCGAGGGGCACCCCGCCGCCATGCACCTGCGCATCCTGTCGACCATGGCCGAGATCTCCAGCGAGCGGAACTCCACCCTCATCTTCCCCCTGCCCATGGAGGTGCTGCGCCTCATCGACATGCTCCGGCCCTCCGACGCAGTCCAGGGCACTCCCCGCACCGCCTAGACAAGACCCCGCCGAGCGGGCGAGCTCGCTCGGCAGGCAGTCCCAGCCCCCTGACACAGGTGATCGGTATGAACCCCTCGATGGACGACCGGCGCATCCTCGCAGAGATCGAGCGACGCCTCGCCCGGGACGACCCTGAGCTGGCCTCGCGGATGGACGCGCTGAACCACCAGTTCCCCGACGATCAGCACGACGCTGGCCGTAACGACGGCGCCGCCGACGACGATGGCGGCGGGGGACGACAAGGCTTGCGCCGCAAGGCAATTACGGCACTCCTCATCCTTGCCCTGGCGGGCATGATCCTCACGGCGATGTTCACCAAGCCGCCTCCCGCCGACGACAACCACGGACCACCGAACGGCCCCAATCCGGCCGTATCCGTCCATACCCAGCGCCGTGGCCCCCGGTCTCGGACAGCACCGCCCCGCAGGCGCGTCGGCTCGGGCTCAGAACCGATGGCTTCGGTCCGCAGGAATGCGTGATGAACGGCTCGGTACGGATGGGACAACTCCTCGGGGTACCACTGCGCATCCACTGGACCGCGCCCCTAGTCGTGGCGCTCTTCGGATACGGCCTGGGCAGCCAGACACTCCCCCCATGGGTTCCGGACCAGTCGGACGCCACCTACACGGTCGCCGGTCTGGCCGGGGCCCTGTTGCTTCTGGGGAGCCTGCTGGCTCATGAGGCCGCCCACGCGGTCACGGCCCGGAGGAAGGGCATACCGGTCCGGAGCATCACGCTCTGGGCGTTGGGCGGGATGACTGAGATGGGCAAGCCGGGGGCCGCACACGCGGTCTTCCTGGTGGCCGTGAGCGGGCCGCTGACCAGCCTGACCGTCGGTGCGGCGGCGTTCGGGGCGGGCCTCGGGCTGGACGCGGCGTCCGGTTGGGCGGTGCCCGCAGCCGTCCTGGTGTGGCTCGGGTGGGTGAACGTCGTCCTGGGCGTGTTCAACCTGCTGCCGGCCGCGCCGCTCGACGGAGGACGGCTGGTGCAGGCGCTGGTCTGGTGGCGTACCGGAGACCGGGATCGGGCTGAACGAGCAGCCGCACGCGGTGGACAGATCCTGGGCATCCTGCTGATCGCCGCCGGATGGATCTCCATCCTGCGCGGCGCCTTCGGTGGTCTGTGGCTGGCGGTCATCGGCTTCTTCCTCGTGGTCGTCGCCAGCGCCGAACGCCGCCGCGCCGGACTGGCCCCGGCCCTGCGCGGAGTGAAAGCGGCCGATGCCATGGCGAGTCCCGTGGAGACCTGCCCGGATTGGCTCACCGTGGAACGTTGCATCGAGGATGTGGTCCTGCGGACCCACCACTCGACGCTCGCCCTGATCGACTTCGAAGGACGCCCCAGCGGCCTGCTGCATCTTCCGCGGCTCGCGCGGATCCCCGCTGCGCAGCGGCAGTCAGTGCGCGTGCGCGACGTGGCGACCCCGCTGTCGCAGTGCACCACCTGCGCGCCGGACGACCTCCTGGAAGACGTCCTCGAAAAGCTCCGACCGGGCAGCGGCATCCGCATCCTCGTCACCGACGGCCAGCACCTGGTGGGCATCATCACCGTGCGTGACATCTCCCGGATCGTCCGGCGCCACGGGCTCCGCGGCACGGAGGGCCAGTGAGCTCCTCGGCCATCGGGCGCTTAACGGCGGCGCAGGCGCATGTGCCGCAAAGGTCGGCGTACGAGTCTGCGCAGCCACCGCAGGGAAGGTACCGGAGTGCCGGCGGTCGGGGACGGCGCTTGTACGGGGGCAAGCGGCGCGTAGGGCACAGGGGTGCGGGTGCCGCCGGTTTCCATGACGCAGACGGGCACATCCCCCGCCGCCTTGGACTGGTCGATGCGGACGGTGAAGGGCTGCGGCGGGTCGCCGGGCAGCTCCGCGGCCAGCACTGTGACGCCCTTGCCGCGCTTCTCCTGGGAGGCGACCACTTTGCCGTTGACGAGGAGTTCGACGGCGGCTGATGCCATGCCCGTCTGAACCGTGACCGAGTGGCCGTCGCGGTCCAGGTGCCCGTTCTCGGTGGCCGCTGATCGCGTGACGAAGCTCCTCAGCCGGCGTCGGCACCGGTTGCTGGTGGCACGTCAGCCAATCCCAGACGGCGATCTTTGGTCTTTCCTTGACGCGATCCATATGACATCTTTACCCACGGAGTGCCGGGAAGCCTGGTCGGCAGCGTGGCCCCGCTATGGGCCCAGTTCAGCATGCTGTCGACCGAAGTGGGGGCTGATGTTCCAGCGCGTCACGAAAGAGGTTCTTTCCGGCCTGACTGTGGCGATCGTGGCGTTGCCGCTGGCCATAGCCTTCGGTATCACCGCGACCGGCACCTCGGAGGGCGCGCTCGTCGGACTGTACGGCGCGATCTTCGCCGGGTTCTTCGCGGCGCTGTTCGGCGGAACACCCGGCCAGGTGACCGGCCCCACGGGACCCATCACTGTCGTCGCCACCGGTGTCATCGCCGCGCATGGACTCGAGGGCGCGTTCCTCGCGTTCATCATGGCCGGTGCGTTCCAGATCCTGTTCGGGCTGTGCAGGCTCGGATCGCTCATCCGTTACATACCCCACCCGGTGGTGTCGGGTTTCATGGGCGGGATCGCGCTGATCATCATCCTGGGCGAACTGGACCAGGTGCAGAAGAGTTTCCTGGTGGCAGCAGGAACGATTGTGCTCATGCTCGTGTCCACACGAGTGGTCAAGTCGATTCCGGCGAGCCTGATCGCGCTCGTGATCATGACCGTGGTCCTGCGGTTCGCGGACTCGCTGCTGCGGGACGTGCGCGTCGGGCCGGTGTCGCTCAACACGGCGATCGACTACATCGGCCAGATCCCCGAGTCGATTCCCTCGATCACCGTCCCCGAGTTCAGCGGGTCGCTGATCCTCACACTCGTCCTTCCCGCGCTCAGCATCGCGCTGCTGGGCTCCATCGATTCACTGCTGACCTCGGTCGTCATGGACAACATCACCGGCAACCGGCACCGCAGCAACGACGAACTGATCGGCCAGGGCATCGGCAACGCCGTCAGCGGACTGTTCGGCGGCCTGGCCAGCGCCGGTGCGACCGTCAGGTCCGTGGTCAATGTCAGAAGCGGCGGCCGCACCGCCCTGTCCGCGGCCACGCACAGCGTCATCCTGCTCGTTCTCGTGGTCGGCCTCGGGGCCGTCGTGCAGTACATTCCGCTCGCGGTGCTGTCGGGGATCCTGATCCTGACCGCGGTCGGCATGTTCGACTGGGAGGCCCTGCGCAAAGCGCATGTCTCTCCGCGGGGTGACGTCGTCGTGATGTTCGCAACGATGATCGTCACCGTCCTTGTCGACCTGACCGTGGCGGTCGCCATCGGCGTCAGCCTGGCGCTCATCGTTCACGCCGTACAGTCACGCCGGCACAAAGCCTCGATCGTGCACGACGGCAGCGGCGCCTACAGCATCGAGGGACCGCTGTCGTTCCTGTCCGTCGACCGCGTCTTCACCACCCTGCGCAACGACCAGCCGAACCTGTCGCTGAACCTGAAGCACGTGAACTACATCGACCTGTCCGGGGCGAAGGCGCTGCTGACCTTCATCGACCACTCGCACAAGTCCGGCGTCGAGCTCGGCGTCAAGGATCTGCCGAAGCATGTCGAGACCCGACTGATCGCCCTCGCGGACGAGGACCAACGCGAGAAGCTCAACACCGTCGTCGAAACGCGTTTGGCCACAGAAACCACTCAATAATCTCTTCGGTATGAGGCCGGCTGGAAGGGGCCGCAGGCGCGGGCCCGCTACAGCAGCGCCAGCAAGAGCACGGTCCCCAGCAAGAAGACGGCCCACCAGACCATCAAATGGGTCGGCCACGGCGTCGCGAGCTTTGCCTCCGGACGCAAAGGGCGGGTGGTCGCGCTCCACAGGTTCGCGCCACGGTGGCGTAGTGGTGGGCCCAGGGTTCGGCGCAGCCGGGGGACGGCGCGGGACAGCGCGTGCCAGGTGTGCGGCAGCACCCGGCGGTAGACCACATCGGCGTCGAGGTTGACCGAGCGGAGCTCCGGTGGATAGAGGCCGGTGCGGACCAGCAGCGTGAAGGCCATCGAGGCGAGCAGGAGCAGCTGCAGCTGGTTGATCACGTGTGCGGTCGTGTAGGGCACGTAGTCCACTGGGTGTGGGAGCAGCTCGTACAGCAGGTTCGGCGCCACGCCGATGCCGACGCAGATCAGCGCGGCCAGCGTCATGGCCACGCGCATGTTGAGCGGGGCCTCGGCCACCCGGTGGCCTCGGTCGTGGGCGAAGAAGGCGAAGTACGGGATCTTGATGCCGGCGTGGTGGAACACGCCGGCCGAGGCGAAGAGGAGCAGCAGCCAGACCACGGTCAGCTGTTCCTGCCCGACCGCCTCCATGATCATCGATTTGGTGGCGAACGCGGAGAACAGTGGGAAGGCGGAGATGGATGCCGCGCCGACCATGCACAGGGCCGCCGTCTGGGGCATGGACTTGTAGAGGCCGCCGAGTTCGGAGCCCTTGGTGGTGCCCGTGCGCAGCAGCACCGCGCCCATGGCCATGAACAGCAGGCTCTTGAACACCATGTCCGCCACGGCGTGCGCGCTCGCGCCGTTGACCCCGAGAGCGCCGCCGACGCCGACGCCCGCGACCATGAAGCCCAGCTGGTTGATCATGCTGTAGGCGAGCACCCGGCGCAGGTCGTTCTCGATCACGGCGTAGAAGATCGGGAAGACCGTCATGGCGGCGCCGACCCAGATCAGCAGGTCGGTGCCAGGGAAGCTGCGGGCCAGTACGTAGACCGCGAGCTTGGTGGTGAACGGAGACAGTGCCACCGCGCCGACGACGGTTGCCTCCGGATAGGTGTCGGTCAGCCAGGCGTGCAGCAGCGGGAAGGCGCACTTGATGCCCACCGCGAGGAGGATCAGGGCATCACCGGGGCCGTTCAGGCCGAGGTAGCCGAACTCGATGCCCTCGCCGGCCTGGACCCGCAGCGCGATTCCGGCCAGCATCAGCAGCCCTGAGATCAGTTGTGCGACCAGGTAGCGCATTCCCGCGCGGTAGCTGCGTTCGGTGCGGCCTGCCCAGATCAGGAAGGCCGAGGACAAGCCGGCGAGCTCCCAGCACACGAACAGGGTCACCAAGTCACCGGCGAGTGCGCCGCCGATCGCGGTGCCGGCGTAGAGCGGGATGAGCGCCTGCTGCAGGGGGTCCCGCAGGTGCAGAGCGTAGATCGAGGTCAGCAGCGCGGCGAGCAGGAAGCCGGTGGCGAACAGGCGGGACAGGGCATCGATCCGTACGGGGGTCAGCTCCAGGCCGAAGAGCGCGAAGGTGACGCCGGGGCCCTCGGGCAGCAGCCACAGCATGACCAGGCCCGCCACCGGCAGCAGCAGCATCAGGACGCTGCGCAGCCGACCGTGCAGCAACGGCACACCGGCCGCGCCGAGCATCAGCAGCAGAGCGGGGCTAGTCATCGTCGCGGTCCCGTTCAGCCGACTCGTACCGGTCGTGCTCCGGCGGCTCGTAGTAGTCCTCGTCACGCCGCAGCAGCCGCCGCAGCCCCTTGGCCGTGAGCACCAGGGTCACGCTGCCCACGAAGCCGTAGACGGCGTAGAACGCGGACCATCGTTCGACGGAGAAGTAGGGGTGCTTGGTGTAGAAGAGGTCGGCCAGCAGTGCCAGCGCGCACAGCACGGCCAGGCCGTACACGATGCGGGTCACGTTGCGCGGCTCGTCCAGCCAGCGGCGGTCGTCGAGCGGGCGGTGGTCGTCGGGCCGGTGTCGGTTCTCGCTCACGGCAGCTCCAGGGTCCCGGCCAGTGGTTCGAGCACGGCGTCGGCGCCGAAGAACAGCGCGACGCAGCCGAGTGCGGTCAGGGTCAGCGGCCCGGTCATCACGAGCGGGGCCTCACCGTGCGTCGGCAGGTCGGCCGGCGGCCGCAGGAATGCGCGCACCGCGATCGGCATCAGATAGGCCACGGCGAGCAGCGAGCCGGCGAGCAGCACCACGAGTGGTACGACCTGGTCCGCCTCGGCCGAGCCGAGGAGCATCAGCCACTTGCTCCAGGTACCGCCGGTCGGAGGCAGACCGATGATCGAGACCGAGGCCGTCAGGAACGCGGCGAACGTCCACGGCATCGCACGGCCGAGCCCGTCGAGCTCGCTGACGCGGGTCTTCCCGGCCGTGACGGCGATCGCGCCCGCGCACAGGAACAGGGTGATCTTGCCGACCGCGTGGGTGACCATGTGCAGGGCGCCTCCCGCGGCGGCGACCTGGTGGGCCAGTGTCGCGGCCAGCACGATGTAGGCGAGCTGGCTGACCGTCGAGTAGGCCAGCCGACGCTTGAGGTCGTCCGACCGTATCGCCACGATCGCGGCGGCGATCAGCGTGAACGCCGCCACCCACGTCATCGGCTCCGCAGCACCGGTCTCGCGCAAGGTGTCCAGGCCGAACACGTACACGGTGACCTTGAGGACCGTGAAGACCCCGGCCTTGACCACGGCCACCGCGTGCAGCAGCGCAGACACCGGGGCGGGGGCCACCATGGCCGCGGGCAGCCAGCGGTGCACCGGCATCAGCGCCGCCTTGCCGATGCCGAACAGGTAGAGCGCGAAGAGCAGGGTGAGCACCCCGGATCCGGCCTGGCCGGCCAGGATGCCGTCGGGGCGGAAGTCGGTGGTGTCGGCGAGGGCCCAGGTCCAGACGATCGCGGGCAGCAGCAGTCCGATGGAGGTGGCCAGCAGTACCACCACGTAGGTGCGTGCTCCGCGCCGGGCCTGTGCGTCGCCGTGGTGCGCGACCAGGGGCCAGGTCGCCAGGGTCATCAGCTCGTAGCCGATGAGCAGGGTGACCAGGTTGGCCGACAGCGCGATCCACATCGCGGACGCGATGGTCAGCGCGAAGAAGGCGAAGAACCTGTCCAGGGCGGGCTCCCGCGCGGCGCGCAGGTAGCCGGCGGCGTAGACGGTGGTGACTGGCCAGAGCACGGCGGCGACCGAGGCGAACAACAGGCCCAGCGGTTCGAGCGCGAACTCCAGTGGCAGGCCGGGCAGCCACGTCCACAGCTCGAAGCGCAACCCGCGGTCGGCCACGGGCCACAGGGCGAGCACCACGCCCGCCAGCGCCAGGCCGAAGGCCACCGAAGCGGCCTCACGGGCGATCGACCGGTGCCGCAGGAGCAGTACGGCACCGCAGGCCAGCAAGGGAAGGGCCACCGCGGCCGGAAGGGCGGCGGCCCTGTCGGGGGAGGTCCAGGCGGCGGTCAGCTCAGCCACCCCCCTTTCCGAGCAGCGCCGCGGCCGCGGCGTCGGCGAGGTGGGCCGGCAGGGAGGCGTCGATCCCGAAGTAGAGCGACAGCAGGACGAGGAACCAGATGGCCGCCACCATCGACGCCGGTGGGCGCAGCGGGTCGGCCCCGTCGGGTGGTTCGCGGAACCAGGCGACCTCGATGACGCGCCCGACGTAGACCAGGGCGAGCAGCGAGCCAGCCAGCATGGCCACGAGCACGGGCCACTGGTCCCGCTCGACCAGCGCTGTGACCAGCGCCCACTTGCTGGCGAATCCCGCGGTCGGCGGCACCCCGACCAGGCCGAGGCCGGCCACCACGAAAGCGGCGAACGTCCAGGGCATCCGGCGTCCGAGCCCGGCCAGGTCCGCCAGCCGAACCGAGCCGAGCCGCAGCAACAGCACCCCCGCGATCGCGAACAGCGCGGCCTTGGTCACCGAATGCATGATCATGTGCAGATACGCGCCGGAGACTCCGGCCGTGGTGGCGAGGCTGACTCCGGCCACGATGTAGCCGACCTGCGCGACGCTGGACCAGGCCAGCACGTACCGGAGGTCGTCCTGGAAGCACGCGGCGGCGGAGCCCGCCAGGATCCCCAGACAGGCCAGGAGCAGGCCGATCCGGTCGACGGGCATGGCCCCGAACACCAGCGACGCGCCGAAGACAGTGAACGCGAACCGGCAGAACACGTAGATCGCGACCTTGGTTCCCGTCGCGGCGACGAACGTGCTCACTGCGGACGGCGCCTCCCCATAGGCCGCCGGCAGCCAGGCGTGCAGCGGGAAGACGGCCATCTTGACCGCGAGGCCGACGAAGACGAAGACCACGGCTGCCTGCAGTGCGCGGTTGTCGTGGCTGCCGGTCAGCCGCTGCGCCAGGTCGGCCATATTCAGGGTGCCGGTGACCGCGTAGGCCAGGCCGATGCCGATCAGCAGAAACGTCGCGCCGATGGTGCCGATCACCAGGTAGCGGAAACTGGCCAGCAGCGCCTGCCGGCGACGCCCCATGGCGATCATCGTGTAGGTCGAGAGAGAGCTGATCTCGAGGAACACGAACGCGTTGAACACGTCCCCGGTGATCGACAGGCCCAGCAACCCGGCCAGGGCGAGACACAGGCACGCATACAGCAGCGGGACGCGCCTGTCGTCGAGCTCGGCCGCAACACTGCGACGGCTGTAGACCGCGGCGACCACGGCGCTCAGCGACACCAGCAGCAGCACCGGGGTGTTGAAGCCGTTCACCACGAACTCGATGCCGTACGGCGCCTGCCAGTCGCCCATCGCATACCGCAGCGCCCCGGTCCGGTCCACGCGCTCGGCCAGCCAGACGGCACAGGTCAGGGAGGTCAGGGAGGCGGCGAGGAACAGCAGCCACGCCACGAACCGTGAGCGCAGCAGCACACACAGCGGCGCGCAGAGCAGAGGGACCGCCACCTGAAGCACCGGCAGCTGACCCGTCATGAGCCGCCGCCGTCGTGCTCGGCGGCGCGCTCACGGTCGCGCTCGGCGAGGCGTTCGGTACTGTCGCGTTCGAGTACCTCGTCCTCCTCGACGGTGCCGTACGCCTCGAAGATGCGGACGGCCAGGGCCAGTCCCACGGCGAGGGTGGCGACGCCGACCACGATGGCGGTGAGGATCAGCACCTGCGGCAGCGGGTGGGAGTAGGTCTCGACGTCGTCCGAGATGATCGGCGCGCTACCCCCGTCCTGCTTGCCGAGGCCGATGTAGAAGAGGAAGACCCCGACCTGGAAGAGACTGAGGCCGATCAGCTTCTTCAGCAGGTTGCCGTGGCTGATGACGACGTAGAGCCCGATCAGCATCAGGGCGAAGAACGTCCAGTAGACGTAGTGGGAGGCGATCACCGTGCCACCCCCCGGCCCGCGAAGCCGAAGAAGATCGTCGTCATGACCGACGCGACGGTGATGCCGATGGCTGTCTCGACCACCAGGATCCCGAGATGCTGCCCGGTGTCGGGGTCGCTCGCGAGGACGTCGTAGTCCAGGAAGGAGCCGCCGAGCAGCATGGTGGTCACGCCGAGCCCGATGTAGAGCAGCAGCCCGAGCGAGACCAGCAACCACAGCGCGGCACGCGGTACCACGCGCTGCGCCCGGTCCAGTCCGAACACCAGACCGTAGAGCACGAAGCCGGATGCGAAGATCACGCCGGCCTGGAAGCCGCCGCCGGGGCCGTAGTCGCCGTGGAAGAGCACGTAGAGCGCGAACAGCAGGATGAACGGCATGAGCGCGCCGCTGACGACCCGGATGACGCGGTAGTCGGCGAGATGGAAGTCCGCGGTCGGCCGGGTACGCTCCGGCCGCGCCAGCGGGCCGAGCAGCGACAGTACGGCGAGGCCCGCGGTGAAAACGACGACCAACTCGCCCAGCGTGTCGAGCCCTCGGTAACTGGCCAGCACCGAGGTGACGGTGTTGGGGATGCCGATGTCCTCCTGGGACTGGTGGAGATACACCTCCGTGACGGGATGGCGTTGCACGGGACTGTCGGCGCTGCCGAACTCGGGCAGGTCGAGGCTGGCGTAGCCGAGCGTGCCGCCGACCAGCAGCACGGCGATCGCGCCGGGCAGGCGCCGCCGACGGGGTGTGACGGACTCCGAGGAGCGGGTCAGCGCGAGCACGCCGAGGAGCAGCACCGTGCTGATGCCGACGCCGACCGCGGCTTCGGTGAACGCCACGTCCACGGCGTCGAGGAGGACGAAGAGGCACGCGGTGACCAGGCTGAACAACGCCGCCAGCATCGTGGCCTCGTAGAGCGCGCGCAGCCGTGTGATGGTCACCGCGGTCGCCGTGAGGATGGCGAGCAGCGATACGTTGATCAGGGTGAACGTCGTCGTCACTGGCGCCGGTCACCCTCCCGCCACATGGGTACGCCGTCCCGTCGCGCGGCGTGCGCCAGGATGTGCGTCGCGGTCGGACCGGTCAGGGCCAGGAACAGCAGAATGATCAGCAGGCGGACCGCGGTGTCCCACGAGTCCACCCGCAGCAGCAGGCCCAGCAGGATCAGCCCGGCACCGGCGGAGTCGGTGATGCCGGCGGCGTGGATACGGGTGTAGAAGTCCGGGAAGCGCAGCATGCCCACCCCACCGGTGAGCACGGCCAGGGCACCGGCGGCCAGCAGCACACCGCTGAGTACCTCGATGACGCTCACCCTCGTTCGCCCCCCTCCGCCTCGCTCACCAGTTCCCGATAGTGGGTCAGGCGCAGCACCGCGACGGTCGCGACGAAGTTGACCAGCGCGTAGAGGATCCCGATGTCGAGAAATTCGGGACGGCCGAAGAGGAAGCCGGCCACCGCGACGAACAGCACGGTCTTGGTGCCGAACGTGTTGATCGCGAGGATGCGGTTGTAGAGGCCGGGGCCCAGGAACGCGCGCAGTAGCGTGAGCACCATGGTGACCAGCAGCGCCGCCATGACGGCGAAGATCATCGTCGGGCCTCCGTCTGCCGCACCCGGCTCAGCATGCGTCCCTCGCGGAGCTCGTGGACACCGGACCGTTCCAGGCTGTGTACCTCGATGTGGTCCGCCTCGACGTCCAGCGACAGCGTGCCCGGGGTCAGCGTGATCGAGTTCGCGTAGACCACCTGCGACAGCTCCGGCAGGTGTGCCGCCGGAGTCGACTCCACGACGGGCCGCAGGGCCGGCCGCGGCGACCAGACCTTCCGCACCACCGTGTACGTCGAGACGAGAACCTGACCGCTCAGCCACAGGAAGTACCGCGGCAGGCGCAAAGCGAAAGACAGCGTCACGCTCTGGTGGTCGAGTCCGGCCCGTCGCGTGAGCCAGCAGACCACGGCGACCGAAACCGCGCCGAGCGCCAGCAGCAGCGGATCGAAGTGCCCGGAGAGCAGCAGCCAGAACACGACGGGAAAAGGAGCGGTCCGAAGGAATCGCAGGGTGGTCTTGCGCCGAGGGTGCTGCTGTGCGCTCGCGGCGCGGGTGGAGTCGCGGTCGAGCAGGCTCACACGGCTCCCTCGCGGTCGCACCGGCCGGCCGGCCGGGTGCCGAGGACGGTGACCTGGTGGGTGGGCCCGGCAGCCATATGCCGTTCGGTGGCCCGGTCGGCCACGCAGGGCCCGGGCGCCCGGACCGTCGCGGACCGGACGCCGACGTGCGGCAGGCCGTACTCCCCAGGGGGTGGGAGATCCAGAACCGCCGGTGTGCACCGGCGGAGAGGGCCGTTGGTGAGCTGACGCAACGGCCACCACCCGGGGTACACGTGCCTGGTCATCAGGACGCGCCCTCGGCGGCGGTGGCGAGCAGCCCGAGCAGCCGGTTGGCGGTGACGATCCCGAGGATCCCGCCTCCCTCCCGTTCGACCAGGGCGAACGGGCACTTCCGCCGTACCATCAGCGCGGCGAGTTCGACGGCTGTCGCCTGCGGCCCGACACTCGGGATCCGGGGTGGCCCCCAGGTGAGCACGTCGCGGACGCGGGTGCCGACCAGCGCCGCGGCTATCCGGTCGGCATGCCGCTCATCGATGACGCTGGTGAGGCCGGGGTCGTCCAGGAAATATTGGGGCAGTGCCACCCGGAGCAGGTCGACTGACGACATGCAGCCGACCACTTCGCCTCGCTCGTCGGCGACGACGAGGCCGGGAAGACCGTGCCGGGCGACCATCTGTACGGCGGACAGGACGTCGTCATCCGGGAGCGCGGTCGGCAACATCTCGATGACATCGGCGGCATGCATGAGTGTCTCCCGTCATCGAAACATCGGCACGGGCAACTCGATTACCATGATTATCTGGTACTTCGTGGACATGGCCAACGTCCGGCGCGGTCAATCACCTGCCCGCATTCTTTGCCGACGACCGGCAAGAAGCGCGTCGCCACGCCGCAAGCACCGCTCTCCCTCCGGACATCCGATAGTGGTTCCACGCGTGACATAGCAAGCTGTCCGGTGTGCCACCACATGAGAAGGAGACCGAGCTCGCCATGACACCGGGGACACCGTCGGACTCCACCGGTGCGGAGCCGCCCGGAATGGCGGACCTCGCCGGACGGGCGAGCGATGAGGCGCGCGGCGTGCCGGCGGATCTCCTGGAGGGGTACCTGACCGTGCTCGCGAAGGTCAGCGCGGGAGGACGGCTCTGCCCAGACGAACTCCGCCGCCGACGCGACATCGGCGCCCAGGCAGCCGAGCGGAACGTGCCCATGCGTGGTGTCGTCGACCTCTACCTGAGCGCGACGTGGCTGGCCTGGCCCACGTTGCCCGGTGTCCGGGAGGCCACGGGCACGGATGCGCTGCGCCGGATCGGCGAAGCGGTCTTCCGCGCCGCCGACGCGACGATCACGGCGGTGGCAGAAGGGTACGAAGAGGCCCAGCGCTGGTCACTGCGCCAGGAGGAGTCGTTCCGGCGTGAGTTCGTCGACGACCTCCTCGACGGGCGCAATGTGGAGACCCTGGTGGGCCGTGCCGAACGGTACGGCCTGCGGCTCGCCGGCAGCTATGCGGTGATCGTGGCGGCGGGCCCGCAGCCGTTCGTCGACGGTGGCCCGATGACCCGCCAGGTGGAGTCCATCGTCGGCCTCGGCCCCGCGAGCAGGGACGTGCTCGTGACGACCAGGGACGGTCTGCTGGTGTGCCTCGTGCCCGACGTGCGCGGCACCGTGGAGGAGTTCGTCACGCGCGTCATGGAGAGCCTGCGGCCCGACGGCGCCTGGCGGCTCGGCATCGGACGCCCGCAGCGCGGGCCCGGCGGTGCCGTCCGCTCCTTCGAGCAGGCCCGGCAAGCACTCCACATCGGCCAACGCCTGCAACTGCCCGGTCAGGTGCACCGGGCGTCCGACCTCCTCGTCTACCAGGTGCTGATCCGGGACAGGAGCGCGCTCGCCGACCTCGTCGAGGTCGTCCTGGAGCCGATAAGGAAGGCACGCACCGGCCCTGGGACACTGCTGCACACGCTGGCGGCGTACTACGCGGCGGACCGGGTGGCGACCGCAGCGGCGCGCGAACTGCACGTCGGGGTGCGGACCGTGACCTACCGCCTCGACCGGGTCGAGGAACTGACCGGGTACTCGGTGCACGACCCGCAGCAGAGCTTCACGCTGCAGGTCGCTGTCCTCGGGGCGCAGCTGCTCGGCTGGCCCGAGGGATCCTGACCTTTCCCGGGCCGACCGGTGGGGTGGCTTGCTCTGGCGTCGGGACTCGGCCGCTCGCACCCGTATGTACACATACCCCTGGAGGGCGCACCCCCGGTGTCGACGGCCCGGGCACAGCCCTGCGTTCACCTGACCGCATCCTGCCGAGCGAAGGCTTCGCGCAGGTCGCCGACTCCACCGCCGCCCCCATCGTTGCAGTCGCCTCGCTCCTGGAGCGGCAACGAACACGGTTCGACGGTGAGCGGCCCGGCATCCCCGGCCTCCAGGCGATCACGCCCCACGTCGGCCGATGACGTTATGGATCGGCGATTGTCACCCCTGGTTAGCGTGGGGGGTTGGACGGGAGGGGGTCAGAGGTGACGCGATCGGCCTTGGCCGCGTCGGCGAGGGCCGCGGCAGCGGCTTCCGCGGCCTGAGCTGTGTCGTCGGCAGCTTGGGCGGCCGTGTCGTCCGAGGGCTTCTCACGGGTGGCCGGCGACTGCGGCAGCACCTCGCTGAAGGCGCGGGACACGCCCTGGAGCGCGGAGGTGACCTCGCTGGGGATCACCCAGAAAGTGCTGCCCGAGCCTTGCGCGAGTTGGGGCAGCATCTGCAGGTACTCGTAGGCGAGCAGCTTGGGGTCGGGGTCGTTGCGATGCACGGCCTGGAACACCTCGTCGATGGCCCGGGACCGGCCCTCGGCCTGGAGGATCGCAGCGGTACGGTTGCCCTCCGCGCGCAGGACAGCGGCCTGCTTGTCGCCTTCGGCGGTGAGAATCTGCGACTGGCGCTGCCCCTCGGCCCCGAGAATCGCGGCCCGCTTGTCCCGCTCGGCCCGCATCTGCTTCTGCATCGCGTCCTTGATGGACTGCGGGGGGTCGATGGCCTTGATCTCCACCCGGTTGACCCTCAGCCCCCACTTGC
>NZ_VWMY01000112.1 GCF_008905045.1 Streptomyces albicerus
AAACGCCGGACGGGCTGATTGGGCTCGTGCTCAATTACTGGACGGGCGGGAGCGTGGCAGCCGCAGCGCCATCGGCAGCGCCAGCGCCAGCAACCCCACCCCGCACAGCAGCGTCGTACGGAATCCGGCCGTCGCCGTCAGCAGCAGAGCCGTCAGTGCCGTGCCGACGGACGCGGACATCTGCAGGATGATGCTCAACGCCGTGCTGCCGGCGGCGACTTCGGAGTCCGCGAGGCCGCGCGTGGCGGAGGCCATGACGGGCATGTTGGTCATGCCGACGCCGGTGCCCATGACGGCGAGGGAGGCGACCAGGCGCCAGTACGGGGTGTCCGAGCCGGCCTGGACGGCGAAGGCGAGGAAGCCCGCGGCGGCGACCAGGACGCCGGGTACGACGATGGCGCGCGTCGCGACACGGTCCGAGACACGGCTGGAGAACTGCATCACCGTGCCGCTGAACAGGAACTGAGGGGCCATCAGAAGCCCGGCCTCGGTGGCGGACAGGCCGCGCTCCTGCTGCCAGTACAGCGGTACGAGGATCATCGAGCCGAAGTACGCGGCCGAGAACGGCACCATCGTCGCCACCGCACGGCCCACCGACGCTCTGCGCAGCAGCCGCAGGTCGAGCAGGGGGTGGTCCGCCCGCAACGCCCGTACGACGAAGGCGGCCACCAGCGCCGTACCGGCGACGAGCGGGACGACGACCCCGGGAGTGCCGAAATCGCCGCGTTCGCCGCCCAGCGTCAGCCCGTACAGCAGGGCCGCGAGACCTGGAGAGAGTGTCAGCAGTCCTGCCAGGTCCAGCGGGCGGCGGATCCGCTCGTCGTCGCCGCGCATCACACGCGCCCCGAGCAGCAGGGTGAGGGCGCCGACCGGGACGTTGACGAAGAAGATCCAGCGCCAGGAGAGCGAGTCGGTGAAGACGCCCCCGAGGATCGGACCCGCCATCGGGCCGATGAGGACGGGGATGCCGAGGATGCCCATCATCGTGCCCTTGCGCTCGGGCGGGGCGGCGCGCAGGACCACCGTCATCGCGACGGGCACGATCATGCCGCCGCCGAGCCCCTGCAGCACACGGAACGCGATCAGCGAACCGGCGTTCCAGGCAAGGCCGGTGAGCGCCGAGCCGAGTGTGAAGAGCGTGACGGCGGTGAGGAAGACCCGCTTGGCGCCGTACCGGCCGACCGCCCACGCGGTGACCGGGATGACGGTCGCCAGCGCGAGCGAGTAGCCGGTCACCGTCCACTGGATGACGGACAGCGGCGCGTCGAAGGCACGCGACAGGTGGTCCAGCGCGACATTGACGATGGTCAAGTCGAGCACCGTCATGAACGAGCCGAGGACCACGACGCCCGCGAGGGCCAGCACGTGCCGGGGTATGGGCGGAAGAGGCGAACCCCCGTTCCGCCCGTTCCCCTCGGTCTGCGTCGGCAGGGTGGCGCTCATCGTGCCCCGTACGCGGTGTGGGTCGAGAACGAAGTCGAGAAGGAAGTCGAGAAGGAAGAGGTCGTGGATGAGTTCCTCATGGATGAGTTCGTCATGCCGAAAAAGTACAACGTTCATGGCAGCAAGTGCAACGATCGTTGTAAATTTCCTGGTCCGGATACCGTGACTCGCGACAGGAAGGGGCAGGGCGCGTGAGACAAGGGCTCGCGGAGAAGCGGCAGGCGATCGTGCGAGGGGCGCGCCGGGTCTTCGGGCGCGACGGCTACACCCGCGCCGGTATCGACTCCATCGCGAAGGAGGCCGGGGTCTCCACCCGCACGATCTACAACCACTTCCCGGAGGGCAAGGCGCAGCTCTTCCGCGTTGTCGTCGTGGAGGGGTCGGAGGAGGTCGTACGGGCCCATATCGACGCCATCGACCGACGGCTGTACAAGGTCACGGACCTGGAGGCCGATCTCGTCGACTTCGCGCACGCCTGGATGTCGCCGATGTACCGGTACGGCGACCACTTCGCCGTCGTACGGCAGCTGCGGGCCGAAGTCGGCCACATCCCGCAGGAGTTCCTGGATGCATGGCGCGCCTCCGGCCCCGACCGCGCCCTCAAGGAGGTGGCCGCCCGCTTCGGGGAGCTCGCCGGCGAGGGGCTGCTCGACGCCCCGGATCCGGAGCGTGCCGCGACCCACTTCCTGTGGCTGACCCTCGGCGAGATCAGCGAGCGCACATACCAAGGGGCTCGTTCCATGCCGGACGAGGAGCGGAACGAGCTGATCGTGTCCGGGGTGCGGGCGTTCCTGCGGGGTTATGAACAGCGCTGAGGCCGTACGCGTACTTCATGTTGTCGATCGGGGGTGCATCGGCACCGATGCACCCCCAATGGTGTGCCTGCGGACGCCGTGAGGGACGACAGAGTTCATTGAATTGTCGTGTGAACTGTCTCCCACTCTTGTGATTAACCCCATGAATGCGGCAAACGATCATTTCCGGCTGCAAGAGTGATTGCGCATTCGTCATGCGTTCTTTGCGGGCAGTTCCCGATAAAGATCCACAAAACACCCAGGGAGCTGGTCCGTGGCAGCCCTAGCACGTTGGTGTGTCCAGCACCGCCTCGTCGCCGTACTGCTCTGGCTCGTTGCCTTCGGCGGGATCACCGCCGCCGCTGCCGTCGCCGGGTCCGCGTACTCGAACGACTACGAGGCGCCGGGCACCGAGTCGGGCCGCGCCACCCAGCTCCTCCAGGACGGCTTCCCCGGCTTCGGCGGCGACAGCGACACCGTCGTCTGGCACTCCAGCCCGGGCACGGTCCGCGCCGCCGACGTCGAGCAGACCATGAGCCGAACCCTCGACGAGATCGCCGGCCTGCCCGGAGTGGCCGCGGTCGCCGGCCCGTACGAGGGCCACGGTTCGGGCCAGATCAGCGGCGACGGACGTACGGCCTACGCCACCGTGACCTTCGACGACTCGGCCGAGAACATCGACCAGGGCGAGGCCGAGGCCGTCGTTGCGGCCGCGAAGGCCGCCGAGACGGACGGGCTCCAGGTCGAGCTGGGCGGCAGCGCCATCGCCCTCACCGAGTCCTCGGGCGGACACATCGCCGAGGTCGTCGGCGTGATCGTCGCCGCCGTGGTCCTCTTCCTCGCCTTCGGCTCGCTCGCCGCCTCGCTGCTGCCCATCGCCACGGCCCTGGTCAGCGTCGGCACCGCGTACGCCGCGATCGTGCTGCTCGGGCATGTGATGACCGTCGCCGACTTCGCACCGATGCTCGGCATGCTGATCGGGCTCGGCGTCGGCATCGACTACGCGCTGTTCATCGTGACCAGACACCGCCGCGGCCTGAAACGCGGTCTTTCGGTCGAGGAGGCCGCGCGGAACGCGGTGACCACCACCGGGCGCGCGGTCGTCTTCGCGGGCGCCACCGTCTGCATCGCCCTGCTCGGCATGCTCATACTGCGGCTCGGCTTCCTCAACGGCGTCGCGATCGCCGCGTCGCTCACCGTGATCCTCACCGTCGCGGCCTCCGTGACCCTGCTGCCCGCGCTGCTCTCCTTCATCGGCATGCGCGCCCTCAGCCGCCGCGAGCGCCGCCGCCTGGACGAGCACGGGCCCCAACCGGAGATACCCACCGGCCTCGCCGCCCGCTGGTCCGCCTTCGTCGAGCGGCACCCCAAGCTCCTCGGCGGCGTCGCCCTGGCCGTCATGGCCCTGCTCGCGCTCCCGACGCTCTCGCTGCACCTGGGCACCTCCGACCAGGGCAACAACCCGGAATCGGCCACCACACGGCAGGCCTACGACCTGCTCGCGGACGGCTTCGGCCCCGGCCTGAACGGGCCGCTGACCCTCGTCACGCAGGTCGGCGGGGCCCAGGACCGGCTCGCCCTCGACAACCTCGACGCCACGCTCCGGGCCACCGAAGGCGTCCGGACGGCGACCCCGGTGACGTACAACATCGACGGCGACACCGCGTACCTCAGCGTCGTACCGGAGTCCTCGCCGCAGTCCCAGAAGACCAGTGAACTCGTCGACCGGCTGCGCACCGAGGTGCTGCCGCGGGCCGAGACCGGGACCACGCTCGACGTGCAGGTCGGCGGCATGACCGCCGCATACGACGACTTCGCCGACGTCATCGTCGGCAAACTGCCCCTCTTCGTGGGCGTCGTCATCGGCCTCGGCTGTGTCCTGCTGCTGCTCGCCTTCCGCTCCATCGGCATCCCCCTGAAGGCCGCCGCGATGAACGTCGCGGCCGTCGCCGCCGCCTTCGGAGTCGTCGTCGCGATCTTCCAGTGGGGCTGGGGCAGCGAACTGCTGGGCCTCGGCCGCGCGGGCCCGATCGAACCCTTCCTGCCCGTGATCATGGTGTCCGTGCTCTTCGGGCTCTCCATGGACTACCAGGTGTTCCTGGTCAGCAGGATGTACGAGGAGTGGCTGGAAACCGGCGACAACCGGCGGGCCGTCCGGGTGGGCCTCGCCGAGACCAGCCGTGTGATCAACTCCGCCGCCGTGATCATGATCTCGGTCTTCCTGGCCTTCGTGCTCAGCGGCGACCGCGTCATCGCCATGTTCGGCATCGCACTCGCCGCCGCGGTCGCCCTCGACGCCTTCGTGCTGCGTACGCTCCTGGTGCCCGCCCTCATGCACATGCTGGGCGGCGCCAACTGGTGGCTGCCCGGCTGGCTCGACCGGCGCCTGCCGCGCATCAGTATCGAGGCACCGGAAATCCGTACCGCCGACTCCGACGCCCGTGCGAGGATCCCGAAGGCGCGCGACGAAGCGCTCGTGGATGTACTCGCGAAGGAGCGGCAGCAGGATGTACGCGATATCCCTGGGTGACGACGGCGGCGAACTGCGGCCCCTGGAGCCGTGGCAGGCCGAGGAGTTCCTCGCCCATCTCGACCGCGGGCGTGAGTTCGTACAGCAGTTCATCCCCTTCGGGTCACGTGCCACGGATGCCGATGCCGCGCGGGAGCTGCTCCAGTCGTGGGCCGACAAGAAGGCCGCCGACGCGGGCAGCCTGCACGGGATCTGGCTGGACGGGAAGCTCGTCGGCGGAGTGCTCTTCCGGATCTTCGACGCCGAGCACGGCAACTGCGAGCTCGGCTGCTGGCTGGAGCCCGCGGCGGCGGGCCGCGGCCTGATCACGCGCGCGGCGCGGGTCCTCATCGACTGGGCGGTCGACGAGCGCGGCATCCACCGCGTGGAGTGGTACGCCGCCTCCGCCAACGAGCCGAGCCTGAACGTGGCGCGGCGGCTCGGCATGCGCCGTGAGGGCGTCCTGAGGGAGAGCTACCCGTACCGGGGCGTACGACAGGACAGGGAAGTCTGGGCGGTCCTCGCGGACGAGTGGCGGGCCGCACGCGCGCGCGTGCGGGACGACAAGTGAGGCGATAAGCCGACTCGCGCGTGAGGATCTTGGGATCTTTAAGAAATTCTCAGACAGCGTCCGTACCGTGCGGGGCATGGGAACCAAGACAGAAGACGAGGCCGGAGTCAAGACCGGCACCGAGGCAAAGCGCGACGAGGAGGCCGTGGAGCTCACCAAGAGCGACGAGACTGCAGCGATCGGCGAGGTCGAGGCGGCCGAAGGCACCGATGCGGCCGATGACCAGGCCGATTCCGAGGTCCTGGGCGAGGACGACGAGGCCGCAGACGCGGCCGCCGGAGGTTCCGGCGTGGGCCTGGGTGCCGCCGCCGTCGTCTCCGCCGGGCTCGGCATCGTCTCGCTGACCGGCAGCTGGGTCGGCACCGTCGCGCAGGCGCGCGACTCGCTGTACGGCCAGCTGGAGACCGCTCAGAGCGCCGGTGTGGCCGAGCAGATCCAGCAGGTCTACGGCGACTCGTGGAACGCCAACGCGCTGGTCGCCGGGTTCTTCGCGCTGGCCGCGCTGATCGTCGGCGTCGTGGTGCTGATCCGCCCCGCGTTCGGGAACCCCGACCGGATCCCGGCCCAGTCCCCGTGGGTCAAGTCGGTCGCCTGGGCGGGCGTCTCGCTCGGCGTCGTCGGCCTGCTGCTGGCCGTCCTCAAGTACTCCGACATCCTCCTCTCCATGCCGTCCACGAGCTGAAAACCGCACGTCCTGAGGGGCCTTAGGCCCGGCGTAAGACACTTACGGCGGGACTAAGGCCCTTCGTGCGCGCAAGATGCGGAACTCTCCCGATGTGGCGCACCCCCCTTGGAGACGAAGGTTGAGGCATCGCAAAAGAGCGAAGCCGACAGTGACTCACCACGAGGGGTACGAGATGTTCGAGTACGAGCTCCAGCAGATCCGTTCCGCGGAAATGATCCGCGAGGCCCACAACTACCGCCTGGCCCGCGAGGCCGTCCGCAGCCGCCGCGCCGCCAAGCGCGAGGCCGCGCGATCCGGCCGCGAAGACAGCGAGGGGCGGGTGCATACCAACCGCCAACGCCGGCACTGGTTCGCACGCGCCGCATGAGCGCCGGCCCACGGGAGGGCGGTCGTACGGGGGTCGACCGTCCTGAGAGGGGTGGGGGCACGGTGACCGCTCTCCCGATCGCCGGCCGCCCCGTGCCTGTGGGCCCGTCCGCCACCGCGGACGGGCCCACAGGCACGGTCAGGCCCTCAATAACCAGTGCCGCGGTGTCGGACCCCTGTGCGATGCTCGGCGCTGTGGAGACCAGGTCCGTCAGTCCGGTCTTCGTCGGCCGGGCCGACGAACTGGGCCTACTGAACGACGCGCTCGCCCGCGCCACCGCGGGCGAGCCACAGGCATTGCTGCTCGGCGGCGAGGCCGGCGTCGGAAAGACCCGGCTCATCGAGGAGTTCGCCACCGCGGCCTACCGCGAGGGTGCCGTCGTGGCGATCGGCGGCTGCGTCGAGATCGGCGCCGACGGGCTGCCCTTCGCGCCCTTCTCCACCGCCCTGCGCGCTCTGCGCCGCCAACTCCCCGACGAACTGGCCGACGCGGCCGCTGGGCAGGAGGAGGAGCTGGCCCGGCTGCTGCCCGAGCTGGGCGACACCTCACGCGGGCGGCACGACGAGGACGGCATGGCCCGCCTCTTCGAACTCACCGCCCGCCTCCTGGAGCGCGTCGCCGCCGACCGCACGGTCGTCGTCCTTCTGGAAGACCTGCACTGGGCGGACGCCTCGACGCGCCACCTCCTCGCCTACCTCTTCCGCACACTGCGCAGCGGTCGCCTCCTCGTCGTCGCCACCTACCGCGCCGACGACATCCACCGCCGCCATCCACTGCGCCCGCTGCTCGCCGAACTCGACCGGCTGCGCACGGTCCGCCGGATCGAACTCGGCCGCTTCAGCCACGCCGAGGTCGGCCGCCAGATCGCCGGAATCCTCGCCAGCGAGCCCGACCCGGCCCAGGTCGACGAGATCTTCGCGCGCTCCGACGGGAACGCGTTCTTCGTCGAGGAGCTCGCGGTGGCCTCCCACGACGGCTGCCGCACCGGCGGCCTCACCGACTCCCTGCGCGATCTGCTGCTCGTCCGTGTCGAGAGCCTGCCCGAGGGATCCCAGCGAGTCGCCCGGATCGTCGCCGAGGGCGGCTCCACCGTGGAGTACCGGCTGCTCGCCGCCGTCGCCCGGCTCACCGAGGACGACCTCATCGAGGCGCTGCGGGCCGCCGTCGGCGCCAACATCCTGCTCGCGACGCCCGATGGGGACGGCTACCGCTTCCGCCACTCCCTGGTGCGCGAGGCGGTCTCCGACGACCTGCTGCCCGGCGAGCGCTCCCGCCTCAACCGCCGATACGCGGAAGTGATCGAGGCCGATCCCACGCTCGTCCCGGCCGACGAGCGCGCCGCCCGCCTCGCCAGCCACTGGTACCACGCGCATGACGCCGCCAAGGCCCTGCCCGCCGTCCTCGACGCCTCCGTGGCGGCCCGCCGCCGGCACGCCTACTCGGAACAACTGCGGCTCCTGGAACGGGCGATGGAGCTGTGGGACATGGCCCCCGAGGCCGTACGCGCCGAACTGCGCCCCGTCGACTACACCGAGATCTACCCGCCCTGCGGTTGCGACCCGGCCACCACACCGCTGCGCTACCTCGACCTGATGGCCGAGGCCGCCGTCGCGGGCCGGTTCGGCGGGGAGCGCGAACGCGCCCTGAAGATCACCAAGCGAGCGCTGCACATCCTGGAGGACGAGGGCGATCCGCTGCGTTCCGCCTGGTTCTGGACGCAGCGTTCCCGGCTCGTCGAGTCACTGGCCCGGGGCGACGGGTGGCAGGAGCTCGCCACCGCCCAGGAGTTGGTCCGGGGACTGCCGCCGTCCGAGGTGCACGCCGACGTCCTCGCCAACGTCGCCCACTGGTCGATGTGCCACAAGCCGGGCCCGGAGGCACTGCTGGCCGCCGAACGCGCGGTGGAGTACGCCCGCATGGTGGGCGCCCGCGACATCGAGCTGAACGCGCGGCTCACCCTGGGCGGGCTTCTCGTCGAGTCGGGCGACATCGAGGCGGGGCTCGCCGAGGTGCACGAGGTCAAGGAGCGAGCGGAGGAGCTCGGCGCCGGCTATGTGGTGGGCCGCGCCCATGTGAACCTGCCGTCCCACCTGGAGGGCATCGGCCGCTCCCAGGACGCCGTCCGGATCCTTGAGGAGGGTGTCCAACTGGCCCGGAAGTTCGGCCTGTTGGACACCGAGGCCTGGGTCTGGGGCAACCTCGCAGAATCTTGCTACTCCCTGGGACGCTGGGACGAGGCCAGTGAAGCCGGGGTCAACTCCGAGCGGGTCGGCCAGAGTGCCAAGCCCCGGGGCTTCCGCGCCCAGCTCCACTGCATGCTCGCGCTCGCCCGGGGCGACGTGGCCGAGGCCGGCCGCCAACTGGCCGCCGCCCGTGGCCACTTCGGCACCCATGACATCGTGCCCCAGCACGCGCTGCCGCTGATCACCCTCGCGATCGGCATCGCCGCCGGCGAGGGCCGCCTCCTCGACGCCCGCGCGGAGCTGGACGCAGCTCTGAGTACCGGATTCCCACCGGGCACCCACCGCTACGGCTGGCCCCTCCTGCTCGCCGCCGCGACCGCCGAGGCCGACGCACGCGGACTGCCCGTCGCCGAACAGGGCCGCGCCGACCTCCTGGAGCGCATCCGCAGAGCCGCCAAGCAACTCGCCACGAACGTGCCCGTCTGGCAGGCACACGAGCGCTGGGTACGGGCCGAGCTGCTGCGCGCCGAGGGCCGGGACACCCCGGACGACTGGTCCGAGGCGCTCGCCGCCTACGAACCGCTCGAGCGTCCCTACGACCTCGCCCGGGTCCGCCACCGGCTCGCCGAGTCCCTGCTGGCCTCCGGCGGCGGCGAGGAGGAGCGGGACCGCGCCACCGAACTGCTGCGGCTGGCCGGGGCGGTGGCCGACCACCTCGGCGCGCGCCCGCTCGCCGACGCGGTCGCCCTGCTCGCCCAGCGCGCCCGCCTCACCCTCGCCCGCGCCCCCGAGCGGTCCTCCCTCGCTCCCGCCGACCCGGCCGAGGCGCTCGGCCTCACCAGCCGCGAGCGCGACGTCCTGCGTCTGGTCGCCGTGGGCCGCAGCAACCGCCAGATCGCCGAGGAACTCTTCATCTCCCCGAAGACGGCCAGCGTCCACGTCTCCAACATCCTCGCCAAGCTGAACGTCTCGGGCAGGGGCGAGGCGGCGGCGGTGGCACACCGGATGCGGCTGTTCCCACCGGAGACGGCCGCCGCCCGGACAGCCGGGTGAGATCCACTCGCCCGGGACGGCGGGTGAGATCCACCGGATGTGATCCACAGGGTGAGGTCTACGCTGTAAGAGACCCCGGGCCGAGGGAGGCACCGTGTTCAACATGATCGAGCAGCTCTTCGCACCAGGCCGCAAGCACACCGATGAGGAGCGCAAGCGGCTGGAGCTGAGCCGCGTGGACCTGAACGACGGTGACCCCGGGCGGGGCCCGATAGACCTGTCCTCCGGCAAGGTGGTCGTACGCCTGCCGGCACAGCCCGAAGCCGAGCCGGACGCCGCGACCCCCGACGTAGGCACCCCAGCCTCAGAGTCCCCCGACTAGGCACCCTGCCTGCACTGCCTTCACTGCCTTCGGGCGTCCTGCCTCACCGGCGTCCTGTCTCACCTCCGGGCTTCCAGGCGTCCTACTTCACCTCCAGCTGCAGAATCTTGTCGTCCCCGCTCTCCGGAGAACCCCGTCCGTCTGTCTCGCTCGTCACCAGCCACAGCTTGTTGCCGCCCGCCGAGACCACCGTGCGCAGGCGGCCGTAGTCGCCCTCCAGGAAGGCCTGGGGGTCCGCCGAGGCCTCCGTGCCGCGCAGGGGGATGCGCCAGAGCCGCTCGCCGCGCAGGCCCGCCATCCAGATGGAGCCCTCGGCGTAGGCGATGCCGCTGGGGGAGGCGTCCGCCACGCCCCACTGGGCGATCGGGTTGTGGTACTTCGAGTCGTCGGACTTGCCCTCAGCGTCCGGCCAGCCGTAGTTGTCGCCCGGCTTGATGTGGTTCAGCTCGTCCCAGGTGTCCTGGCCGAACTCCGAGGCGAACAGGCGCTGCTTGGAGTCCCAGGCCAGGCCCTGCACATTGCGGTGGCCGAATGTGTAGATCGGCGAGTTGAACGGGTTGCCCGGAGCCGCTTCACCGTCCGGGGTCAGGCGGAGGATCTTGCCGCCGGTGGACTTCTTGTTCTGGGCGAGCTCGGTGACATACGTCTCGCCCGTGCCCACGTACAGCATCTTGTCCGGGCCGAAGGCGATCCGGCCGCCGTTGTGGTTCGTGCCCTTGGGGATGCCCCTGAACACCGTGTCGGGCGCGCCCAGTTGCTCACCGGACGGTTTCTTCTCGTCGTACAGCATGCGGACGATGCGGTTGTCCGAGTCCGAGGTGAAGTACGCGTACACCATGTGGTCCGACGCGTACGACGGTGAGAGCGCCAGGCCCATCAGGCCGCCCTCACCGGCGGGGGCGACTCCGGGCACCGAGCCCAGCTCGGTCTTCCTGCCCGTCTCCCCGTCGACCCGGGTGATCGTCCCCTCGTCCCGCGAGGACACCAGGAGGTCGCCCTCGGGCAGTGGCGCGAGGCCCCAGGGTGTCTGCAGGCCCTCGGTGACGGTCCGCACGACCTTCACGGAGCCCTTGGCGGGCGGGGTCTCCTCGGCCGCCTGCTCCGAGGCCGGAGCCGAGGCCCCCGGCTCCGTACTACTCGGAGCCGCGCTCTTGCCGCCGTCCGACTCCTCCCCGTCACCGGAGGAGCACCCGGCCGTCAGCAGGAGCGCGGCTGCGGCCAACACGGCCGTCACAGCTCGACGTTGCACGATCAGGATCCCTTCGACGCGGCAGGTTCTACTTTTCATACACCGCTCGCGCCCCACGGGTTCCCGATCACGGAACCTCAAATCGCCGGACCCCGCACGAACCGTACGGTTCAGGCCCAAGATCCCCCCTCAGGCCCAAGATCCCTCTCAAACCCGAGGCCCTTGTCAGTCCCAGGACCCCTGCGCCGAAGGCAACCCCGCCACCTCCGCGAGATCCTCCGCCGTCAGGCGCAACCCGGCCGCCCCGGCGTTCTCCGCCGCCCAGCACTCCCGCTTCGTCCCAGGCACCGGCACCACGTGCCGCCCCCGCGAAAGCACCCACGCGAGCGCCACCTGCGCGGGGGTGACGTCCGCTCCTCCTGCCGAGTGCCGGGCGGCGATACGCCGCAGACCGACGACGATCGGCTGGTTCGCGGCCATCATCTCGGCGGTGAAGCGGGGGTGCCGGGCCCGCACGTCGTCGGGTTCGAAGCCCTCACCGGGGGTGAGCGTCCCGGTCAGGAAGCCGTTGCCGAGCGGCATCGCCCCCAGGAAACCGACGCCGCGCGCCTCGCACCACGGCAGCAGACCCTCCAGGGCCTCCGGCGACCACACCGACAGCTCGGCCTCCACCGCGCTCACCGGGAAGACCTGCTGCACCCGCTCCAGCTGCCGGATCGTTCCGTCGTGCAGCCGTGCCCCCGACCGGCGGCCGGAGCGCGCGCCCACCGCACAGAGCCCGAGCGCCCGCACCTTGCCCGCCGAGACGAGCTCCGCCATCGCGCCCCACGTCTCCTCGACCGGCACCTCCGGATCCGCGCGGTGCAGCTGGTAGAGGTCGATGACGTCCGTCTGCAGGCGTCGCAGCGAGGCGTCGCAGGCCCGCTTCACATAGCCGGGGCGGCCGTTGGCCACGATGTGCTGCTCGCCCACCAGGAGGCCGACCTTGGTCGACACGAAGGCCTCGGAGCGCCGCTCCTTCAGTACGCGCCCCACCAGCAGCTCATTGGTGAACGGCCCGTACATGTCGGCGGTGTCCAGGAGCGTCGCACCCCGGTCGAGGGCCGCGTGCACGGTCCGCAGCGACTCGTCGCCCCGCTGCCGCGAACCCGAGTACGCCCAGCTCATCGGCATGCACCCGAGACCGACAGCCCCCACCTCGAGCGCCGCCGCCCCGATCGTCCTGCGCTCCACCTGGCCGTACCCTCCCTTTCCTGGCACCCCAAACTAACCTCTGCGTCTCCAGGTGCTTCGCATAGCCTCCTGACCATGACGTACGAAGTGTGGCTTCCGTTTCACGCAGACGACCTCGACGGCCTCCCCGAGGGCCCCAACTACCGCTTCTGGAACGGCGAGCAGGACTTTCCCGCCGATCCCGCCGACTGCGCCTTCTATGTCGTGCCCTATATGAAGAGCAGTGACATCTCGGTGCGCCCCCTGGCCGACATGACGTCCGTGCAGGTCGTGCAGACGCTGTCCGCCGGTATCGACCACGTCCAGCCGGGACTCGAACTGCTCCCCAAGGGCGCACGGTTGTGCAACGCGCGCGGGGTGCACGACGCCAGCACCGCGGAGCTCACCCTCACTCTGATCCTCGCCTCCCTGCGCGGCATCCCCGACTTCGTCCGCGGGCAGGACCGCGAGGAGTGGCGGTCCGGATTCCGTCCCGCGCTCGCCGACAAGTCCGTACTGATCGTCGGTTACGGAGCGGTCGGCGCCGCCATCGAGGACCGGCTCGCGCCCTTCGAGGTCGCGCGGGTGGCGCGCGTCGCGCGCTCCGCACGCGAAACGGCGCGCGGTCCCGTGCATCCGATCACCGCACTGCCCGAACTCCTCCCGGAAGCGGACGTGGTGGTCCTCATCACGCCGCTGACCGAGCAGACGAAGGGCCTGGCCGGCGCCGACTTCCTGGCGCGGATGAGGGACGGGGCGCTCCTCGTGAACGTCGCCCGCGGCGGTGTCGTCGACACGAAGGCGCTCCTCGCCGAGCTGGAGAGCGGCCGGCTCCGGGCGGCCCTTGACGTCACGGATCCCGAACCGCTGCCCCCGGGACACCCGTTGTGGCATGCGCCGGGTGTGCTCATCAGCCCCCACGTGGGCGGCCCGACGTCCGCGTTCTTCCCGCGCGCCAAGCGGCTCCTGGTGGACCAGTTGAACCGTTTCGTGAACCGGGAGCCCCTGCGGAACGTGGTCCTTACGACGGGCTCGTAGTCCGCTTCGGGTACCCTCCGCAGTCTCCCGAATGCGGGCCGTGTCCGTATCCCCGCTGATCGTCACGGAGCGTAGAGAGGCTATGTCCCTGAGTGACGATACTGGTGTATCGTCCCGACAGGGGATGCGCCGCGCACCGTTCGGCGCCGGGGATTGACACAGGAACTGCGAGGGGGGCGACGGGCGATGCACGGCCTATGGAGCAACGATCCGACGCGGCGGAGCCGCCGACGGCGACCCTGGTGTGTACCGACGCGCAGACGAGGCCACGGCGGCCATCATCACCGAAGGCCCAGCGGTCGCAGAAGGCATCCACATCCGGCACACCGGGACCAGAGGGACTCGGGGGCGGCGCGGACCGGAGAGACACAGTGAGCTCCCCGGGGGCGCTGCTGGCCCGTCGTCCGATCTCGAGTGGCGGGGCGAGCCTGGTCCCGCAGCTCGTGCTGGCCCTGGTGTGCGCGGGCTACGCCGTCGGTTCCGCGCTCGGCTGGGGCTCGCAGAGACTCGCGCTGATCATGGGCGACTTCGGGCTGAGCGCGGCGGCCGCCGCCGCGGCCGTCTCCTGCTTCCTGTGCGCCCGCGGCCGGCGCAGCCGCTTTCGACCCGCATGGCTGCTGTTCTCGCTCTCCTCCGCGATGGCGGCGGCGGGCAACCTCGTCTGGGGATGGTACGAGGTCGTCCTGGACAGGCCGGTGCCCAGTCCGAGCTACGCCGACCTGTTCTTCCTGTGCTTCGCGCCGCCGGCCATCGTGGGACTGCTCGTCCTCGCCAGACGGCCGGTGAGCAAAGCCGGCTGGGTCTGTCTGGCCCTGGACGCCTGGCTGATCGGCGGCTCACTGCTCACGCTCGCCTGGAGCCTCGCGCTCGCCCAGGCGGCGAAGGCGGAGGGGCCGACCGTCGCGCACACCGCGCTGTCGCTCGCGTATCCGCTGCTGGACATCGCCCTGGTGAGCATGGTGCTCGCACTGCACTTCAGGCGCTCGTCGGTGAACCGCTCCGCGGTGAACACCGCCATCGGCGCACTGGCCCTGACAGTGATGTGCGACGCCCTGTTCACCTCACCACTGCTGCACAACGACTACCGCTCCGGGCAGCTGCTCGACGCCGGCTGGTTCGCCGGATCACTGCTGCTCGCGTACGCCCCCTGGGTGGGGCAACGACACGGACACACGGAAGAAGAGGGGCACACGCGCGTGGTGTACGGCTACGTGCCCGGGCCCCGGCAGGGACAAGCGGCACACGTGCCCCTCCAGGAAGGAGGTCACAGTCGATATCCGGCCGGCCGGCCCATCACCAGTTCACTGGCAGCGCTCACTCCCTACCTGGCCGCCGCCGTCTGCACGCTGGGGATCCTCTACAACGTGCTCAACGGCCGCAGCGTCGACCGCGTGGTGCTGATCACCGGCGGCACGGTCGTGCTCGCCCTCGTCGTGCGCCAGGGCATCATGCTCATCGACAACATCACCCTCACCCACGAACTGGCGCAGAAGGAGAACCACTTCCGCTCCCTGGTGCAGGGCTCGAGCGACGTCATCATGATCGCCGCTCCGAGCGGCATACTCCAGTACGTGAGCCCGGCCGCGGCCGGGGTCTACGGACGGCCCGCCGAGGAGCTCAGGGGTTCCGAACTCGCCTCGCTGATCCACCCGGAGGACCTGGGCTGCGTGGTGCACGAGGTGCGCCGCTTCCTCGCCGCCAGCCCCGCCGAGGAACCCACCACCCGCATCGAGTGCCGCTTCAAGTCCGGCGACGGCGGCTGGCTCAACGTCGAGTCGACCGTCAACCGCCACGACGGCGGCCTCATCTTCAACAGCCGAGATGTGACCGAACGGGTCCGCCTCCAGGCCCAGTTGCAGCACAACGCCGAGCACGACCCGCTCACCGACCTGCCCAACCGCGCCCTGTTCACCAAGCGTGTCGGACAGGCGCTTTCCGGCCGCCGCTCCTCGGACCGCGGCACCGCCGTCCTCTTCATCGACCTCGACGGCTTCAAGGCCGTCAACGACACCATCGGGCACCAGGCCGGCGACGAGCTCCTCGTCCAGGCCGCCCGCAGACTCCAGGAAGCGGTCCGGCAGAGCGACACCGCCTCCCGGCTGGGCGGCGACGAGTTCGCGGCCCTGATCGTCGGCGACGGAGGCCGCGACCGCACCGCACGCGAGCACCAGATCTTCGAGCTCGCCGACCGGCTCCGCGTGACCCTCTCGCAGCCGTACACCATCGACGGCAACGATGTCCGGGTCGCCGCGTCCATCGGCGTCGCCTTCTCCGAGCCCGGCCTGGGCGCGGGCGAGCTGCTGCGCAACGCGGACCTGGCGATGTACCGCGCGAAGGCGGCGGGCAAGGGCCGCGTCGAGCTGTACGCGCCGCAGATGCAGCAGGACGTCGTACGGAGGGCCCAGCTCGCCACCCGGCTGCGGGCCGCGCTGCACGACGGCGAGTTCGCGCTGCTGCACCAGCCCGTGGTCTCTCTCGACACCGGCCGGATCACGGCGGTCGCGGCGCAGGCGCGCTGGCGCTCGGCCCAGGGCGTGCTGTTCACACCCGCCGAGTTCCTGCGTGTCGCCGAGGACAGCGACCGCACCGCCGAGCTCGGCCGCTGGATGCTGGAGGAGGCCGTCGAGCAGGCCTCCGAGCGCGCCGCCACCGGGCTCGCCGTGCCCGTCGCCGTCCGGATGACCGCCCGCCGGCTCCTCGACCGGTCCATGCCCCTCAGCTCCGTCGAGGCCCTGCTGACCCGGCACGGCCTCCCCTCCGGCGCCCTGGTCGTCGAACTGGCCGAAACAGACCCCAAGGTCTCCATGGACGAGCTGGAGCGCCGCCTGAACACGCTCAGGCGCCTCGGCGTCCGGATCGCCCTGGACGGCTTCGGCAGCGGCTACGCCTCGATCACCGCACTGCGCCGCCTCCCCGTCGACGTACTGAAACTGGACCGCAGTCTGGTCGAGGGTGTCGTAGAGTCCGCCCGGCTCCACAAGATCACCAGCGGGCTGCTGCGTATCGCGAACGACCTGGGGCTGCAGACCGTGGCCGACGGCGTGGATCTGCCCGAGCAGGTCATCGCCCTGCGCTCGATGGGCTGCACGCACGGCCAGGGCGGGGCCTTCTCCGGGCTCCTGGACGAGTACCGACTGCGCCGCGCGCTGACCGCCGGCGCCTACCCGATGCCCCACGGCCCCGTCGAGCCGGTCTTCGTAGGAGGTGGCAGCAGTGGCGTCTACGCAGGTGGGGGCACGAGCGCGTATGCGGCCGGGGCGGCCTCGGGGGCGTACGGAACCGGCACCGCCCTCCGCTCACATAATGAGACTCCCGTCCCACCCACTTGACACGCACAGTGTGCCGGGGGGAGGGTCTGTGCCATGCGCACCCGAATTCTCGTACTTGGAAAGCGCGTCGGCTGAGCTGGGACGCACCGGATCGATGAACCGGAACTCCCAGCGACCGCACCCGGCGCGCTCCCCTCGCTTGCCTCACGGCACGAGGGGTTTTTTGTTGCACAAGCACCAGTCGTACATCGCACAAACTTCGCAAAAACCCTCAGCATCGAGAAGAGAATGCCGATGACCGAGCAGGCCACCGGGGCCCACCACCCGCAGCCGCGGCCCCGTTCCGGAGGACAGCAGTCCGCCCCCGAGCAGGTGACGGGAGCGCAGTCCCTCATCCGTTCTCTCGAGGAGGTCGGGGCCGAGACGGTATTCGGCATTCCCGGCGGTGCGATCCTTCCGGCCTACGACCCGCTGATGGACTCCAAGCGGGTGCGGCACGTGCTCGTCCGTCATGAGCAGGGCGCGGGCCACGCGGCCACCGGCTACGCGCAGGCCACCGGCAAGGTCGGCGTCTGCATGGCCACCTCAGGACCGGGCGCCACCAACCTGGTGACCCCGATCGCCGACGCGCACATGGACTCGGTGCCGCTCGTGGCGATCACCGGGCAGGTCGCGTCCAAGGCGATCGGCACGGACGCCTTCCAGGAGGCGGACATCGTGGGCATCACCATGCCGATCACCAAGCACAACTTCCTCGTCACCAAGGCCGAGGACATCCCGCGGACGATCGCGGAGGCCTTCCACATCGCCTCCACCGGCCGCCCGGGACCGGTCCTGGTCGACATCGCCAAGGACGCCCTCCAGGCGCGGACCACCTTCCAGTGGCCGCCCACCCAGGACCTGCCCGGCTACCGCCCGGTGACCAAGCCGCACGCCAAGCAGATCCGCGAGGCCGCCCGGCTGATCACCCAGGCCAAGAAGCCCGTCCTGTATGTCGGCGGCGGCGTTCTCAAGGCCAACGCCACCGCCGAGCTGAAGGTCCTCGCAGAACTCACCGGAGCGCCCGTCACCACCACACTGATGGCGCTCGGCGCATTCCCCGACAGCCACCCGCTGCACGTGGGAATGCCGGGCATGCACGGTTCGGTCACCGCCGTCACCGCGCTGCAGAAGGCCGACCTGATCGTCGCCCTCGGAGCCCGCTTCGACGACCGCGTCACCGGCAAGCTGGACAGCTTCGCCCCGTACGCCAAGATCGTCCACGCCGACATCGACCCAGCGGAGATCGGCAAGAACCGCGCCGCGGACGTGCCGATCGTCGGTGACGCCCGCGAGGTCATCGCCGACCTGATCCAGGCCGTCCAGAAGGAGCACAGCGAGGGCGACCAGGGCGAGGCCGCCGGGCCGAAATACGCAGCCTGGTGGAAGGACCTCAACCGCTGGCGTGAGACCTACCCGCTCGGCTACGAGCAGCCCGAGGACGGCTCGCTCTCCCCGCAGCAGGTCATCGAGCGCATCGGACAGCTCGCGCCGGAGGGCACGGTCTTCGCGGCGGGCGTCGGCCAGCACCAGATGTGGGCCGCGCACTACATCCAGTACGAGAAGCCCGCGACCTGGCTGAACTCCGGCGGCGCCGGGACGATGGGCTACGCGGTTCCGGCCGCGATGGGCGCCAAGGCGGGTGCCCCGGATCGTACGGTCTGGGCGATCGACGGCGACGGCTGCTTCCAGATGACCAATCAGGAGCTCACCACCTGCGCCCTGAACAACATCCCGATCAAGGTCGCCATCATCAACAACGGCGCCCTCGGGATGGTCCGCCAGTGGCAGACCCTCTTCTACAACCAGCGCTACTCCAACACCGTGCTGCACAGCGGCCCGGAGGCGGACGGCAAGCAGCCCAGCGCTGGCACCCGCGTCCCCGACTTCGTGAAGCTGTCGGAGGCCATGGGCTGCTACGCGATCCGCTGCGAGTCGCCCGATGACCTCGACAAGGTCATCGAAGAGGCGAACTCGATCAACGACCGCCCCGTCGTGATCGACTTCATCGTCCACGAGGACGCGATGGTGTGGCCGATGGTCGCTGCCGGCACCTCGAACGACACGATCATGGCCGCGCGGGACGTCCGTCCCGACTTCGGCGACAACGAAGACGACTGACTGAGAGCCGTAGGTAAAGGAAGCAGACCCATGTCCAAGCACACGCTCTCCGTCCTGGTGGAGAACAAGCCCGGTGTCCTCGCCCGGATCACCGCCCTGTTCTCCCGCCGCGGCTTCAACATCGACTCGCTCGCCGTCGGCGTCACCGAGCACCCCGACATCTCGCGCATCACCATCGTGGTGAACGTGATCGAGGAACTGCCGCTCGAACAGGTCACGAAGCAGCTCAACAAGCTCGTCAACGTCCTGAAGATCGTCGAGCTGGAGACGTCGTCCGCGGTTCAGCGCGAACTCGTTCTGGTGAAGGTGCGCGCCGACAACGAGACGCGCTCCCAGATCGTCGAGATCGTCCAGCTGTTCCGCGCCAAGACCGTGGACGTCTCCCCGGAGGCCGTCACCATCGAGGCCACCGGCGGCAGCGACAAGCTGGAGGCCATGCTCAAGATGCTGGAGCCCTTCGGCATCAAGGAGCTCGTCCAGTCCGGCACGATCGCCATCGGCCGCGGCGCGCGTTCGATCACGGACCGGTCACTGCGCGCCCTCGACCGGTCGGCATAAGGCGCGTCCGGTCCACGGACGACTCGTACAGGATTCACGTACGACTGGAAACGGGCGGTGGGAGAGCCGCCGACCGCCCGTATTCCGAGACCCCGAAACGTCCCTTCCCCCTCCCGCCGTACGGTGGGACGTAACACCCAGCACACTTAGGAGAGACCCAGTGGCCGAGCTGTTCTACGACGACGACGCCGACCTGTCCATCATCCAGGGCCGCAAGGTCGCGGTCATCGGTTACGGCAGTCAGGGCCACGCCCATGCGCTGTCGCTGCGTGACTCGGGTGTCGATGTCCGGGTCGGTCTGCACGAGGGCTCCAAGTCCAAGGCGAAGGCCGAGGAGCAGGGGCTGCGCGTGGTGAGCCCGGCGGAGGCGGCCGCCGAGGCCGACGTCATCATGATCCTCGTGCCGGACCCGATCCAGGCCCAGGTCTACGAGGAGCACATCGCGCCGAACCTGAGCGACGGGGACGCGCTGTTCTTCGGCCACGGGCTGAACATCCGGTTCGGGTTCATCAAGCCGCCGGCCGGCATCGACGTGTGCATGGTGGCGCCGAAGGGTCCGGGCCACCTGGTGCGCCGGCAGTACGAGGAGGGCCGCGGCGTGCCGTGTATCGCGGCCGTGGAGCAGGACGCGACCGGCAACGGCTTCGCGCTGGCGCTGTCGTACGCCAAGGGCATCGGCGGCACCCGGGCCGGGGTCATCAAGACGACGTTCACCGAGGAGACCGAGACCGACCTGTTCGGTGAGCAGGCGGTGCTTTGTGGTGGTACGGCGGCGCTGGTGAAGGCCGGGTTCGAGACGCTGACCGAGGCGGGCTACCAGCCGGAGATCGCCTACTTCGAGTGCCTGCACGAGCTGAAGCTGATCGTGGACCTGATGTATGAGGGCGGCCTGGAGAAGATGCGCTGGTCGGTCTCGGAGACCGCCGAGTGGGGCGACTACGTGACCGGTCCGCGGATCATCACGGATGCCACCAAGGCCGAGATGCGGAAGGTCCTCGCGGAGATCCAGGACGGCACGTTCGCCCAGGCCTGGATGGACGAGTACCACGGCGGTCTGAAGAAGTACAACGAGTACAAGACCCAGGACGAGAACTCCCTCCTGGAGACCACCGGCAAGGAGCTCCGCAAGCTCATGTCGTGGGTCAATGACGACGAGGCGTAAGCCGTAGGGACGGGGCCGCGGTGATTCGCCGCGGCCCCGTTGCCGAACCTCCGGTAACCCGCTTGTCCATGGTGTCCAGCCACGGACGAGTGATCCTTCCGTGGAGACGTAAGACGACCTCCGCGGCGGCACTAGACTGCTGCACTACATACGCGTCAGGCCCACAACGTCGTGCGTCTTCCACGCGGCTAGCACCCTCCACCGCCTGCGGCCGTCGGGACGGCCGTCCGCATTGGACCTGTGAGGACTCACGTGAGCTCGAAACCTGTCGTACTCATCGCTGAAGAGCTGTCGCCCGCAACTGTCGACGCCCTGGGCCCGGACTTCGAGATCCGGCACGTCAATGGCGCGGACCGGGCTGAGCTGCTGCCCGCCATCGCCGACGTCGACGCGATCCTGATCCGTTCGGCCACCAAGGTCGACGCGGAGGCCATCGCCGCCGCCGGCAAACTGAAGGTCGTCGCACGAGCCGGCGTCGGCCTGGACAACGTCGACGTGTCCTCGGCCACCAAGGCCGGCGTGATGGTCGTCAACGCCCCCACCTCGAACATCGTGACCGCCGCCGAGCTCGCCTGCGGTCTCCTCGTCGCCACCGCGCGCAACATTCCGCAGGCCAACTCCGCGCTGAAGAACGGCGAGTGGAAGCGCTCCAAGTACACCGGCGTCGAGCTGGCCGAGAAGACCCTCGGTGTCGTGGGTCTGGGCCGCATCGGTGCGCTTGTCGCCCAGCGCATGTCGGCCTTCGGCATGAAGGTCGTCGCGTACGACCCGTACGTACAGCCCGCTCGCGCCGCGCAGATGGGCGTGAAGGTCCTGTCGCTGGACGAGCTGCTCGAGGTCTCCGACTTCATCACCGTCCACCTGCCCAAGACGCCCGAGACCCTCGGTCTCATCGGCGACGAGGCGCTGCACAAGGTCAAGCCGTCGGTCCGGATCGTCAACGCCGCGCGTGGCGGCATCGTCGACGAGGTCGCGCTGTACTCCGCGCTCAAGGAGGGCCGCGTCGCCGGCGCCGGCCTCGACGTGTACGCGAAGGAGCCCTGCACGGACTCCCCGCTCTTCGAGCTCGACCAGGTCGTCTGCACCCCGCACCTCGGTGCCTCCACGGACGAGGCTCAGGAGAAGGCCGGTATCGCCGTCGCCCGCTCGGTGCGGCTCGCCCTCGCCGGTGAGCTGGTCCCGGACGCGGTGAACGTACAGGGCGGTGTCATCGCCGAGGACGTCAAGCCGGGCCTGCCGCTCGCCGAGAAGCTCGGCCGCATCTTCACCGCCCTCGCGGGCGAGGTCGCGGTCCGCCTCGACGTCGAGGTGTACGGCGAGATCACCCAGCACGACGTCAAGGTGCTCGAACTCTCCGCGCTCAAGGGCGTGTTCGAGGACGTCGTCGACGAGACCGTGTCGTACGTGAACGCCCCGCTGTTCGCGCAGGAGCGCGGCGTCGAGGTGCGGCTGACCACGAGCTCGGAGTCCCCGGACCACCGGAACGTGGTGACCGTGCGCGGCACCCTCGGCGACGGCCAGGAGGTCTCGGTCTCCGGCACCCTCGCCGGGCCCAAGCACCACCAGAAGATCGTCGCCGTCGGCGAGTACGACGTGGATCTGGCGCTCGCCGACCACATGGTCGTCCTCAACTACGCCGACCGTCCCGGTGTCGTCGGCACCCTCGGCCGGATCCTCGGCGAGGCCGGCATCAACATCGCCGGTATGCAGGTGTCCCGCACCGACCTGGGCGGCGAGGCGCTGGCGGTGCTGACGGTGGACGACACGGTTCCGCAGGCGGTTCTGACGGAGCTGGCCGAGGAGATCGGGGCCACGCAGGCCCGGTCGGTCAACCTCGTGTGAGGGTGCCCGCCACTGGGGGCTGCGCCCCCGGACCCCCGCTGTCGGCCTGGCGGCCTCGTCCTCAATCGCCGGACGGGCTGTTGGATGCCGGGCGAGCCTGAAAGTGCCGGGCGGGCTGGAGTCTCCAG
>NZ_VWMY01000113.1 GCF_008905045.1 Streptomyces albicerus
CGCAGTTCCCCGCGCCCCTTTGGGGCGCGGCCGGACGACAGGCGCGCCCTTAAGGGGCGCGGGGAACTGCGCGACCAGCCACACACAACCCGCACCCACGCACCAGATCGCACGCACCCTCGTAAAAAATGATCGATCAAACGAGTCGGAAAGGTCACACAGCGCTTTCGGAAGAAGGGGTGGAGGGGGCAGGATGAACAGGTTGGCGGCACTGAGTGCCGCCAATAGGCCCAATGGTCGACCCCGAGTGCACTCTCCTGCGCCAAATGGGGGATGGTAGAGACAGTCAGGGCACCTCGAAGAAGAGGCACAACGTCGGTGAGGGATGACGTGAGCGACAACTCTGTAGTACTGCGGTACGGCGACGGCGAGTACACCTACCCGGTGATCGACAGCACCGTCGGTGACAAGGGCTTCGACATCGGCAAGCTCCGCGCCCAGACCGGTCTGGTGACACTGGACAGCGGGTACGGGAACACCGCCGCCTATAAATCCGCCATCACCTACCTCGACGGTGAGCAGGGCATCCTCCGGTACCGCGGCTACCCGATCGAGCAGCTGGCGGAGCGTTCCACCTTTCTCGAGGTGGCCTCCCTGCTGATCAACGGTGAGCTGCCGACGGTCGACGAGCTCTCCACCTTCAAGAACGAGATCACGCAGCACACCCTGCTGCACGAGGACGTCAAGCGCTTCTACCAGGGCTTCCCGCGCGACGCCCACCCGATGGCGATGCTGTCCTCGGTGGTCAGCGCCCTGTCGACGTTCTACCAGGACAGCCACAACCCGTTCGACGAGAAGCAGCGTCACCTTTCGACGATCCGCCTTCTCGCCAAGCTTCCGACGATCGCGGCGTACGCCTACAAGAAGTCGATCGGCCACCCCTTCGTCTACCCGCGCAACGACCTCGGCTACGTCGAGAACTTCCTGCGCATGACCTTCTCGGTCCCGGCCCAGGAGTACGACCTCGACCCGGTCGTCGTCTCCGCGCTCGACAAGCTCCTCATCCTGCACGCGGACCACGAGCAGAACTGTTCGACCTCCACCGTGCGCCTCGTCGGCTCGTCGCAGGCGAACATGTTCGCCTCGATCTCCGCCGGCATCAGCGCCCTGTGGGGCCCGCTCCACGGCGGCGCCAACCAGTCCGTCCTGGAGATGCTGGAAGGCATCCAGGCGGGCGGCGGCGACGTCGACTCCTTCATCCGCAAGGTGAAGAACAAGGAGGACGGCGTCCGCCTGATGGGCTTCGGCCACCGGGTGTACAAGTCCTTCGACCCACGCGCCAAGATCATCAAGGCTGCCGCGCACGATGTCCTCTCGGCCCTCGGCAAGTCCGACGAGCTGTTGGACATCGCGCTCAAGCTGGAGGAGCACGCGCTCTCCGACGACTACTTCGTCTCGCGCAACCTCTACCCGAACGTGGACTTCTACACCGGTCTGATCTACCGGGCCATGGGCTTCCCGACCGAGATGTTCACGGTGCTGTTCGCGCTGGGGCGTCTGCCGGGGTGGATCGCGCAGTGGCACGAGATGATCAAGGAGCCGGGTTCGCGTATCGGCCGCCCGCGTCAGATTTACACGGGTGTTGTCGAGCGGGACTTCGTCCCGGTCGAGGAGCGGTAGCCGCTCCGCTCGGAGGGCGGTTTCTTCGTCTGCGGGTCGTGGGGGCTGGTCGCGCAGTTCCCCGCGCCCCTAAGGGGCGCCTCCTGGAGGGGCGTCCCTGACGAGGTTCACGCCTGCCCCTGGACAACGGAATAGCAGCACGGAATAGCAGAAGGCGCCCCGCTACGGTCCCCCCACGGGCCGTAGATCGGGGCGCCTTCCCATGTCCCGGTGCGGATTCCCCCCACGGGATCCGGCCGGGCGCCTGAAGGCAGCGCCTGAATCGCTGCGAGCAAAACGAGCAAAACTCGTTGTACTGCGGTGCGGTCTGCCGGGACCCGTACGTACGGGAGGGCCGCTCAAAGCTCCCCGCTGTACGTGCCCCGGCAACGCAATTCCGAGAACGTCCCCCAAGACGTCCTCAGATGTCAGATTCGCCCCCCAAGACGTCTCTGACATCGTCAATCTAGACTCACGAACCCCTTCGATGGTTACGTTCACATCACTGTGATCTGCGTCTCTTGCATATGTCCTGAAGATGCGCAAGAGCCCCGATACGGCTATCGGAGCCCAAGCGTAAGGATGATGCGCGAGCCTTGTGAAGAGCTTATGTGAAGGCGTGTGCCGGACTCTAGGGGGACTCCTACCTCTTCGTCAGGAAAATGCCCTCAGCCGGAGGCTGTTCGTCACCACGAACACCGAGGAGAAGGCCATGGCGGCGCCCGCGATCATCGGGTTCAGCAGTCCCGCCGCGGCGAGCGGCAGCGCCGCCACGTTGTAGCCGAAGGCCCAGACGAGGTTCCCCTTGATCGTGGAGAGGGTTCTGCGCGACAGCCGGATCGCGTCCGCGGCCACCCGCAGATCCCCCCGTACGAGCGTCAGATCGCTCGCCTCGATCGCCGCGTCCGTCCCGGTGCCCATCGCCAGCCCCAGATCGGCGGTGGCGAGCGCGGCCGCGTCGTTGACGCCGTCGCCGACCATCGCCACGGCCCGCCCCTCGGCCTGGAGCCGCTTGATCACGTCGACCTTGTCCTGCGGCAGCACCTCGGCGATCACGTCGCCGGGGGCGATGCCGACCGAGCGGGCCACGGACTCGGCGACCGTCCGGTTGTCCCCGGTCAGCAGCACCGGCCTGAGGCCCAGCGCGCGCAGTGCGCGTATCGCCTCCGCGCTGCTCTCCTTGACCGCGTCGGCGACGGTGATGACACCACGTGCCAGCCCGTCCCAGGCGACGGCCACGGCGGTACGTCCCTCCTCCTCGGCCCGCGTCTTCAGCGCGACCAGCTCGTCGGGCAGCGCGATCCCGGCCTCCTCGAGGAGGCGGGCACGGCCGACGAGCACCTCGTGGCCCTCGACCGTGCCGCGCACGCCGAGCCCGGCGACGTTCTCGAAGCCGTCGACGGCCGGCAGCGGCCCTGTCCGTTCCTCCGCGCCCGCCGCGACGGCCTGCGCGATCGGATGCTCCGAGGCGTGCTCCAGGGCGCCCGCGAGCCGCAGTATCTGCTTCTCGTCGGCGCCGTCGGCCGCGTACGCCTCGTGGAGGGTCATACGGCCGGTGGTCACCGTCCCGGTCTTGTCCAGGACGACCGTGTCGACGCGGCGCGTGGACTCCAGGACCTCGGGGCCCTTGATGAGGATGCCGAGCTGGGCGCCGCGGCCGGTGCCGACCATGAGCGCCGTCGGAGTGGCGAGGCCGAGCGCGCACGGGCAGGCGATGATCAGTACGGCGACGGCCGCGGTGAACGCGGCGGCCGTGTCACCGGTGGCGCCGAGCCAGCCCCCGAAGGTGCCGACCGCGATCAGCAGCACCACGGGCACGAAGATCCCCGAGACCCGGTCGGCGAGGCGCTGCACCTCCGCCTTGCCGTTCTGCGCGTCCTCCACGAGCCGCGCCATCCGCGCGAGCTGGGTGTCCGAGCCGACGCGGGTCGCCTCGACGACGAGCCGCCCGCCGGCGTTCACGGTCGCCCCCGTGACGGCCGAACCCACCGTCACGTCCACCGGCACCGACTCGCCCGTCAGCATGGACGCGTCGACCGCCGACGCGCCCTCGACGACGGTCCCGTCCGTGGCGACCTTCTCGCCGGGCCGTACGACGAAGCGGTCACCGACGGCCAACCGGCTCACCGGAATACGTACTTCACGACCGTCCCGTACGACGGACACGTCCTTCGCGCCCAGCTCCATGAGCGCGCGCAGGGCGGCTCCCGCGCGGCGCTTGGAGCGGGCCTCCAGATAGCGGCCGAGGAGGATGAGGGCGACGACCCCGGCGGCGACTTCCAGGTAGATGGCCGACGAGCCCTCCGTGCGGGAGACGGTGAGCGAGAAGCCCTCGTCCCGCATGCCCGCCATGCCCGCGTCGCCCCAGAACAGCGCCCACAGGGACCAGCCGAACGCGGCCAGCGTGCCGATCGAGATGAGCGTGTCCATGGTGGCCGCGCCGTGCCGGGCATTCGTGAACGCCGCCCGGTGGAAGGGCAGTCCGCCCCAGACGACGACGGGCGAGGCGAGCGTCAGCGCGAGCCACTGCCAATTGTCGAACTGCAGCGCCGGAACCATCGACATCAGGACGACGGGCACGGCGAGGAGCACGGAGACGGTGAGGCGCTCGCGCAGCGAGGCCAGTTCGCGGTCCTCGCCGGATTCGACAGCCGGTTCCGGCGTCTCGACGCGCGGCGGCGGAGGCTCCTCGGCCGTATAGCCCGTCTTCACCACGGTGGCGATCAGATCGGCGACCCGGACCCCCTCCGCGTACGAGACCTTCGCCTTCTCCGTCGCGTAGTTCACCGTGGCGGTGACACCGTCCATGCGGTTGAGCTTCTTCTCGACGCGGGCCGCGCAGGAGGCGCAGGTCATCCCGCCGATGGTCAGCTCGACCTCCGACGCGGCGTCCGCCGCGCCCGTCGGAGTCGCTGCGGTGGTGCTGGTCATGTCCGTGCTCCGGGTCGTACCGGCCTCAGGCCGTGCCGACGAGCTCGAAGCCGGCCTCGTCGACGGCGGCGCGCACGGCCTCCTCGTCGAGCGGGGCGGCGGAGACCACGGTCACCTCGCCGGTGGAGGCGACGGCCTTCACGGAGCTGACGCCGGCGATCTCGGAGATCTCGCCGGCGACCGAGCCCTCGCAGTGTCCGCAGCTCATCCCGCTCACCTTGTAGACGGTGGTGAGGGCGCCGGTGGTGTCGGTCTGGGCGGTCATGTCGTTGCTCCTCGGACGAGACGTGTGGGGCGTGCGGGCCCATGGTGGCCGCACGGAACCCAGGCTATACCCCTAGGGGGTACTTCTCCAAGAGGGGTCGCGGACGGGCGGCTAGCGTTGGGCCGGAACTGTGATCCACGGGACCCAGGGGATCCACGGACGGAGGGGCGAGGCGCATGCGGGCAGTGGTGTTCGAGCGGTACGGGGAGCCGGCCGAGGTACGGGACGTGCCGGACCCGGTGCCCGCGCCGCACGGCGTGGTGGTACGCGTCGAGGCCACCGGGCTGTGCCGCAGCGACTGGCACGGCTGGCAGGGCCACGACCCGGACATCGCGCTGCCGCACGTGCCCGGACACGAACTCGCCGGAACCGTCGAGGCGGTGGGCGCTCTGGTGACCGGTTGGCGCCCCGGCGACCGCGTCACCGTGCCCTTCGTCTGCGCCTGCGGCACCTGTGCCTCGTGCGCGGCGGGCGACCAGCAGGTGTGCGAGCGGCAGACCCAGCCCGGGTTCACGCACTGGGGATCCTTCGCGCAGTACGTCGCCCTCGACCACGCCGACGTGAACCTCGTCGCCGTACCCGACGAACTGTCCTTCGGGACCGCGGCCTCACTGGGCTGCCGATTCGCCACGGCCTTCCGCGCGGTGGTCGCGCAGGGCCGGGTGGCGCCGGGGGAGTGGGTGGCCGTGCACGGCTGCGGAGGCGTCGGGCTGTCCGCCGTGATGATCGCGGCGGCCGCCGGGGCGCGCGTCGTCGCGGTCGACCTCTCGCCCCGGGCCCTGGAGCTGGCACGGAAGTTCGGGGCGGCGGAGTGCGTGGACGCTTCCCGGGCCTCCCGGTTCTCCCGGGCCGACGACACGGCGGAGGCGGTCCGCGAACTGACCGGCGGCGGCGCCCATCTCTCGCTCGACGCCCTCGGCTCCCCGGTCACCTGCGCGGCATCGGTGAACAGCCTGCGCCGCCGCGGCAGGCACGTCCAGGTCGGCCTGCTGCCCCAGGACCCCGTGCTGCCGATGTCCCGCGTGATCGGCCTCGAACTCGAACTCCTCGGCAGCCACGGGATGCCCGCGCACGCCTACCCGCCGATGCTGGAGTCCGTATTGGCCGGGGTACTGCGGCCCGACCTCCTGGTGACGTCCGCGATCCCTCTGGACGCGGCCCCCGCCGCGCTGGCGGCGATGGGAACGGCGCCGGGTGCGGGGGTGACGGTCATCGAGCCGTGGGCGTGACGGTCGCGAAGCCCGTCCGAGGTGCGGGCGATCGAGTATCGGCCCAGGTACGACAGTGGGCCACGCGCGGCCGGATGTGCGAGGCCCACTGCCCTTGCCCTCCCCTGGCGGGGATCAGCCGTCTCTGCGGCCTCTGTTGCCGGGCCGGGAGGCGACCCAGGCGCGGACCGTGTCGGCGTACCAGTAGGGCTTGCCGCTCTCCACATGGTCGGGCGGAGGCAGCAGCCCGTGTTTGCGGTAGGACCGCACGGTGTCCGGCTGCACTTTGATGTGCGCCGCGATCTCCTTGTACGACCAGAGCCTTCGGTCGGTCATCAGTAGCACCTCCCTGCGCGCGCCACAGCGGCGGCCGAGGGGCGGCCGTCGGGGGAGCCGGGCACTGCGCTGGCGATCACAAAGCCTGTGTCCGCTCAACGACACCGCGTGATCGCACGGAAGGGCCTGTCGCCGGGGTGTGACGCACGACCCGCGTACATGCAACATGCGTGACAGAAGGGGGTTATTTGTGACACGGGTGACGCATTAGGCATCAGAGAGGGGCGCCCCGTAGGGGCGCGGGGAACTGCGCGACCAGCCCAAGACGACCCGCAGCCGAAGACGCAGCCGCATCAAAGGGCACCCGTACCCGCCTGGTGGGCACAGGCCCGCTGCGCCGGGCCCGTGCCCACCGGCCTCCCCGTTCCCCCCGGCCGGGAGCCATAGCGTGCCTCACCGCAACCTGCCGGTCTTGGAGAAATCCGCACCCACATCGGACGACAGCACAAGACTCGTAGCCTCCCCCGACATACGGTCACCCCGAGGCGGCCCAACCGGCGGAGCCACCCGCACCGCCGTGAACTCCCGAGGCGTACACCCCGTCATCGCCCGGAACTCCCCGCTCAGATGGGCCTGGTCGTAGAACCCGCAGACCGCCGCGGTCTCGGCCTGCGTACGCCCCGCCGCCAGCAACCGTCGTGCCCGCTGCAGCCGCAGCACCCGCGCCGCCGCCTTGGGGCCGAGCCCGATCTGCTCCCGGAAGCGGTTCTCCAACTGCCGTACGCTCCAGCCGACCTCCTCCGCGAGCCGCTGCACCGGCATCGCACCCCAGCTGCGCGACAGCGACGACCAGGCCCGCACCACGCGTGCCGAACTCGGCGTCCCCGCGGCCGCCCAGTGCGTGAGCACGTCGTCGAGGAGCCCGAACCGCTGCGACCAGGACGGCAACTCGGCGAGCGCGGCGGAGAGTTCACCGACGCTCCGCCAACGGCCCGCGCCCAGTGCGTGCGGCAGGTCGTCCGGGTCCACGGTCCGGTCGGCCACCTCGTACTGCGGTGTGCCGAAGAGACTGAACGCCGCCCACGGGGTCAGCAGCACCTCGATCCCGGACAGCCGGCCGTCGTGCTCGCCGACCACGGGGGCGGTGGAGAGCCCGGAGTAGACCGACAGGAGGGTCGCCGGGGCGCGCCCCGTGCCGGAGATGCGGACGGGTCGCTCGAAGCCGAGCAGCAGCGTCACCGCGCCGATCGGCGCCTCCAGGCGGCGCCGCGGCCGGTCCAGCGCGAGACGTGTCCCGCGATAACTGAGCACACCGGGCCGCAGCCGCGGATGGGGCAGCGCGAGCGCGGCCTCCCAGAAGCCACCGGGCCCGTGGCCCGACCGGACGCGCACCACACGTGTCATCCGCCGCTCCCCACCACTCGGCCCCAGGACCACCCATGGTGCTATGCGACACGAGGGACCCAAAGGGCTCAGCGGCTGGTAAACCCCGCGTCACTTCAGGGGCGCCCCGTCAGGGGCGCGGGGAACTGCGCGACCAGCCCCCACGCACCCGCAGACGAGAAACCGTCCGCCGGCGGGCGCCTACGCCCCGCAGGACCTCAGGAAAGAACGGGTACGCCGAGCAATGGGCAGCGGCTTGTCCGGCGGACACGGATACATGTCCTGCTCGACAATGGCGAACAGCTCCACGTCCAGCTTCTGCGCGGCTGCAAGCACCGGCTCCAACGCCGGTACGCCGGACGGCGGTTCGCACATCACGCCACGCGCCACCGCCGGGCCGAACGGGATCTCGTTCGCGCGGACGTCGGCGAGGATCTCGGGGTCCACCTGCTTCAGGTGCAGATAGCCGATCCGCTCCCCGTACGTCTCGATGAGCTTGACGTTGTCGCCGCCGCAGTAGGCGTAGTGGCCCGTGTCCAGGCAGAGGGAGACCAGGGACGAGTCCGTGCCGTCGAGGAAACGCGTCACGTTCTCCTCGCTGTCGATGTGCGTGTCCGCGTGCGGGTGGACGACGATTTTCAGCCCGTACCGCTCGCGCACCTCACGCCCGAGCCGCTCGGTCTGCGTGGTGAGGTGGCGCCACTGCTCGGCGGTGAGCGTGTCGGGCTCCAGGACCTCGCCCGTCTTGTCGTCACGCCAGAAGGACGGGATGACGACGAGGTGCTCGGCGCCCATCGCCTGTGTGAGGGCGGCGATGTCCGAGACATGCGCCCAGGTGGCGTCCCACACGTCCGGTCCGCGGTGCAGCCCGGTGAAGACCGTGCCGGCCGAGACCTTCAGGTTCCGGCGCGCGGTCTCGTCCGCGAGAACGGCCGGATCGGACGGCAGATAGCCGTACGGGCCCAGCTCGATCCACTCGTATCCGGACTCGGCGACCTCGTCGAGGAAGCGCTGCCAGGGAACCTGCTGGGGATCGTCGGGGAACCACACGCCCCAGGAGTCGGGAGCCGAACCGATCCGGATGCGCGACAGTGAGGACTGAGGCGACGGCTGCGGCGAGGACTGAGGCGAAGGCCGGGGGGACAACGACGTCATGGACGTCAGCTTCAGGGCCGCCGGGGAAGGGTGTCAAGGCCTGGTCCGAATGTCCGGACAACCAATTGACAGGGCTCTGGAAACGCGGCTAGACCTGGGGGCAACCGACACGAAGGGAACTCGATGGCCGAGTCCGCGGAGTCCAGTGCGTACGACCTCATCACCATGGGGCGGATCGGCGTGGACCTCTACCCGCTGCAGACCGGCGTCCCGCTCCCGCAGGTGACGTCCTTCGGGAAGTTCCTCGGCGGTTCGGCGGCCAACGTGGCGGTCGCGGCGGCGCGGCTCGGACGGCGTACGGCCGTGGTGACGCGGACCGGTGACGATCCCTTCGGGACGTATCTGCACGAGGCGCTGCGGGACTTCGGGGTCGACGACCGCTGGGTGACGCCGGTGCCCGGGCTGCCGACGCCGGTCACCTTCTGCGAGGTGTTCCCGCCGGACGACTTCCCGCTGTACTTCTACCGGCAGCCGAAGGCGCCCGACCTGGAGATCGACGCGCACGAGCTGGACCTGGACGCCATCCGCGACGCCCGGATCTTCTGGGTCACGGGCACGGGCCTGAGCGAGGAGCCCAGCCGCACGGCGACGCTCGCCGCCCTGGCCCACCGCGCCAAGTCCGGCACGACGGTCTTCGACCTGGACTGGCGTCCCATGTTCTGGCAGGAGGACCCCGAGGCCGCCCGCCCCTTCTACGCCGAGGCCCTCCGCCACACCACGGTCGCCGTCGGCAACCTCGACGAGGTGGAGGTCGCGACGGGTGAGCGCGAGCCGTACGCGGCCGCCCGCGCCCTCCTGGACGCGGGCGTGGAACTGGCCGTGGTCAAGCAGGGCCCCAAGGGCGTACTGGCCCTGCACCGCGACGGCGAATCGGCGGAGGTCCCCCCGCTACCCGTCAAGGTCCTGAACGGCCTGGGCGCCGGCGACGCCTTCGGCGGCTCCCTCTGCCACGGCCTTCTCGCCGGCTGGGACCTGGACCGCATCATGCGCCACGCCAACGCCGCGGGCGCCATCGTCGCGTCCCGCCTGGAGTGCTCCTCCGCCATGCCGACTCCTCCGGAGGTCGAGCAGGCACTGAAGGCGGGGGCAGTGCTGTGAGGGCGGCGGGACGCGAGGGCGACGACCGGGGCGAGCCGGGTCAGCAGGGCCCTACGGCCCCTACGGGCGACTGGAGCGTCGCGGGCTCTGCGCGTGCCGATGCCGTGAGCCCTGCGAGTGCCGGCGTCGCGAGCGCCGCGCGTGCCGACATAGCGAGTCCCGCGCGCGCCGTGAGGGCGGTCGGCGTGGCCGACGCGGCCGCAACCCGGCACACCCCCGCCAACCCGCACACCCCCGCCGCCCGGAGCCCCCTGCACCCCGTCGACCCCGCCCACCTCGTCCGCACCCGGGCCCGGCACCCCGAAGCCATCATCGAGGCCGCCGCCCGGCGCCCCCGGCGGCCCCTCCTCGACGAGTCGGGCCGGCTGATGATCATCGCCGCCGACCATCCGGCGCGCGGGATCCTCTCCGTGGGCAACCGCAGGCTCGCGATGGCCAACCGGGCCGACCTCCTCGAACGGCTCTGCCTGGCGCTCTCCCGCCCCGGAGTCGACGGGGTGCTCGCGACCGCCGACATCCTCGACGACCTGCTGCTGCTCGGCGCGCTGGACCACAAGGTGGTCATCGGGTCGATGAACCGGGGCGGACTCGCGGGCGCAGCCTGGGAGTTGGACGACCGGTTCACCGGGCACCGCCCGCGCGACCTCCAGCGGCTCCGCTTCGACGCGGGCAAGCTGCTGCTGCGGATCGACTACGACGACCCGGGCTCGCTCACCACCCTGGAAGCGACCGCCCGGGCCGTGGACGACATGGCCGAGCGTCAACTGCCCGTGTTCGTCGAGCCGTTCCTCAGCCGCCGCGACCCCGCCACCGGTACCCTCCGCAACGATCTGAGCGCCGAGGCCGTCACCAAGTCCGTCGCCATGGCGAGCGGCCTGGGCGGCACCTCCGCGTACACCTGGCTGAAGGTCCCCGTCACGGAGAACCCCGACGACATGGCCCGCGTGATGGAATCCTCCACCCTCCCAGCCGTCCTGCTGGGCGGCGACGTGGGTGACGACCAGGAGGGCGCGTACGAGAAATGGCGCGGCGCGCTCCAACTGCCCACCGTCCAGGGCCTGATGGTGGGACGCTCGCTGCTCTACCCGGCCGACGGCGATGTGGCGGCCGCGGTCGACACCGCCGTAGGACTGCTGTGAGGGGAGCCGGCATGACCAGTCACCTGTACGTCCCCGAAGGCGCCACCGGCACTACCGGCACCAACGGCACACCCCGGTACGCCCTGGACGGCGAGTGGATCGTGCTTCCGCTCAGCGGCGGTTGTACGGTGCGCACCGAGGGGAACAAAGAGGACAAAGCAATTGAACTCCTGGGCAGGGTGAGCGTGTTCGCCGGAGTCACCGACTTCGCGTACGCCCCCCGCGACGCCCGGGTACAGATCGCCTCCGGCGCGGGAGGCCACTTCGCCCTGGCAGGAGCGAAGTGCGAGCGACGACTCCCCGCCCGCTACGGCCCCGCGCCGGAGGTTCCCGACCCGGAGCAATCGCGGCCGGCACTTGATCAGCCGGCGGATCGCAGAGTCGTACGGGCCGCGCAGACGTATGAGAGTGGCGGATCTGCTTCCACCCGGGCTTCCACCCGGGACACGTAGAAAGCACAGAGGGCTACCGATGACAGAGCCGACGTCAACGGCGACAAGGCTGACGGTCGCGCAGGCACTGGTGCGGTTCCTCGCCGCCCAGTACACGGAACGCGACGGCGTACGACGCCGCCTGATCAACGCCACCTGGGGCATCTTCGGGCACGGCAACGTCGCCGGGCTCGGCCAGGCGCTCCTCGAGTACGGCGAGGAGATGCCGTACCACCAGGGCCGTAACGAACAGTCCATGGTCCACGCGGCGGTCGGCTACGCGCGTCAGTCCAACCGCCTCTCCACCCAGGCCGTCACGACCTCCATCGGCCCGGGCGCCACCAATCTCGTCACCGGCGCCGCCCTCGCCACGATCAACCACCTCCCGGTGCTGCTCCTGCCCGGCGACATCTTCGCGACCCGCCCCGCCGACCCGGTCCTCCAGCAGCTCGAAGTCCCGTACGCGGGCGACGTGTCGGTCAACGACTGCCTGCGTCCGGTGTCGAAGTACTTCGACCGGATCACCCGTCCCGAGGCACTGATCCCGGCCGCCCTCCAGGCGATGCGCGTCCTCACCGACCCGGTCGACACGGGCGCCGTCACGCTCGCGCTGCCGCAGGACGTGCAGGCGGAGGCGTACGACTGGCCGGAGGAGTTCTTCGCCGAGCGCGTGTGGACGGTACGCCGCCCGGTGGCGGACCCGGAGGAACTCGCCGCCGCCGTCAGGGCTGTACGGGAGGCCCGGCGCCCCCTGATCGTCGCGGGCGGCGGGGTCCACCACAGCGAGGCCGAGGACGCGCTCAAGGAGTTCGCCGACCTCACCCGCATCCCGGTCGCCTCGACGCAGGCCGGCAAGGGCTCGCTGACCTGGGACCACCCGGCGGACGTCGGCGGCATCGGGCACACCGGCACCGCGACCGCCTGCGAACTCGCCCGCACCGCCGACCTGGTGATCGGCGTCGGCACCCGCTACACCGACTTCACCACCGCCTCCGGCACCCTCTTCTCCGCCCAGGGCGTCCGCTTCCTGAACCTCAACATCGCGCCCTTCGACGGCCACAAGCTCTCCGGACAGCCACTGATCGCCGATGCCCGCACGGCCCTGGAGTCGCTCACCCAGTCCCTCGCGATGCACGGCCACCGCGCCGAACCCGCGTACGTCACCGAGTACACCGACGACAAGGAGCGCTGGGAGTACCGCGTCGACGCGGCGTACGAGGCGGAGGACCTGGACATCCGGCCCACCCAGCCCCAGGTCCTCGGCCTGCTCGACGAGATCGTCACCAAGGACGACATCCTCATCAACGCGGCCGGCTCCCTCCCCGGCGACCTGCACAAACTCTGGCGGGCCCGCTCCCGCGACCAGTACCACGTCGAGTACGGCTACTCCTGCATGGGCTACGAGATCCCGGCGGCGATCGGCGTACGGCTCGCCGCGCCCGACCGTCCCGTCTGGGCGCTGGTCGGCGACGGCACGTACCTGATGATGCCGACGGAGATCGTCACCGCCGTCCAGGAGGGCATCGCGATCAAGGTCGTGATCCTGCAGAACCACGGGTACGCGTCCATCGGCGGCCTCTCCGAGACGGTGGGCGCCGAGCGGTTCGCGACCGCGTACCGCCACCGGTCCGAGGACGGTACGTACACGGGGCGGCCGCTGCCCGTCGACCTCGCCGCCAACGCGGCCAGCCTGGGCATGCGGGTCCTGCGCGCGAAGACCGTACGCGACCTGCGGGCGGCCCTCGCCGAGGCGCGGGCGGCCGACACCCCCACATGTGTCTACGTGGAGACCGAAACGGCAGACAGAGTGTCGGGCGCGCCTCCGGCGCAGGCCTGGTGGGATGTTCCTGTGGCCGAGACCGCGACCCGACCGTCGGCGGTCAAGGCGCGCGACGAGTACGACCGGCGCGTTGCCACCCGACGCCGCCATCTGTGAAGGAGTTCTTGGGCATGACGAAGATCGTCAACCACTGGATCGGCGGCAAGGCCGTCGAGGGCGCGTCGGGTACGTACGGGCCGGTCACCGACCCGGCGACCGGCGCCGTGACCACGAAGGTCGCCTTCGCGACCGTCGACGAGGTCGACGCCGCGGTCGCCGCCGCCAAGGACGCCTACGCGACCTGGGGCACCTCGTCGCTGGCCAAGCGGTCCACGATCCTCTTCAAGTTCCGCGCGCTGCTCGACGCCCACCGCGACGAGATCGCCGAGCTGATCACCGCCGAGCACGGCAAGGTGCACAGCGACGCGCTGGGCGAGGTCGCGCGCGGTCTGGAGATCGTCGACCTGGCGTGCGGGATCACCGTGCAGCTGAAGGGCGAGCTGTCGACCGAGGTGGCCTCCCGGGTCGACGTGGCCTCGATCCGCCAGCCGCTGGGTGTCGTGGCCGGCATCACGCCGTTCAACTTCCCGGCCATGGTGCCGATGTGGATGTTCCCGCTGGCCATCGCGTGCGGCAACACCTTCGTGCTGAAGCCGAGCGAGAAGGACCCGTCGGCGTCCGTCAGGCTCGCGGAGCTGTTCGCGGAGGCCGGACTGCCGGACGGCGTGCTGAACGTCGTCCACGGTGACAAGGTGGCCGTCGACCGGCTGCTCGAACACCCGGATGTGAAGGCCGTGTCCTTCGTCGGCTCCACGCCGATCGCCCGCTACATCCACACCACGGCCTCCGCCAACGGCAAGCGCGTACAGGCCCTCGGCGGCGCCAAGAACCACATGCTGGTCCTCCCGGACGCCGACCTGGACGCGGCGGCGGACGCGGCCGTGTCGGCGGCGTACGGCTCGGCGGGCGAGCGCTGCATGGCCATCTCGGCCGTCGTCGCCGTCGGCGCGGTCGGCGACGAGCTGGTGGCGAAGATCCGCGAGCGCGCCGAGAAGATCAAGATCGGCCCGGGCGACGACCCGACGTCCGAAATGGGTCCGCTGATCACGGCCGCCCACCGCGACAAGGTGGCCTCGTACGTGACGGGCGCGGCCGCCCAGGGCTCCGAGGTCGTCCTCGACGGCACCGGCTACACGGTCGAGGGCTACGAGGACGGCCACTGGATCGGGCTCTCGCTGCTCGACAGGGTGCCGACCGACTCGGACGCGTACAAGGACGAGATCTTCGGCCCCGTGCTGTGCGTGCTGCGCGTCGACACGTACGAGGAGGGCGTGGCGCTGATCAACGGGTCGCCCTTCGGCAACGGCACCGCGATCTTCACCCGGGACGGCGGCGCGGCCCGCCGCTTCCAGCTGGAGATCGAGGCGGGCATGGTCGGCGTGAACGTGCCGATCCCGGTGCCGGTGGGCTACCACTCCTTCGGAGGCTGGAAGGACTCCCTCTTCGGGGACCACCACATCTACGGCAACGACGGCACGCACTTCTACACCCGCGGCAAGGTCGTGACGACGCGGTGGCCGGACCCGTCGGAGACGCCGGCGGGCGTGGACCTCGGGTTCCCGCGCAACCACTGAGGCCGACCCGGGGCGTATCGACCGGTGGCCCGCCTTCCGTTCTCGGAGGCGGGCCACCGTCGTGTTCAGCCCTGCTGCCGGCCGGCCTGCTTCAGCTGCTCGGTGACGTCACCGGTCTGCGCGGCGGGCGGTGCCTTCACCTCGGCCGTGGCGCCGAACTTCTCGAAGTCCATGGTGACGGTCACGGCGCCCATCTCCTGCGTCATGCGGACCGGCAGGTCCTTGGCGCCGACCCATATGTCCATGGTGATCGAGTCGCCGCCGCCGGTCATGGAGTTCAACAGGCCCTCGTCGTCGCCGTAGACGTCCTTGAACTTGCCCATGTCGGCCTCGTCGAGCACGGCCCGGTAGTGGGTCGTGCTCTGCCCGCCCACGGTCTCCTTGCCGAGGTCCTCGACGTCGTTCGCGAACTTGAGGCTCCGCATGGACGCCGCCGGGCTGCCGCTGCCGGTGCTCCCGCTGACCGCCTCGGCACCCTTTTCACCGAACACGGCCGAGCCGTCGACCTTCATCCACTCCTTGCCCGCGAGCGGGCCGGAGGGCTGCGGATCGACGTCGTAGTAGTAGTCGCCGTCCACGAACAGGCAGCGGATCCTCGGGTCGTCCGTGAGCGTCTGCATCTGGGCGGCCTTGGTGTCCATCTCGACGTCGTACGCGTAACCGTCGCCCCAGGAGTACGTGCCGTCCATGGTGATCGGGACGCCGTTGCCGAGGTCGGTCGTCAGCTTGACCTCGGCGGATCCGAGGTCCTCGGTCCTGTCGGTGGCCCGCGTGAGCGCCGCCATGATCCGGTCGGCGTTGCCCACAGCCTTGTCCACCGTCTCGGCCGTCTTCTTCGTGGTGTCCGCGCTGCACGCGGAGGTCACTACCAGGGCCGCCGCCGTGAACCCCACCCAGGCCGCGGTGTGCCGCAGCTTCATTGTCCCCACCCCTAGCTGTGTGTCAGTTGTGGGAAGGGACTTTAACGGGGCCCACCGACACTGCCGTGACCGGATGGGATGCGAGGGCGTAAACGTTCGCGTAAGCGTTTACGCAGGCGCTTTGCGCGAACGTTCACGTGAAGTCCCACGTCACCACCGCGCACGTCCCGTCGTCCTTGCCGCCCGCGCTGCGGTACATGGCGAGGGCGATGTCGTTCCCGGTGTCCACCAGCACCCACATTCCGTAACAGCCGAGTTCACGGCCCAGCGCGGCCAGGGCCCGGGTCAGCGCCCGGCCGGTGCCGCGCCGCCGGTACGGCTCCGCGACCCCCAGCTCGTACAGGAACATCTCGGTGCCCTTGTCGGGGTGGACGGTCTCCACGCCGCTCACGAAGCCGACGGGACTGTCCTCTTCGTAGGCCAGGAAGAGATGGTGGCCCTGGGTGTCCAGGAAGCGCCGGGCCCACTCGGGCCGTACCGGGTGGTCGAAGAGGTACTCGGCGGCGGCCAGTTCGTCGACGGAGGTGGCGCGGCGAATCTCCATGAGCCGTTCGTACCACGGACGCGGTATGCCGGAGGGGGCTCGTACGCCTCTGGGATGTGCACCACTTCCGACTGTCGGCTGCATCGGTTGTCGGTGGCCGCGCTTACCGTTGATGCATGGATCTTCGAATGCCCGCGCTGCGAGGGCCGCGACGGTGGATTGCCGCCGCGGCCGCTGTCGTAGTGCTCGCCGGCACCGGCACCTGGACCGCCGTCGCCTCCGACGGGGCGCCCGCGGTGCACCGCGCCGACCAAGTCCTCGGCGCGGGCGACGGGGTGAGAATCGACACGTCGTACTTCACCGCGGGCTCCTCCGGACGCCGGCCCGCCGTCCTGCTCGCGCACGGCTTCGGCGGCAGCAAGGAGGACACGCGGTCGCAGGCGGAGGACCTCGCACGCGACGGGTACGCGGTGCTGACGTGGTCCGCGCGCGGCTTCGGAAAGTCCACCGGCAAGATCGGCCTGAACGACCCCGAGGGCGAGGTCGCCGACGTCTCCAAGCTGATCGACTGGCTGGCGAAGCGGCCCGAGGTCCAGCTCGACAAGAGCGGCGACCCGCGCGTGGGCGCCGCCGGCGCCTCGTACGGCGGCGCGGTCTCGCTGCTCGCGGCCGGATACGACCAGCGGGTGGACGCGATCGCTCCGGCGATCACGTACTGGAACCTCGCGGACGCGCTGTTCCCGAACGGCGTCTTCAAGAAGCTGTGGGCCGGGATCTTCATCAACTCCGGTGGCGGCTGCGACAAGTTCGAGACCCGGCTGTGCGAGATGTACGAGCGGGTCGCGGAGTCCGGGAAGCCGGACGCGAAGGCCGTCGACCTGCTGGCGGAGCGCAGCCCCTCCGCCGTCGGCGACCGCATCAAGGTGCCCACGCTCATCGTGCAGGGCCAGACCGACTCGCTCTTCCCGCTCGACCAGGCCGACGCGATGGCGAAGGCGATCAGGGCCAACGGCGCACCGGTGGACGTCGACTGGATCTCCGGCGGCCACGACGGCGGCGACATGGAGGCGGACCGGGTCCAAGCACGCGTGGACTCCTGGTTCGACCGCTACCTCAAGGACGACGAGAACGCCGACACGGGCCCGGCCTTCCGGGTCACGCGCACCGGGGGCATCGACTCCACCGACGGCGCCGCCCAGTTGAGGGGCGCGAGCGGGGACACATATCCCGGACTGTCCGGTGGCGACCGGCAGGTGGCGCTGAGCGGGCGCGAGCAGGAGTTCGCCAACCCCGCGGGCGCCAGCCCGCCCGGCGTCTCGGCCCTCCCCGGACTCGGCGGCTCCGGCGGCCTCGCCCAGCTGTCCTCGCTCGGCGTCGGCATCTCGCTCGACTTCCCCGGGCAGTACGCGCGCTTCGAGTCCAGGACGCTGACCGAGGACCTGCGGATCACCGGCTCACCGACGGTGACCGTGAACGTGAAGTCGACGAGCGGCGAGGCCGTCCTCTTCGGGAAGGTGTACGACGTCGGGCCGGGCGGCGAGCAGCAGGTCCTGCCGTCCCAACTGGTCGCACCCGTCCGGATCGACACCGGCGGCGACAGCGGCAAGGACGTCGAACTCACTCTGCCCGCCATCGACCACGAGGTGCAGGAGGGCCACCGGCTGCGCCTGGTCCTCGCCTCGACGGACCTCGGCTACGCGTCTCCGACGGCACCGGCGACGTACACGGTCTCCCTGAAGAGCGACCTCGCCGTGCCGACCGCGTCCGGCGTGGAGACCGCGGCCGCGCCGCTGCCCGCCTGGGTGTGGTGGCTGCCGCTCACCGGCGTGGTGGTGGCGCTGGCGCTGCTGCTGACGGGCCGGCGCCGTACGACCGTGGCCGCCCCCGACCCGGGGCTCGCCGAAGTCCCGCTCCAGATCACGGACCTGAGCAAGCGCTACGCGAAGTCGACGAACCGGTACGCGGTACGGGACCTGTCCTTCCGCGTCGAGAAGGGCCAGGTCCTGGGCCTGCTGGGGCCGAACGGCGCCGGTAAGACGACCACCCTGCGCATGCTCATGGGCCTCATCAAGCCCGACGACGGCGAGATCCGCGTCTTCGGGCACGCGATCCGTCCGGGCGCGCCGGTCCTCTCCCGGGTCGGGGCCTTCGTGGAGGGCGCGGGATTCCTCCCGCACCTCTCGGGCCGCGAGAACCTGGAGCTGTACTGGCAGGCCACCGGGCGCCCGCCCGAGGACTCCCACCTGGACGAGGCGCTCCAGATCGCGGGCCTCGGCGACGCGCTGGCCCGAGCGGTCCGCACGTACTCCCAGGGCATGCGACAGCGCCTCGCCATCGCCCAGGCCATGCTCGGCCTCCCGGACCTGCTGATCCTCGACGAACCGACGAACGGCCTCGACCCGCCACAGATCCGCGAGATGCGCGAGGTCATGATCCGTTACGCCGCGGCCGGCCGCACGGTAATCGTGTCCAGCCACCTCCTCGCCGAGGTCGAGCAGTCCTGTACGCATCTGGTGGTCATGGACCGGGGCCGCCTGGTCCAGGCCGGCCCGGTCAGCGAGATCATCGGCTCCGGCGACACGCTCCTCGTGGGCCTCGCGGCCGACATCGCGGACCCGCTGGTGGAGAAGGTGGCGGCGCTGCCGGGCGTGGAGTCGGCGGTACGGACGGACGACGGGCTGCTGGTGCGACTGGCGGCGCCGGCCGCCGGGGCGCCTGGCTCCCTGGCGGATCCGGGCGCGCACGGCGCCGCGGCCGGGCTCCTCGGTGAGCCCGACGCACTGGACGTGGACGGACGCGGGGCGGAGCCGAGCGCTGCCGACTCCGAACCGGGTCCCGCAGAGGGCCCGGCCGAGGGCGCCGCCCGTACGGCCGACACGGACGGCTTCGCCGCTGCCGCCGACGGCACGCGTGCCGAGGCGAGTCCGGGCGACGGCCGGCGTGAGCCCGGCCCCGGCCGGGCGGCCGCCGTCGACGTGCTCGAGGCACCCGGCAGCACCGCCGGGACCGCGGACACGGGCGTCGGCGCGGCCGAGCCGGTCGCCGCGGGCAGCACCACCGAAGGCGCCGGCTCGGCGGCGGCGGCTCGACTCCTCGTCGAGCTGGTCCGGCTGGAAGTACCGGTCGCCTCCCTCGGTCCCCACCGTCGCCTCGAGGACGCGTTCCTGACCCTGATCGGAGGCTCCGCGTGAGCACACTTGTAGAGCGTGCCGAGGTGGCGGACGGCTACCGGGCCGGGCGGACGCTGCCGCTGCGGGTCGAGCTGATGCGCCAGCTCAAGCGGCGCCGCACGCTGGTCATGGGGGCGATACTCGCCGCCCTGCCCTTCGTGCTGGTCGCGGCCTTCGCCATCGGCGGCCAGCCGGACACGGGCGAAGGCCGGGTCACCCTCATGGACACGGCCACCGCGTCGGGCGGGAACTTCGCGGCGACGAACCTCTTCGTCTCCGCGGGCTTCCTGCTGGTCATCCCCGTCGCGCTGTTCTGCGGGGACACCATCGCCTCGGAGGCAAGCTGGTCCTCCCTGCGCTACCTCCTCGCCGCGCCCGTGCCGAGGGCCCGCCTCCTGTGGTCCAAGCTCGTCGTCGCCCTCGGCCTCAGCCTCGCCGCGATGGTGCTGCTGCCGATCGTCGCGCTGGCGGTGGGCTCGGTCGCCTACGGCTGGGGTCCACTGGAGATCCCCACCGGCGGTACCCTCCCCGCCGGGACGGCGGCCCAGCGTCTGCTGATAGTGATCGCGTACATCTTCGTGTCCCAACTGGTCACGGCGGGGCTCGCGTTCTGGCTCTCGACGAAGACCGACGCCCCGCTGGGCGCGGTGGGCGGCGCGGTCGGCCTGACGATCGTGGGGAACGTACTGGACGCGGTCACCGCCCTCGGCGACTGGCGCGACTTCCTCCCCGCGCACTGGCAGTTCGCCTGGGCCGACGCCGTACAGCCCCGCCCGGAGTGGGGCGGCATGATCCAGGGCACGGCGATCTCCCTGACGTACGCACTCGTGCTGTTCGCCCTGGCCTTCCGCGGGTTCGCCCGCAAGGACGTGGTGTCGTAGGCGCGTCATCACCCCGCTGTACGGGCCCTCCGGACACCCTCAGGTCTCCGGAGGATCACCCACCGGTCTCAACGGCCGCCCACCGTGGCCGCATTGAGATTCATCCGCAACACCTTGGACCGCTCCTTCCGGCCGCCTCCGGCGTCACAGTCACAGACGTCGACTCACAGAGGTCAACGAGGGGGCACAGATGAGGCGCACCGGACGACATCAAGCACGGCAGGAGCGGCAAGCGCGGCGGGGACGGCGGTGCCGCACACGCGGCGCGCTCCTCGCGGTGACCGCGACCGTCACCGCCGGCCTCCTCCTCACCGCATGCGGTGCCGGAGGAAGCGGCGACAACTCGTACAACAGCGACCGGGGCGGCGACAACGCGCGGGAAGCCGACGGATTCCCGGCACCCGCCCCCGCCCACCCGACCGGTCCCTCGGGCACCGACGACGGCACCTCCCAGGGCTACGAGAAGGGCGAAGTCCGCGAGAGCGCGCCCGCCGACTACCTCTCCACCTTCGCCCTGGACGTCGACACCGCCTCGTACGGCTACGCGCGCCGCTCCCTCGAAGACGGCCGCAGGCCCGACCCGTCGACCATCCGTCCTGAGGAGTTCATCAACAGCTTCCGCCAGAACTACGAGCGCCCCGACGGCAACGGCTTCACGGTCACGGTGGACGGCGCCCGCACGGCCACCCCGGACGGTTCGGGCCGCCGGGACGACACGGACGACACGGACGACACGTACGGTGAGGAGAACCAGGACTGGCGCTTCGTCAGGGTCGGCCTGGCCACCCGCGAGGCCGAGGACACCGGCGAACGCCCGCCCGCCGCCCTCACCTTCGTCATCGACGTCTCGGGCTCCATGGCCGAACCGGGTCGCCTCGACCTGGCCAAGGAGTCCCTGGGCGTGATGACGGACCGGCTGCGCGACGACGACGCGGTCGCGCTCGTCACCTTCAGCGACGAGGCGAAGACCGTACTCCCGATGACCCGCCTGGGCGACAACCGTGGCCGTGTCCACGAGGCGATCGACACCCTGGAGCCCACCGACTCGACCAACCTCGGCGCGGGCGTCACCACCGGCTACCGCACGGCCGTGGAGGGCCTGCGCGAGGGCGCCACGAACCGGGTCGTCCTGCTCTCCGACGCCCTCGCCAACACCGGCGACACCGACGCCGACAGCATCCTCGACCGCATCGCGGACGCCCGCCGCGAGCATGGCATCACGCTCTTCGGCGTCGGCGTGGGCAGCGACTACGGCGACGCCCTGATGGAGCGCCTCGCCGACAAGGGCGACGGCCACACCACGTACGTGTCGAACGCAGAGGACGCCCGTACGGTCTTCTGCGACCAGCTCCCGCGGAACATCGACCTCACGGCCCGCGACGCCAAGGCGCAGGTCGCCTTCGACCCGGAGACCGTCGAGCAGTTCCGGCTCATCGGCTACGACAACCGCCAGGTCGCCGACGAGGACTTCCGCGACGACCGCGTGGACGGCGGCGAGATCGGTCCCGGCCATACCGTGACGGCGCTGTACGCCGTCCGTACCAAGCCGGGCGCGACGGGGCACGTCGCCACGGCGACCGTGCGGTGGCTCGACCCCGCGACCCGGGTCCCGCACGAGGAGACGGGCCAGGTCGAGGCCGACTCCCTCGACCGACCCCTGTGGGACGGGACCACCGCGTCCAGTGGTCTCCAAGTCACCGCCGTGGCAGCCTACTTCGCGGACTCGCTCCGCTCCGGTGACGGCCGTTGGGGCACCTTGCCTGCGACGCCGTCCCTTCGTGAACTCGCCGAGCGGGCCGACGAATTGGCTTCCGCCACGGAGAGCAAGCCGGTGCGGCAGCTGGCCGAGACGATTCATCGGGCCAGCGATCTCAGGGACTAGGTGACTGGTCTCGGGTACGTGCGGGTCATCTGTGGCTGGTCGCGCAGTTCCCCGCGCCCCTAAAAGAGCGGGGCGCTTGGGTCACCCGGGTGACCAGGGCGCCCCTTCAGGGGCGCGGGGAACTGC
>NZ_VWMY01000114.1 GCF_008905045.1 Streptomyces albicerus
CCGCAACTACCTGGCATTTCTCGGACTCGCCGCAGCCCTGTGCTGTTACAAGAGACTCGTCCGCCTCACCACGTAGGACACGGTCTTAAGCCCTGCGGGTTCAGTCGGCCAACGGCGTTCCTGCTCCCGGAGCGCCTCGCTGAGCTGGACACGCACGACGCGAGCCCGCCCTACGGTGCGCGTAGTTGTGTTCCTCTTCGCCCTTCAGCAGCGGTCGTCCGAGGCGTTAGGTGCTGGATCAACCGCTAATTGCTGTCGCCAAATTAGTAGGTCAGGACCTACTAAAGAATTGCTAAGCAGCTACTAACCTCGCAGGACCGTCCAGTTCGGCGTGACGCCCGTTCCCTCGTATGCCTCAGAGGCGGGATGGCCCGGAACACTCGACCGCCGGTGGCACCGTGCGCCGTCTCCGGTCACCACGCGACCGGCCATACTCCTAGCGCGGTATAGCGCGGATCCCGCTCTCGGCCTCCGGCACGCTTCCTGCGCGCAGGACGGCGACCAGTGCGCGGGATCGTGCGGCGCCGATGTGCAGGCGCTTGCGAAGTGTCTCCGCAGAGATCGGCCGCCGGTGGGTCTGCCAGTGCCGGGCATCTTCCGCCCGTGCTCGCTCGAGAAGATCACCGCCGCCGTCTCCCCAGATGCCTGGTTCGACTGGTTGGACGCTGCGCAGTCGCCCTCCGGTGGGACAGGAGCTGCCGCGCGGCAATGTCGGCGCGTCGTCAGCGACGGCACGCATACCGTTGATGGCCTGCAGCAGGCCGGGGCCGATCTCGGCCCAACCGATCAGCAGCAGCGGGCCCACGGCGTCGAAGGCCGCCCGCCCGTACGCACCCACGAGCAGCGGTTCGGTGACGTTGAGGGCGAGGGTGATCAGACTGGCCAGGAGCAACAGTCTGCGGGCCGGGCGCAGCGTCTCCGGAGTAGCCCCATAGAGGGTGAGGTAGCGGATCGCCAGCAGCAGCGCCAGGACGGACAGGTCCACGGCGGGTGCGACGAGCGGGGCCACCCAGGCGGATACGCCCAGCCGCAGGGCCAGCGTCCACACGTTGCCGAAGCCGAAGAGGAAGGCCAGGCCCACCACCGCTCCCGCGATCGCGGTGACGGCGCGGAAGGCCAGTTGCTGCTCGCGCACGGTGCCCGGCCGCCCAGGCGGTACTCGGGGTTCAGACATGGTCGCCGACTCCGATCCGCTGGTGGGTTTCCTGGGCGCGTTCGGCGGCGGCACTGGCTCCGTAGCGGCGGGGCATCTCCTGCGAGGTCCAGCCGAGCAGCAGCATCAGGTCGCCGGTGTCGGCGCCGGCACGCTTCCACTCATGAGCGAAGGTGTGCCGCCACCGGTGCGCATGCACCTTGGCCAGCCCGGCCGCGAGGCCCCGCCGCTTGAGCATGATCTTGATGCCGTTGGGGGCCAGCGGTCGGACCCCTCGCTCGGCCAGCCACAGCTCCGGCAGGTCGGCCGCCTTGTGCTTGGCACGGGCCCGCAGATAGCGGCTGACGGCCCGCGCGGTCTTCGGCCCGAACCGCACGCGCCGGTCCTTGCTGCCCTTGCCGTGATAGTGCACCGATTCCGTGGCCAGGTCGATGTCGTCGAGCAGAAGGTTGCCGACCTCGGACAGGCGAGCGCCGGTGTTGCAGTACAGGCGGATGATCGCCTCATCCCGCAGCTGGACGAACTGCTTGCCCCGGCAGGTGCCGAGGACCTTCGTGGTCTCGTCGTCACGGTTGACCGGGACCAGCTTCTGCGGCATCTTCGGCTGCCGGACCCGCTCCATCGGCGACCGGTCGATCTCGCCCTCATCCAGCATCAGCCACTTGAAGAACTGCTGTAGCCCCTTGTGCTTGTTGAGCGCCGTGGATGCCGACCGCGTCTCGATCATCCACGCCTGGAACGCCTCAACATGCGCCCTCGTGACCTCGACCGGATCCTCGGCCGCCGCGTCGGCGTCCGGATCCGGCGAATACTCCCCCAGATAGCGGCCCAACTGCGCGGCCGCCAGCAGATAGTTGTACCGGGTGGTCTCCGGATCGTTCCCCGACCGCAGCGAGCGGTCCCAGTCCCGCAGGGATCCCGACCAGGTCGTCGACAGCCCCGCAGTGATCTTGCCCCGGTCCAGCAGCGGCATCCTCGCAAACCTCCGAGTAAAGGCGCCTATGAGCGGCGTGCTCAACCTCGAAGATCGGAAACGACCCATACGAAAAGGGCCCTCACAGGCTTTCACCTGCGAAGACCCTTCACACTGTCGGGACGACAGGATTTGAACCTGCGACCCCTTGACCCCCGGTCAAGTGGTCACCAGGACCGGACGAAGCTGCACGGCGGGCCCAACCCGGCGGTACAACCTCCGAGCGGCTCGGAAGTCTTCTTCTCCGGGGTGGGTTGTGGGATTGGAACACCAGATTGCCTTCTTCCTCAGGGAGTTGGCGGGAGCGGATGCGCGGCGACGCGTGGCGGCGGCGAAGGGCCTGGGCAGGGTCGGGCGTCGTGAGCACGCCTGGCTGCTGGCCGAGACGGCCGATGACCCGGTGCCCGAGGTGCGCGCGGCCGCGGCTCTCGGGCTCGGTCGGCTGGGAGTGCCGGAGGCGGGCGAGAGAGTGTTGCCGCTTCTGATGGGCGACCCGGATCCGTGGGTACGCCGCAGGGCTTCGGTCGCCGCGATCCGGCTGGAGCTTCACGGCGAGGAGGTCGTACAGGCCTTCGCGGACCTGCTCAACGACCCGGATCGTCACGTCCGTATCAATGCTCTGGTCGGCCTGGCGGCATTGGGGGTTCCCGGCGATGTCGGGGCGCTGGCGCGGCTGCTCGGCGATCCGGACGGCGCCGTGTGGGGACGGGCCCGGAGTCTGCTGTACGTGTTGAGGGACGATCCGGCCGTGAAGGCGGAAGTGATCCGAACGGCCCGGCAGGGCATCGGCGCCGCTCGCGTGGAGGCGCTCGAATTGCTGCCGGGCCGTTGCACCGAGCGGCTGCTCGACTCGCTGCTCGCGGGGCTGCGCGACCCGTACCCCGAGGTACGGATTGCGGTGGCAGGACGGCTGTCCGACATCGAGACGCCCCAGGTGCGTGACGCCCTTGCCGCCGCCCTGGACACCGAACGGGAACCTGCGGTGGCAAGGCGTCTGCTGGGCTTGCTGGAACAGCCGGGCAACCGGCAACTGATCGCGCCGGCACGGCGATGGCTGCGCGACCCCGTGGCCGGCCCGGCCGCCGCCGGCGCATTGGGCGAGGTGGGCACCGGAACCGCCGTGGAGCACCTGCGCGGCGTCATCGCCGACCCGGGGATGCCAGGTGCGACGCGTGCCGCCGCCGCGAAGGCCATCGGCGAGTGCGGGCGATGGGACGCCGTGTGGCTGCTGCTCCCGCTGCTCGACGACCCGGACACCGACGTGCAGGCAGGCGCCGTCGACGGTCTGGGCGAACTCGTCTACAACGGGCTGCGCCTCTGGGAGCGCCGCCCCGTGGCCCGCGCCCTGGTCACCCGACTGACGGCCGATCCCAGCACCGCCTACCGGACCGGCTACGCCCTGATCGGACTTGCGGACGCATTGCCGGCCCTGCGGCACCTGGCCGACAGTGCCCAGTCGGGCGAGGTCCGCGCTGCGGTGCTCCGTCTGCTCGCTCCAGAAGACCTGGACGGCCCCGGTTACGGCGGCGACGTCGGTTACGGGGCCGAGGAGGACGTACGCCGCTTGGTGCGAGGCCTCGACGATCCCGAGGAACCGGTCCGCTACAGCGCAGCGCTCGGACTGAAGCAGTGGGTTGAGGTCGGTTTGGCACCACCACCCCATGACGACGAGCTGCACGACCGGCTGATGACCCTCGCCTGGGACCGGTCCTCGCGGCTGCGACAAGCCTCGGCCGACGCGCTCCAGGCCCTTACTGACGCCTGGACCCACTGACTGTGCCGCTGGGCCACTGGCACTGCCGCACCACGGGACAGACCGGTGCCGAGCCCGGAGCGGGACTCCGCGTCGGGCCGAGCAACACCTGATCCAGATGGCCGGAGTTCACGCCCGCGGAAAAGCACCTGACAAGCCGACGCGAGAGCGATACTGTCGCTCGCGATGACGACTCACTCTGTTGGCAGAATGGGGGTCCCGTCCGCGCAAGGTGAGTGCTGATGCTCACTGACACCGCGTACGAGGATGTCCGCCTATCCTTCTGGCCGCGCGTGCGAGAGTTCGCCGTGCCGCCCTCCATGATCGAGACTGCGACCGCCCGTCGCCATGCCGGGGACTGGGCAGGGGCGTGCGCCGCCGCACGCGTCGACGTCGATCTCGATCTGCGGTCCCTGGCACGCACCCGCGGCCTGGATCTCGCCGCCCAAGTCCGCGCCGATCTCCGCCACTTGGCGCCTGACCTGCTGCGCTGGCACATGCCGAGGATCGCTCCGCGCGGGTTGCTGCGCCCAGGCCTGACGATCGCACTGACGCGGTACGACGCGGCGGAGCGTGACGGCCCGGGCCCGGTGTACCTGGTGGTCCGGACCGCGCCCGCCTGGGCGGATGCCGGCCAGCGCATCAGCCTCGCGCTGTGGGACGGGTCCCATGCCGATGCCGGCACCCGCCGTCATCCGCACCCCCGTCCGAACCGGCGGTTCCGCCTCGATCTGCACCGTCACCTGTGGGACGCGCGCCGGAGCGATGAGCTGCGGGTCCGTTCGGGAGCCGATCGGCCGGCCGGCGACAGCCTTCCCGCGGTGAACCCGGATGTGCTGGCGCTGGTGCCGCGGGACCGGCACTGTGCCGTGGACCGGTGGGCCGCCGAGGCGGGGATCCTGCTCCGTGCCGAGGGGCGGTCCACCGGTGCCGTCACCGTGCGGGTGGGATCCCGGCAGCGGCTGCTTCTGGACCTGGTCGCGGACGGTGAGGACCCGGGGTCGCCCGGGTTCACGCTCTCGGTGGCGTCCACGCAAGGGGTCACTGCCGCGCTGCCGGTCCTGCCCGACGCGTCGACCTGGACGCTGCCCGACCTGGCACTGGTCCGCAGCGGTTCGATCGGGATCGGTCAGCTGCACCCGCTGGTCGCCTCGGCGTTGGCACCGGACCACTCCCCCACCGATCCCTCCCCGGCTCCCGACCGGACTCCCGGCAGGCCAGGGCAACCACACCTCGTGGAGTGCCGTGGAGAGCAACACCGGATCGGCCTGGTCGACGGTGTCCTGTCCCCGCTCGACCACGACCCGGCCGAGATCCGCCGGGAGGAACTCCTGGCCGAGCTGACCGGCACACCACTCCCCTGCCTCCAGACCATCGACACGGCCCACCGCCGTCCGGACTGCCTCACCGGTGTCCAAGAACGCCTCCACCACGGCGACATCGCCGGAGCACTGGCCGTCGTCGAGGGTCTGCTGGGCCCCGACGCACTGCTGCGCGACGGCCCGCTGCGGGACGAACTGGAGGCGGCCGCACGGCGGCGGGTCTTGTACGGGCTCTTCCGGGCGGACCTCGTCGGCCCCGGACCCGGCCGCATCCGCCCGGGTCCTGTTCGCCCCCGTAGCCATCGCTCCCATCCGCGCCACACGACCGGCCGCTGACCCAGGGACATTTCTCCCTGCCCTTTTACTCGCCGCTCCACGAACCCCCAGGTGATCAAACATGCCCACATACAGCCCGTTCGCCGCGCCCAGCGCCCCCTCCGACTCGACGCACATCTCCCAACTGGACATCGCCGGCGACCTGTTGGCCCGCCTGCGCGACACCACCACGGAACCGCGCCCCGACATCCAGCTCGAGGCCCTCACGCTGGCCGTCGCCGCCGACCTGCCCGTCCTCCTGTGGGGTGAGCCGGGAATCGGCAAGACCGCGGCCCTCACCCAGCTCGCCGCGGCCCTGGATCTTCCGCTGACCACCGTCATCGCCAGCGTGCACGAGCCGTCGGACTTCTCCGGGTTGCCCGTCATCGGCGACGATCCCGCGGAACAGGGCGTCCCGATGGCCCCGCCGGACTGGGCCGTGCGACTGGTACGGGCCGGCCGGGGGCTGCTGTTCCTGGACGAGTTGTCCACCGCGCCGCCGGCCGTTCAAGCCGCGCTGCTTCGCCTCGTACTCGAACGGCGCATCGGCGCCCTGCAGTTGCCGCCCGGCGTACGTATCGTGGCCGCCGCCAACCCGCGCTCCTCGGCGGCCGACGGCTGGGAGCTGAGCCCGCCCCTGGCCAACCGGTTCGTCCATCTCCAGTGGACCCACGACCACGACGTGGTGGTCCGCGGCCTCGGTGGGACGTGGCCGCGGGCCACACTGCCGCGGCTGGACCCGGACCGGCTGCCGGAAGCGGTGAGCTTCGCCCGCAGGGCTGTGTGCGAGCTCCTCTCCGCCCGCCCCGGCCTCGTACACCGGCTGCCCAGCAACGAGACGCGTCGGGGCGGCCCTTGGCCGTCACCCCGCAGCTGGGAGATGACCCTGTGCCTGATCGCCTTCGCGACCGCGGCCGGCTCCTCCCGGGAGGTGCTGTCCCTGCTGGTCAGGGCAACGGTGGGAGACGGTCCCGGTCTGGAACTGCTGGCCGGCCTGGACCGGATGGACCTCCCGGACCCCGAACTGCTGCTCGCCGACCCGGCGGCCGCCGCCCTGCCCGAGCGGGGGGATCTGCGCCAGGCCGTGCTCGACGGTGTCGTGGCCGCCGTCCGGGGGCGCCCGGACAAGGCGCGCTGGGACGCCGCGTGGGCACTCCTGGTGCGGGCGCTGGACACCGGAGCCCCGGACCTGGTGGTCGTCCCCGCGACCACGCTCGCCTCGCTGCGCCAGGAGGACTGGGACGTCCCGGCATCGATCGAACGGCTCGCCGGAGCGGTGTCCATCTCCCGGCGGGCAGACCGTGCGGCGGCCCGGGCCGCCGTCACCACGAAGGCGGGCCGATGACCGCGGACGCACCGAGGGCACTGGACCTCGACAAACTCTTCGCCGCCCGCCTGCAGGCGGCCCGGGCCCGGCCCTACTTGGCGACGGCCCTGTTCGCCCTGCACACCGTGGAGTCGCGGTCGGTGCCGACGATGGCCGTCGACCGGCACTGGCGGTGCTACGTCTCACCGGCGTTCGTGGATCGCACGCCGGTGGAGGAACTGGCCGGTGTGTGGGTGCACGAGGTGTCGCACCTGCTGCGCGACCACCACGGGCGCAGCGACCGGGTCGCGAAGGAACGCGGCCTGACGGGGCCCGGAGAACGACTGCGGATGAACATCGCCGCGGACTGCGAGATCAACGACGACGTGTACGGCGACGGGTTGGTCCGGCCCGAAGGCGTCGTCGAACCGGGCACCCTGGGCCTGTCCGAGGGGGAACTCATGGAGGACTACCTGCGGCAGTTCCGGCTCGGGCCCCGCACCCAGAGCCACACCTGGCTGGACTGTGGCAGTGGGGCGGACGGCCTGGAAAGGGAGTGGGAGCTGGGACCGGACGGCGCGCACGGCCTCAGCGCGCAGGAACGGGACGCGGTTCGGTTCCGGGTCGCGCAGGGCATCAAGGGCCGTCCGGGGAACGCCTCCAAGGCGTGGCAGCGGTGGGCGGAGGAGGCGTTCCAACCACCGCAGCCGTGGCGGGAGTTGCTGGGGGCGGCGATCCGTTCGGCGACCTCCGGTTCCGGCGCGGGCGAGGACTACAGCTACGGCCGCCCGTCACGCCGCTCGGCCGGGGTGCCCGGCGTGGTGCTCCCCAGTCTCCGGCGCAGGCCTCCCCGGGTCTCCGTGGTCATCGACACCTCCGGCTCGGTCAGCGACACCGAACTGGGCAGTGCGCTCTGCGAGGTTGCCGCGATCTCCCGTGCCGTGGGCGGCCGCCGGGACCTGGTCTCCGTGCTGCCGTGCGACGCGGCCGCCCGGGTCGTGCATCCGCTGTGCCGCGCCGAGGGGATTCCACTGCTGGGCGGCGGGGGCACGGACCTGCGCACGGGCTTCGCCAAGGCGCTCCGTACCCGGCCGCGGCCGGACGTCATCGTGGTCCTGACCGACGGTCAGACACCCTGGCCGAGCACGAAACCGTCCTGCCGGACGGTGGTGGGCCTGTTCCCTCGGCCGTACGACTCCGGGTCGTGGGACGAGGACGATCCCGAGTACGTCCCCGACACGCCACCCGCGTGGGCTCGCGTCGTGGAGATCGGCGCGACTTCCGCCGTTCGGTGATCCCTCCAGGGCCAGTCGCGGGCCCCGCTTCCTCCCGACTGAGGTGACAACGCATCGTCTTGGTGTCCCAAGTCGCTCGGGCCGGATCCGGCCGACGCAGGACCGGACGGGCCCGGCGAACCAGCAGAGCCTGGAGAGTGCCGGAGCCAACGCCTGGTGCGCAGGGGCTGTTATGCCAGGCGGGCACGGTCCGGCGGGTCCGGCCCGTCGTCTTGGTGTTCAGGCGCTCAAGGTACGTGAGCAGAGGACAAGGCGGTGGCTGTCGGGAGCCGCGACGGTCACTCCGTGCTTGTTCCGGTACGGATTGTGGGCGGCCACGTTGGTACCGCCGGCGGCCAGCAGGCGGCGGAGCAGATCCTCGCTGACGGGCTCTCCCAGGTGGACGACAAGGAGATCGTCGACGGTCGGGGTGGGTTCGAGCGGCTCGGGGTCGTGGGTGAGTTCGAGGTGCCGGACTCCGCCGCGTGGACCGACCATGAGCAGATCGTGTTCACCCGGAGGCGCGCCGGTGGTGTGCCAGAGCACTTCGAGGCCGAGCCCTTCGACGTAGAAGTGCACGGCAGCGGCGAGATTCCGGGACGGTCGTGCGATGCGCATCCGGGCGTCTGTACCGATCGGATGAGGAGCGTCCGGCCGGTCTGCTGCCGGACGCTTCGTGACACCCGGTTCCCGGGCGGTTGCCATGTCCTGTGTCTGCGCGCGGTCCATGCTCACTCGCCGCTGCCGAAGATTGCGGCGGGGTCACCGGTGTACCAGGTGTTGTCGATATGGAGGCGCTGGATGACCCAGGAATCGCCGTGGCGGACGAGGTCGACGGCATAGGGGTTCTTCAGCAGTGCGTGGATGCCGGGGTCGGCGGTGAGCAGGTGCTGGGCCTCGACGAGCGCGGTCAGGCGGGCTGTGTCGCCGTCGATCGTGATGCGCGGGTTGGTGATCTGGTGGGTGGTGTCGACCCGGCCGGTGAACATGCCCAGGATCGTGGTCACGATCGTCTCGCGGCTGACCATCAGCGGGGGTCTGGCGCCCCACTTCGCGGCCGCGGGCCGGAAGTCGAGTTCGGCGTCCTCGGCGAAGGCCGAGGCGAACAGTCTCCTGTCCTTGAGGTCCTGCCCCAAAGCGAAACGGTACAACGCGTCCGTGATCTCCGTGCGGTCCCGCAGTTCCTTGATGACTGCTGCGCCGTCCCGGGCCGGGGCGGACAGGGCGTGGTCGTCGGTGACATACATCGGGTGTGATCTCCCAGTGCGGACTGTGGTGTTCGATCGCTTTCAGCCTCCGCCCGGACGGGTTCCCGATCAACGAGAGCTTGTGCAACGATCGTGAATCCATGCTTAACGATGGAGGTGGCGTGCTGGAGCGGCACGAGGTCGAGGCGTTCCTGACGCTGGCCGAAGAGCTGCACTTCGGCCGCACGGCCGAGCGGTTGCACTTGTCCACGGCCCGGGTCAGCCAGACGATCAGGGCCCTGGAACGACGTGTTGGGGCTCCGCTCTTCAACCGCACGAGCCGGCGGGTGGAGCTGACCGCGATCGGGCGTCAGTTGGAGGAGGACCTGCGGCCCGCATGGGCCCGGATGGCGGCGGCCCTTGAGCGGGCGGTCGACGCCGGGCGGGGCGTCTCCGGCCTGTTGTGCGTCGGCTTCGTCGGCGCGGCCGGAGGGCAACTGCTGGTCGGGGCCACGGAAGTGTTCCGTAGCCTCCGCCCGGACTGCGATGTGCAGATCCGGGAAGCGCAGATGGCCGAGGTCGTACCGTGGCTGCGTGACGCCGAAGCGGACATCGTGCTGGCCGGCTTTCCCGTCCGGGAACCGGATATCGTCATGGGACCGGTACTGGTGAGGGAGTCTCGTTTCCTGGCCCTGCCCGCGGGGCATCGCCTCACCCGTCAGCAGGCCGTGTCCGTCGAGGACTTGGCCAGGATCAGGGTCCTGCGGGTCGGCGGTGCAGTACTGGACTCCTGGCGCGATGCGCACACGCCCCCCACGACACCCGCCGGACGGTCGATCGAGCCCGGCCCGTCGGCCGGGACCTTCCAGGAGGCACTGACCCTCGTCGGCGCCGGCCAGGGCGCATTCACCGTCGGCGCCCATGCCAGGCGCTACTACGCACGCCCCGACGTGGCGTATCTGCCCTTCCATGACGCCCCGCCGGTGGAGTGGGGGCTGCTGTGGCGCGCAGATGCGGAAACTGCCCGCGTGCGAGCCTTCAGCCAGGCCGCGTCCAACCTGGCCCGCAGTCACCACTGAGGCTTTTCGAACCTCATGTGGACGAAACGAGGTGGAGGGCGAGAACGGCCCTGACCAGGCCGGTGATGCGGGTGGTGCTGCACCGCAATGTGCGCAGTGGGCGCCAGGGCTTGAAGGTGGCCATGGCCTGTTCGACGAGCGCGCGGATCTTGGCACCGGTTGACGGCCTGCTGCCCTGCGGACAGCTTCTCCCAGCGGCCACGGTAGGGCACGCGCACAGTGCCGCCGGCGCCTTGGTACGCCTTGTCGGACCAGCACGGGATGCCGGCCTGGGCCAGGGCGTCGATGATGCCGTGGGTGCGGGCCGCCCGGATGTCGTGGACCGCGCCGGGCAGCGCGGGCGAGGCCCACAGCGGGTTTCCGAACAGATCGGCGATCACCTGCACGTTCATCCCATGCCGATGATGCTTGCCGGAGTAGTACGGCCGGTCGGCAGGGATTCGGTCGATGGGCAGCAGCGTCCCGTCGAGGATCACGAACGCTTTGCCCGCGGCCGCATGAAGAGCGGCGGCCAGATTCGGGGCATGGGCCGCGAGGATCTCGACGGCCTCGGCCACGTATCGGTACGCCGCGGTGATCCCGACGCCGACGGCAAGCCGGGCGTAGGTGTGTCCGCACCGCAGGTGCGCCAGCACCAGCAGGGCCTGTCGGCCCGCTGGAAGTCGCCGCCATCGTGTGCCGCTCTCGCCCTGTCGGGCGATCAGCAGGTCGGACACGAACCGCAGGGTCGAGCTGGACAGATCGATCCCCGATGGGCAGACAAGCACACGAAGCTCCGGGCGGACAGGTTGCTCTTGGTCGACAACCCAGCTACCAGGAGCTTCACCTCTTCTTGCACCCCAGCCGCCCGCCAACTCGGCCTGCATTCAACCAGGTTGGAAGGTCCTCACAGTGCCGGCGCGCGCACCGCGGAAGAGCTTGCGGATCACACAGGGCCGGACAAAGAGCCATTCCCTCGGGGCGCAGGCGTTCGCGACCCACCGGGAAGGGATCACAAGACCGTGTAACGAGTTCTATGGCTTGACCGCGATGCGGCCTTCATCCATACGGAGAAGGAGAAGTCGGGCACCCGTCTTCTCCAGGAATTCGTCCACCGCGCACCTCGACCCCTGCCACCAGCCGTAGTCGTCGATAAGGAGGACGCCGCCACTGACCAGCCGCGGGTAAAGCTGCTCCAGTTCGTGGCGCGTTGAGGCGTACCAGTCGGTGTCCAGCCGCAGAATCGAAATCTGCTCGGGGGCCTCGGCGGGAATGGTTTCCTCTACAAGCCCAGGGACGAAATGGACGCGATCGGCGGGGTACGGAACCTGCTGAAAGCCCTCTTTGACGTCTTCCAACGTGGCGACGGCCCAGATGGGGCGGCTCCTGTCCTGTCTGGCAAGCAGATCCGCGGCGGATTCGCCGTCCCGGCGAAGGTCCTTGTCGGTCGGCGCCGGCATGCCCTCGAACGTATCGAAGAGGTACAGGTGCCGCTCGGTGTCGTGCACGCTGAGCAGGGTGCGGGCGGCCGCCTGCATACTGCCACCGCGCCACACTCCGCATTCGACAATGTCACCGGCGATGTCGTGCCGACTGATATAGCGGACGGCCAGGATCAGGGCATTGAGCCGTTCGGGTGAGGTCATCGTGTAGGGAGACACAGCGCGAATGATTTCCTTGGCTGTGTCGTCGTAGTCGGCAGGGAATTTCGGGGCAGCTGCCGGCTCCGACCGATGTGGGGATCGTTGTGGAGATCCGCGCGGGGACCTGTGTGGGGACAATGCAGATCTCGAGCGACGGAGTTCGTGGCCGGTGAGCCGCCTCAGGGCCTCATTGACATTCTTGCGCCATGCCATAAGGGCAACGTATCGAACCTCGAGCCGACGAGCGCGGCAGCCAGGCTGCTCGGCAGAATGATCGCGAGCATGGTGTCCAGTCACGTCTCTGCTGCTGATCGCCCTGCCCGTGGCGCAACACCGCCATTCGGTAGGCGCTCCCGCCCGGAGAGAACGAGCCGGCCTCCGGCGATCGCTCGGGGGCAAGCACATCGACGTGCGGATCGCGCCCACGGGGTGGCCGCCTGCGGACGGCCCGCAAGCAGCAACTCGAGGCCGGGTAACGTCTTGTCACGCCAAACGGAAGCTCACCGGCAGCCGACTCGTGACCTGCGTGGCGCAGAGTGGGACGGAGCGCCGACCGAGGGGAGACAGCCAGATGACGAAGCCGGCGACAGGCGACTTCGATGCCACCCCCAGTGGGGTCGGCGGCAGAGTCGGCCGGTACCGGCTGCTCAGAACCCTCGGCACCGGCGGCATGGGCCGGGTCTGTCTGGCGCGCTCGGAGGGTGGGCGTACGGTCGCGGTCAAGCTCATCAAGCCGGAGCTGGCCGCCGAACCCGAGTTCCGCGAGCGCTTCCGGCTGGAGGTGGCGGCGGCGCGCAGGGTGAGCGACCGCTGGACCGCGCCGGTCCTCGACGCGGACACCGAGGCCCAGACACCGTGGGTGGCCACCGGCTACATAGCGGGGCCCTCCCTCGAACACATCGTCTCGCCCCGCGGGCACGGCCCGCTGCCCGCCCCGTCCGTACGCACCCTCGCCTATGGACTCGCCTGCGCTCTGCTCGACATTCACGGCGCGGGACTGGTCCACCGGGACCTCAAGCCCTCCAACGTCCTGATCACCATCGACGGCCCTCGGGTCATCGACTTCGGTATCGCGCGAGCGCTGGACGCGGTGCCCGGGTCGACCCTGACCCGCTCGGGCAAGCTGGTCGGCTCGCCGGGCTTCATGTCGCCCGAGCAGATCAGGGACGAGCCGGTGGGCCCGGCCGCCGATGTCTTCTGCATGGGTGCGGTGCTGGCGTATGCGGCGACCGGGCAGACGCCGTTCGGCGGTGGCGGTTCCGGTGGCGTGCACGCCGTGATGTTCCGCATCGCGCAGGAGGAGCCGGACCTGACGGGGATCGAGCAGCCGATACGGGCACTGATCGCCGACTGTCTCGCCAAGGATCCGGCGGCCAGGCCCACTCCGGAGGAGGTGGTCGCGCGGGTGCAGCCGGTGGCGACCGGCACCTCGTCGCCGCCGTGGCTGCCTGCCCAGATCATCGCCGAACTGGGGCGCAGTGCGGTCGAGCTGCTCGACACGGATACGCCGCCGCATGCGAGCGCACCGGCAGCCACGGCACCGGTGACCTCCGTACCGTCGCCCGCGCCGACCGCCGCCTCCGCACCGTCGCCCGCCGCTTTCCCCGTGACCTGGGAGGAACCTCCCGCACCGGAGCAGTCGGAACGATCGGAGTGGGGGACGCAGGTCCTGCCGAAGCCGGACCTCAGGTCCGCGGAGCCGGCCATGTCGCCGCGCCCTCGTCGCACAGGCAGAAGCCGGCGGGCCGCGATCGCGCTGGTGGCCGCCGCTGTGGTGGCAGGAGCCGCGTTCGCCGCGTCGGCCGCCGGTCTGCCGCTGCCCTACGGGAGCTCGGACTCCGGCTCCGGTGACGGGGGCGGGGGCGGCCCGAAGTCCGATGTGCCCAAGGAGTTCGTGGGCATCTGGGCGGGCCAGGTCGAGCGGGACGGGACGCCCACCGGTCAGTACCGCCGGTTCGCCGTCTCACCGGGGCAGGTGGGCGAGGTCGTGGCCACCAGCATCAGCCTCGGCAAGGACTACGAGTGCAAGAGCGACGGCAAACTCGCCGCCAAACCGTCCGGCGGCGGCGATACGTCGGTGCGGCTGGACACCAAGGTCGTCAGCAGCGTCCCCGAGGGCACGTGCTCGGCTCTCGGCGAGCATGTCCTCTCCCGGGCCGCCGGTGACTCCCTCCGCTGGGAAGCGGCGGGGCGTACCGCCGAACTGCGCAGGATCGAGGGACCGGAGAAGCTCCCCGAGGAGATGCTCGGCACCTGGCAGCGGCCCCTGGCCGACGGTGGCACGCAGCGGATGACCATCGAGCAGAAGGCGGTGGGCAGCCCGGCCGCCGCTTTGGTATCGGACGGCAGCGCCGACCACTGTGAGGCCGACATGAACCTGGTGTCCACAGGGGAGGCGGACCGTCCGGTACGGTTCGCTCCGCCCGAGGTCGACCGGGCGAAGTCCTCCGGCCCCTGCCGCTTCGGTGGCTCCTCCACCTTGCGCACCGAGGGCGACGCACTCGTGCGTGAGCTGTCCAACGGCCAACGGCTCACGTATACGCGGGTGTGAGAAGCCGCCCGCCCGAGGGAGTCGAGCACGGGCGTAAGCGAGGGAGCAAGGTCAGTGTGCTGGTGCCAGCCGAGCAGCCGACCACCGATGAAACATGGCAGCGCCCCGCCGGCAGCTGACAACCCGCCAGGCCTGTCAGCCGGCGCTGGCTCGCACCGCGGTGACCGCTACCGTGGTGTAAGGCATCGTGAAGCTGCCCCCTATCGCGTGCGGCCTGGGTGCGATCGGCGACGGCGCCCACGCCCAGGGTGAGTGCATCCACCCCGACACCGTGCCCGCCCAGACCGCCCTGGTCGCGGAACTGCTGGGACGACTGGCGGAACCACTCAAGAACTAGGGCGCGTATCGAGTCGTGATCATCGGGTGGTCCTGGTGAGGTCTTTGATCCAGATCATCGAGGCGTGCAGGTGGAGACTGGCGAGGTAGCTGTCGGGAGTCTTGTCGTATCGGGTGTCTCACCGTCCCAGTTCCGGCCTCCTGGTACGTCACGCTCTGGGGCGGGTGAGGCACGTGGAGCCGACGTGAGCCGACCGGTGCACTGATGTCCGGGCGGGGACTCATGGGACATGGCCCGGCACCCGGCTCAGGTTCCGGGGAGGATACGGCGCGTCTCGTAGGCCCACATCGCGATCTCGACCCGGTTGCGGGCGCCGAGTTTGGCCATCAGGCTCGCCAGATGCGTCTTCACCGTGCTGAGGCTGATGCGCAGTGCATCGGCGATCTCGGGGTTGGTCAGCCCGCGGGCGACGGCCAGGAGCACCTGCTCCTCGCGGGCGGTGACGGGGGAGACCGGCTGGGCCGCGGGCCGGCCGGCGGGCAGGTCCGCGAACGCCTGGAGCAGACGGACGGTGACGCTGGGCGCGATGAGCGCCTCACCGTCGGACGCCGAACGTACGGCCTGGGCCAGAAGGTCCGGTCCCGTGTCCTTGAGGAGGAATCCGCGGGCGCCCGCACGCAGTGAGCCGTAGACGTACTCGTCGAGGTCGAACGTGGTAATGACGACCACGACCAGCGGGTCGGCGACGCCCGGGCCGGCGATCAGCCGGGTGGCCTCGAGCCCGTCGATCACGGGCATGCGGATGTCGAACAGACAGACGTCGGGGCGCAGTTCGCGGGCCAGACGTACCGCTTCGTGTCCGTCGGCGGCCTCGCCGACCACCTCGATTCCGGGCTGGGCGTTCAGCATGATCCGCAACCCGGTGCGGATGATCGCCTGGTCGTCAGCGACGAGGACGCGAATGGACACCGCTCTCGCTCCTCGCTCTCGGCAGTTCGGCTTCGACATGCCAGCCCCGGTCGGTACCCGGGCCGGCTCGTAGTGTGCCGCCGAGCAGGGTCGCGCGCTCGCGCAGTCCGGTAAGTCCGTATCCGTCGCGACCCCGGCCGGTGCGCCGGCCGTTGTCGCGCACGCTCACCCGTACCGTGTGCCGTTCCGCGGCGACCCGGACGACGAGCTCGGTCGCGTCGACCGCATGGCGCAGCGCGTTGGTCACCGACTCCTGCACGATCCGGTAGACGGCCGCGTCCACGGCCGGGGGCAGCGAGTCCAGCTCGCCGTCGAGCCCCAGGTCGACCTTGAGGCGATCACCCGGCGTGCGCACCAGGCGCTCCAGATCCGCGACGCCGGCAGGCGGCGCCAGCTCGGCGCCGACCCCGCGGTCGCGCAGCGCGGCGACCATGGCGCGCATTTCCTCCAGCGTGCGCGCCCCTTCCTCCTCGACCCCCTCCAGCGCCTCGACGGCGGCGGACGGGTCGGTGCCCGCGAGCACCCGGCCCGCCTGGGCGGTGATCACCATGGCCGACACGTGGTGGGCCACCGTGTCGTGCAGTTCCCGGGCGAGCTGCTCACGCTCGCGGGAGCGCACCTGCTCCAACTGCCGCTCGCGAGCGGTCACCCGGAACCGCACGGCAGCCCCGACCACGCCGGGCAGCAGCAGGAAGACGAAGCCCACGACCTTTTCGACGACCGGAGCCTCGTACGTGACGACACACAGCGCGCCGACCGCGAGGATCACCGCGCCGCCCAGCACGATCTCGCGTCCCGATCCCCACCGGGGCAGCGCGTACACCAGCACGAGCACGACCGCGCCGGTGTCCAGGCCGACGGGCTCGCGCGGTGCGGCGACGAGCGAGGCCACCTGGAGCAGCATCACCGAGCCGAACGCCAGCGTGACCATCGCCAGCGGGCGGGTCCGGCGCCACAGGGGCAGCAGGCACAGCCATACGGTGAAACCCACCGCCACCGGCCGCCACACGACGTTCTCGCGCAGGGTGGCCTCCAGCACCACACCGCCCAGGCCCGCGGCGAGCAGCGCCCAGTCCCGCCGCACCCGGGCGGGCGCGTCGGGCGGCCGGGGTTCGGTCCACAGGGTTCGCAGGTCGTCTCGCAGCACGGTTCTCAGCGTAGGGACCGCGCCGTGCCGCGCATCGGCCGAAAGGACGGGGCGTCACTCCGACTTGGGGCCGATGGATCCGCGGCCCGCGAGCCGATGCCGAAGAGCGCCGTGGCGACGAGCCTCGGCATCGGCGGCCGTACAAGGACGGCCGACGAGGTGGTTGGAGGACCCGATGCTCTCGAAAGCCCTGTTGCGCCTGGGCGCAAGCGCCGCCCGCCATCCCTGGCGGGTGATCGCGGCATGGCTGGTCGCCGCCACGCTCGCCGTCCTCGCCGCCGTCGCCTTCGGCGGGCGGAATGTGGATTCGATGACCGCTCCAGGACTGGACTCCCAGCGGGCCGCGGAACTGATCGAGCGGGCCGGCACCGGCCAGGAGGGGATGACCGCCCAAGTGGTCGTCACCCCCCTCGACGGCGCTGCGAGGTTCTTCGACCACGGCAGCGCGCGCACCGCTCTCACGCGGCTGCAGACCGAGGTGAAACGGCTGCCGCACGTGCTCGGCACGAGCGACCCGGCGGGGGCACTCGACGCAGGCGGGGACACCGCCGTGCGCGGCGGCCTCGTCTCGGCCGACGGGCGGATCGCGGTCGTCCGGGTGCAGTACCCCGACCAGAGCCGGCTGTCGGCCGAAGACCTCGACGCCCTCGTCGATCTCGGCGACCGGCTGCGCGCCGAACTGCCCCTGCGCATCGAGATGGGCGGGAACCTCTTCTACGCCTTCTCCGACCCCGACGGCGGCGTGAGCGAGTTGATCGGCCTCGTCGCCGCGGCCGCGATCCTGTTCCTGGCGTTCGGTTCGCTCGTCGCCGCCGCGCTGCCGATCGGCATGGCGGTCTTCGGACTGACCGTCGGTGTCGCCACGATGACGGTACTGGCGGGGGTCACGGACGTCCCCACCTTCGCACCGGTCCTGGGCAGCATGGTCGGGCTCGGAGTGGGCATCGACTACGCGCTGTTCGTGCTCGCCAGGCACCGGGAGTACCTCGCGCGCGGGCTCGATCCGCACGAGGCGGCCGGACGAGCGGTGGCCACGGCGGGGCGGCCGGTGGTCTTCGCCGGCGGAACCGTCGTCGTATCGATCCTCGGCATGGCGGTCGCGAACGTGCCGTTCATGACGGTGGGCGGACTTGCCGTCTCGATCGTCGTCCTGACCATGGTGCTCGCGTCGGTGACGCTGCTGCCGGCCTTCATCGGCGCCGCCGGCCCACGCCTGGCCCGGGCCGGCCGGATCGGCCGGGCTCTGCAGACCAGGAAGCTGGGCCGACTCGCACGGCGGCGGGACCCGGCGGCAGGCACCGCCCACGCCGCCGGGTGGCGTCGCTGGATCGGGCACGTCAGCCGGCACCCGGTGCCGTACGCGGTCGGCGCGGCGGGGCTGCTGCTGACGGCGACGCTGCCCGTGCTCGGCCTGCGTGTCGGCCTGCCCGACGACGGCTCACTGCCGCAGAGCCGGACCGAGCGCCGCGCGTACGACCTCGTCGCCGAGGGATTCGGCCCGGGCACCAACGGTCCCCTCGTCATCGCCGCGGACCCCACCGGTGATCCGGGAGTGCTGGACCGACTCGTCGCAACGGTCGCGGCGGATCCGGGCATCGCATCCGTCGCGCCGACGCACATCGATCGGGCCACCGGCATCGCGACCCTCGTGGTGTTCCCGACCACCAGCCCTCAGGACAAGGCCACGGCCGACACCATCGCCCGGCTGCGCACCGACGTGCTGCCCACGGCGATCGGGCACGGCCCGGCCAGGGCCCACGTCGGCGGCGCCGCCGCGAGCCTGTCCGATGTGGGCCAACGCACCAGCCAACGCCTGCCGGTGTTCGTCGCCGCCGTGCTGGCGATGTCGTTCCTGCTGCTGATGCTGGTCTTCCGCTCGATACTCGTACCGCTCAAGGCGGTACTGCTGAATCTGCTGAGCATCGGCGCGGCCTACGGCATCATGGTCGCGGTCTTCCAGTGGGGCTGGGGAGGCGCACTCATCGGGCTGGAAGCGACGGTTCCGATCGTGTCGTTCATCCCGATGTTCCTCTTCGCCATCCTGTTCGGCCTGTCGATGGACTACGAGGTGTTCCTCCTCTCCCGCGTACGCGAGGAGTACCTGCGCACCGGCGACAACGGCACGGCGATCGTTGAGGGCGTCTCGGGCACCGCCCGGATCATCACCTCGGCCGCCCTCATCATGGTGGCGGTCTTCCTGTCCTTCGCCGTCGCCGAGGACCCCTCCATCAAAATGTTCGGGCTCGGCCTGGCCACCGCGATCTTCATCGACGCCACGGTCGTACGCATGGTGCTGGTACCGGCGACCATGACGCTCCTCGGCCGGACCAACTGGTGGCTGCCGAAGTGGCTGGACTGGATGCTTCCCCGCGGCCCGGTCGGCACCGACGACACCGACGCGGAATCCACGGGTGAGGCCCCGCGTCCACGACTGGTTGACCGTTGACTCAACTCCTGCCCGCCCTTGGCGTCCGGCACCTCAGCGCGACACCTAGGGGCATATCGAGTCGTGATCATCGGGTGGTCCTGGTGAGGTCCTTGATCCAGATCATCGAGGCGCGCAGGTGGAGACCGGCGAGGTAGCTGTCGGGAGTCTTGTCGTATCGGGTGGCGATGCCTCGCCATGCTTTGAGCTTGTTGATCAGGCGTTCGACGGTGTTCCGCTCCTTGTAGAGATCGGCGTCGTGGCTGACGGGTCGGCCACCTCTGGAGCCCTTCTTCTTCCGGTTGGCGGCCTGGTCCTTCTTCTCCGGGATGACCGCCTTGATACGGCGTTTGCACAGGTGGGCGCGGTTTCCGCGGGACGAGTACGCCTAATGGGACCCGAAGGCCGGTACCTGGGCCCGATCAAAGGTTGGGGCCACGCCGCCCTTCAGGGCGCGGAGCGAACCTTTGAGTACGCCCGGATGATCGAGTCCTATTGATAAGACGAGGTCGGCTCCGCGCCCGTCCATCTCGTTCAAGGTGAGGCAGAGGAGCGTCGGCGAGCGCGCCCGAGCGGTATCGCTGGTGAAGGTTCGGGGCACCTTCCGTCACCGCACTTCTTGCCCATCTGCAACACGGTTCGCTGTTCGCAGTTCGAGCTGGTCATGCGGATCACCTCTCACATTGCCTGAGTCTCAGCTCTGAAGCAGACCGAGGGCCGCACGGCTTGCTGGGGTTGCGAACGGCTGGTGGGATGACGTGCCTTGAGCACTTCCATTAGGGAGCACGCGCACCCTGCACAGGCTCTGAACTGGGAGAGAGCTACAGCAAAGGAGTGCCACATGGAGGTCACCGCGTTACCGGCGCCTGTGTTCTGCGGGGTGGACTGGGCCGAAGATCACCACGACATCGCGCTGCTCGACGTCGGCGGAAAGCAGCTCGCCAAGCAGCGGATCAACGACGATGCAGAGGGATTCGCTCAGTTCGCCGCCCTGCTGAGCGAACATGGCGACCGCGCGGACGCCCCGATCCCCGTCGCGATCGAGACCTCCCGCGGGCTTCTCGTCGCCTGTCTGCGGGCCACCGGCCGGCCGGTCTACGCGATCAACCCGTTGGCGGTCGCCCGCTACCGCGACCGCCACTCCGTGGCCCGGAAGAAGTCCGACGCCATCGACGCCGCGGCGCTGGCGAACATCCTGCGGACCGACATGCCAGCCCACCGGCCGCTGCCCGCAGACTCCGAACTCGTACAGGCCATAGCCGTGCTCGCCCGCGCACAGCAGGACGCCGTCTGGGACCGAGGCCAGGCCCACAACAAGCTCCGCTCCCAACTTCGGGAGTTCTATCCCGCGATCCTAGACGCGTCTGCCGAGCACAAGCACGGCCTGTGCTCACGAGAGGCCCGCGCGATCCTCGCTGCGGCCCCGACACCGACCATGGCCGCAAGGCTCACCCGACGCCGGTTAGAGTCCCTGCTCAAACAAGCTGGCCGAGTACGTGGCGTCCAGGCCGCAGCCGAAAGGCTCCACGGAGTCTTCCAGCGCAACTACCTCCACCAGCTCCCGCAGGTCGAAGCAGCTCTTGGACAGCAGACGTCCGCTCTGGTCAGGCAGCTCAACACCGCTTGCCTCAACGCGGATCAACTCGAGGAAGCCACGACTGAGGCATTCGAAGAGCATCCGGATGCACCGATCATTCGCGGCTTTCCAGGTCTCGGATCCTTAACCGGAGCCCGAGTTCTCGCAGAGATTGGCGACGACCGGACTCGGTTCGCGAGCGCCAACTCCCTCAAGGCATACGCCGGAAGTGCCCCGGTCACCCGGGCCAGCGGCAAGAGCTGCACGGTCATGAGTCGGAAGATCAAGAATCAGAGACTGGCAGCTGTCGGCTACTTGTGGGCCTTCGTCTCCCTCACTAAATCGCCAGACGCCAGAGCCCACTACGACCGCCGCAGGGAGGCTGGCGACCGCCATGTCGCGGCCCAGCGGAACCTGTTCAACCGCTTCATGGGCATGCTGTTCCACTGCCTCCAGCACGGCCAGCTCTACGACGAAACGAAGGCGTTTCCCATCCAGTCACTGGAAGATCAGTCCACCATTGCGGCTTGACGCTTATCCGCGTGGGATGTCTTGTCCCCGGCGACCGCGTCCGGCCGGATGCGGGGTCGGCCGACGGGCCCGCGTACCCGTACCTTCTTCAGGACGGGGATGAACTGCGGGCTGTCCGCTGCCTGGCCTGTGGTCAGGATGAACGCCAGCGGGCGGCACTTGCGGTCGGCGGCGAGGTGGACCTTGCTGGTCTGCCCGCCTCTGGAACGTCCGAGGAGGGCGGCCTTCAGCCGGAGTTTCCGCCGACGCCGGATGCGTCGTCGTTCTTCCAGCGCGGGATCACTTTCGGTCTCTTGCCCGTTTTGCTCTTCGAGGCCGCGGCTTTCTCCAGGGCGGTGACGACGTCCTCGTCGAGGTGCATCCCGGCCGCGTCGTGGTGGGCTCGGGCGGTGGTGGAGTCGATGCTGACCAGGGACAGGTCCACTTCACCCCGCTTCGCGGCTTCCGTGATCAGGCCCTCCAGCAGGGCCTCGAAGACGCCGGCGTCACGCCACTGCCGGAAGCGGTTGTGGACGGTCGACCAGGCGCCGAACTCCATCGGCATCTCCCGCCACTGCCCGCCCGTCCTGAACCGCCAGATCACGCCCTCGAACTGCTGCCGCAGTCGCTCGGGGTACGGGCCGTACTCGCCGATCGGCAGGTACGGCTCGATGAACTCCCAATCCGGATCGGTCAGTTGCACTCGCGTCACGTAAGACCGTCTATCGGACCGGACCGTGCCACGAAGGCACATCCCGCAAATTGATCACGACTCGATACGCGCCCTAGTACTGCAACGGTCCTTGTTCTGACTGCTGGGCAGGTGTCATGGGCTGTGTCCGCGTCGTTTGTAGTGGCTGATGCGGGCTTGG
>NZ_VWMY01000115.1 GCF_008905045.1 Streptomyces albicerus
CGGAAGGGGCCCGGCAGGCTGCGCTGGCAGCCTGCCGGGCCCCGCCGCGTTTCGGCCCGTTTCCCGACGTCGTGGACCCCTTGACACTCATCGCCACGACGGGCACATTGAGTTGCGCAACCTGAACCATGTTGCGCAGACAGCAACTGGATCGCTTTCAAGTCGGAGGTGCGGCGATGGCGGGACCCCGGGTGGTCATCATCGGAGCGGGCGTCGTGGGAGCGGCCCTCGCCGACGAGATCTCCGCGCGAGGCTGGACCGAAGTGACCGTGGTCGACCAGGGCCCGCTCCCTGCCACGGGGGGATCGTCGTCGCACGCCCCGGGCCTGGTCTTCCAGACCAACTCCTCCAAGACCATGACCGAGCTGGCCCGCTACACCGTCGAGAAGTTCTGCTCGCTCGACGTCGACGGACAGCCCTGCTTCCTGCAGGTCGGTGGCCTCGAAGTGGCGACCACCCCCGAGCGCGTCACGGAACTCCACCGCCGTCACGGCTGGCTCACCGCCTGGGGCATCGAGGGCCGGCTGCTGAGCGCCGAGGAGTGCGTCGAACAGCACCCGCTCGTGAACGCGGACAAGGTCCTCGGCGGCCTCCTGGTCCCGACGGACGGCCTCGCGAAGGCCGTACTCGCCGTCGAGGCGCAGATCCGGCGGGCCACCGAGCGCGGCGTGCGCTTCCTCGCCCGTCACGAAGTCCTCGACGTACAGCGGAGCGAGGGCCGCGTGACCGGCGTCCTCACCGACCAGGGCGAGATTCCCGCCGACATCGTCGTGTGCTGCGCCGGCATCTGGGGCCCGAAGATCGCCCGCATGGTCGGCATGAACCTCCCGCTCACCCCGCTCGCCCACCAACTGGCCTGGACCGGCCCGGTACCGGCGCTGGCGGGCCAGACGCAGGAGGCGGTGCGCCCGATCCTGCGCCACCAGGACGCCGACCTCTACTACCGCGACCGCTTCGACAGCCTGGGTATCGGCTACTACGGCCACCGTCCGATGCCGGTCTCCGCCGACGACATCCTGTCCGTGGACGACGCCGACGAGATGCCGTCCGTCCTGAAGTTCACCGAGGACGACTTCGCGGACGCCTGGACCGAGACCCAGTCACTGCTCCCCGCCACCCGGGAGGCCAAGGTCGAGGAGGGCATCAACGGCCTGTTCTCCTTCACCACCGACGGCCTGCCCCTCCTCGGCGAATCCCCGGACGTCAAGGGCTTCTGGGTCGCGGAGGCGGTCTGGGTCACCCACTCCGCGGGCGTGGGCCGCGCCGTAGCCGAATGGCTGGTCGACGGCCACTGCTCGTCGTTCGACCTGCACGAGTGCGACGTCAACCGCTTCGAGCCGCACCAGCTCGCCCCGGAGTACGTACTGGCCCGTGACTGCCAGAACTTCGTCGAGGTCTACGACATCCTGCACCCGCTCCAGCCGTCGGGGGACCCGCGCCCGATCCGCACGAGCCCGTTCCACGCCCGCCAGCAGGAGCTGGGCGCCTTCTTCCTGGAGGCGAACGGCTGGGAGCGCCCGCAGTGGTACGAGGCCAACGCCTCCCTCGTCGAGGGCCGCTCCATTCCGACCCCCAACGACTGGGCCGCGCAGTACTGGTCGCCCATCGTCGGCGCCGAGGCGCAGGTCACCCGCGAGACCGTCGCGATGTACGACATGACGGCCCTCAAGCGTCTGGAGGTCAGCGGACCCGGTGCCGCCGACCTCCTGGAGCGGCTGTGCACCGGTAAGGTCGCCAAGTCCGTCGGCTCGGTGACGTACACCCTGCTCCTCGACCACGACGGCGGCATCCGCAGCGACGTCACCGTCGCCCGCCTGGCCCCCGACCTCTTCCAGGTCGGCGCCAACGGCAACCTCGACCTCGACTGGTTCACCCGCCACCTCCCCGCCGACGGCACGGTCCAGGTCCGCGACATCACCCCCGGCACCTGCTGCATCGGCCTGTGGGGACCGCTCGCCCGAGACGTCCTGCAGCCGCTCACCGACGCGGACTTCTCGGCCGGCGGTCTGAAGTACTTCCGCGCCAAGCGCGCACACATCGGCTCCGTACCCGTCACCGCGATGCGCCTGTCCTACGTCGGAGAGCTCGGCTGGGAGCTGTACACCACCGCCGACCTGGGCCAGAAGCTGTGGGACACCCTGTGGCAGGCGGCCCGGCCGCTGGGCGGCATCGTGGCCGGCCGAGGCGCCTTCAACAGCCTCCGCCTGGAGAAGGGGTACCGCTCCTTCGGCACCGACATGACCTACGAACACGACCCGTACGAGGCCGGGGTCGGGTTCGCCGTCAAGCCGGAGAAGGACGACTTCATCGGCAAGGCCGCGCTGGAACGGCGCAAGACCGACGTGCGGCGCAGGCTGACCTGCCTCACCATCGACGACCCGTACGCCGTCGTCATGGGCAAGGAGCCGGTGTACGACGGTGACCGCCCCGTCGGCTATGTCACCAGCGCCGCCTACGGCTACACGATCGGCAAGGGGATCGCGTACGTGTGGCTTCCGGCGGACCTCGCCACCACCGGCCGCGTCCTGCACATCGGCTACTTCGACCAGCGCGTCGAGGCGGTTGTGGCCGAGGAGCCGTTGTTCGACCCGACCATGTCCCGTCTGCGTGGCTGAGCGGTCCGAAGGGGGTGCCGCGATGGGTTGTCGATCGGCTGCGGGCTTGTTGTGGCTGGTCGCGCCCCGCGGCGGAGCCGCATATCGACACAGCCCCGCGCCCCTTCAGGGCGCTCAGTGCCGACTCAGTTGGAAGGAGTACCGTCTGTGACCGCACAACTCCTTGACGGCAAGGTGACCGCAGCCGAGATCCGCCGTGAACTCGCCGAGCGTGTCGCCAAGTTGACCGCCATCGGTGGTCGGCCGCCCGGCCTCGGTACCGTGCTCGTCGGTGACGATCCCGGCAGCCGTGCCTACGTTGGCGGCAAGCACAGGGACTGCGCCCAAGTGGGCATTGCCTCGATCCGTCACGAGCTCCCCGCCGACGCCACACAGCAGCAAGTCGAGGACGTCATCGACGAACTCAACGCCGATCCGGCCTGTACCGGCTACATCGTCCAGCTCCCGCTTCCGCGCCACCTGGACGCCAATGCCGTCCTGGAACGCATGGACCCGGCGAAGGACGCGGACGGCCTGCACCCCGTCAGCCTCGGCCGGCTCGCCCTCGGCGTCGAAGCCCCGCTGCCCTGCACCCCGCGCGGCATCGTCGAACTGCTCCGCCGTCACCACGTGCCGATCGCGGGAGCGCGGGTGTGCGTGATCGGACGGGGCATCACGGTCGGACGCCCCATCGGACTGCTGCTCACCCGCAAGTCCGAGAACGCCACCGTGACCCTCTGCCACACCGGCACCAAGGGCCTGGCCTGGCACGTACGCGAGGCGGACATCGTCATCGCGGCCGCCGGCTCGCCCGGGCTGATCACCAAGGACATGCTGCGCCCCGGCGCGGCGGTCCTGGACGTCGGCATCACCCGTACCGACCACGGGCTGGTCGGTGACGTGCACCCGGACGCCGCCCAGGTGGCCGGGTGGCTCGCGCCGATGCCCGGGGGCGTCGGACCCATGACGCGGGCGATGCTGCTCGCCAATGTCGTCGAGGCCGCCGAGAGGAACGCGAACACCGTATGAACGCGCTGAACACCCCCCTGGCGGAGCTGGACCCCGAGGTCCATGCCGCGCTCCGCGCCGAGCTGCACCGCCAGCAGTCCACCCTCGAAATGATCGCCTCGGAGAACTTCGCGCCCTCGGCGGTGCTGGAGGCGCAGGGCTCGGTCCTCACCAACAAGTACGCCGAGGGCTACCCGGGCCGCCGGTACTACGGCGGCTGCGAACACGTCGACGTCACCGAGCGCCTCGCCATCGAGCGGATCAAGTCCCTCTTCGGCGCCGGGTTCGCCAACGTCCAGCCGCACTCCGGTGCCCAGGCGAACACCGCCGTATTCTTCGCGCTGCTCCAGCCCGGGGATACGATCCTCGGTCTCGACCTCGCGCACGGCGGGCACCTCACCCACGGTATGCGCCTCAACTACAGCGGCAAGATGCTCAATGTCGTGCCGTATCACGTGGCCGAGGCGGACAACCTCGTCGACATGGACGAGGTGGAACGCCTCGCCAAGGAACACCGCCCCAAGATGATCATCGCGGGCTGGTCGGCGTACCCGAGGCAGCTGGACTTCGCGGCCTTCCGCCGGATCGCCGACGAGGTGGGCGCCCTGCTGATGGTCGACATGGCGCACTTCGCCGGCCTGGTCGCCGCCGGGCTGCACCCCAACCCCGTACCGCACGCCCACGTCACCACCACGACGACGCACAAGACGCTCGGCGGTCCCCGCGGCGGAGTCATCCTCACCAACGAGGCCGACCTCGCCAAGAAGATCAACTCGGCGGTGTTCCCCGGTATGCAGGGCGGACCGCTGGAGCATGTCATCGCGGCCAAGGCGGTGTCGTTCAAGGTCGCCGCGTCGCCCGAGTTCGCCGAACGCCAGGCCCGGACCCTCGCCGGCTCCCGCATCCTCGCCGAACGGCTCACCCGGGCCGACGCGGCGGCCGCCGGAGTGAAGGTCCTCACCGGCGGCACGGACGTGCACCTCGTCCTGGTCGACCTCCGTGACTCCGAACTCGACGGCAGGCAGGCCGAGGACCTGCTCCACGAGATCGGCATCACCGTCAACCGCAACGCCGTGCCCTTCGACCCGCGCCCGCCCATGGTCACCTCGGGCCTGCGCATCGGCACCCCGGCGCTGGCCACCCGCGGCTTCACCGACGAGGACTTCGCCGAGGTCGCCGACGTGATCGCGCTGACCCTCCAGCCCGAGCCCGACACCGCCGCCCTGCGCGCCCGCACGGAGGCGCTGGCCGCCAAACACCCGCTCTACCCGCACCTTTCCGGTCCTTCAGGAGACGCCCGATGAGTCCCCGAACCCCCGGCGCCGAACTCCCGGAACACCCCGATTGGCTGTGGCGCACACCCGAGCCCAAGCGATCGTACGACGTGGTGATCGTCGGCGGCGGCGGCCACGGCCTCGCCACCGCCCACTATCTGGCGAAGAACCACGGCATCACCAACGTAGCCGTGCTGGAGAAGGGCTGGCTGGCGGGCGGCAACATGGCCCGCAACACCACGATCATCCGCTCCAACTACCTGTGGGACGAGAGCGCGGGCATCTACGAGCACGCCCTCAAACTGTGGGAGGGACTGGCGGACGAGCTCGACTATCCGATCCTCTTCTCCCAGCGCGGCGTGCTGAACCTCGCCCACAGCCTCCAGGACGTCCGCGACAGCGTGCGCCGGGTGGAGGCGAACCGTCTGAACGGCGTGGACGCCGAGTGGCTGGACGCTGAGCAGGTCAAGGAAGTCTGCCCGATCGTCAACATCTCGCAGGACGTGCGCTATCCGGTCCTGGGCGGCACCTACCAGCCGCGGGCAGGCATCGCCAAGCACGACCACGTCGCCTGGGGCCTGGCCCGCTCCGCCGACGCAGCCGGGATCGACATCATCCAGAACTGCGAGGTGACCGGTCTGGACGTGGTCGGTGGCCGGGTGGTGGGAGTCCAGACCACACTGGGCCCGATCGCGGCGGGCAAGGTGGCGCTCTGCTCGGCAGGCCACACCTCGGTGCTCGCCGCCATGGCCGGGATCGAACTGCCGCTGCAGAGCCACCCGTTGCAGGCGCTGGTCTCCGAACTCCTGGAGCCGGTGCACCCGACGGTCGTCATGTCCAACGCGGTCCATGTGTACGTCAGCCAGGCGCACAAGGGCGAGCTGGTGATGGGCGCGGGCATCGACTCGTACAACTCCTACACCCAGCGCGGCGCCTTCCACATCATCGAAGAGCAGATGTCCGCCGCCCTGGAGCTCTTCCCGGTCTTCGCCCGTGCCCATGTGCTGCGCACCTGGGGCGGCATCGTCGACGTCAGCCCCGACGCCTCACCCATCGTCGGCCTCAGCCCGGTCGACAACCTCTACCTCAACTGCGGCTGGGGGACGGGCGGGTTCAAGGCCACGCCGGGCGTCGGCTGGGTCTACGCCCACACCATCGCCCACGACACCCCGCACGCCCTCAACGCCCCCTTCTCGCTCGACCGTTTCACCACCGGCGCGCTCGTCGACGAGCACGGCGCTGCCGCGGTGGCCCACTAGGGAGCCGAACCATGCTGCTCATCCCCTGCCCGTGGTGCGGGCCCCGCGACGAGGCCGAGTTCCACTACGGCGGCCAGGCACACGTGCCCTATCCCCAGGACCCCGCGGCCCTGTCCGACGAGGAGTGGGCGCGCTATCTCTTCTTCCGCGACAACTCCAAGGGACCGTTCGCCGAACGCTGGAGCCACGCGGCGGGCTGCCGCCGCTGGTTCAACGCGGTACGCGACACGGCGACGAACGAGATCCTGACGGTGTACCGGGCGGGGGAGGAGCGTCCGGCCACGATTGAGCCACGTCCAGTGATTCCAGCCCGTCCGGCGTTTGAGGACGAGGCCGTTCAGGCCGATGGGGGCCTGGGGGCGAAGCCCCCAGCGGGGGTCCAGGGGGCGGGCCCCCTGGTTTCGGGAAGGGGCGGGGTGGGGGAGGAGAACCAGCCGTTCCGCCTGCCCACCCGCGGCCGAATCCACCGCGACGAACCCCTCACCTTCACCTTCGACGGCACCGAATACCAGGGCTACCGAGGCGACACCCTCGCCTCCGCCCTCCTCGCCAACGGCGTCATCCAGGCCGGCACCAGCATCAAACTCGGCCGCCCGCGAGGCATCTTCTCGGCCGGCGTCGAAGAACCCAACGCCGTGGTCCAGATCGAGGCACCCTTCCCGGAGCCGATGCTGCCCGCCACGACCGTCGAGCTCTACGACGGCCTGGTCGCGAGGAGCCTCCCCGGCCAGGGCCGTCTCGCCACCGAACCGGACCCGGCCCGCTACGACGCCGTACACGCCCACTGCGACCTGCTGGTCGTCGGCGCGGGCCCGGCCGGCCTCGCGGCCGCAGCGGCGGCGGCGAAGAGCGGCGCACGCGTCATCCTCGCCGACGACCAACCGGAACCGGGCGGCAGCCTCCTGGGCACGGGCGAACATCTCGACTGGGTGGAGGAGGTCGCCGAACTGCTCGAAGCCGAGCCCGAAGTGCGCGTGCTGCGCCGTACCACCGTCTTCGGGTACTACGACGACAACCACCTCCTCGCCGTCGAGCGCCGCACCAACCACCTCGGCGCTGGCGCCCCGGAGAACGTCTCCCGCGAACGCGTCTGGCGCATCCGCGCGCGTCGCGTCGTCCTCGCCACCGGCGCCCACGAGCGCTCGCTGGTCTTCGCGGACAACGACCGCCCCGGTGTGATGCTGGCGGCCTCGGCCCGCACCTACGTCAACCGCCACGGTGTCCTGCCCGGCCGCCATGCTGTCGTCTTCACCACCAACGACAGTGCCTACTCGGCGGCGTTGGATCTCAGCGCGGCGGGCGTGAACATCACGGCGATCGTCGACACCCGCCCCGAACCGGGGGAGTGGGCGCAGCGCGCCCGGGAGGCCGGCATCGAGGTGCTGACCGGGCACGCGGTCACCGGCACGGAAGGCGACACGCGCCTCACCGCCGTGACCGTCGCCCCGTACGGAGAGCCCACAGGGTGGCGGGAGTTCGCCGCCGACCTCCTGCTGGTCTCCGGCGGCTGGAACCCGGTGGCGCACCTGTTCAGCCAGGCGGGCGGCAGACTGCGCCACGACGAGGCGCTGGGCTCCTTCGTCCCCGACACCTGCCGCCAGGCGGTCGAGGTCGCGGGCAGCGCGAACGGCGTCCTGGACCTGGCCCGGGTCCTCGCACAAGGTGCGGCCGCCGGTGCCCGCGCGATCGAGGCCGGGGGCTACACCCCCGAGTCCCCCCGCCTCCCGCACGTGGCCGCGCGGCCGCAGACGCCGCCCATGCACGTGTACGTCGTCCCCGGTGACTCCGGCGCACCCCGCTTCGTCGACCTCCAACGCGACGTCACCGTCGACGACCTGGCCCGGGCGACCGGCGCCGGTATGCGCTCGGTCGAGCACACCAAGCGCTACACCACGGCCGGCACCGCCAACGACCAGGGCAAGACATCCGGCGTCCTGGCCAGCGGCGTCGTCGCCGAACTGCTCGGTGTGGACATCTCGGCGCTCGGCACGACCACGTTCCGGCCGCCGTACACACCCGTCTCCTTCGCCACGCTCGCGGGCCGCGACCGCGGCGCGCTGCACGACCCGATCCGGGTGACGGCCCTGCACGAATGGCATGTCGAGCACGGCGCGCTGTTCGAGAACGTCGGCCAGTGGAAGCGCCCTTGGTACTACCCGCAGGACGGCGAGGACATGGAGGCCGCCGTCCTCCGTGAGTGCGCCGCCGCCCGCGACGGTGTCGCCTTCATGGACGCCTCCACCCTCGGCAAGATCGACGTCCAGGGCCCGGATGCCGCCGTTTTCCTGGACCGGCTCTACACGAACATGATGAGCACCCTGAAGGTCGGCATGATCCGCTACGGCGTCATGTGCCGCCCGGACGGCATGCTCTTCGACGACGGAACTGTCATCCGCCTCGCCCAGGACCGCTTCCTGGTCACCACCACGACCGGCAACGCGGCGGCCGTACTGGACTGGATGGAGGAGTGGCTCCAGACCGAGTGGCCCGAGCTGCGCGTCCACTGCACGTCCGTGACCGAACAGTGGGCCACCGTCGCTCTGGTCGGGCCCCGCTCGCGCGAGGTCCTGGGCGCGCTCGCGCCCCAACTGGCCGTCTCCAACGACGACTTCCCGTTCATGGCATGGCGGGAGACGACCGTGGCCGGCATCGAGGCCAGGGTGTGCCGGATCAGCTTCTCCGGCGAACTCGCCTACGAGATCAACGTGTCACCGTGGGAGGCCCTCGCCCTGTGGCAGGCGCTGTACGAGGCCGGTGCCCCGTACGGCATCACCGCGTACGGCACCGAGACCATGCACGTCCTGCGGGCGGAGAAGGGCTACCCCATCATCGGCCAGGACACCGACGGCACCGTCACCCCCCAGGACCTCGGCATGAGCTGGGTGGTGTCGAAGAAGAAGCCCGACTTCATCGGCAAGCGCTCCTACGCCCGTGCCGACACCGTCCGCGCCGACCGCAAGCACCTGGTCGGCCTGCTCCCCGAGGAGCCGGGCACCTTCCTCCCCGAGGGCACCCAACTGGTCGCCGACGGCGTGCTGCCCGCGCCGCCCGTCCCGATGCTCGGCCACGTCACCTCCAGTTACCGCAGCGCGGCGCTGGGCCGGACCTTCGCCCTCGCCCTGATCAAGGGCGGCAGGGAGCGCATCGGGGAGAGGCTCTACGCCCCCGTGGGCGACCGGCTCGTCCCGGTGACCGTCGCAAGCCCCGTCCTCTACGATCCCGAGGGAGCCCGCCGCGATGGCTGACACCGCTCTTTCCGTCCCGCTCCGCAGTCCCCTGACGGATGCCGCCGACCGCCTGGCCGCCGCGACCCGCGCCTCCGGGGGCGCGGTCCGGCTGGCCGAACTCCGCTTCCTGACCCAGCTCAATGTGCGCCTCGACGCCAAGGGAGCGGCGGCGGACGCCGTAGGACTCGCGCTGGACCTCCAACTGCCCCTCGAACCCAACACCGTCGTACGCGCCGGGGAGTTGACCGCGTTGTGGCTCGGCCCGGACGAGTGGCTGCTGGTGGGCCCGCCCGGCAGCCGGAGCGACCTGGAGAGCCGCATCCGGACGGCCGTGGAGGACGAGCCCGTCTCCGTCACCGACGTCTCCGCCCAGCGCACCGCGCTCCTCGTCGCGGGCCCCCGCGCCCGCGACCTCCTGGCCCACGGCTGTTCGCTGGACCTGCATCCGCGCGCCTTCGGCGCCGGGCGTTGCGCCCAGACCACCCTCGCCCGGGCCCAGATCGTCCTGGTCGCCCGGGACGAGCCCAGGGCCGGATTCTGGGTACTGGTCCGTTCGTCCTTCGCCGGCTACTTGACCGACTGGCTGCTGGACGCGGCCGCGGAATGGGGGCTGGATCGGTAAGCACTGGGCCGCCTCATCAGCTCACTGGCTGAGCAGGCGGTCGAGGCCGCTCAGCTCACCGGCTGAGCAGGTGGTCGAGGCCGCGCTGACCGCGATCCCGCAGGTCGGCGCGGCTACGTGGCGTCCGGCGACGCCGACTTCTTCGTGGAACTGGCCGCACCCGGCCTAAGCGCCTACGAGCGGGTGCTCACGGACGGCATCCTGGCCATCGCATCGCATCGCATCGCATCGCATCGGATCGGCCCGGTCCGGTCCGCGTCCCTGACCGGGGGTTGCCGCCCGGGGCCACGGATCAGCCCAGATAGCCGAGACGGTGACTGAGCTCGTCCGCTCCTTGCACCAGCGCCGGTGCGACCTCCTGCATACGCTCCTCGGTGAGGCGGAAGGCCGGCCCCGAGACGGTGAGGGCGGCGACGGTTTCGCCGTCGCGCGAGCGGACGGGAGCGGCCATCGCGTTGAGGCCCTCTTCGTATTCCTCCACCGTCATGGCATAGCCCCGCTCCCGTGCTTCGGCGAGATCTGCCTCCAGCTTCTCCTTGGAGGTCAGCGTGCGGGATGTCATACGAGCGAGCCCGGCCTCGGCGATGAGCTCATCGCGGCGCTTCGGGTCGAGGTGGGCCAAGAAGATCTTTCCGCTCGCTGTGCAGTGCGGTGGCGTCAGCCGTCCGACCCAGTTCTGCGCGGCGATGGCGGACGGGCCGCGCACCTGGTCGAGATTGACCACGTGGTGGGACTCCAGTACCGCGATATTCAGCGTCTCGCCCAGCTCCTGGGCGAGACGCTCGCAGATCCCTCGCCCGTACTTGGTGATATCGATGCGCCCCGTAACCGCACCGGCCAGGCGCACGATCCCGAAGCCGAGACGGTACTTTCCGCGCTCGGCCTCCTGCTCGACCATCCCATGCGCCTCCAGCGCGCCGAGCAGGCGAAAAGCAGTGGATTTGTGGACGTCGATCGCCGCGGCCACTTCACTCACGCCCGCCTCGCCACGCTGGGCCAGGATCTCCAGCACAGAGACAGCCCGGTCAACGGACTGCACTCCGCCGCCGGATGCGCCTGCGGGCTCAGTGCCGTAGTTGCTCATAGTGAAACCATAAGTGGATTGGTCAACGTAGGTGTCGCCCTGAAAGATTTTCGGTGGGTGCCCCTGTGGGGGCGTCACCGGAGCTTGTCGGACCGGTCAGCGGAAGACGACCGAGCGGTTGCCGTTGATCATGACCCGGCTCTGGCTGTGCCATTCCACCGCTCGGGCGAGGACCTGCGCTTCGACGTCGCGGCCCAGGGTGACCAGGGTGTCGGGGCTCTGTGAGTGGTCGACGCGCATGACGTCCTGCTCGATGATCGGCCCCTCGTCGAGGTCCGGGGTGACGTAGTGCGCCGTGGCCCCGACGAGCTTGACGCCGCGCTCGTGCGCCTGGACGTACGGCCGTGCTCCCTTGAAGCTCGGCAGGAACGAGTGGTGGATGTTGATCGCCCGGCCTTCGAGCTGCTTGCACAGATCGTTGGACAGGATCTGCATGTAGCGGGCAAGGACCACGAGGTCGATGTCGAGCTCGTCGACGAGTTCCAGCAGCCGCGCCTCCGCGTCGGCCTTCGTGTCCGGCGTCACCGGAACGTGGTGGAACGGAATCCCATAGCGCTCCGCGAGCGATTCGAAGTCCCGGTGGTTGGACACGATTGCCGGCACCTCGATGTTGAGCGCACCGGTGCTCCGCCGGAAGAGCAGGTCGTTCAGGCAGTGGCCGAATTTCGACACCATGATCAGCGTGCGCGTCGGAGTCGACGCGTTGTGCAGCTGCCAGGAGATCCGGTACGCCTCCGCCACGGGAGCGAAGCCGGAACGCAGGTCTTCCAGTGACGTACTCGGATCCGAGACGTCGAAGTGCACGCGCATGAAGAAGCGGTCCTGCAGCCGGTCGTCGAACTGCTGGCTCTCCTGGATGTTCCCGGAGTGCCGGACGAGGAAGCCGGTGACGGCGTGGACCAGGCCGGAGCGGTCGGGGCACGAAAGGGTGAGGACGAACTCGCGATCGGGCTGCGGTCGAAGGGACACTGAGTCCTCCCAGTGGAGTGCGCATTACGCAACGATGCGATTGATACGCAACATGGTCCGGCTGTGACGGCCTGCGGTCAAGAGCCCGCCCTGACGTTGCTTCCCGGCGGTTGCGGCGCTGGGCCTGTCGGATGCCGCCGCCGGCGCCCAGTCGAGGGGTGCGCTTTCCGGCGGTCCGGGGTGACCTCTTGACAGCGGTCTGGGCGGCCTGCACTGTGTGTTGCGTAGAGAGGTGCGCGTTGCATATAGAGCAACCGGATTGGGGGTGGGTGGCGATGGCGGGACCGCGCCTGGTCATCATCGGTGCGGGTGCCGTGGGGGCGGCGCCGGCCGAGGAGCTGTCCGCCCGGGGCCGGACCGAGGCGACACTCGTCGACCACGGGCCGTCGCCGGCCACCGGCGTGACTGTGCCGCCGAGGCCGACCGCGAGCACGTCTCCCGCGAGCGCGTCAGCCGGCACGGCGTCGCCCCGGGCCGCCGCGCAGTCGTCCTCACCTTCAACGACAGCCCGGACCGGCACCCTTCAGCCGAATCACGGCGGCCGCTCACACAGTTCCGTGTGAGCGCGAGCCCGCATGAACCCCGCTCTTTCCCCCGTGCATGACACAACCACCTGCCCAAGGCGCTTCCCTTCGAGGTGAACTATGACTACGACCGGACTGCCGGAGAGCCTGATCGCGACCCTCTCCGGTGACCACTACACGGACCCGGAGATCTTCCGTCTGGAGCAGGAGCGCATCTTCGAGTCGATGTGGTTCTGTGTGGCGCGCTCCTCGGAGCTGGAGAAGCCGGGCGCGTTCAGGACCGTGGATGTGGGCCGGGAGAGCGTCCTGGTGACCCGGTCACGGAACAACTCCGTCCGCGCCTTCTTCAACGTGTGCCGGCACCGCGGCGCCAAGCTGTGCACGCAGGAGTCCGGTGAGGTGAAGCGGGCGTTCCAATGCCCGTACCACGCCTGGACCTACGACCTGGAGGGCAAACTCGTCGCGGCCCCGAACCTGACGAAGATGCCTGACGTGGGCCGGACCGAGTTCGGCCTGGCGAGCGTGTCGGTGCGCGAGTGGCTGGGCTATGTGTGGGTGTGCCTGGCCGAGAATCCGCCCTCGTTCGAGGAGTCGGTGATCGCGGACGTGGTGGCGCGCCTGGGCGACGTGGGGGCCATCGACCAGTACGACATCGACAGCCTCGAGGTCGGCAAGCGGATCGTCTACGACGTGAAGGCGAACTGGAAGCTGATCATCGAGAACTTCATGGAGTGCTACCACTGCGCGACGATCCACCCGGAACTGACCGAGGTGCTGCCGGAGTTCGCCGACGGCTACGCGGCGCAGTTCTACGTGGGGCACGGCGCGGAGTTCGGAGAGGACGTCAAAGGTTTCACCATTGACGGCTCGGAGGGCCTGGACCGCATTCCGGGGGTCGCCGAGGATCAGGACCGCCGGTACTACGCGATCACGGTGCGGCCGCAGGTGTTCATCAACCTGGTCCCCGACCATGTGATCTTCCACCGGATGTACCCCGTGGCGGCCGATCGGACGATCGTGGAGTGCGACTGGCTGTATCTGAAGGGCGTGGTGGAGAGCGGCAGGGACGTCAGCCGGTCGGTGGAGCTGTTCGACCGGGTCAACCGGCAGGACTTCGACGCCTGCGAACGCTGCCAGCCGGCGATGAGTTCGCGCCTGTACGCCAAGGGCGGCGTCCTGGTGCCCAGTGAGCACCACATCGGCGAGTTCCACGACTGGGTCCAGGCCCGTCTCGGTACCCCCCAGCCCCGGTAGCCACCAGGAGGAAAGCACGGCACGGATGCCGTGCGGCTGGTCAGGCACCCACTCATTCCCACACACCGCGGAGCGCTACCGATGAGCCGCAAGGCACCTGCCGAGGACCCCGGCGATTCCCGACTGCGGGTGGGCCCGCCGAAGGACTACGCCGCGGGCATCCCCGCGGTCACCTCCTCGCTTCGCCACGCCCACGCGCAGATGGGCGTCCGCCGCAGTCTGCTGACACTGCTGAGTGTCAATCAGAAGGAGGGCTTCGACTGCCCGGGATGTGCCTGGCCGGAGCCCGAGCACCGACACCGCGCCGAGTTCTGTGAGAACGGGGCCAAGGCGGTGGCGGAGGAGGCGACCCTGCGCCGGGTCACGCCGGAGTTCTTCGCCGAGCACACGCAGGCGGCACTCGCCGGACGCAGCGACTACTGGCTCGGTCAGCAGGGACGTCTCACCCATCCCATGTACCGCCCCGCAGGCAGCGACCGGTACCAGCAGATCTCCTGGGACGAGGCGTTCGCCGTCGTCGCCCGGGAACTCGGCGCCCTGGACTCCCCGGACCAGGCCGCCTTCTACACCTCCGGCCGGGCGAGCAACGAGGCCGCCTTCGCCTACCAGCTCTTCGTCCGGCTCTTCGGCACCAACAACCTGCCGGACTGCTCCAACATGTGTCACGAGTCCAGCGGCTTCGCCCTGGTGGAGACCATCGGCATCGGCAAGGGCAGCGTGCACCTGGAGGACCTGTACGAGGCCGACCTGATCCTGGTCGTGGGGCAGAACCCGGGAACCAACCATCCCCGGATGCTCTCGGCGCTGGAGACCGCGAAGGACCGCGGAGCCCGCGTCATCGCGGTCAACCCGCTGCCCGAGGCGGGACTTCTGCGCTTCAAGAACCCCCAGCGGCCCTCCGGTGTGCTCGGTGGCGGCACTCAGCTGTCCGACCTGTTCCTGCAGATCAGGCTCGGCGGCGACCAGGCCCTCTTCCAGGCCTTCAACCGCATGCTCCTGGAGGCGGAGGACGAGGCTCCCGGCACGGTCCTCGACAACGCCTTCATCACCGCGCACACCCACGGCTTCGAGGAGTTCGCCGAACAGGCCCGCAAGGCATCCTGGGACGACATCCTGGAAGCCACTGGCCTCTCGGCGAAGGAGATCAGGCAGGCGTTCCAGGAGGTACTGGCCGCCAAGAAGATCGTCGTCTGCTGGGCGATGGGCCTCACCCAGCATCGCCACTCGGTGCCGACCATCCGCGAGGTCGTCAACTTCCTCCTGATGCGCGGCAATATCGGGCGCCCCGGCGCCGGCCTCTGCCCCGTCCGCGGCCACTCCAATGTCCAGGGCGACCGGACCATGGGCATCTACGAGAAGCCGGACGCCGCCTTCCTCGACGCGCTCGGCGCGGAATTCGGCTTCGTGCCGCCGAGCCACCACGGACACGACGCCGTGGAAACCATCCGGGCCATGCGGGACGGACAGGTGCGGGTCTTCGTGGCGCTCGGCGGCAACTTCGTCTCCGCCGCTCCCGACACCGAGCTCACCGAGCGTGCACTGCGCAACTGCGAACTCACGGTGCAGATCTCCACCAAGCTCAACCGGTCCCACGCGGTGTCCGGCCGGCAGGCACTCATCCTGCCCTGCCTGGGCCGCACCGAATCCGACCTTCGCCCCACGGGGCCTCAACTGGTGACCGTGGAGGACTCCATGGGCATGGTGCACCTCTCGCGGGGGCGGCTGGCGCCCGCGTCCGACGCCTTGCTGAGCGAGGTCGCGATCATCTGCCGGATGGCGCGGGCGGTCCTCGGGGACGACGGTTCGCAGGTGCCCTGGGCGGAGTTCGAGGCGGACTACGACCGAATCCGGGACAGGATCGAACGGGTGGTTCCCGGCTTCGAGGACTTCAACGTGCGGGTGCGCGAGCCCGGCGGCTTCGCGCTGCCCCACCCCCCACGGGACGAGAGACGCTTCCCCACCAGGACCGGACTGGCCAACTTCACCGTCAACCCGCTGGAGGTGATGCGCGTCCCGCAGGGGCGGCTCATCCTCCAGACCATCCGCTCGCACGACCAGTACAACACCACCATCTACGGTCTGGACGACCGCTACCGCGGCGTCCATCAGGGCCGCAGGGTGCTCTTCCTGCATCCGGACGACCTCGCCGCACACGGCCTGGCCGAAGGCGACCTGGTCGACATCGTCAGCGAGTTCTCCGACGGGGTCGACCGCCGGGCGCCGGCTTTCCGCACGGTCGCGTACCCCACCCCTCGCGGCTGCTGCGCCGCCTACTTCCCCGAGACCAACGTCCTCGTTCCGCTGGACAGTACGGCGGAGGTCAGCAACACCCCCACGTCCAAGTCCATCGTGGTCCGGCTGGAACCGGCTTCCGCCGCCGGCAGGCCCACCACGCGGTAGCCGACCGAGCAGCGGGCGACTCAGGTCGCCCGACCGTGCTCGTGCATCGCGGCCGCGTACACGTCTGCCGTGGCCGCGGCCGTCATGTCCCAGCCGAAGGACCGGGCGTGCCGGGCGGCGGCCGCGCCCATCCTCGCGGAGAGCGCCGGATCGTCGGCGAAGCCGCGCAGCGCCCGCGCGTAGTCGGCCGGATCGTGCCCCGGTACGAGGACGCCGCTCACCCCGTCCCGTACCGCCACCGGCAGGCCGCCGACCGCGGCCGCTATCACCGGGGTGCCGCACGCCTGAGCCTCGGCGGCCACCAGGCCGAAGGACTCGCTGTAGGACGGCACGACCAGCACGGTGGCTGCCCGGTACCAGTCCGCGAGCTCGGCCTGACCGACCGGCGGATGAAAGAGCACCACATCGGAGATGCCGAGCTGGGCGGCGAGCTTCTGCAGCTCCTCCGGTCTGTCGAGGCCGCTGCCGCTCGGCCCGCCGACGACCGGCACGACGATCCGTTCGCGCAGCCGCGGCCGTTCCTCCAGCAGCCGGGCCACCGCGAGCAGCAGGATGTCCGGGGCCTTCAGGGGCTGGATGCGGCCTGCGAAGAGCGGTATCAGCGCTTCCCGCGGCAGCCCGAGGCGGGTGCGGGCCGCGGCCCGGCCGGCCTCGCCCCCGGATGGGTCGGGCCGGAAGCGGTCCAGGTTCACGCCCGGGCTGACGACTGCGACCTTGGCGGGATCGGCGTCGTAGTGGCGCAGCAGCTCGTCGGCTTCCTTCTCGGTGTTGGCGATGAGCCGGTCGGCGGCCCGGACGACCTGTGTCTCCCCGATCACGCGGGACACGGGTTCGGGGGTGTCGCCCTCGGCGAGGGATGCGTTCTTGACCTTGGCCATGGTGTGCATCGCGTGCACGAGTGGTACGCCCCAGCGCTCGGCGGTGAGCCGGCCGACGTGGCCGGACAACCAGTAGTGCGAGTGCACCACGTCGTAGTGTCCGGGACGCCGGCCTGCCCAGGCCTGCGTCACGCCGTGCACGAAGGCGCACAGCCGCGCCGGCAGCTCGTCCTTGGCCAGGCCCTCATAGGGGCCCGCGGCCACATGCCGTACGAGCACCCCGGGCGCCGGCTCCACGGTGGGCGGAAGCGCGGCGGAGGTGGCACGGGTGAAGATCTCCACCTCGATGTCGATCGCGGCGAGGCGTTTGGCGAGTTCGACGATGTAGACGTTCATCCCACCCGCGTCACCGGTGCCGGGCTGGTGCAGCGGCGAGGTGTGCACGCTGAGCATCGCGATGCGGCGGGGGCGGCAGTGGGTGCCCGAGGGCCGCAGCCGGGGCGGGCTGACGAGGGTGCTCCCGTGGTCACAGCCGTGGATTCCTCCGAGCCCCGGCAGAGAGTGGCTCACTTCGAGAGACCTCCTTGCGGGGCCGGGTGTTGTCTGTCCGGCGCGGCTCGCGTCGGGGACGTTGACGCCGGGGGAGCGAGCCCCGACGGTCCGGCGGTCGTCACCGGGTGTGCGTATGCCCGTGGCCGAACCGTCGGTGCGGTCGCAGGCCCGGCAGAAGGGGCGGGTGACGTCATGCGGCGTGCTCATGCCTCGCCGGACGCCGACGGTGCCGAGGTGCGGCGCGTGCTGCCCGTTGAGGCAGCTCCCGTCAGCGACGCGATCCCGGTCGTCCATGAAGACGCCTCCAACTCCCGCGTCTTCAGCACTCGATGACGTTGACCGCGAGCCCGCCGCGCGCCGTCTCCTTGTATTTGACCTTCATATCGGCGCCCGTCTCCTTCATCGTCTTGATGACCTTGTCCAGGGAGACGTGGTGGCGGCCGTCGCCACGCAGGGCCATCCGGGCCGCGGTGACGGCCTTGACCGCCGCCATGCCGTTGCGTTCGATGCACGGGATCTGCACCAGGCCGCCGACCGGGTCGCAGGTGAGGCCCAGGTTGTGCTCCATGCCGATCTCGGCGGCGTTCTCCACCTGTTCCGGCGAGCCGCCGAGCACCTCCGCGAGTCCGCCCGCGGCCATCGAGCAGGCCGAGCCGACCTCGCCCTGGCAGCCGACCTCGGCGCCGGAGATGGAGGCGTTCTCCTTGAACAGCAGGCCGATGGCGCCGGCCGCCAGCAGGAACCGGACGACGCTGTCGTGGTCGGCTCCGGGGACGAAGTTGAGGTAGTAGTACAGGACGGCCGGGATGATCCCGGCGGCCCCGTTGGTCGGGGCGGTGACCACCCGGCCGCCGGCCGCGTTCTCCTCGTTCACCGCCATCGCGTAGAGGGTCACCCACTCCATCGCCCGGCCCGCCGGATCGCCCTCGGCCCGTAGCGCATTGGCCGCCGCGGTGGCCCGGCGGCGGACCTTGAGCCCGCCCGGCAGAATGCCCTCCCGGGACAGGCCGCTGGCCATGCACGCCTCCATCACACGCCAGATCTCCAGCAGGCCGGCGCGAATCTCGGCCTCGGTGCGCCAGGCCTTCTCGTTCTCCAGCATCAGGGCCGAGATCGACAGACCCGTCTCCCGGGTCAGGCGCAGCAGCTCGTCTCCGCTGCCGAAGGGGTACTTCAACACCGTGTCGTCCAGCTTGATGCGGTCCTCGCCGACCGCGTCCTCGTCGACGACGAACCCGCCGCCGACCGAGTAGTACGTCTTCTCCAGCAGCGGCAACCCGTCGGTGTCGTAGGCGAAGAGCGTCATGCCGTTGGCGTGGTACGGCAGGGAACGACGGCGGTGCAGCACCAACTGGCTGTCCGTGTCGAAGCCGATCTCGTGGGCATCGCCGACGTCGCGGCCCAGCAGCCGCAGCCTTCCTGCCGACGTGATCCGTTCGACGTCCGTCTCGGCCTGGGCGATGTCCACCGTGTGCGGCTCGTTGCCCTCCAGACCGAGCAGGACGGCCTTGGGGGTGCCATGGCCGTGGCCGGTGGCGCCGAGGGAGCCGAAGAGCTCGGCCCGTACCGATGCCGTCCGGGCGAGGAGCCCGTCCTCCTTCAGCCGGCCGACGAACATGCGGGCCGCCCGCATCGGGCCGACGGTGTGCGAACTGGACGGGCCTATACCGATGGAGAAGAGATCGAAAACGGAGATGGCCACGGCCGGGCTCCCTTGTCTGCGCATGGGTGTGGCGGGCGGTACTGGTCCGTGGCCGGGCGGCGTACGAGACGAGTGGCCCGGCGGATGTCGACGTCTGGGTGGCGTGGTCGTACGGGGTGCGGGCCGGGTCGGTAGCTCGCGGAGCCGTGACGGGAAGAGCGGACCAATCACAGGTCTGTTTCTAATGACACAACTACCATCTCTATGCGCAACAGCCTTTCCCCTTGGGTCGGAGGTTGTCAAGAGGAGAGCCGCACAGCATCGCGCCGCCGCTGCGGTCGACGTGACCGGGCTCTCGGTGCGGCCGCTCGCGCCGTTCCGTAATCTGGTTCCGCCTCAGTGCCCTTGACCTGCAAAAGCAGGCAGGGAGCCGAATCCTGGGAGTGTTCGATGCTGCGCACCATGTTCAAGTCCAAGATCTAACACTTTGTCATCTGCGCAGGTCAGAGGCATGATTGTCGGGTCAAGGTCAGCAAACTGTCAGCATGGGACGCGGTTGCGTCCCGCCGTTGCTGACCCCCGGGCTGGGAAGCACCCCAGCCTGGGTCGTCCCCAGCTCCCGTTCGGAAGGTTTGTTTCGTGCCCCGACAGCTCGCCCGCGGAATGGGGTCCTTCTTCAGGGACTGCGAGTGCGCCAAACCGACCCGTTGTCCGCATCCGTACACGATTCGGTTCAGGGACGCTCTCGGCAAGCAGCGTGAGGAGACCGGATACGGCACACAGGACGACGCGATTGAACGTCTCACGCAGCTCTACGCGGAGAAGAAGCGGACGGCGCCATCCGTTGCCGAGGCTCGCCGAGAACTCGGTCAGCAGACGGTCGAGGAATATGCGAAGCAGTGGCGGCCCCGGCAGCGCAGGATGACGGAGTATTCCACGGGTGAGCACGTTGACAGCTCCATCAATGTGCACATCATTCCCCGGCTCGGATCGCGGAAGCTGAACACTGTCACGCCGATCGTGGTCGAGCGCTTCTTGGGCGAGTTGGAGACCGACGGGGTCGGTCGCGGAAACCAGGTGAACATATTCCGCACCCTCAAGGCCATCCTGCGGGACGCTTATGGAAAGGGGGCCATGACGGATGACCCTGTAAAGGGGGTCCAAGAACCGGAGTACGTCCGTGAGAAGGTAATCATCCCGTCCCTGGCCTACGTGAAGGAGGCGCTGACTGTCGCTGATGAGGATCTTGCGCTCGAGATCGTCATGATGGTGGGCTGCGGCTTGCGAAATGGTGAGGCCCGGGCGGTGAACGTCAACAACGTTGTCGCGGACGACGTCTACAGGGTGCACGAGCAGATCCACTCCAACACGCATAAGCCGGCGAAGCTGAAGCACCGCAAGGCAGGTGAGTTCAGGGAGGTTCCTCTACCGCGCTCGGTGCGGGAAGCGATGGAGCGATACGAGGAGAAGCGCGGGACCACAAAGGAGGGGCATCTGCTGCGTGGTCCGAGCGGGTACTACACGGAACCGATGGAACGCCGCCGCGTGCAAAGGCTCTTCAGTAATCTCCCTACGGATGACGGTGTCGGCATGTACAGCTTTCGACACTACTTCGCCTCGAACGCGCTCGGGAACGGAATACCTATCACCGACGTCGCGGAATGGATGGGTCACAAGTCCATAGAGGAGACGTATCGTACCTACCGGCATCTGATGCCGGGCAGCATCGCAAAGGCGGCCCGCATTCTGGATGCCGGTTTGTGGGAAGCGGCTTGATTCGACGTTGACTGACAGCAGGTTCTTTGTCTGCTGGTGGTACACGTGCGGCACGTCGCTGACCAGTGCAAATAGCACCTCTCGGCACCCAGAGCGGTTCGCTGGCCCGGAAATGGTCCGGATCTTGATAGTAAGGCGGTTCCTTGACGTCGTGATCGCCGTAGACGCCGATCACGGCGGTGGGGTACGCCAGGGCGACCAGGGGATTCGACCGTTTCGCGAATCCTGGTCTTGTCCAGCGCCTCCGGTGGGTTGCCGATGAGGCGGAGCAGGCTGTGTACGCGGCACCGGTTGAGGATGTTCGCGGTCATGGGCACCCCGTAGAGGCGGCCCGGGTGGAGGATTCGATCGTCCAGACCCGGTGCACTTCGTCGTGAAGTTGTCTACCCGGCGGTGCTGACCTGCAGTGATGCGGCCTTTCTGGCCTCTGACCTGTGCGGATGAGTCTTTCAGCGTCTTTCGCGATCGTGTCGCGTTACGCAGCCGAGTCTCCCCACGAGCTCCCAGGGCCGCAAATACTCCCCAGATTCTCCCCAAGGATGGCTGCTGTCCGGACCCGGTGACCTGCGAGGACAGCTCAGCTGAGGCGCTGTCGTAGCTACGCCGAGTGGCTCCTGCGGGTAGGGGCTCAATCCGTTGTCGCGCGGCGGTGTGGAACTCACCCGGTACTTGTCCCCCACCCGCATGACCGGCACCGGAAACTCCCCATCGCGCATGACCCGGTACGCCACCGTCCGCCCCAACCCGAACGCCAGGCCCACCGCCTCAAGATCAACCGTCACGGGCCGTGACAGAAGCTTGTCCCGCATCACCGGCTCATCACCGTCCAGCACGCAACTGCCACACGCTGGCTGAGTGGTGGACGGGCCGGCGCGGCGGCGCGGGGGTGACGATCCGCGAGGCGGCGGTCTATGTCCCGGCGCAGATCGGCGGTGCGATCGCGGGAGCGGTCCTGGCGGATGCGACGTTCGGCGAGCCGCTGGTGGAGTGGTCGACGCACGACCGGTCGGCGGGGCATCTGCTGCTGGGGTGCCGCGTCCGTCGGCGTACGGGGTAGCTCATGACGGCACCGGTTGCGTCGCTGAGGGTGGGGAAGCCGTCGTCCGGCCGCAGCAGGCCGATGCCTTCCCAGGCGNTACGGGGTAGCTCATGACGGCACCGGTTGCGTCGCTGAGGGTGGGGAAGCCGTCGTCCGGCCGCAGCAGGCCGATGCCTTCCCAGGCGAAAATGGCGCCGAAAAGCAGGGCCCAGGCGAGGTAGCCGACCACCGGATGCTCTGCCACTGGCTCTCCTACGCTCTCGTCCCTGCCAGGGCCGTCAGGTTGATCATCGGCCACGATGAAGTCCGGAGCTTGGACGCTCACCGTGGATGGCGTCCTGGGCCGCGAGCGGCATCCGTCGGACTGGTGTCCTGTCCTGATGTCAGTGGTCCTGGGGGCTGTTGCGCTCGGGCTCCTCCAGGTGGTCGGGGCAGTCGGGGTTGCGGCAGGCGTCCGGGCCCCACACCGGCACGAAGACTCCAAGCGTCTTGTGCCGTTTCTTGATGGTCGTCTCCAGGGGGTGCTTGCAGACCGGGCACACAAGCGTCCCTCGGGGACTGGTCTCATGCTCGGCTTTGCTCATTCTTTAACAATAGACCGGGTGGTCGCAGAAGGGGACAGGCCGCATGCCGCTCATCGTGCGGTGTTGATCAGCTCGCCGGTCGGGGTGGATCATCCGGCTGCTGGCCCTGCTCGGCATGTCGGCCGTCGACGAGCCCGGGATCCCCGGCTACCGCATCGGTCGGGGAGGGTGCGTTCTCATCCTGAGCGGCGGGGGCCGTGTGGAGTGGGGCGGGTCGGCGCAGGCTTAGTACGACGGAGGCGGCCAGGACAATGACGATGACCGCGAGGCTGATCGGTGAGGGGATTTCCGGGATGCTGGGGCTGATCGTCTTGTGGGACGCCTGGAGGATCAGCTTGACGCCGATGAAGGCAAGGATGATCGCGAGGCCCTTGTTCAGGTAGTGGAAGCGGTCCAGCAGCCCGGCGAGCATGAAGTACAGGGCACGCAGGCCCAGGATGGCGAACGCGTTGCTGGTGTACACGATGAAGGCGTCGTCACTGACGGCGAGGACGGCGGGGACGCTGTCGACGGCGAAAATCAGATCGGCCGCCTCGATCGCGGCGACCACCGCGAGGAGCGGGGTGGCCATGCGTTTGCCGGCTTCCTTGACGAAGAACTTCGCGTCGGCGTACTCGTTCCGGACCGGGATGATCTTACGGAGCATCCGCACGGCGAAGCTCTTGCCCGGGTCGAAGCTCTCCTCCTCGTCCTTGAGGAGCTTGTAGGTGCTGTAGAAGAGGATGGCGGCGAAGGCGAATAGCACGGCGGTGAAGCGGCTGACGACAGCGACGCCGAGGGAGAGGAAGATCCCGCGGAAGACGAGGGCGCCCATCACGCCGAAGAACAGGACCCGGTGCTGGTAGGCGCGGGGCACCCTGAAGTAGGCGAAGATCACGGCGAAGACGAAGAGGTTGTCCACCGACAGGCTCTTCTCCAGCAGCCATGCCGTGGTGTACTCGGTGCCGGCTGTCGCGCCGAGGACGAGGAAAACGACGGCGGCGAAGATCAGAGCGAGACTTACCCACAGGGCGCTCCAGGCGGCGGCCTCCTTGAAGCCGATGACATGCGCGGTGCGGTGGGCCAGCAGGTCCACCGCCAGCGACACCACCACCGTCGAGGCGAACGCCCCCCACAACCAGAGCGGGACCTCAAGCATGGCGGTCACCTTCTCCGCGGCCCGCCTCCGAGACGCGGGCCCTTATACGGGAGTCTGCGGCATTTCGCTGCTCTGGGCGACACCAGGATCGGGGGCGGAGCAGGCCGGGCTCCACCGGGCTCGCTCTTCTGCAGAAGCGAGGACGAGCGGGCAGGGGCATGCTTCGGGTAGAGGCTGCGGATCCCCCAGGGAGACTTGTGATAGGGCGAAGTCACCATTTTCACCTTGATGCCAGGGGGCACTCGGTGACCGTGAACATCGATGGCGTCCATCGTGGAGCGGCCGAGCTGCTGGTCGATGGCAAGGAAACAGGTCGCGCCGAGGCCCATGGGAGCCGGCCCCTGATCCTCGTCGGTGAACTGCCCACCGATCCTCCGCTGGCCGTGAGCGTACGCATCACGCCCGGGCCCGGCGCGCCCCGCTGTACCGCTGTGATCGACGGGGTGGAGACGGTGATGTCTCCACGGGCGTTCTGAGCCTGGGCGTCGCNCCCGGGCCCGGCGCGCCCCGCTGTACCGCTGTGATCGACGGGGTGGAGACGGTGATGTCTCCACGGGCGTTCTGAGCCTGGGCGTCGCCCGGCGCCGGTGTCCCGGAGCTCATGCCACTGGCCGACGTCGGCGTGACGGTGGCACGACAGTTTTCGAAAGGTCCCCTCACCCGTGCGCCCTGAGCGGCGTACCGCAGGACAGGCCCGCGGTGCACAGGGGCGTACTGCGGCCTATTGGGCGCCGTGTAGCCCCGGGCCAGGGCCTGGGGGAAGCTGGGGAAGGAGACAGTACGGCGGGTGAGCGCCCCGATCCGGGCGAGGGCCTCGATGTGCGCCCGCTCGATCCGCTGCCGGGCGCCTGTGCGACGCGGTGCCCCGGGGCGGCACGCGCCTGGTCACGGGCGCCCCTGAGGGGAGCAGCAGGCAATGAACGGGCGGCCGGTGGTAGTGGGAGTAGACGGTTCACCCTCAGCGCTGGCAGCGGTGGACGCCGCAGCCCAGGAGGCGTCGCTGCGAGGTGTGGAGCTGCGTGTGGTGCATGCCTTTCTGTGGCCCGCCATGCACGCACCGCCCGGTTCGTCGCCGCTGGGACCTCTCACCGGCGCCCTGCACGAAACGGTCGAACGGATCGTGGCGGACGCCGTGGAACGCGCGCGGAGCCAGGCCGCCGGCTTGCACGTCAGCCACGCCGTGATCGCCGGTGAGGCATCGACGGTCCTGCAAGGACAGTCGCGCATGGCGCAGCTCCTCGTGGTCGGCCACCGAGGCTCCGAGGGCTTCGCCGGGCTGCTCCTGGGTTCCACCGCCGTACATCTGAGCGCGCACGCCCACTGCCCGGTGATGGTCGTCCGAGGACGCTCGGACCCGGCCGGTCCGGTGCTGGTGGCCGTCGACGGCTCCCCACGAGGGAAGCCCGCCCTCGCCTTCGCTTTCTCCGAGGCCGCCCTGCGGGGCACCGACCTGGTCGCGCTCCACGCCTGGAGCACCTGGACCGGTCACGGTGAGCATGCTCTGGGCCGCCCGGTGGAGCTGGTGGAGCTGGTGGGCGACGTGGACCGCCTCTGGCAGGAGGAGGAGCGGGTGCTGACCGAGGCCCTCTCAGGACACCGCGACCAGTACCCGGGCGTAACGGTGCGGCCCCGTCTGGTCCGCGGGCGTACCCGCCCGGCACTGATCGAAGCGAGCGCGGGCGCCCAGGTGATGGTGGTTGGCGCACGCGGGCACGGTGGATTTACCGGCCTGCTCCTGGGATCGGTCAGCCAGGCCGTCCTCCATCACGCCCACTGCCCGGTCACTGTGGTGCGCTCCGACCTCTGACCGTCTCACCGGCGGCTGTGGCGACACCCTTCGACCAGCACCGCTGCCGTGCTCGACATCCGCGGGCCCGTACCTCTAAGGGCGTCACCGCGCCGCTCGTCGTCACCAATCGCCCAAACCGATACAGGCCAGCTGCAAGCAGGGAAGCCTCTCTGCTCAGCACTGTCTACGTCAAAACGACCCACGAGGGTGGCAAACTTTTCGGTATGGCGCCGCGCGATACCAGTGATCTCCTGCGTCTGGGGGTCAGGCCGCGATCAGTGCCTGCCCGAGCCTGGCACACTCGCGAAGCAGGCGTTGGCGTCCGTCGTTGCACACGATGAGGACGGCGTGGCGACGGTCTCGATGGACCAACGCCGTGGCGATCCAGCGCATGTTCGACCCCTGTTGGGCATGGGCGATCGGTGGCGAGCCGCCGGCCGGTATTGCCCAGCCCAGCCCCTGGCGCGACTTCCGACCGGGTGGTGACGTGGTGAGGAGCCCGACCGACTCGGCGGTGAGGAAGTTGGGGCCGTCGGCCAGGAAGAGCCGCACGAATCGGGCCCAGTCGGCCAACGAGAGATGAAGCCGACCGGCCGGCGTCATCACCGGTGGGTTGTCCGCCGGATGCGGCAGGCTCATCTCGTTGGGGGCAATGGCCTTTCCGCGGCCAAGCATCACCCATCGGGGCCGGTGTCCCCACGGCTGGTCACCGGACGGCGGCCCGAACCCGGCACTGGACATGCCCAGCGGGTGCAGAATCTCGCGACGCATGGCGCCGTCGAAGGGCTCCTCCGTGACCCGCTCGATGGCCGCTCCCGCGATGGTGTAGCCAAGGTTGGAGTACCGGAATCTCCCGTATCGCACCGGGGGCGCGGCCAATGCGCGCGCGGCCACCTCGGTGCGCTGATCCGCCGGCGACTCCGCTTTGGAGTAGGCCGCTTTCAAGTCGGGCTGGGTCAGATTGCCGGCCAGGCCGGCGAAGTGGCTGAGCAGGTCGGTGATGGTGACTGTCTGCCAGGCTGGATGCGGCTTCGGGTCAAGGTCGCAGAACAGTTCAAAGACGGTGTCTTCCCATGTCGCCTGGCCCTGCTGGACCAGCCTCGCCCACAGTGCCGCGGTCATGGATTTGCCGCAGGAGCCGATGTGCCATGTGTCAGCCTCGCCGACAGGATCGCTGCCACCGCGAACCCGCGTTCCGGTCGCAGCCATCAGGACACTGTCCGCGGTCACCACCGCTGCCGCGATGCCGGGCAGCTGGTGTCGCTGGTGGAACGACCGTAACCGCGCCGTCAAATCATCGGTGCTCGCTGTCATGCCGGGCCTCCTGCGGGGAGTCTCTGATGTCGAGGGCGGCACATAGCATCGCCAGCAGCGGAACGACGTTCTCGCTGCGGATCGCATAGGTGGCCCGCACCGGCTGGTAGATCACACCGGCCGCGAGCAGCTCCTTGAGGTGATGAAAAAGCTGGCCGGTTGACGGCTGGTCGAGCCGGCGTGCCAGCTCCGCGGTCGCGACCTCGCCGCCGATCAGCTCGGCGACGATCCGCAACCGCAGAGGGCTCGCGAGCGCGCTGAAGAGGGTGGCGGATCTTTCGCCCGTGCCGTCGAGAATGTCCGGCCAACCGCGAATGATCTGCCAGGCCACCGTGCCGTTGTCCCCTGGCCCGGATCCGGAGTAGGTGACATGTGGCTCGCCGTCAGCCGAGACAGCCGGAGCGAGTCTCTTCCCCTCCAGCCGCTCGACGCGTTGAGCCAGTTCAGCCACCAGCCGAGCCAGATCCCCACTCGTCATTCAAAGTACGCTACTCCGAAGTTACGGAATAAGGAAGCGTCAACTCCTCCTCTCTCTTAGGGACCGAGGAGACCCCACTCACCCGTGCCGGGGTCCTGCTCCCAGCGGGGCCGGCCGCACCGGGTCTCATCGACGCCCAGCACCGCGGCCTCCGGCAGGCGCGCTTCGACGACCTCACGGGCCTGGACGCGAAAGGTGTCCATCACCCTCGGCCAGGAAAGGTGCGGGTCGCGGGTGACCTGCACGACGGTGGAGCCGGCATCCCGGACCCGGCATCTGGCGGCGGCCCGCAACCGGGCGGTCGGCCGAGCACCGGCCGGGAGCTGCGGGATCTGCTCGGTGAACGACTTCCGGGGACAGCCCGGCTCACGGCAGAACCAGCGGAGCTTGTGCCAGAAGCACTCCAACCCGCGCTCTGCGTAAAGCAGATCACGCGGACGGGTCGCCGCCGACCCCTTCACCCGGGACGCGGAGACTCCGCAGGCCGGGCAGGCTCTGGCTGAAGCATCTGCCCCAGCAAGAGCTGGGCCCGCCGACTGGCCTCTCGGAGGTTCGGCCGCTTCGGGGGCCGTATCGCCCGTAGCCTTCGTGGTGTCTACGGCGTCACATAGCGGGCGCCAATCACTGGAGGCAACATCTCGTGCTGATTGCTCAGCGTCCGTCCCTGACCGAAGAGGTTGTCGACGAGTTCCGCTCCCGGTTCGTGATCGAGCCGCTGGAGCCGGGCTTCGGCTACACCCTCGGCAATTCCCTGCGTCGTACGCTCC
>NZ_VWMY01000116.1 GCF_008905045.1 Streptomyces albicerus
CTGAAAGCGTGTGTGTACGTCGGTGGGGGCGCCCCTTTTCAAAAGGGGCGCCCCCACCGACGTATCCGAAGAACCTAGTTCGCGTCCTCGCCGTCGATTTCCAGGCCGGGTAGCAGGCCTGGGAGCAGGGGTGGCAGGGTCACGTCCGGGCCGGCCGGTGGGGTGTTCTTGCCGGACGGGGTGGTGCTGGTGTCGTCCTGGGGCGGGTCCAGGAGGCCGCCCGTGCTGCCGCCCAGCAGGCCGTCGTCCTCGGTCTCGGAGGTGGTGGACGGCTTGGGGTTGCCACTGCCGGAGCCGGTGCCGTCGGAGGAGCCGCCAGGGGTGCTGGGAGCGGTCGGGCGGTCCTTGCCGGACGTGCCGGTGGAGTCCGAGCTTGCGCCCCGGTGGCGGCCCGTGCCTTCCGGGGAGGGCGGCTGCGGCAGCAGTGAGCGCAGCGGGTCGACCTCATCGTCTATGGCGTCGAAGACCGAGCTGACCTGGCGGCTGACGTCGCCGAGTTGTACGGGCAGCCGGTCGCGCAGGGCGCCCCAGGCGTCGCGGTGCGACTGGGAGAAGGCGGAGAGGGCCTGGATGGGGCCCAGGGAGTTCGGGTCCCGCTCGTAGGCCTCGTGCAGCAGGCGATGCCCCTCCGAGGCGTCGTGCTGCATGCCGGACAGTGCGCGCCGGACCTCGCCCAGGGACTCGTGGTTCAGGGGGCCCGAGCGGCCGCGCTCCATCAGGCGGCGCGCCTCGCTCAGCCGGGTGGAGGCCTGGTCGAGGTAGAGCCGGCCGCGATCGCTGTCGCCGTCGGCCATCCCCAGCTTGAGGTCCTCCATGCCGCGCTTCAGCCCGTAGAGCGAGTCACCGGGCAGGGCGTCGGAACTGGCAGCCGCGACACCGCTGAAGGCTCCGGCGGCCACGCCGACGGTGAGCCCGCCCGCGGCGAGCCCCTTCGACAGCCGGGAACGCGGCCGCAGTTTCCCCAGCCCGCTCGCCCGGTGCGCGCCCCGGCCCTGCTGAGAACGCTGCTCGGGCAGCGAAGGGTCTGCCGCCTCGCCTCCCGCGGCCGTGCCCTCCATGAGCATGGCCTCCATCGCGGCCACCAGCTGGGCCCGCTGGACGACCTTGACCTCGGGGTCCAGCTCCGGTTTGGGCAGCTCGCCGAGGCCGGTCGCCAGGGACAGCATCCGGCTCTGCTCGGACCGGTCCGCAGCGGCCGGAGCTGGTCCCTCGGACTGCTCGGCCGCCGTGCCCCGGTCGGACTGCTCCTCCAGGGCCTGGGCGAAGGCGTTCGCCCGCCGGTGCGCCGATACGTTCGCGATCACTGGCGGCACCTCCTCTCGTCATGACGGTCGACTCCCCAGGGGGTCCTGAGGGTTGCACCTCCTGACCAAAACCACACGATCGAGGGATCGAAGACGGCCAGGGTGTGACCACAGGGAGCCTGTATCCCGCACAACGAGCGGCTCGGCACTTGGGTTACGGACGACGGATGATCGGACCGCGAAGTCAACGGACTTTCACGGACGGTGAGTTGGGCATCGCTGAGCGTATGCGGTCATACGGAGTCGTACGGAGGTGTGGCGGGCCGGGCCCGCCCTGTACGGGGTCTCAGCGGGCGTCTTCCGGGAGGAGCCGGGCCAGGGTGCGCACCGCCCGGTACTGGAGGGTCTTGATCGCGCCCTCGTTCTTGCCCATCACGCGGGCGGTCTCGGCGACCGAGAGGCCCTGGAGGAATCGCAGGGTCACGCACTCCTGCTGCTGGGGGTTGAGGCGGCGTACGGCGTCCAGCAGCGCCGCGTTCGACAGGGACTCCAGGACGGAGTCCTCGGGGGAGCGCTCGACCTCGTTGGCGTCGAGCATCTCGCCGGTGGTCACTTCGAGCCGGAAGCGGCTCGACTTGAAGTGGTCCGCGACGAGGTTGCGGGCGATGGTGACCAGCCAGGCGCCGAAGTCACGGCCCTGCCAGGTGAACGTGCCGATGCGGCGCAGGGCGCGCAGGAACGTCTCGCTCGTCAGGTCCTCCGCGGTCGCCTTTCCGCCGACGCGGTAGTAGATGTAGCGGTACACGGTGTCGCTGTACTGGTCGTAGAGCCGACCGAAGGCCTCGGACTCGCCGGCCTGTGCGCGCTCCACGAGATCCATCATCCGGGCGCTGTCACTGTCTGCGGCCGGGCGGCGTGCGGTAGTGGTGGCCGACGCGCTCGAACGTCCCCGTCTGCCTACCGCCGCGCTGCCGTCCGCCAGTGCGTAGCACGGGCCGACGGGCGCGACGGAGACAGCGAGGGCGGGGACGGCGTACGCGGTGGGGACGAAGCCGCGCAAGCGGTCGAGGACCGTTGCGCGCAGCGTAGCCAGGCCCGAGGCGTCAACCCCGACGTGTGGGTACACGGGACTCCCAGAGGCAGAGCTTCCATCACGTGCAGTACCGGACCATTCACTCGTCGTAGCGAAGAGTGGGGCCCGTCATGCGTCTGAGGAGAATAACGCTTCGTACAGGCAGTGCTACACCCAGTTGCCTCAAATCATCGATTACGTCGCTTCTGTTACCGAACGACGCCTGATCAAGTGCCGGACAGTGACCGGTTGTTGATCGGTTTGGACGTGTTGCGTCTGAGTACAGGGCGTGTTGTGGCCGTGTGCCGTTAACGGGACTGGCGGGGGCCGTGTACGGGTAAGACAGCACGGTTGCCCGCATGTCTGTCCGGCGCGCCGCCGCTCGGCGGGTGTTCGAGGGGTACCGGCGGCCGGGTCAGCGACGGCGGCGGTGCAGGGCGATCGCGGCCGCCGTGCCGCCCGCGACCGCGCCGACGCCGGCCGCCGCGGGGATCCCGACCTTCGCGGCCTTGCGGCCCGTGCGGTAGTCACGCAGCCGCCAGTCGAGGGTGCGGGCGTGCTTGCGGAGCTTGGTGTCCGGGTTGATCGCGTACGGGTGCCCGACGAGCGAGAGCATCGGGATGTCGTTGTGGGAGTCGCTGTACGCGGCGCAGCGGCCGAGGTCCAGGCCCTCCGCCGCCGCCAGCGCGCGCACCGCCTCCGCCTTGGCGGGGCCGTGCAGGGGTTCGCCGACGAGCCTGCCCGTGTAGACGCCGTCGATCGACTCGGCGACCGTGCCGAGCGCGCCGGTCAGGCCCAGGCGGCGGGCGATCACCGTGGCGATCTCGACGGGTGCCGCCGTGACCAGCCACACCTTCTGGCCCGCGTCCAGGTGGGCCTCGGCGAGCGCGCGGGTGCCGGGCCAGATGCGCTCGGCCATGTACTCGTCGTAGATCTCCTCGCCGATCGACATCAGCTCGGAGACGCGGTGGCCCTTGACGATGGACAGCGCGGAGTCGCGGGCGTCCTGCATGTGCTCTGGGTCCTCGACGCCGGCCAGCCGGAACCAGGCCTGCTGCCACGCGAAGCGGTAGAGGTCGCGGGTCTCGAAGAACTTCCGCTTGTAGAGGCCGCGGCCGAAGTGGAACAGCGCGGCGCCCTGCATCACGGTGTTGTCGAGGTCGAAGAACGCGGCGGCCTTGTCGTCACCGACCACCGGGAACTCCGGTTCGGTGCCTTCGGGCGCGGCTTCGTGCGCGAGCTCCTCCAGCTCCTGGGAGGACTTGCGCGCTGCCTCCGCCGAGGCCTCGCCTGCCAACACGCTCCGCGCGGTGGCGGAGCGCCTACGGGGAGTGAGCCATCCGAGAGCGGCCATGGCGTGAGCATAGCCAGTTTGTTCGGTGCTTCCGGAGTCGGGAGGTTTGGAGGCTGTGAACTCTCCGCGACCGTGTCGTTAAAGAACTCATCCCGGTGGCGCGTCGCGAGGTGTGCGACGAGGGGTGAGACGTAAAGGCGGTGGGGGGTTCGCGGGGCGCGCGGCGGAGCGAGAATGGCTCGTATGAGTCCCATCTTCCGGCGCACCGGCCGCCGCACGGAGAGCAAGGCGCCGCGGGAGCGGCTGGTCACGCTGATCGGCAAGCCCGACTGTCATCTGTGCGAGGACGCACAGGAGGTGGTCGAGAAGGTCTGCGGCGATCTCGGAGTCCCCTGGGAGAAGAAGGACATCACCCAGGACGAGGAGCTGCACCGTGAGTACTGGGAGCAGATCCCGGTGGTGCTGGTGGACGGGGCACAGCACACGTTCTGGCGTGTGGACGGGGAACGGCTGCGGCGGGCGCTGACGGAGTAGCCGACGCGGCGGAGTAATAGAACCGCGGTGGAGTAATAGAACCGTGGCCTGACCGAGGCGTCCTGGGAGGCCGGAAAGTCACTTAGGATCGAGGGCGGTTCGGACCCGGGGGGCGGGGATCGTAGAGGAGTGTGTGCGGCTTTGCCCCCATCAAGTGACGAACGAAGGTGCGTGTGCGCCGGTTCCATACGGGCGCGCCAGGGGTGCGTGACCCCGGTCACGTTGGCCGGGCAAATCGGACACCATCTTTGTGCACGCGTTCACAAAGACATAGCCTGCTTTCGACGGGGCGGTCTAGGTACGTGTGACCGCCTGCAGCCCCGCGCTACCCGCAGGAGCACCGTGGCAACTGGCCGAACTCACCGACCGGCGACCCGCAGCCGAGGGATTCCCGAGGCCACCGTCGCCAGGCTTCCGCTGTACCTCCGAGCCCTCACCGCTCTGTCGGAGCGCTCGGTACCCACGGTCTCCTCCGAGGAGCTCGCGGCCGCGGCGGGGGTCAACTCCGCGAAGCTGCGCAAGGACTTCTCGTACCTCGGGTCGTACGGGACGCGCGGTGTGGGCTACGACGTCGAGTACCTCGTCTACCAGATCTCCCGCGAGCTGGGCCTCACCCAGGACTGGCCGGTTGTGATCGTCGGTATCGGTAACCTCGGCGCGGCGCTGGCCAACTACGGCGGGTTCGCCTCGCGTGGCTTCCGTGTCGCGGCGCTGATAGACGCCGACCCCTCGATGGCCGGGAAGCCCGTCGCCGGGATCCCGGTGCAGCACACCGACGATCTGGAAAAGATCATCGACGACAACGGCGTGTCGATCGGTGTCATCGCGACCCCGGCCGGCGCCGCCCAGCAGGTCTGCGAGCGGCTCGTCGCCGCCGGTGTGACCTCCATCCTGAACTTCGCGCCGACCGTGCTGTCCGTGCCGGACGGCGTCGACGTACGCAAGGTCGATCTCTCCATCGAGCTGCAGATCCTCGCCTTCCACGAGCAGCGCAAGGCCGGCGAGGAGGCCGAGGCGCAGGCCGGTGCCGTGCTCGAGGCCGAGGCCGCCGCCGCGGCGGCGAAGGAGACCGGGAAAGGGCCCGACGGGGATGTCCCCGCCGTGATGCCGGCATGAGTCTCCTCGTCGTCGGGCTGAGCCACCGCAGCGCTCCGGTCAGCGTCCTGGAGCGGGCCGCGCTGCCCGCGGACGGCCAGATCAAGCTGCTCCAGGACACGGTCGCCGCCGAGCCGGCCACCGAGGCCGCGGTGCTCGCCACCTGCAACCGGATCGAGCTGTACGCCGACGTGGACAAGTTCCACGCGGGTGTCGCCGAGCTCTCCACGCTGCTCGCGCAGCACAGCGGGGTCGGACTGGACGAGCTCACCCCCTATCTGTACGTGCACTACGAGGACCGGGCCGTTCACCATCTGTTCTCGGTGGCGTGCGGGCTCGATTCGATGGTGATCGGCGAGGGGCAGATCCTCGGGCAGATCAAGGACGCGCTCGCCACCTCGCAGGAGCTGCACACGGCCGGGCGGCTGACGAACGACCTGTTCCAGCAGGCGCTGCGGGTCGGCAAGCGGGCGCACTCCGAGACCGGCATCGACCGGGCCGGGCAGTCCCTGGTGACCTTCGGTCTGGAGCAGCTGTCGTCCGGTGCGCCGGTCGAGGACTGGGCCAGGGGCAAGCGGGCCCTCGTGATCGGCGCGGGCTCGATGTCCTCGCTCGCCGCGGCGACGCTCGCGCGCGCCGGGGTGGCCGAAGTGGTCGTCGCCAACCGGACGTTCGACCGGGCCGAGCGGCTCGCTCAGATCCTGAACGAGCAGGGCGAGACGGCCGTGCCGGCCCGCGCGGTACCGATGGACGCGGTGCCGGACGAGCTGACACGTGCCGATGTCGCGGTGTCCTGCACCGGAGCGACCGGGCTGGTCCTGACGGCTGACGTGGTGGCCGAGGCGGTCGAGGGACGGACCGCGACCGTGGTGCCCCCGGCGGGTCCGGGCGCCGGCTCCGGTCGCGCGGGTGCCGGCTCCGGTCGTACGGGCGCCGCGGGTGCCGTACGAGAAGACGCCGGGGCCGGGTTGCCGCCCACGAGTGTCGGCAGCGACGAGAACTGCCCGCTCGATCTTTCCGCCGTGCAGCGCACCGCCGGGTTCTCCGTGCAGGGCGAGGCCGCCGTGGCCGGGATGGCCGCGGCTGAGCTGGAGCAGCACGCGGCCTGGGTGGACAAGGGCGCGGTGGCCGCCGGATCCGTCGCGGCGCCCGAGACGCCGGCCGGCTTCGCCGGGGTGCTCGACCCCGCCGCCGAGGCCGAGGCGATCGCCGCCCTCGCCGCTGTCGCGGCCACCGTCGGGCGGGTGCCCGAGCGGCGCAGGCCCGAGCCCGTCGCCGAAGTGCCCCGGCCCACTCCTGTGCTCTCGTTGCTCGACCTCGCCATGCCCCGTGACATCGACGCGGCCGTGCACCGGCTGCTCGGGGTGCGGCTGGTGGACATCGAGTCCCTCGCCGAGGCGTCCGCCGACGTGCCCATGGCCTCCGACGTGGACCAGGTGCGGCGGATCGTCTCCGACGAGGTCGCCGCCTTCGGTGCCGCTCAGCGGGCCGCGCACATCACGCCGACCGTCGTGGCCCTGCGGACGATGGCCGCCGACGTCGTCGCGAGCGAGATCGCCCGGCTCGACGGGCGGCTGCCCGGCCTGGACGAGAAGCAGCGCGGCGAGATCACCCAGGCCGTGCGACGTGTCGTGGACAAGCTGCTGCACGCGCCGACCGTACGGGTCAAGCAGCTGGCCGCCGAGCCCGGCGGTGCCGGGTACGCGGACGCGCTGCGGACCCTTTTCGACCTGGACCCCGAGACGGTCGCCGCCGTCTCGCGGGCCGACGACAGCAAGAACGACGCCAGTAGTCATGCCGACAGCGAGAATGTCGGCAGCAAGAACTTCGAGAGCGCCGAGAACCGAGGGCGAGCATGACTGAGCACGCACCACCACTGAGACTCGGGACCAGGCGGAGCAAGCTCGCCATGGCCCAGTCCGGGCAGGTGGCGGACGCCGTGAGGCAGGTGACCGGGCGGCCCGTCGCGCTCGTGGAGATCACGACCTACGGGGACACGTCCCGCGAGCAGCTCGCGCAGATCGGCGGCACGGGCGTCTTCGTGACCGCCCTGCGCGACGCGGTGCTGCGCGGCGAGGTCGACTTCGCCGTGCACTCCCTCAAGGACCTGCCGACCACGCAGCCCGACGACCTGGTGCTGGCCGCCGTGCCGGTGCGCGAGGACCCGCGCGATGTGCTGATCGCCCGCGACGGGCTCACCTTCGCGCAACTGCCCGACGGGGCGCGGGTCGGCACCGGCTCGCCGCGTCGCATGGCCCAGTTGAACGCGTACGCGCGGGACCACGGGATGACGATAGAGACCGTTCCGATCCGTGGGAACGTCGACACCCGGATCGGGTACGTGCGCAAGGGCGAGCTCGATGGTGTGGTGCTCGCCGCCGCCGGAATGAAGCGGATCGGACGGATCGAGGAAGTGACCGACTTCCTGCCCGTCGACACTGTTTTGCCCGCCCCCGGCCAGGGGGCCCTCGCGATCGAGTGTGCCGCGGACAACGCGGACCTCGTCGCCGCGCTCGCCGAGCTCGACGACCCGTTCACCCGGGCCGCCGTGACCGCCGAGCGGTCCCTGCTCGCCGCCCTGGAGGCCGGCTGCAGTGCACCTGTGGGTGCGCTCGCCGACCTTCTGGCCGACGGGCAGATTGTCAAGGAAATGCGCCTGCGCGGCGTCGTCGGCACGACCGACGGCTCGACGCTGGTGCAGTTGTCCACCACCGGTCCCGTGCCCGAGACACATGACCAAGCAATGGCGCTCGGCCGTGAACTCGCCGCCGAGATGCTTGCCAAGGGCGCGGCCGGTCTGATGGGGGAGCGAGCACATTGAGCCCCACCACCCTTCCCGCCGGCCTCGAACACGGGCACGTCACCTTCCTCGGTGCCGGACCCGGGGATCCGGGACTGCTGACTCTGCGCGCCGTGGAGGCGCTGGCGAACGCGGATGTCCTGGTCGCCGAACCCGAAGTGCTCGACGTCGTCCGCACGCACGCCAGACGAAACGTCACCGTGCTCGACACCGATGCCGGTCCGAGCCCGGACACGCCTCAGCTAACGGTGGTTGACGGTGCGTCAACGACCTCTGGCGTCCCCGCGTCGAAGGACGCGGCCAATATTGTCATGGAGGCCGCGCGGGGTGGCAGGCGGGTCGTCCGTGCCGTCTCGGGCGACCCCGGGCTCGACGCGTACGCCGCCGATGAGATGCTCGCCTGCGCCGCCGCGGGGGTGCCGTTCGAGGTCGTGCCCGGTGTCGCCGCCGTTGTCGGTGTGCCTGCTTATGCCGGTGTGCCGCTGCGGGACGCCCAAGGTGCGGACGTGCGGTTCGTGGACGCCCGTACGGCGTCCGGGCGTTGCTGGACCGAGGTCGGGGCGTCGGACGGGACCGTGGTCGTTTCGGCGACTCTCGACACCGTGGGGGCCGCGGCCGGGGAGCTGGTGGCTGCCGGGCGCAAGCCCGATACGCCGATGACGGTGACGGTGGCCGGTACGACGACGCGGCAGCGGACCTGGTCCGCGACGCTCGGGACCATCGCGCAGACGCTGAAGCAGGCCAAGGTGCTGCCCTCGCCGGAGGGCGGGCGGCCCGTGATAGCCGTGGTCGGTGAGCGTTCCGCCGCCGCCCAGCGCGACCAGTTGTCGTGGTTCGAGTCCAAGCCGCTGTTCGGCTGGAAGGTGCTCGTGCCGCGTACGAAGGAGCAGGCGGCGTCGCTTTCCGACCAGCTGCGGTCGTACGGGGCCGTGCCGCACGAGGTGCCGACGATCGCTGTCGAGCCGCCGCGGACGCCTCAGCAGATGGAGCGGGCCGTGAAGGGGCTCGTGACCGGGCGGTACGAGTGGATCGCCTTCACGTCGGTGAACGCGGTCAAGGCCGTGCGGGAGAAGTTCGAGGAGTACGGGCTCGATGCGCGGGCCTTTGCCGGGATCAAGGTCGCGGCGGTGGGGGAGCAGACTGCCAAGGCGTTGGTCGCGTTTGGTGTGAAGCCTGATCTGGTGCCGAGTGGTGAGCAGTCGGCTGCTGGGTTGTTGGAGGACTGGCCGCCCTACGATCCGGTGTTCGACCCCATCGACCGGGTTTTCCTGCCTCGTGCCGATATTGCTACGGAGACTCTGGTTGCCGGGCTGATCGAGCTGGGCTGGGAGGTTGACGACGTGACGGCCTATCGGACCGTGCGGGCGTCGCCGCCGCCGGCCGAGACGCGGGAGGCCATCAAGGGCGGTGGGTTCGACGCGGTTCTGTTCACGTCGTCCTCCACGGTTCGGAATCTGGTGGGTATCGCCGGTAAGCCGCACAACGTGACTGTGATCGCGTGTATTGGGCCTGCTACGGCCAAGACCGCCGAGGAGCATGGGCTGCGGGTCGATGTCATGGCTCCGGAGCCATCTGTGCACAAGCTTGCCGAGGCGCTTGCGGAGTTCGGGTTGCGGCGGCGGGCTGCGGCTGTTGAGGCTGGGGATCCTGTTACTCGGCCCAGTGAGCGGCGGCCGGGGTCTCGGCGGCGGCGTAGCACGACGTAGGCGGCGCGGCGGTGGCACGCCCCCGGGCCCGCGCATCGGGTCGTCGTGGGTCGGGGCCGTGCCGGTACGTCGAGTCCGCCACCACTGGGTATCCGGCTGTGGTTTTGGAGCGTGGGGTTTCCTGGAGGAGCCCTACGTGGCGGACTGCGACGTACCGGCACGGCCCCTCCCGTGCGATGGCGACTGCGGGTGCCTTGTGCCTTGTGTGTTGTGCGTTGTCGTGGATGGCGACTGCGGGTGCGGGCGCGGGGAAGATGGGCCCGCAGGTGATGTGCGGGTCCTCCAGCGGAGCGCTCATGCTGGGGTTACCGTGTGGCCGAAGCGGAGCAGGTTTGCTGGGTCGTAGGTGGACTTGGTTCGGCGTAGGCGGTTGTAGACCTCGGGGGTCCAGGCGCGGGCTCGGTCTGATTCGGTGCCCGGTTTGCCGTGGATGTTGACCATGGTGCGGCCTGTGCCGTACGGGGCCATGGCCGTGTGCAGGGCTGCCGTGGCGCGCTCGACCGCCTCGGCTGTTTCTGGGCTGGACAGGACTGCGACCGTTTCCAGGAAGTAGGACGCGTCGCGGGCGCAGACCGCGTCCTCGGTGGGGGTGGGGCGGGCCAGTGCGCCGCCCATGTGGCGGAGTTCGACGATCAGGAGGGGGCAGTCGGGGACTGTCGGGCCGACCTCGTCGAGGAAGGTGCGGATGGCTTCGGGGGGCAGGTCTCGTAGCAGGGCGCAGGACTCTCTTGCGGGGAGGGGGTCCTGGGGTTCCGAGAAGATCTCGTCCACGGCCGTGAAGTCCATCTCCGCCACCGTGTCGACCACCGTTGGTGCTGCGGAGCGGATGGGTTCCAGTAGGCGTTCGCCCTCCGTTGTGTCGCCGGTCCAGGCTATTGCCACTCGGGACCAGAAGCCGCCGCGCAGGGGTTCGGGGATCGACGGGAGTGGGGGCAGGCGTAGGAGCGTGAATGCCGTGCACATCTCGGGTGGCAGGGTGGGAGTCCAGTCCGCGTAGGTGCGCAGGAGGGTTTCCGCGTCCTCGCCCCGGTAGTAGATCGCGCCGCCGAGGATGCGGGAGAGCGGGAGCAGGTCACTGACCAGTGACGTCACGATGCCTACGTTGCCCTTGCCGCCGCGCAGGGCCCAGAACAGGTCCGGTTCGTGGTCGGCGTCCGTCTCGCGCAGGGTGCCGTCGGGTGTGACCACCTGGAGGGAGCGGACCAGGTCGGAGGCGTATCCGTAGGTACGGCCGAGTACGGGGAGGCCGCCGCCCAGTGTGTAGCCGATCACGCCCGCGTCTGTGGATGTGCCGCAGAGTGCGGCCAGGCCGTGTGGTGCGGCCGCCTCCAGGACGTGGCGCCACTTCGCTCCGGCGGCGATCGTCGCGGTGCGCTCGGCCGGGTCGATCGTCACGTCGGTCATGCGGGTGGTCGTGATCAGCAGGCCGCTTTCGATGGGGAAGTTCGCTCCGTGGCCGGTGGCCTGGACGGCTACGGGAGTGTTGGTGGCCGAGGCCCAGCGCATCGCGGTCACGATGTCGTCGGTGCCGGTTGCCCCTACTGCCAGGTCGGGCGTGTGGGTCGGGGAGAGGTTGAAGCCGGTCACCTCGTCGGCGTAGCCCTCGTCGCCGGGGCGTAGGACCGGGCCTCGGATGTCGGAGAGGGCGAAGAGGTCGGGGGTGTTGTGGTGCATGGTGGTCATCGCGTCCTCCTCTGGCGCGTGCCGGTTGCGCGACGGAGGGACGGCGGCGGTTCTGGGGGAGGAAGAGAAGAAGGCCGTCGGGTCCTTTTCCACCAGCTTGGACCCGTGGCGGGCTGGTCGCATGCGGAGCCCGTTTGCGCCGACGCTGCGTCGGCAAAGGGGTGCCTGGGACGGGCGTAGCGTAGGTGCATGACGAAGTACGGATCCTTCCCCGGTACGCGGCCGCGGCGGCTGCGTACGTCGCCTGTGATGCGGCGCATGGTCGCCGAGACGCGGCTGCACCCCGCCGACTTCATCCTCCCCGCCTTCGTGCGCGAGGGTGTCGCCGAGCCCGTGCCGATCTCGGCGATGCCGGGCGTCGTGCAGCACACCCGGGAGAGTCTGAAGAAGGCGGCCGCTGAGGCTGTGGCGGCCGGGATCTCCGGGATCATGTTGTTCGGTGTGCCGGAGGAGTCGAAGAAGGACGCGCTGGGGACTCCGGGCACCGATCCGGATGGGATCCTGCAGGTCGCCATTCGTGATGTGCGGGCCGAGGTCGGCGACGAGCTGCTCGTGATGTCCGATCTGTGTCTTGATGAGACCACTGATCATGGCCATTGTGGGGTGCTCGATGATCAGGGGCGGGTCGACAATGACGCCACCCTTGAGCGGTATGCCGAGATGGCTCAGGTGCAGGCCGACGCCGGGGCCCATGTGGTGGGGCCCAGCGGGATGATGGACGGTCAGATCGGCGTCGTTCGCGATGCCCTTGATCAGATCGGGCGGGAGGATGTGGCGATTCTGGCGTACACCGCCAAGTACTCGTCCGCCTTCTACGGGCCCTTCCGGGAGGCTGTCGCCTCGTCGTTGAAGGGGGACCGGAAGACCTATCAGCAGGATCCGGCGAATGTCCGGGAGTCGCTGAGGGAGTTGGCCCTCGATCTGGAGGAAGGGGCCGACATGGTGATGGTGAAGCCCGCCGGGCCCTACCTCGACATCCTGGCGCGCGTCGCGGACTCCGTGGACGTGCCCGTCGCCGCCTACCAGATCTCCGGTGAGTACTCGATGATCGAGGCCGCCGCCGAGAAGGGCTGGGTCGACCGGGACCGGGCGATTCTGGAGACGCTGACCGGGATCAAGCGGGCCGGCGCGCAGAACATCCTCACGTACTGGGCGACCGAGGTGGCGCAGAAGCTGCGCTGAGGGTGTGCCGGAGGAGGAGGGTGGGTTCGGGTCGGTGCGCTTCCTCTCTCGTCGGCGGCTGTGAGCCGTCAGGTCCTGAGCAGCTCCACCAGGCGTGAGAGGCCGTCGTCCGCGTGGCCCTCGGCTATCGCACGGTCCAGCAACTGACGCATCGGGTCGAAGAGTTCGGTGCGTACGCCCTGGTCGGTGAAGGTGGCCAGGAGGTTCGGGAACGCCGCCTGGTTGACGGCCAGGCTGGACACGTCGGTCAGGTGGTGGCCGCTGTCGACGGCCCGTGCCGTACCGGGGACCAGGCCGTTCGTCATGGCGTTCAGCCAGTCGGTGAGCAGCGGGGCGAACTCCTCGGCGCCGATGCCCTGCGAGCGGATCAGGGCGAAGGACTGGGCCACGCCCATCACCATGCCGTACATCCCCGTCAGCAGGGACAGGTCGTAGAGCGCCGCGAGACCCGGGTCCGTGCCCGTCCAGCGGGTGCCGCCCAGGGCCGCGAGAGTCGGGCGGTGGGTCTCGTACGCCTGCTGGTCGCCGCTGTAGAGGATGTACGCGGCGGGGGTGGCGATCATCTGCGGTACGGCCATGATGCCGCCGTCGATGTACGGGATGCCGTGCTCCTCCGCCCAGGACGCGAACTTCCTTGCCTGGAGCGGCGTTCCGTTGGTGACGTTCACCAGAGTGCGGCCCGCGAGAGCTGTGGTGTGCGGGTGGAGGAGTTCGGTCACGTCGTCGTACGTCGTGAGGCAGACGAGGGTCAGAGGGCTCGCCGCGACGGCTTCGGCCGGGGTGTCGGCGGGGGTCGCTCCCTGGGCCGTCAGCGGGCCCGTCTTGGACTTGGTGCGGTTCCAGACCGTCGTGGGGTGGCCGGCCTTCAGGAGCGCGGTCGCGAGGGCCGATCCCATGAGGCCCAGGCCGAGGACGGTGACAGGGGTCTGTGACGAGTTGTGGGGTGCCATGACGACCATGCTGGCCAGGGACTCAACTCGCCACAAGTACCCACTAATTGGTCAGATGCTTACCTTTTGGTGAGTGAGGTGCGTGAGGTGAGTGGCGGGTGCTGGGGTGCTCACCAGGTGAGTGCCTCGTCCATGGTCGACTGCCAGTACGAGACGGCGATCGAGTCGTCCACGTACACGCCCTTGGCGGGGAGCGACGGGTTGGACGCGGCTCCCTCGTCCGTGTTGAGGAAGACCGTGAGCGACTTGGCCGTGTAGCCGTTGGAGCCGCTGCCGTCCGCCGCCGCGAGGCGCACACCCGCGTAGCCCGACTCGCCGGGCGCCAGCGTGACGACCGCCTGCGGCTTGGAGTCCTCGAAGGCCGGCGGGACCGACTGGGCCTCGCCGAAGCGGACGGCCGGGTAGCCGGTCAGGTCGCAGTTCTTCGAGCCGGTGTTGGTGACGGTGAGGAGGAGGTGGTTCAGGGGGCGGGAGACCACGGTGGCGGTCGTACGGACGTCGGCGCAGGGGGTGAGGGTGGAGGCCGAGTCCTTGCCCTTGTCCTTCGAGCCGGTGGAACCTGTGGAGCCCGAGGAGTCCTGCGAGCCCGTGGAGCCCGTTGTGCCGCCCGTCGAGCCCTTGGAGCCCTGGGACGTCGAGCCCGCCGGGTCGGCCTGGCCCGCGCCCTTGGACGTGCCCTCGCTCGTCTTCGGAGCGGGCGTGGGCGACGACGCGGCTCCCGCCGACGGGCCCTCGTCGCGGACGCCCTCTCCGTTGTTGCACGCGGTCAGCGTCAGCGTGGCGACCGTGATCACGGCGGCGGCGAGCATACGGGTGCGGGTGGTGCGTGCGGACATGAGTGATCCCCCTGATGCGGTACGGGTGTTGGTACGGGCCGCTCGACCGGGTGCCGGGAGCGGCGTGCTTGGATGGCCCAAGCTTGTGCGGCAATCCGTCCCGGCCGCCACACCTGCCGGGATTTCCGGGACGCTGGAACGCCTGCAACGGCTCTGACCTGGGGGAATGACCTCCCCCTGGAATGCGGATCCGGGACGTGAGGAGAGGGAGGAACGGTGGCGGGGGACGAGTTCTCGGACCTGTTGAGGCAGTTGAAGGAGCGGTCCGGGCTCAGTTACGGGGTGCTCGGGAAGCGGCTCCACACGAGTACGTCCACGCTCCACCGGTACGTCAACGGGGATGCCGTGCCGACGGACTACGCGCCCGTCGAGCGGTTCGCGCGGGTGTGCAGGGCGACGCCCGAGGAACTGGTGGAGCTGCATCGGCGGTGGATCCTCGCGGATGCGCGGCGGGGGCAGAAGGCGGGCGGGAACGAAGGCGAGGGCGAGGGCGAGGGCGAGAGCGCGGGCGGGGGCTCGGCTGAGGCGGACCTGAGATCGGCTCCGACTCCGACTCCGACTCAGGCTCCGGCTCCGACGCCGGGGCCGGAGTCGGACGCCCGGCCCGACGTGGTTGCTGGAGTGGCGGCTGTGGCTGGAGGTGATGCCGGGTCCAGGGCCGGGGCGGAGATCGACGCCGACGCCGACGCCGACGCCGACGCCGACGCCGGGGCCTCAGGCGATGCCGAGGTCGAGCGCGGGGACCTGCTCGAGGCGCCCGTGGCCCGGCGGCGGCGTACCGTCGTCCTCGCCGGTGCCGCCGTGGCTGCCGCCGTCGTGTCGGCCGCGCTCGTGGTGAACCTCGTGCCGGGCAGGGGCGGCGATGACGACCAGGGCGGGAAGCAGTCCGTGGGGGCCGGCGCCGAGTCCGTCGACGAGAGCCCCGGTGCAGGGAAGTCCGCCGGCGCGAAGGACAGGTCGGCCTCGCCGTCCGCCTCGCGCAGTGGCAGTCCCACGGCGTCCGCCTCAGCCTCCGCCTCGCGAAGTGGTGGGGCCGGAGCGGCCCAGGACGCCGGAGCCGAGGACGGGGCCGCCGCGCCCACCGTCGCCGTCAACCCGTACAAGTGGGACGGACCGTGCAGCCAGCACTACCTGGTCAATCAGAAGCCCGAGCAGGTGCCTCCGCCTCCGGGTGAGCCGGACGCGCGCGGGTGGGTCAGCGCGCTCGGCGGGGTCGCCGGCGGGCAGCAGATGCTCGCGCTGACCGTGCAGGGCACCGGGAAGGCCACCGTCGTCCTGGACGACCTGCACGTACGGGTGGTGGAGAAGAGCGCGCCGCTCGCCTGGAACGACTTCGCGATGGGCGTCGGCTGCGGTGGCGGCGTGGACACCGCCTCGTTCGGCGTGAACCTCGACGCCGGGCGGCCCGAGACCTCGCCCAAGGCCGGGCAGCGCGACTTCCCGTACAGCGTGAGCGAGTCCGACCCCGAGGTCTTCTACGTCTTCGCGGACGCCCGGACGCACAACGTGAGCTGGTACCTGGAGCTCGACTGGTCCAGCGGCGACAAGAAGGGCACCGTCATTGTCAACGACAAGGGCAAGCCCTTCCGGACTAGCGGGAACGTGGGGCGGCCGGCGTACAACCAACCGCTCGGCGACTCCGAATGGCGGCGGGACGAGTGGGAGCCCGACATTCCCGGCTGAGCGCCCGGCCTTCCCGGCCGCCGGGCAGGCCGGTCTTCCCGGCTGGGCGGTCGGCAAACCCGGCTGGCAGGATCCCTGTCACCGGATCTCGGGGTGAGGGCACTATCAAGTCACCCTGAGAGTTAGGTTGTTGCCCGTTGAATGACGCGACTCTCCAGGGAGAGGCTCTATGCCCGGTGATGCTCTCAGCCAGGACCCCGCCGAGCTGAGAAGGAGGATCGACACCACCAAGGCGCACCCGGCACGCGTCTACGACGTTTTCCTCGGGGGCAAGGACAACTACCCGGTGGACCGGGCCGCGGCCGCCGCGGCGCTCTCGGCCAACCCGCGCGGCTACCTCGACGTCCGGCACAACCGCGACTTCCTGCGCCGGGCTGTCACCCAGTTGGCGACGGAGTACGGCATCCGGCAGTACCTCGACATCGGCACCGGTCTGCCGACCGCGGAAAACGTCCACCAGATCGCCCAGCGGATCATCCCCGAGTCGCGGGTCGTGTACGTCGATCACGACCCGGTGGTGCTGGCGCACGCGCGCGCTCTGCTGACCAGCGGTCCTGAGGGCCGTACCGACTACATCGACGCCGATCTGCGCAACCCCGAGCAGATACTCGAACAGGCCAGGAAGACCCTCGACTTCGACGAGCCGATCGCGCTCGTACTCGTGGCCCTCCTGCACTTCGTCGAAGACGAGGACGCCTATTCGGTCGTACGCGAACTGGCGGAGATGCTGCCGTCCGGCAGTCACCTTGTGATCAGCCACATCACCGAGGACCTCAACCCCGAGAAGATCCGCGCGGTCCAGCGGACGTACACCGAGCGCGGGTTCACGTTTGTGCTGCGGTCCAAGGAGGAGGTTGAGCGGTTCTTCACGGAGACCCCCGGCATCGAGCTGGAGGAGCCTGGTGTCGTCCCCGTCCACCACTGGCTCCCGAGTCCGGCGCCCGCCCCCGAGGCCGTCGACGCGGCGTACTTCGAGACCCTCGACGACATCGAGAAGATCCACTACCGGGACATCAACGACGTCACGGACGCCGACATCAACGTGTACGGGGCGGTCGGGCGCAAGGCCTGAAGTCCTGGCTCAGTCCCACCGGAACGACCAGCTCAGTCCCACCAGAACTGCCAGGCGTGTGCGCCGAGCACCTCGCGCTCGGCGTACGCCCGCAGGGAGCCGTGGCTGCTCTGGTCGATGTTGTCCGGGCAGAAAGCGTAGTGCTCGGCGGCGATCGCCTCCGCCTCGGCCAGGGTCCGGGGCGGGGCCGCGACGGAGACGACCAGCTCGTCGAAGGTGAGCGCCACGACCCGTATGCCGAAGCGGTCCTCCCACGAACGGAGGACCGCGCACAGCGGCGCCACGTCGTTCGTGAGGTTGACCGAGCCGCACCAGCCGATGGCGGCCGGGATGTCCGCGCTGCGGCGGGCCGGGACGAGGGCGAGCCGCGGCTCCTTCAGCCAACCGGTGCCGCCGACAAGAGAGTCGGTGACCTCGGCCGCCCGCGCATCCGGGTCGGCGGCCGGCGGGCCCGCGGTGGCGAGGCCCGGCCAGTCGGAGTCCTCCTGCGCGCTGTCCTCCCAGAGCTCCGCGAGCACCTCTTCCGCGTCGTGGTCGCCCGGATACGAGGCGAGGTCCGGGTCCAACTCCCATTTGTCCGGGTGGGGTTCGCTGTGGGCGCGGCCGCCGATCAGGACCGGGTGGAGGCCGGCCGTGCGGCGCGCGGACGTCAGACGCAGCCAGTCGCCCGGCGCCGCCGGAGCGTCGGCGCGCCACAGCAGCGGTTCGCCCCAGGAGCCCTCGATCGTCGTGTCGAGCAGGGTCCCGGGCGGGAGGTCGAGACCGAGCGAGCGGCCGGTCGGGTCGGCCGCCAGCATCGGCAGCTGGTTCGGAAGAGTCGCCATGTCCGTGACTGTAGGGCCCGCCACTGACAACGGCTCAACAGCCCGTGCACAGGCTCGACGACGGCCCGTGCGCCGGCTCGCCAGCAGCCCCTGCGGCGGCTGATCACCAGCCCCTCCCGGCCCCTGCAAGGCCCCTCAGTCCGTGCCGAACCACGTCTCCGCGAGCGAGTCCAGCGTCGGCTCCGGCGGCTTGGGCAGCGCGTCCAGGTACGCGGGCAGATTGCTGTAGACGTGCAGCAGCATGTACGCCATCAGCGTGCGCGGGTCGAACGGCGGCCGCCCGTACGCCTCGTAGAACCGCTTGAGCAGCCGGGGCTCGCCGCACGACATGAACAGGCCGACGCTCACGAAGTCGTATGCCGGGTCGCCGATCATCGCCGGCTCGAAGTCGAACAGGCCCGTCAGGCGCCAGCCGTCCGGATCCACGGTCAGATGGTGGCGCATGAACTCCGTGTGCAGCAGCACGCGTCGCGGCGGGGCGGCCAGCGGCACCGAGCGCAGGAACCAGGGGATCTGCTCCAGCCACTGCTCCGACAAGCCGGCCTCGCGCTGCTGCTCGACCGCGTTCGCCCGCTGTGCCTCGACGAACATGCCCCACTCGGACGGGCCGACGGAGCGCGCGAGCGGCGCGGGGTTCAGCGAGTGCAGCGCCGCGAGGATCTCGCCGGCCTCGGTGACGATACGGTCCTGCTCGGCGGCCGGAATCCGCGGCCAGGCCTCCGAGAGGCTCTCGCCCGGCAGCCGGGACATCAGGACGAAGGACCAGCCGTTCTTGTACGCGCCCGCCGAGTACAACTGCGGTGTCGGAACGGGCAGTTTGCCGTACAGATGGCTCAGTACCCGCTCCTCGCGCATCGCGTCCAGCTTCTCGAAGGCGGGGAACAGCTTCACCACGTGCGCGGCGCCGACGGAGTACACCGGCAGCGAACCCTCGTAGTAGCGGATCAGCGGCTTCACGGCGACCCCGAGTCGCTCGCACAGATCGACCAGGGCGGGCCGCAGCAAGGCCTCGTCCCGCACCATCTCGGCCAGCTCCTCGCCGGTCTCAACGAGTGGCAGCATGACTGGTCAACACCATCCAGACGGCCGGAGTGACGGAGAAGGGCAGTGCAGTGCTCATTGCGCTCCCAGTGCGGTCCAACAGGGCTCTGGATTCCCCGGAGTTGGGGTTTGCGCCCCGCAGCATCGCATACTTCGGGGTCCGCTCGGGCAGCTCAACCTTTGGCCATACACGTACGGATTGCCAGGTCGGGCGGGGAGAGGACAGAGGCATATGCGGGGCGGGGTGCGACGGCGAGGGGCGGCCGCGTTGGCCGGCGCGATGGTGGGGGCGGTGCTCCTCGCGACACCGGGCGAGGCCGCCGTCGGACCGGAGAGCGGAAGCGTCGTGGAGGGCGGCCGGGCGGGAACGGCGCCGCCCGATCCGGCCCCTGGAGGCCCGCAGCGGCCGTACGAGCCGGATGTCCCGGGGCCCGCCAACATCGATGCCCTCAGCGGTGAAATCACCCGGGACGGCGGCACCGGCAAGGGCGTGCTGGTCGGCTTCGACCGGAGCAGCCGTGCCGAACCGGCGGGTCCGCCCGCCGCGCCCCGGCGCTTCGTCTTCCTCTTCGACCGGAAACTCGCCTTCCGGCCCGACGCCTTCCCGACCTGCGCCCGCAAGGTCGCCGAGGCGGGCGGACCGGAGGCCTGCCCGGGCGATTCACAGGTCGGCCGCGGCACCAGCCACCTCTATCCCGAAGGCACCGCTGACGTGTACGCCTTCAACACCCTTCACCCGAACGGGACAAGGGGTGCCCTGGTTGTCATACCGGCGAACGGCACCATCCTGGAGCTGACTTGGGAGAAAGTCACGGCTCCCTACCGTCGGCTCGGCTACCGCTGGGCCCTCGACGAGATCGTGCCGCCGAGTGCCGTACCGCCCGAACAGCGCGTCGGAACAAGGCGGTTCGAGCTGACCTGGGGCGCCACGCGCCGCGTCGGCGACCGGACCGTCAGCTTCGCTTGGACCTCGGCGCAGCCCGGTGACGGGCTGCGCCTCGGCCTGTGGAGCGAGTTCGTCACCGGGCAGGTGGTGCTTCCGCAGACGCGTACGGAACTGCCGCCCGCGGCGGTCAGAGGCGCTCGGGCGTCCTGATGCCGAGCAGGGCCATGCCCTGGTGCAGCGTGCGGGCCGTCAGGTCGACGAGGAACAGCCGGTTCTCGACGACCTCCTTCGGGTTCGCGTCGCTCAGCACCTGGCACTGGTCGTAGAACGTCGTCAGGTGCGAGGCCAGCTGGTACAGGTACGCGGCCAGCTTGTGCGGCTCGTACCCCGCCGCCACGTCCAGGAGCAGCTCGCCGAACTGGTCCAGATGCAGGCCCAGCGCGCGCTCCGCCGGCGCCAGCGCGAGCTCCGGGTGGGCCAGCGGACGCGCGTCCCCGGCCTTGCGGAGGATCGACTGGATACGGGCGTACGCGTACTGGAGGTACACGCTCGTGTCGCCGTTCAGCGACACCATCTGGTCCAGGTCGAACTTGTAGTCCCGTACGGCCGACGTGGACAGGTCCGCGTACTTCACGGCGCCGACCCCGACGTACCGGCCGTTCTCGACGATCTCCTCCTCGGACAGGCCCACCTTCTCGGCCTTCTCGCGGACCACCGTCGTGGCACGGTCGATCGCCTCGTCGAGCAGGTCGACCAGGCGGACCGTCTCGCCCTCACGGGTCTTGAACGGCTTGCCGTCCTTGCCGAGGACCGTGCCGAAGGCCAGCTGCTCCGCCGACGCGGCGCCCGTGTCGCCGTTCAGCCAGCCCGCCCTGCGCGCGGTCTCGAAGACCATCTTGAAGTGCAGGGACTGGCGGGCGTCGACCACGTACACGAGCGTGTTCGCCTTCAGGTTGAAGACGCGGTCCCTGATCGCCGAGAGGTCCGTCGCCGCATAGCCGTAGCCGCCGTCCGACTTCTTCACGATCAGCGGGACCGGATTGCCGTCCGGGCCCTTGATGTCGTCGAAGAACACGCACAGGGCGCCCTCGGACCACACCGCCACGCCGGCTTCCTCGAGCAGGCGGCACGTCTCGTCCAGCATGTCGTTGTAGCCCGACTCGCCGACGATGTCCGGGTCCCGGATCTCCATGTCCAGCTTCTCGAAGACCGAGAAGAAGTAGATCTTCGACTCGTCCACGAACTTCTGCCAGGTGGCGAGGGTGTGCGGATCGCCGGCCTGGAGGTCGACCACCCTGCGGCGCGCCCGCGTCTTGAACTCCGCGTCGGAGTCGAAGTGCGCGCGTGCGGCCTTGTAGAGGCGGCCGAGGTTCGACATCGCCTCCTCGCCGGTCACCTGGGTGTCCTTGTGGTCCAGCTCGTGCGGGTGCTCGTCCAGATACTGGATGAGCATGCCGAACTGGGTGCCCCAGTCGCCGATGTGATGCCGCCTGACGACCGTCTCGCCGACGAACTCCAGGATCTGCACGATCGCGTCGCCGATCACCGCGGAGCGGAGGTGGCCTACGTGCATCTCCTTCGCCACGTTCGGCTGGGCGTAGTCGATGACCGTCGTGCCCGGGCTCTCCGCGAACGGGACGCCGAGGCGGTCCGCCGGGTCCGTGGCGCGGGCCGCGAGGTTCTCCGTGATCGCCTTGTCCGTGATCGTGATGTTCAGGAAGCCGGGGCCCGAGACCTCGATGTCCTTGATCACGTCACCCGTGACGACCCGCTCGACGACCTGCGTGGCCAGGTCCCTGGGGTTGGCCTTCGCCTTCTTCGCCAGGGCGAGGATTCCGTTGGCCTGGAAGTCCGCCCTGTCGCTGCGTCGCAGCAGCGGGTCCGCGTCCGCGGTCTCCGGCAGGGCTGCCGTGAGCGCGGCCGCTAGGCGCTGGTGGACGGTGGCGGTGAGGGACGTGACCGAGGCCATGGGATGGGTGCCGTTCTCCTCGTGGGTACGGGTGAATGGCCAGTATCCCACGGGGGGTAAAGCGAATTTCCGGGCGAGGGGCAGGGTGGGGTGGGGTGGGCTTGGGCCGGATTCTTTCGCCCCCGCCGCCCCTACCCGTCCCATCCCGGGGGGGGGGGGGGGGGCCCCCCCCCCCCCC
>NZ_VWMY01000117.1:0-19419 GCF_008905045.1 Streptomyces albicerus
CGGGTGAGCGGGCGGTCGACCGCCCGCTCACCCGCCGAACGCACCACACCCGTGCAGTACGGTGTTCGATTGTTGAAGCCGGTCGGTCTCGGGGAGGGGCACGTTGGCGTTGGAGGCGGCAGGGGTGTCGGAGTCCGAGGAGTCCGTCTACCGGCATCTGGTGACGACGGGTCAGACGTCGGCCGAGGCCGTGGCCGAGCGCACGGGGCTGAGCCGGGCCGAGGCCGAGAGGGTGCTCGACGCGCTGGCCGTCAAGGGCATGGCGAGCCACACCGACGCGCTGCCGCGGTCCTATCGGGCCACTCCCCCGGACGTGGCGCTGATCCCCCGGCTGAAGCGGAACGCCGACGCGTTGGATCTCGCCCGGGCCGAGGCCACCAGCCTGCTGCAGATGTACCGGGACACGATGCGCCGACGGGACGCCAGTGAGCTGATCGAAGTGATCACGGGCGCCGAGGCGCTGCGCCAGCATCTGCGGCAGATCCAGGCCAGCGTGCAGGACGAGATGCTCTGGTTCTGCAAGGCCCAGTACGTGGCCATGCCCTCGGGCAGCAACAGCGCGGAGTACGAGGCGCTCGCGCGCGGCGTGCGCTATCGGGTGCTGTACGAGAAGGCCTTCTTCGACGACGAGGGAGCCGTTGACAACGTTGTTGCGGGGGTGCGTGCCGGGGAGGTCGCGCGTGCGGTTCCCCATCTGCCGCTGCGGCTCGCGGTCGCCGACCGTGCCATCGCGGTCTGCCCGCTCGTGCCCGGAGGTCCTCAGGGCAGCCCGGACGAGCCCACCGCCGCGCTCGTCCGGGACAGCAATCTGCTGGCCGCTCTCATCGCCCTGTTCGAACGCTACTGGGAGGATGCCGTCCCGCTGGACGTCGACGACTCGGGCAGGGTCGCCGGGACCGACGGAGTGGGCGGCCCCGACCCGCTGTCCGCCGTCGACCGGCGGCTGCTGGCCCTGCTGGTGGCGGGTGTCGCCGACAAGGCGGTCGCGACACAGCTGGGCCTGAGCCGCCGTACGGTGCAGCGTCACATCCAGCGCATGATGGAGCTCGCCGGCGCGGCAACGCGTATGCAACTGGCCTGGCAGGCCGCACGCCGTGGATGGCTGTGACGGAATCTCCGGCCGCGCTTCACCCCCACAGCTGCAGCATCCGATGACGGTGCCGCGATGAGTTCTCCGCCTCGACGAGGTCTGCAGTACATGACGGAGCGACTGGTGACCGTGGACGGTGTGGAGCTGTGCCTGGAGACGTTCGGCGACCGGGCGGACCCGGCAGTGCTGCTGATCAGCGGGGCGGCCTCGTCGATGGACTGGTGGGAGACGGGATTCTGTCGGCGCCTCGCAGAGCGGGGCCGTTTCGTGGTCCGGTACGACCACCGGGACACCGGCCGCTCCGCGACCTCACCCGCAGGAAAGCCGTCGTACTCCTCCGCCGACCTGGCGTCCGACCCGCTCCGTGTCCTCGATGCGCTGGGAGTCGACCGCGCCCACGTGGTGGGGGTCTCCATGGGCGGCGCCATCACCCAGTACCTGGCCGCGCGGCACCCTGACCGGCTGCACACGATCACCTTGATCGCGACGAGTCCCGAGGGAGCGCGGGCGTCTGAGAAGACCCTGCCGCCGATGGAGGCGCGGCTCGCCGCGGCATTCGAGAACCCCGCGCCCGAGCCGGCGTGGGACGATCGCGCCGCGGTGGTGGACTACCTCGTCGAAGGTGAGCGCGACTTCGCCGGTTCGCTCGGATTCGACGAGGATCGCGTGCGCCGCATGATGAACACCGTCGTCGACCGCACCCGCGACATCGCGTCGAGTGTGCACAACCACTGGCTGCTCCCGGATGATCCGTCGGCCCCGTTCCGGCTCGCCGACATCGGCGTGCCGACGATGGTCGTGCACGGCACCGCCGACCCTCTCTTCCCGCTCGCCCACGGTGAGGCACTCGCCGCCGAGATCCCCGGTGCCCGGTTCCTCCCGCTGGAGGGGATGGGGCACGAGATGCCACCGCCTCAGCTGTGGGACGTCCTCATACCGGCCCTTGTGCGGCACACGTCCGCCAAGTGACCCTGCCACGGGCAGCGGTCACCGTCCGACCGGCGCCCGCGAGACCCCCGGTGACACCGGTCGCCGGCGCACCCAGCCGTACAGGACCAGCGAGCACACCGCCGCGAACGCACACCACGTCGAGACGAACTCCAGTTGCCACAGCGCCCAGCAGACCACCGCGCCCACGGCGACGAGGACGCCGAGCATGAGCAGCAGCCGGTCGCCGGACAGCAGCAGTGAGCCGACCGTGGCCAGCAGATAACCCGCCACGAGCACTTCCGGGTGGGACAGATCGAGAACATAGCCGACCGTGTGACCACGGATGTCGGCTGTCACGAAGTGGGTGGCGAGGTTGTACGAGAGCGCCGCCGCGGTGACGAGACCAGCGGCGAGCGGGACCATCAGCCGGCGCCGGGCGTACGGCGGCGCGACGCACAGCACGCCCACGGGTACCCACACCGCCAGCAGCGGAAAGGCGATCACCGCCCAGGCCACGGTGGCCGGACCCGTACCTCCGCCCGCACGCCAGACCACGGCCTCGACCACCTGGTGGGCTCCGAGGAGCAGCGGCAGCGCGGCCAGCGGAAGATCGCGGGCCTGGCGGGCCCGCGCCACGCAGGCCGCTCCGACGGCGGCGATGCCGCAGCCCGCCACGAGATCGGCCTTCGCGCTCCAGCACATCACGCCACCCGGGGGGTTCGTCTCATGGGGTCCGGCCCTTGCCCTCACCACGCTACGGCCCGGGCGCCCGGCGCCCGCTCTGACACGACCGTCTTGGCCGGGCCCGACCGGTGTCAGGAGGATTGCCGGGACAGTAAGCGCTCTCTAGACTCCGGTGCGATGGACGACTCCGGCGCGATGGACTCGGCGACACCCCTCGAGGACACCTACTTCGACTACTGCCCCTGGGACTTCGTCCGGCGCGCTTCCGCCACCCAGCGCGCCGCTCAGGCTGCGCACCAGAAGCGGCTGGCCGACAGCGGGACGAACTTCGGCCCTCACTGTTACGTCTCCCCCGCCGCCGGGGTGTTCGCCGACGTCCTGCGTCTGGGCGAGAACTCCTACATCGCCGGGCATGCCTACGTCACCGGCGAGGTGATCACCGGCTCCGACTGCACCGTCAACCCGTACGCGACCGTGCGGGGCCGGATCACGCTGGGGGACGGGGTACGGATCGGGGCCCACAGCTCCCTGCTCGGCTTCAACCACGGTTTCGCACCCGACCGGCCCGTGCACCGGCAGCCCCTCACCAGCAAGGGCATCACCGTCGGAGACGACGTATGGATCGGCTCGAACGTCGTCGTCCTCGACGGGGTGACCATCGGCGACCACTGTGTGGTGGGCGCGGGCGCGGTCGTGACCAAGGATCTGCCGCCCTGGACGGTCGCCGCCGGCAACCCGGCCCGCCCGCTGCGCGACCGCCGCGCCCACGGGACTTCCCGAGGCGGAGCGCCGGAGAGCGGCCTCGGGGACGCCGTCGCCCGGTTCGCCGACCGGGCCCGAGCTCAGGCGGCCGACCTCATCGCCCGTAGCTGGAACGCCGGGACCGGCCGCTACAGCGATCGCCCCGGAGCACCGGCCACCGTCCGCGCGCACTGCGACGCCGTCGAGATCGCCGATCTGCTCCTGGGCTCGCCCCCGCCGCAGCTGGCCGCCGCCGAGCACGCCGACCGGCTGCGCGCCTTGCAGGACCCCGACAGCGGTCTGGTGCCCGAACTCGCCTCCGACGGCGGTCCCGGTGTGCTGCCCGGCCCGGCCACGGACGGCTGGATCGACGACGGCGGCGCCGAGTACCACGTGCTGTCCGTGGGCTACGCGCTGGATCTGCTGGGCTCCCGTTTCGCCCACCCGGTCCATGTCGTACGGCGCATGACGGCAGGTCAGCTCGTCGCGCGTCTGGAGTCGCTGCCGTGGCGGACGCGGGCGTGGTCGGCCGGTGCGTGGGTGGACTGCTGGGCGACCGGCGCCCACCGGAATCTCGTTGTGGGTGCCGAGGCCGGTGCGCCGGGCACGTTGGAGGCGCTGTTCGGCTGGCTGGGCACGCGGGTCGATCCGTGGACGGGGATGTGGGGTCGGGCCGCCTCGCCCGCCGAGGGCCGTCTGCAGGTGGTCAACGGCTACTACCGCCTCACACGCGGCTCGTTCGCGCAGTTCGGGCTTCAAGTGCCGTATGCGGAACGGGTGGTGGACACCGTGCTGGCCCACGGCAGTGATCCGCGCTGGTTCGCGGCGGGCCGTCAGAACGCGTGCAATGTGCTCGACGTGGCGCACCCCCTGTGGCTCGCCGGGCAGCAGACCCGCCACCGCGCGGCCGAGGCACGGACGTGGGCCGGGGAACAGTTGACGCAGGCGCTGGGGCGCTGGCGGGACGGGGCCGGTTTCGGCTTCGGCCCGCCGGGCGAGGGCGGTTCGGGTCCCGGCCGCGAGCCGGGGCTGCAGGGCACCGAGATGTGGCTGGCGATCATCTGGCTGCTGGCCGATCTGGTGGGGGTGGCGGACCGCCTGGGGTACCGGCCACGCGGCGTCCACCGCCCCGAAGCAGCGGGCCCACCTGCGTTTCCCATGCTCGGCTGAGTTCTCCTCGATCGGCGGCCGGGTCGGCGGAACACCCGGGCTCGGGGCGCACAAGACCGCGAAGTCCGCCGTTGTTGCTCGGCTCGGACGCCATCCGCACTCTCCCGGTCACTGTCGGGAAATCGACAAGTCGCTGTAGTAGAAGTTGTGGTCCGAGTTGCCGGTCGGGCGAATGCCGGTGTGCTGCCAGCGCGCCGAGCTTCGCGCGCCCCACGCGAACAGGTAGTCGATCTTGCGGCCGTCGTCGTAGGTCGGATGGGCGTACGGCGACTCGGTCTCGCGGGGGCCGCTCGCCTCGGTGCCGCCGCGGTAGATGACGTCCAACTCCGGATCGTCGGGTAAGGCGTTCAGGTCGCCGGAGACGACGACCGGGCCGTCGGCACCGAGCGCGTGGGTGCCGTCCGGCTTCCAGCCGTGGTGGATGAACGCGGTCTGGGCTTCCCGTTCCCGGTCCTTGCTGGCGCCGACGCTCAAGTGCGTGCTGCACGCGGTGACTTGTGAGTCAGGGTGCCCAGGAGGGCGTACGACAGCGCAGATGATGCCCCGTTCGTCACCCATGTTGTCCGGGTTCGGCAAAAGCGCCGGCGGCAGGATCTTCGAAGCCGAGTGGAACAGGACGCTGTTCCCGTACGGCTGGCCGTCGTCGCAGTCCGTCCCGGTGTCGACGAAGGCACTGTTCATGCCCAGTTCCCGGGCGAATCGCTCCCCTTGGGCCTTGCAGACTTCCTGAAGGCCGATGAACAGCCAGCGCTCGGTGTCGCCGAGGGTGAGGTTCCTGATGGCGTCGGCTTCGTCCTTGATCCAGTCGCCGGCGTCGCCTCGGTGGCCGACGTTCCCGTAGATGTTGAAGGTGCCGACGTAGTGGCCCCGGGCGGGGCGCGGCGCGGCGGCCGCTCCGGGTTCGGCCCCGCTTCCCGCGGGGAGTGCCACCAGAACGCACATAAGGGCCAGCACGATCGCCCTGGCCCTGCCGCGTCCCCTCGTATGACGCGTTGTCATGGTTTCAACGATACCGTCGTGTCTCCCGCGTGAGTTGGGCTCAAGTCGTCAGTAGTGACTGGCCCGTTCTCCTGTGGCAGTTGTGCGTCAACGCCGCCGGTGGATCGTGATCGAGTGGCCGACCTCGTCGACCGGCGTGCTGGTGTCGAGCAGCGCGGCGAGCCGCCCGTCGGCCTTGGCGGCCGAGGAGTTGGACACGACGAGCAGTCCGTGCACCTCGCCCAGGGGCGCCTTCAGCGGGTCGGACGCGTTGATGCCGTAGTAGGTGGGCACACCCGCACCCTTGTAGACGAGCCAGACCCGCTCGCCCGGGTGGTCCCTGTGGAGGCGATCGGCCAGGCGGCCCAGGTCCTGGCCCCAGTCGACGTTCGAGTCGTGCAGACGCAGGTGGGTCTTCGACGGCCCGCCGAACGCCTCGTTGGAGTACGGCAGGTAGTACGGGTACGTCCGCAGCGAGCTGACGGCCACGAAGCAGACCAGCACGGCCGTCACGGCGTATGCCCATCGGCTGTGGATGACGACCACTCCGGCGGCGGCGACCGCCAGGAACATCGGCACGAAGAGGGCGTACCGCACGCCGAGGTCACGGGCACCGTTCATGGCCACGGCCAGCAGCAGGGCCGCGGGAACGAGCACGTACGGCGCCGCGGGCCTCAGCCGACGGACCGCCAGGACCGCGACGGCACCGGCGAGCCACAGCGCGAGCATGCCCAGCGGCGTCTTCACCAGGAGCGCGGCCGGCAGGTAGTACCAGAGCGAGCCCTCGTACAGCCGGCCGAAGAGGAAGCCCTGCCAGATCTCGTACTCGAAGCCGAACTGGATGCGCATGCCGTCCCGGTACGCCTCCGGGAAGGGCAGCCAGGCGGCGACGCGGCCGCGCATCCCGCGGATGTCCGGCACGTTCTCGGGCTGCGTCCAGCGCAGCCGCGGGTCGACGACGAGGTAGGCGGCCCACACGACGGCGACCGCGACCAGCGCCATACCGACGGCCGCCGCTGCCCCGTACGCGAGGAGCCGCACCCGGTCGCGTGGGCCGAGCCCGGGTGTGCGGCGGGCATGCCAGACCGACAGGACGCCCAGCAGCATCAGCACCGGAACCGCCGCCAGCAGGCTCATCTTGGTGGCCACGGCCGCGCCCAGGGCCACACCGGCGAGCGGCAGGCAGAGGTGCGGCCGGTGCCGCGCGCGCCACAGCAGCCAGACGGACGTGAGCAGGAAGCCGGCCGCGGGCACATCGAGCGTGGCCAGTGATCCGTTCGCGATGACGTCCGGTGAGAACGCGTACAGGGCGAGCGCCAACAGGCCGCCCGCCGGGCCGGTGAGGTCGCGGGCGAACGCGAGGACGACCAGCCCGAACAGCAGCGTCAGTGCGATCACCGGCAGGCGTGCCCACAGCATCAGTCGCTCCGGGTCGTTGCCCGACTCGTACAGCAGATGCCGCCCCAGCGCCTTCTGGCTGCCGACGAATTCGGAGTCGAGGCGCGCGTCGGTGAACACCAGCCCGGACGCGACGATCAGCTTGCCCAGGGGCGGGTGTTCGGGGTTGTAGCGGAGGCTGCGCTCCTTGAGGTAGACCTCGGCGGTGGCCACGTAGACCGGCTCGTCGATGGTGGGGGTCTGCTCGACGGCCGTCGTGACCATCGCGACGGCCATCTCGGCGAGGAGCGCGACGACGGCCAGCGCGTACAGCCAGCGCCGGTGCCGCCAGTGCCGCAACTGCCGCACGTGTCGCGTGAACGCTTCGAACCGGCCTGGCCCTTCGCCCGCTGCGGTCGGTGCGGGCAGGCCGGGCGCGGTGTGCTCGTCACCGTCGAGCCGGGTGATCCGCGGCGCCCTCATGGGACCTACCTTCCCATCAACCTCACTCGCCGTGGCGCTCTTTGGCGGCGCGGCGCCCAAGTGTTGGGCGGTCCTTAACCGTTGTGACGCCTGCGACCTCTTGGCACGCGAGTGAAAACCCGGGACTCTGAACTGCACATGTCACAACGGGGCGTTGGCCTGCACAGGGCCTTATGAGGAGGACGCTTGTGAACGGCAGACCGGCATCGAAGCTCTTCGGATCGCGGCGTTTCCGCCATCGGGCACTCGGCGTCCTCGCCGGCGCCGCCGCCCTGGTCCTCGCTTTCCCGGCCACCGCCCTGGCGGCCCCGCCGGGCGCTCTGCCCGCCAACGCCGACGGTCTTGACCAGACGTTCCAGCCCGCCTACGACTACGACACGGACGGCTGCTACTCCACGCCCGCCATCGGCCCCGACGGAACCGTCAACGGCGGCCTCAACCCGAGCGGCGCTCTCAACGGCCAGTGCCGCGACGCCTCGGACCTGGACAACACCAACGGATACTCGCGGTCCAAGTGCAACAACGGCTGGTGCGCGATCGTGTACGCCCTCTACTTCGAGAAGGACCAGGCCGTGGCCGGCAGCGGACTCGGCGGGCACCGGCACGACTTCGAGCACGTCGTGGTCTGGGTGCAGAACAACCAGGCCGAGTACGTGTCGACCTCCAACCACGGCTCGTTCACGATCCACACGCGGTCGCAGATCCGCTTCGACGGGACGCACCCCAAGATCGTGTACCACAAGGACGGGATCAGCACGCACTGCTTCCGTGCCGCGGGCTCGAACGACGAGCCGCCGGAGAACCACAAGGGGACCTGGCAGTACCCCCCGCTGGTCGGCTGGAACGGCTATCCCGCCGGAGTGCGCGACAAGCTGACCGCGTACAACTTCGGCAGTGCCACGCTCGGCATCAAGGACAGCACGTTCAACTCCCACCTCGCCGCGGCCAAGCCGTCCGGGATCGCGTTCGACCCCAACGCCTGACCACGCGTCACGCGGAAGGCCCGTCCTGATCACCCGGGGACGGCGGGCTCCCGGCCCTGCCGGGAGCTTCGCCGTCGGGGAGGTCCGGCATGACCCGGGTGGCGAAGCCGACGACGTCCTTCACGATCCGCTCGGTCTCTTCCCAGTACAGAACGTGACCGGCGCCCTCGTACACGACGAGGGTCGAGCCGGGGATCGCGTCGAGGATCCGCTGCTGATCGGTGCGCGGGAGAATGGTGTCCGCGTCGCCCCAGAGCACGAGCGTGGGTACGAGGATTCCCCTCAGGGTGGCCGCCAGGTCCGTCTCCAGCAGGCCCCGCATGGTGTCCCGCCACACCCGTGCGGGCACCTTGAGATTCTCCTCGGTCATCGTCGCCACCAGTCCGCGCGCCAGCGGCCGGGCCGCGAGGTCACCGAGCAGGTCCTCGACGAAGGAGCGCGGCACGGGATCCTCGAGGGCCTGAACGGTCTCCCACAGAGCCGTGAAGCCGGGCTTGTCGGCGAGCGTGGCGGGTACGCCCACCAGGACGAGACCCGCCACCCGGTCGGGGTGACTGCCCGCGACCATCCGTGCGGCCACACCGCCACTCGACGCTCCGACCAGGACGGCACGGGTGATACCGACGGCGTCGAGGAACTCCACGAGGTCGTTCGCGAAGTCCTGCGGACCGTAGCCCTCCGGGGGTCGCTCGGCGTCACCGTGGCCCCGCTGGGTGGGGGCGTATCCGTGCACCGTGGCGGGCAGCTGTCTGAGCAGCGGCTCGAACATCCACCAGGAGTCCGCGAGGCTGTGCACGAAGACGACGGGGATGCCGTCCGGATAGCCCGCCTCGGCATACGGGAGGACCAGCCCGCTCCGCAACTGGGCGGCCTTCACCGCGATCGTGCTCACGGCGGCCCTCCTGACGTCGGTCGGCCCCCTCGTACGCAGCCCCGCAGGGCGGGCACGACGATCTCTTTCATCGTAATGAGGGGCACGGCGGACCGCCCGTCCGCGGACGGGCGGTCCCGTTTCTCCCGGCACGGGGCTGCCCCGGAGAATCCGTGTGCACCTTCGCGTACCCGCCGTGCGGGAAAGCAGCCGGACCCCGGCCCGGCCGCTCGGCCATCTGGACGGTTCTGTCCTGAAAGGCCATCAGGTCAGATCGTTCGACGGTTCGTGACCCAACCGTCGCTGTCGTGGGCTACATTTCGAACGCCCTCGATTCCGGACTCCATCGGAGGGGCGCTCTGCGCAGAATTCTGGAGCGGCGAATGCACCCCTTGGAAGTTGCCAGACCGGCTCCGCCACTGATGCAGGGAGGACTCGCCGACAGTCTCTTCGAGACGGCGGACCGCGACCCCCTCCTCCCGCAGCTGGCGCGCCGTTCCGACACCTCCCCCACGACCTGGTCCCCGGTGACGGCGGTCGAGCTGCGCGACGAGGTCGTGGACGTGGCCCGGGGCTTCATCGCGGCCGGGATATTCCCGGGCCACCGCGTGGCCGTCATGGCGCGCACCCGCTACGAGTGGACCGTGCTCAGCTACGCGCTCTGGACGGTCGGCGCCGAAATCGTGCCGATCTATCCGACGTCGTCGCACGATCAGGTCGGCTGGATCCTCCGGGACGCCGGCTGCGTCGCCGTGGTGGTGGAGGACGAGCAGGGCATCATGACGGTCGGCTCGGTGTGCGCCTCGCTGCCGATCCTGCGGCACGTCTGGCAACTGGACGCCGGAGCCCTGACGGACCTGGTGGAGCAGGGCAGGGCGGTGCCGGTCACCACCGTCGAGTCCATGCGCCGGATCGTGCTGCCAGACTCGACCGCGGTCATCGCCTACACCTCCGGCACGACGGGACACCCCAGGGGATGCGCCCTGAGCCACCGCAGCCTGGCGAGCCCCTGCGACACGATGCTGGCCGGGTGGGGACACATCACGGCGCCGCCCGGACAGCAGCCGGCCATCCTTGCCTTCCTGCCCTCCTCCCACGTGTACGGCCTCATGGTCCAGGGGATCTGCATGCGCGGCGGGATCCTGATGGGCCACGAGCCCGATCTGCGCGCGGAGGCGCTGTCCGCCTCCCTGCTGTCCTTCCGCCCCACGTTTCTCTTCGCCGTCCCGTTCGTCTTCGAGAAGATCTACAAGAACTTCCTCCGCAAGGCGCAGGAGTCGGGCCGCGGTGCCGTGTTCGAGCGTGCGGTCCGCACGGCGCAGGACTTCGCGGAGGCCGCCGAGCGGCACCGGCTGGGAGCCGGTCCGGCACCAGGCTTCGATCTGCGCCTGCAGCACGCCCTGTATGAGAAGACGGTGTACCGAAAGCTTCGCGCGGCACTGGGCGGAAGAGTGTGCGGCGCGGTATCGGGCGGCTCTCCCCTGAACCGTGAACTCGCCCTCTTCTACTCGGGAATCGGGATTTTCGTCCACGACGGATACGGGCTCACGGAGACGAGCGGCGGGATTACGGCGCAGCCTGTCGGCCGGGAGAAATTCGGAACCGTCGGACGCCCGCTGCCCGACACGGAAGTTCATGTGGCCGACGACGGGGAGATCCTGGTGCGGGGGCCCTCGGTCTTCCAGGGCTACATCAACGACGAGGTGGGCACCCGGGCGGCGCTGCAGAACGGCTGGCTGGCCACCGGTGACATCGGCCGGCTGGACGCGGAGGGATATCTGAGCATCACCGGCCGCAAGAAGGAGATCGTCATCACGAGCGGCGGCAAGAGTGTGGCTCCCGCGGCCCTCGAAGAGCGCCTTCGGGTCCATCCGCTCATCCATCAAGCGGTGGTCGTGGGTGACAACCGGCCCTGCGTGGGGGCGCTGATCACCCTCGATCCGGAATTCCTGGCGCACTGGCGCTCGGTCCTCGCCATCCCGGGCGAGGCACACGACCGGGAAGTGCGCGAGGAGAACGCGCTGCGGGAAGAGGTCAAGCGCGCCGTCGCCGCGGCCAACAGCACCGTGTCGCGGTCCGAGTCCATTCGCGTGTACCGCGTACTCTCCGAACCGTTCGACCTGGCCAACGGGATGCTCACCCCGTCGATGAAACTGCGCAGGGACGCGATCGCGCAGCGGTACGCGACCGAGATCGAGGCGATGTACCAGATGTCCTCGCGGACCTCCCGGCAGCTCACTCCCGTTGATCCATACAACTGGGACGACGCGGACAACGTGTTCAGGTGAGCCGTGCGTCGAGAGGGGCGGCGACGGCGGGCGGGGCCTGGAACAAGCCCCGCCGGGTGTACGTGACCGCGTCCGACGTGCAGGAGATCCGCCGGTAGGCCCACTGCCGGTCGGAGCACGCGAAGTTTGTGTCGTGCACGCTTCTTGACGTCTCTTGATCGTGAGACTTAGTTTCGCAGCGATTAAAACGATTCAAGTCCCAGGCCCCTCAGGGGGTCTTCTTCGTGCTGCCCTCCAGGAGTGAACAGGAACCATGGACGACCTCACCGCAGTTCACCGGACCGGCATCCCGCGCCGTACTCTTCTCTCCGCCGCGGCGACGACGGCCGCCGCGGGTGCCCTCAACTGGGCCGCGCCCGGCAGCGCGTCGGCCACCACCGCCGCCGACTCAGCTTCCGCCGCCGGCTCCACCTTCGCCTTCGCCGAGCCCGGCCGCGCGGTGCGGCCGAAGTTCCGCTGGTGGTGGCCCGACGGTCTGGTGCGGCCCGACGAGATCAGACGGGAGATCGACCAGATCGCCGACGCGGGCTTCGGCGGCGCCGAGATAGCCGCCGTCCACCACAGCGTCACCGACACCTCGGTACTGGACACCGCGCGTCACGGCTGGGGCAGCGCCGCCTGGGTCACCGGGGTCGAGGCCGCGCTGAGCCAGGCCGCCCGGCGCGGCATCACCGTCGACCTCACCATCGGTCCCGCGTGGCCCGCGGCGGTGCCCGGCATCACCCCCGACAGCGAGGCCGCAGTCAAGGAACTCGCCCACGGGGCGGTCACATTGGCCCCGGGAGCCTCGTACACCGGCGCCGTGCCGCGGCCTGTCCACGAGGCGGCGTCCGGCGTGACCGAGCAACGGCTGCTCCTGGTGCAGGCCGCCCGGGTGAACACCGCGCACTCCACCCGCAAGGAGACCGGCCTCGACCAGGACTCGGTCCGTGACCTCACCCCCACCGTCACCGACGGCGCCCTCAGCTGGACCGCACCCGACGACGGCACGTGGGTCCTGATCGCGTACTGGGTACGCGGCTCCGGCCAGCTGCCGGAAGCCGGCCCGCACACCGACCCGCCCGCCTACGTCGTCGACCACTTCAGCGCGGTCGGCACCCGCGCGGTCACCGACTACTGGGAAGCCCACCTCCTCACGCCCGCCATCCGCCGCCTGTTGAAGGTCTCCGGCGGTGCGCTCTTCGAGGACTCCATCGAGCTGGAGACCGACGGACTCCAGTGGACGCCGGCCCTGCCCGACGCGTTCCGCGCACACGCCGGCCGCTCCCTGCTCCCGCTGCTGCCCGCCGTGATCCTCGACAACAGCAACCAGGTCTTCGCCTTCGAAGCCGCCGCCACCCGCCAGATCCGGCACGACTTCTGGGAGACCGTCTCCACCCTCTTCAACAAGCACCACGTCACGGCGCTGCGCACCTGGGCCCACTCGCTCGGCCTCCAACTGCGCTCCCAGCCCTACGGGTTGCAGACCGACGCCATCGCCTCGGCCGCGATCCTGGACATCGCCGAGGGCGAGTCCCTGGGCTTCAAGAACCTCGACGACTACCGCTGCCTGGCCGGCGGCCGCGACATGGCCGGCCACACCGTGCTCTCCTGCGAGGCCGGCGCCTACTCAGGCAGCGCCTACAGCACCACCTGGCAGAGGTTCCTGCGCACCATGGGCGGCGCCTACGCCGCCGGCGTCAACCAGACCGTCGTCCACGGCTTCTCCTACGCCGAGCTGCCGGGCGTCAAATGGCCGGGATACGCCGCCTTCACCCCGTACAAGGGCGCGGTGGGCTACGGCGAGTCCTGGGGTCCCCGGCACCCGACCTGGCAGCACGTCACGGATGTCTCCGGCTATCTCGGCCGTGTCCACCAGGTGTTGCAGACCGGCCGGGCGAGAGCCGACGTGGCGGTGTTCCGGCAGACCGGCTACACCGCCACCGGCATCGGCGCCTCCTGGTTCACCGCCACGGGCATCACGCTGGGCTGGACGCACCAGTTCCTCAGCGGCCCGCTGCTGGACCTGCCCGCCGCCACCGTGCGCCGGGGACGCCTCGCGCCCGAGGGCCCGGCCTACAAGGCCCTCTTCGTCGAGGGCGACTTCTTCTACGGGTCTGCCGTGACCCTCGCCCTGTCCGACGCCCGCGCCCTGCTCCGGCTCACCCGCGCCGGACTGCCGATCGTGCTGCTCGGCGCCTGGGACGCCGTCGTCCCGCCCGGCATCCCGGACGGCGACGAGACCAGCGAACTGCGTTCCGTGGTGGCCGAGTTGCTCACCCAGCCGCTGGTCCGTCGCGTCGCCGACAAGACCGCGGTGCCGACCGCGCTCGCCGAACTCGGGGTGCGGCCCGACGTCGGTTACGCGACCCCCTCGACACTCCTCAACGCCCACCGCGTGGCCGACGGCGTCGACTACTACTACCTGTGCAACGGCAAGCACGCCGAGACCGTCAAGCCGCCCGTGGCCGCCATCGACCACGAGGTCACCCTCCACCGCACCACCGCCAAGGGTGTGCCGTACCTGCTGGACCCGTGGACCGGCAAGGCCGAACGCATCGCCCGGTACACCGAGGAGGGCGACACGGTCACCGTGCGGGTCACCCTTCAACCTGCGGAGACCCTCATCGTGGCGATCGGCCGGCCCGGTCTCTTCGGCGACCGCCACGGCGGTCGCCCCCATGCGGTCAGCAGCGAGGCGGACGAGGTCCGCTTCACCGAGGCCGGAATCACCGTCCGGGCCACGACCGCGGGCACGTACCGGACCGTGCTCTCCCAGGGGCGCACGGTGCGTACGGCCTTCAAGGACGTCCCCCAGCCGACGGAGCTGACCTCCTGGCGCCTGGACGTCCAGGACTGGCGGCCCGGCGCCACGGCCACCCGGACCACCGTCGTCGAGCACGAGCTGACACTGGACGCCCTGCTGCCCTGGTCGCAGATCCCCGAACTCGCCGACGTCTCGGGCATCGGCCGCTACCGCACCACGGTCACCCTCGGCGACGCCTGGACCGGCGGCCACGGCGCCCGACTGGAACTGGGCACCGTCACCGACACCTGCCGGGTCACCGTCAACGGCCACCGCCTCGACCCGGTCGATCAGATCCGTCCGGTGGTGGACCTGGCCGGTCTGCTCAGGCGCGGGCGGAACGTCATCGAGATCGAGGTGGCCACCCCGCTCGGCAACCGGCTGCGGGTCAGCGACCCCGGGGTGTACGGCGGTTCGGCGCGTCAGGCGTACGGGCTGATGGGCCCGGTCCGTCTGGTGCCGTACGGGCAGGCCCGGGTGCGCGACACGACCCATTCCTGAGCCCCGGCCGGACCGGGACCCGGCGCGGCCGCCGCCGATGAATGACCTCCGGTCGCAGGCGCCGGGTCCCGCCCAGTCGTGCGAGGAGATTGTGGGGCCCGGGAGGCCGACACCCCCGCGGCCTGTCCTCCCGAGACCCCACTCGCCCGGCGCTGTCTCCAGTCCGGCGTCGGCGGGCCCGCATCGTGAACGCTCCCCCTACGGCCACGTGGATCACACCGGGCCCGCCATGACCTCAGTTTTCGCGACCGGGTGATTGTCTGACAGCCCCCTGTCGCCACTTCAGACAATCTCGCGGCACGAGCGGCGCGTTCGCACCGCGCCCCGTTTCCGGCCGCTGCCGGGGTTCGTAGCGTGCGAGGCTGTAGGTGCCCACGCCGACGGGGGGGTTGATGGGACGTCGTGAGCGACCGCTGGACCCGACCGAGGGTCCTGTCGCGCAATTCGCCTATGAGCTGCGGAAGTTGCGTCAAGAGGCGGGCGGGATCACCTATCGGGCGATGGCGCGGCGGGCGCACTACTCCTCGGCGACGCTCGCGCAGGCGGCGGCCGGTGAGAGGCTGGCCTCCCTGCCGGTGACCCTCGCCTATGTCGAGGCGTGCGGCGGGGACCGCGACGACTGGGAGCGACGGTGGCACCAGGCCGCGCGGGACACGGCCGAGGAGACCCGCGCCGCCGACGACGACACGGAGGCTCCCTATCCCGGTCTTGCCCGGTTCGAGGCGAGCGACAGTGATCGCTTCTTCGGCCGGGACCAACTCGTCGGCCAGCTTGTCGACCTGGTCCGGGGCAACGACTTCGTCGTGCTGACAGGCCCGTCCGGCAGCGGCAAGTCCTCCCTGCTGAGGGCCGGTCTCATCCCCCGCCTGCAACAGCCCGACCCACGGCATGCCCCGCCCGCCACGATCCGCATTCTCACCCCGGGACCACACCCGGCGCGTACCCACGCCGACATCCTGGACCCGCGGAGCACCCGTTCCGGGACCGTCATCGTGGTGGACCAGTTCGAAGAGGTCTTCACCCTCTGTGCCGATCCGGCCGAGCGGAAGAGCTTCCTCGACCTGCTGTTCACCGCCGTCAGCCCCGATCACGGCATCCGCGTCGTCATCGCGGTGCGCGCCGACTTCTACGGCCACTGCGCCCGGTACCGCCGGCTCGCCGAGGCCGCCCAGGAGGCCACGCTCCTGGTGGCTCCCATGAGTACGGACGAACTGCGCGAGACGATCGTCAAGCCGGCCGCCCTCGGGGGTCTGATCGTCGAACGGACACTGACCTCACGGATCATCGCCGACGTCCAGGACGAACCCGGTGGCCTGCCCCTGATGTCCCACGCCTTGCTGGAGACCTGGCGCAGGCGCCGCGGCAGAGCGCTCAGCGAAGCGGCGTACGACGCCGCGGGAGGTATCCACGGAGCGATCGCCCGCACCGCCGAGGATCTTTACGGAAGTCTCACGCAGCAGCAGGCCGACACCGCCCGTCGTCTCCTGCTGCGCCTGGTGAGCCCGGGGCAGGGCACCGGGGACACGCGCCGTGCGAACCGGCGCACCGAACTCACCGCGATCGGCGGCGGCAACGGCGCCGACACGGATCTCGTGCTCGAGCGACTCGCCCGCGCCCGCCTCATCACGCTCGACGAGGACACCGTGGACCTCGCCCACGAAGCCGTTCTCACCGCATGGCCCCGGCTGCGTACCTGGATCGACGAGGACCGCGAGCGGCTCAGGTCCCAGCACCGTCTCACCGAGGCGGCACAGACCTGGCAGGACCTCGGACGGGACCCGGGCTCGCTGTACCGGGGCGTGCGGCTGTCCACCGCCGAGGAGCAGTTCGGCGCCTCGGACGATCTCACTCCGCTGGAACGCCGGTTCCTCGACGCCGGCCTGGCCGCCCGCCGGGGTGAACGGCGAGGTCGCAGGACTCGTACGGTCACGTTGTCCGTCCTTGTGGTGCTCAGCCTCGTCGCGGCACTCGTCGCCTGGCAGCAGAACCGGTCCGGCGAGCGGCGGCGCATCGAGGCGGAGGCCCGTCGCCTGGTCGGGGTCGCCGAAAGTCTGCGCCTGTCCGACCCGGCCACGGCGATGCGGCTCAGCCTCGCCGCATGGCACATCGCCGACCTTCCGGAGACCCGCTCCGCCCTGCTCGGCGCCGCGGCGCAGCGCAACCAGGACGTGTTCACCGACCCCGACGGCACCGATGAGACCATGCGGCATCTCAGCACCGACGGGCGCACGCTGATCAGCGTCGGCACGGATCAGGTGACCCGCTGGGACATAGGGACGCGACGGCGCACGGCCAGTTGGCCCGGACTCGGCAAGGCGGCGAAAGATACGGGATTCATCCGCGCGAACGCGTCATGGATCCCCGAGTTCGACGGCGGAAGGGCCGCGCTGCGCAACCTCGCCACGGGACGCCGGGACGGAGCACCGCTGGCACTCGCCGACGGCGGGGTAGAGATGGGGGCGAGTGGTCACAGCCTCCTCACGTACCACGCGGCGGGCTCCAAGTTCCGGGTGCAGCTCTGGGACACACGCTCCCGGCGGAAACTCCTGCAACTCGAACACGACACAGACGCGCAGAGTTCCCAGCCGTCCGCCGCGACACTCGAGTGGGCAAGGCTCATGGCCCTGGTGTACCGGCACCGGAAGGACGGCCGGGACATTTACACGGACGCCACGGCACTGCCGGACGCCACGGTCAGTGCGGACGACCGCCTGCTCGCCCTGTGCGTCCCGGGCGAGCAGTTGCAGGTGTGGGATGTCGCCGAGGACCGCAGAGTGCCCGCGCCCTGGCTGCCGAAGGTCACCACTCGGCAGTGCGCCCAGGAACAGATCCAGTTCACGCCCGACGGCCGGTTTCTGGGGCTGGTCGACAGCACCGGATTCCGGGCGTGGGAAGTCGCTTCGGGCAAGGAGCTGCCGGCGATCATGTACGCCGGTCTGAAGATCGCGGAACTCAGCGCCGACGGTGCGTTCATGGTGGCGTCGGACGGCGAGGAGATCCTGATGTGGAGGCTGGACACACCGGACTTCCCGGTCGTACGGCACCAGTTGGCAGGTGAGACGGTCAAGGAGATACGAGTCGACACCGAGGCCGGCGTCATCAGATACCTCGGCGGTCCGGAAGGCTCCTGGGGGCCCGCGGTGCACACTCTGACCGTGGACAGCGCCGTGCACGCCCGGTGGGACACGGACCAAGCCCTGGCCGTCGAGTTCAGCCCGGACGGCACCACTCTCGCGGTCGCCCGCCGGGACCCGGACGGGAAGCACGTTCGGTTCCGCCTCGTCGACGGGCACACAGGACGGCTCGTGGCCGAACCACCGCGTGTGCCGTGCCGGTTGCCCCCGGGAGATCCGCTGCCGGTCGACTGCACCGCCCTCATCGCCTTCGATTCCACCAGCAAAGTGCTCGCCTACGGTGCGGCTGACCCCACGTCACGGCCCATGGCGAATCAGGTGGCGCTCTACGACATTCCGCGGCAGCGCGTCACCGCGACCATGGACACCGGGGAACTCGGCAACGAGGAAGTGGCCGACATCGCCTTCACCGCCGACGACCGGTCGCTCCTGCTCTCCTCGTTGCCCGGGTCCACCCCCGAGGCCATCCGCGTCTGGGACCTCCGTCGCCGGACCACGGCCACCACACTCCCCGGCGCCGTCGGACAGGTGGCCTCGCATCCCGACGGCGACCTGCTCGTCACCGCACGCGGGCAGGCATACCGGATGCCCTCGGCCACCCGGCTGCCGTCTGTCAGAAGCCCTGGCAAAGCCACCGCTCTGGCGTTCAGCCCCGACGGGGATCATCTGGCTGTCGGCGACGGCTCCGGCCGGGTCGTCCTCTGGGACGGCCGGCTGAGCCGACGACTCGGTGTCCTCGCCGATCCGGACACGACCACCTACCAGTACGTGTCGGCACTGGCCTTCTCCCGGGACGGCCGCACACTGGCCGTCGCCGGTGACGAAGGCACCCTGCAGCTCTGGGACGTCTCCTCCCGTCGACGCATCGGATCCCCGCTCACCACGCCGGGCGACACCGTCCACGCCCTGTCGTTCGGCCCCGACGGCGAAACGCTCTACGCCGCGGGTGACCACGCGCCATTGCAGACGTACGACGTCGCCCCGGACCGGGCGGCGCGTGCCGTCTGCCGCCGCGTGGCAACCGGGCTGTCGGCGAGCGAGTGGCACCGCCATGTCCAGGACGTGCCCTACGGACAGAGCTGCCCGAAGCCCTAGCGCTCCGCTGGAGGCACGGTGATGAACCTGCGGGCCGGTGGGGGCTGGTCGCGCCCACGCGGCGGAGCCGCACATCGATACAGCCCCGCGCCCCTTACGGGGCGCGGTATCACACGGGATTTCACCAAGGCCGCTCAGACGGACCGTCGGGGAGCCCGAAGCAGGTCACCGTCGGGTGCGCACAAGTCCTGCGAACCCGTCGAGTCCCGGTGAGAGCTGGTCAGACCTGATGGGCAACGCCACCGGCCCGCGACCGCCGAAGCGGTCGCGGGCCGGTTGAGCGTTCTCTCCGGAGGTCGTCTTACACGG